>CAWEXF010000022.1:0-291429 GCA_963812925.1 uncultured Pseudomonadota bacterium | reverse complement strand
CCAGACCTCGATGTCATAGGTCTTGGCGCTGTCGGCCTCGATGTCCGCGGTGCAGAGCGCCACCGTCCGGTACGGCAGCTGCAGGCGCTTCAGCACCTCCTCCGCGTGGCTCGTCAACTGCTCGAGCGCGGCATAGGAATCCGCCGGTCGCACGATCTGCACCAGCTCGACCTTGTCGAACTGATGCACGCGGATCATGCCGCGCGTCTGCTTGCCTGCCGCGCCCGCTTCGCACCGGAAACAGGGAGTGTGGCAGACGAACTTCAGCGGCAACGACTCGGCCGGCACGATCTGCTCGCGCACGAGGTTGGTGACCGGCACCTCGGCAGTGGGAATGAGATAGAACGCCTGCTGTGCCGCGGCCTCGCTCTTGCCGCTCACCTTGAACAGGTCATCCTCGAACTTCGGCAGCTGCCCGGTGCCGAGCAACGCCTGCGACTGCACCAGGTAGGGCACGTAGACCTCCGTGTAGCCGTGCTCCCGCGAGTGCAGGTCGAGCATGAATTGCGCCAGCGCGCGATGCAGGCGCGACACTCCCCCGCGCATCACGACGAAGCGCGCGCCGGAGATGCGCGCGGCGGCCTCGAAATCGAGCCCGCCGAGCTTCTCGCCGAGCGCGACGTGGTCCTTTGGCTCGAAGTCGAGCTTGCGCGGCGCCGATGCTCGGCGCACCTCGCGGTTGTCAGCCTCGCCGCGCCCCTCGGGTACGGATTCGTGCAGCAGGTTGGGCAGTCCGAGCTGCCAGCTCTCGAGGTCCTGCTGCACGGCGCTGAGCTCCCGGTCAGCCGCGGCCAACTCGCCGGTCAACGCCTCGCCGCGCGCCAACAGCGGCGCGGCATCCTCGCCCTTGCCCTTGGCGATGCCGACCGCCTTGGCGTTGGCATTGCGCTCGGCGCAGCCATCCGCCTCGATCTGCCAGTTCTTGCGCTTCTCCTCGCGCGCGCGAAACTCGCTGACATCGAGCGTGTACCCGCGCCGCGCCAGATTGCGGGCGACGGCTTCGGGATCGGAGTGCAGCAGCTTCGGATCGATCATTTACCTCTATTCCTCAGTCGCTGCAGCGCTTCGCCGATCTTGATCTCGAGGCCGCGCGGAACGGGGCGGGTAGTATCGCCTATCCGGCATCTCGTCAGGCAGGTAGCGCTCCCCGGCCGCATAAGCATCGGCCTCATCGTGCGCATAGCGATAACCTTCGCCATAGCCCATCCCCTTCATGAGACGCGTCGGCGCGTTGCGCAGCCGTAGCGGCACGTCCAGGGTCCCGTACTGCTCGACGTCGGCCATGGCCTCGCCCATCGCGACGTAAACGGCATTGCTTTTCGGCGCGCATGCCAGATAGACCACCGCATTCGCGATTGCCAACTCTCCCTCCGGCGATCCCAGACGGTCATATGCCTCCCAGGCGTCGAGTGTCAGCGCGAACGCCCGGGGATCGGCGATCCCCACGTCCTCCATTGCCATGCGGACCACTCGCCGCGCGATGTAAAGCGGATCGCAGCCGCCATCGAGCATGCGGCAGAGCCAGTAGAGCGCCCCATCGGGGTCGGTGCCGCGCACCGCCTTGTGCAGCGCCGAGATCTGGTCGTAGAACTGATCGCCCCCCTTGTCGAAACGCCGGCGGCCGCCGCTCGCCACCTCCTGCGCGAGAGTGAGCGTAATCAGTCGCGCACCGGCCGGCGAGACGTCGGCGAGTCCCGCCGCCAGCTCCAACATATTGAGCGCGCGCCTGCCATCGCCATCGGCGGCCTTTGCGATCAGCTCCAGCGCCGCCGGCTCGGCCGCCACGCCGTCGTCGCCGAGCCCCCTCTCCCGGTCGGTGAGCGCGGCGCGCAGGAGCGCCTCGATGTCGGCCACGGTCAGCGGCCGCAACACGTAAACCCGGGCCCGCGAGAGCAGCGCGCTCACGACCTCGAACGACGGGTTCTCTGTCGTCGCACCGACAAACGTCAGCGTTCCATCCTCCAGGTATGGGAGCAAGGTGTCCTGCTGTGCCTTGTTGAAACGATGCACCTCATCCAGGAAGAGCAGCGTCGGCTTCCCGCTCGAAGCGCGCGCCTCGCGTGCAGCTTCCACCGCGGCCCGGATGTCCTTGACTCCTGCCATCACCGCCGAGAGCTGGATGAACTGCGCATCGGCCCGCCGGGCGATGAGGCGCGCCAGTGTGGTCTTGCCGGTGCCGGGGGGGCCCCAGAGAATGAGCGAGTGCAGCTGTCCCGACTCGATGGCGCGGCGCAACGGCTTGCCCGGACCCAACACCTGCTGCTGTCCGACGACCTCATCCAGCGAGCGCGGCCGCATCCGGTCGGCGAGCGGCCGCGAGGAATCCGGCGCGCTCGTAGCGGCGGGGCTCACTGCGCCGGCGTTCCGATCACATCCGCGCCCGGAGGCGGCGTGAACACCAGCTCCTTGGCCGGCACGGGGACGTTGACCGCGACATCCTGGAAGATGATGGTGACGACCTGACCGAGCTTGTCCTCGAGAATCATCCGCTGCAGCGTCCCTTTGGCGTCGAAGCCGAAGAGCGCGCTCTTGAAGTCGGCCTCGGTGCTGCGCGGCTCCACGTACACCCAATTGAGGCCCTCACGCATCCCAACGAGGCTCTCGGTGAAGTGCTCATGTACATCGACCGTTCCGGAAAGCAACATCGCCGGAGTTGCCGACAGCGCCGCAGTCACCGGCCGCACGGTCACCTGCTCGAGATCGCGGTCGAGGTACCAGAGGTTGCGGCCATCGGAGACCATGAGCTGACCGCTGCCGGGAGCGGTCGCCTGCGGCGCGGCCGCGCCCGGTCCGGTAGCAGCGCCCTGCTGGACGCTTTGCGGGTGAATATCCCAGCTGAACTTGCCGGGTCGCTCCACGATGAGCGTGCCGGTTGAACGTCCGATTTCAGCGCCATGCGCGTCTGCCACCGTCTGCAGAAACGTAACACGCAGCGTCTTGAGGTTCTTGAGGTAGTGATCGAGCGGGGTCGGGGCCGACGATGGCGCCTGCACGCCGGGCTGCGCTTGTGCCGTGGCGGTAGCCGCTGGCGTGTCTCCCGCGGCGCCCGCGAGCGCCGGAACGATCCAAAACCCGGCCGCGATCGCGGCGGCGCACGATGCTCTCTTTGACATGATTGAACTTTCTAATCTTCCGCCGGCGCGGGCGCCAGCACCTCGCGCGAGCCATTCGACTGCAGGGGCCCGACCAGGCCCGCGATCTCCATCGCCTCGAGGAGCCGGGCGGCGCGGTTGTAGCCGATCTTCAGGCGTCGCTGCACATAGGAGATCGAGGGCTTGCGCTCGGTGATGACGATTCGCACGGCCTCGTCGTAGAGCGCATCCTGCTCCGGGTCTTCCACCGCCGCACCCGCCTCGCCCTCTTCGGCCGGCAGTCCCGGTATCGGCCCCCGTGGTCCGGAGAGCACCTCCTCGATGTAGTCGGGCGGCGTCGGCGTCTTCAGCCCCTCGACGACCCGGTGGACTTCCTGATCCGACACGAACGCGCCATGCACGCGTGTCGGCAATGAGGTGCCCGACGGCAGGTAGAGCATGTCGCCGTGGCCGAGCAGCGTCTCGGCTCCCATCTGGTCGAGAATCGTGCGCGAATCCACCTTGGCGGATACCTGGAAGGCGATGCGGCACGGAATGTTGGCTTTGATGAGACCGGTGATCACATCCACCGACGGCCGCTGCGTTGCCAACAGCAGGTGGATGCCGGATGCGCGCGCCTTTTGCGCCAGGCGCGCAATCAGCTCCTCCACCTTCTTGCCGACGATCATCATCAGGTCGGCGAGCTCGTCGATGACGACGACGATGTAGGGCAGCGGCACCAGAGGCTGGATCTCGCGCTGGTCGATGGTTGGATCGTTGGCGGCGCGCTGCAGCATCACCGGATCCAGAATGGGCTTGCCGGCCTCGTTCGCGTCCTTCACCCGGCGGTTGAAGCCCGCGATGTTACGCACGCCCAGCGCCGCCATGAGCTGGTAGCGCCGCTCCATTTCCGCCACACACCAGCGCAGCGCATTCGCCGCCTGCTTCATGTCGGTCACGACCGGCGCGAGAAGGTGCGGGATGCCCTCGTACACCGAGAGCTCGAGCATCTTCGGATCGATCATGATCAGCCGCACGTGCTCGGCGGTGGACTTGTAGAGGAGCGACAGCACCATGGCGTTGATGGCCACCGACTTGCCGGAGCCGGTGGTACCCGCGATGAGCAAATGCGGCATGCGCGCCAGGTCGGCGACGTACGGCTGGCCGCCGATGTCCTTGCCGAGAGCGAGCGCGATGGGCGAGTGCATCTCGTCGTAGGCCTTGGAGCGGATGATCTCCCCGAGGGTCACGATCTCGCGCTTCTCATTGGCGATCTCGAGGCCCATGACACTCTTGCCCGGAATCACCTCCACCACGCGCACGCTGAGCACCGACAGCGCGCGCGCCAGATCCTTGGAGAGGCTCGTGATCTGGCTCGCCTTCACCCCCGGCGCCGGCCGCAGCTCGAAGCGCGTTACCACGGGTCCCGGCTGTACCGCGACGACCTCCGCCTCGATGTCGAAGTCCTTCAGCTTCATTTCCACCAGCCGCGACAGCGCCTCGAGCGCCTCGGCTGAATAGAGCGGCTCGCGGGCCGGCGGATCATCCAGCAGCGACAGCGGCGGCAGCTCCCCTGCCTTGGGCGGATCGAAGAGCGGCACCTGACGCTCCCTCTCGACCCGCTCGCTCTTCTCGACGCTCGGGGTCGGCGGCTCGATCTTGGGCGGCGGGCGTGCCGCGACCCGCTTCTGCTCGCTCACCACGGAATCCCGCCGCGCCGCGCGGCGCTCCTTCCCCACCGCGACGTCCTTCGCGCTCGCGCGCCGCTCCCGCAGCCAACCTATCCCGGCCCAGGTCCAACTCCCCAGGCGATCCATGACGGTGAACCAGGAGACCTCGAAGGAGAGTGAGAGTCCCGCCATCCACGCGGCCAGGAGAAGCAGCGTCGCCCCGAGCGGTTTGAGGCCATCCGCGAGCCCGGAGCCGATCTCGCTGCCAATGACACCTCCAGGGCCCGCCGGCGGCATATGCTGCCAGTTCACCGCCGTGAGTCCGCAGCTGGCCGCGAGCAGCAGCACAAAGCCGCCCGCGCGAACCACTGAGTTGGCGCGGGAAGTCGGCTCGCCCCTCACGCCGCGATGCAGCATCCAGGCGCTCAAGCCCAGCATGAGGGGCAGCAGGAAGGCCGGACGGCCGACGGCGAAGAAAAGCACGTCGGCGAGCCACGCCCCGACCGGCCCAATGCGATTGTGCACGCCGAGGCTGCTCGCGCCCGCGCAAGCGCCCGCGACCGAGTAGCCGGAGTCGCATGGGCTATACGTGGCGAGTGCTATGAGCAACACGATGGCGGCCACGCCAATCGCGATGACGGCACTCTCACGCAGACCGCGCGCGACGCCGGCCGTGAAACGGATGGGAGAGCGCGCCTGCGCTCGAGATTCGGCCAAGTCCTACGGCTCCGGTAAATGAAGAGGACAGACTATGATATTAAGCCGTGGGCGGTGCCACTGGCCATCCATGGCGGCTGGGCCCCCGGCCCGCTGAAAGCACCGGCTTGCCCTTGCTACTATTCCAGGCGGCCCCCATGACAGCAGGACTCGATGGCCACAATGACCCCTCCCCGGCACAGCCGACTGATCATTCTGGGCTCCGGCCCCGCGGGCTATAGCGCAGCGGTCTACGCCGCGCGGGCCAATCGTGCACCGCTCCTCATCACTGGCGTCGCCCCCGGCGGCCAGCTCATGACCACTACCGACGTCGACAATTGGCCTGGCGATGTCGAGGGGCTGCAGGGGCCGGCGCTGATGGAGCGCATGCGGCAGCACGCGGAGCGGTTCAAAACCGAGATCGTGAGCGACCACATCCACTCGGCCGATCTTTCGCAGCGCCCCTTTCGGCTGACGGGTGATGCGTGCACCTACACTTGCGATGCCCTGATCATCGCCACCGGAGCGACCGCCAAGTACCTGGGGCTACCCTCGGAGGAGAAATTCCGCGGCCGCGGCGTATCCGCATGCGCCACCTGCGATGGCTTCTTTTTCCGCAAGCAGCGCGTCGCGGTGATCGGCGGCGGCAACACCGCGGTCGAAGAGGCGCTGTACCTGTCGCATATCGCGGCGCACGTAACGCTGGTGCACCGGCGGGATCGCCTGCGCTCGGAGAAGATCCTGCAGGATCGTCTCTTTCGCGAGGCCGAGGCCGGCAAGGTCTCGCTCGTGTGGAACCACGCGGTCGACGAAGTGTTGGGAGATGATCAGGGCGTCAACGGCGTGCGCCTGAAGGCCGTGAAGGACGGTGAGATGCGCAGCCTGTCGGTCACCGGTGTCTTCATCGCCATCGGTCACGAGCCGAACACAGGCGTCTTCAAGGGTCAGCTCGAGATGCGCAACGGCTATATCCGGGTGCGCGGCGGCGCGGATGGGGACGCCACCGCGACGAGTGTGCCGGGCGTCTTCGCGGCCGGCGACGTGGCCGATCATGTGTACCGCCAGGCGATCACCTCCGCCGGCTCAGGATGCATGGCGGCGCTCGATGCCGACGGCTACCTCGAAGGCCTGGAGAGCAGCCCGCACTAAGGACGGGCGCGGGGGGAACGTGCGGTCTAGAGTCCACCACAGCATGGATGACATCGATTGCCGCGAGTGGAATGCGCTCGGCGGCACGGCCTGCCCATTTCTGCGACACGAATTCCTGGCGGCGCTCGAGCACACCGGCTGCGTCGGCGCGGGAACGGGTTGGGAGCCATGCCCGATCACCCTGAGCGATGACGTCGGACTCGCCGCGGCGGCACCGGCCTACATCAAGACACACTCCTACGGTGAGTTCGTGTTCGATTTCGCCTGGGCCCAGGCGTACTCGCGCCATGGGCGCCGTTACTACCCGAAGCTCCTCGTGGCGGTGCCCTTCACGCCCGCCACCGGGCCGCGTCTGCTCGTGCGCGCCGGGCTCGACCCCCGCGCGGTCGCCAACCGCCTCCTCGCGGCCCTGCAGGATCATGCCGCCAGCCGCCGGCTCTCTTCCGTTCATGCGCTCTTTGTCGATGAACCCACGCGAGCGGCATGCGAGGGCGCGGGCTGGCTGCTGCGGCGCGACTGCCAGTTCCATTGGAGCAACCGCGGCTATCCGAGCTTCGATGCCTACCTCGAGAGCTTCACCGCGGACAAGCGCAAGAAGGCGCGCCGCGAGCGCCGGCGCGTCGCCGAGGCCGGAATTCGCTTCGAAACGCGCTTCGGCGGTGAGCTCGACGGGCGCCTCCTCGACAGTGTCTATGAGCTGCACCGGGAGACCTTCCTGCGGCACGGCAACGAGCCCTATCTCACCCGAGCGTTCTTCAGCGAGATAGCACGCACGCTCGGCGATGCTCTCATGGTCAAAGTCGCGATGGCCGGGTCAGCAGACCCGGTCGCGGCAGCCATCTTCTTCTGGTCGCCCGAGGCGCTCTATGGACGCTATTGGGGCGCGGCAGCCGACTACCACAGCCTGCACTTCGAGACCTGTTATCACCAGGGCATCGAGTTCTGCATCGAGCACGGCGTGAAACGGTTCGAGCCCGGCACCCAGGGCGAGCACAAGGTGAGCCGCGGCTTCGAGCCGACGCTCACCTGGTCGGCGCATTACATCGCGGATGGCGCATTCCGCGAGGCGATCGGTGAGTATCTCGAGCGTGAGGGCGGTGCCGTCGACGACTACGCCGCCGAGGTTGGCGAGCACGTGCCCTACCGCAAGACGCCGACCGGCGCGAAGACGCAGTGAAGACGATCACCTGGCTTTCACCCAAGGACGCGCCGGAGTGGTTCCCCCCGCTGGAGCAGGCGCTCGACGATCCGGCCGGCCTTTTGGCGGCGGGCGGCGACCTCTCGCCGGCGCGACTTCTCGCGGCTTATCGGCGCGGCATCTTTCCCTGGTACTCGCCCGGCCAGCCGGTCCTCTGGTGGTCCCCGGACCCGCGTGCGGTGCTCTTCCCCGAGGAATTCCGCGTGAGCCGCAGCCTCGCGAAGACCCTGCGCAATGGCGGCTTCAGCGTTGCGACCGATGAGGATTTCGCGGCGATCATCGACGCCTGCGCCGCCCCGCGGGTCCACAGTCTCGGCACCTGGATCACCCCGGAGATGCGCGCGGCGTATCTCGAGCTCCATCATCGGGGTCATGCGCACAGCATCGAGGCGCGCCTCGGCGGGGAGCTGGTCGGCGGTCTCTACGGAGTGCGGCTCGGGGGCGTTTTCTTCGGGGAATCCATGTTCAGCCGCGCGCGTGATGCCTCCAAAGTGGCGCTCGCGCATCTGGTGGCGGTGTGCCGCCGCAACAGCATCGCCGTGATCGACTGCCAGCTCGCCTCCCGGCACCTCGGCAGTCTCGGCGCCCGCAGCATCCCGCGCGCGCAGTTCCAGGCATTGCTCGAGGAGTGGGTCTCGCTCGACCCCATTTCCCTCTCCTAGCCCTCCTCTCGGGCCGCCTCCTGCAAATTGCGCACCCGCGGCCTTTGTGCTCCAATGCGCGCCCCCCGAGACGATAAGGCCGTATGTCCAAAGAAGACGCGATCCAGATGGAAGGTGAGGTAGTGGAGACGCTGCCCAACACCACCTTCCGCGTGAAGCTGAAGAACGGCCACGTGGTTACCGCGCATATTTCCGGCAAGATGCGGAAAAACTACATCCGCATCCTCACCGGCGACCAAGTCACGGTGGAAATGACGCCCTATGACCTCACGAAGGGCAGGATCATCTACCGCGGTCGCTGATTCCTCAGGCGGTAAGCTCCGGAGTCTTGTTCGGGGTGCATTCCAGCTCGAGCTTCTCGCCGTCCGCCGCCACCGAAACCCGCACGTGGCCGCCGCCCACCAGCCTGCCAAATAGCAGCTCTTCCGCCAGGGGCCGCTTGATGTGCTCCTGGATCGTGCGCGCCATCGGCCGCGCACCCATCTTCGGGTCATAGCCCCGCTGCGCGATCCAGCGGCGCGCCGCATCGTCGAGGGAGATGCTCACTCCCTTCTGCTCGAGCTGCATTTCGACTTCCAGGACCAGCTTGTCGACCACCCGCTCTATCGTGACCGGGTCGAGGCTCGCAAATTGGATCGTCGCATCCAGGCGGTTGCGGAACTCCGGCGTAAAGGAGCGGCGGATCGCCTCCATCCCATCGCTGGCGTGATCGGCGTGAGTGAAGCCGATCGAGGGGCGGGCCATCTCCTGCGCGCCGGCATTGGTGGTCATGATGATGATGACGTGCCGGAAGTCCGCCTTGCGGCCGTTGTTGTCGGTCAGCGTGCCGTGGTCCATCACCTGCAGCAGCAGGTTGAAGACATCCGGGTGCGCCTTCTCGATCTCATCGAGCAGCAGCACACAGTGCGGATGCTTGGCAATCGCTTCCGTCAGCAGTCCTCCCTGGTCGAACCCGACATAGCCCGGCGGCGCGCCGATGAGGCGCGAGACGGTGTGCCGCTCCATGTATTCCGACATGTCGAAGCGCAGGAACTCCACGCCCATCGCGATGGCGAGCTGGCGGGTGACCTCGGTCTTGCCGACACCCGGTGGGGCCCGCGAAGAGGAAGCTGCCGACGGGCTTGCGCTGATCGCCGAGGCCCGAGCGGGCCATCTTGATCGCGGCCGCCAGCGCGTCGATGGCACGGTCCTGACCGAAGATGACGAGCTTGAGATTGCGCTCCAGATTCTTCAGCACCTCCCGGTCGGAGGTCGAGACGCTCTTCGGCGGGATGCGGGCCATGCGCGCCACGACGTCCTCGACGTGGCGCACCTCGATGACCGGCTCCCGCTCCCCGATCGGCTTCAGGCGCTGCCGCGCCCCGGCCTCATCGACAACGTCGATCGCCTTGTCGGGCAAGTGCCGCTCGTTGATGTGCCGCGCGGCGAGCTCCGCAGCCGCCTTCAATGCGTCGGCCGCGTAGGTGATGCCGTGGTGCTCCTCGAAGCGCGCCTTGAGACCCATCAGGATCTCCACCGTCTCGGCGACGGAGGGCTCCGTCACATCGATCTTCTGGAACCGGCGCGCGAGCGCGTGGTCCTTCTCGAAGATTCCCCGGTACTCCTGGTACGTGGTCGAGCCGATGCAGCGGATCTCGCCGTTGGTGAGCACCGGCTTGATGAGATTGGAGGCATCCATGACGCCGCCCGAGGCGGCGCCGGCGCCGATCACGGTGTGGATCTCATCGATGAAGAGGATGGCGCCCGGCTGTTTCTTCAGCTCCGTGATGACGCCCTTCAAACGCTTCTCGAAGTCGCCCCGGTACTTGGTGCCGGCAATGAGCGCGCCCATGTCGAGCGCGTAGATCGTGCAGTCGGCCAGCACCTCGGGGACCTTGCCCTCGATGATGAGGCGCGCGAGGCCTTCGGCGATGGCGGTCTTGCCGACGCCGGCCTCACCCACGTAGAGCGGATTGTTCTTGCGGCGGCGGCAAAGAATCTCGATGGTGCGCTCGACCTCGAGCTTGCGGCCGATCAGCGGATCGATGCGCCCCTCCTGCGCCAGGCGGTTGAGGTTGGTAGTGAACTTCTCGAGCGCACTGCCGCCTTCCGGATCCCGCTCCGTATCCGCCTGCGCCTCTTCCTTGTCGGTCTTCTCCTCCGCGATCTTGGAGAGGCCATGGGAGATGTAGTTGACGACGTCGAGCCGCGTCACGTGCTGGCGGTTGAGGAGGAACACCGCGTGGCTCTGCTTTTCGCTGAAGATCGCGACCAGCACGTTCGACACGCCGACTTCCTTCTTGCCGCTCGACTGCACGTGGAACACCGCGCGCTGCAACACGCGTTGGAAGCCGAGCGTCGGCTGCACTTCCCGTTCCTCGCCCTCCTCGACACGCGGGGTGGACTGCTCGATATGATCCTTGAGCTCCTGCTTGAGCTTGGTCAGATCGGCGCCGCAGGCCCTGAGGATCTCGCGAACCCGGGGCGTGTCGACGATCGCCAGCAGCAGATGCTCGACCGTCAGATACTCGTGACGCGCTTCCCGCGCCTGGTGGAAGGCATCGTTGAGACAGTATTCAAGCTCGTTTGACAACACTTTTAGTGCCTATCTAGTAAGGTCATGCCTCTTCCAAGGTACACATCAGCGGATGCTGATTATCGCGCGCATACGTGGTCACCTGCGCCACCTTAGTTTCAGCGATCTCGAACGTAAAGACCCCGCATACGCCCTTACCCTTGGTGTGGACTTCGAGCATGATGCGCGTGGCCGTCGGCCGATCGAGGCCGAAGAACTTTTCCAGCACGTCGACGACGAACTCCATCGGGGTATAGTCGTCATTGAGCAGCACCACCTGGTAAAGCGGCGGCTGCTTGACCTCGGGACGCGCCTCCTCGACGAGTATGCCGGTATCGGGTCGGGTCGGGTGCGGGTCAGCCATGATTACTTCATTTATAGGGGTCGCGAATCTGCAACACAAGCCTGCAATAATGGGACGCCGTTACTCTTGTAGAAACAATCGCTTGAGAGCACAACGGCGAGCGCCTTATTATTGGGGAGGCTCCAGCAGCGCCGCACGGAATGCGTCGACCGCGGTCTATAGCGTGTTTGCCAGCGAATCCATGACCTTCCCACCTCAATGAGCGCCGCTTCCTGGCTCCAAGCCGTCCCAGGGTCCGAAAAATGGCGAGCCCTGTTCTTCACCCGTGGTCCGCGGGTGGCGACGTGGCTGCTCGCCCTTGCCCTGGGCGTGCAGGCCGCGATGATACTGACCGATCTGGCGGGCGCGGACCGCGCGCCATCGCCCGGCGCCCTCGTCTCTGCCTCGCGGGTGCAGCGCCCGACGGTCGACATTGCCGCCATCACCGGTACGCATCTTTTCGGAGAGGCGCCCTTGGCGGCCAGCAACGGCGCCAACGCACCACAGACGAACATGCCGCTGGTTCTCACGGGTGTGATCGCCGCCAATAATCCAGACGATGGGCTCGCAATACTCGGGCCAAGCGCTTCCGCGACCAAAGTGTATGCGGTTGGAGACAACATTCCGGGCGGAGCGCGGCTGCACGCCGTGCTCTCCGACCACGTGCTGCTCGACCGTGACGGACGTCTCGAAGCGCTGGCGCTGCCACACCTCATAGGCGGAAATGCCCCGCCGCCGAGCCTGTCCGCAGCACCGGTGGCTCCGATCATCGATCGAATGCGTGAACTCGTAAGCCGCGATCCTGGCATCATCGGGGACATCATGCGCCCGGAGCCGGTGTTTGCGGGCGGCAGGCAGCAGGGTTTCCGGGTGTATCCCGGTCGTGACGCGGAAGCGTTCCTGCGCCTCGGCCTCCGGCCGGGCGATCTCGTCACGGCCATCGACGGTGCTCCCCTCGATGATCCGTCGCGGGGAGAGCAGATCCTGAGCACACTCGGTAACTCGAGTGAGGCACACATCACGGTACTGCGCAACGGACAGCAACAGGATCTCACTCTCGACCTGGCGGCAGTCGAACAGGAGGCGGAATCGCTGGCCGGGTCGCAGAATGGGCCTTCCGAGCCGCCGCCGCCGCCGCAGCGACCGTTCGGGCAGCCGCCGGGCGTGCAGTAGGGCGCATGGGTTTCAGTCCCAGCAACGGGGGTCGAGGTTGGTGAAAGGCTTTCGCATTTTAGTGTGCTGTCTGGCTCTGCTGCCGGCGCTCGCCTGTGAGGCGCAGTCGGCCGTGCAGCAGGCGGTCAGCATCACGCCGAATTTCAAGGACGCGGACATCACGCAGATCGTCCAGGCGGTCGCCGCCGCGACCGGGAAGACCTTCATCCTCGATCCGCGTGTCCGTGCCCAGGTGAACATGTTCTCCTCGGCGCCGATGTCGCCGCCCGCCTTCTACCAGGCGTTCCTGGCGATCCTCGAGGTCTACGGCTTCATCGCCGTGCCGGCCGGCAACAACGTCGTGAAAGTGGTGCCGGACGCGGAAATGCGCGAGATGCCCGGGATCGACCTGCCCTCGCAGGTGAGCTCGAGCTCGGACGAGATCGTCACCCAGGTCGTTGCCATCAAGAACGTGAGCGCCGCGGAGCTCGTGCCCATTCTGCGACCGATGATCCCGCAGCAGGGGCACCTCGCGGCCTACCCGCCCTCCAACATCCTCATCATCACGGACCATGCCAGCAACGTGCATCGGATGATGGAGATCATCCAGCGCATCGACCAGACCGGCAATCAGGATATCGATGTGATGCCGCTGCAGAACGCTTCGGCCTCCGACGTCGTGCGCACCATCGACTCGGTTTACCAGGGACAGGGAAACATACAGGAGGGCCGGTCGGCTACCAAAGTGGTCGCCGATGACCGCACCAACAGCGTACTGATCGGCGGCGATCCTTCCCAGCGGCTGCAGGTTCGTGCGCTGGTCGCGGAGCTCGACACGCCGCTCAAGTCCGGCGGCAATACCCAGGTGGTGTACCTGCACTACACCGACGCCACGAAGCTGGCACCGAAGCTCAAGCAGCAGATGTCGGAGCTGGCGCAGATGTCCGCCGCCGGCGGTGCCGACGCCGGCGCCGGCGCCAAGAATCCGCAGGCGGAGGCGGAGAAAAACGCTCTCGTCTGGGCTGATCAGCAGAACAACGCCCTCATCATCACCGCCCCGCCAAAGGTGATGCGCACCATCCTCGATATCGTCCAGGCGCTCGATCGGCGCCGGCCCGAGGTGCTGGTGCAGGCGATCATCGCCGAGCTCGACATCTCCAAGACCGACGACCTCGGCGTCAACTGGGCGGCCTTTTCCAAGAATGACAAGGTACCGCTCGGCGGCTACGTCGAGCCGGTCGGCGGCACCAGCCTCGTCGACCTCGTCGCCGCCGGCGAGAGCGGCGCCAGCGGCCTCAGCGACTCGCTGCTCGCGGGCACCACCATCGGGGTCGGGACGCTCACCGCCGGAGGCGAGTCGTTCGCGGCCATGCTCCGCGCCCTGCAGGACGACACCACCACCAACATCATGGCCACCCCGTCCGCCGTGACGCTGAACAATCAGGCTGCGACGCTCAAGGACGTCGACGAGGTGCCATTCGTCACCGGCCAATACTCGACCCCCACCACCACGACCACCGGCGCGGTCACGCCCTTCCAGACCGTCCAGCAGGAGGAGGTCGGCATCATCCTCAAGGTGACCCCGACGATCTCGGCCGAGGGCAACGCGGTGATGCTGAAGATCTCCGTGGAAAGCTCGAGCCTCGTGGGGACCACGACCACGTCGCTCGAGGAGCCGGAGACGGCCAAGCGGAGCATAGACACCAACGTACTGATCGAGAACGGCGGCGTCGTGGTGCTCGGCGGCTTGATCCAGAACCAGCAGAACCGTGACAACAACGGCGTGCCGCTGCTGGCAGAAATCCCGCTCCTCGGCAACCTCTTCAAGGCGCGCAACGACTCCGCGACGCGCAACGACCTGATGATATTCATCAAGCCGACGATCCTGCGCGACCAATTCGAGGCCGCCGCTGCGACCCGCAGCGACTACAACTACATGCTGCACCAGCAGAACTCGGTGATCCCGGAGCAGTTCCCGCAGTTGCTGCGGGGCGAGCCGGCGCCGCGGCTGCCACCGCTGCCGCCGCCGCCGCCGCCCAGCACGCTGTCGGCACCCAACCCGCTCGCGGCACCCAACCCGCTCGCCGCGCCGAAGTCGCAACCGAAGAAACCGCAGGTCAAGACCATACCGGCTCAGGGCGGCCAGGCAGCGCCGGCGACGACCGCCCCGGCGCCGGCGCCTCAAGCCACGCCGAGCCCGCCGCCGGCAACCACCGGCAGCGGGACGACACCGAACGGAGGCCAGCCTTGAGCGCCGCCGAAGTCATGGACGAGCAGTTGCAGGTAGCCGCGGCTCCGCAGCGCAAGCTTTCCTTCGCGTTCGCGAAACGCCACGGCGTGCTGATCAGGCAGGTCTCGGACACTGAGGCCGAGTGCGTCTATCGCGAGCACGCCTCGCCCAGCGCCCTGGCGGAGGTCCGGCGGTTCGTAGGCCGGCCGGTCAGGCTCGAGCGGGTGCCGGAGGCGGAGTTCGACTTGCTGCTGCGGCAGGTTTATGAGGCAGGCTCGGGCGCCATGCAGGCTTCGGTCGAGGGATTGGACGACACCACCGACCTGGCGCACCTTGCACTGGAGCTGCCCGAGCAGGCCGACCTGCTCGACAGCGACGACGATGCGCCGATCATCCGGCTGATCAATGCCGTGCTGACCCAGGCGGTGAAGGAGAACGCCTCCGATATCCACGTCGAGCCGTTCGAGAATCGCCTGGTCGTGCGTTTCCGAGTCGACGGAATGCTGCGCGAGGTGCTGCAGTCGAAGCGCGCCGTGGCGCCGCTCGTCGTCTCCCGCATCAAGGTCATGTCGAAGCTCGACATAGCCGAGAAGCGTCTGCCGCAGGACGGGCGCATCGGCCTCAAGATCGCCGGCCGCGCGGTGGACGTGCGCGTCTCGACGATCCCTTCCGGCCACGGTGAGCGCGTGGTGCTTCGTATCCTCGACAAGCAGGCGGGACGTCTGGACCTGACCGCCCTGGGGATGGACCCGCAGACCGAGACGCTGATCGACGAGCTGATCCACAAGCCGCACGGGATCCTCCTCGTCACCGGGCCGACCGGCTCCGGCAAGACGACGACGCTCTATGCCGCTCTCGAGCGGCTGAACGACAACTCCCAGAACATCATGACGGTCGAGGATCCGATCGAGTACTACATCGACGGCATCGGCCAGACCCAGGTCAATACCAAGGTCGAGATGACCTTCGCCCGCGGCCTGAGAGCCATCCTGCGCCAGGACCCCGACGTCGTCATGATCGGTGAGATCCGCGACCTCGAGACGGCGCAGATCGCCGTACAGGCGAGCCTCACCGGACACCTGGTGCTATCCACCCTGCACACCAACACCGCGGCCGGCGCGGTCACGCGCCTGCGGGACATGGGCATCGAGCCGTTTTTGCTCTCCTCGAGCCTGATCGGCGTGCTCGCACAGCGCCTCGTCCGGGTCCTCAATCCGGAGAGCAAGGAGCCCTTCGAGGCGGGCGACTACGAGCGGCGGCTGCTCAATCTCGAGCCCGAAGACCCCTCGCCCGTGCTCTACCGCCCGGGGCGCGACGCCACGGGAGGCTACCGCGGGCGCTCAGGCGTTTACGAGCTGATCGTGGTGGACGACGCCATGCGCACCATGATCCATGACGGCGTGAGCGAGCAGGAGCTCGAGCGTCACGCCCGCCTCACGACCCCTTCCATCCGCGACGACGGCGTCGCCAGAATCCTGCGCGGCGAGACGACCATCGAGGAAGTGCTGCGGGTCACCCGCGAGGATTGAAGAAGTACGCCGCGCCATGGGGGCCTTCGAATACATAGCGCTCGACAACGCCGGCAAGGAGCGCAAGGGCGTTCTCGAAGGCGACACGCCGCGGCACATCCGCCAGCTCCTGCGTGAGCGGCAGCTCCTGCCGGTCACGGTCAACGAGGTGGCGCAGAAGGAAGCGAACCGCCAGCAGTCGTTCAGCTTCGTCCGCCGCGTCGCCCCGGCCGACCTCTCGCTCTTCACCCGCCAGCTGGCCACCCTGGTCCGCGCCGGTTTGCCGCTGGAGGAATCACTGCTCGCGGTGTCGCAGCAGACCGAGAAGCCGCGGGTGCAGAGCATCATCCTCGGCGTGCGGTCGAAGGTGATGGAAGGACATACGCTGGCCGACGGCCTTACGGAGTTTCCGCGCGTCTTTCCGGAGATTTATCGCGCCACGATCTCGGCCGGCGAGCAGGCCGGTCATCTGGATAACGTGCTCGAGCGCCTCGCGGTCTATACCGAAAGCCGCGAGGAGATCCGGCAGAAGATCCTGGCGGCGATGCTCTACCCGATCGTGCTCACGGTCATGTGCTTCATCATCGTCTCGGCGCTGCTCGTGTTCGTGGTGCCAAAGGTCGTTTCGGTCTTCCAGGCGAGCAAGGCCCAGCTACCGCTCATCACGCGCGTCCTCATCGGCACCAGCGCCTTCCTCAAGTCGTACGGCATCTACCTGATCATCCTCGCCGTGATCGCCGCGGTGCTCTTCCAGCGATGGCTGCGCAACCCCGACAACCGGCGTCGCTTCCATCGCCTGCAGCTTCGCATGCCGCTCGTGGGTAAGCTGGCGCGCGGGTTCAACACGGCGCGGTTCACGCGCACGTTCAGCATCCTCTCGTCAGCGTCAGTGCCCGTGCTCGAAGCCATGCGCATCGCGGGCGAGGTGGTCACGAACCTGCCGATGCGGGATGCCGTCCTGGATGCCGCCGCGCGGGTGCGCGAGGGCGGCCCCATCGGCCGGTCGCTCGCCACGAGCAGGCTCTTTCCGCCGATGACGGTCCACCTCATCTCGAGCGGCGAATCGAGCGGCGAGCTCGATTCCATGCTGGAGCAGGCCGCCGTGAGCCAGGAGCGCGAGCTCGATGGCATCCTGGCGGCCATGGTAGGACTCCTGGGGCCCCTGCTCATCGTGGTCATGGGCCTCTTCGTAATGGGTATCGTGTTCGCCATGCTGCTACCGATCTTTCAGATGAATGACCTGATTCACTAAAGACGGGATTGCAGATGTCACAGAATCTGATTTAAGTTTTGCGCCGTTCCCTGCGGGACTCCGGTGTCCGGCATGAGCGAGAAATCCGAATCAGACGAGTTCGAAAACGAAGAGGACGACGAGCCGGTCGTTGAGGAAGGCGACGTCGACCTCGACCAGGTCATCAAGGACCTGGACCTCGCAAAGCGTCGCGGCCAGCGGGCCGGCGACCCGGCATGGCGTCGCCTCGAGCGGCTGCTCGAGGAAAAGCGCACGGCCGAGCTCACCAGCGACTTCGAGGATTACGACGTCGGCAATGACGGCGAGGAAGACCTCGGCAAGCCGCAGCGGAAGAAGAAAAACTGAGCGTCACTGCAGACTGCGGATCTCCGCCTTGGCGGACCCCTCTGCAATGATCAGGTACCCGACCGTGATGGGCAGCTTGAATCGGCGGGGACCGGCGCTCCCCGGGTTCACGAAGAGTGTGCCGCTTCGCTCCGCCACCACGGGCTCATGGGAGTGGCCTGTCACGATTACCCGATACCCCTGGGTCTCCGGCTCGGACCCCAGCTCATTGAGGTCGTGCAGGACGAGGATGTGGACGCCCGCCAGGTCCAACGAGAGTCGCAGTGGCAGCGACTTCCTGGCCCAGGCGTCGCGATCGTTGTTGCCGCGCACCGCCTGAACCGGAGCGATCGCACGCAGGCCGTCGATCACTTCGGGGCCACCGACGTCCCCCGCATGAATGATCTGTGCCACTCCGTCCAGCGCCCGCACCGCTTCGGGTCGAAGCAGCCCGTGGGTATCCGAGATCAGCCCAATCCTCATGTCAGGCGGTGAGAGCCCGCCGCTCCAGTGCGGTACGAGACGAATAGACGTGATCGACCAAACCCCATTCCCTGGCCTCCGCCGCCGTCATGAAGTGATCCCGGTCCAGCGTACGCTCGACTTCTTCGTACGTACGCCCGCAATGTCTGGCGTAGATCTCGTTGAGCCGGCGTTTGGTCTTGAGGATGTCCTGGGCATGCCGCTCGATATCCGATGCGACTCCCTGAAATCCGCCCGAAGGCTGATGCACCAGGATGCTGGCGTTGGGCAGTGCTATCCGCTGTCCCGGAGCACCCGCCATCAGCAGGAACGACCCCATGGAATACGCCGTTCCTACGCACACGGTGGCCACCGGGCACCGGATCCATTGCATGGTGTCATAAATTGCAAGCCCGCTCGTGACCATGCCGCCCGGCGAGTTGATGTACATGGCGATCGGCTTCTCGGGATTTTCCGACTCGAGAAACAACAGTTGCGCATTCACCAGGGCAACCGTCGCATCATCGATCTGTCCGTTCACGAACACGATCCGATCCCGCAGCAGGCGGGAGAAGATGTCGAATGCCCGCTCGCCGCGCGCGGACTGCTCGACCACCATGGGTACGAGGTTGGCGCTCATCATGCCGCTCGCCGTAAGGGAAGGTGCACGGCACAAGATACCGGCCGGGCGCTGCGCCGCATGGCGCGTGTAAGCGGTGTAACTCCGGCAGTGCTCGTCGGTTGCGCGCCGGATACGATCCTGAACTCTCCATGGGTGAGTCGCAGATGCGTTCCGCCTGCGTGGCCCGGCGCGAGCTCCACGGTGACTACGGAATTCACCTCCCGAGCCTCGTTGTCTCCCGAGCCACTCTCGCGATCCCGCCAACGGTAACGCAGCAGCCGGTGAGGCTCTGCGGACAGGATCTCGTAGTCAGTGGAGTCAGTCCCGCGCGGCTCGCGCTTGTCGAGCCATGCCTCGAGCAGCTCAGGCTCCGTCAACGCGCGCCAGACCTTCTCCGGCGGTTCTTCGAGATCGCACTCGAATACCAGGGAGTCCGACGAATCCGGCTTGGCCTTCTTCACTCGACCTCCTTCAAGACTCGTTTCAGCTTCTGCAAACGCTCCGGCCAGAACTGCCGGTACCTCTCCATCCAGGCCGCCAGGGGCTCGAGGCCCGCCGGGTCGGAGCGATAGTAGGCCTTGCGTCCCTCGCGACGCTCGCGTACCAGGCCCGCGCGCCTCAAGGCGGCCAAGTGCTGTGAGATCGCTGGCTGAGAGACTGGGAAACCCGCCGTGATCTCTGCGACGTTCATTTCACGCCCACAGAGGCTCTCGAAGACCGCGCGGCGCGTAGGATCCGACAGCGCCTGAAATACCTGGGATTCGACCATGCGCTAATCATAAGTGGGCACTTATATAAACGCAAGACGGCGGCAACAGTCGTGACGAACCATGAACGCGAGTTTCGCCGAGTGCCTGGCTTGTCCGTCGAAAACTGGCTGAAGGTCTAATAAGAGCGCGCCTTACGGAATCATCGGAGACTCGCGGGCTCCTATCAGCTCAGTGAAAATCACGCGACCGGGTGATCAGCTCTCCAAGTAGCGGGGAACGGTCGATCAGCCGGCGGGCCACGACATGCATGACCCCGTCCTGCCGCTGCAGCTGGCCGTGGACTTCCAGCAATCGCGACTCCACCAGGGGAAGACGGTACTCTTCGCCTATCCGCTCCCATACGATGATGTTCACCTGGCCTGTCTCATCCTCCAGAGTCAGGAAGGTCACACCGCTCGCGCTGCCTGGACGCTGGCGCATCAGAACGATACCTGCTGTGCGTACCGGCCTGCCATGTGGAAGGTCGTCCAGCTCGCGGGCGCTGAGCAGCTGCTTGGATTGTAGCGACTCACGCAGCAACGCCAACGGATGGCGGCCCAAGGTGAGGCCTATGGAAGCATAGTCAGCAACGATGCGCTCCCCTTCCGTGGGAGTCCTCAGGAGCGGAGTGGGCTCATGAGTTGCTTCGTGTGGCGCATCCACCAAAGCCGTCTCCAGCGGCAGCGGCCGCTCCGTCCCCGCGACCTCCCAGAAAGCCAGGTGACGGTTACCGCTCAACGAGGCGAACGCGCCGGCGGCCGCTAGGGCTTCGAGGTCGCCGCGATCGAGCGCAGCGCGAGCAGCCAGATCCTGTACGCTCATGAACGGTTGCTGCAGGCGAGCCTCGATGAGTCGGTCCGCGCCGTTACGCGAGAGAGACTTGACCAGCCTCAAACCCAACCGCAGCGCCGGCTGGCCATCTTCCATCCGTTCCAGCGTGCAATCCCAAACGCTCACGCAAACATCGACCGGCCGCGCCTCCACTCCGTGCGTCCGCGCATCCCGGACGAGCTGCGCTGGCGCGTAAAAGCCCATCGGCTGGCTGTTGAGCAGCGCCGCCGTGAACGCCGCGGGCTCATGATGTTTGAGCCATGCGGAATCGTAGGCCAACAGCGCGAAGCTTGCCGCGTGGGCTTCCGGAAATCCGTACTCACCAAACCCCAACATCTGTTTGTATACTCGTTGCGCGAACTCCTCTTCATAACCGCGCGTTTTCATGCCACCGATAAGCCTGTCCCGGAAATGCTCGATCCCTCCGGTCCGCTTCCACGCGCCCATGGCACGACGCAGCGCATCCGCCTCCCCGGGCGTGAAGCCCGCCGCCGCAATGGCGAGCTGCATTACCTGTTCCTGGAAGATCGGTACACCGAGGGTGCGCTTCAACACCGCCTCCACGTCCTCTTTCGGATAGCTCACCGGCTCGCCCGATTGCCGCCGCTTCAGGTACGGATGCACCATGTCGCCCTGGATGGGGCCGGGGCGGACGATGGCGATCTCGATGACGAGGTCGTAGTAGCAGCGCGGCTGCAGGCGAGGCAGCATCGCCATCTGTGCGCGCGACTCGATCTGGAAGACGCCGATGGTGTCGGCACGGGAGATCATCTCGTAAACCTCAGGTGCCTCGGCCGGAAGGCCACCGAGGGCGTGATGCGAACCGCGGAAGTCGTTCACCAGGTCGAATGACTTGCGCAGCGCGGTCAACATCCCCAACGCCAGCAGATCGACCTTGAGGAGGCCGAGATCGTTGAGATCGTCCTTGTCCCACTGCACCACCGTGCGGCCCTCCATGGTCGCGTTCTCGATGGGGACCAGCTCCTCGAGCACCCCTTCCGAGATCACGAACCCGCCGACGTGCTGGGATAGATGCCGTGGAAAGCCAGGGAAGGCAACCAGCTCCTGCGCCAATGGCAGCAGTCGCTCCAGCACGGAGCCGTCGGGATCGAAACTCGCCTCGCGCAGCCGCTCGCGCATCTCTTCGCCCCCGTCCCACCACTGAATGACCTTGGTGAGCCGTCCGCACTCCTCTGGATCCAAGCCAAATACCTTACCGAGATCGCGCAGCGCGCTTCTCGGCCGGTACATGATCACGGTCGCCGCGATCGCCGCCCGCTCCCGACCGTACTTCTCGTAAACGTATTGGATGACCTCCTCGCGCCGCTCGTGCTCGAAATCAATGTCGATATCGGGCGGCTCATTGCGCTCGCGCGAAATGAAGCGCTCGAAGAGGAGCGATGCGCCGCGAAGCGGATCGACGGAGGTCACCCCCAGGCAATAGCAAACGCGGGAGTTGGCGGCGGAGCCCCTGCCCTGACACAGAATTTCCTTGCTGCGCGCGAAGGCGACGATATCGTGCACAGTCAGAAAGTAAGGTTCGTAACGCAGGTCCGCGATGAGGGCGAGCTCGTGCTCGATGGCGTTGCGCTCCCCCGGAGGCACCCCGTGTGGCCAGCGCCAGCGCGCGCCGGCCTCTGTCAGCTTGCGTAGATGGCTGGTCGGTGTCTCGCCGGGAGGGACGAGCTCATGCGGATATTCGTACCGCAGCTCCTCCAGAGAGAAGGTGCATCGCCTGGCAATGGCCACCGTTTCCTCGAGCAGCTCGCGCGGATAGAGCTTCGCAAGTCGCTCGCGCTCGCGTAGATACCGCTCGCCATTGGGATAAAGCTTCTTGCCCGCCTCCCAGATCGGTACGTTGTGCCGGATCGCCGTAAGTGCATCCTGCAACCTGCGGCGAGCGCGCACATGCATATGGACATCGCCGCTCGCCACCAGCGGAAGCGCGAATTCCCGCCCCACCCTTTGCAGCGTCTCGAGCCGCTCGCGATCCCTCCCAGCGCGAAGCAATTCCACGGCAATCCACCCCCTGTCAGGGAAGCGTTCCTTGAGCCAGCGCGCCTCCTCCGAAGATGCCCGCTCAGGCAACCAGAGAACGAGACAGTGCTCGAGCCCATTCTCCTCCAGGTCCGCCCGCGTCAAGACGTACTCGCCCTTCTCCGCGACGCGCCGACCGCGGGTGATGACCCGGCAGAGCCGCCCATAGCCGTGCCGGTTGGTAGCGAGTACCACTAGCTTCATCCCGCAGGTAAGACGCAGCTCCGAGCCAATGATGAGTCTCAGTCTCTGCCCTTTCGCCGCCACGTGAGCACGCACCACACCCGCGACGGAGCACTCATCCGTAATAGCAAGCGCCTCGTACCCCAACTCGACCGCCTGCTTCACCATCTCGTGCGGATGCGATGCCCCCCGCAGAAAGGTGAAGTTAGTGAGGCAGTGGAGCTCGGCGTAAGGAACCTCACCCGACCTGCTCAACCGAACACTCCATGAAGGAACCACCGGTGCGGCGGCTCGCGCTCGCGAAACACCCACAGCCGCGCGCCACGGACATCGACCGCGGCGTAGTAATCGCGCGCGATTTCTCTGCCATCCCACCACCCCGTCTCGATCCGCTCCGCCTCCCCGAGCAACCGCAAAGCCCCCCGCCGCCGCGGCAACCCGTCGCGCTCGCTGAGCAAGCGCGGAACAGACAACAGCCATAGAGGACGGCGGTCCGGGGACGGATTCACGGCGTTCCGGACAGAGTCATTTTGCAAGCCGCTCTGAATCCCCGACGTAGTAACCCAGGCCGCCTCCGCCCGATGATCCTCAACAACCCGAAGGCCATACACCGCCTCCGACCCCAGCCGCACCCGCAGCCTCTCAATGAGGTCCGACCCCTGCGCACCCACGCCACCCCCATGCTCTCCGGCCCGCCAGAGCCCTCCAGAAGCCAGCACCCGCGCCACCAGCGCCCCCGACCGCAGCTCACAAGCCCGCACCGGCTCCGGCAAGACGAGCGCACTCAGCTTCTCCCCCAACAGCGCCGCAATCTGCCCCGGATCGGCCAGCGGCGCCGCCAGCCGCAGCACACAGCGGGTCGGCGGCACGTTGCGATGCCGCAAACGGCACTCGAGCGTCAATACCCCGCACTGGCGCGCCTCCAAAAATTCCCCAAGCTCCTCGAGCAACGGCGCGACCACCGCCAGAAGCGCCGCATGATTTTCCAACTCATAAAGCAGCTCGCGGCGGCGGCGAAACCGCGCGCGCACCTCGAAGCTGTCCCTGAGATCGCTGGCACGCCCCACCAGCCGATCGAGTGCCTGCAACTGCGCGGTACCGAAGCGCCGCGCGAACCCCGCCCGCGGCAGCCGCAGCGCCTCACCGATGGTCCGCACCCCAATGCGCGCAAGGCGATCCAGCGTGTCCTGCGGCCAGCGCAGCATCGCGAGCGGCAGCGGCGACAGCTTCCCCACGAGCTGCCCCGGGTCCGTGATGACCAGCAGCGCGCCAGAGACACCTCGCCTCCGGCCGGCGCGAGCCAGGGCCAACGCGGCGAGGGGTGTGGGCGCCACCGCCAGCGTGCCGGGCATCCGCAGACGCGAGCACTCGGCCGCCATTTCCCGACTCAACCCCTCCACGCCACCGAATAGATGCAGGCTGCCCTTCACCTCGAGCAGCAAGCCATCAGGCGGATCGAGACTGACGCGGGGAGTGAACCGTTGCGCGCAAACGACCAACCGCTCGAGGTTCTGTTGTGGAGGTGAGGAAGGCGATGCCGCCAGGTGCACGGCCAACCACAGCTCCGCGGGAGCCGTGCTGGCCACATCGGCGCGACCGACGAGCGGGCGGAGTAAGTCGCCGGATCGAGGCGCCGGCCGCGGCTCCGGTGCGGCCGTGCTCTCCTGCAAAGGAAGCTCGAGGGCTCTGCGGTGTCGCATGGCGCCTCAATGCAAGGAAAGCTCGATCGAGCCCCGCGCCCCACCCCGGCTCTTCAGCAGCGTGACCCGTGCCCCCGGGGCGGTAGGCTCCACCGCGACCCGCAAAACCGCCGGCGAGGAGTCCCGCGCCGCCTCCCGTGGCCGGAACAATACTCCGAGGGTGTCACCCCGCTCCGCCGCGAGGTGCAATCGACGGATCTGCCGCGGCAGGGCGCTGTGCAGCCATGCCAGCGCGATGTCACAGGCACCGGACCGAAGCGTCTGCTCGAAGGCCCACCCTACGCCCTTCAGGGATTTCCCTTTTACAACCTTCTTTGGAGTATTGACCACAAGCACGCGCTCCAGTGCCACGCCGTGCTGCGCCAGCGCGGGCGCGAAAGGCTGCAGGGGCGGCGCCACCCATGCGCACCAACGCGCCTCCGGGCGCCGCGTCATGGCGGCGAGGGCAGGCAAGAGGAGGGACAGCTCCCCTGCCCCAAAACAGGTCGGGAGGATCTCGATCAGCCCAGCGTGCGGCCAGCCGCCGCCAGGCAAACCCTCATCGAGAGCCGCGAATCCGGTAGGCAGCGTCTTGGTTCGCGCGGCGCTGCGGCCTCGCCAGATGGCGGGGTGCTCGAGAAGTCGGGAGAGATCCCGGGACATGGCATGACCGGGGCATTACTACATCATCAACCTGGTCATTCCTACATCAACCCGTGGGTTTTTCCCCGGCGCAACACGCCGACCACGATGCCCTCGATGAGCAGCGGCTGCTCCTTCAGGTCCACCCTGATCGGCTCGAAATCGCTGTTTTCCGGCAGCAGCCAGACGACGGAGCCTTCCTGACGGTAGCGCTTCACGGTGACCTCATTCTCCAGGCGCGCGACGACGATCTGACGGCTGCGCACCTCCGCTGTGCGGTGAACCGCAACCAGGTCTCCATCGAGAATGCCGGCATCTTTCATGCTCATGCCGGTGACCTTGAGAAGGTAGTGCGGCCGTGGCTGAAAGAGACCCGGGTCAATCTGCAGACGGGATTCGAAGTTCTCTTCGGAGAAGATCGGCTTACCGGCGGCGACACGCCCGATGAGCGGCAGGCCCATCTGCTCACGGATGGTGTCTTTCAGCTGGATGCCGCGCGAGGCGCCCGGCACGAGCGAGATGACGCCCTTGCGGGCGAGCGCGCGCAGGTGGTCCTCGGCGGCATTGGGCGATCTGAAGCCGAGCTCGCGGGCGATCTCCGCCCGGGTGGGAGGCATGCCGGTCTCGCCAATGAAGCGCTGGACCAGGCGCAGTATTTGCATCTGTCGCGGGGTAAGGTCGGACATCTTGCGCTGCCTGTTCATTTATACACTACTGCGATTATATCCAGATTGAGGTCGAAGGCAAGAGCGTCTTCCGAACCCCTCCGTGGGGAATATGCAACAACAAAGTCAACGCAGAATTGGTTGCACCTTCACCGTGCATCTACCATGCTTGCCGGATCGCCGCACAACTGTCGCGACTCAAAGACAAAGTGGCGTTCAGAGTTGCATTCCCACCGCAAATTTGGTGCAGTTGCGTGCTGCGAAGGTGACGGCGCGCTTGCCCGCCGCTTTCGCGTTGCGTTCTCAGGACCTCCCGAATCAACAACCCAGAAGGGGACATGTATGAAGTGCGCGAGTGTTGTCAAGGTGGCTGCTGCCGCGGCATTGGTTATCGGTCTCGTAGGTTGCCAGGACCTCAAGCCGATGCAGTCTGATATCGCGGATCTGAAGTCACAGGTTGCCCAGCTGCAATCGCAGGTGGCGGCCGCGAAGAGCTCGGCGGACCAGGCGGCGAGCGCTGCCCAGTCGGCCAGCCAGGCTGCCAGCGGTGCGCAGAGCACTGCGAACCAGGCGTTGGCTGCCGCTCAGGCCGCTCAGTCGGCTGTCGATGCGACCAACGAGAAGATCAATCGCATGTTCAAGCGGTCGATCTCGAAGTAAAGAGCCCTGCTCTTTAGTTCAAAGAACGCCGCGCATCCGCGCGGCGTTTTTCTTTTGTTTCTAGTATCGAATCAGGGCGGAGCCCCAGGTGACTCCGCCGCCGAAGGCTTCGAGGAGCAGCAGGTCCCCGCGCTTGATCCGCCCGTCGCGGACGCCCACGTCGAGGGCCAGGGGGACGGAGGCCGCGGAAGTGTTGCCATGGTCCTGCACCGTGGTGATGACACGGTCCATGGCCATATCGAGCTTGCGCGCCGTCGCCTGGATGATGCGCATATTCGCCTGGTGCGGCACCAGCCAGTCGATGGCCGAGCGGTCGAGCTTATTGGCTACGAGCGCCTCGTCGATCGCCCGGCCGAGCGTCGTCACCGCGATCTTGAAAACCTCGCTGCCCGTCATGGTGATGAGGCGGCGGGACTTGGCCGGATCGTCGCTGGGGGCGATCCCGCCCCCGCAATAGAGAAGGTCCTTGTAGGTGCCATCGGCGTGCAGGTGGGTCGAAAGGATCCCCGGCTCATCCGCCGCCTCGAGCACGACGGCGCCCGCCCCGTCTGCGAACAACACGGCGGTCGAGCGGTCGCTCCAATCCGTGATGCGTGAGAGCGTCTCGGCGCCGATCACGAGCGCCCGGTGGGCATCGCCGAAGCGCACGAACTTGTCCGCGATCGCGAGCGCGTACATGAAGCCGCTGCAGGCGGTCTCCACACTGAATGCCGGGGCCCCACGGCACCCGAGCCGCGCCTGCAGCAGCGCTCCGCAGTTTGGGAAGACCATGTCGGGCGTCGTGGTGCCGAAGGCGACGAAGTCGACGTCGGCAGGCTGGATGCCCGCGGCATCCAGGGCGGCGCGCGCGGCGCGCTCCGCCAGATCCACCGTGGTCTCGCCGCTCGCGGCGATGTGCCGCCGCTCGATCCCGGTGCGCTCCCGAATCCATTGGTCACTGGTGTCCATCATCTTCTCGAGATCGGAGTTCGTGAGAACTCGCTCCGGAAGGTACGACCCCGTTCCCGCGATGCGCGAATACTTCAAGTTGAAGAACCCTGTGGCGCCTCGGCTCCCTCTGCCGCAAGCGCCTGTGCTATGTGCGCGGTCAGTCCGCGACGCGCGGCGAGCGCGGCGGTGATGATGGCCCTGGCGAAGGCCACACCGTCGGCTCTGCCATGACTTTTTACCACGACGCCGGTCAGGCCGACCATGCAGGCGCCGTTGTATTTGCGGGGATCGAGGCTGGCGCCCACCCGGCGCAGGACCGGCCGGGCGGCGAGCCCCGCCAGCCGGCTGAGCCAGGTCGCACGGAACTCCTGCCGCATGCGGTCGGCGATCAGGGCCGCGGCCCCCTCCATGGTCTTCAGGGCGACATTGCCCGTGAAGCCATCCGTGACCACCACGTCGACGTCGCCGGAGAAGATGTCGTCGCCCTCGACGAACCCGACATAGTTGAGGCGGCTCGCGGCGAGCAGAGCGTGAGCGGCCTGCACCACTTCGTGTCCTTTCATGTCCTCCTCCCCGATGTTGAGGAGGCCGATCCGCGGCGCGGCGAGGCCGTAGATGTCACGCGAGATGATGGCGCCCATCGCGGCGAACTGCCGCAGCTGCTGCGGCGTCGCCTTCGTGTTGGCACCGAGGTCGAGCATGTGGGTGTGGCCGTGTGCCGCCGGGATGGCCGAGATGATGGCCGCCCGCTCGACACCCGGCAGGGTTTTCAGCACGAAATGCGCGATGGCGTTCAGCGCGCCGGTGTTGCCGGCGCTGACGCACGCGCCGGCGCGCCCGCTCCTGACGAGATCCACCGCGACGCGCATGGAGGAGTCCTTCTTGCGACGGATCGCCTCGCGCGCGCTCTCGCCCATCGTGACGACCTGGCTTGCTGCGGCCACCTCGATACGCGCCCGCAGCGCCGCCGGAAGCGGCGCGATCCGCGGCTCGATCACATCGGGAGCGCCGACGAGCAGCGCCTGCAGGCCCGCGTCCTCGCGCAGGGCGGCGAGCGCTCCGGCGATGTACTCTGGCGGCGGATGATCGCCGCTCATCACATCGATGGCGATGGGCAGCACGGCGCGCATCGGCGCCCTCTCACTGCTTCACACTGGCGAAGCTATTCCTGCTCGTCTGTCTCGGCGGGCTTCTCGATCACACGGCGGCCGCGATAGAAGCCGTCCGGCGTGATGCGATGGCGCAGGTGCGTCTCCCCCGACTGCGGGTCGGTGGACAGCGCCGGCGTCGAAAGCCCGTCATGCGAGCGATGCATACCGCGACGGGAGGGCGTCTTGCGACTTTTCTGAACGGGCATAATGTCCTCGTGCGCCCTCAGGCGCGCGCTAACTTCAAACCAACTAACTCTTGTGTCTCAACAGCTCGGCGAGCCCCGCGAAGGGCCGCTGCGTCACCTGCGCCGCCGTCGCCGCTGACACGAGCGGCGCGGCGGGCGGCACGGCGCAGTCGCGCGGCTCCTCATGCAGCGGCACGATCGGCAGCGCGAGCAGCAGCTCCTCCTCGACCAACTCCCCGGCGCTGATGCTGCCGGAGCGCGCCAGCACCGGCTCCAGCTCCTCGGGCACCTCGGCGGCGTCCGCTTCCGCAAAGATCAGCGCGACGTGGGTCGTGCTCTCGATCGGAAGCTCCATCACCTGCATGCACCGCTGGCATTGCAGCGTGGCCTTGCCTGCGAGAGAGATCTCCGCCACGGCAAATTCCGACTGCCGCCCGAAGCGCACAGCACCCCGTACGCTCCCGCCGATGCCCGGTACCCGCGCTTTCAGCCGCGGCAGCTCGGCCAACGGAACGTCAAAATCGATCTCGGCCTCGCCTCGCGCGAGCCGATCGACCTCGAGCGGCTGGGACCAGGGCGGCGACATGGGGCGCGTATAATAGGTAGCGCCTGTCACCAAGTCAAAGTCCCTTGCGCACCTTAAGTCGTTGATGCCCGAGCTGATTCTCGCTTCGACCTCCCCCTATCGCCGCTTGCTCCTCGAGCGGCTGGGCGTTCCCTTCGCCGCCCTGCCCCCGCAGACGCCGGAGGACGCCATTGGCGGCGAGCTACCCATGGACCGGGCACTGCGCCTGGCGGTGGCCAAAGCACAGGCAATCGCATCGCGCCGCCCCGACGCCGTGGTCATGGGCAGCGACCAGGTCGCCGCGCTCGGAAACCAGGTCCTCGACAAGCCGGGCGATGCCGCCCGGTGCCGCGCCCAGCTCGCCGCCGCCAGCGGCTCGAGCGCGCGCTTCCATACTGCCTGTGCTGTCATCGCGCCGCAGGCAGGCATCCGCATGGTGCACATCGATACCACGACGGTGTTCTTCCGCAGCCTGAGCGACCAGGAGATCGAGCGCTACGTGGAGCGCGAGCGCCCGTTCGATTGTGCAGGTGGCTTTCGGGCGGAAGGCCTCGGCATCTCTCTCTTCGAGAGCATCGAGAGCCGGGATCCCACGGCTATCATTGGTCTGCCGCTGATTTGGGTTGCCAGTGCTCTGAGGCGCGCAGGCTTTGTTCTTCCATAGTTGGCCGCCCCCTTATTTGCCTTTGGACGGCAGGCGATCGAGGACGTCGGCAAGCTCCGCGGGTAACGGCGCGCTGGCGCTGAACGTCCCGCCCTGAGGCCATTCGAAGCTCATGCTGTGGGCGTGGAGGAACATCCTCGTCAGCCCGAGCTCCTGCATGCGCGCGTTGAATGCCGCGTCACCATACTTTTCGTCACCGGCCACAGCGTGGCCGGCGTAAGTCGCGTGGACGCGGATCTGATGGGTGCGGCCGGTATGCAGACCCACCTCCATGAGGGTGGCCAGCTTGCCGAAGAACTGCACCGGACGGAAGTCGCTGACCGACGGCTTCCCCGAGGCATCCGCGCGTACCGTCCGCTCGCCTCCGACCCGGGTATCGGTTCGCAGCGGGACATCGATCCGCTTCTGGCCGAGGTTCCACTTGCCCGCGACCAGGACCAGGTAGCGCTTGTCGCACTGAGCTTCGCGCAGCAGCGCATGGACCGTCCGCAGCGTCGCGGCATCGCGCGCCACCAGCAGGCAGCCGCTGGTATCGCGGTCCAGGCGGTGCACCAGCTCGAGCGGCCCGCCGGGTTTCAGCGCCCGCAGGGCCTCGATCACCCCAAAGCTGATGCCGCTGCCGCCATGGACGGCAATCCCGGCCGGCTTATCCAGCACGAGCAGCTGATCCGTCTCCTGCACGATCGCTCGTCCGACGGCCTCCACCAGCCCTGAGGGAGGGCCGCGCTGTGCCCGGGTCGTGGCCTCCTCAGCCTGCTCCCAGAGAGGCGGCACACGCACCTTGTCATGGGTGCTCAGGCGCGCCTCCGGCCCGACCCGGCGGCCGTTCACCCGCACTTCGCCGCGGCGAATGATGCGGAATATCCGCGTCCGCGGCACATCGCCGAGGCGCCGGACCAGGTACTTGTCCAGGCGCTGGCCGGCCTCGCCCTCCTCGACCTCGAGGTGCCGCACCCCATGGCCCCGCCCCCGGTTTTCAGCGGCCGGGCCGCCGCTCGCGGCGGTGGTTTCGCCCCCGGAAGTCCGGGATTGTTCCTCTGGCACGTCGACCCTCGATGTAAGGCGCTGTTTCTACAGTAATCTTTGCAGTATACTCTGTCCGCCGTCCGATAATCGGACGCGCCAATGGTACGCGGCGCACCGCGCCGCATGTTAGTTGGACCTCCCATTAGAGGCCATCGTATTGGGCCGACAAGATCGCGCAGCCGGCGTAGAACCCACTTACTCGGGGTTCCGCGGGCCGCGGCATCGGTTGAGAGCACCGAAGCTTTTCCGGCACCCCGCCCTGCAAGAGGCGGGCATCGACGCCTATATCGAGACTCGCGCGCACGCGCCGAGTGTGAGGAATCTTCGCCGCCGCGGCGCGCTCGCGCTGCAGCCTCCCGCCTGCTTGCCGGCCCTACATCTGATAGTAGGGGCACATGAAAAGAATGCTCGTGAATGCGACTCAGGAAGAGGAGTTGCGGGTCGCGCTCGTTGACGGACAAAAACTCTTCGATCTCAGCATCGAGATTCCATCCCGCGAACAGAAGAAGGCGAACGTCTACAAAGGCCGTATCTCCCGCGTCGAGCCCTCCCTCGAGGCCTGTTTCGTCGACTATGGCGCCGCACGGCACGGCTTCCTGCCGCTGAAGGAAGTCGCGCGCGAGTTCTTCCGCCAGCAGCCGCAGGGCGGCCGGATGAACATCCGCGAGCTCCTTGCCGAGGGACAGGATCTCATCGTGCAGGTGGAGAAAGAGGAGCGCGGCAACAAGGGCGCCGCGCTGACGACCTTCCTCAGTCTCGCCGGCCGCTTCCTGGTGTTGATGCCGAACAATCCGCGCGCCGGCGGCGTCTCGCGCCGCATCGAGGGCGAGGAGCGCGACCAGATGCGCGAGGTGATGAATCAGCTGAAGATCCCCGACGGCATGGGCGCGATCGTGCGCACGGCCGGTGTCGGCCGCAGCGTCGAAGAGCTGCAGTGGGATCTCGACAACCTGAACGCACAATGGGAGCAGATCGCCGCCGGGGCCAAGGACCGCCCTGCTCCGTTTCTCGTTTACCGCGAAAGCGATGCGGTCACGCGCGCGATGCGCGACTACCTCTCCGATGACATCGGCGAAGTGCTGGTCGACGACCCTGCGGCCTTCCAGAAGGCCCAGGAGTACATGCAGCGCTTCATGCCGTCGGAAGCGCAGCGGCGCCTGAAGCTCTACACCGACGACATTGCACTCTTCACGCGCTACCAGATCGAGAGCCAGATCGAGTCGGCGTACGCGCACAAAGTGCAGCTGCCCTCTGGGGGCAGCATCGTCATCGACTATACCGAGGCGCTGGTGTCCATCGACATCAACTCGGCGCGCGCCACCAAGGGCAGCGACATCGAGACCACCGCGCTCAACACCAATCTCGAGGCGGCGGATGAGGCCGCGCGCCAGTTGCGCATCCGCGACATCGGCGGCCTGATCGTGATCGATTTCATCGACATGGAGTCGACCAAGAACCAGCGCGAGGTCGAGGACCGGCTGCGTGATGCGGTGAGAATGGACCGCGCCCGGATTCAGATCGGAAAGCTGTCCCGCTTTGGGTTGCTGGAGATGTCGCGCCAGCGCCTGCGGCCGTCACTCGGGGAGTCGAGCCACATCGTCTGCCCGCGATGCGTCGGCATCGGCAGCATCCGCAGCGTCGAGTCGATGACTCTCGCAGTGCTGCGTCTGATCGGTGAGGAGCTGCGCAAGGACCGCACCGTGCGGATCATCGCCCAGCTGCCGGTGGAGGTAGCCACCTATCTCTTCAACGAGAAGCGCGAGTGGCTGCGCACTCTCGAGGATCGCAGCTCCGCGGAGCTCGTGATCATCCCGAACCCCAACATGCAGACGCCGGGGTACTCCATCAGGCGCGTCAGGGACGATGAGGTCGATCTGCCCGAGAACCGGCAGACCAGCTATCTCATGCCGACTGCGCCCGAGCCCGTCGAGCCCGGCACCGCCCGCGACAAGCGGCCTCCGGCGGAGGTCCCGGTCGTGGCTGCACTGTTGCCGAGCATACCTGCTCCGATCGTGTCGCAGCCTGCCGTCGCCCCGGCGGCGGCGCCCGCGGTGGCTGCCGTTCCGGATCATCCCGTCAACGGCGGACTGCGCGGATGGTTCAAGAAACTCTTCGTCGGCGAGGCCGAAACCACGGCCCCCGCGCCTGCCCCCGAGGCGGCGCCACCGGCGGCAGCGCCGGCCGGTGGGGTAACGCATCATCGCTCCTCGGCTGGCGGCGATAGGCATCGCGATGGCCGGCGCGAGCACTCCCGGCAGCCGCGCCGCTCAGAAGGCGGCCAACGGCGCGGTCAAGGTGATGGCCGGCGCGCCGAGGGACAGGGACGCGGTGGCGATGGGCGTGACCGAAATCGGCGCGAGCATGACCGTGATCACGAGAGACGGCCGCCGCGGGATCGAGACGTCAACGCGCGTTCCGGTGAGTCCGCCATGGGCGCCGCGGCGCCCGCGGCGGGGGCGGAGCCGCGCGCCAACATCGAGGCGAGCGGCGAGCAGCAACGTCAAGTTGCAGGCGACCGCCCCGAGCGCAGCGAGCGCAATGGTGAGCGGCGTGGCCGCCGGCGTGGCCGCCGTGGTGGGCGGCACGGCGGCGGTGGCGCGGGACGCGAAGGCGCACCGCGAGATTCAGTCAGCAGCGCGGGAGCGCCCGCTGCCGCGCCGGAGGGCGGCGCCGGAGAATTCTCAGCCGGCCCAGCCGCCAACGGCACACACGAGCACCATGATGAGCCGGCCCCTGCGAGAGAGTCGTTTGCTCCGCCGTCGGAGCCACGGGAAGACCGGGAACCGCGGGAATCGCGCGAGGCACCCGCCCGTCACGAGGAGCCCGCTGCACCTCTTGGACACTTCGAGCCTTCGCCGCCGACGGAAAGCAACGCATCGCGCGAAGCGAAGCCGTATGTAGTGTGGTCATCAGCTCCATCCGATCGCCCCGCTACGGGCGGCGGCGGCCGCGGGCCCGAAGAATAACTGAGGAAATGTGGGGGTTCGCCGTCAGCGGCCAACCCCCATTACTCACGCGGCCTGTGACTGCTGGCGCAGATGCTCGATGAGCCCGCGCGAGGCAGCCTCGATCAGATCCAACACATCCTCGAATCCGTTGGGGCCACCGTAGTACGGGTCAGGAACCTCGCTGATGCCGGTCTGCGGCGCGAACTCCAGGAAAAGCCGCAAACGGTCGCGGGCCTGCGCCGGCGCGCGACGCTCGAGCGAGCGCAGGTTCTCCCGGTCCATGGCGAGGATGAGATCGAAATGCTCGAAATCCTCCGGCTCGACCACGCGCGCGCGCAGTGCCGAAAGATCATATCCGCGCCTGGCAGCCGCCTGACGCGTACGCTGGTCTGGAAGCTCCCCGACGTGATAGGCAGCCGTGCCGGCGGAGTCGATTTCCAACGCGATGTCGGGCGCCTCGCGTGACGAGACGACCCGAAACACGACCTCCGCGGTCGGCGAGCGGCAGATGTTACCCAGACAGACGAAAAGTATCTTCACTCAGCGACGGTTCCTGGCTCAGGGGGGAGGCTTACCGCCACTTCCAAAGAATTCCGCGGGGCCGAGCAAACCCTTGTGCACGCTGCTGGTATCCATCATGTCGAATATCTTGAGCTGGTAGCGGAGAAATTCTGCGCGAGATATCTTGCCGTCCCCATCAGTGTCTATCTTGCTGAACATCTCACGCGTGAGCAGACCGCTCGCGTAACCGCCGGTCGCGAACTGGGCCACATCCGGATGCGCGCTCATGTATTCAGACTCGTCGACCTCTCCGGTCTTATCCTTGTCTATCATCGTGAATACCTTGTTCTGGAACGCCATCCACTCCTTCCGTGAGATCATGTGGTCGTGATTGGTGTCCATCTTATGCATTACGGCCATCGTTCGTAACGCCGTGGCATAGCCACCGGTGGCAAAGGACGCCATGTCATCCGCATGCACGGCGAACACACACGCCAGCAGAACCGCGCCGAAAACGACACGCGTTGCGACTTTGTTCATATCTCGATCTCCCGGTAAATCGTCACACGAAGTATCTCACCCTGCCTGACAGGATAGTGCTTGCGAGCACGAGCATTGATTTTATTCAACTTTTCTTCTCGCGGCCGCCGCAATCGCAGGCCCTCACTTTCGGACGGTTCGGTGCGTACCGCCATACAAGCCTATATTCGAGGATCGATGGTCGAACGTTACTGCCGTCCGCGCCCAGCGATCAGCCACTTATACGCCAGTTCGACCTTCACGGCTCGATGCGCAGACCGGTGCGCCGTGGATAACCGCACGCGCAGAGCTGTAATCTTTGCTCAATGAAGAACTCCACGCTCGGCGGGCTCGACACCGCGCGGTTGCTGCTCGCAGAAGGCAGATTGGACGAAGCCGGGAGCGCCGCCAGGTCACTGATCGCAACGGATGCGCGCGACTATCGCGCCTGGCATCTGCTCAGTCTGGTGGAAGCCAAGCGCGGCCGGCTGGTCGAGGCGCTGGCGAACATCGGCCGGGCCGTCGCCCTCGAGCCCGGTGACGCGGGCCTGCGACTGCAGCAGGGCCAGTACCTGATTGCAAATGGGCAGCGCCGTGAAGCGCTCGAGCTCGCCGGGTCACTCGCCGCCGCCACGCTTCCCCGCGCCGATTGGAACGATGCCCTCGGGACCCTTTTCACACTCTGCGACGAACCCTCACGAGCGCTGCCGTTCCTCCGCTCGGCAGTCAGTCAGGCCCCCAGTGACAGCCGTTACCATTACAACCTGGCCGCCGTCCAGCGCATGACCGGTGATCTGGGCGACGCCGAGGCGACACTGAATTCAGTTATTGCAAGGCAGCCCTCGAACGCATACGCCTACTACACACGCTCCGACCTTCGAACGCAGAGCCGCGAAAACAATCATGTCGCCGAGATGCTCGCTGCGCTCGATAGAGATGTGCGGCACGTCGGCGATAGGATCCTGCTGTGTTATGCGCTCGGGAAGGAGTTGGACGACATCGGTGAATACACGCAGGCATTCCATTACTTCAAGAGCGGCGCCGATGCGCAGCGGCGATTGTTTACCTACGACGTTCGCGACGATACGGCAGTCGTGGCTCGACTCATCGAACGGCACACTCCCGAGGTCGTCGCCGGCGCCGCCGGGTTTGCCAGCGACGAATGCATCTTCGTGATCGGGCTACCGCGTACCGGGACTACACTGGTCGAGCAGGTGCTTTCGAGCCACGGCGAGGTCTTCGGTGCGGGTGAGCTGCAGGCTTTCCCGCTCGCCGTCGTCAACGCGGCGAAAGAGCTCCATGGCCGGCCAATCGGGAAATTGGAGCTCATTGAGCTGTCGCTGCGGATCGATCCCGAAAGACTCGGCCGCGCCTATCTGGAGGCGACCCGTCCCCAGACCGGCAAGACCCGGTATTTCGTCGACAAGCAGCCCACCAACTACCTGTACGCCGGCCTGATCGGCCGGGCCCTGCCGCGCGCCCGCTTTATCGTCGTCAGCCGCGACCCCGTGGACAGCTGCTTTGCCATGTATCGCGCGCTTTTCACGGGGGCCTATCCGTTCTCCTACACGCTCCCGGAGCTCGCGGCCTATTACGCCGCGTGGCATCGGCTCATCCGACACTGGCAGGCGGCGCTGGGCCATCGGCTACTGGTTATACGATACGAAGACCTGGTGCAGCGGTTCGAGGAGACCGCCCGTCGAATGACCGAGCACTGCGGCCTCGTATGGCAGGAGCGAATTTCGAGCTTTCATGCTCACCCGCGGACTGTGACCACCGCAAGCGCGACCCAGGTGCGGCGCCCCGTATACGCCTCATCGGTCGGCAAATGGAGAAACTACGAGGAACAACTGACGCCGCTGATTCAGGCGCTTCGGGCACTGGAGCCTTCGGACGGCTGGAGTCTGTCGTAGGCAACTGCCTCATGGGCCGAGCGCGCGCCTCGCGTCCGTCACACGTGTCCGTAGAAATCGCGGTGCACGACGACGGTGTAGGCGAAATCGAGGAGCGTCGACCAGCTGAAGACCGGGAGCCCCACCTCGCGCTGCACGGCCCGGGCGAAGGGTTGAAATCCGGTGCACTCGAACACGAGCGCTCGCATGCTCGGATGTCGGCTCTTGAAATCCCTGCACAGCGCGACGAAGTCGGCCTCCGCGCGGTCGTAATCCGCCGCCGGCGTCTCCGGCCGGACCCTGGCGTTCCATAGATTGTCGAACTGTGGACAATCATAATCGTCCATCGCACCCGCGACGACGATGTTGCTGTCGGGATCGATGCCGCAGGCGATGAGGTGCTCGGGCTTGAGATTACACCGTGTGCCGCAAACGATGCCGACCAGCCGATCGGTGCCCACGGTCTGCTGGGCGAGCGGCACCTGGAGCAGGCTCGACATGAAGACGGGCACGGAGACCGCCGCCGCCACCTCCTTCTGGAACCAGCCGAAATAACCGCACTCTGCGGCGATCGCGCGGCATCCCATTCGCTCCAGCCGCTTTGCTGCAGCCAGGATCGGCGACCGGCACGGCGTCTTGTCCGGATGAAACACCAGACGTTCGATATCGACACCTTCCACGATGTCGTACTGGATGGGAAATGGGTACGCGCTCGCGTTGCGGACGTCACCGGGGAAGCCGGGATAGACGTCATCGAGAAGCATGATCCCGAGCCCCATGCCATACGCCACCTGGCGATCTCGGGCTGTCACTACGCGGATGCCGCGATCCCGTTCACCGTAATTCACAGCATTCCTCCTGCCCTTGAGTGATATTGAGCAAGCGCGTCACGGAGTCCAACGGTAAACCGCACCTGGATACGGCGCAGCCCACTGATTGAACGTCCCCGTGATGTACACGACGAGCCCTCCCCCTGGGGGCCCGAAAGCAATGTTGGTGACGTTTCGCGTCCCGACCTTGATGATCCGCACGAGCTTTTTCTGGCCGCTGACGACCAGCACACGCCCGCTGCCGTTCTGCGCGATATAGTAGTTCCCGTCAGGACCCAGCTTCACGCCGTCCGGCCCGTTGTAGGCATCCTCATGAGGGGTAGGCGGCGCCAGATCCTGCAGGCGCGCCCACACCCGCCTCGAACCAAGGGAGCCATCCGGCTGCACCTGAAATGACAGCACCCGGTCGGCGAGCATCTCGGCCACGAGCAGATAGCGGCCGTCCTTGGACAATGTCAGGCCGTTGGAATAGTCGATCGTGTCGGCGACGACCGCCACCGACCTGCCAGCCGGCGAAATGTGCAGCACCTTGCCCTCGATCGGGGCATTGATGTCGTACACGCCCGATGCGGAAAAATAGACGCCGCCGTGTCCATCGGCTGTCAGGTCGTTCGGGCCGATGAAGCGGGCGCCGTGATCGTCCCGGGAAATCGTGCGAACCTCCTTGCCGTTCCGGTCGAGCTCGATGAGGTAGTTGCCGTCATAGCAGACCACAAGGATGTCTTCGTGCCCGAATGTGACCAATCCATTGGGCCCGCAATGCATCTTCTTCCAGAAATAAGTGATGCTCTTTCCGTTCCAGACTTTGATGCCGTTACCGGCGTACTCGACGTAGTAGAGCTTGCCGTGCCACCAAAGTGGACCTTCCGGATACAGCGCGTGCGGATCGATGACCTCCATCCCTGCGAAGCTCGGGAAGGCCAGCAGCCCTGCCGCGACCGCGAATGTCATTGCGAAGAGAGAAACGCGCAGGCGCATGTCGACCTCCAGCTTGCGGACCCACCTCTACTCGAAATCGTACCGCAGAGTAACTCCGATCGTGCGCGGCCGCGCTATGTAGCGGTCGCGCGAGTAGTTCGCGTAGGACTGAATGTTCTGGCCCCCGGAATAGCAGAGACAGTCGGTGAAGTTGTTCACGAAGAGCGAGTAGGACACCGGTCCGCCGGTCACCAGAGTCGCACGGGCATCTCCGGAAAAACTCGACGGAATCGTCCAGTTGAACGGTGTCGAGGCGAGTATCGTCGCGCTGGTGTCGCTCCGATATGCGCCGTCCACGTGCAACTGCAGAGCTCCCGCGCCCGCGCCTATCATGGGTAGAGCGACCGTATGATCGACGGAGAAGGACACCGTGTTCAGGGGGACTCCCGGCAACCTCGTTCCGGCGGTTATCGGCCCATTGAACAGAGGCGCCGTCCCCCCCGTCCCTCCCAGGGAGGGAATCGTGGAATACGTCGGGTAGTCGAGCAACTCGAAGGTCTGGGTGACCTTCGCCTGCGTATGGCTGTAACTGAGCGTTGCCTGCGTATTGCTGCTGAGCGATGCGGTCAGCGCCAGCTCCACGCCCTGCGACCGGGACCCCTTGCCGTTGTACGTAGCCGGGAAGTAGCTGAAGTCCTCACCGTCGAATTGGAAGTCCGTGATGTCGATCCGATAGATATCGGCGGAATACTGCAGCCGGTGCTGCAACGAGGTGCCCTTGACGCCGACCTCGTAGTTCTTGGCGAAATCCGGGGAGAACGTCTGATACGTCGGCAAGGTCGCATAGATGCCGGCGAGCGGCAGGGCGTTGGCGCCCCCGCGCCGGAAGCCTTCGGAGTACGTCGCGTATACCTTCAGATCAGGCGTGAAGTCGTAGGCAGTATTGACCTTTTTCACGACGCGAGTCGTCCCGAAGGACGACAAGCCCGCGCTGTAACCGTAAGGATTGGTCAAGTCGGCCGAGCAGATCGAGCCGCAGATGAAGAAGTGGCTCGCCGACTGGGTGTCGAATGTCTGATGGAAGAGGCGCACGCCGGCGGTAGCCTGCCATTTTTGGGTAATGTGCCAGGTGAGCTCGCCGAATCCGGCGAGATCCTGGAAGGTGGTGTCGCGCTGGTAATGCCAGTCCTGGTCCGAGCTCGCGGCGTTCGGCTGGTCGCTGTAGGCGAGGTACTCGATGAGTCCCGGGATGTACTGATGGAACTGAACGGATCCGCCCTCTCTCTGGTAGTACGCACCGACCACGTAATCAAATCTGTTGCGACCGTCGGATACCAGGCGGACCTCCTGAATGAACGCATGATCGTTGGTCGGCACCTCCGTTATCGGCAGCATCCGTGGATAGAAGTTATATGGCGGATAGACGTTGAAATTGAATCCGGCGTTGCTGAAAAAAGCCGGAGTATAGTCCGCCGCCGCGAAGCTATCGTGATTGTAGTACGAAGAGGCCGATGTTAGCGATGCAAACCCGAAGTCCACCGTGGCCACGGCACTCGCCAGATCGATCTTGTCGTTGTAGGGCGAAAGTGTGAATGCCGTGGAATCATAGGGACCGGTCGGATTCAGGCTGAACGATGAATTGGGCCACGCCGCCGGGTTTGCCGCCGAGGGCGGCACGGGGCTTGCGGTCGTCAGATTGAGCACACCGCCGGAATAGCCGGGATCCGAATACTGCCCGTTTGCCGAGTCGATGTACTGGTGCACGTAGTTGAGCTGCAGCTCGATGGCGTTCGTCGGCTGCCAGCGCAACGCGCCGCGGGCAAACCACTGATCGGTCGTGTTGGTATCTTTTTCCTCGGGCGCGATGACCGGCCCGCTGGTGAGAACACCAGGGACGCTCGGCGTCGGCGTCGCCAGCAGTCCCGGGCCCTCCCGCTCGAACAGGTCGACGTTGTTGATGAAGCCGCCGTCGTGCTCGCGGCCGCCGTCGATCCGCACGGCAAGATCACTGGCGAGCGGAATGTTGAGGTAGCCCTGAAAATCCCTGTTGAGGTTATCGAAGGAGCTGGCGTGATCGGTATCGCTGGCGGTGCCCTCGATTTCACCGGAGAAGTGGTCGAATTCCGGCGGATTGGGGATGATACGGATGGTCCCGGCCTGTGAGCCCGAGCCGTAGAGCGTCCCCTGGGGTCCGCGCAGCACCTCGACCCGCTGCACGTCGTAAAGCGGCATCGCGAAAAATACCGGGGTCTCGCCGAAATAGGTCGACACCGGGCTCACGCTCTCTCCCGGTATCTCGGCAACGCTCTGTCCACCGCCGGGGCTATCCGTTCTCAGCCCCCGCAGCGTCAGGTTGTTCATGCCGCCCCGGGAACCGGGTCCGGTATCGACGGTGACCAGGCCGGGAACGTCCCGGGTGAGGTCGTTCAGCGTCGTCGCGCCGGACTCGTCGATCTGCTTCGGATCGATGACGCTGATATTGTAGGGAACATCCTGAACCGTCTGCTTGCGGCGCTGCGCGGTAACCACGATCTCCTTGAGTACGGGCGCGGGGGCTTCCGCCGCGGTCGGGGTGGTCTGCGCGTATGCGACCATCGAGCCAAGGAGGACCGTATTGATCGAGGTGAAGGCGGTAATCGGCCGACATCTGCGGAGGATCGCGCGCACGGCGCTGTGCGGGCTGACGCCGGACACCGGATCGCTGTCTTTTTTCATTCGTGCCTCCCCGTTTATGATCGCGTCTATCACGTGCGGGCCGGTCGCGTCCCCCGACGAGCCCCTGAGCGAGAATCGATGCTCCTTACGGCCGCGCCGCGCTCATGGAAGCGCTCCGCTTGGGCCGGTAGCCCTGCCTGGCAAAGAATCGATCGAGCTCGCGCGGCTCGGCGGCAACTCCCGCGAAAATCTCGATGTACTTGCCGATGCGCCGCATGCGGACGGGCTGCTCTTCGGGCGCCTTCTGCGAGATGTAGCCGAGCTGGGTCAGGTAGACCGTACGGGCGCGCACATCGGCTTCCAGGCGGCCGCAGTGGAAGCGCACGAACATACTGGTGAGAGCCCGCAGCCGATCCGCATCCGCGACGATCACCTCACCGGCGACGCGGCCTGACTGCTGCGCCCAGCTGCGCACCGCGAATTCCAGGCGCGAGTCGAACAGGCGGTCGTCGAACCAGCAGTCGAATACGTTGAGGACGGCTTCCGGCAGGGTCTCCGCATATGACTCCGCCTGACGGATCAGGTTGCCCGTATTCTTGGTCCGCCAGCGCTCGAGCAGCGCGGCAAGCAACGACTCGCGATCGTCGAAGAACCAGTAGAAGCTCGTTCGCGAGAGGCGCAGGCGCTTGGCCAGCGGCATGATGCGCACCGCCTCGACTCCCGATTCGAGCAGGAGCTCGTAGGCCGCATGCAGCCACAGCTCGAGCGAACCGGAGGCCGCAGCGCCGGTGCTCGTCCGCTTCACCATATTGTTCGTAACATCGCCCATCTGTACGTAGTTGTCAACTTTATGGACACATGTGTACAGTGCCGACGGGGGACGAGGTAGCCGAGACATGGCAGCAGGCGAGCATCCTGACGTGGACGCGCGATCAGCGACTGCGATCGACGATGCGGGGTATCGCCCCTTTCATGCCCGATTGCTCACCTACAGCTGCGGCGGCCCGTTCTGCGACGGCTACGTGCTCGGCATCATCGCCATCGCGTTACCCTCGCTCGCCGCGAGTTTGCATCTGTCGTCGAGCTGGCAGGGCCTCGTTGCCGCCGCCTCCCTTTTCGGCATGGTCGTCGGCGGCACACTATTCGGCTGGCTCACCGATCGGGTCGGCCGACAGCTCATGTATACGATCGACTTGGTGGCGCTGATCGTCGCCTCGGCGGCGCAGTTCTGGGTGCGGGCGCCGTGGGAGCTGTTTGCGTTGCGATTCCTCCTCGGCGTAGCCGTCGGCGCGGACTATCCGATTGCGAGCGCCCTGCTCTGCGAGTTCGCGCCGCGCTACCATCGCGGCATGCTGTTGGCCACGATGATCGGCGCGTGGTGGCTCGGCTACAGCGTCTCGTTCCTGGGCGGCTACGCGATGTCTTCCTGGGTCGGGCTCGACTGGCGCTGGCTGCTCTCTTCCAGCGCCATTCCGGCCGCGATCGTCGTCGCGCTCCGGCTCGGCACCCCGGAGTCGCCCCGATGGCTTGCCTCCAAAGGCCGCGTGCACGAGGCCGCCGCCATCATCGAGAAGCATTTGGGGCCCGGCTACCGCCTCGAGTACGCCGATACGCCCGCGACGGTCCCGACGAGTCTGCTCGCAGACCGCTACCTGCGGCGCCTGGTCTTCGTATGCGTCTTCTGGTCCTGTCAGGTCGTGCCGACATTCGCGATCTACAGCTACGCGCCGGAGCTTCTGCGCACCTTTCATGTGCCCAACCCGGCTCTCGGTGCCGCGCTCATCAGCCTGTTGTTCACGGCCGGCGTCATCCCGGCCATGGGGCTGGTCGATCGAGTCGGTCGCCGACCGTTGCTCACCATCCCCTTCCTGGTGACAGGAGTCGTGCTCGCGCTGCTCGCCGCGATGCCCACCGGCGGCCACGCGGGCGTCGTGGCGCTGCTCTTCGGTCTCTTCGCGCTATTCAGCGCAGCGAGCAGCGTTCTGCAGTGGATCTATCCGGCGGAGCTCTTTCCCACGGACATCCGTGCGACGGGTCTCGGAATCGCGACGTCGGTGAGCCGCGTGAGCGCGGCGATCGGAACCTTTCTCGTCCCCGTGGCCATCGTTCACGTCGGCATCCGCGTGCTCATTGCAGCGATGGCCGGCCTCTCCCTCGTCGGTTGGCTCGTGGCGGTGCGCTGGGCGCCCGAGACCAAGGGGCTCTCGCTGAGCGAAGCCAGCTCCTAAGCTATTTTACGCTGTAGCCCCGGCCCTCGAGGCAGGCGCTGAGAGCGCGTCGGTAGTCCGACGCCTTCTGCGCCATCGCGGCGTATTGCTCCTGCTGCGCCTCACTCATCTGGATCTGATTGTTCTGTGCGCGCTGGGCATCGCTGGCGCTACCGATCATGGCGCCGGTAAGGCCGCCGAACACCGCTCCCGCGCCCCTATCCCAGCGCGGCGAAATCGCCGCTCCGATCACGGCGCCGGCGATGGCCCCGACGGCGGTGCCGGTTCCCGGCGGCGGACCGCTGGCGACCACGCGGTATTGTGCGGGCACGGTGGGCGCGCTCGGATCGAAACCGGTCTGGTGAACCGCCCATTCGCTGCACTCATAGCGATCGCGACTCTGCTGGTCCGACGACTGGCCGTTCTGTGGGTAAGCGTAAACGGTGGTGTTCACCGGCGGGCCGGCATAGACCGCCGGTGGCGGCGGGGGCTGCGGCGGCGGGGCCGTCTCGCAGGCCGCCAGGCTCAGCGCCAGGGCCGACAGGGCGGCGATTCCGGCGAGGCCCCGAAGGGCCTGAGATGCTTGTAACAATTTGATACTCATGCTTTTTCCGTTACACGAATCCACTACTTGGCTGAACGTGGGGGCAATTCGTGCGTTGACAACCTTGGCCCAGGCATTTGCCATAAGCGGCCTGAATCGGGCCTGAATCATAGCGCCATCAGTCGCGCGACACGCTCCAGGTCCGCCGTAGTGTTGACATCAGGCCCCGGTTTTTCCGTGGCGTCTGCGACGCGGATCACGAGTCCGTTATCCAGTGCGCGCAGCTGCTCCAGCTTCTCCGTCTTCTCCAACTCCGTAGCGGCAAGCGAGGCGAGGCGCCGCAAGGCGCCGACCCGGTAGGCGTAAATGCCGATGTGGCGGCGCGCTCCCACGAATACGCGCTGGCTCGCCGGTCCCGCCGGCGCACCGTCGCGGCTCCAAGGTATCGGCGCGCGACTGAAGTAGAGCGCCCTGCCGTTTGCATCGGCCACGACCTTCACCGCGTTGGGATCGAGAAACTCGGCGAGAGACTCCACCGGAGTTGCAAGCGTTGCGATCGCAGCCTGCGGCTCTGATTCCAACAGAGTGGCAACCTGCCGGATGATTGCAGGCGGCATGAGCGGCTCGTCCCCCTGCACGTTCACCACGATGTCGGCTTCGGGCCAGCGCTCGATCGCGGCGAGCTCTGCCAGGCGATCGGTTCCGGAGGCATGCGCGGCGGAGGTCATGCGCGCCACGGCGCCAAAGGCACTCGCGGCAGCCGCGATCGCTGCATCGTCAGTTGCTATCAACACGTCGCGCGCGCCCGAGTCACGGGCGCGTTCGTAGACCCACTGCAGCATCGGCTTGCCATGCAGCGGCGCGAGCGCCTTCCCCGGGAAGCGCGTCGAGCCCTGGCGCGCAGGTATGGCTACGTGGAAGGAGCAGGTCACGCGGGATCGGGCGGACTGGGCCGTGTCAGCGGTCGAGGAGCGGGTCGTCGGCAGCGAGCTGCCGCGCCTCCTCCTCCAGCATGATCGGGACGTCGTCGCGGATCGGGTAGGCGAGCCGGTCGAGGCGACAGACGAGCGCCTGCGACTCGCGCCGGTAGATCAGCGATCCCTTGCAAACCGGGCACGCCAGGATGTCGAGCAGGCGGGAGTCCATCGGCAAACTAACCTCCGGCAGGAATGTAAGAGTCGATCGTGCGCATCACGAGCCCGAGCAGCCGGTGCGCGTCGGCTGGGCTGAAGTCCGCCTCGACCGGCACATACCAGTGCCGCGAGCCCGCAGCCTGCCGGCATTTTACGGCATCCTTTTCCGTCATGAGCACTGCCAGGCCGTCACCGAAGTCGAGGTCGGCCGCCGACAGCGCATGGTGGTCGGGAAAAGGGTGCTCGATGAGCTCGAGGCCGCGGGCGCGCAGATCGGCGAAGAACCGCTGTGGATTGCCGATCCCGGCAACGGCGTGCACCGGCCTGCCACGAAAGGCCTCGACGGGCTGCTCCTGCCGGGAGCCGCCCACCTGGCGTGCCTGGGACGACCGGAGCCGCATCCGCAGGGCTGTCGCAGCAAGCTTTGGCGGGACACCACGAACAGGCTCGCCCTCGGCACCCCCATTCACCACCAGGGCATCGGCAGCCCGGGCTCGGGATCCGCTCTCGCGCAGCGGTCCCGCCGGCAGCATGCGGCCATTGCCCAGGCCCCGGACCCCATCTATCACGACGATTTCACAATCGCGCCTCAGGCGCAGATGCTGCAGCCCATCGTCCGCCAGGATGACCTTCGCGCCCCGCTCGGCCAGCGCCCTCGCCCCTGCAACGCGATCGCTCGCGACGAGGGTCATACACCCGGTGCGCCGCTGAAGGATCAGGGGCTCATCGCCGACCTCCTCCCACGAGGAGTCGGAAGTAACCATCCGCAAACCGCCCTGCTCGCGTCCGTACCCGCGTGATACCAGACCGACATCGTAGCCGCGCTGCCGAAGGTTATTGGCAAGCCAGATGGTGAGTGGTGTTTTGCCTGTGCCGCCCACCGTCAGATTCCCGACGACGATTACGGGCCTGCCGACGCCGTGCGACTTTACCCAGCCTCGCTCGTACGCCTGGCGGCGCACCGCGATCGCCGTGCCGTAAAGCCAGGAAAGGGGCTGCAAGACAGAGCCGCCGGGCGAGTCGCCATACCAGAGCCTTAGCAGCCGCTGGTGCATAGGTCGTTCAGTCGGCGAATTGCATTCTGTAGAGCTGCGCGTAGCGACCGTCGCGCGCGAGCAGCTCCGCATGGGTGCCGCTCTCCACCACTTTGCCGGCATCCATCACCACAATCCGGTCCGCCTGCTCGACTGTCGAGAGCCGGTGCGCGATCACGAAGGTCGTGCGATTGCGCACCAGCTGCGCCAATGCCGCCTGGATGTGGCGCTCGGCTTCCGTATCGAGCGCCGAGGTCGCCTCGTCGAGAATCAGGATCGGGGCGTTCTTGAGCAGCGCCCGCGCGATGGAGATGCGCTGCCGCTGCCCCCCCGACAGCAACACGCCGCGATCGCCCACCATGGTGTCGAGCCCGGCCGGAAGTTCCGAGGTAAATTCCAGGACATGCGCCGCCGCCGCTGCCTGCAGCAGGTCGCTTTCCGACACCTTGCGGCCAAAGGCGATGTTGTTTCTGATGGTGTCATCGAAGAGCGTGACGTCCTGACTGACGACGGCGATCTGTGCTCGCAGGCTCCGCAGGTCATATTGGAGAATGTCGCGACCATCGACCAGGATGGAGCCCGAGCTGACATCGTAGAACCTCGGCAACAGGCTCACCAACGTCGACTTGCCGCTGCCCGACCGCCCCACGATCGCGAGGCTCGAGCCCGGCGGCACCTGCAGCGAAAGGTCGTGCAGCGCCGGCCGGTCGCCCCGCGGGTACGCGAACGTTACGCCACGAAACTCGACGTCTCCGCGCACGCGACCGGCGACATGGCCGCCGCCTGCCGGTTCGGGGGGCTCGTCGATGAGATCGAACAGGCTCTCGGCCGCAGCGACGCCCTGCTGCAGCGGGTCGGCGACCTGCACCAGCTCCCGCAGCGGCTGTGCGATGCTGGTAAGCGCGGTAAAGAAACCCAGCAGATCCCCGGCAGACATGCGCCCCGTGACCGTGTCACGAAGCGCGAGCCCGAGAACGACCGCACCGCCCAGCGCCGTGACGAGCTGCACGATGGGGTTCGCGAGCCCGCGGGTGAGAACGAGGCGCATGTACGAGCGGCGGTTGTGCTCGTTTACCGTCTCGAACTGCGCCCGCAGGTGCGGCTGCGCCTCGTATACCTTCACCAGCCGCGGGGCCTCGAAGCTCTCCTTCGCAATGCGCGTGACATCGCCCATCGAGTCCTGGATGCGCCGGCCATAGCGGCGAAAGTTGCGATTGACCACCGACACGAGCCACGCCGCGAGCGGCCCCGTGGTGAGCGAGATCAGCGCCAGCCGCCAGTTGAACCAGATGAGAAATGCGATCATTCCAGCGACCGTCAGCGCCGCGCGCACCATGATGACGATCGAGTCGGTCGAGGCCTGTCCAACCTGCTCGCTGTTGTAGGTGAGCCGGGAGAGCAGCGTGCCCGTCGAGATGCGGTCGAAGTAGGCGACCGGAAGGTCGAGAATGCTAGCGAAAACCTCACCCCGCAGCCGCTTGACGACGTTGCGGCCCACGTACCCCATGAAGTACGTCTGGGTGAAGGAGCCGATGCCGCGGCCGACGAAGATGACCACGAGCGCGATCGGGATCAGAAAGACCATGCGCGGATCGGGATGGCTGAAAGTGCCATCGCCGAAGAGCTTGGCCAGCCACGCGAAGCTCGCCGTGGATGCGCCGTAGATCGCGGCGCCCAGGATCCCGAGCGCGAACGCGCCCTTGTGAGGCTTCAAATAACCGAGCAGCCGCCGATAGGTGACCGACACCTTTACCGGCTCGGCCTGGCGGCGGCTCGCGACGTCGTTCAAGGCGCGCCTGCCTGCTCGTCCTTGATCGTCGCGATGTTGAGGCGGACGAAGCCGAGCTGTCCGAGCACATCCATTGCGGTGACCACCGACTGTTGAGTGGCGCGGCCGTCGGCGCGGATGGTCACGGTCATGTCGCGATTGCCGCCCGCCTGCCTGAGGAGCGCCACACGCAGCGTATCGGGGCTCGAGTTGATGAGCTCCCGCCCGTTGACCAGATAGCTTCCGGTTTCGGTCACTGATACCACCAGCGGCTCACTCTGCGGAGCGGCGGCCGGGACGGCACCGGCGTGCGGCAGCTCGACATGCAGCCGCCCTTCGTCCGTGAACCTGCTCGACAGCATGAAGAACACGACGAGGAGCAACACCACGTCGATCAGGGAGACAACGTTGATCTCCGGCTCCTCGTGGCGGCGTGGGCTGAGGTTCATGACACTCAGGGTCAGGCCGCCGCCGTGCGCCCGCCGGGCGCCCCGGCGGCCTCGACCGCATCGGCCATGCGCATGGCCTGCTTCTCCATCTCCACGACTATGCGCTCCACCCTGCCGCGAAGGTAGCGGTAGGCAAAGAGCGAGGGGATGGCGACGCACAGGCCGGCCGCGGTAGCAACCAGCGCCTCGGCGATGCCGCCCGAGAGGACGCGCGGGTCACCCATGCCGCCTGCCTGGATGGCATTGAATGCGCGGATGATGCCGGTCACCGTGCCCAGCAGGCCCAGGAGCGGGGAGACGCCGGCGATGGTGCCCAAGGTGTTGAGGAAGCGCTCGAGCTCGTAGACCACGTGCCGGCCGGTGTCCTCCAGGCGCTCCATCAGAATATCGCGCGGCCGGTGGCGGTTGGCGAGACCCGCCGCGAGCAGCCGGCCCAGGGGCGAATTCTGCTCGAGCGCCGCAATGACCTTATCGTTGATCTGGTTGGCCTCGATCAGCTGCCAGACCTTCTGCGGCAGCTCCCGCGGCATCACTCGCCGGTCCTGCAATGTCCACAGCCGCTCCAGAACGATCGCCGCCGCGGTGATCGAGCAGAGAATGATCGGCCACATGAGCGGGCCGCCGGCCCGCACGATTTCCCACATCCAGCGACCCCGGGGGACGGAACCCATGAAAACTGCGACGGCGCATAATACCCGAGCGCAATAAGTGCTCAAGGTCCCGTCTACAGGGCCCCAGGGGGGCCTTGCGGGCCGGGCAAGAATACTGCGACCTGTCTGACGCCATACCGTCGCCAATCTGGTACAGTCCCCAGCCCTGATGCCCCGTCGCGTGCTGAAGAAGCTCCTTCCTTCCCCGGTCCAGATCCAGGGGCACTGGCTGCTGCGGCATTTCGGGGAGCGCCTGCTCGATCCGCGGCTCTGGGCCCTGCACCGCCGGGCCATAACCGGTGCCTTCGGCGTGGGTATAGCCATCTGCTTCATTCCGCTGCCGGTGCACCTCGTGGTAGCGGTCCTGATCGCGATCGTCTGGCGGCTCAACGTACCGGCGATCTACGGGACGACCCTCCTGGTCAATCCGCTTACCGTGGTGCCGCTGTACTACCTGGCATACCGGGTAGGGGCGGCACTCCTCGGAATCGCCCCGGATCGCTTCTCCTTCCATTTGAGCTGGGGCTGGCTGGAAAGCGGCCTGGGTCCCATGTGGCAGCCGTTCCTCATCGGCTGCCTGGCCTGCGCCTCGGTCCTCGGCGTCCTGGGCTGGGGGTGTCTGGAGCTCGTCTGGCGCTGGCGGGTCACGTCCCGGTATAGGGCTCGCCACGTCGCAGCGGCGACGTGAGTCGCTCCGAAAGACTGCCCTTCTCGATCTCGTAGACCCGTTCCATCCGATCCGCCAGCCGGGTGTCGTGAGTCACCACGACCAGGCTCGTGCCGAGCTCACGATTGAGCTCGAGCATCAGTGCGAACACTGACTCCGCATTCGCGCCGTCGAGGTTCCCCGTGGGCTCGTCGGCGAGAATGATTTTCGGTTGCGTCACCAACGCGCGCGCGACGGCGGCTCGCTGCCGCTCGCCGCCTGAAAGCTGGTGCGGCCGATGATCGAGGCGCTGGCCGAGGCCGACACGCTCGAGCAGCCGGCGCGCCGCCTCGCGGGCCTCGGCCACCGGTGTACGGCGCACGAGGAGAGGCATCGCAACGTTCTCCAGCGCGGAGAACTCCGGCAGCAGATGGTGGAACTGATACACGAAGCCGAGCGCCCGGTTGCGCAGCTCCCCCCGCTCCTTCTCGCTCAGTCGGTGAATGTCGCGCCCGTCGACCATCACCTGGCCGCTGGTCGGTTGATCGAGGCCGCCGAGGATCTGCAGCAGTGTCGTCTTGCCGGAGCCGGAGGCGCCGACGATCGCCACACGCTCCGCGGTCGCGACCGAGAGCGCGACGCTGCGCAACACCTCCAGGATCACCGGCCCCTGGCGAAAGCTCTTCGAGACCGCGCGCGCCTCGAGGACTGCGTTACTCATGACGCAACGCCTGCGCCGGAGCCGTGCGGCCGGCGCGCCAGGCGGGATAAACCGTCGCCAGCGCGCACAGGAGGAACGCCACGCCGCAAACACGCAACACGTCGAGCCCCTCCACGTAGGCCGGAAGATCACTCATGTAGTACACCCGCGGATCGAGGAACTGCGTATGCAACAGCCGCTCGAGACCGCCGACGAGCGCCTGCAGGTTGTCGGACACCAGGATGCCGAGCGCCGCCCCGAGCAGCGTGCCGGCGAGGCCGATGATGACGCCCTGGATGGCGAATATGGTCAGCACGTTGCGCGGCCCGGCGCCGAAGGTGCGCAGGATCGCGATGTCGGTCTGCTTCTCCTTGACGATCATGACGAGCGTCGCGACGATGTTGAAGGCCGCCACGGCGACGATCATCGAGAGCATGACGAACATCATCGACTTCGTCGTCTCGATGGAGCGAAAGAAGTTGGCGTGGTTGTCCGTCCAGTCGCTGACGTAATACCCCGGCCCACCGAGGTCGTAGGCCACCCGCCGCACCACCTTCGGCGCCTGCCAGGGGTCGGCGAGCGCCAGCCGCAAGCCGGTGACCTCGTCGGGTGCGAGCGCGAAGAGCCGCCCCGCGTCAGTCAGGCTCACCAGCGCGAGCCCACGGTCGTATTCGTACATGCCGGAATGAAAGAGCCCCGTCACCGCGAAGCGGCGCATGCGCGGCACCACTCCGGTCGGAGTCGCCACACCCTCCGGCGCTATCAGCACGACCGAGTCTCCGACACGCACATGCAGCGCCTGCGCCAGCGCATCACCCATGATGACGCGATATCTCCCGGGCTGCAGATCCGCCAGGCTGCCGGCGGTCAGGCGCTGCCCGAGCCCGGTCGCGCGCCGCTCCTGCTCCGGCAGAATGCCGCGCACCGTGGCGCCGGTGATCTGCTGACCGTGCGTCAGCATCGCCTGCTCCTCCACATAGGGCACGGCGACACGCACGCCGCTCTCACCCTCGACGCGCTTCTGCAGCGCCTCCCAGCCGGAGATCGTGCCGTGCAGGCCCATGAGAGTCGCATCCGACGTGACGCTCAGGATCCTGGTCCGCAGCTCCCGGCCGAAGCCGTTCATCACCGACAGCACGACGAGCAGTGTGGCAACGCCCAGGGCGAGTCCGCAGACTGACATGAACGCGACAAACGACACGAAGCCGCGCCGGTGGGTGGAGCGCAGATAGCGGGTGCCGACCAGCCATTCGTACCGCGAGCTCATGACCGGCTACTCGTAACGCAACGCTTCCGCGGGAGCGGTGCGCGAGGCGCGCACGGCCGGGTAGATCGTCGCGGCGGCCGTGAGCACGAGTGCCGCAATGCTGATCGCCGCTATGTTGCTCCACCTGACGATGGAGGGAATGGTGGTGATGTAATAGACGCTGGAGCTGAAGATCTGGAAACCGAACGTGTTCTGCAGGAAGGGCACTATGGTGTCGACATTGAAGGCGAGCAGGAGTCCCAGCGCCACCCCAAGCGCGACGCCCAGCCAGCCGATGACCAGTCCCTGAGTCAGGAAGACGCCCATGACACGTCTGGGGGAGGCGCCGAAAGTGCGCAGGATGGCGATGTCGGTGCGCTTGTCGGTGACCACCATGACGAGCATGGCGACGATGTTGAATGCCGCCACGGCGACGATGAGCAGCAGGATGAGCGACATCATGGTCTTCTCGATGCGGATGGCGCGGAAATAGTCCGCGTTGTCCTGCGTCCAGTCGATCACCTGCAGTCCGCGCGGAACCCGGGCCCGCAATCCGGCGGAGATAGCGGGTGCATCCAGCGCGTCGCGATAGCGAACCCTGAGGCCCTGATCCCCCTGGGCGGAGGGTCCGAGCGCCCGCACGTCGCCGATGTTGGCGAACACCAGCATGGCGTCCGCGTCAGAAAGACCGATTTCGAACACGCCGGCCACCCTGAACTGCCGCAGCCGCGGCGTCGGCACGCCGCCCGCGGTGATGGTCGGTATGAGGAGGGTCATGGAGTCGCCGGGCGCGAGGCCGAGCTCCTCGGCGATCACCTCACCGATGATGACATTGTCGGAACCGGCAGTCAGATCGGCCAGCTTGCCTTCGGTGATCGCCCCGACCAGGTGCGCGACGGCGGGCTCGGCCTTGGGATCGATGCCCCGCAGCTCCACCGGCAGCATCTCCGGCGTGCGCACGGCGAGCGCCTGGATCTGGGCGTAGGGGGCAACGCCGACGACACCGGGAGAGCCGGCTATGGCCTGGGCAGCCAGCCGCCACTGTTCGGGGCTCGGTGCCCCGGTGCTCTGGGCGTCTGTGGTCACCACGCGCGCATCAGCGTCCAGCGACAGGAGTCGCTGTCTGAGATCGCCCTCGAACCCGTTCATCACCGAGAGAATGACAATGAGGGCCGCAACGCCCACGCAGACGCCCGCCAGGGAGGTCCAGGTAATGAAGGAAACGAAGAACTTGTGGGACCGGGCGCGAACGTAGCGCAGCCCCACGAAGAGCGACAGCGGATGGAACATCCTCGTCATTTAACCATATCGGGGGCGGGCGGCCGGCGAATCTTGACGCGCTTCACAGATCGGTGGCCGGCCCCGGCCTCGCGGTTTTGACAGATTCCGGCAGGGTGTATAGTCGCCTCGGATCGGTGGAGGTTCCGTATGCGCTCGACAAAACTCCTGGCATTGCTGATCGGCTGCGCAATCGCGGGAGGCGCGGCTGCGGAGACGCTGGTGATCGACGGGCAGGTGCAGCTCGCGCAGTCCGCGATCGCGCGGCCGGGGCGCGGCACCACGATGAGAGACGTGGAAGCCAAGTTCGGCACACCGGCGCGGCGTTACCCCGCCGTGGGCAAGCCGCCGATCACCCGCTGGGACTATCCTTCCTTCTCAGTCTATTTCGAGTACAGCCGCGTAGTGCACTCGGTAGTGCACGGCTGATTCTCATTTCTTCACCGCGATGATCTCGTCCAGGTAATCGGGCGAGCCGTTGGCGCGCACCAGGTGGGGGTACTGCAGTCCGCCGTGGTAATCGACGGCGATGGTGTTGTAGCCGCCCTGATAGTTGAGTAACAGCCTGATCGGCTCGCTGCTGCGCTCGGCAGCCACGATCGCATCCGTCAGCGCCGCGGGCGAATACTCGTGACCATTCACGGCCACCAGCGTCGCACCGCTCGAGACGCCGGCGTTGAAGGCCGGCCCGTTCCAGCGCACATCCTCGATCGCACCGCTGTTGGTGAGGGTGAGGCCGATGGAGAAGGTGAAGCTGATCATGTGGCGGCTGGCCGCGCCGGAATCGTATTCCTTCTGGAAGTTGCTCTCCTGGTCGTCGTATACCAGCTTCCAGCCGCTCGCCCCGATGCCGCCCAGCGGCGGCTGATGCGCCTGCAGCCGCTGCTGCAGGAATCCGGCCCAGTCGTACTTCACCACCCAATTGAGGGCTGCGACGACGTCGTTGAAGGTGTAGGTCCGGGTGACGAAGCTGCCGTTGTCGACGCCGAAGAAATGGCTGGCGAAGGTGTCGAGCGACTTGCGGTCACCCGTGAGCGCGCGGATCCGGGCATCGACCTCCAGCCACAGCAGCTGCCCGGCGCTGTAATACTCCTCGCTCATCTGCCAGCTGCGGTAGGGCAGCGGCTGCCGATGCGCCGCGGTCGGATCGTTGGTCGTGTCCTCGATGGACCGCCACTCGAAGCCGGGCCGGTTGCGATCGTAGTTGGCCGCCACCAGCGCCAGCGCCTCGCGGAACTGCTCGGCGCTCCACATGCCGGCACGGGCGGTCATCACGTAGCCCCAATACTGGGTCTGGCCCTCGTAAACCCACATCAGCGAGTCACCCATGGGCACGTTGAGGTTGGGCGTCCACAGATCGGCCGGGCGGAGGAACTTGCCGTTCCAGGAATGGTTGTATTCGTGCGCCAGCAGGTCGCGTCCGGGGCCCATCTTGTCCCAGTCGGTGAAGTAGCCCGCGCGCGTGCCGTCTTCGCTCGAGCGGTGATGCTCGAGGCCGTTGCCGGTCAACTGGTCCGACAGTGAGAACAGAAAGTCGTAATGATTGTAGTGATGCGACCCGAAGAGCCTGTAGGTCTGCGTCACCAGGTTGCGATGGACCTGAACCTGCTCGGGGGTCATCTCGAGGTACTTCGGCGCATCGGCCACTATGTCCAGATGGACGGCAACCGCGGCACCCGGGTCGAGATCGACCCGCTTGAAGTAGAGACCCGCGTACATCGGCGAGTCGGCCAGCGTGTTATAGGTCACCGGCTGGAACGTCGTCGTGTCGCCGGACCGGGAGAGCGTATCCAGCGCGGTGCCGAACTGCCATCCGTGCGGCAGAGTCACGCTCGGCGCGAACGTGATGTCGCGCGAGTAGTAGCCCGCCGGATACAGGGACACATCGTTCCACTCCAGCGACAGCATCTTGTCGGTCATCTGGATGCGCTGCACGCCACTGCGTCCGGAGAGATACTGAAAGTCGACATCGAGGCTCGAGACGTCCCGCGGCACATCGACGTGGAAGGCATACACGTCATATTCGTCGCGCATCCACTCCAGCCGCCTTCCGTTCGCAGTGATGGTCAGTCCAGCGAGCATGGCGATCGGGCCGCTCGGGGAGTGGTTCCCGGGAATCCACATCGGGTAGAGCAGCGTCAGCTCTCCGTGTCTGACTGGAACCACCTCGTGCACGCGGAATATCCCTTGCGCCGTATTGCTCGCGTCCACCGCCAGCCGAATGGTGCCCGGATATCGGACATCCCTGGGGGTGCTGATGTGCGAGTGGGCCGACGCGAGACCGGCCGCGGTCGCGCCGCAGGCGCAGAGCGCCAGAACTGCCACGGTCGGGGCCGGGAAGGAGTGCATCGACGGGCGGGTTCGGCTTGACATATGGCGGTTCCAAAACATCTTCGTCGACGGTAATATCGCCACTCCAAGTTCGCCAGCGCGCAGGCCGCACGGAGCGAACCGCTCGGCGATTGTCGCCCCGCGCCATCGAGCGCGGCAGTCGCGGCGGCCCATGCAGCGCTCTGCAGGGCCCCCGGGCGACCTGTGGTAACCTTCTATATTCGTTCGTTTTTTGACAGAAAAATATTGGGGATAGACCTTGTCCGTCGATGAGTCTCTGAAGACACACATCGAGGAGCTGGTGCGTGCGGGTGCCGTCCGCCGCAAGCTCGCGGCCGCGCAACTGGAGGCGGAGATCCGGCGGCGCGAGGAAGTCCTGCGCCGTACCTTTCGCCGCTATCTGTCGCCGCGGCTCGCCGACAAGATCCTCGAGGATGCGCAGCTTCGCGACACGCTGCTGTCCACGCAGGACCTGCGCGCGCACGCCGTCGTGCTCTTCGCGGATTTGCGCGGGTTCACGACCATCTCGGAGCGGCTCGAGCCGAGCCAGGTGGTGCCGCTCCTCAACGAGTTTTTCTCGCTCCTCACCGAGATCACGTTCCGCCACGACGGCACCGTCTTTCACATGGCGGGAGACTGCCTGATGCTCGGCTTCGGGGTACCGGCCGAGCAGTCGGACAGCCCCTGCCGGGCCGTGCGCGCCGCGCAGGAGATGCTCGCGAACTTCAGGGAGCTCGCGCACGCATGGAAGGACCGGTATGGCGTCGATGCCGGCCTCGGCATCGGCATCAACGAAGGCGCGGTCGTGGCGGGCAATATCGGATCGAGCTCATACATGAGCTACACGCTCATCGGCGATACGGTCAACGTCGCTGCACGCCTCTGTCAGCGCGCCCGCGCCGGCGAGATGCTCTTCTCGCGCACGGTCAAGCAGTCGCTCGACTCGCGCGGACTCGACATCGGCGCGACCCCGCTGCCGCCGATGCAGGTGCGGGGCCGCTCCGGCTCGATAGACATCTTCTGCGTCCCGGTCCAGGAGCGCCTACAGGTCACGGGAATCCCTGTCGCGATTTGAGAATCCTCGATCCGCACGTACCAGGCGCCGCCCGGCGCCATCTGCGCTGGCACCAGCTCCATGGCAGCGCGCCGGCCCTGGCGCTCGCCGAGGCCACGCATGGCGACCAGCGGTTGTATGTCGTCGTGGCCGATGCCGCCCGGGAGCTCGATCGGCTGGCGGCGGAGCTGCGCTTCTTCGCGGGTGAGCGCCTGCCGCTGCTTGCGCTCCCCGACTGGGAAGTGCTGCCGTACGATCTCTTCTCGCCGCATCCGGACATCATCTCGGAGCGGTTGCGGACGCTCTTCGAGCTGCCTCAGACCCGGCACGGATGTCTGATCGTGGCCGCGGACACGCTCATGCAGCGGCTGCCGCCGAAGCAATACGTCCAGAGCCGCGCTTTCGAGCTCGTGCGCGGACAGGCCCTTGCGCTCGAGCCTTTCCGCCAGAGGCTGACGGATGCAGGCTACGCCAGCGTCAGTCAGGTCACGAGCCCCGGCGAGTTCGCGGTGCGCGGCTCGCTGTTCGATGTCTTCCCGATGGGCGGGGCGACGCCGCTGCGGATCGATCTCTTCGATGAGGAGATCGAGGCCATCCGCCGCTTCGATCCGGAAACGCAGCGCTCACTCGATGCGCTCGACAGCGTCCGCCTCCTGCCGGCGCGCGAAATGCCACTTGATGCGGAGGCGGTAAGGGAGTTCAGACGGCGCTTCCGTACGCGCTTCGAAGGAGATCCAAACCGAACCACGATCTACCGCGGTGTCAGTGAAGGCATGGCGCCGGCGGGTATCGAGTTCTACCTGCCGCTCTTCTTCGAGGAGACCGCGACGCTGCTCGACTATCTGCCCGCCAACGCGATCGTCGTGCACGACGCCGCCCTGCCCGCTGCGCTCGACAAGGCCTGGAGCGGGATCGCGACTCGCTACGAGGATCGCCGGCACGACATCGAGCGGCCGGTGCTCGCGCCGGCGGAACTCTTCGTGGAGCCGCGCGAGCTCGAAGCGAAGCTCGACGGCTTCTCCTCCATCACCCTCGAGGCGTTCAAGGCCGACACCACTCTCGGCACGGCTGTCGCGGACGTGCGCAACTTCCCAACGGCCGAGCCTCGCGACCTGCGAGTCGACGCGCGGGCGGAACGTCCGCTCGCCGCCCTGGATGGCTTTCTTGCCGAGTTCGATGGACGGGTGCTGATCGCCGCCGACTCGCCCGGCAGACGCGAGGTGCTCCACGACATGCTGCGCGGGCATGGGCTCGGAGTCGACATGGTGGCGGGCTGGGAAGGCTTTGCGGCCGGCACCGCGCCCCTGGCGTTGACGGTCGCGGCGGATCTCGGCGGCCTGACACTCACGCAGCCGCGGATCGCGATCATCTCCGAGGCGCAGCTCTTCGGCGCCCGGGCTCGGCAGGAGCGTCGCCGAAAGCGCGCGGCGGTGGATCCGGAAGCCATCCTGCGCGACCTTCAGGACCTCAACCCCGGCGCGCCGGTGGTACACGAAGAATACGGCGTCGGGCGGTACGTCGGCCTGCAGTCGATGGAGGTCGCGGAGCAACCTGGTGAATTTCTGGTCCTCGAGTATCTCGACGGCGATCGCGTGTATGTGCCCGTCCAGGCACTGCACCTCGTCACTCGCTACACCGGCGCCGCGCCCGAGAGTGCGCCGCTGCACAAGCTCGGGACCGACCAGTGGGCGAAGGCGCGCAAACGCGCCGCCGACCAGATCCGAGACGTCGCCGCGGAGCTCCTCGATCTCTATGCGCGGCGCAAGGCGCAGAAGGGCCTGAAGCTGACGCTGAATGAGAGCGACTACCAGACCTTCGCCGACGCCTTCCCGTTCGAAGAGACGGACGATCAGGCCGAGGCCATAGTCAAGGTGCTCGCGGATCTGCAGAGCGACCGTCCGATGGACCGGATCGTCTGCGGCGATGTCGGTTTCGGCAAGACCGAGGTAGCCATGCGCGCGGCCTTCGTCGCGACCCAGGCCGGGAAGCAGGTCGCGGTGCTGGCGCCCACCACTCTGTTGGTGCAGCAGCATCTGACGAACTTTCGCGACCGTTTCGCCGACTGGCCGGTGCGCGTCGAGGGGCTGTCGCGCTTCGGCAACGCCAAGGAAACCCAGGCTACCATCGAGGGGATCGAGCGCGGCTCGGTCGACATCGTAGTGGCCACGCACCGGCTGCTGCACACCCACGCCCGGTTCAAGGACCTGGGTCTGATCATCGTCGACGAGGAGCATCGCTTCGGGGTGCGTGACAAGGAGCGGCTGCAGGCGCTGCGCGCGAACGTGCACGTTCTGACACTCACCGCCACGCCCATCCCGCGCACACTCAACATGGCGCTCGGCGGACTACGTGACCTGTCGCTCATCACGACGCCGCCCGCGGAGCGGCTGGCGATCAAGACCTTCGTGATCGAGTGGCACGGCCCCACGCTGCGGGAAGCGGTGCTCCGCGAGCTACGCCGCGGCGGCCAGATCTACTTCGTGCACAACGAGATCCGTACCATCGACAAAATCGCCGCCGAGGTGCAGGGCCTCGTTCCCGAGGCGAGCGTCAGAGTCGGCCACGGCCAGATGCGGGAGCGCGACCTCGAGCAGCTCATGGTGGACTTCTATCACCGCCGCTTCGACCTGCTGGCGTGCACTACCATCATCGAGAGCGGCATCGACGTCCCCACTGCCAACACCATTGTCATCAATCGGGCCGACCACATGGGCCTGGCGCAGCTCCACCAGCTGCGCGGCCGAGTCGGACGCTCGCACCATCGCGCTTACGCCTACCTCGTCGCCCCGCCGCGCAAAGCGCTCGCGGGCGATGCGGCCAAGCGGCTCGAGGCCATCGAGTCGATGGAGGAGCTCGGCGCCGGCTTCGTGCTCGCGACTCACGACCTCGAGATCCGCGGCGCCGGTGAGCTCCTCGGCGAGCAGCAGAGCGGCCAGATGACGGAGATCGGGCTCGCCATGTACCTCGATCTGCTCGAGCACGCGGTAAAGGCCTTGCGCGAGGGTCGCGAGCCCGCGCTCGACAAGCCGCTGGCGGCGGCCACGGAAGTCGAATTGCGCCTGCCGGCGTTCCTGCCGGAGACGTTCATCGGCGACGTGCACGTGCGCCTCGGCCTCTACAAGCGCATCGCCGCCGCCGAGAGCGCCGAGGCGCTCGATGATCTCACGGCGGAAATTCACGATCGCTTCGGCGCCCTGCCCCCTCCGGCGCAGAGCCTCATCCGCATTGCGAAATTGAAGCTCACGGCGCGGGCGCTCGGCATCCGCCGGCTCGATCTCGGGCCGCAGGGCGGGTCGGTCACGTTCGAGGAGCGCAATGCGATCGAGCCGGCGACGGTCGTGCGCCTGATGCAGCAGGCATCGCGCGAGTATCGGCTGGAAGGGCCCCTACGATTGCGCATCGCGCGCGCCATGCCGGCGGAGGAAGCGCGCTTCGAGTTCGGAGCGAGCCTGATGAAGCGTCTGGCGGCGCGTTCCCGTTAGGTCGGGTAGACTGACCCTTATGACACGCCGAAGCATTGCCTGCCGCCCCGCCATCCTGCTAGGCATCGTGATGGTCGTGTGCGCGCCGGCATTCGCACAGACCTCGGGCAATCAAGCGCCCCCGCAGGCGAGCCCTGCTTCGCAGGCAGCATCACCGCCGGCCGCCACCGCTCAGGCCGTCCCATCGCAGACAGCGCCGCCACAGACCGCGCCGCCGCAGCCTGCGCCCGCCCCGGCGGTGAGCGGGCCCGCGTACGACATCGAGATCGTCGTCTTCCGTGCTAGGACCGCGCTTGGTCCACCCGAGAACTGGGCGGCGGAGACGACCGCCACGGCCACGGTGGCTGGTGGGGAGGCGGCGAGCGGCTCCGGCCCTGCAGGCAGACTGTTGACGGTGCTGCCGGCTTCCGATTACAGGCTGACAGCCATCGAGTCGAGATTGCGCACCAGCGGCACGTATGAGCCCGTCGCGCATGCGGCCTGGGTGCAAACGGCAAGCGCGTGGGGAACCCACGACGGCTTTCCTCTCGATTCCCTGGGAATCAACGTTACCGGCCTCACAGGAGTCATATTCCTCGAGAGGGGCGAGTTCCTGCACCTCGGGATGACGCTCAACTACACCATGCAGGACCCGCCGGCCGGCTTGAACGCCCCTCCCGGGACGACCTTCGTGATGAACGAGACCCGGCGCGTGCGCTTCTTTCAGCGCAACTACTACGACCACCCGGCGTTCGGGGTCATCGCCCTGATCACGCCGGAGCGAGGTCCCCGCCCGCCTGGCAGGTGACCGGTGCGTAATTCCCTCGTGGCGGCCGTCGCGCTTCTGCAATTGGGCGCAGCCGTCGCCGCCGCGCACTCGCCTGACAACCAGCCGCCCGGCGCCACCAGTGTGGTGTCCGCAATTGTCGCCGGAACGGTGCGGCCCGTCCTGAAGCAGTATGACATTGCGGGCATGGCTGTCGGGATCCTGAGCGGTGCGCACTCCTACGTCTTCAATTATGGAGTGGCGACGATCTCGAGCCGAAAGCCCGTCACCAACAACACGCTGTTCGAGTTGGGCTCCATCACCAAGACCTTCACCGCGACGCTGGCGGCGTATGCCGAGGTCAAGGGTTACCTGTCCCTGTCCGACACTACAGGCAAATACCTACACGCCCTGCGAGGCAGCCCGTTCGGCAATACCACGCTTCTCGAGCTCGGAACGCACACGCCGGGAGGCCTGCCGTTACAAGTGCCGGACGACGTTCACAGCATCGATGAGCTGATGACGTATTTCAGGGGGTGGCGCCCAACCTGCGCGCCAGAAGCCTGCCGCACCTACGCCAACCCGGGAATCGGAACGCTCGGCCTCGTCACCGCGAAGAGCATGCACGCAGGCTTCGAGGCGCTGGTGGCGCGGGATCTGCTGCCGGCTCTCGGCATGAGGAGCACGTACGTTCACGTGCCGGCTGCCAGGATGGGGGATTATGCCGAAGGGTATGTGCGCGACCACTCGCCGGTTCGCATGAGTCCCGGGGTCCTGGAGGCGGAGACCTACGGTCTCAAGAGCACGGCCACCGACATGGTGCGCTGGCTCCAGGACAACATGGGCCTGGTCGCGCTCGGTCCGCAGCTCGAGCGGGCCATCATGGCCACCCATAGCGGCTACTTCCAGGCAGGCGTGATGACCCAGGATCTGATCTGGGAGCAGTACCCATATCCCACACCCCTGCAGGACCTGTTGGCAGGCAATTCCACTGTGATGCTCCTGCAAGCCACGCCGGTGACCCGAATATCACCGCCGCAGCGACCGCGGCAGGACGTCTGGGTCAACAAGACCGGCTCGACCAACGGCTTCGGCGCTTACGTGGCGTTCATCCCGGCGCAGCGGCTCGGCATAGTGATCCTCGCGAACCGAAACTATCCGATCGGCGCGCGCGTCACGGCCGCCTACCGGATACTGACGGCCCTCGGGCGGATGCAGCAGGGGTCATCCAGATGAGGCGGCCATCCATCGGCGCGCTCGGCCTGGCGGTCATTCCGTTCGCCGCCATGTGCTTCTCGGTCGCGCTCTGGGATCGCGTCCAGCCGATGATTCTCGGGCTGCCCTTCAATCTGTTCTGGCTCACCCTGTGGATCGTGCTCACGCCCTGCTGTATGTGGGGCGTGTACCGCATCGAGAGTGCGGGCGACCGCGCCGCGCAGCGCGACTCATGACGCCCGCCGCAACCGCTCTCGCCGTGACAATCGCCATCGTGGCGTTTGGCACCGCGATCGGCTTCCTCGCAGGGTCGCGGCAGCGAATGGACCTGGAGCAATGGACGGTGGGCGGACGGGGCTTTGGCACCGCGCTCGTGTTCCTGCTGATGGCGGGCGAGGTCTATACCACGTTCGCGTTTCTGGGCTTGAGCGGCTGGGCCTACAGCCGCGGCGGCCCCGCTCTGTACGGATTGGCGTACCTCTCCCTGGCCTATGTCGCATCGTTCTTCATCCTGCCACAACTCTGGGAAGTCGGCCGCCGGCACCGCATCCAGACGCAGCCGGACTTCTTCAACACCGTCTACCGTAACCCTTACCTCGCGGGCTTCGTCTGCGTCGTGGGCATTCTGGCATTCGTGCCCTACATTCAGCTGCAGCTCGCCGGCATCGGCATCATCGTTTCCGTGACGAGCTTCGGGCACATCGGCCGCATCGCGGCGATGTCAGTTGGTACCATACTCCTCGTTGCCTTCGTGTTCGCCAATGGCGTGCGCGCCGTCGCCTGGGTGAGCGTCGTGAAGGACTTCCTGATGGTCATCGCGGCGCTTGCCATCGGCGTCGGCATACCTCTCGCCCATTTCGGCGGCATCGGCGCGATGTTCGCGGCGCTGGCGCATGCGCGGCCGGGGCATCTCGTGATGCCGGGCGCCACGTCGAACCTCGGACACTCCTGGTACATCTCCACCGTTTTCCTGACCTCCCTCGGTTTCTACATGTGGCCGCACGCTTTCGGGTCGACATTCACGGCCCGGAGTGCCGACACGCTGCGACGCAACGCGGTGATGCTGCCCATCTACAGTCTCACGCTCGTACTGATGTTCTTCGCAGGCTTCGCGGTGGTCCTCATTCTGCCCCGCCTCCGCGACGGCGATGTTGGACTCCTCACGGTCGCCAGCAGCACCTTCCCGCCCTGGTTCCTGGGCGTGATCGGCGGGGCCGGCGCTCTCACGGCAATGGTGCCGGCGGCCATCCTGCTTCTCACCGCCGCGACACTCTTCGCGAAGAACCTGTACCGGCCGCTCTTCGCCCCGGCGATGAGCGACGAGCGTGTGGGCCGGCTGGCGCGTGCCATGGTGGTGGTGCTGGGAGCCACGAGCCTCGGCCTGGCGATCCACGGCGCGAGCACTCTCGTGTCGCTGCTCCTGACGGGCTATGCGATGGTGACGCAGTTCTTTCCAGGGGTAGTGTTGGGCCTCTATTGGAGGCGGGTCACGGCAACCGGCGTCTTCAGCGGCATGATAGTCGGCGTGCTCGTCGCGGTAGTGCTGATGTCCAGCCATCGCGACCCGATAGCCGGACTGAACGCCGGCTTCGTCGCACTCTGCATCAACTTCGCCGTCACGATCGCCGTCAGTTTCGCGACCCGGGCGAGCGCAGCCGAAGTCCTGCCCGAGCCGATCTGACGATCAGCCCTAGGGAGACGGGCCCAACCCGGGCTCCACGTCCATTACCATCCGCACCAACTCGGCGAGCGAGGCGGCGCCGCTTTTCTCCATGACCCGCGCCCGGTGAATCTCGACCGTGCGCTGGCTGACCCCGAGCTCGTGCGCCATCACTTTGTTGGGCTTGCCGCGTATCATCAGCGCCAGCACCTCGCGCTCGCGCGGCGTGAGTGCCTCGAGGCAGGCTCGAATGGCTTTGTGCCCTTCGAGCCCGGCGCGCGCCTCGGCGTCCTTGGCGAGCGCCCGCTGGATGCGCTCGATCAGGTCTTCGTCACGGAAGGGCTTCTGCAGGAAGTCGTGGGCGCCGTGCTGCATGGCTTCCACCGCCATCGGGATGTCGCCATGCCCGGTGATGAAGATCACCGGGATGATTGCACCACGAAGGTTCAATTCCTGCTGCAGCTCCAGGCCGCTCATGCCGGGCATGCGCACATCGAGCACGAGACAACCCGGCTGCGCGGGATCGTACGACTTCAGGAACTCCGGGGCGGAGCCGAAGGCGCGACTCTCGATGCCGGCGGTGCGCAATAGAAAACGCAGCGAGCTGCGCACCGACTCATCGTCGTCGACCACGAAGACGACCGGGGGAGATGTATTCGATGTCACCGGCAGGCTCCTCGTGCAACCTGCTACCTTGGTATCGCAATCATCAGAGCACAGGCGCGGCGCTGTCAACGGTGCCCCCCCTAGGGATCTATACGTATGGCGGGCACCGCGGCCACCTGGCTTTTTCGGCCGCCCCGGGTAATCAGCCCAAGAAACCGCGAACCGGGTCAACGTCACCTGGCGTCACCAGATTATGCTATAGGGATGCTTCAGATCATCGGCTCCGTAGTCGTGTTGGGATGCGTCGTCGGCGGGTTCCTGTTCGACGGTGGGCACCTGCTGCTCCTCTGGCATCCGACCGAGGTTTTCATCATCTGCGGCGCCGCATTCGGGGCGTTCCTGATCAGTAACCCCCTCAAGGTCGTCAAAAGCGCGTTCGCGGACGCGATCTCCCTCCCCAAGGGTCCGCGCTACAAGCGCGGGGATTACCTGACGCTCCTGAAGCTCCTGCACGATGTGCTGCTGAAGATCCGCAAGGCGGGCCTGCTCGGAATCGAAACCGATATCGAGAAGCCGCACGAGAGCGCGCTCTTCAAGAAGTACCCCGCCATGCTCGCCGACCACCACCTGATGGAGTTCATCACCGACTGTCTGCGCCTCATGGCGGGCGGCAACATGAACCCGCACGAGCTCGAGAGCCTGCTCGAGTATGAGCTCGAGACCCACCACCGGGATGCCCACGAGCCGGCTCACGCCGTACAGAAGGTCGCCGATGCGCTGCCGGGATTCGGCATCGTCGCGGCGGTGCTCGGAATCGTCAACACGATGGCTTCGCTCGATGGAGCCGACACCTCGACCATCGGCCGCAACGTGGCCTCGGCGCTCGTCGGCACCTTTCTCGGCATTCTGGTGTCGTACGGCATCGTCGGGCCGATCTCGTCGGCCATGGAGAGTCGCGCAACCGAGGAAGGCAAGGCGTTCGAGATCGTGAAGATGGCGCTGGTAGCCAACGTTCGAGGCTATCCCCCCGCGGTGGCGATCGAGTTCGCGCGCAAGCTCCTCTTTGCCGACGTGCGTCCTTCGTTCGGTGATCTGGAGTCGCATCTGAAGGCGAAGGCGGCCTGACGGGCAAGTCATGGCAAAGGGAGCGACATCCGAGGACCAGCGGCCGCTGATCATCGTCAAGCGCTCGCGGCGCGTCGAGGGCGGGCATCACGGCGGCGCTTGGAAGATTGCCTACGCGGACTTCGTCACGGCGATGATGGCGTTCTTCCTCGTCATGTGGCTCGTGGCGTCGGTGTCGAAGCAGGAACGCGCGGCGATTTTCGAGTACTTCAAGAACCCAAGCATGGAGAACGGCAAGAGCGTGCATCCGGCGCCGGGAATGAACGGGCCTGGCGGCGCGAGCATGAGCCCGATCAACCTCGGGGGCGGCCTCGATGCTCCGCGTACGACCTCCGCAAGCATCATCCCCCAGATCGGGACGGGGCCGCAGAGCGCCGGCACACAGGCGCACAGCCCCAGTACGGAGCCGCAGAGCGGCACGGAGCCCTCCCCCAGTCACGCCGGTCAACCGATCTCGCCGCAGGCGGAAGAGCACAAGCGACTGGAGGCGCTGCGCGACCAGCTGCGCGAGGCCGTATCGAAGAGCCAGGCGCTGAAGCCATTCAAGGATCAGCTGCTGATCGACATCATGCCGGAAGGCCTGCGGGTGCAGATCGTCGATGCCCAGAACCGCCCCATGTTCGACGTCGGCGGAGCGGCGCTCAAGAGCTATACGATCACCATTCTTCGCGAGCTGGCCCCGTACCTGGCGTCGGTCCCCAATCGCATCAGCATCACCGGGCACACGGATGCAACACCGTATCCGGGCTCGCGAAACTATACCAACTGGGAGCTATCGGCCGACCGGGCCAACGCCGCGCGGCGCATTCTGGTCGCATCGGGCCTCCCGGAAGACAAGATCGGGCGCGTCATAGGCCTCGCCGATTCGGAGCCCTGGGATCGTGCGCAACCGTTCAACCCGGTGAATCGCCGGATCAGCATCATCGTGATGACTCACGAAGTGGACGGCGCACCGGAAGGCCTGCCACAGGCGGCGCAACCCGTGCAGCCGGCGCAACCGGCTCGAGCCGCCTCGTCCTAAGGATCTTTCCCCGCTGACAGCAGCTCCCTGACCAGCGACAGCAGCTTGCCCGAGCGGATGGGCTTGGTTGCGACGCGCAGCCGGTCGCTGGCCTCCACGCCGCTGAGAGTCGCGGAGATGTCCCCGCTCACGAGCACCGCCGGGAGATGCTCGCCCGCGACCTGCCGCGCCGCGGCGATGACCTGGATCCCGGTCTCGTCCTTCTGCAGGTGATAGTCGGCGATCACGAGATCGACCTGCGGATCGGCGCGCAACGCCGCGCTGGCTTCCGCGAGAGAGGCGGCGCACCGCACTTCGAAACCTTCACCCCGCAACAACATTGCCGTCGCATCGCGCACCCCGGTGTGGTCATCCACCAACAGGATGCGACCGGACGCGGCGAGCGCCTCGGGCCGGTCCGCGGCGAGGGCCTCGGCCGGCAGCCGGATCGAGAACGCGGCGCCGCGCGGGATGTTGGCGTGGTAGGCCAGAACTCCGCCGTGGGCGCGCACGACGGTGTGGCTGATCGCCAGGCCGAGTCCCGTCCCTTCCGGCTTGGTGGAGAAAAACGGATCGAACATTCGCTCGACGACCTGGGGCGCGAGGCCGGGGCCATTGTCGAGCACTGCGATCTCCACATCACCGCTCGAGGTGAGCCCGGTGCGCAGCAGCAGCTCGCGTACCGCCACACCCGGCACGGCGGGCGCCTCGAGGCCGTTGCGGACCAGATTGAGGATCACGTGTTGGATCTGAGCCGTGTCGATAGCGGCCGCCGGCAGGCCTGCGGCGAGGTCGAATCGCACCTGGGCATGATGTACACGGCCGTCCGCCAGAATGATGTCGCGGATGGCTTCGATCGTCGCGTTGAGATCCGCGCGCTCGCGGCGCAGAGGCTGTGCTTGAGCAAGGCCGCGCAGGCGGCGCAGGATTTCGCCAGCGCGCACGGCCTGGGCCGCAATCTCCCGCATGGCGGTGCGCAGGTCGTCGAGGTCGGGCTGAGGCCGGCTGAGGAGGCGGTCACAGGCCTGCGCATAGTTCGCGATGGCAGTCAGCGGCTGATTGAGCTCGTGCGCGACACCGGTCGCCATCTCGCCGAGCGTGGCGAAGCGCGAAACCTGCAGCATGCGTCCGGTCATTTCGGAGGATTCCCCATCCCGCATGGCTTCCGGAGCAGGTGCCGGGGGCTCGGGATGTGGGCTGCTGGAGCGCGTCATGGGGGCCATTATCGTCCGCAATCGGATCCCCGCAAACAGCGTAGCGCGGCCGCAGATTGCGGTGATCGGCGTCGGGCGCTCTTTCTGAGATCCGGACGTCAGCGGACGTGTCCGCGGACACTCCGGACTGACAGGGAAGCAGAGAGCCTGCCCTGAAAACAATGAGTTAGCGATACCGGACGGCTGGCATGCCGCTTGTATTGTCCTCCTCGCAGACGCACAACCGAGGAGAACTCATCATGAACAGCATCTACAAGGCAGCCACGCTCGTCGTCGCCCTGGCCATCACCCTCACGGGCGCGATGCTCGCCACCGCACCCTTGGCCCTCGCCGGGTCGCAGTCGGTCGCACTACATCGTCATGCCGCCGTCGAGCAGGTGGTGGCGTGCAGCGCGTGCACGTCTCCTGTTGGGCTGGCTGACAGGTACTGATCGGGAAATTCCACGGCGCCTGGCACGGGCGAGCCATGGCGCCGCCGCGGCCAGGCCGGAACCTCCATGCTTGACCGGCCGCATGCCTCACCCGGGCAATGTCGCCCGCCGCGGCGGGATGACTCCACCCCCTTGACCCGCGGCGCCACCTGTAATACATTCCTTACAGGTGTCCATTGGAGCTGAACACTGCCGTCTACCGGGGAACGTCTGCTCGCCATGCTGGGAGCGCTGGCCAATCCGCATCGGTTGCGCATCATCGCGCTGCTGCACGCAAAGGGCCGCCAGTACGTGAGTCAGCTTGCACGCGAGATCGGCATCAGCCGACCCCTGCTGCATCTGCACTTGCAGAAGCTGGAAAACGCGGGCCTGGTCAGCAGCAAGCTCGAGCTGTCCGCGGACGGTAAGGCGCTGAATTACTTCGAAGTGACCCGATTTGCGATCGACATAACGCCAGCCACCATCACCAAAGCCGCCGCCACGCTCCCGGAGCCATCGGCAGAATGAGATTGAAAAAGGTCCTGAGATGACGGCCATCGATTATTCAGACATGGTTTACGCGGCGCTCCTCGCCATCGTCCTGGTGTTCGGAGCGAAGTACTTCTCGGCGATATTCCAGGCCTGGGCGCAGAAATCCAGTGACAGGCAATACCGCATCCTCGCCGAGAAAGTAACCGCCATACAGACGGAAACCCAGGCGGCCATGGCCGCCATCCAGGCGGATCTCTCGAAGATCGCGACCACTCTGGCTGCCGTGGAAAAGATCCTGCAGCAGGTCGAGTGAGCAACCCCTTCATTGCAGCAGGCGGCGAATCATGAACACGATATCCACTTTCCGGCTGTACCTCTTGCGGGCGGGTTATCTGGTGCTGGTCATCGGGTTGGGTATGGAGATGTGGCCGGCGATCGTCGGTCAGGTCTACGGGATGAAAATCGATTCCGGCATGGTGACCTGCATGTTATGGGCCCTGTCCGTGCTGTCGATCCTGGGACTCAGATACCCGCTGCAGATGTTGCCCCTGCTGCTGTTCGAAATCACCTGGAAGGCCGCGTGGCTGCTCACCGTGGCTCTGCCGCATTGGACGCGGGGACAGTGGAATCAGGATCTCGCTTCGACGACGTTTGCGGTCTCGCTCATCGTCATCTTTCTACCGCTGGTGCCTTGGCCCTACGTCTTCAAACATTACGTCACCAAGACCGGGGACCGTTGGGGCATCAGCCCGCTGCCCTCACCCTGAACAGAACCCGATCCAGCCGCTGTCCGTTCGCATCCTCGAGAGTCAGGTAATACGCCCCGGGCCGGGGCTGCCACAGCCGATCGCTCACGGCTGAACCGAGCGGCTGATCGTTCAGCATTAGCCTCATCCCCCGACGCGCCCCGCGGACAGCAATGAGTACTCTCTGATGACCTGCCGGAATATCCGGATCGATGGCGATGATCATGCCATTGGCTGGGCTCTGGATACTGGGCCGCACCGTCGCGGGAACGACCGCCACGCGCTCGTTCTGCGGTGCCGTGCCACTCAGGTACCACTCACGGCGTGGCGGCTCGACCGGTGGCGAGAAGCTCGTCAGATTCTCCGTGACACCGGGTGGGGGTGCAGGCTCCTCCGACACGAGTCCGTTCTGCAGCGATGCCATGATGTCGTGCCAGATCGGAGCTGCGCCGGAGACGCCGCTGACATCTCGCATGGAGTCCCCGTCGTAGTTGCCGACCCACACGGCGACGGTAAATTGGCGTGAGAATCCAATGCACCAGTTGTCCCGCATGTCCTCGCTCGTGCCCGTCTTCACGGCCGTCCAGAAGTTGGTATCCAGGTGACTGTCGAGCCCGAAAGTGACGCTGCGCGCAGCCGGATCACCAAGGATGTCACCCACCACGAAGGTGGCGTCGGGGCCGAGCAGCCGCTGAGACGTGGCGTGCGCGCCGTCTGGAGTAAGCGTAATCGATGACCATTGGCCGCCGCGTGCGAGCGCCCGATAAGCCTGCGCTTGTTGCCATATAGTAACCTCGGCCGAGCCGAGCGCCAGCGAGTAGCCGTAGTAATTGCCCTCTCTCTTGATCCCCCTGTAGCCGAGCGCGTTCAGCCGATCCCGGAAGACCTCCACGCCCACGAGCACCAATGTGCGCACCGCGGGCACGTTGAGCGAGCTGGCCAGCGCCGTCCGTACGGTCACCAGCCCCTTGAAGTCGTGATCGTAGTCCTGCGGGATATACACCCCGCTCGCAGTATCGAGGCTGAGCGGCGAATCGGCGAGGAACGACGCGGCGGTGAGATAGCGGCGCTCCAGGGCGAGCTCGTAGAGAAACGGCTTCAGCGTCGAGCCCGCCTGGCGCAGCGCCCGCACGCCGTCCACCTCGGCGCCGCGAGAGTTCGGAGCGGCCGAGCTGACATAGGCCAGCACTTCTCCGGTCGCATTGTCGACCACCAGCGCCGCGCCGTCGCGCACATTGTGATCGGACAGGGCGCTGATGTGACTTCGCACGATATCCCGCGTCATGCGTTGTACGCCGGCGTCGAGACTGGTACGCAGCCGCTGCCCGGGAAGCTTCAGCAACTCGCCGGCGAGTTGCGGGGCGAGAGAATCACTCGCCATGCCCGCATTGGACGCTAGGATCTCCTGAGCAGCTACACGTACCGCGCCGCAGTCGGCTGCCGGGCGCAGCTCGCGCCCCCGCGCGCACGCGCGGGTGATTACTCTTTGCGGAGCGGCGCCGGGATCGGGCAGCAGCGCTGCCAGCACGACGCTTTCCGGAACCGATAGACCAGACGGCGTTTTACCGGCGAGCTGGCCCGCCGCCGCACCGATTCCCTGAAGCTCCCCCTTGTAACCGAGGAGGTTCAGATAGGCCTCGAGAATCTCCGGCTTCGTCCATGACCGTTCGAGCGCCAGCGCAACGCGCACCTGCTCCAGCTTCTCGGGCCACTCCCCCAGGCGCCGGTCCGCTCTGCGTCCGCGCAGCAACGTCGCCAACTGCATCGTGACCGTGCTCGCCCCGCGCCGCTGATGACGAACGAGCCCGTCGCGGACCGCTCCGGCGACACTGCGCCAGTCAACCCCGTGGTGGCGCCAGAAATGGCGATCCTCGCCCTCGACGATCGCGCTCACGAGCGCCGGCGACACCTCGCCAAGCGGCACCCACGCCAGCCGGCGCACGTCATAGCGGATGCGTCTGGAGGCAATTACAGTACCGTGACGATCCAGCAGCCAGGCATCGGAGGGCACATAGGCCGCCCTCACCGCGGCGAAACTGGGCACTCGCGCGGGCCAGAAGAGCGTGACTGAGAGTGTCCCGAGGACTACCGCGCCGACCGCGTAAAGAGTCGCAGTGACAACTCGAGCGGCAACACGGTGGCGGCTCGACGGCGCGTTGACGCTCATCTGACTGCGCTCCCCGGCTGGACGGTGACGGGCGCGTTCGGGAGCTCCCCGAACATTTCCGGCGCATACATCGCCTCCACGCGAGTGGCCGGCAGTTGGAACGTGCCGGGGTTGTCGAATCGCACCGTGTATTCGACGCTCCAATGACCCTTGGGAACGAGCTCGTAATAGGCGCGAAAGCCATCGAAACGCCGCTCCTCGTAGGCCAGCCAGGCCCACCCGCCGTGCTGCTCCCCGCGCATGAGCAGCTGCGACTGACCTCCGATCCCGCTGCCCAGGATGGTAGCTCCGGCCGGAATGGGATCGTCGACCACGACCCAGGTCATGTCCGACTGCGCCTCGAGCTCGAGGTGCACCCGCGCGACATCGCCGCGCATCCACACCCCGGGCCGCCTCTGCTCGATCGGGGTGACCGTGCGGGTGATCCTGAACCCGCTCGAAAGCGGCTGGCGCAGCGGGATCGCCGCCATCGCCCGCACCATCACCCACGGCGCTCCAGTGCCCTGATGCCGGACATCGAGAACCCCCTTCCCCTCCTGCCAGGGCAAATCGGCGGTGGCCGCATGTTGCGGACGCGGCCAACTCACGGCCTGCTGCTCGCTGCCGTAACGCACGACGGTCGCGCCGACGACCGGGGTCGACTCGAACTGCGCCGAGAATTTCTTCATGGCGAGCACGCCCCACGCGTTGGCGACCGTCGTGTTCCAATGTCCGTACAACTGCCGCCCGAGGGTGCCCCGCACCAGTCGCGGCATGTCATCCCGCCACTCCGGCCGGTCGAGCGCCGCGAGCACCATCCGATTGGCGTTGGAATCCTCGGAGATCATGAGCCACCAGAGCGCATCGGTACGCGCGGTCGAGAAACCCATGGTCGTCCCCTGGAAGTTGAGCCGTGCCCGCAGAATCCCGAACGCCTGGGTCAGCTTCCCGTCCGCCTGCGGCACGTCCGGGGTGCGCTCGAGAATGCCGATCCAGTCGAGCAGCGCCGAGGTCGGCATGAGATTGGGCTCCAGCGTGATGCTGTCGAGCATGTCGGGCTCGGCGACCCCGTAGCGCGCCAGCGCATCGATCGCCTGCAGCTTACGGATCGAGAGGTCCGCCGTGGGCAGCGCCGAGTCGCGGACGATCCGGCCCTCCACGAAGCCCGTCAGGGTGTGCAGCATGCGGCTGCGGTCCTCGGGCTCGATCGGCCAGCCCGCCTCCGCCGCGATCGCGAGCACGTAGGCGGTCAGTCCATCGTCGCCCTCGAGCTCATCGCTCGGAAAATATTTGAGCAGCCCGTCCTCGTCCATGTAGGCCGGCAATATCGCCATGATGGAGTCCCACTCGGCGCGCGACTGCAGCGCGACGGCCTGCGAGACGCGCTGCTCGAGACAGGTGTAAGGGTAATAGCTCATGTATTCGCGAACACCGTCGAGGCTCCCCGCAAGCCGCGGTTGCAGCGTGATCTCGAGTCCACCGCGACCGGCGATCGCATCGTGCGGACGCTGGGCCGGGATGCTCAGGGGAGTGGTGAGCTGCGCGATCGTGGCCTGGTAGGTCCGCACCCGATATGCCGGAATGACAGTCTCGCTGACCTCGAGGTGGTCAAAACCCGAGCCCTGCGTTTCGCGTACGGTGACATCCCAGTCGATCCGGGCCGCACCGACGGGCGCCGTCGCGGGCCATGTCAGATCACGGGCCCTGCCTGCCGCCAGCTGAACGGCCTGCGGCTGGCCGCTCCCGACGGCGGCATTGCTGACAGCCTCGACACTCACATCGATCGCATGATCGGTCGTGTTGCGAACCGTGAAAGTCGCGGCGTAGTGGTCCCCCTCGCGAACCAGGGGAGGCAACCCCGAAGTGAGAATCAGGTCCTGGGTCGTCTGAATCGTCGCGCTTCCCGTTCCATAGAGCTGGACGCCGCCGTCCGCCACGGCGACGATGCGGAACGCCGACAGCGAGTCATTCAGCGGGATCGTGACGCTGGCATTGCCCCGCGCATCGAGCGGGATGCGGGGCTGCCAGGAAAGCAGGCTGTCGAACAGCTCGCGCGCGCGGCCCAAAGAGCGGGCGCGGCCACCGCCGCCGCCGACCGGCACGGCCTTGCGGCCGTAATGCCGCTTGCCCACTACCTGCATCTGCGCGGTCGAAGTCCAGACTTCGAGACCCCGCTCACCCATCATCGCCTGCAGCAGCTCCCAGCTTTCGTTGGATGAAAGATCCAGCAGCGCCTCGTCGACCGCTGCGACGGCGACTTCGGCACCCGCCGGCAGCGGCTGACCATCCGCGCGCGCAACGTGTATGTGTACTACGACCCTGTCGCGGACTTTGTAGATGCTGCGGGCCGGCTGCACCTGCACGTCGAGCCGGTGCGGCCGCCAGCCGACTCTGATCTGCGCAATACCGAGCCGATACGCCGGTTTTGTCAGGTCCACCAGCGCCGTGACCTCTTCCGTCGGCGACTTCGAGATCGCTGGCTCGGCGTGCGCTACCCGGCCGCGTACCGCCAATACGGAGACGAAGACATTGGGCGCATCCGTGGGCTCAATTGGTACCTCGATGATGGGGGCGTTGCCCCGCAACTGCCTCACGAAGCTGCGCATCACCCCTTCCCGCTCCACGGTCACGAGCGCCGTTGCCTCGCGAAATGGCATGCGCACTTGAAAGCGGGCGGTGTCACCGGCCTCGTATTCCCTTTTCTCAGGGAACACGTCCATGCGGTCGCCGCTGGTACCGCCAAACCACCAGCCGTCGCCGTCAAAGACCCACATTGACGTGGTCGCTCCGGTCGAATTGCCTCGAGGGTCGCGCGTCTCGGCACGCACGATGATCTCGCCTGAGCCACCAGGCGCGACGTCGCAGAGAAGCAATCCCTGTGTGTTGGTCTTACCGCTGCAGGTAGTCGCCAGCCGCTTCGTATCGGTGATCGTCTCGTAGGCGTAGAAGCCGCCCAGCAGGCGCTTCCGATAGGAGTATGCGTTGGACTGAAAGAGCGAGACGACGACGGGCTGCCCCGCCTGCGGCTTGCCATCGAGCCCCAGCGCCACCACCCGGAAACGCAGCTGACCCGGGCTGCCGATCCAGCTCTCCGGGCGGATGCCGAGGCTGATCGAGGCGGGAAGCAGTCTCACATACCCGGCTGCGGTCATGACCTCACCGTCGGCGTCGGCATATTCGAGCTCCGCTGTCAGGCGCGACGGCTCATGGATCGGCGGCAGATGTGACAACAGCAGGCGCTCTGAGCCCGAATCATCCAATGTCAACGGAATAGTGGTGGTCCGCGCCGTCTGCGCGTTCGACTGGTCCGGGTCGAAATCTAAATCGGCAGGTCCCTGTCCGACGGTCGTAATGCCCTCCTCGACCTGCTTGCCGCCGAATGTGTAGTCCGAGTAACCCGGGAACTGCATCGCCTCCGGCTCGACGAGCGTTCGCACCTTGACCGGCAAGCCGGCGGCGCCACCCCCGGAGAGATAGGCGACGTGAAGATCGAGCGGAATCTCATGCGGTGCGACCATGGGCAGCGCAGGAGCCACGACACTGCCGCGCATCGACGGCAAGCGGAACTGCTCGACCTTGAATTCCGCGCTCTGCTGCTCGTCGATCAGGACGGCATAGTCTCCCAGCTTTGCCTCCGGAGGGATCTTCCACCGTGACGTGGCGATTCCGCTGCCGTCGAACACCGCGTCCCAGGTGTATTGCTGCCCGCTGCCGAGGTGCCGGATCGTGATCCGGTGCGGTCCCGCCGCGCCCGGCCGCATGGCCACGCCGGCGGACACGTGCCGGCGCAGGAAGTGTTGCATCGAGACGGTCTCACCCGCGCGAAACAGCGACCGATCGAGCACGGTGTGATAGATGTTGGCGGTGTATCCGCTGCCCACCGGCACGCCGAACTCATACGGGCCGATCCCCTGGTTCCAGGTCGATTCCGTGAAAGTGAAATCCTGGCCCGACTTCGCGAGCACGAGCAGCGGGGGCTGAGGATTCCACTCGCAAGTCTCAGAGCCGGGAGGCTCGCCCAACGATTTCGTCACCGTGGCGATGCCATCGGCGCCGGTGCGGCCCTGCCACAGTGTTTCGCTGTTACAGAAATCGCTGATTGCAACCGCGGCGCCGGCAACAGGCCGTCCGGTACTGAGCCGGGTGACCCAAACGAGCGAGCTCTCACGCCCCCAGAAAAAGTCCACGGCAAGGTCGGTGACCAGCGCGGCAGTCGCGACGTAACGCGTCTCGCCGGCGCCGAGCATCGCGGCGCCGAGCTCGCGGCTCGAGAGCTCGACCACATAGAGGCCCGGCTGCCCGAGCGGGATGCCAATGACCTCCTCGGGGCGGCGCCCCTCCGGCTTGGTAATCGTGAAAGCCGTAGTGGTGTCGCCGGACCCGAACACCGACACGCTGCCAGTGGTATCACGCCAGACCCGGCGGGGACGGCTCAGGCCTTCCTCAGCCGCGGCGAACTCCTGATCGGTGAGCTTCGGCTTGAGCCCCCTGGGATTGTCCACCGCGTCGGCATCTACCCATTCGCCCGTGGGTCGTGCAGCGTCCTCGACCCGCCGCAACCAGCCCACGATCGTGCTGGCATCCGCATCGACCCGGAGGATCCTTCCGGGCAGCAGTGTCTGCTGCGCGCTGACAACAGGCTCGACATCACGCAAGGTCACCGGCAAGACCCCGCCCTCCCGCGCCTCCAGAATGCCGAAATTGCCGGAGAACTTGGCCAGCGGTGGGTAGGCATCGATGCGCACCCAGAGAGGAAAGCGCGCGGCGTTCTCCAGCTTTCGCCCTACATCATCGACGAACCCGGCCGGAAGGATCACAGTGACGACCGTCAACTCCGGCAGCGGGGACGGGAAGGTCACTTCCTCCAACGTCGGGATTTGCGCGTTGCCCGCCGCGGTCGGCGCGAGCAGTTTTCCGTCCGCAGTTCTGATACGGATTCCCATGGCCAACGCGCGCGGCACAGGTGCGGTGAACGTGACTGCAACAGCTTGTACGGGGACACATCCTGCCCGCGGGTTGGTACGAGTACATTCCAACTGCGCGATGAACGCCGGGCGCACGCGGAAAGCAAGCTGCTGATCCTCGCGCGTCGCAATGCCGGACAGCGACATGATGCCGGTTCCCCAGTGCAGCAGCACCCGAGTACCCGGCGGCAGGCGGCGCTTGCATTGCACTACGGCAAGCAGTGCTTCCCGTTGCTCCATCGCTCGATTCCGCGCGCGGATGTGCGACACCAGGCCGTTCTTCCAAAGCAGCCAGAGGTAGTCATAGCCGAGCGCGCTTCGCTCCGCGAGAATCCGCTGCCGTTCCGCGCCCGTCAGCACACGCACGGGAACACGCTCCGCGAGCCCGTCCACGGCACAAAAGGCATGCGCCTCGATCGAGGCGACACTGGCCTGCGCGTCGAGGCGCAGAAGAAACACCTGCTCCTCGTCGATCTCGGCCCAGCCATCGTGCGGCAGTGATCCCACGATCGCCGGACCGCCGGTCTCGAAGCGAAAGCTCCTGGGGCCCGCCAGCGGCGCTCCGCTCGAAGACTTCAGGCCGGGCTGCAGCGTGAAGCGGCAGCGAACGCCCGCATCGAGATCGGCATTGAAATCGTAGACCCAATCCCGGGTATCGGCCCATCGGCCCTCGCCCGCCGCCGGACAACTCACCGTGAAGGGGTCGGCGAGGCGCGGGTCGCCGAGCGCGACCATCGAGCCGCTGAAACGGACGACGACCTGCCGCACCTGACGCACATATCCCTGCGGCGAGAACGACTCCACGCGCACTACCGCATCCGGCGCGATCGCGTTGCCGGCCGCTGCCGGCCCCGGTGCCGGCTGCAACAGAACGACCAGGGCCGCGACCACCGCGAGGCAGCGCACCGGAACGAGGGCGTATCGCATGTTTCCTCCGCACCGATCACCGTGCTGGTGACACTACTTCACGGGCGGATTCTGGCCGGCGCAATGCAGGAAAATGGCGAATTCTGGCGCCCCGCGTGACTTCGGAGGACGGTCGCCTAACTAGCCGTCCGCTCGAGCTGCCGGCGGTAACTCGAAGTTACCATCCGGCAGCGGAACGAACTCCACCACCTTGATCACCGCGGACACGTTGAGAGGTCCGTAGATATGTGGGAACAGCGCGGCCGCTCTTGGGTCGCCCACGCCCGCCGGCCCTTCATATCTGACCTCGGCCTCCAGCTTGCTCGTATCGATGCAGAGGAGAATCAGTCCTTCCTGACCGAGGTAAAACTGATTTGCGGTGTCGACCGTCTGTTCCGGGGTCGAGCAGTGAATGAAGCCATCCGTATCCAGGGACAATGGTCTGTAGTAGCCGCCGGAGCTCGACGCTTCCCAGATGTCACGATGCGCGATGTGCAGCACGATACGCATATCGACGCGAGCGGCGAGCTCAGGTGAAATCGGTCGCCTCGGCGGTGACGATGCCGTTCTTGCCTGTCGATTTGGCGCGCTTCAGAGCCGCGCGGCAGCCCTTGAGCAACGCCTCGAGCGGCATGTCGCGCTCCGGCACCAGGCTTGCCACGCCGGCGCTGATCGTGACATAGCGCCCTGAGCCGTTACGGGGATGATGAATCAGGAGGTCGCGTACGCGCTGCGCGACGACTTGCGCGTATTGCGGCGCCTTCTGCGCCGCATCCCCCTGGGTGAGCGCCGCGATCGCGCCTCCCTCCCAGCGACCGACGAGATCGCCGCCGCGCCGGTATGATGCACCGACGACGCGCGCGACACGGCGGATGCAGGCATCGCCGGCGCTCTTGTCGAAAGTGTCGTTGTAGGTGGCGAGATCGTCGATGTCGAATATCGTCAGCGCGATCTCGTGCGAGTCACGCTGCGCGAGCAGCCAGTCGCGCAGCAACAGCTCCTCGAAATAGGCGCGCGAGTGCAGGCCCGTCAGCCGATCCTCGCGCAGCCACGAAGGCAGGCCCTGAGGGTTTTTATCGTCCCCCTTGAGTCTCTCGCTGGCGTCGCGGAAATAGGCGACGAAATGAGTCAGCTCACCGGAAGGGTTGCGAACCGGCTGGAGCACCACCTCGTTCCAGAAGAGAGACCCGTCCGGACGATAGTTGCGCATGAGCACGCGCGCCGCCTCGCCCCGCTCCACCGCCTCGCGCAGGCGGTGGCGCCCGTCCTGATCGCGATCGCCGCCCTGGAGGATGCGCAGGTTCTTGCCCAACAGGGCCTCGGCGGTGTAGCCGCTCATGGCGGTGAACGCGCGGTTGGCGTAGATGACCGGATAGTCGGAAGCCACGGCGTCGCAAACCACGACGCCCTCGGGCGAGCTGTCGAGGACCTTGCGCCAGGCGTCGGCCGACCAGTTGTTCATTCTCTTCCGCTCGTCATCTTCCGGAATCAAGTTTCAACGCCGGAGCTGCCGCGCAACGCTGCAGCCATTCCTGCGCGCGCTGCCACTCCGGACGACTCTTGAGGTTCTCCGGGCTCAAGTCGCCGCGTCCATGGAGTCTCACCAGACGCAGGCCCGAGGCCGGCTCGGGATCCACGCGCAGGTGTTCAAGCAGCGCCACCACCGAGGGGCGATGGTTACAGACCGGCAGCATGTCGCAACCCGCCGACAGCGCCCGCGTAGCCCGGGTCACGATGTCCCCGAAGGCAGCCGCAGCCCCGCCCATCGACAGGTCGTCGGTGAACACTACCCCCTGGAAACGCATCTCTCCGCGTAATACGTCGCGAATCCAGCGCGCCGACAGGCTGGATGGAGCGTCATCCACCGCTGGAAACAGGACGTGGGCCACCATGACGGCCGGCAGTCCGTTGGCGATCAGGCGGCGGTAGGGACCCAGGTCGCCCGTCATGTCAGCGAGCTCCCGTCTGTCCACCGGCAGCGTCAGATGGGAGTCGGCGACGACTGCTCCGTGGCCCGGGAAGTGCTTCGCCGTAGCGGCCATCCCGGCATCCCGCATGCCGTGCGCATAGGCCGTCGCCAGCGCGCCAACCGCATCGGGATTGGCATGGAATGCCCGATCTGTGATGAAACTCACCCCGTAGTCGATGTCGACGCAGGGGGCGAACGACAGATCGACCCCGCGCGCGCGCAGATCCGCGGCCATGAGCCAGCCCATGCTCCGGGCCAGCTCGAGCCCGGCGCGGGCATTGGCGTCGTACTCATGGCCGATCCGCCGCGGCGCCGGCAGGGCGGAGAAGCCGGCGCGAAAACGCTGCACGCGGCCGCCCTCGTGATCGACCGCCACGATGAGCCGCGGGCTGCGGGCCGCATGGATGTCCGCCACCAACCCCGAGAGCTGCTCGGGATCGGAGTAGTTGCGTGTGAACAGGATCACACCGCCCACGAGGGGGTGGCGGAGCATGTCCCGCTCCTCGGCTGTGACGGAGGTCCCCTCCAGATCGATCATGAGGGGCCCGAGGGTCATGGCCGCCCGAGGAGCGCCATCGATTCGATGTGTGCGGTGTGGGGGAACATGTCGACGACTCCGGCTGATTCGAGGATGAAACCGTGCTCATGCACCAGGACTGCCAGATCTCGCGCCAGACTGCCCGGATGGCACGAGACGTACAACACACGCTCGGGCGCCAGCCGGGCAATGGCGGCGAGCATCTCGGGCGTGGCACCGACCCGCGGCGGATCGAGCAGAACGTGGGTATACGGCCCACGGAGCCACCCTGTTGCCGGATCTGTCGGCTTGGACAGGTCACTCACGTGGAACTCCACATTGGAAATCCCGTTCCGGCGTGCGTTATGACGCGCCCGATCGACCAGACCGGACTCGCCCTCTACTCCCACGACGTGGCCCGCGGACTTGGCGAGCGCCAAAGTGAAGTTGCCGAGCCCGCAGTACAGGTCCAGCACTCTCGACTCCGGGTTCGGCTGCAAAAGCTCCAGCGCGCGCCCGACCAGTGCCTGATTCACCGCGCCGTTCACCTGAACGAAGTCGGTGGGCCTGAAGTCGAGCGTGAGATCGAATGCCGGCAGTGTGTAGCTCAGCGCTACCGCCTCCGCGGCCAGCTCCTCGACGGAGTCCAGTCCGCCGCTCTGCAGAAAGAGTCGTACCGCATGCCGCGTGGCAAAGTCGCACAACTTCGTCCGGTCTTGCGCGCTCGGCGCCTGCAACACGCGCAGCACCAACGCCGTGGCGTTGTCCGCCACCGCCACTTCGATCTGCGGCACGTGCTGGCGTATATCCAGCTGCCCAAGAAGCTCTGCGAGCGGTTGGACCAACGCGCCCACGGGCGCGGCCAACACGTCGCAGTGCATGACATCAGCAACGTAGGGCGCCAGACGCTCGCGGAACCCGACGACTACCCTGCCCTTCTTGGCGACGTACTTCGCTCCCAGCCGCGCGCGCCTGCGATAACCCCACACCGGCCCGCGCAACGGCGGCAGCCAATCCCGGCACTCCACGCGGGCGACGCGCGCCAGGTTGTCCCGCACCTCTTGCTCCTTCAGGCTCAACTGCGCTTCCGGCGCAAGATGCTGCAGAGCACATCCGCCGCACACCCCAAAATGCGCGCAGCGCGGCGTCACCCGCTCCACCGCAGGGCGCAGCACTTCCAACAGCCTGCCCTCATCGTGCTGCCGATGCTTGCGCGTGCGCTCGAAAGCCACGGTCTCTCCCGGGAGCGCGCCCGCCACGAACACCGTCTTGCCGGCGCGAACGATGCCTTCGCCTGCGTGCGTCAGGCCCACGACATCCGCCGTCTCCCGCTCGCCGCGTCCCGCGGCGGTCCGCACGGCCGCCCCATCGCTCAAGCGCCACCTTCCCACACGCGCAGGAATTCCGCGAAATGCGGCTCCGTTCCCGCGCGCAGCGCCACCTTCACCCTTTCCAACTCCTCGGCGTAACGCTCCCGCGCCAGCCGCCCCCGCAGCAACTCGAAGCGCAGATAAACGAGATAGGTGTTGAGCACGTCCGTCTCGCAGTACCGCCGAATTCCGGGCAGATTCCCCTCGAGATAGGCATCCCACACCTGCGCGCCCGAGAACCCCAGCTTGCCCGGCAGCCCCAGCAGGCAAGCGACGTTCGCAAGCGACACCCTGCCTCGAGCCTGAAAGCCCGAGAGCACATCCATCAAATCCAAGTGCCGCCAGTGATAGCGGTTGAGATAGTTGTTGAAACGGAACGCCTGATCGCCGTCTCCCGCCTCCCAGTATCGCGGCGCCTGAATCCCCGCGAGCAGCGCCCGATAGGTCAGCACCGGCAGATCGAAGCCGGATCCATTCCAGGAAACGAGATCCGGCGAGAACTTCTCCACGCCGTCGAAGAAGCGCTCGATGAGCTCCGCCTCCGGCGAGCTCACATCCCCCAGGCTCCAGACCTTCAACCCGTCCCGGCTGCGCAGCACGCACGAAATCGCGACCACGCGGTGCTGCTCGAGCGGCAGAAACTCCCCGCCGGAGCCCTGCCGCCGCAACGCGAACATGGCCTTCGCCACCTCCGCATCCGGCAACCCGTCGAGCCCATACAGCCGCCTCCCGAAGGCCACATCGGGCACGGTCTCTATGTCAAACACCAGACAGTTCACGGTGAGGCCGCCTTCATCAACACCGCGACGGCCACGACGAGCCCCGCCTCGTCAGTCAGCGTCACATGCCCCTCGCCTACTCCCAATCCTTTCCTTACGCGCTCCCCCCTCTCCGAGAACACGACCTCCGGCTTTCCCCAGGCGTTCTGCACCACGCCCACGTCTCTGATCCAGACGCCGTGCGCAAAGCCCGTCCCCATCGCTTTGACGATCGCCTCCTTCGCCGCGAAGCGCATCGCGATGAACCGCTCCCGCCGCTGCGTCCTGGCAAGCTGCGCCTGCTCCTCCGGCATCAGCAGACGCTCGATGAAATGCTCGCCGAAGCGCTCCAGGGTCGCCCCGATCCGCTTCACCTCGAGGACATCCACTCCGATCCCGAAGATCATGCGCGCACTGCCGTCATCAACGCCTTCATGTCGCGCACCGCCGTCGCCAGGCCGTCGAACACCGCCCGCGAGATGATCGCGTGCCCGATGTTGAGCTCGACGATCTCGCGGATCGCCGCCACCGGCTGCACGTTGTGGTAATTCAACCCATGCCCCGCATGCACCTCGAGTCCGAGTCCCGCCCCCAGGCGCGCGCACCTGAGCAACCGCTCGAGCTCCGTCGCCCGCGCAGCCCCGGCAGCTTCCGCATACGCGCCCGTGTGCAGCTCGATCGCCGGCGCCCCAATCCGCGCCGCCGCCTCCACCTGCCGCGGCTCCGGATCGATGAAAAGCGACACCCTGACTCCCTGCCCCACGAGCGTTGCCGTCGCCTCCTTCATCCGGGCCTCCTGCGCCGCCACATCCAGCCCTCCCTCGGTAGTCACCTCCTGCCGCTTCTCCGGCACGAAGCAACAATCCTCGGGCCGCACCTCGCCCGCGATCCGCACCATTTCCTCGGTTACGGCCATCTCGAGATTCATGTGGGTCTTCAACAAACCCTTCAGCGTCCTGACATCGGAGTCCTGAATGTGCCGGCGATCCTCCCGCAGGTGCAGCGTGATGCTGTCCGCCCCCGCCATCTCCGCGGCCAGCGCCGCCTGCACGGGATCCGGCTCCTGCCCGCGGCGCGCCTGCCGCAAGGTAGCCACATGATCAATGTTGATGCCCAACGCAATGTAAGAACGAGTCACTGGTGCTCCGGCAAAATCGCTGCTCGCGTGAAGTCGCGGGCTCGCGCCATGCGAAATAGACTAACATTAAGTCCGCGACCCCCCACGTGAGGCCACCGCCCGCGCCACCCGACGGGTCGTCAGCTCCTTGCCCTCGAGCCTTTCCGCCAGAGCAGCCTTGAGCACCCGGCGTGCATCCTCGAGCTCCCGCCTCTCCCCCAGCTCCTCTCGCGCCAGCGCGAAAATCGAGCTGCCGGAGACTGCGTCCGCATCCCCTTCCCGGGCCGGGACCAGCCCTTCGGACGCCTGAAACCGGTAGAAACCTGCCGCCTCGATCGCCTTCCCCGTCCGCGCCTCCGCAGTGAGGTCCACCCCATACCCCACCGTCTGCAGCAGCCTCTTCTCGAACACTCGTAGAACCGCTTCGACCCCTCCCGCGCGCAGCCCTGCCAGCGCCCGCCGATAATCCTCGAACACCTCCGGCACCGGATCATGCCGCGTGGTGAGCTTCAGCAGGAGCTCATTGAGGTAGAACCCGGCCATCAGGCTGCCCGCCGGCAAGGGCGGCGCGGTCTCCGCGCCCTCCACCGCCGTGAGCTGTCCCGCCTCCCGCCCCACGTGAAAGGACAGCAGCAGCAGGTCGAATGGCTGCAGCACGCCGCCGAACCGCGGCTTCGGTCCCCGTACCCCCCGCGCAAACAGCGTCAGCCGCCCGTGGTCGCGCACCAGCACCTCGAGAATCCGGCTGGTATCCCGGTAAGGCCGGTGGTGCAGGATGTACCCCGGCGCCAGCAGAACGCGGCGGGGATGCGCCGTCATTTCTCTGTTACTCCAGGCCCAACTCCCGCAGCGCCCGGGCATTGTCCGCCCAGTTCTCCCGCACCTTCACCCAGAGGTTGATGTGCAGCCGCCTGCCGAGCAACCCGTTCAGCGCCAACCGTGCCGAAGTGCCGACCCGCTTCAGTCGCGCCCCCTTCGCCCCGATGACGATCGGCTTCTGGCCGTCGCGATCCACCCAGATCGCCGCATCGACCATGAGCACCCCGTCCTCTTCGGCCAGCTTCTCGACCTCGACCGCAACTCCGTACGGCACTTCCTGATTGAGCTCCAGAGTCAGCTTCTCGCGAATCATCTCCGCGATGCGAAATTGAATGCCGCGGTCGGTGAGCTCATCGTCGGGAAAGAGCGGCTTCGAGACCGGCAGTTGCGCCGCAATGGCATCGCGCAGATCGTCGAGATTCCTGTCCTTGAGCGCCGAGACCGGTACCAGCGCCAGGAATGCGTGGCGGCTATCGAGCTCCGCCAGATAGGGCAGCAGCCGCTCGCGCGGCTTGGCACGATCCACCTTGTTGACGGCAACCAACACCGGCCTTCCCGAGCGCGCGATGCGATTCAGCACGAGCTCGTCTTCCGCATTCCAGACGAGCGCCTCCACCACGAATACCACCAGGTCGGCCTCGTCGAGAGCCGCGGCCGCCGTCCGGTTCATCGCTTTGTTGAGAGCTCGCTTCGCCTGACTGTGGAGTCCGGGCGTATCGACGAACGCAATCTGGGCGTTCGGCAGTTGCACCAACCCGATGATCCGATGCCGCGTCGTCTGCGGCCGGGGAGTGACGATGCTCAACTTCTGACCGACGAGCGCGTTGAGCAATGTCGACTTGCCGACATTCGGGCGTCCCACGAGCGCCGCGAAGCCGCAGCGAAAATCGGTGGCAGGCTCAGTCACTGCGCGGGTCTTGTGTCGCGTTCATGTCCGACAGTATGCGCTCGGCGGCCTCCTGCTCGGCGCGCCGGCGGCTGGAGCCGCGGCCCGCGGCCGAGAGCCCCAACCCCGGCACCTCGCAGGTGACCTGGAAAGTCTGCGCGTGGGGCTCCCCCTCGACGCGCTCCACCCTGTACCCGGGCAGGGTGAGCCCCCGGGACTGCAGGTATTCCTGTAGACGGGTCTTGGCATCCTTGAGCTCATGCGGGGCGGGAAGCGCCGCAATCCGGGGCTCGAACAACCGGGCTATGACCGACTCGGCCGCTGCGAGCCCACCGTCGAGGTACAGCGCCCCGCATACCGCCTCGAGCGCGTCGGCCAGGATCGACTGGCGGCGAAAGCCGCCCGTCTTGAGCTCACCCGAGCCGAGCTGCAACGCCTCCCCCAGCTTGAGCGACGCGGCCACTTCCGCCAGCGGGTCGCCGCTCACGACCCTCGCCCGCAACCGGCTCAGATCCCCCTCGCTGGCCTCCGGGAACGCCGCATAGAGATGATGCGCGACGACGAGGTTGAGCACCGCATCGCCGAGAAATTCCAGCCGCTCGTTGTTGGGGCCCGGGGCGCTGCGATGCGTGAAGGCGGCGCGAAAGAGACCGGCGTCGCGCGGTTCGTAACCGAGCTCAGAGCGTACCCAGCCGAGCGGCCAGTCGGGCCCGCTATCCACCGCCGCCCACGGTGACCGTCTTGTCGAACTGGATCTGCAGAGTCACACGGGCAAAGAGCGGGGCATTGTCGTAGTAGGCAGCCTCGACGGTCCAGCCCTGACCAGCCCGGGTAATGGTGATGTCTTTGACGGCCGGATAGTCCACGCTCTCGACGTCGAAGTGCTTCTGGAGGGAGGAGCGAATGGTGTCCGGCGTCGCGCCGCCGCCCGCAAACTCGCTCGTCAGCTCGTTCATTGAGCGCGCCACGGACATGTAATTCATCATGACCGGCGTCAGGCGGATGCCGGCATAGATGAGAATTGCGAACGGGGTGATGAGTATCAGCCACCCGATCGCCGTGACGCCACGTTGCCGTGCAAACATTGCTGAACCCCCGCTACTCGATTTTCTTGCCGATCCGGCTCCAGATGGGCCCGCCCGAGTGCTCCGGGTCCCAATTGAACCATATGTAGGTCGCCTTGCCGACCAGATTCGCATCGGGCGTGAAGCCCCAGACACGCCCGTCGTCGCTGTTATCGCGATTGTCGCCGATCATGAGGTAATTTCCGCTCGGCACCACTTTCGTCACCACCTCAGGCTCGTCGAGAGCCTGCGCGCCGGGCGGCGGCGTACCGCCGCAGACGTACCCGCGCGCGTCGCTGCGCGGGCAGCCTGGCAATGGATACGGGGTGACCTGGAGCGGCACGGGGCAGAGCAGCGCCTGATGCGCATGGGTGCCCAGGTGCTCGACGGCGAGCTGCATGTTGATGTAGCAGCCGTCGCTGTAGTCGCCGGTGACGTTGAACGGTATCGTCTCGTCATTGATGATGAGCCGGTCGTCGCGTACCGTCACATGATCGCCCGGAAGGCCGACCGCGCGCTTGATGTAGTTCTCAGAAGGGTCGAGCGGATAGCGAAAAACCACCACGTCCCCCCGCTTCGGGCCGCCCGTGCCCAGGATATTGGTGTTGGTGACCGGGAGTCTGAGGCCGTAGGAAAACTTGCTGACCAGGATGAAATCCCCGTCGAGCAGGGTCGGCATCATGGAGTCGGAGGGGATGCGGAACGGCTCGAACACGAACGCGCGCAGCACCAGCACCGCCACGGCCACGGGAAAGAAGCTGCGCGCATAATCCACCGTGCCGGGCTCCGGGACGGCCGACGGGTCCTTGCCCCGCGCCTTGGCCGCGGCCTGTCGCCACCGGCGCAGCAGCCACGCATCCGCGGCCCAGATGATGCCAGTCACCGCCGCTATCGCGACCAGCACGGCGCTGAAATCGAGCTGCTCGGAGACCAGGAGGCGTATCACCGCCGCGCCGATCAGGATCGGCAGCGCGTGGTAGGCGAACGACATCAGCGCGGAATCGGCCACGGGCTCCGGCGCCGCGGCGACCTGCCGCCTCGGCCGCAGGAACCAGTCATCGAGAATACAGAGGAGCCCGACCGGCAAGGCGAGCCACGCGAGGACCAGAATGACCTGCATCAGCATGGGAGACATCGCGCCGGCGCCTACTTGCCGATCTTCAGGACGGCGAGGAACGCCTCCTGGGGAATCTCGACCCGGCCCACCTGTTTCATACGCTTCTTGCCTTCTTTCTGCTTCTCTAGGAGCTTGCGCTTGCGGCTGACGTCGCCGCCGTAGCATTTGGCCAGTACGTTCTTGCGCAGTGCCTTCACCGTGGCGCGCGCGATCACCGCGCTGCCGATCGCCGCCTGCACGGCGACCTCGAACATCTGCCGCGGGATGAGATCATGCATCTTGTCGACGAGCTCGCGACCGCGCTGATAGGCGCTCTCTTTGTGCACGATGATGGAGAGCGCATCGACCCGCTCGCCGTTGATGAGGATGTCGAGCTTGACGAGCGGCGCGGCCTGGAAGCGCGAGAACTCGTAGTCGAAGGAGGCGTAGCCGCGGCTCACCGATTTCAAGCGGTCGAAGAAATCGAGCACCACCTCCGCCAGCGGCAGCTCATATTGCAGCGACACCTGGCTGCCCAGGTACTGCATCTTGTTCTGTGTGCCGCGCTTGTCATTGCAGAGCTTCAACACCGCGCCGACGTGCTCGGGGGGCACCAGGATGTTCGCAACGATGATGGGCTCGCGGATCTCCTCGACCTCGTTGGAGGGCGGGAGCTTCGCCGGGTTGTCGACGAACTCCTCCGCTCCGTTCGTGCGCAACACCTCGTACACCACCGTCGGCGCGCTGGTCACGAGGTCGAGCTCGTACTCCCGCTCCAGGCGCTCCTGGACGATGTCCATGTGGAGAAGCCCCAGGAAACCGCAACGGAAGCCGAACCCGAGCGCCTCGGAAACCTCCGGCTCGTAGTGGAGCGCCGAGTCGTTGAGCTTCAGTTTCGCGAGCGCGTCACGAAAGCTCTCGTAGTCCTCGGAGTTGATCGGAAAGAGTCCGGCGAACACCCGCGGCTTGATCTGGCGGAAGCCGGGCAGCGGCGCCGCTGCCGGGCGGCTGTCGAGCGTGATGGTATCGCCCACCGGGGCGCCATCGATCTCCTTGATGCCCGCAACGATGAAGCCGACATCCCCGGGCGCTAGCAGCTTCTCGACGATGGGCTTCGGCGTGAAGCGGCCGAGGCGATCGACGGTGTGGCTGCGCCCGGTCGACACCACGCGAATCTTCTCACCGGTCTTGACGCTGCCGTTGACCACCCGCACGAGGGAGACCACGCCAACATAGTTGTCGAACCAGGAGTCGATGATCAGCGCCTGCAAGGGCGCCTCGCCATCGCCCTTCGGCGCCGGGATGCGCCGGATGAGCGCCTCGAGGAGCTCCGGCACGCCCTCGCCCGTCTTGGCGCTCACCCGCACGGCATCGTCGGCGCCGATGCCGATGATCTCCTCGATCTCGCGCATCACCCGCTCGGGATCGGCCGAAGGCAGGTCGATCTTGTTGATGACCGGCAGGACCTCGATCCCCTGCTCGATCGCCGTATAGCAATTGGCGACGCTTTGCGCCTCCACGCCCTGGGACGCATCGACTACGAGCAGCGCGCCGTCGCAGGCCGCGAGCGAGCGGGACACCTCATACGAGAAGTCCACGTGCCCGGGCGTATCGATCATGTTGAGCTGATAACGCTCGCCGTCGCGCGCCTGGTAGTAGAGCGTCACGCTCTGAGCCTTGATCGTGATGCCGCGTTCGCGCTCGAGGTCCATCGAGTCGAGCACCTGCGCCTGCATCTCGCGATCCTCGAGGCCGCCGCAGAGCTGGATGAACCGGTCAGCGAGGGTCGACTTGCCGTGATCGACGTGGGCGATAATGGAGAAATTACGTATGAGCCGCATGAATCGGAGTCTGTCGCGTTACTGCCGCGCCAGGTGATCAGCGGCCGCCGCGATTATAGCAGTCAGCCCTTCCGCAGCAGACGCTTCAGTTCCCCGGCATCCAGGCGATGGCGGCAGACCACCGCACCGTCCAGAAGCAGTACCGGGACATCGAGGCCGTGGCGGCGCTGGAGAGTGGGGTCCCCGTCCACATCCACCAGTTCGATCGGCGGCAGCGGCATCGTCCTCCCGAGCTCCTGCAGCTCCGCCACCATCTGCTCACAGAGATGGCAGTCGCGCCGATGCACTACGGTGAGAACGACTCGCCTTTCAAGGTCGCGGCGACTGCGCGAAGGGGCCGCCCCGCAGGGATGGCGCGATGGCGGGAGGCGGCGGTACGGCATCGGATGTCTTCTGCGCCTTCACCGAGTCCGCGATGAAACGCACCGTCTGCGCCGGCACTTCTCCGACGGCGGTCACCTTGTGGCCATCCACCACGGTGGAGAAGGCATACGACGAGCCGACACGCGCCGACTCCATGACCGGGCCCTGGCCTGCGGTCATCTCGATGTGCGTCGTCTCGACGAATACCGACACGGAAGCCAGCCCATCCGTAAAGACGAGGTGATCCACGGGGCCCGGCGACCCGGGCATGACCTGCGCGGCGCGCACGGTCATGTGAAATCCGGGCGGCAGGTGGTCCGCGCTCCAGACCGTGTCATTGTGTCTCACCGTTTCCTTGAGCGGCGGCGAGTCGTTGCGCAGCCACTGGAAGCCGGTGGTCGAGATGGCGGGGCGGAAGGCCGAGTCAGGGATGTGAGATCGGACCCTGAGATTCGCAAATACGAGCTGCTCGATGACGTTTCCGTGGGCGTCACAGAGCTGCGTCTTCAACGGCATCGCTGTCGAATCGTCGATCCACAGGCGGTATCCATACCTGTACTGGTCCCTGGGCATCACCGTGATGAGATGGGTGCTGTGCTGATTGAAGCGCATACGCCCGACCTCGCTGATGTCGTAGAAGCGCGCGGTCTGCTCATTGATCGCCGGAAAGCCGCTGAGGAGCGATGCCTTGGCCGGCGTGCGCTCCACCAGCACGACATGCTTGTCGGGAAGATAACAGGTGAGGCTGGAGCCGGTGCGGATGAACTCCCGTCCGGAGCCGTCGAGGGACACCAGCCGCTCGGAAACGGCGCCGCCCTCGACGCGGTGGATGATCCGCAGCATCTCCACCCTGCCGCCCTCCCAGTGGGCGAATGTGCCGTCGTAGTTGAGTGTAGTGAGCGCGCGGTTCATGCGCTCCAGCCACTTGGCCGGCTGGTCGGCGTACGCCGCGCCGGCGAGGGTCAGTGCGAGCGCCAGCCAGCCGATACGCTCGCTACTTCGGATTCTGGATCTGGATCGCATTGCCATGCACGCCCGGAACTGGCTGATCCGACTGCGGAGGCATGCTGGAGGTTCCCGGCTCACTGACCATCAGCGCGGAGAGGAGATTCCCGCGGCTGACGGGCCAGGAGAAGGCGCTGTGAGCTACCACGTAATCGGCCAGCTCCGTGGCGGGGACGACCATCATTTGCCCTTGCGGCGCCGGTGGCACCACGAAGCTGTCGCTCGCCGCGACGCTCGCGCTCTGCAGGGCCGGCTGCGCGGCGGGCGCCACCAGGCTCGAGTTGGCGGCCACGGTAGCTACCACGACGTGAGAGTGGCCGGACAGAGCCTGCGACCGCAGCCAGAAAATGGAGACCGCCGCTACGCCGGCCGCAAGCCCGGCGCTTGCAACCGGCTGCCACCAGCGGGATTGGACCCGAGCACCCGGTCGCGCCACCTCGTCCGTCAGCGCAGGCTCGCTGGTGAGTGCCACGCTCACCCGGCCGGCCACAGTGCCATCGAGGGTGACGCCCCGCTCCGCGCGGATGACGGCCCCCATGACGGCGTATCGGCCCCAGCGGGATTTGAGGTCCCCGTCACGGGACAGCCGGCGGGCTAGCAGCTCGCACTCGGCGGCGGGCAGCTCGTTGTCGAACATGGCGGATAGCTGGCTGTCGAGCTCCTCGTTCATCCCAACTCCTCCGCGCGGCCGAGGCCGCCTTCGAAGACCTCGCGCAGGCGCTGATCGATTGCCTCACGCGCCCGGAAGATGCGCGAGCGGACCGTGCCGACCGGACATGCCATGGCGGCGGCGATCTCCTCGTAGGAGAGGCCCTCGAGCTCGCGCAGCACGATGGCCGTACGCAGATCGTCCGGCAGCGCGTCGATTGCGGCATTGACGGTGGAACGGATCTCGTCCGTCAGTACCAGCCCTTCCGGGGTCTCGGAATCCTTCATTCGGCCTTGCATATCGTAAGACTCGTCGGTGTTGCTGCGGTCGAGATCGTATTCGACGGGGTTGCGGTCCCGGGAGACCACGGCGTTCTTGGCGGTGTTGATCGCGATGCGGTAGAGCCAGGTGTAAAAGGCGCTATCGCCGCGGAATTGCGGCAGAGCCCGATAGGCCTTGATGAAGGCCTCCTGGGCGATGTCCTCGGCCTCGGCCGGGTTGCGAACATAACGCATGACCAGCTTGACGAGTTTGTGCTGGTACTTGAGCACCAGCGCATCGAATGCCCCCTTGTCGCCGCGTTGCACACGGCGCACCAGGCTGAGATCGCTTGCATCGGCGCTCATCGCGCCTTCCTCCCGGGGTAAGGTCGCGGCGCCCGCGACCTGAATAGACCCTGAAACAATTTGAAAGTTCAGGGACCCTTTCGACTCTTCTCCATCCCCCCTCTTTCGATCATGCACGAAGTCGTGATGCGCGTCACGAGCGCCGCCATTTCGGGCTCCGGCGGCGCCTCACCCCCCAGGAAATACCCCGCCAGCTCCGGGTCGGGGTGGTCCAGGAGCCGGGCGAGCAGCCGGCGCTCGGCCGGGCCGGCTTGCGGCAGGTCGGTGGCGGCGTAGCGCTCCAGGAGCACGTCGAGCTCCTTCATGCCCCGCCGGCAGCGCCAGCGCAGCGCCCGGGCCTCGGGGTCCATTATGTCCGCTCGACCAGCATGCGCTTGATCTCGGCAATGGCTTTGGCCGGATTCAAGTCCTTCGGGCACACGTCGGTGCAGTTCATGATGGTATGGCAGCGGTAGAGCCGGAACGGATCCTCGAGCTCATCCAGCCGCTCGCCGGTCGCCTCGTCCCGGCTGTCGATGATCCAGCGGTAGGCAGCGAGCAGCGCCGCGGGTCCGAGGAACCGCTCGCTGTTCCACCAGTAGCTCGGGCAGGCCGTCGAGCAGCACGCGCACAGGATGCAGGCCGCGGGGCGGTCGATCTTTTCCTGCTCTGCCTTGGACTGCAGTCGCTCGCTGTCGGGCGGCGCCGGGGTATGGGTCACGAGCCACGGCTTCACGGCGGCGTACTGGGCGTAGAAGTTCGTGAGATCCGGCACCAGGTCCTTCACCACCGGCATGTGCGGCAGCGGATAGATGCGGATGTCCCCGCTGCCCAGATCCTCCATCGAGGTCGTGCAGGCGAGGCGGTTCATGCCGTCGATGTTCATGGCGCAGGAGCCGCAGATGCCCTCGCGGCAGGAACGGCGGAAGGTGAGCGAAGAGTCGACGCTGCTTTTGATCTGGATCAGAGCATCGAGCACCATCGGCCCGCAACTCGCCATGTCGAGCTCGAAAGTATCGATCCGCGGGGTCTCGCCCGCAGTCGGGTCGAAGCGATAGATGCGGAAGTTGCGCACCTGACGCGCGCCGGCAGCCGCGCGGTGCAGCTTGCCCTTGCGAATGCGGGAGTTGGCGGGAAGTCGAAACTGTGCCATCTGGAAACCTTGAACGTCAGTAGGTGCGCGCCTTCGGCGGGATCGTCTGCACCTCGTCGGTGAGGGTGTTGAGATGCACCGGCCGATAGTCGAAGTGCGCGCGTCCGGGTCCCTCGACCCAGACCAGGGAATGCTTGAGCCAGTGCTCGTCATCGCGCTGCGGGAAGTCCTCGCGGGCATGGGCGCCGCGGCTCTCGGTGCGGTTGGCGGCGGAGTGGATGGTCGCCGTCGCCTGCAGCAGCAGATTCTCGAGCTCCATGGTCTCGACGAGGTCGGTGTTCCAGACGAGCGAGCGGTCGGTCACCTTGACGTCGGCGAAAGACGCGAAAGTCTGCGCCAGCTTGCCGGCACCCTCCTCCAGGGACTCTCCGGTGCGGAACACCGCCGCATCCATCTGCATGATCTTCTGCATCTCCAGGCGGATGGCGGCCGTGGGGCGCGAGCCGTTGGCGTTGCGCAGCCGATCGAGACGGGACACCGCGAGCTCCGCGGCGTCCTTGGGCAACGGGGCGTGCCTCGTGCCGGGCCGGATCAGCTCCGCACAGCGGCGCGCCGCCTGGCGGCCGAAGACCACGAGATCGAGCAGCGAGTTCGAGCCGAGGCGGTTGGCGCCATGGACGGAAACGCAGGCTGCTTCGCCGGTCGCCATCAAGCCGGGGACGATCGAGTCGGGATCTCCCCCCCTCGGTATCACGACTTCACCGTGGAAGTTGCAGGGCACGCCGCCCATGTTGTAGTGGACCGTGGGCTGCACGGGAATCGGCTGCCTGGTGACATCGACGCCGACGAAGATGCGGGCGGTCTCGGCGATGCCGGGCAGCCGCTCGTGGATCACCTCGGGCCCCAGGTGCTCGAGATGCAGATCGATGTGGTCGTGCTCGGCGCCGACGCCGCGGCCCTCGCGGATCTCGATCGTCATGGCGCGGCTGACCACATCGCGCGAGGCCAGATCCTTGGCGTTCGGGGCATAGCGCTCCATGAAGCGCTCACCCTTGGAGTTGGTGAGATAGCCGCCCTCGCCGCGCGCGCCCTCGGTGATGAGGCAGCCGGCGCCGTAAATGCCGGTCGGATGGAATTGCACGAACTCCATGTCCTGCAACGGCAGCCCGGCGCGCAGCACCATGGCATTGCCGTCACCGGTGCAGGAGTGCGCCGAGGTGCAGGAGAAGTACGCGCGCCCGTAGCCGCCCGTGGCGAGAATCGTCATGTGGGCGCGGAAGCGGTGCAGCTTCCCCTCGGTCAGGTCGAGTGCCACGACGCCGCGGCAGGCGCCGTCCTCCATGATGAGGTCGATCGCGAAGTACTCGACGAAGAAAGTCGCCGCGCGGCGGATCGACTGCTGGTAGAGAGTGTGCAGCATCGCGTGACCGGTGCGGTCCGCCGCGGCGCAGGTGCGCTGCGCGATGCCCTTGCCGAACTCGGTGGTCATGCCGCCGAAGGGCCGCTGATAGATGCGCCCCTCCTCCGTGCGGGAGAACGGCACACCGTAGTGCTCGAGCTCGATCACCGCCGCGGGAGCCTCCTTGCACATGAGCTCGATCGCGTCCTGGTCGCCCAGCCAGTCAGAGCCCTTGACGGTGTCGTACATGTGCCAGCGCCAATCGTCCTTGCCCATGTTGCCCAGTGCGGCGCTGATGCCGCCCTGCGCGGCCACGGTGTGGCTGCGTGTCGGAAAGAGCTTGGTGATACAGGCGGTGGCAAGTCCGGCCTCCGCCAGACCCAGCGTGGCGCGCAGGCCGGAGCCGCCCGCGCCGACCACGATGACATCGTAGGTGTGATCGATGAACTCGTATGTGCTCATCCGGCGCCTCCCAACGCCACCTTGAGGATCGCGAGCACGCCGGCCACCGCGACCACTACGTGAAAGAAGGTGATCACTGCCAGCACCAACGCCTTGGCACCGTGGCCGTGTACGTAGTCCTCCACCACCACGCGCACGCCGAGCTGTGAATGCCAGGCCGCCGTAAGCACGAGGAGAATGAGGAAAACCGCCGTCCAGAGCTGCCCGATCCAGGCGCTGATGGTGGCGTGATCGAACGAATGCAGAGACAAAAGAGAGACCACGAACCAGACGGCGAGCGGCACCAGCGCTATCGAGGTGAGGCGCTGCACCCACCAGTGGTGCACTCCCTCTTTCGCCGACCCCTGGCCGAGAACCGTGGCGAGCGGGCTGCGCAGGCTCATGGCGCGTGCGCTCCGGCGTGCAGCGCCCACCAGGCCAGCCCCACAAAGAGCAGGATGGCGCAGATCACGACGAGCGCCGCGCTGCGTTTCGCCTGTGCGCGCTCCAGGCCGTGTCCCGTATCCCAGATGAGGTGGCGGATGCCGGCGAACAGGTGATAGGAGAAAGTCGCGAGCAAAATGACGTAGACCGCCTTGAGCACACCGAGTGAGAGCAGCGTGCGCGCGCCATTGTAGGCGGCCGGACCGCTCGCGATGGCGACCAGCCAGTAGACGAGCAGGATGAGCCCGACCGAGAGCACGAGCCCGGTAGCGCGGTTCAGGATGGAAGTGAGCAGTGTGTACCGCGACATCCTGTACACGGACAGGTGTGGCGACAGCGGTCGTTCGATCATAGGCGGCTTCGCGGACTAGAAGTCGATGCAGCGTCCTTTGCGCTCCCAGTCGCCGAAGCGCGTGGGCTCGGGACCCGAGGGTCCGCCGATTTCGCGCGGGCGCTGGGCCGTAGCCACAGCGTCCGCGGTTGCGACGGGATTGGCGCGCGAGTCGCGCTCGGTAGACGGAACGGAAGACGGCGTCGAGGAGTTCTTCACTGGACTCATCAGCATACATACAAGTGTGCCAGAATTGGACAATGGCGGCCACGACATCGAGGCCTCCCCCAGGACGTGTGATACCATGCTCGTGCTCGGCTCCAGGCCATCCGGCCAGCGGCAACTCCCATGAATGGCGGCCATCTGCAGACCGTCGAGCTCGATGATCTCGGCGCCGTGCGCGTCACGGGAGCCGATGCGGCGCGATTTCTGCAGGGCCAACTGTCCAACGATCTCGGCCGTGTGAGCGCGGAGCGCTCGGCGCTCGCCGGGCTACACAATCCGCAGGGTCGCGCGATCGCGCTGTTGCGGATCGTGCAGCTGGCGGCGGACGATTACCTCACTCTGCTGCCGCGCGAGTTGGCTGCGTCGGTCGCCGCACGCCTGTCGAAATACGTGCTGCGCGCCAAGGTCAAAGTCACCGACGACTCAGAGAGCTGGCGCATCACGGGACTCATCGCGTGCGGCTTGGGTCACGCCGAGCCGGCGCCGCTCACGGGATATCCGTCCCTCACGGGTGAGCAGCGCTGCCTCGCCGGGCGCACGGTGATCTGCGTGGGCGAGCAGCCCGCGAGGTGGCTGTTGATTGCGCCGGTTGCGGATGCAGACAGCAGCGCGTCCGCGCTGCAGGGCGATGACCTGGCGCACAGCGCGCCCGCCCACCGCGAAGTATGGCGGCAGCTCGACGTCATCTCGGGGCTCCCGCAGATCTACGCTGCGACGTCCGAGGAATTCGTGGCGCAGATGTTGAATTTGGACCTCCTCGGCGCGATCGCCTTCGACAAGGGCTGCTACACGGGGCAGGAGGTCATCGCGCGCGCCCACTACCGCGGCCGCGTCAAACGCCGGCTGCAGCGGTTCCGCTCGCGCGGACGCCTCGATCTCAAGCCGGGCGACAGCGGCGAGCTCGCGGACGGACGCGCTTTCACGGTCGTAGAGGCCGTGCGGCTCGGGGATGGCCGCTGCGAGTTCCTGGCCGTGGCACCACTGCCCACTACCGAGCCGGAGCTTTCCGCCTCCAGTCCGCCCGACGCCATGTTGGAACGTGTCAGTGCTCCGCTCGGCGTGCGGCCGTCCCAACGGGGAGCCGCGGCCCTTACGCGCTCCAACGTGGGTGCGCCCGCCACGGGCGCGGCTCTGCATGCCGCCGTGTCTTCGGATCTCTCGGCGACAGGTGCGTTCTGGGCGCCTTTCGCGAACTCGCCGGCAGCACCGCGGCGGGCCGGCTCCGGAGAGGTACCGTCGAGCCGCACCGAGGAGTCGCCGCACGACATCGACCGTCTCGACCTGCCCTACGCACTTCCGGCCGGGACCTAGAGGTCGACGAGTTCAACTTCATGTGGCCGGATGGGCCGCTCGAGAAAGCGGCCGCCGATTCTCGCGAACCGTTCGGCGGCGTCCGTGGCGAGCAGGCGCAGGCTCCCCGCGCCCGCTCGAGACGCGAGATTCTGTGCCTCGAGCGTCTGCCGCACATGGCGCGCTGTCGTCTCCGCCGAGTCGACAATGGCCACCCCGGGGCCCGCGACCGCGCGAATGGCGTCCGCGACCATCGGGAAGTGTGTACAACCCAACACGAGCGTGTCGGGCCGGGATATGCCCGTCGGGTTGTTGAAAAGCGGCTCGAGGTAATGGCGCGCCACACTCTCGGCAATGGAGCCGCGGCAGAGCCCCTCCTCGGCAAGCGCCACGAACAACTGTGCCGGCACCGCGCTCACGCGCGCATCGTTCCGACGGCGAACGATCGCATCCTGGTATGCACCGCCGCGCACCGTGCCTTCGGTGGCGAGGACCGCGATATGCCCGGAGCGGGAGGCCAGGCACGCCGCCTCCGCTCCAGGCTCGATCACGCCGATGACGGGTACGTCACGGATGAGCTCGCTGACGGCCGCGAGTCCGACGGCGGAAGCGGTGTTGCAGGCGATTACCAGGCACTTCACGCCATACCCGGCCAGCGCTTCCGCCGCTTGCACCGCGTAGCGCACTACCGTTTCGGGACTCTTGGTGCCGTACGGTAGCCGAGCCGTGTCGCCGAGATAGACGAACCGCTCGCGCGGCAGCTGCGTCACGAGTGCCTTTAGCACCGTGAGGCCGCCGACTCCCGAATCAAAGACGCCTATGGGAGCGTCGACAGTGATCATTGCTCCAGGCGATTCATTCAGGCCGCATGTGCGGAAAGAGGATGACGTCGCGAATGGACGGTGAGTCGGTAAAGAACATCACCAGCCGGTCGATGCCGACGCCGATGCCGGCAGTGGGCGGCATGCCGTACTCGAGCGCGCGCACATAGTCCGCGTCGTAGAACATCGCTTCCTCATCGCCACGATCCTTGCGCGCGACCTGCGCGCGAAAGCGCGCCGCCTGATCCTCCGGATCGTTGAGCTCGGAGAACCCATTGGCGAGCTCGCGCCCGGCAAGGAAGAACTCGAACCGATCGGTGAGGAACGGATCGGCGTCATTCGCACGCGAGAGCGGCGACACCTCCGCCGGATAGGCGTGCACGAACGTCGGATCGAACAGGGTGTGCTCGGCGGTCTTCTCGAAGATCTCGATCTGCAGCTTCCCGGGCCCGTCATGCGGTTGCACGGCAATGCCCAGCCGCTCGCAGAACTTACGCAGGTACGTGGCATCGCGCAGTGACAGCGCATCGAAGTCCGGATTGTTCTCGAGGATCGCCTGCTCCACCGTGACCCGGCGGAAGGGCTTGGCGAGGTCGTATTCGCGCCCCTGATAGGTCAGCCGCTGCGAGCCGTGGAGCGTGTCGGCAAGCCCGCGCAGCGCTTTCTCGACCCAGTCCATGAGATCGCGGTAATCGGCGTACGCGAGGTAGAGCTCCAGCATCGTGAATTCCGGGTTGTGCTGGGTCGAGAGTCCCTCGTTGCGGAAGTTGCGGTTGATCTCGTACACACGCTCGAATCCACCGGCTACCAGGCGCTTCAGATAAAGCTCCGGCGCGATCCGAAGATACATGTCCAGGTCGAGCGCGTTGTGATGCGTCACAAACGGACGTGCCACCGCCCCACCCGGGATCGGCTGCATCATCGGCGTTTCGACTTCGATGAAATCGAGCGAATCGAGGAAATCACGCAGGTATCGGACGATGCGCGCCCGCGCACGAAACACGTTCCGGCTGGTCTCGTTGACGATCAGATCGACATAGCGTTGGCGGTAGCGTGTCTCGACGTCGGCGAGCCCGTGCCATTTGTCCGGTAGTGGCCGAAGTGACTTGACGAGAAGGCGCAGGCTGTCGACGCGCACGGAGAGCTCGCCGGCATTGGTCCGGAAAAGCAGTCCGGCCGCCCCCACGATGTCGCCGACATCCCAGGTCTTGAAAGCCGCATACGCTTCTTCACCGACCACATCCTTCTGCAGGAAGAGCTGGATCTGGCCGGTACGATCGGCGATGTTGGCGAAGCTGACCTTGCCCTGGCCGCGCTTGAGCATCATGCGGCCGCCGACGCTGACTTGGGTCGGGTTGGCCTCGAGCCAGTCGCGATCGCGCTCGCCGTAAGCGTCGTGTAGCTGCCCCGCGAGCGCGGTGCGGCGGTAGTCATTCGGAAACGCGGGCCCCCGTGCACGCAGGGCGGCGAGCTTGCCGCGGCGCTCCGCGATCAGCTTGTTCTCGTCCCCGTGGTCCGTCGGGCCGGAGCCACCCTCTTGCTGCTTGTCTGTCATGTGCGTTACACGCCCGCCTTGAGCGAGGCTTCCATGAATTGATCGAGAGCGCCGTCGAGCACCGCGGTGGTATTGCCCACCTCCACGCCGGTCCTCAGGTCCTTGATGCGGGACTGGTCGAGAACGTAGGAGCGGATCTGGTTGCCCCAGCTCACATCCGACTTCGAGTCCTCGAGCACTCTCGCGGCGGCGTTGCGTTTGTTCACCTCGAGCTCGTAGAGTTTCGCCTTCAACATCTTCATGGCCGTCGAGCGGTTCTTGTGCTGACTGCGCTCGTTCTGGCAGGCGACCACTATACCGGTTGGCATGTGCGTGATGCGCACCGCCGATTCCGTCTTGTTGACGTGCTGGCCGCCGGCGCCCGAGGAACGGTAGACGTCGGTCTTGAGATCCGCGGGGTTGATGTCGATCTCGATGTCATCGTCGATCTCCGGCGAGACGAACACCGACGCGAACGAGGTATGGCGCCGGTTGCCGGAGTCGAACGGCGACTTGCGGACCAGCCGATGGACGCCGGTCTCCGTCCGCAGCCAGCCGTAGGCATAGTCGCCCTTGAATTCGACCGTAGCGCTCTTCACGCCCGCCACCTCCCCGGGGCTGGAGTCGATCACCTCGCAGGCGAAACCGTGCGCTGCGCCCCAGCGCAGGTACATGCGCAGGAGCATCTGCGCCCAATCCTGCGCTTCGGTGCCGCCGGCACCGGCCTGAATATCGAGGAAAGCACTGTGCGAGTCCATCTCACCGCGGAACATGCGCTTGAGCTCGAGACGGCGAACCTCGCCCTCGAGCCGCTCCGCATCCTGCCCGATGTCCCGCGCGGTCGCCTCGTCGCCTTCTCCCTCGGCCAGCTCCAGGAGCTCCTCCGCATCGCTGATACCCTTGGCGGTGCGATCGATCTCCGTCACGTCGGCGCTGAGGCGGGCGCGTTCTTTCCCGAGCTCCTGTGCCCGCTCCGGCTGCGTCCAGACGGCGGGATCCTCGAGCTCCCTCCCTACCTCCTCGAGGCGCTCTTTCTTGCGGTCGTACTCAAAGAAACCCCCGTAGCGAGGCCGTGCGCTCGCCTAGGTCTTTGAGCTGTCGCTTGAGCTGATTGACTTCCATATTGCGATACCGGGGAACGTGACGCGGGACTGTAGGAAGCTCGGCATGCTATCAGAAGCGCACTCCGATTCCGAGGCTCACCATCGGGTACCACTCCAGAATGTCCGCCTTGTGGCGCAGCTTCGCCTCCTCCGACGCGACATCGCTCTGCGCCTCGCCGCAGACGGGCGAGCCCGCGGGCGCCGCAGGTCCGCACTGCGCGTTCAGGTTGACGCTCGGCGTGCCGCCGTAGATGGCGCCGACATCGAATAGGAAGTGAATGCGACTGTCCTCGCCTGCGGGATTTCCCCAGCCGAAGCCGACGTAGGGCGATACCGAGTCGCCGAATTTGAGTTGGCCGGTCAAGGAGCCGAGCTGTGAACTCGAGTACGCATGGCCGTTGATCGTATAGGTCCCCTGGTTCGGCTCTCCTGTCACATCGAGCTTCGTTTCGTTGCCCGCGACGCCCGCGGTCAGGCGGAAGCCTCCATCGAACACGTACCAGTCGAGCAAACCGGTCACCGTAGCCAGCTTCAGCCGCCCGGCATAGTCGACGTCCGAAGTATCGATATTATGGTTGATATCGAAGCCGCTGAAACCCACACGCACGCCGAAGGCCGGCGAAAGGCCGAGATCCAGATCCAACCCTACGCCCGGCGTGCCGGCGCGCACGGCTACTGCAAAATCCGGGGTTGAGGCCAAGGACGCCGCCGGCGCGGCGAGGCAGCCAAGCGTCAAAAGCGCTGCGCCGATTGCCCCTTTTTGACACGCCCTCGTAATAAGAACCTCCCGCCCCGCTGTGTATGCCGCGGGCCCGCGGCGGCTGAACCTTAGCGGAGCGCGGCGAGCAGCACTGCGACGCCGTTCACGACGTGCGCGGCAAGGGGCGTGCCCAGAGCAGCCGCGATGACGTCGCAGGTCGGCGACGCTTAACGTATCTCTGTCACGTACGGCCAAACGTCTCACCTATATGTTTGAGCTTTACGTCGATGTTGGCGTCATGCGGCACGTATGGCGAGAATGTCCGCGAAGCGCGTACAAACACAGAATTACTGCGAAGATTTCCCACCTTTTCATATTCCAACTCTCACCTTCGAATCTTACACTGCGCGCGACATCCACTCGAGAGGGAGCACTTCTCATGAACACGTACAAAGAGATCACGGTCTCATCAGACGACTCCACGAGCCGGAACAGAGAGAGCTGCTCGCCTGGCTGACAGACTCGCTGGGCGACAGCCGGCGAGTCGCGGAGAGCGCTCCCCGGTACGGCACGACGCCTGAGAGTCAAAAGACACTCACCGTTGAGGAGTATCTGGCGCTCGAGGAAAGCAGCGACGACCGGCACGAGTACGTCGCCGGCCAGATGTACGCCATGTCCGAGCCGCTGCAGCCACACAAGGTAATCTCGGGCAATGTCTTCGCCTCCTTGCATGGGCATCTGCGGGGCACGCAGTGCCGGCCTTACGCCCACAGCACACGAGTACACATCCGGGCACGCGGCGAGGACTGCTTCTACTATCCGGACATCGTAGTTGGCTGCGGCCAGAAGCGAAACGATGAGGGAGCATTCATTGACGAGTATCGCGTCGTCTTCGAGGTCATTTCACCGTCGACGGAGCGGATCGACCGCAGGGAAAAAGCATTCACCTACCGGGAGCTGTCCTCCATCGAGGAGATCGTGCTCATCTCGCAGAAATCCGTGCTCGTAACCGTATACCGCAGGACCCAGGATTGGTCGCCAGTGGTCTTGGCTTCGTCCGAGCAGGCTCTGGAGCTGAACTCCATCGGCCTCATCCTGCCGCTGCGGCAAATATATGAGGGCCTGCCCTGAGCCGGGTCAAATCACGCGCGGTGGCGGCCGTCCCTTGCAGTGCGCTAACCTTGCTTCACCAGGAAACTCCATGAATGCCGCCGTGCCAGACGACCTCGTGCACCGCCACCGCCTGAACCGGACCTCGTATTGCTGAGGCGGCGGCCCGATAACTACAGGCGCGCTCACCCCGCGCCCGCGGACGCCCTGCTCGTCGTCGAAATCAGCGAAAGCTCCCTGCACTTCGATCTGAAGAGAAAGCTGCCTTTGTATGCGAGGCAGCGGATTCCGGAGGTCTGGGTCATCGATGTAGCAGCTCCGTTGGTCCATTTCTTCCACTCGCCGCACGACACCGGTTTCGGGCACGCCAGCTCGACACCGCAACCGGGCTTGCTCCGGCTGCAGGCGCTGCCTGATGTCGCCGTGGACCTCACTGGGCTGCTCAATGACCTCTAGCCGATCTGCCGTGGCTACGGGCCCGGCAGAACATGGTCGACTAGAAGCTGCAGCCGCCGCTCGCCCTGGAATTCGTTGACGTCCAGCCGATAGACCAGTTGCACGGAGCCATCGGGAAGCGCGAATGTCGCTTCCTCGTCGATGTGATTGAAGGCGATCGCATCGAAGGAGCGCCCGCTCCGGGGGAATTCCAGCCACATCTTGAGGTGCCGGTCGCCGACGACGCGGGCGCTGCGGATCGCGAACACACCGTCGAAGCAGGGCTCGGGGAAGGCCTGACCCCAGGGGCCGCCGGCGCGCAACGCGTGCGCGGTCTCCAGCGCGATTTCTTCCACCAACAGCTCGCCGTCGGTTTCGACTGCATCGCTCGGACCGCACTGCGCCGCCCAGGCGGCGACCTCCTCGTCGAAGGCACGCGCGAAGAAATCGAGGCGGGAGCGCTCCAGCGTCAGACCGGCCGCCATGGCGTGGCCGCCGAACTTGGCGATGAGCTGCGGATGCCGCGCGTCGAGGTTCGCAAGCACATCACGGATGTGAATGCCCGGCATGGAGCGCGCCGAGCCGCGCAACTGCTCCTCGCCCGCTGCCGCAAACGCAATCACGGGCCGGCGGATGCGGTCTTTGACACGGCTGGCCACCAGCCCGACCACGCCCTGGTGCCAGCTCTCATCGAAGAGACAGACGCCGCTGCGCTGCAGGGCGCGCGGGCCTGGATCGCGCAGGCAACGCACCGCGGCGAGGGCCTCCGCCTGCATGCGCGCCTCGATCGCGCGCCGCTCGTGATTGAGCTCATCGAGGCGCGATGCGAGCGCGGCCGCTGATCCGATGTCGTCGGCGAGCAGGCACTGGATTCCCACGGTCATGTCATCCAGGCGCCCCGCCGCATTGAGCCGTGGCGCGACGCCGAACGCGAGATCGGCAGCGATGAGACCCTCGAGAGACCGGCCTGCGATATCGAGTAATGCACGGATGCCCGCGGCGCAGCGACCGGCGCGGATACGCTTCAATCCCTGCGCGACGAGCACCCGGTTGTTGGCATCGAGCGGCACCAGATCCGCGACCGTGCCCAGGGCAACGAGGTCGAGGAATTCAGCGGCGCTGGGCGCCCCCGCCGGCGTCAACCGCTCCTGGTCGAGCCGCCGCTTCAGAGCCGCCATCACATAGAAGGCCACACCCACACCCGCCAGCGCGCGGCTCTTGAAGAGGCTGCCTGTCAGATTGGGATTGACGATGACATTGGCGGTCGGAAGATCCGTACCCGGCAGATGGTGATCCGTGATCAGCACGTCGATGCCGCGCGAGCGAGCCTCCGTGACTCCGGGGGCACTCGAAATTCCATTATCCACGGTGATGATGAGTGACGGCGCGCGTCCCGCCGCGAGCTTCACGATCTCCGGTGTGAGGCCGTAGCCGAACTCGAATCTGTTGGGGACGAGGAAGTCGACCGAGGCGAAGCCCCACGCCCGCAGCGCCCTGACGACGAGCGCGGTGCTGGTGGCGCCATCCGCATCGAAGTCGCCGATCACCAGCACCTTGCCCTGCGCCCGATGCTCGAGCAGCAGGTCGACCGCGCCGGCGATACTTTCCAGCGTACTCACCGGCACCAGGCGCTCGAGCGAGAGGTCGAGGTCGTCGGGCGTGCGCACACCACGGCCAAGATAGATGCGGCGCAGCACGGGATGGAGTCCGCTGCTGGCCAGTATCGACGCATCTTCCGCGGAAACCGCGCGCCGCACGACGCGGAGACTCATGCCAAACCCTCCAACCCACTGCGTACCGAGCGCATGCGCCGCCACAGGCGCCAACGGTCACGCGGGCGAAGGCTTAGGCGTCGATCATTTGCCAGCAGAACCACTCGATCGAGCTCGCGGCGATGAAGAGCGGCAAGCGACGGTGACAGCACCCGCCGGTCGATATCAGCCACCGCGTCGGCCAGACTCCAGGAAGCATTGGCATGCAGCAATTCGGCAATCTCCACGACGCCCAACGCGCGCTGCGCGCGCGCCTCACTGATCACCGCCGTCCAGTCCGCCGGCATCGGCCGGGATTCTCCTCCGGCGAGTCGCCACAGGCCGCTGAGATAAGCATCAGACCCGAACGCCGCATCCATGATCTCACGTGGAGCCGCCGTCGTGGGAAGGGCGGCGGATGCGCCGCCGCCCCAGAGCCACAGCGTTGCGACCGTCAGAGCTCCCCGTCGTGCCCGCTCGTCGTTGACAGGGTGACCGTGCAGCCACATTTCGATTTCCGCGCTGAGTTGCCTCAGCGGGCGAGCACCTCCGCCCATTGGAAGGGCTTCCACCACCGAAGTGAGCACGAGCCGCGCGGGCTCGATGGTGGTCGCCGGTGGTGAGACCTCAGGGCCCGTCAAGAGGATCTCGCCGCTGCCGAGCGGGCGCAGATCGAATCCCGAGCCGAGAAAGGTGTCGCGGAAACTCGCCGCGAGCTGCTCAAGCTCCGCCGCCGGCGGTCGCAGGACACTACGCCTGTCGAAATGCAGGCTCGTCATGCCCGCGATCAAATGCACGGGTGTTGCCAGCCACACGGCGCCGTCCGCCGGCGCATTCTCGAGCGCGGCCGCGGCAACACTGGCGGGCGGCGCACCGGCATATTGGGGCAGTCCGAGCCAGTGCGCGATCCAGGTGCGCCAGCCCTCGGTCAGGGGCGCCTTGTCGCCGAAGCGCGCCAGCTGCTCGATTCCGGGCGCCAGCTCCAGGCCGGCCGCGTCAGCGGCGGACGAAGCGGCGAGCTCCGGCTCCAGATACAAATCCCGAATGACGATGACGATCTCGCGCACGGGCGCTATCGTACAGGTTCATGAAGTTCACTTTGGAAAGCAGCTCGCGAGTGAACCTGGTGCGTGCCTACTCGCGGGCGGAACTGCAGATCGGCGAGGCGCACGTGCGCTCGAGCTGCATCGTGTCCGCCGACCGGTTGATCACCGACTGGCCACCTGCGCGGCTGGATGCTCTGCGGCCCGAGCACTTACAAGCGATTTTTGATCTGGAGCCTGAAGTCGTGCTGCTCGGCACCGGCGAGCGGCAGTGCTTCCCCCCGGCAGAGATCAGGGCGGCGTTCGCCGCGCGGCGCGTCGGGCTGGAAGTGATGGACCTGGGTGCGGCCTGCAGGACTTACAACATCCTGGTGCAGGAGGAACGGCACGCCGTCGCGGCGCTGTTCCTGGAGTAAGCAAAGATATTTCTTCCGGCGGCAGAGCCGCCGGAAGAAGACACAGGGGGAGGGGCATCAACCAACCGACCCATCATCCGAAGCTGACAGACTGCGGACCATGGACTGCTTTTTTTCTTGTGCGTCGCTGTTGTTGCTTTTCTTTCGGCATCCCCTCCTCCCTGTGCCCTCTTCCGGAGGCTCTACAGCCTGTCGTCACTCTGCGACAGGGCGGCCATGTTAAACAGGTCACTCTCTGCTTCGCAACTGTAAAATTACATTTTGTTAAGATTCAGCGGCTTGCAGAACTAAGCTGATTTACAATCTCGATTCATCCAGTACCACCGAGCAGCGGCACGAAGGCCACTGGTCCCAATGATTCCCGGTCGATGCGCTGCTCCCGGCGCGTGAAGCGCACCAGCTCCTGCTCACCTTCCGGGCCCACGGGCACGAGCAGCCGCCCCCCGACCTGCAGCTGCTTGAGCAGTGCCTCCGGAACGACCAGCGGCGCCGCGGCCACGAGGATGCCGTCGAACGGCGCCTGCGTCTTCCAACCGGCGCTGCCGTCGCCGTGTCGGAACCTGACATTGCGCACGCCGAGCTCCTTCAGCCGCTCCTTGGCGCGCTCCAGCAGTGGCTCGATGCGCTCGATGGTGTAGATGCGATCGACGAGTGGCGCCAGCACGGCAGTCTGATAACCGCAGCCGGTGCCAACCTCGAGCGCCTTGCGGACCGGGCCGCCCTGGAGCAGCGCCTCGGTCATGCGCGCCACGATGTAGGGTTGCGAGATCGTCTGCCCGAACCCGATCGGCAACGCGGTGTCCTCGTAGGCGCGGCTGCCGAGCGCCTCATCCACGAAGATGTGCCGCGGTACGTTGCGTATCCGGTCGAGTACGGCGAGACTCGCGATGCCCTGCTCACGCAGGCGTTGCACCAGCCGGTCGCGCGTGCGCGCGGAGGTCATGCCAATGCCGGAAAACCGCAGGTCAGGCATGGATGCCTTTCAGCCAATTCTGCAGCGCAGGAAGTGCCGAATGGCGCGTGAGATCGATTTGCAAAGGAGTCACCGAGACATAGCCCTGAGCGATGGCCTCGAAGTCGGTGCCGGGCCCGGCGTCCTGCTGCGGTCCCGCAGGTCCCACCCAGTACACCGGCCGCCCGCGGGGGTCGTACGCGGGCACGATGGGCTCCGAGCGATGGCGGTATCCGAGACGCGTGCTGCGCAAACCCTGGAGCGCCGCGAGCGGCAGGTTGGGTACGTTGACGTTGAGAATGAGGGTCGGCTCGAGCGGGTTCTGGACGAGCTGCGCCACGAGCTGCCGCGCGACCTGCGCGGCCGTCTCGAAATGAGCCTCCTCATCCGGCGCCGTGCACAGGGAGATCGCGATCGCAGGCAGGCCGAGAAAGCGGCCCTCGACCGCGGCCGCCACGGTGCCGGAGTAGAGCACGTCATCGCCAAGGTTCGCGCCGTCATTGATGCCGGAAACCACCATGTCGTGCTCGTAATCGAACAGGCCCGTAATGGCCAGGTGCACGCAGTCCGTGGGTGTGCCCTGGACGTAGTGGACGCCGGGCTCGGACTCGAACACCCGCAGCGGCATGTCGAGGGTCAGCGAGTTGCTTGCGCCGCTACGATTCCGGTCCGGGGCCACGACCGTAATCTCGGCGAGGCTCGCGAGCGCCTCCCTGAGCATACGGATGCCATGGGAGCGGTAGCCATCATCGTTGCTGACGAGGATCTTCACGGTCCTGATTTAGGGTACTGCAAGGCTTACGCCCCTCCGCGGGCGCGTAACTATACTGGAGCAAAATGCGCGGAGGTAGCGTGAGTCCCCGTTCTCCGAAGGAGTCCTCCGGTCACCCGTCCGGCCGCAAGGATGCGGATCTCGGCGGGGTGCAGACCGATGAGACTCAGCTCTTTCGCGAAGCGGTACGGGACGTCAAGCCCTTGGGGAGCCCCGCGCAGCCGGCGGAGCAGCCGTCGAGCCGCCGCCGGCGTCCGCGTCCAGCGGCGCGCTTCTCCCGCGCCGACCGGCTCGCCGTTCTGCAAGAGAGCCTGCGCGATGATGTCGTTGATCCGGGCGTCGCCAGCGGCGAGGAGCTCGTCTTCCACCGTGCCGGCATTCAGGCCGCCGTGCTGCGCAAGCTTCGCCGCGGCGACTACCGCGTGCAGGGTGAGATCGACCTGCACGGCCTCAACGTCAGCGAGGCCAAGCAGGCGCTGCGCGAGTTTCTGGCGCAGGCACTGATGCGGCAGTGGCGCTGCGTGCGCATCGTCCACGGCAAAGGACTTCGCTCCGGTCATCGCGGCCCAGTGCTGAAGGGCATGGTCGGCGCGATGCTGCGCAAGATCGGACCGGTGCTCGCGTACGTGTCCGCGCGGCAGGTCGACGGCGGCACGGGTGCGGTTTACGTACTGCTCTCGTCGTAGTCAGCGTCCAGCTCGAATACCTCCCGCAGCACCACCGTGGCATAGGCGCCGCGGCCCAGCCCGAACTCGAGGATGATCGAGTCAGTGGCGTCGGCGTCTCGCCGCCAGCGCAGATCACGGACCACGAGCCGCAGGCTCCGTCTCTCCTGATCCATGCCGGCACGCACGACGAGCTCGCAGGCGGCGCTCAGCCCGGCCGCGACACGCTGCTCCAGCTCCAGCACTCTGCCGCTGCCTGGTGGCGCGCCACGTCCCCAGAGCGGGCCGGTGGGGTGGATGTCGAGCCGCGCGCTCCGATCGGCAATCGCCTCATCGACAGCTTCAACCCGGAAATGGCTCGCGCGTCCATCGAGGTTGGCCAGATCTCCCAGCTCGAGGCGCTCCCAACTCCCATCGGCGACGCGCTCCGCCAGGACGGCATTGAAGACGAGGCTCCGCGCAGCTGAAAGAACGAAACCTCGTTCCGTCGGCGCGAGAGCACGGACGCCCTCGTCAATGCGCCTCAAATTGGCGCCGCCCTTGCCGAAGCGCTGCGGCCCGAAGTAGTTCGGGACACCACGTGCCTCGACGGCGGCGAGGCGACTCGCGAGGGCTGCGTCATCGATGATGGCGCCGCGAATTCTGATGACGAAGCGATTACCGGCGAGCGCGCCGCGCGGCAGCTTACGGGAATGGCGATGCGCCTCCAGTACCTGGTATTCGCCGCTTCCCATGCCCACCCAATCTTCCGGCGAGATCTTCGACTGCGGCACGGTGAACCACTGCGTAGCCACCGCGCGGCGGTCCTTCAGGCCGGCATAGCCCACATCGAGCGGTCGGCAGCCGCAGGCGCGCGCGAGCTCGCGAGCGATCCACTGCGTATTGGCGTCGCGCTTACGCACCTTGAGGAGCACGTGTTGTCCGGCCCCCGCCGGCTCGAATCCGAGCTGCTCCTCGACGATGAAGTCCTCGGGCTCGGCACGCAATCTTCCTTGACCGAGCGGCGCGCCGTGGGCACGCGGTGGATCGAGCGCCGCGTCAGTTGACATCGAGCAGGAGCACGACGGCCTGGGCAGCGATGCCCTCGGCCCGGCCGAGAAAGCCGAGTTTCTCGGTGGTGGTCGCCTTCACGTTCACGTGCTCGACTTCGACCTCTAGCAGCTCCGCCACCTGGCGGCGGATGTCGTCCCGCACGGGCGCGAGCTTCGGCCGCTCGGCCAGCACGGTCACGTCGGCATTGCCCACACGCAGCTTGCGGGCGCGCAACATGTCCATCACCGCGCGCACGAAGCGCTTGCTGTCGGCGCCCTTCCACCGCGGGTCGGTGTCCTTGAAGTGCTGACCGATATCCCCCAGCCCCGCGGCCCCGAGCAGCGCGTCAGTAAGAGCATGCAACACCACATCGCCGTCGGAGTGCGCCACGACACCATGGGTATGGGGAACGCGCACGCCGCCGAGCATGACGAAATCACCGGGGCCGAATGCATGCACGTCGACGCCAGAACCGATTCTCATGGGCCGCTTTCCTTCAGCAGCGCGGCCGCAATCGCCAGGTCAGCGGCGCTCGTGATCTTGAGATTCGCGGCCGCGCCCTCGATCACCCGCGGATGATCGCCCAGCCACTCGAGCGCCTGCGCCTCGTCGGTCGGGATGCGGCCTGCCGAATGTGCGCGATCGAGCGCCTCGCAGAGCCGCCCATAGCGGAACATCTGGGGCGTCAACGCCCGCCAGAGGCTGGCGCGATCCACCGTCTGCTGCACATCCCCGGAGCCATCAGCGCGCTTCAGCGTATCGGCGGCCGGAGTCGCCAGGAGGCCGCCTACCGGATGGTTGTCGAGGGCGGAGAGCAAGCGGTCCAGGTCCTCGCGCGGCAAGCAAGGTCTCGCGGCGTCATGAACCAGAACCCAATCATCTCGATCTGCGCGTTCCGCGAGCGCCGCCAGACCATTGCGGACGGATTGGCTGCGCTCTTGTCCGCCGGGAGCTACCAGAACGGTGGCAGGAGCTATCGTCGCCCAATACGGGTCATCCTGGGCGAGCGCCACCACGGCACCGGCACAGCGCTCATCGTTCAGAAAATGAGCCAGCGCCCATTCGATCACCGTGCGGCCGCAGAGAGGCGCGTACTGCTTCGGTCGGTCGGCGCCGAAACGGCGGCCGATTCCGGCAGCCGGCATGACCAGCCAGTACTTCATCGAATGAATACTCCCATGCTCCTCACTCCGCATTCCCGCTGTCAGTTGCCGCCCTGGCTTGCCTTCGTAGCCTTCGAGGTCGGGCTGGTCGATGCCGTCGCAGCCGGAGCGGGCTCGACGACCTGGTAGAAGGTCTCGTTGGCGCCGATCATGCCCAGGTCGCTGCGGGCGCGCTCTTCGATGGCCGCTGTGCCGGACTTCAGGTCCTGTACTTCGGCCGCGAGGCGGCTGTTGCGCTCAGTCAGGGTGGCGTTCAGCTTCTGCTGGGCGGTGACGGCGTGTTGCAGCCGCCCGACGCCGCGCAGGCCGTCGTCGGAGACCCAGATCCGGTACTGGAGCAGGATCAGCGCGACAGCGAGAGCTGCGGCAAGCATTTTCATTCGTTGCGCGCGGACCTCAACACGGCTCGTCGACGCGAACCGCGTTCATTCAGGTATACGCAGCTTGCCATTCGGTCACACCTTCACCGGGAACGCATCGCGGCCGGCATAGCGCACCTTGCCGAGCTCGGCTTCGATGCGCAGCAGCTGATTGTACTTGGCGACCCGGTCGGAGCGCGAGAGCGAGCCGGTCTTGATCTGCGTGGCGGCGGTGGCCACCGCGAGATCGGCGATGGTGTGGTCCTCCGTCTCCCCGGAGCGGTGGGAGATCACCGAGGCGTAATGGGACTCGTGCGCGAGATCGATGGTGGCCAGCGTCTCGGTCAGAGTGCCGATCTGATTGAGCTTGATGAGAATGGCGTTCGCGACGTGCTTCTTGATCCCCTCCTTCAGGATCTTGGTGTTGGTGACGAAGATGTCGTCGCCGACGATCTGATGCTTCTCCCCGAGCGCGCGGGTGAGCTGCGCCCAGCCGTCCCAGTCGCCCTCGGCCATGCCGTCCTCGATGGTGATGATGGGATAGCGGCCGGCGAGATCAGCCAGGTAGCGCGTGAACTCCGCGCTCGAGAAACGGCGCTTTTCGCCCTTGAGGTCATAGCTGCCGTCGTGGAAGAACTCCGAGCTCGCCGCATCGAGGCCGAGGCAGATGTCGCGCCCCGGCTCGTAGCCGGCCTTGTCGATGGCCTCCAGGATGATGCCGAGCGCCTCCTCGTTGGAGCCCAGGTTGGGCGCGAACCCGCCCTCGTCGCCGACAGTCGTCGGGAAGCCGCGGTCGCCGAGAATCTTCTTCAGGTGATGGAAGACCTCGGCGCCATAACGCAGCGCCTCGCGGAAGCTCGGTGCACCGACCGGGAGGATCATGAACTCCTGGATGTCGAGGCTGTTGTTGGCGTGCGCGCCGCCGTTGATGATGTTCATCATCGGCACGGGCATCACCGGCTCGTGCCCGGCGGTCAGGCTCTGGGCGAGGTAGCGATAGAGCGGCAGCCCCGCATCGCGCGCCGCAGCGTGGGCGGTCGCGAGCGAGATCGCGAGAATGGCATTGGCCCCGAGGCGTCCCTTGTTTTCGGTGCCGTCGAGCTCGATCATCTTCTGATCGATGCCCGCCTGGTCGCGCGCGTCCGCGCCGAGCACGGCGGACTTGAGGACCGTGTTGACGTGCGCCACGGCCTTGAGCACGCCCTTGCCGAGATAGCGCTTCTTGTCGCCGTCGCGCAGCTCCACAGCCTCACGCGTGCCGGTAGAGGCGCCCGAGGGAACCGCAGCCCGGCCCATCACACCGGAGTCGAGAATGACGTCGGCTTCGACGGTGGGGTTACCGCGTGAGTCGAGGATCTCACGGCCGCGGACATCGGCGATTCGCGTCATTAGGTCTTTCCTTCTGGTGAAAGCAGCGACTCCTCGAGCGGCCGCGCTTTCACGGCTTCATCGAGAGCCTTCAAGGTGATGAGCAGCGGCTCCATGCGGTCGAGAGGCCAGGCGTTGGGGCCGTCGGAGAGCGCATGCGCCGGATCGGGATGCGTCTCCATGAAGAGGCCGGACACGCCCGCCGCCACTGCGGCGCGGGCCAGGACCGGAATGAACTCGCGCTGGCCTCCGGAAGCTGCGCCGAGGCCGCCCGGCAACTGCACGGAGTGGGTGGCGTCGAACACCACGGGGCAGCCGGTGGAGCGCATGACCGAAAGCGAGCGCATGTCGGAGACGAGATTGTTGTAGCCGAAGGAGAAGCCGCGCTCGCAGACGAGGATCTGGTCGTTGCCGGTCGATCGCGCCTTGTCGACGACGTTGCCCATCTCCCACGGCGAGAGGAACTGGCCCTTCTTGATGTTGACGGCCTTGCCCCGGGAGGCGACGCCGACGATGAAGTTGGTCTGGCGGCAGAGGAAGGCCGGTGTCTGCAGCACATCCACCACGGCCGCAACTTCATCGAGCGGTGTGTCCTCGTGCACGTCGGTGAGCACCGGCACGCCGATGCTGCGTCTCACCCCGTCCAGGATCTTCAGGCCCTCCTCTATCCCCGGGCCGCGGTAGCTCTTGCGCGAGGACCGGTTCGCCTTGTCGAAGGAGGCCTTGAAGACGAACGGGATGCCGAGGCGGGCGGTAATCTCCTTGAGGCGGCCGGCAACGTGCTGCGTGAGCTCCGCGCTCTCGATGACGCAGGGACCCGCTATGAGAAAGAACGGACGGCCGATGCCGATCTCGTGTCCCGCGAGCTTCATGGGAAATCAGGCACAAGGATGTGCTTCAAACTACGCCCCCGCGGCTTGCGGCAGTAGCGAAGCCCGCTGGGCGCGCGCGGCGCGGATGAAGCCGGTGAAGAGCGGGTGGCCGTCGCGCGGTGTCGAGGTGAACTCCGGGTGGAACTGGGTTGCGACGAACCAGGGATGGCCGGGAATCTCGATGACTTCCACCAGCCCGTCGCGCGAGAAGCCCGAGAAGCGCATGCCCGCCACGCGGTAGCGGTCGAGGAAGTTGTTGTTGAATTCGTAGCGGTGGCGGTGGCGCTCGAAGATCGAATCCTTGCCGAAGATCTCGCGTGCGCGGGTACCCGCTCCGAGCAGCACCTCCTGCGCGCCCAGGCGCATCGTGCCGCCCTTGGCGGAGGCTTCGTCGCGAGTCTGGGTGCCGCGAGCCTGGTCCTGCCACTCGCTGATGAGCGCGATCACCGGATGCGGCGTCACACGATTGAACTCGGTGCTGTTCGCGCCCGTCAGGCCGAGCGCGTGGCGGCCGAACTCGACGATGGCCACCTGCATTCCGAGGCAGATGCCGAGGTAGGGGATCCCTTGCTCGCGCGCGTAGCGCACGGCCTGGATCTTGCCCTCGATGCCGCGCTCGCCGAAGCCGCCGGGCACGAGAATCGCATCCATCCCCTTCAAGGCGTGGGTGCCCTGCTGCTCGATGGCGGTGGACTCGACGTAATGGATGTTCACGCGGGTGCGCGATTTCAGTCCGCCGTGCATCAGCGCCTCGTGCAGCGACAGATAGGAATCGCGCATCTGCACGTACTTGCCGACCATGGCGACGTCGACCTGACCGTCAGGGTTCGCCTTGGCGCTAACCACCTGGCGCCATTCCGTGAGATCGGTCTGCGGCACCTGCAGTCGCAGCTTGTCGACGACGATCTCATCCAGCGCCTGCTCGTGCAGCAGCATCGGAATCTGATAAATGTCGTCGGCGTCGATCGCGGAGATGACTGCCCGCTCCTCGACGTTGGTGAAGAGCGCGATCTTGCGCCGCTGCTCCTCGGGCAGCGGATGCTTGCAGCGGCAGAGCAGCACATCCGGCTGGATGCCGATGCCGCGCAGCTCCTTGACCGAGTGTTGGGTCGGCTTGGTCTTGATCTCGCCGGAGCCGCCCACGATAGGCACCAGCGTGAGGTGCATGTAGACGCAGTTGCTGCGCCCCAGCTCGACACCGAGCTGGCGTATCGCCTCGAGGAAGGGCAGCGATTCGATGTCGCCGACCGTGCCGCCGATCTCGACCATGCAGACGTCGGCGCCCTCGGCCCCGAGCTGGATGCTGCGCTTGATCTCATCGGTGATGTGCGGAATCACCTGCACGGTGGCGCCGAGATAGTCGCCGCGGCGCTCCTTGGCGATCACCCGCTCGTAGATGCGCCCGGTGGTGAAATTGCTGTTGCGCCCGGTGGTCGTGCGCACGAAGCGCTCGTAGTGGCCGAGGTCGAGATCGGTCTCGGTGCCGTCGTGGGTGACGAACACCTCGCCGTGCTGGAACGGGCTCATGGTCCCCGGGTCCACGTTGATGTAGGGATCGAGCTTGACCATGGCGACCCTGAGGCCGCGGGCCTCGAGGATCGCGCCGAGCGAGGCGGCGGCAATGCCCTTGCCCAATGAGGACACGACGCCACCGGTGACGAATACGAATCGCGCCATAGTTAAATCAGGGGTTGTCCCGTCGTGAGGGGTGCTGCCTGCAGCGCCCGTGAATGAGAGCTTGGACGACGGGAGCGCAGATTATCACAAAAGCGGCACGAACGCCTCGCAGCTACAGGATGTACCCCGCCGCCGCAGGTGGCTTCAAAAAGGTTTGTGCCAGACGAGCCGCCCGCGATGCCGCGCCTCGGGCGACGCGCGTACGGATTCGTCGATCCAGAGATCAGCGGCCGCGATCAGCGCGCCGTCGGCGAGAATCAGCGGCAGCCGCCCGCGCTCCGCGAGCGGTACATGAGCTTCCTGCAGCAAGCTCTTGAGTGCGCGGCGCGGACCGCCTCGCCGCACGCGCAGGCGCTCGCCGCCCCGCCGCCAGGTGATGCCAAGCCTCGGCGGCAGTGCATCGAGATCGATGGGCCCGTGCCGCTCGGGCGTCAGCTCCAGAGCGCCCCCATCCGGCAGCGGGCAGCGGCGTGACTGCCGCCATTCCCAGGCGAGTTGCGCCGCGGGCGCTCCTGAATTCAACACCAGCTCGCGCTCCGCGAGCGACAGCAGATCCGCGTGGCGCGTGACCGAAACCCGCCTGGCGACTGCCGTTTCCCACTCGACATGCGGATGGGCGTCGGCGCGCGCATCGATCAGCGGGCCCGCGATCTCTTCCAGTCGCCGCGCGTCGGGCGCAGTGCGCCCGGCGCTCGTGATCCACAGCCGCAAGACATTGCGCCGCCGGTCCGGCCCCAGCGATCGCAGCGCCTTCACCGAGAGCGAGGGGCCGTCGCTCGCCCGCTCCAGATCGACCCTGGCAAGCGTCGCGAGCAGTCTCTGCGCCTCTGCGGCGTGACGCGCCGAGCGTGCCACCGCCGCCGCGGCTCCGGGCCAGCGCTGGCGGACCGCGGGCAGCACACTCCGCCGCAGGTAGTTGCGATCGAAGCGCTCATCGAGGTTCGTGTCATCCTCTACCCAGGCAAGCTCGCGCGTGCGCGCCCAGGTCTCGAGCTGCAGCCGCGAGCAACCGAGCAGCGGGCGTGCCAGCGTCCCCGAGCCGAGCGGCGCCACCGCCGGCATGGCGGCGAGCCCTGGCAGACCGCTGCCGCGGAAGAGCTGCAGTAGCACCGTCTCCAGCTGGTCGTCCTGCGTGTGCGCCGTGAGCAGCGCTTCACCGCCGCGTAACTGCTCTGCGAAGCACCGGTATCGCGCCACCCGCGCGGCCTCTTCCAGCGATGCGCCGCGCTCACGCACGACCTGCACCGAGAGCACTCGCAGCGGAATACCGAGCCGTCGCGCGAGCTTGCGGCAATGCGCGCTCCAGCTCTTTGCATTGGCGTGTAGGCCGTGATTGACGTGTAGGGCGCGTAAGCGAAATCCGTCCGAACGAGCCTCGGCAAGCGCCGCAAGCAGTGCGGTGGAATCGAGCCCACCGCTCAGGCCGACGCAGATCGAAACGTCGGGAAATCCTGGCAGCAGTTGTGTGAGGCGATCCCTTAGCCAGTCCGGACCGAACTCGCCTCTACGCCTACTCCGCGCTCTCACTGAAGACCCCGAAGGAGGCGATCCGGCGCGAGCGCGCGGCGCGCAGCTCATCGCGCGGCACCGACTCGAGGGCTTCGAGGTGCTTGAGCAACGCAGCCTTGAGACTTGCCGACATCGCAACGGGATCACGGTGCGCGCCGCCCAGCGGCTCCTCGATCACCTCGTCCACCAACTCCAGCTTCGACAGGCGGTCGGCGGTCAGGTTGAGCGCCTCGGCAGCCGCCTCCTTCTTGTCCTGGCTCTTCCAGAGAATCGACGCGCAGCCCTCGGGCGAGATCACCGAGTAAGTGCTGTACTGCAGCATGAGGAGGCGGTCGCAGACGCCGATCGCCAGGGCGCCGCCGGACCCGCCCTCGCCCGTGACTACCGTCACGATCGGTACGCTGAGCACCGACATCTCGAAAAGGTTGCGCGCGATCGCCTCGCTCTGGCCGCGCTCTTCGGCGCCGACACCAGGATAGGCGCCCTGCGTGTCGATCAGCGTCAGGAGCGGCAACCCGAAGCGTTCGGCTAGACGCATCAGGCGCAGCGCCTTGCGGTAGCCCTCGGGCTTCGGCATGCCATAGTTGCGCCGTACGCGCTCCTTGGTGTCGCGCCCCTTCTGGTGACCGATGATCATGACGGGCCGGCCGTCGATGCGGCCGAGGCCACCGACGATCGCCTGGTCATCGGCGAACATGCGGTCACCGTGCAGCTCAGTGAACTCCGTGCAGATCGCGGCAACGTAGTCGAGCGTGTAGGGACGGCGTGGATGACGGGCAAGCTGCGTGATCTGCCAGGGCGTGAGGCTCGCGAAGATACTGGTGGTCAGCTGCCGGCTCTTGGCCTGCAGGCGAGAGATCTCCTCCTGGATATTGACCTCGGACTCGGACGTGACATGCCGCAGCTCCTCGATCTTTGCTTCGAGCTCGGCAATGGGCTGTTCGAAATCCAGGAACGTAACGGCCATGCAGTGTTACCGCGACTTTCTCATGCTGCGCATGAGGTTAAGGGGCGGGAGCCCCGGGCGCAAGCTCAGCGCTGCGGCGATCCTCATGGGGTCAGCGCCCGTCCGCCGACAGCGGCGGGCCCGGTGCCGCGGACAGCGGCACGTATTTGACGTCGACCGAGCCATGACCCAGCAACTCCTCGAGGCCCTCCCGCAGCTCACTCGCGGCGCGCACGGCCCACTCCGGCCCCAGCTTCAGCACACCGCGCGCGGCTGTGCCGGAGAATTCGATCGTTACGGCGCAAGGACCGGGCCGGAAGGCGGCGAGCAGCGCCGCCAGGCGCGCCTGCAGCAGGGCGGTATCCGGCCGATCCCCCGGCCATGTGAGATCGATGCGGCGCGCCTGTTGCTCGCCCGTCTTGCGCAGATCGATGATCCGCTTCGCCGTGAGCCGCCAGCCATCGCTGAAATCGTCGAAGCGCAGCGTGCCCTCGATCAGCACCAACGCGTCCTTTGCGATGACGTCGCGGTACTTCTGGTAGACATCCTCGAAGAGCGTCACCTCGACACGTCCGGTACCGTCGTCCAGGGTCACAACGAACCGCGGCCCGCGCTTCTTGACCTCATCCACCAACCCCCCCACCGTCACCGGCTTGCCGCCGCCGAAGCGTACCGGCTCGGCGCCCGGCATCGGTCTTTCGCTCACCAGGTCTCCGATCCAATGTGAGGCGACACAAGCCAGGAGCGAGGCGTAGCTTTTCGCCGGATGGCCGGTGAGATAAAGCCCGAGCGTCTCCCGCTCGCCGGCGAGCCGCACCGCTTCCGTCCACTCCCTGAGCACAGGGCCATCCACGCGCAACGCCGGCACGGACTGCTGTGAGGACGGCGGCGCGGGACCGAGCCCGAAAAGATCGTTCTGTCCCGCCTCATGGGCCTTGGAGTTCTGATCGCCGAGCTGCATCGCCGTGGGCAGGCGGTGCATGAGCGTCGCGCGGTTGGGTCCGAGCGCATCGAGGCTGCCCGAGCGCAGCAGCGCCTCCAACACCCGCCGATTGATCTTCTGCAGATCGAGCCGCCGGCAGAGCTCCTCGAGACTACTGAAGGGCCCGCGGGCCTCGCGCTCGGCGATGAGCGCCTCGACGGCCCCCTGCCCCACGCCGCGCACCGCGCCCAGACCGTAGCGGATGGCGCTGTCACCTTCCACGGTGAACTCGTAGAGCGAGGTGTTGATATCAGGTGGGCGCACATCGAGCTTCATGGCGTCGCATTCGTGGATCAGCGTCACGACCTTGTCGGTGTGATCCATGTCCGCGGACAGCATGGCCGCCATGAAGGCCGCGGGAAAGTGCGCCTTGAGGTAGGCGGTCTGGTACGACAGCAGCGCGTAGGCCGCGGCGTGGCTCTTGTTGAAGCCGTAACCGGCGAACTTCTCCATCTGGTCGAAGATCGCATTGGCAATCCTCGCCTCGATGCCGCGCCCGGCGGCTCCGGCGACGAAGACGCCGCGCTGCTTGGCCATCTCCTCCGGCTTCTTCTTGCCCATTGCGCGGCGCAGCAGGTCGGCACCGCCCAGGGTGTATCCGGCCAGGCGCTGGGCGATCTGCATCACCTGCTCCTGGTAGACGAATACGCCGTAGGTCACGCCCAGCACCTGTTCCATGTCCGGATGCAGGTACTCGGGCTTCTTGCCGTGTTTGCAGGCGACGTACTCCGGAATCAGCTCCATGGGTCCAGGCCGGTACAGCGCGCCCAGGGCGATGATGTCCTCGAAACGGTCGGATTTCGCGTCCTTGAGCATCCGCTGCATGCCGCCGGACTCGAACTGGAAGACCGCGACCGTCTGCGCCCTCTTGAACACTCTCTCGTAGGTGAAGGCGTCGTCCAACGGTATCTTCGTGATGTCCAGCGCGGCCTCGCCGGCCTGCGCGCGGCGCGCGTTGATGGCCTTCACCGTCCAATCGATGACAGTGAGAGTGCGCAAGCCCAGAAAGTCGAACTTCACGAGGCCGGCCGCCTCGACGTCGTCCTTGTCGAACTGGGTGACGAGACTTCCTCCCGACTCATCGCAATAAAGCGGCGCGAAATCCGTCAGGACGGACGGCGCTATGACGACCCCGCCCGCGTGCATGCCAGCGTTGCGTGTCAGCCCTTCAAGCGAGCGTGCGAGATCAATGAGGTTGTGGACATCTTCCTCGGCGTCGTACAGCCGTTTGAGCTCAGGCTCCTTTTCCAACGCGTCATCGAGAGTGATGCCGAGCTCGAAAGGAATGAGCTTGGCGATCTTGTCGACGAAGCCATAAGTCATGCCCAGCACACGGCCGACGTCGCGGACGACGGCCTTTGCGGCCATGGTGCCGTACGTGATGATCTGCGAGACACGCTCCCGCCCGTACCGCCCGGCGACGTAGTCGATCACACGGTCTCGGCCCTCCATGCAGAAGTCGACGTCGAAGTCGGGCATGGAGACGCGCTCGGGATTCAGGAAGCGCTCGAAGAGGAGATCGTAGCGCAGCGGATCGAGATCCGTGATGCGCAGACTGTACGCGACCAGGGAGCCGGCCCCGGAGCCGCGGCCGGGGCCTACCGGGATGTCGTTCTCCTTGGCCCAGCGGATGAAGTCGGCCACGATGAGGAAGTAGCCGGCGAAGCCCATCTGGCAGATGACATCGAGCTCGCTCTGCAGGCGCTTGCGGTAGACCTCGACATTGATGGCGCCGAGCTCGGTCAACCGCTTCTCGAAGCCCGACCCGGACTCCTGGCGCAGGAATTCCTCGGTCGTCATGCCGCCGGGAACCGGATAGGGAGGCAGGCGCACCTGGCCGAGCTTGAGGGCGAGGCTGGCACGGCGCGCTATTTCGACGGAGTTGGCCAGCGCTTCCGGGATGTCGGCGAAGAGGCGCGCCATCTCCTCGGGGGAGCGCAGGTACTGTTGATTCGTATAGCGCCGAACGCGATGGGTGTCGGCCAGCAGAGTGCCATCGTGGATGCAGACGCGCGCTTCGTGCGACTCGAAGTCGCTCGGCTTGAGGAAGCGCACATCGTTGGTGGCGACCACCGGAACGCCGCGGCGGCCGGCAAGGTTGACGGCGGCGGCGATATAGCTCTCTTCATCGGCGCGCCCGAGGCGCTGCAGCTCGATGTAGAAGCGGTCAGGAAGCAGCGCGAGCCAGCGATCGAGAGCGCGGGCGGCGTCCTCCTCGCGGCCGTTGACCAGTGCGCGGCCGACATCGCCCTCGGTCGCGCAGGAGAGCGCGATCAGCCCATCGAGCGTCGCGACGGAGAGCCAGTCGCGCTCGATCATGGGCGCCCCGCGCTGCTGGCCTTCGAGATAGGCTCGGCTCACGAGGCGCGTGGCATTCAGATAGCCGGTCTGGTTCTGGCAGATGAACGTGATGCGCGTCGGCTGTTGCCGCTCGCCCGCCTCGCGGACCAGCAGGTCGACGCCGATGATGGGCTTGACCCCACGCGCGATTGCGGCGCGGTAGAACTTGACCATGGCAAAGAGATTGCTCTGGTCGGTAGCGGCGACCGCGGGCATGCCGGCGGCGGCGACCGCCTCGATGAGCTCCGGCACGCGCACGACGCTGTCGATCAGCGAGTATTCGGTGTGCAGGCGCAGGTGTACGAAGCCGGCGGCCATGTCAGAGCTCCGTGTCGGTGCCGGTCAGGGGCAGCTCGCACTGCGGGTCGGGCGGCAAGCCCAGCGCTACTTTCACCGGACTGAAGGAGCGGCGGTGCTGCGGCGAGGGCTGACGCGTCCGCAGCGCCTCGAGATGCGCGGCAGTGCCATAGCCCTTGTGCGCGGCGAGCTCGAAGCCGGGGTAGCAGGGATCGAGCGCCTCCATCATGGCGTCGCGGTGTGTCTTCGCGAGGATGGAGGCGGCGCTGATCGCGGCGACGCGCGCGTCGCCCTCGATGATCGCCTCCACCGTGCAGCCCAGGGAAAGATCGGCCAGCGGCGGAAGTTGGTTGCCGTCGACCTTGACGTGCGTGGGGCACACGGGCAGACGCAGCAGCGCGCGCCGCATCGCGAGGAACGTCGCGCCGAGAATATTCAGCTCGTCGATCTCGTCGCGGTCGGCCCACGCGATTGCCCAAGCCAGGGCGCGGGCGCGGATGATGGGCGCGAGACGGGCTCGCTCCTGCGGGGAGAGGGCCTTGGAGTCAGCCAGTCCCTCGATACGGCGGTTCGGATGCAGGATGACCGCGGCGGCAACGACCGGTCCGGCGAGCGGGCCGCGGCCCGCCTCGTCGACGCCGGCGACACGTCGCAAAGCGCCCGCCGGACGCGGGCCGACAGGCCACAAATCGACCTGAGCGGCGCGCCGTGGACTACGCAACACGGCCTTTGCCTTGCGGAGGGTCACGATCGGGCCTCCTGCGCGCCGGGCGCACGAAGCAATGTCAGGATTGCTTCGGCCGCGCGCGCGGCGCCGCCGCCACGCAGCGTCTCATGGACCTTGCGGAATTCCTCGTCGAGCTGCCGCAGATACGCGGGATCGGACAGCCGGCCGAGGAGCGCCTCGCCGAGCGCGGCACCGCTCACCTGCTCCTGGAAGAGCTCCGGCACGAGCGCCCGTTCGACGAGCAGATTGGGTTGCGAGAAGTACGGCACCTTGACCAGTCGCAGTCTTCGCAGCAGGAATGCGGTGAGCGCGCTGAGACGATACGCCACGACCATCGGGCGGCGCGACAGCAGCGTCTCAAGTGTAGCGGTTCCCGAGGCGACGATGGCTGCATCACATGCCGCAAGCGCCTGCTGAGCTCGCCCCTCGATCAACAAAACCTTCGGTGCAGCAGGCACTTCCGCCTGTTTGCTCTCGAAGGCCTCACGAGCCCGCGCGGTCGCCATGGGCGCGATGAACTCGATATCCGGGCGGCGCTCCGCAAGCCAGGCAGCGGCCTGCAGAAAATCCGTCCCCAATCGCTCCACCTCACCGACGCGGCTGCCCGGCAACAGCGCGACGACGGTGGCAGACGTCTTCAATCCAAGCGCCGCGCGCGCGCCTTCGCGGTCGATCTCCAGCGGAATCTGATCGGCGAGCGGATGGCCGACGAAAGCTGCCCGCACGCCGTGGCTCGAGTAGAAGGAGGTCTCGAAAGGCAACAGGCAAAGCACCAGATCGCAGGCGCGGCCGATATTGCGGACTCTGCCCTGACGCCACGCCCAAACCTGCGGGCTCACGTACTGCACGGTCCTGAGGTCCCTCGCGTGCAGACGTTTCGCGAGTCCGAGATTGAACTCCGGCGCATCGATACCTACGAACACGTCGGGGCGGGACGCGAGAAACCGCGCGGTCAGCGACGCCCGCAGCCGCAGCAGCCGCGGCAGATGCACCAGCACTTCGGTGAGGCCCATGACCGCGAGCTCTTCCGCGCCCGCCCAGGCCACGCACCCGGCGGCGATCATCTTTGGTCCCGCGACCCCGAAGCATTGCAGCTCGGGGACGCGCTCTCGCAGCGCGGCAATCAGGGCCGCGCCGAGTTGATCTCCGGATGATTCCCCCGCGACGATGCCGACGCGCAGCGGCGCCGCCTGCGTCATCTGATGATGCTGCGCGTGGAGCTGCGGATGAAGTCGACGAACAGCCGCAGCGCGGGCTGCTCCCTGGCGGATGGCTCGAGCCGCGCGAGTGCCTCGCTGAGCTTCAGATCGGAGCGGTACACGAGCCGGTAGGCCTCGCGCACGGAGCGGACCTGCTCGTCCGTGAAGCCTCGGCGCTTCAGGCCCTCCGAGTTGACCATGTGCGGGGCACTGGGATTACCGGCAACCATGACGTAGGGAGGAACGTCGCGAGTGACTATCGCACCGCCTGCCAGAAATGCATGCTCGCCTATCTTGCAGTGCTGATGCACCGCCGACAAACCGCCGAGAATGACCCAGTCGCCGATCTCGACGTGGCCGGCGAGCGAGGCGCAGTTCGCGAACACCGTGTTGCTTCCCACCACGCAGTCGTGCGCGACGTGCGAGTAGGCCATGAAGAGGTTGTCGCTGCCGATCTGGGTCACGCCCCTGTCGTGGCCGGTGCCGCGATTCATCGTGCAGCTCTCGCGGAAGACGTTGCGGTCGCCGATCTCGAGCCGGGTGGGCTCGCCCGCGTACTTCTTGTCCTGCGGCGCATCTCCCAGCGAGGCGAACTGATAGATGTGATTGTTGGCGCCGATCGTCGTCTCGCCGGTGATGACCGCGTGGGGGCCGACCACCGTGCCCGGACCTATGCGTACACCAGGTCCGATGATGCTGAAGGGACCCACGTCGACGTCCGCCGCCAGCTGCGCTTGCGGCGAGACGATGGCGCGTGGATCGATCACTTCGCGGCCTCGGGCGCCACCATGATTTCCGCGTGAGCCACTTCGTTGTCGCCGATCAGCGCCGCGGTGGAGAAGCGCCAGATGCCTTTCAGATAGCGCTCCACCTGGGCCGTGAGCACCAGCTGGTCGCCCGGCTCCACCGGCTTGCGGAAGCGCGCCTTGTCGATGCCGACAAAGTAGAAGCGCGTCTCCGCGGTTGGGATCACGTTGGCGCTGAGAAAGGTGAGGATACCCGCCGTTTGGGCCAGCGCCTCGATGATGATGACGCCGGGCATGACTGGCCGGCCGGGGAAATGTCCGGGGAAGAACGGCTCATTGTAGGTGACGTTCTTCAGCGCCCGGATGTTCTTGCCGCTGTGCCACTCGAGCACGCGGTCGACGAGCAGGAAAGGATAACGGTGCGGCAGGTACCGCAGAATGCCTTGGATATCGAGCTGCGTCGAGTCAGTCATCATCCTCTTCCTGATCGGAGCCGGGGGAGGTGTTGCGCTCCAGCGCCTTCAGCCGCGTGGCGAGGGACTCGATGCGCTTGAAGCGCGCGACCAGCCGGCGCCAGACATGAGCCTCTTCGAGCGGAATGCCACCGGAGTATACGCCGGGGCGGGGAACCGAATGGCTGACCATGGTGCAGCCGGTGATGACCACATCGTCGCTGATCGTCAGGTGTCCGCCGATGCCCACGTGGCCGCCGATCATGCAGCGGCGGCCGATCGTCGTACTACCTGAGATTCCGACGCCGGCTGCCAACGCACTATGGGCGCCCACCCGCACGTTGTGCGCCACCATGATCAGATTGTCCAGCTTGACGCCCTCCTCGATGACCGTATCCTCGATTGCTCCGCGGTCGATGGTAGTGTTGGCGCCGATCTCGACATCGGGACCAACGCGTACGGTGCCCGTCTGCGGCACCTTGATCCAACGACCCCGCTCCTGCGCGAAACCGAAACCGTCGCCGCCGATCACAGCGCCCGGCTGGATCACGGTACGCGCTCCAATTTCCACGTGGTGACATACCGTCACGCGCGCCGTGAGACGCACGTCTTCGCCCAGCGTGGCCCCTTCTTCCACGACGCACTGCGGCCCTACGAACGTACGTGCTCCAATGACGGCACCCTCCCCGATCACGCTGAGCGCACCAACGTGCGCGCTGGGATCGATGCGTGCGCCCGGAGCAATCACCGACGAAGGGTGAGCCCCGGGCGATGCCGCAGGGAACGGATGGAGGACGGCGGCAATCCGCGCGTAAATCGCGTGCGGGTTCTCGCAAACCAGGGCCGCGGTCGAGCAACTCGCCGCGCTGGCTGCGTCCAGCACCACCGCACCCGCGCCTGTCGTCGCGACCTGCTGGCGGTAGTGCGGATTGGCCAGAAATGCCAGGGAGTGCGAATCCGCGTTTGCCAGCGTGGCCACGCGGTCGACGCGCACGTCGGGGTCACCGCGCAGCTCGCAGCCGAACCGGACCGCGAGCTCCCCGAGTGAGACGCCCATGCAGGAACCCGCCGCGGCGCGCGAGATCGTGCCCCGTTTACCTGCTGCGGGCCGGAGCGCGGCGGGCGGCCGGCGCCTGCGACTTCAGGGCCGAAAGTATCGCCGGCGTGATGTCGAGCCCCGGATTGGCGTAGATGACGCCGTCGGCGAGCACGAGGTCATACCGCTGCTGCTTGGCGTAGTTCTGCACGACCTGCACGAGCGTGCGCTGCAGCTCGGACATCAGCTCGTTCCGGCGGGTGTTGACGTCGTCCTGGATCTCGTTCTGCTTTTGCTGCAGAGCCTGGTAGCGCTCACGGAGGTCGAGCTCCGCCTGATCGCGCTGATCCTGCGTCATGGTGGCCTCGTCCTTCTTCAGCGTCTCTTCCCTGGCCTTGAGCTCAGTGGCTTCAGCCTGGAGACTGCGCTGCTTGGGCTCGAATTCCGTGCGCAGCGCCGCCACGGCCGACTGCGCCTGCGGCGACTCTTGAATCAGCAGGCTGTAATTCACATAAGCGACCCTCAGGGCCGCACCCTGCGCCTGCGCCGGCGTCGCGACCAACGCCCCGGCCAGCACGGTCGCAAGCCCTGCCGTGATCACCACTCTGCCAACCCCCGAGCTCAACCTGATCAAGCGCTTCACGGAAACCCACCTCTGAATTGTCGTCGAACGCCGATTATGGCGGCCAAGCCGCTAATAATAGCATTCAGGGCATTTAGAAAGCATTGCCCACCGAGAACTGGAAGCCCTCGGTCTCATCACCCCACTGGGTCGTGGTGCCGTGCTTGGCGTTCAGCGGCACGCCGAAGCTGAACCGGAAGAGCCCGAGCGGCGCCAGCCACTGGACTGCGAGACCGGTCGAGCGCTTCAGGTCGCCCCACCCGTCCATATGGTAGTAGTTCGGGGTCACCCCGTCCGGCCCGTAGAACTGGATCCTGTTGCCGGTATAGAAGACGTTGCCCATGTCGAAGAAGAGGCTCACCCGGGCGCTCTGCCGCCACTTGGCCGGCATCGGCAGGATGAGCTCGTTCTGGCTGGTGATACGGAAGTTGCCGCCATAGGGGTTGCCGAAGTTGTCACGCGGCCCCAGCCAGTCCTCGCGGAAGCCGCGCACCGAATCCGGGCCGCCGCCGAAGAGCTGCTGGAAGGGCGGAATGGCCGTGGTCTTGCCGAGCGCGCCGCCGTAGTCCACGTCGTCGAAGAAGGACAGCGTGAGGTGATCCGGCCAGACCGGCACGTACTGCTGGAAGGTGAAGTTCGCCATGTAGTACTGCACCCCGCCCCCGGGGGCCGTGATGCGGCCGTTGATCGCCGTCCGGTTGCCCCGGTCGGCGAACAGCGAGCGGTTGCGCGAGTCGATGCCCCAGCCCGCGACGAACAGCACGTTGTTGAAGTCGGTGCCGTAGAGCTCGTAGTCGTTGTTGGTGTAGTCCTCGTGCACCAGGCGGGTATACGAGCGCCCGTTCTCCAGCACCCACTCATTCGCCTGCTGGGCGCTGCTGTAGGAGGTGGTGAGGAGCTGCGAGCTCTGGTAAACCACGCCGAACTCGAGGAACTGGAACTCGGAGATCGGATAGCTCCAGGTCGGACCGAGGCTGAGCGTCTTCGAGGAGAAGTTCGACGAGGAGGAGACGAACTGCGTGACGTCGCTGTAGGTCACCGACAGCGTCTGCCCGACTCCGTTCTGGGTGATGTACGGATTCGTGTACGAGACGTTGTACGTCTTGTTGTAGGCGCCGCCCTCCAGCTCGACGCCGAAGCGGTTGCCGGTGCCGAGGAAGTCGGCATCCGCGTAGTTCGCATTCAGCATCAGCTTGTAGGTCGCCGAATAGCCGATGCCGCCCGAGAGCTGCGCGGCCGGCCCCTGGGTGATCTTGTAATTGACGTCCACCTGGTCCGGCGAGCCGGCCACCGGCGTCGTGGAATAGCTCACGTCCTTGACGTAGGGGAGCCGCTGAATGCGCTGCTTGGAGCGCTCCAGCGCGACGTTGGAGAGCCACGCGCCCTCGAGCTGGCGCATCTCGCGGCGCAGCACCACATCGTTGATCGACGTCTCGTTGGAGAAGATGATGTTGCGCACGTAGACACGGTTGCCCGGGTCGATGAAGAAGGTGAGCGCGACCGTGTGATTGCTGTCGTCGGGCGTCGGCACCGGATCGACCTTGGCGAAGGCGTAGCCGTCCTCGCCCAAACGGTCCTGAATCAGCTTCTGGGTGGCGGTGATCAGCTTGCGGTTGAAGATCTCCCCCGGCTGGACCTCGACCAGCTGCTCGAGCTCCGGCTTCGGCACGACGAAGATGCCGGCGAGCTTCACGCTGGAGATCTTGTAGACGCGGCCCTCGGTGATGTTGACATCGATGAAGATGTCGTTCTTCTCGGGCGAGATCTGCACCTGGGTGGAGTTGATCTGGAAGTTGGCGTAGCCACGGTCCATGTAGTAATCGCGCAGCCGCTCGAGGTCGCCCTGCAGGGTCTCGCGCGAGTAGCGATCGTCCTGCTTGTACCAGGAGAGCCAGTTCGGGGTCTTCAGCTGGAAGCTCTGCAGGACGTCCTTCTGCTTGAACCTGGTGTCGCCCACGACGTTGATGGAGCGGATCACCGCGCGGTCGCCCTCGCGGATCTTGATCGCGATCTTGACGCGGTTGTCGGTGTCGGCGGTGACGGTATTGTCGATCTCGACGCCGTATTTGCCGCGGCTGTAGTACTCATCGGTCAGCGATTGCGTCACGTCATCGAGCACTGAACGGTCGAAGATCTTGCCGGGCGCGAGCCCGATGTTGCGCAGCGATTTCTGCAGCTCGTCGGTCTTGATGTCCTTGTTGCCGGAGATGGTGAAGCTCTCGATCGAGGGCCGCTCCAGCACCACCACGATGAGCGTATTGCCCTCGCGGCGCAGCTCCACGTCACGGAAGAAGCCGGTGGCATAGAGGGCGCGAATGGCCTCGCGCACCCGTTGCGTCGTCAGGTGATCGCCGATGTTCACCGGCAGGTAGTTGAATACCGTGCCCTCCGAGATGCGCTGCAGTCCCTCCACCTTGATGTCGCCGACGGTGAAGGTCGAGTCCGCGGTCTCTACCGTGGACTGCGCCAGCGCGAGCGCGGAATGGACGGCCAGTGCGACCGCGGCCAGCAGCACGACGCGAGACTTCATGTTCTAATATCCAACTTGGTCACTTTCGGGCTCTTCCGGCCCCCAACTGTTGCATCGATCACGTAAAACCAACCCCCGCTCGCCGCGGCAATGGCGCCGCGGCGGACGCGCGGACCTCTCGGGGTCCTGCTATAGCTCTCGAAGACTCAACTGAACTGGCGCGCGATATCGTTGAAGAGCGCCACCCCCATGAGGAGGATCAGCAGCGCGATCCCCACCTGCTGCCCGACGACCTGCGCCCGCTCCGACATCGGACTGCCCTTCACCCATTCGACCAGCTGAAAGACGATCTGGCCGCCGTCGAGGATGGGAATGGGCAGCAGGTTGAGGAACCCGAGCGACAGCGAGATCAGCACCAGGAAGTCGAGGAACGCGCCCGCTCCCTGGCTTGCCGACTGACCGGCGTACTCGGCGATCGACACCGGCCCGCTCAGGTTCTTGAGCGACACCTGGCCGAGCATCATGCGCCAGAATAGCGTTCCCTGCAGCGCCGTCATGTCCCACGCCTCCTCGGTAGCGCGCCCGAGAGCCGAGATGGGTGACAGGTTGAGGTGCCGCACCATGCTGGGCGGATAGGGTATGTCCGTCGGCAACTCGCCCTCCGCCTCGATGCGGCCGAGATATTTGCCGTTTACCTCGTCGCTCGCGACTTCCACTTGCACCGCGTGCATCTGGCCGTCGCGCTCGTACGTCAGGCTGATAGTGCCACCCGGGTGAGGACTCACCTGCGCGATGACATCTTCGAAGTCTTTCACTGCCTGCCCGTTGACGGACACGATGCGATCGCCCGTCTGCAGTCCCGCGCGCGCCGCGGGCCCATCCGGCAGCACGTGACTGAGCACAGCCGGAATCGGCGGCTCCCAGAACTGAAAGCCCAGGCCGGTGAAGAGCTCCGGGAGCGTAGTGAGGCGGCGACGGGCGGAGGGGTCGCTTACGATGAGATCGACATGGCGGACCTCGCCTTGGCCAGCGTGCACGGTCAAGTCCGCATCGCCACGCGAGCTCATCGCATCGAGAAGGTCGAACGTGACACCCTGTTGCTCGGCCACCTGCGCGCCGTTGATCGCGGTGATGGTATCGCCAGAGCGCAGTCCCGCGTTCGCGGCGATCGAGCCGGTCGTCACATCGCCGACCACGGGAAGATACTGGGTGATGCCGCTCACATACATGATGCCCGCGAGCACCACGATGGCGAACAGGATGTTGAAGCAAGGCCCGGCGAGCAGCACCAGGATCCGCAGGAAAGGGTGCTTGCGGGTGAAGGATCGCGGCAGGTCCTCCGGCGGCACCGGGCCTTCGCGCTCGTCGAGCAGCTTCACATAACCGCCGAGGGGGATGGGTGCGATGGCGATCTCCGTCCGATCCGGCCCGATCCGCCGGGACCACAGCGGCTGTCCGAAGCCGACCGAGAACCTGAGCACCTTGAAGCCGAGCCGTCGCGCGACCCAGAAGTGGCCGAACTCGTGAATGGTGACCAGCACCCCGACGGCGATGACGAACCACAGCGTGTACCAGACGACACTCATGCCCGCGCGCCCTCGAGCGAGCGCCCCCCGGCCGCACGCAGCCCGCCATCAATGCGCTCGGACGCGAGCCGTCTCGCCTCCGCGTCGGCCGCCAGGACATCGTCCAGCCCGCCTATAGCCCCCGCGGGACATCGTGTGACCACTTCTTCAATGACTGCGGCGATGCCGGGAAAGTTCAATCGGCGCTCCAGAAAGGCGTGGACGGCAACCTCGTTGGCGGCGTTCAGGGCGACCGGAGTCAGCCCGCCGGCCCGCGCCGCCGACTGTGCCAGCGCCAGGCAGCGGAATTTCTGCGGGTCCGGGGCGCGAAAGTCGAGCCGCGAGGTCTTCACCAGATCGAGGAATTCTACACCGGAAGCCATTCTCTCGGGCCAGGAGAGCGCGCAGGCGATCGGAGTGCGCATATCCGGCGAGCCGAGCTGCGCGAGCAGCGAGCCATCGAGGTACTCGACCAGCGAATGGATGATGCTCTGCGGATGGACCACGATCTCGACGCGGTCAGGCGTCAGCGCGAAGAGAAAGCACGCCTCGATGAGCTCGAGCCCCTTGTTCATCAGGGTCGCCGAGTCGACCGAGATCTTCCGTCCCATCACCCAGTTGGGATGGGCGCACGCAGCCTCGGGGGTTGCCGCAGCGATGGCGTCCGCCTGCCAGTCGCGAAACGGACCGCCGGAGGCGGTGAGGAGGATGCGGCGCACGCCCTTCGGAGTCGCACCAGTGCGCGATCCCGCCGGCAGACACTGGAAGATGGCGTTGTGCTCGCTGTCGATGGGCAATAGCGTGGCGCCGCTCTCGCGCACCGCATCCATGAGCAGCGGCCCCGACATGACGAGCGATTCCTTGTTCGCGAGCAGCAGGCGCTTGCCGGCGCGCGCGGCGGCAAGCGTGGAGCTCAGCCCCGCGGCGCCGACTATCGCGGCCATGACGCACTCGGCCTCGGGCAGTGTCGCGATCTCCGTGAGGGCCTCGACACCCGCCAGGACACGTGTCGTGCGCACGGCGGTACCCAGCTCGGCGACGAGCTCACGCGCGGCGCCCTCGTCGGCCATCGCGGCATACGCGGGTTGGAAGCGGCGGATCTGCTCCGCGAGCTTGGCGACATTGCGGTTGGCGCCGAGCGCCACCAGACGGAAGCGATCCGGATGGCGCGCCAGCACATCGAGGGTGCTCTCGCCGATGGAGCCGGTGGAACCCAAGACGACCACACCGATCATGGCAGGACTCCTAGAAAAGTGAGGCCGAGCAGCAGCACGGGCACGGCACCCGTGACGCTGTCGATGCGGTCCATCACGCCGCCGTGCCCCGGAAAGAGCGTACCGCTGTCCTTCATTCCCGCGAAGCGCTTCAGCAGACTTTCGGTCAGGTCGCCGACGATGGAGAAGGCTACCGCAGCCAGACAGAGCGCCAGGAACTGCTCGAGCGGCAGCCGGAACCAGGCGCCGCCCGCCACCGCGACGATGCCGCTCGCGGCTAGGCCACCGAGCGCGCCTTCCCAGGTCTTGCCGGGCGAAACCGCGGGAGCGAGCCGCCGCCGCCCGAACCGCCGGCCGCAGAAATAGGCGCCAATATCGGCCATCCACACCAGCACCAGGGAGAAGAGCACCCACTCCGCGCCATGCGGGCTGACGTACCGCAGGCGCGTCAGCGCCAGCCAGGCCGGCACCAGCGACAGGAGCCCGGCGAGGAAGGCCGACCAGGACCGTACCCGCCGCGGCGCGACCACGATCCAGACAAGCGCGACCAGCCACCAGACGAGCGCGAGTCCGAGCACTGCCTCCAGGCCGGCCGGAGTGCGCGTCGCGAACCACGCGACCGGCAAGAGGATGCCGACGAGAGCGACGAACGCGCCCCGCGCGCGCAGGTCGATCCACTTGAGGAAAGCCGACCACTCCCAGGCGCCCATGAGCACCACCAGCGTCAGGACCGCCACCGTCACGCCCGCGGGCAGCCAGAAGAGCACCACCAGCAGCAGCGCTATCAGAACGGCGGCGGTGGCAACCCGTTTGCGGAGCGACTCGCTCACGGGCCTCGGGCTTTCATCTGTCCGGTCGTGAGGCCGAAGCGTCGCTCCCGGCCCGCGAAGAACTCGAGCGCGGCGGACAGTTCCGTCTTGTCGAAATCCGGCCAGAGCCGATCGCTGAAGTAGAGCTCCGCGTAGGCGATATTCCACAGCAGAAAATTGCTGATCCGCCGCTCGCCGCCGGTACGGATCAGCAGATCCGCGTCCGGCAGCCCCCCGAGCTCGAGCGCCGAGCCGAAGCGGTCCTCGTCGATTTCGGCTGGCCGCAACGCGCCGCTCACGCATTGCGCCGCGAGCTCGCGGGCGGCCTGCACGATGTCCCATCGTCCTCCATAGCTCACCGCGATCTGCAGCTTCAGGCCCTTGTTGCCGGCGGTATGCTGCTCGGCGCCGGCGATCTGCGCCTGCAGCCGCACCGACAGTCGCTGCCGGTTGCCGATGAAACGCACCCGCACACCCTGCCGGTGCAGCTCCGCGATCTCGCGATCCACCGCCTCGAAGAACAGTCCCATCAGGCTCGCCACTTCCTCCGCCGGCCGCGACCAGTTCTCGCTCGAGAAGGCGAACAGCGTCAGCGCCTCGACGCCGAGCCGGCTGCACTCCTCGACGCAGAGTCGGACCGGCGTCAGGCCCGCCTTGTGACCTGCAGATCGGGGCAGGCCGCGCGCCGCCGCCCACCGGCCGTTGCCGTCCATCGTGATCGCGATGTGGCGAGGCACGGTGTACATCAAACCTGCATCACTTCCTTTTCCTTGGCCGCCAGAAGCTGCTCGATGTCGGCGACGTGCTTGTCGGTGAGCTTCTGGATGTCCCCTTCGGCGCGGTGCTCGTCATCCTGCGAGATCATCTTCTCCTTGAGCATGTCCTTGATATCGCTCATCACGTCGCGACGCACGTTGCGCACCGCGACGCGCGCGTTCTCCGCATCGTGCCGCAGCACCTTGGTGATCTCGCGACGTCGCTCCTCGGTCAGGGGCGGCATCGGGATGCGGATCACGGTGCCGGCCGTCATGGGCGTCAGGCCCAGATCCGACTTGAAGATGGCCTTCTCGATTGCCTGCACGACGGTCTTTTCCCAAGGCGAGACCACGAGGGTCCGGCCCTCCTCGACCGCGATGCTCGCCACCTGCTGCAGCGGCACCTCCGAACCATAGTAGTCGACCTTGAGGTGCTCTATCAGACTCGCATGCGCCCGGCCCGTGCGCAGCTTCTTGAGGTCACCCTGGAAGTTCTGCACGCATTTCGCCATGCGCTCGCGAGCGTCTTTCTTGATGTCTTCGAGCATTCTTATATCTCCGTGACGCGGCCTACTCGCAGGTGACCGAGGTACCCACCTCTTCGCCGCGCACGATACGCGTCAGGTCACCCGGATTGTTGAGATTGAATACCCGCAACGGCAGGTTGTTGTCGCGGCACATCACAACGGCAGTCGCGTCCATGACATTGAGCTTGTCGGTGAGCACCCGATCGAAGGTGAGGTGGTCGTAGCGCACCGCGGCCGGATTCCGCAGCGGATCGTCGGAGTAGACACCGTTCACCTTGGTGGCCTTGAGGAGCACCTCGGCATCGATCTCGATCGCGCGCAACGCCGCGGCGGTGTCGGTCGTGAAGAAGGGATTGCCGGTTCCCGCGGCACAGATGACCACCCGGCCCTTCTCGAGGTGACGGATGGCGCGGCGGCGGATGTAGTCCTCGCAGACCTCGTTGATGCGGATGGCCGACATCACGCGCGCATAGAGTCCGAGGCTCTCGAGCGCATCCTGCATCGCGAGCGCATTCATGACGGTGGCGAGCATGCCCATGTGATCGCCCGCCACCCGGTCCATGCCGGCGCGCGCGAGGCCCGCCCCGCGGAAGATATTGCCGCCGCCGACGACGACGGCGAGCTGCACACCGAGGCCGACGATCTCCTGCAGCTCCCCAGCGATACGCTTGAGGATTGCCGGATCGATGCCGTAGTCGGTGCGGCCCATCAGCGCCTCGCCCGAGAGCTTCACGAGAATGCGGGAGAAGCGGGCCTTATTGCTTTCGGTCATCCCAAATCGCCTCGTCGTGATGGAAAAAACCCCGCCGGCGGCGGGGCTTTTTCGTGAACTGCTACCGCGGCGTCAGTGCTTGGCGGGGCCGGATGAGCCCTTGACCTGGGCCATGACCTCCGCCACGAAGTCCTCCTGCTTCTTCTCGATGCCAGCACCAACCTCGAAGCGCTCGAACGCGGCCACCTGCGCGCCGGCGCCTTTCAGCAGCTTCTCAACGGTCGTGTCCGGATCCTTCACGAACGGTTGGCCGAGAAGCGTGATCTCCCCCAGCGACTTGCGCAAGCGCCCCTCGACCATCTTGCCAATGATCTCCGGCGACTTGCCTTCCCCCTTGCCCTCTTTCTGGGCCTGCTCGCCGAGGATCTCGCGCTCCTTCGCGATCACTTCGGGCGGCACCTCACGCTGCGAGAGGTACTTCGGGTTGCTCGCCGCGACGTGCATCGCGAGGTCGTGCGCGAGGTGCGCATCCCCGCCCTGCAGCGCGACCAGCACCCCGATGCGGGTGCCATGGGTATAGGTGCCGAGATGTTGCGGCGCCGTGAGCACGGCAAAACGCCGCACGCCGATGTTCTCGCCGATCTTCGCCACCAGGGACCTTCTGCGCTCCTCGATGGTCTCCGAGCCCTCGAGCTTTGCCTGCGCCAGGGCTTCGAGCGTCTGCGGACGGTCGGCCACCGCGCGGTGGGCCACCGCCTTGGCAAAGGCACGGAAGTCCTGTTCCCGCGCGACGAAGTCCGTCTCGCAGTTCACCTCCACCATCGCGGCCGTGAGGCCGTCGGCGGAACGCTCGATGGCGATGACGCCCTCGGCGGCGATGCGGGTCGCTTTCTTGTCGGCCTTGGCAAGGCCCTGCTTGCGCATGAGCTCCGCGGCCGCGTCGAGGTCGCCCCCGGTCTCGACCAGGGCTTTCTTGCACTCCATCATGCCGGCGCCGGTGCGCTCGCGAAGTTGCTTGACCGTGTCTGCTGAGATGCTCATGAATCGTGATTCCCGTTCTCGTCAGTCCGCTGTGCCGCGTCCCTTGCGCCGGCCGGCGCCACCGCCGCTCGGACGTCGGACCGGAGCGGCGGGCTTATCGGCCGTGCCGCTGCCGCCGGAAGCGGCCAGCTCCGGCAACTCCTCGACGTCCAGTTCATCCTCATCGCCGACGACTTCCTCGGTAGCACCGACAACCGCCGGCGTCTTGACCGGCGCGGGACGGCGGCGCGGGGGAGCCCTCTTGCTGCGCACCGTGGCGGCTGGCTTCTGCTGGCGGCCGCGCGCGGACTTGCGGCGCGGGACGCCGGCCTCGTCGAGCTCCACGAACTCGTCCTCGCCCACCGCGACGGCCGGCACGGACTCCTTGCCCTCCAGCACGGCATCTGCGACGCCCGATGCATAGAGCTGGATGGCGCGCATGGCATCGTCATTGCCGGGGATCACATAGTCAATCCCGTCGGGGGAGCAATTGGTATCGACGATCGCCACCACCGGAATGCCGAGCTTCTTCGCCTCGTCGACGGCGATCTTCTCGTGCCCGACGTCGACCACGAAGAGCGCATCCGGCAGGCCGTCCATGTGCTTGATGCCGCCCAGGCTCCTTTCCAGCTTCTCCATCTCGCGACGGAGCTGCGTCGCCTCTTTCTTGCCGCGCTTGTCGAGGGCGCCCGAGGTGGCGAGCTCGGTGATCTCGGCCAGCCGCTTGATCGACTGGCGGATGGTCTTGAAGTTCGTCAGCATGCCCCCCAGCCAGCGCTGGTTGACGAAGGGCTGACTGGAGCGCTCGGCCTCCTTCTGCATCGCCTCGCGGGCGGAGCGCTTGGTGCCCACGAAAAGGACCGTGCCGCCGTCGGCGACCACGCCCTTGATGAACAGGGCCGCATCCGCATAGAGCGGCTGCGTCTTCTCGAGATTGATGATGTGGATCTTGTTACGCTCGCCGAAGATGAAGGGGGCCATCTTCGGGTTCCAGAAGCGGGTCTGGTGTCCAAAATGGACACCCGCTTCCAGCATCTGTCGCATGGACACGCCGGACATGGAGAAGTCTCCTGTTTGGGTTGAGCCTCCGCGCATCCCCGCGGCCATCCTCATCCTAGGCGAGGACACCCAGCCGGTGGGTTTAGCGATGCGCGTGTGGTGTATGAACTGTCGATGATTGCCAAAAAAGGCCGCGCTTTATACCATGAATCGAAACCCCATGCACGTGACGATAAAAACCCCCGAAGAGCAGGAAAAGATGCGCATCGCCGGCCATCTGGCCGCCGACGTGCTCGACATGATCACCGAGTACGTCGTACCCGGGGTGACCACGGACGAGCTCGACCGCATCTGCCACGACTACATCGTCAAAGTGCAGAAATCGGTGCCTGCGAACCTGAACTACCGCGGGTTCCCCAAGACCATCTGCACATCCGTCAATCACGTCGTCTGCCACGGTATCCCCAACGATAAGCGCCTCAAGGCGGGCGACATCGTGAACATAGATGTCACGGTGATCAGGGACGGGTTTCACGGGGATACCAGCCGCATGTACTTCGTCGGCAAGCCGCCCGCGCACGCGCAGCGGCTCGCCGAAACCTGCTTCGAGGCCATGTGGCGCGGCATCCAGACCGTGCGCCCCGGCACGCGGCTCGGGGATATCGGCCACGCCATCCAGACCTTCGTGGAGCAGAACAATTATTCCGTGGTGCGGGAATATTGCGGCCACGGTATCGGCCGCATCTACCACGAGGACCCGCAGGTCCTGCACTACGGCGAGCCCGGCACGGGCTTCGAGCTCAAGACCGGAATGACCTTCACGGTGGAGCCGATGGTCAACGCCGGCAAGCGTCACGTGCGCCTGCTGCCGGATGGTTGGACGGTCATCACCAAGGACCACTCGCTGTCGGCCCAGTGGGAGCACACGGTGTTGGTCACCGATGAGGGGCACGAGGTGCTCACGCTCGGCGCCGCCGAACGGCGGGTGCACTGAGCGCGCCCATGGCCGCCGGAGACGTCGATCTCCTCGAGGAAACGCTGCCCGCCCCGCTCGCCGATCCCGGCTGGCCCTGGCTGCAGCGCCTGCCATCCCTTCTCGCCGAGGCGCAGGGGTCGAGCGCGGCCTGGCGTGAGCTGCTGCGCCAGGCGCACGAGGAGCTGAAAGCCCGTTTTCTCGCCGAGGAGCCGGTCGAGACGCTGGTGCATGCCCGGGCGGCGCTGGTCGATGTGGTGCTGCGCGAGTCGTGGCGCACACACTCGATCCCGTCGATGATCTCCTGGGCGCTGGTTGCGGTGGGAGGCTACGGGCGCGGGGAGCTGCACCTCTGCTCCGACATCGACATCCTGCTCCTCGTGCCGCGCGCGCCGGACGCCGCGGAGCGCGGGGCGACCGAACGGCTGCTCGCCTTCCTTTGGGACATCGGCTTGGAGGTCGGCCACAGCGTGCGCACGGTGGAGGAATGCGCGGCGGAGAGCGTCGCCAACGTCAGCGTGATGACTACGCTCATCGAGGCGCGCCTGCTCTCGGGCAACGCCGCGCTCCTCGCCGACATGCAGACCGCGCTCGCACCGGATCGGATCTGGCCCGTGCGGGAATTCTTCGAGGCCAAGGTGCGCGAGCAATCCGAGCGTCACCTGAAGGCCAACGACACGGCCTACAACCTCGAGCCCAACGTCAAGACGAGCCCCGGGGGGCTGCGCGACATCCAGACCATCGCCTGGGTCGCCAAGCGCCGCTTCGGCTCCGACACGCTCGACGGGCTGGTCACCAACGGCTTTCTCACGGTCGCGGAGCTGCGCCGCCTGAAGCAGGCGCAGTCCTTCCTCTGGAAGGTGCGTTTCGGCCTGCACGTCATCACCGGGCGGCGCGAGGACCGGCTGCTCTTCGATCATCAGCTCAAGCTGGCGCAGACCTTCGGCTACGAGGACGCTTCCTACACGCTGGCGGTAGAGCAGTTCATGCAGCGCTACTACCGCACGGTGAAGGATGTCAGCCTGTTGAACGAGCTGCTGCTGCAGCTCTTCCGCGAGGCGGTGCAGACCGAGAGCGAGCCGCCCCGGCCGCTGAACGCCCGCTTCCAGGTGCGCCACGGCTCGCTCGAGGCGGTGAGCGAGGACGTATTCGCCCGCGTTCCCTCGGCGCTCCTCGAGCTCTTCGTGCTGCTGCAGCAGAATCCCGACATCAAGGCGGTGCGTGCCGCCACCATGCGCGCGGTCGCACGCAGCCTCTGGCTCATCGACGAGGAGTTCCGCCAGAACCCGCGCCACCATCGGCTGTTCCTCGAGATCGTGCGGGCGCCGGCCGGCGTCACGCACGAGCTGCGGCGCATGAACGGCTACGGCGTGCTGGGGCGTTACATCCCGGCTTTTGGCCGTGTCGTCGGCCGCATGCAGTACGACCTCTTCCACGCCTACACGGTGGATGCCCACACGCTCTTCGTCGTGAGCAACCTCAGGCGGTTCGCGATCCCGAAGTACGATCACGAGCTGCCGCAAGCCTCGCGCATCATGCAGCAGCTGCCCCGTCCCGAGGTCGCCTATCTGGCGGCGCTGTTTCACGACATCGCCAAGGGCCGCGGCGGCGATCATTCCGACCTCGGCGCTGTGGACGCGGAAGCCTTCTGCCTGGAGCAGGGGCTCTCGCCCTACGACGCGCGCATGGTGGCCTGGCTGGTGCGCAGCCACCTCACCTTCTCCATCACGGCGCAGAAGCAGGACATCGGCGACCCGCAAGTCATCAACGCCTTCGCCCGCAAGGTAGGCGATGAGGCGCACCTCGATTACCTCTACGTGCTCACCTGCGCGGACGTGCGCGGCACCAACCCCAAGCTGTGGAATTCGTGGAAGGCTTCGCTCTTCCATGACTTCTATCACCGCGTGCGGCGGGCGCTGCGCCGCGGCCTCGAGGCGCCCATCGACCAGGAACAGCTGGTGCGTGAGACGCAGGAGGCCGCCCGCCGCCTGATGCAGGAGCGCAATCTGCCTGCGGCCGACATCGAGCGCGCCTGGACGCGCTTCTCCGCCACGTACTTTCTGCAGCACTCGCCCGAGGAGGTCGCCTGGCACTCCCGCCTGCTCGCCGAGCGCGACCCGAGCTCCGACGAGCCGCTGATCGCGCTCGACCCCCAAAGCCTGCGCGGCACGACCGCCGTGCTCATCTACGCCCGCGCGCGCCGTAACGGCTTCGCGCGCACCACCGCCGTGCTCGACCAGCTGGGACTCAACATCGTCGACGCGCGGATCACGCCGACCGGCGACGGCTTCAGTCTCGACCTCTTCCACGTGTTGGAAGACGACGGCGCTCCGATCACCGACCGCGATCGCGAGGAGGAGATCGAGCATGCGCTGTGGCGCTCGCTGCAGCGACCCGACGACACGCCCTTCGCCGTCTACCGCCGCGCTCCCCGGCAGGCGCGGATGTTCCATACGGCAACTCTCATCGCTCTCAGCGTCGACGAGCGCAACTGCCGCTCGGTGCTCGAGCTGACCGCTGGCGACCGCCCCGGGCTGCTCTGCGACGTGGGCAAGGTGCTGATGGAGGCGCGCGTGGAGCTGCAGGCCGCGAAGATCATGACCGTGGGGGAGCGGGCCGAGGATGTCTTCTATGTCACCGACTTTGACGGGCGGCCGCTGGACACCGCAGCGGGAGACAGGTTGCGCGAAAGCCTGATGCGCGTGTTGGATCGGCGCGATGCGGCTTAAGAGATGCCGGTGTACGGTGTTGGTTTTATGAACCCTCGCCTGGACAGACTGCATGCGTATCCGTTCGAGCGCCTGGCACGCCTGAAGGCCGGCGTAAGTGCACCCCACGGCCTAACTCCTATCGACATGTGGATCGGCGAGCCCCGCCACGAGCCGCCGGCAAACGTACTCGCGACGCTGCGTGACAGTCTCCACCGCCTCGGCACCTACCCCGCCACCGCCGGCCTTCCGGAGCTGCGCTCGGCCTGTGCGCGTTGGCTGGAAAAGCGCTACCGCCTGCCTGCCGGAAGCGTCGAGCCCGCCACCATGGTCGTGCCGGTCAACGGCACCCGCGAAGCCCTTTTTTCCTTCGTGCAGGCTGCCGTCGACGCCGGCAGCGACCCGCTGGTGCTGATGCCAAATCCGTTCTACCAGATCTACGAGGGAGCGGCCCTGCTCGCCGGAGCAGGCGCCTATTTTCTCGCCACGACGGCGGCAAACGATTACACGCCCGATCTCGATGCCGTACCGGAGAGCATCTGGCGCCGCTGTCGGGTGTTGTTCCTGTGCAGCCCTGGGAACCCGACCGGCAAGGTGCTGCCGCTGGATTTCCTGCGCCGCGCGCTTGCGCTCGCCGAGCGGTACGACTTCATCGTCGCCGCCGACGAGTGCTACACCGAGATCTACCTGGATGAGAGCTCCCCTCCCGCGGGGCTCCTCGAAGCCTGCGTGGCCGCCGGCCACGGCCGCTTCGAGCGCTGCGTCGTGTTCCACAGCCTCTCGAAGCGCTCGAGCGTGCCCGGCCTGAGGTCGGGCTTCGTCTGCGGGGATCCGGCGGTCATCTCGCGATTTCTTCTGTATCGAACCTACCACGGCAGCGCCATGCCCGTGCCGACACAGCTTGCGAGTGTGACGGCCTGGCAGGATGAGGAGTACGCGGTGCGCAACCGCCTTCTGTACCAGGAGAAGTTCGCGCGGGTGCTGCCGATCCTCGCTCCTTGCTTCGACATCCCGCGCCCTGATGGCGCATTTTATCTCTGGCCCAGCGTGCGCGGCGACGACGAGCGTTTCGTGCGTGACCTCTACGCCAGCCACGCGGTCACGGTGCTGCCGGGTACTTACCTTGCGCGCGCGAGCGCGGACGGGAACCCGGGCGCCGGCCGCGTGCGTATTTCGCTGGTACCGCCCGTGGAGCAGTGCGTCGCGGCCGCGGAGCGCATCCGTGAATTCGTGCAACGGAACCCATCATGAATGACCTGAAGAATCTCCAGTCCGCGATCGACGCCGCTTTCGAGTTCCGCGCCGAGATCACGCCGAAGAACATCCCGACGGGGCTCGAGGATGTGTTGGAAGAATGCATCGGGCTGCTCGATTCCGGCAGCGCGCGCGTTGCGGAGCAGAAGGACGGCATCTGGGTCGTCAACGAATGGCTCAAGAAGGCGGTGTTGCTGTACTTCCGGACGCGTGACAACGTGATGATGGAAGCGGGGTTCACCAGGTTTTACGACAAAGTTCCGCTGAAGTATGCCAGCTCGACGGAGGCGGAGCTGCGGGCGGCGGGGGCGCGAGTCGTACCACATGCGGTGGTTCGCAGAGGTGCATTTGTGGCGTCGAACGTCGTACTGATGCCGTGCTACGTCAACATCGGGGCGTACGTGGGCACTGGGACGATGGTGGATACCTGGGCTACGGTTGGGTCTTGCGCGCAGATTGGACGGAACGTGCATCTGTCGGGGGGAGTTGGGATCGGTGGAGTCCTGGAGCCGCTGCAGGCGAGCCCAACGATCATTGAAGACGACTGCTTCATTGGGGCGCGGTCGGAGGTCGTCGAGGGGGTCGTCGTGGAGGCGGGGTCGGTCATTTCAATGGGGGTGTTCCTCGGGCAGAGCACGCGCATCTATGACCGGACTACGGGGGAGATACTGCAGGGGCGGATTCCGGCGGGGTCGGTGGTGGTGCCGGGGACGTTGCCTTCTGCTGATGGGAAGTATGGGCTTTACTGCGCTGTGATCGTGAAGCGGGTGGATGCGCAGACTCGGGCCAAGACTTCGATCAATGAGTTGCTGCGGACGGCGGAATAGGACCCGCGGTCAGCCGAAGCGGCCGGTGATGTAGTCTTCGGTCAGGCGGTGTTGGGGGTTCGTGAACACCCGGTCGGTGTCGCCTACTTCGATCAGCTGGCCCATGTAGAAGTAGGCGGTGCGTTGGGAGACGCGCGCGGCCTGTTGCATCGAGTGCGTTACGATCACGATTGCGTAGGAGGCGCGTAACTGCTCGATCAGGTCTTCGACGTGGGCGGTGGCGATGGGGTCCAGGGCGGAGCACGGCTCGTCCATGAGGATGACCTCGGGTTGGACGGCCAGGGTGCGGGCTATGCAGAGGCGCTGCTGCTGGCCGCCGGAGAGGCCGACGGCGTGTGAGCTCAGGCGGTCCTTGACCTCGTCCCAGAGGCCTGCGCGTTGCAGGCTGGTGAACACGATCTCGTCGAGGTCGGCGCGGCCGCGGGCGAGCTTGTGGATGCGCGGGCCGTAGGCGACGTTGTCGTAGATCGACTTCGGAAAGGGATTCGGCTTCTGGAAGACCATGCCGATGCGGGCGCGCAGCTGCGCGAGATCCTGGCGCTTGGAGTAGATGTCCTGGCCGTCGAGGGTGATGGTACCCGTCACGCGCGCGCCGGCAATGGTGTCGTTCATGCGGTTGAGGCAGCGCAGGAAGGTCGACTTGCCGCAGCCGGAGGGTCCGATCGCGGCAAGCACCTGGCGGCGCGCGACGTCGATCGTCACGTTCTTGAGCGCCGGTTTGTCGCCGTAGAATACGTTGACATCGCGGCAGGAGAAGACCGCGTCGGCGATCGGGATATCGCCCGCCGGACGCGAAGACGATCCGCCCTCCGGGCTCTCGGGAATGTGCACGCGGCCGCTCGGCTTGAGATTCAACCCACCATCGCCGAAGCGACGCGCCCCATCCGAGCCGCCCGCGGTGTTGGATTCAGCTCGCCTCGGTTCGTGCTTCATGTCGTCGCTCGGCACCGCACTCACCCGAACCTGCCCGTGACGTAGTCGTCGGTCCGGCGGTTCTTCGGCGCGGTGAATATCTGTCCGGTGGTTCCCATCTCGATGAGCTCGCCCAGGTACATGAAGGCCGTGAAGTTGGACACGCGCGCAGCCTGCTGCAGGTTGTGTGTCACGATGGCGATGCAGTACTTTTCGCGCAGGCTCTGCAGCGTCTCCTCGACCCGCAGGGTCGAGATCGGATCGAGCGCGGCCGTCGGCTCGTCGAACAAAATCACTTCCGGCTCCAGCGCTATGGTACGCGCAATGCACAGCCTTTGCTGCTGGCCGCCCGAGAGGCTGCGGCCGTCCTCGTTGAGCTTGTCCTTGACCTCCTCCCACATGGCGGCATCCTGCAGTGCCGCATGGACGCGCTCGCGCAGCTCCCCCCGGCCGATTCCGCGCGAGAGGCGCAGGCCGAAGGCCACATTCTCGAAGATCGACATCGGGAAGGGGGTCGGCCTCTGGAACACCATGCCGACACGCAGCCGCAGGTCCGCGACGTCGACGGACGGCGCGAGGATGTCCTGCCCGTCGAGCAGGACCTCGCCCACCGCGCGGTGTCCCGGATAGAGGGTATACATGCGATTGAAGACGCGCAGCAGCGTCGACTTGCCGCATCCGGAGGGGCCGATGAAGGCCGTGATGCTCCGGTCGCGCAAGGTGAGGCTGACGTCCTTCAGGGCGTGCGCTGTCCCGTAGTAGAAGTTCAGGTGCCGCACTTCGACCTTGATGGCCGCGGCCCCCTCTTCCGGCCTCCCGGTCTCCAACTGTCGCTGTGGTACGCTCATCTGCGGCCCGTCCCCGGACCCAGACGCGACACCACCACACGGGCCACGATGCTCAGGATCAGGATCGCGAAAGTGATGATGAGCGCCCCTTCCCACGCGAGCTGCTGCCAGTTGTCATACGGGCTCAGCGCAAACTGGAAGATCACCACCGGCAGGTTCGCCATCGGCGCCCTGAGGTCCGTGCTCCAGAACTGATTGTTGAGAGCGGTGAACAGGAGCGGCGCCGTCTCGCCACTGATACGCGCCACTGCCAACAGCAGGCCCGTCAGCATGCCGCTGCGGGCGGCCGGGTAGGCGACGCTCATGATGGTCCGCCACGGATAGGCGCCCATCGCCGTGGAAGCATCCTTGATGCCCTGCGGAACCAGGTTGAGCATGTCCTCGGTCGTTCGCACGATGACCGGCATGGCGATGATCGCCAGCGAGATGGCGCCCGAGATGGCCGAGAAGTTCCCCATCGGCACCACCACGAGCTCGTAAACGAACAGCCCGATGATGATCGACGGGGCGCTCAGCAGCACATCGTTGATGAAGCGGATGACGGTGCTCAGACGCGAGCCGCGCCCGTACTCCGCCAGGTACGTGCCCGCCAACACGCCGATCGGGCCGCCGATCAGAATGCCGATCAGTGTCATGATGGCGCTGCCGTAGATCGCGTTCAGCAGTCCGCCCCCGGGAGTCGCCGGCGGCGGCGTCATCTTGGTGAACGCGTCCGTCGAGAGATGCCCGAGACCCTCCTTCAACAGCGACCACAGCAGCGCGCCGAGCACCAGCAGCCCCACCAGGGTCGCGACTCCTGACAGCCCGAGCGCGAGCGCGTTGATGATCTTGCGAAAGGCGCGGCGGCTCATACCGAGGAGAGCGCCCGGCGATCGAGCCGCAGGAGCATGAGTCGCGCCAGAGCGATCACCGTAAATGTGATGACGAAGAGGAGAGCGCCCAGTGCGATGAGCGAGGAGGCGTAGAGCTTCGTCGTGGCCTCCGTAAACTCGTTGGCGATCGCGGCGGAAATCGTCGTGCCGGGATCGAGCAGCGAGCGCGAGATCTGGTGGGCGTTGCCGATCACGAACGTCACCGCCATGGTCTCACCGAGGGCGCGGCCGAGGCCGAGCATCGTCCCGCCCACCATGCCGGTGCGCGAATAGGGCACGACGACGCGCCATATCACTTCCCAGGTCGTCGCGCCGAGACCGTAGGCCGACTCTTTCAGCACATCGGGTACGGTTTCAAAGACGTCGCGCATCACGGCGGCGATGAACGGGACGACCATGATCGCGAGCACGATGCCCGCGGTCAGAATGCCGATGCCGAAAGGTGCGCCGCGAAAGAGCACGCCGACGCCGGGCAACACCCCGAGTGTGCTGCTGATCCACGGCTCGACATGCACCTGCAACAGCGGGGCGAGAACGAAAAGCCCCCAGAAGCCGTAGATGATGCTGGGAATCGCCGCCAGCAGCTCGATCGCAACGCCGATCGGCCGCTTGAGCCATGACGGGGCGAGCTCCGTCAGGAATACCGCGATGCCAAAGCTGACCGGAAGCGCGAGCAGCATCGCGATGAGCGATGTCACGACCGTCCCGTAGACGGCCCCCAAGGCACCGTACTGGTCGGAGACCGGGTCCCAGACCTCGCGGGTCAGGAACGCGAGCTTGAAGTGCGAGAGCGCGGGCCAGGAGCCGTGCGCGAGCGACACGGCAACCCCGCCGAGCAGCGCCAGCACCAGGAGCGCCGCCACGAGAGTCGTCGCATGGAAGATCCGCTCCTTGAGGCGCTGGCCGGCCATGCGCTTCGCATCGAACGCCACCGCGCTGGTCATGACCACATCCCGGTATCGTATTCGCTACACAGTCGGAAGGGCGGCTGCCCCGCGGGACAGCCGCCCGGTTTCGAGCCTACCTCAATTCGTTCGCCCGCGGCTGTAAGTTTCGCGGGCGATCGTTGCTCATATGCCCAGGTTCTGCTTCCAGTAATTCTGGATCGCGCGGACAGTGCTCGCCGGCAACGGCCCGAACGCGATCGACTTCGCCATCTCCTGCCCGTGGTCGAATCCCCAGAGGAAGAACTGCGTCACCGGCTCGTTCGTCGACTTCGGCGCGCTCTTGCGCAGGATCTCCCACGTGCAGCCGGAGATCGGCCAGCTCTGCTCGCCGGGCTGATCCGTCAGGATCACGTAGAAGTCCTGCACCTTCGTGAAATCGACGTTGGCCGCGGCGGCCTGGAAGCCTTCGAGGCTCGGGCTCACCACCTTGCCCGCGCTATTGACCATGCGCGCATAGTTCATGTGGTTCTCGAGGATGTACGCGTACTCCACGTAGCCGATCGAGCCCTGAAGACGCTGCACATAGCCGGCCAGGCCCTGATTGCCCTTGCCGCCGATACCGACCGGCCAGTTGACGGCGGTGTTCTCGCCGACCTTCTGTTTCCACTCCGGGCTCACCTTGGAGAGATAGTCGGCCAACGTGAAGGTCGTGCCGGAGCCGTCGGAGCGGTGCACCACGCTGATCGCCATCGACGGCAGGTGCAGGCTCGGATTCAGCTTCTGGATGGCGGGATCGTTCCACTGGGTGATCTTGCCCAGATAGATGTCGGCGATCACCGGGCCCGTCAGCAGCAGCTGTCCCGATTGCACGCCCGGAATGTTGTAAACGATATCCTCGCCCGCGATCGCGGTGGGAAACTGGATCAGCTGGTTCTGGCTGAGGACATCAGGCGTCAGCGGCATGTCGCTCGCCCCGAAGGCCACCGTTCCCGCCTTGATCTGCTGGATGCCGCCGCCGGAGCCGATCGGCTGGTAGTTGACCTGGACGCCCGTCTGCTGTGCATAGGTCGCCGCCCATTTGGCGACGAGCGGATAGACCCAGCTGCTGCCGGCACCTGTGATCTGCCCGGCCGCGAAGGCGCTCGTGCTGAGAACCGAGGCCGCGGCAACCGCGAGCAAGCGCGTTGCCATGGATTTGCGCAGTGCGCCGGGACGAAATGAGTTCATGATACCTCCGCGTTGTTCTGGTTCGAGGGACGAGAAAGCATGGCGCCCGCATTAAATGACATCAATGTGACGGCAGTGTGACAGGGACTCGGCGCGCTCCCGCCCGCCTCGGCTTTCATAGTCTTGCCGCTGAACGTTGCGCGCGCGTGACAGGCGGCAACGCTGCGGCGACGAAAAGCCTTGATGCTCCCGGCCGCGCGCTTTATAAACGCGCACCGACTGCCCGGCGCCCCCGGATGGAGACATGTCCGCCACCCTCGAGCTCACCCGTGATCTGATGACCCGCCGCTCCGTGACGCCCGCCGACGAGGGCTGCCAGGAGGTGATGATGCGGCGCCTGCAGGCGGTCGGCTTCGACGTCGAGCCGCTCCGTTTCGGCAGCGTGGAGAATTTCTGGGCACGGCACGGTCGCGACGACGGTCCGGTGTTCTGCTTTGCCGGGCACACGGACGTAGTGCCGACGGGGCCGCTGGAAGAATGGCGCAGCGATCCCTTCGTGCCGACGGTTCGCGACGACATGCTGTACGGCAGGGGCGCGGCCGATATGAAAAGCGGCCTCGCGGCGATGATCACGGCCACGGAGGAGTTCGTCGCCGCCCATCCCCGGCACCGCGGCCGCATCGCGTTCCTCATCACCAGCGACGAGGAAGGGCCGTCGGTCGACGGCACCAAGCGGGTCGTCGAGGCTCTGGCCGCGCGATCCGAGCGGATCGACTGGTGCCTGGTGGGCGAGCCCTCGAGCGAGGTGGCCATTGGAGACACCATCAAGATTGGCCGGCGGGGCTCCTTCAGCGGCCGCTTGACCGTCCATGGCGTGCAGGGCCACGTCGCCTACCCTCACCTGGCGGAAAATCCGGTCCATACCCTCGCCCCGGCTCTCGCCGAGCTGACCAGCCGCGTCTGGGACCAGGGAACGGAGCACTTCGATCCGACGACCTTCCAGGTCTCGAACCTCAACGCGGGCACTGGCGCGCCGAACGTCATTCCCGGCGAGCTCAAGGCACGGTTCAACCTGCGGTACTCGCCCGTGCAGACGCTCGAAGGACTGAAGGAGACGGTAGAGGGCGTTCTGCGCAAGCACGGCGTGCGCTACACGCTGGAGTGGTACGTGTCCGGCGAGCCGTTCTATACGCCGGCAGGAAAGCTGTCGCAAGGCGTGCGGGCAGCGATCGAAGAGGTGGCCGGGCGCACACCCAAGTTGTCGACCGGCGGGGGCACGTCGGACGGGCGATTCATCGCCCCTCTTGGCGCGCAGGTGGTGGAGCTTGGGGTCGTGAACGCATCCATCCACAAGGTGAATGAGTGCGTGCGGCTCACCGACATCGACGCGCTCCATCGCATGTATTTCACCGTACTGCGAAACCTGCTCACCTAGGAGCGTAGGGGCTCAGGCGCGCTTGAGGTTCGCGACCGCGCCCGCGGCAGCGAGGAAAACGGCCCAGATCAGCACCCACGCCGGCATCGCCAGGCCAAGGAACGTCCAATTGACGATGCCGCACTCGCCGCTGCCGCTGAGTACCTTGCGGATCACGGCAGTGAGCGGCATGAACTTCATCATCATGGACAGCGGCGCGCCGCACGAAGGAATGGCTCCCGGCGGCAGGTGTTGGATATAGAGCTGGCGGGCGGCAACCGCCACGGTGGCGAGGGCGGCGATTGCGATGAGGGCGGCGTAGACGCTCGCGCCCCAGTTACGCGGGTTGTGCAGCGCGGCGATCAGAAACACCACTCCGAGCGCGGCGATGCCGATGCGCTGGAAGATGCAGAGCGGACACGGATCGAGCCCGAGCTTGAACTGCGCATAGAGGGCGTAGCCGATGAGCGCCGCGCAGATCAGGAAGCCGGCGAAGTTGATCGGCCGGCGGGGTAACGCATTTGCGGAGCGCCTCGCCGTCAGCGGCGTTCCGCTCATGTGGCAGCCGTGGGCCGCGGCTCGCCGCCGGGAGCCGCCCGCTCCCGCAATTCGCGCTCGACGTCATCCAGCGAGGTATGGCGGACATCCTTTCCGTACACCATATATATGACGTACTCACTGATGTTCTTCGCGTGATCGCCGATGCGCTCCAGCGCGCGCACGACCCACATGACGTCCAGCGCCCGGCGAATCGTGCGCGGATCCTCCATCATGAACGTGATGCTCTGCCGCTGGATGGCCTCGTACTCCTCATCGACCAGCCGATCCTGGCGCGCGACGCGCAGGGCCGATTCCGCATCCATGCGGGCGAAGGCGTCGAGGGCATCGTGGACCATCTCCGAAACGATGCGGCCGAGATGCTTGATCTCCCGGTACTTGTCGGCGGGCCGCTCCATGGTTGCCAGTCGCGAGGCGATGTAGCCGATCTTCTCACCCTCGTCGCCAATGCGCTCGAGATCGGTGATGGTCTTGATGATGGCGACGATGACGCGCAGATCGCCTGCCGCGGGCGCGCGCGTCGCCAGAATCCGGCTGCACTCCTCGTCGATCGAGACCTCCATGTTGTTCACCTGGTAGTCCCCGAGCGCCACCGACTCGCCGAGAGTGCTGTCGCCCTCGGTGAGCGCCGTGATCGCCTTCTGCAGCTGCTGCTCCACGAAGCCGCCCATGGCGAGCACTTTGCTGCGCACGCGCTCGAGATCTTCGTTGAAACGACGGGAGATGTGGTGGCTGAGGTCGGCGGTTTCCATCAGGGCGGTTCTCCGGCTCGGGTGCGGATGATAGCTGAAACGCCGGCAGTCAGACGTGGGCGTGCATCACTTTTACACGGCGGTTGCAGTGCGCGCGGCGTGCACGCGCTGCGGCGGGAAATGGCTCGAGAATGTGCTGCCCTTGCCGATGGCGCTGCGCACCTCCAGCTCTGCTCCATGTCGCTGCAGGACGTGCTTGACGATGGCGAGGCCGAGACCCGACCCGCCCGTTGCGCGCGAGCGGCCCTGATCCACACGGTAGAAGCGCTCCGTGAGCCGCGGGATGTGCTCGGACGGTATGCCGATCCCGGTGTCGGTCACGGAGAAGTGGCCGCCGTCCTCGTCGACCCACCAACGCATCTCGATTGAGCCGTCCGCGGGCGTGTATTTGGCGGCGTTGTCCACCAGGTTGGAGAATGCGGAGTGGATCTCGGACTCGACGCCGATCAGTACGGCGTCGGATTCGATGCGCACCCGCACTTCCCGCGGGTGGACGGGCCGGGCGAGGACATCCTTGCGCAGCAGCGCCAGCAGCGCCGGCACGTCGATCGGCTCGCCGCCGACGGGCTCCCCCGTCTGCTCCAGGCGCGACAGCTCGAGCAGGTCCTCGATGATGGCGGTCATGCGCTCCGCCTGCCGGCGCATCTCCGCGACCGGTCCCGCGAGGTCCCTGTCGAGCGCCGGGTCCTGACTGAGCGTCTCGAGGTACCCGGAGACCACGGTGAGAGGCGAACGCAGCTCGTGCGAGGCGTTGGCGACGAAGTCCCGGCGCACGGCTTCGAGGCGCATTTGCCGCGACACATCGGCCGCGAGCAGCAGCTGCTGGCCGTCACCGTAGGGCACGACCTGCAACGAAAGGTAACAGTCCTCGCGGTTCGCCCGTCGGATGGTCACCGGATTCACGTAGTCCTGCAGCTCGAGGTAGCGCGCGAACTCCGGCTCGCGCAGCAGGTTCTCGATCCTCAGGCCGAGGTCCGCCGTGCGCCGCAGATCCAGAAGCCTGCCGGCCATGCGGTTGAACCAGACGATCTCGCGCTGCGGGTTGAGGATGACCACGCCATTGGGCAACGCCGCCGTCGAGCTCTGCAGCTGACGCATGAGCTGCACGAAGCGCTGTTTGTGGAAGCGCTTGCGGCGGTGCAGCCGCACGATCTGCGAGATGATCTCGCCCCATACGCCGCCGACGTCGGGCGGATCCTGAAAGCTGCGGTGCCGCAGCCACCATTCCACCCTGAACAGCACGACGAGCTGCCAGGTGAGGTGGACGGCGAGAGCGCAGGCAAGACCACCCCAGATGCTGCCGAGCAGCGCGCCCACGATGAGCCCGGCGATGACCGTCGCGAGCAATCGCCCAGCCGCAAACCACCATGCCTGAGTTGCCGGTTGCAGCGGTGCCTCACTGTGCCTTGTTGGAGAAGCGGTAACCCGCGCTGCGCACTGTCTGAATATACCGATCCAGACCGTACGGCTCGAGCGCCATGCGGAGCCTGCGGATGCAGACATCGATCGTCCGGTCCTCGACGCTGGTGTCGCTGCCCCAGAGCCGCGCAATGAGCTGCTCGCGGCTGAACACCCGCTCCGGCCGGGTCATGAAGAACTCGAGCATGCGGAACTCGGTGCGCGCCAGCGGCAGCACCTCGTCATTGACGGTGATCCGCTGGCCCTGCTGATCCAGCTTGAGACCCTCGAACTCGATGACCTGATTGAGGCCGACGGTGCCGGCCCGGCGCAGCACCGCGCCGATCCGCGCCAGCAGCTCCCGCGGCGAGAAGGGCTTGGTGATGTAATCGTCGGCGCCGTTCTCCAGGCCCATGACCTTGTCACCCTCCTCGGCCCGGGCGGTCAGCATGATGATGGGGAGCTCCTTGGTGAGGCGGTCCCGCTTCACCGAGCGGGTGAGCTCGAGGCCGCTCATGTCGGGCAGCATCCAGTCGACCAGCATCAGGTCGGGGAGGCGGTCGGCAAGGGCCTCACGCGCGGTCCGGCAGTCCTCCGCCTCGCGCACCCCGTAGCCGGCGCGCTTCAGACCGAAAGCGATCATGTCGCGGATCGCCCGCTCGTCCTCCACCACTAGAATGAGTTTTCCGTGCATCAGTAGGCACTTCTCCGCAACGCAAGTATTACAGACGGAGAATGTTGCAGAGTAATGACAGCTCTGGCCCTATGTTACGGTGGCGGCCGCGCGACATCATCCCGAAGATAGACCGGCACGGCGGCCTCCGGCGCGAGCAGCCGACCGGCGGTCAGCTCCGGAACCGCCAGCCGCGCCACCTCCGCGGCCCGGGGCAGGAGCCGGTCCCAATCCCCTCGCACCGCGACGCCGGCCAGCGCCCTCAGTCCAGGGTAGGCCGCGAATCCGCGTCCCAGGCCCGCCGCTTCCGCCCAGTCGGACGGCAGCTCGACGCTCCCCGGCGGGCACACGCGCTCCGGGCCCCGGGCCACGGCCAGCCCGTCGCTCCCACGCTCGAAGCAACCCCAGTACACCTCCTGCATACGCGCATCGTTGCACACGAGTGCGCGCGTAACACCGTTGTCTTGATCGAAGACCCGCTGCGCAACGGCGCCCAGATCCGAGATCGCCACCACTCCAAGAGCGCTGCCGAAGGCGAGCCCCTGCGCGATGCTGGCCGCGAGCCTGACGCCGGTGAATGAACCGGGGCCTCGGCCGAAGGCGATGGCATCAAGCTGCCGCAGGCCGATCGCGGCCTCCCCGAGGAGCTCGTCGATCATCGGCAGGATGCGCTCCGCATGGCCGCGCGCCAGCTCCGTTTCACGTGTGAGCAGCCGGCCCTCGATGAGCAGCGCGGCCGAGCAGCACTCCGTGGCAGTGTCCAGCGCCAGCAGCCTCACGGCGCGAGAGCCCGGTACGACGGGGCCGCCGGCGGCGCGTGGCGAAGGAGAAAATCGATGGCCCCCTGCCGATCGCGTGTAACGGTCATCGGGGGCAGCGCCGCCAGAAAAACCTTGCCGTAGGGGCGTCCCGTCAGGCGCGGATCACAGATGGCGACCGCGCCGAAATCCTCCTCGCTGCGGATGAGACGGCCGACGCCCTGCTTCAGGGCCAGCGCCGCCTCCGGAAGCTGGTACTCGCGAAAGGCGCTCCTTCCAGTGGCCTCGAGGTGCTCGACCCGCGCGCGCACGAGCGGGTCGTCGGGGGATGCGAACGGCAACTTCTCGATGATGACGAGCCGCAGCGCGCTGCCCTTGACGTCCACACCCTCCCAAAAGCTCGTCGTACCGAGCAGCACGGCGCTGCCGTCCGCGCGAAATTCCCGCAGCAGACGCTCGCGCGGTCCCTCGCCCTGTACCAGCAAGCGATACCTCGCGGTCCGGGGATGTTGCCCACGCCAGAGCGCGGCCGCCGCGGCAAGCGCGCGGTGACTGGTGAAGAGGACGAAGGCACCGCCCTGCGAGGCATCGATGAGCGCGAGCGCGACCTCCATCACCGCCGGCAGGAATTGCGGCGATGCGGGCAGCGGCATATGGGGTGGTAGATAAAGGAGACTCTGGCGCGGATAGTCGAAGGGACTGTCTATCTTGAGCGTGGCGCTACCGTCGAGCCCCAGCCGGCCGGTGAATGGAGTGAAGTCCTCACCGAGCGACAAGGTGGCGGAGGTGAACACCCAGGAACAAGGGTGTGCCTCGATGAGCGCCTGGAAGCGGGCCGCGATGTCGAACGGCAGGAGGCTCAGGGCGAAGCGACTGCCGGAGGTCATCTCGAGCGAGCGCGCTCCCTCGATCTCCCCTATCGCTGCGATGCGCGCGAGACTTGCCGCGAGGTCGCCCGCCCGCTCGCTGAGCGCGCGCGCGACAGTCTCTTCACCAGCAGCGCGCAACGCTTGCGCAAGCGCGCCAACCGCATGTCCGAGGTCCGCTACAGCCTCGGCCACCGGTGAATCCGCTTCCGTCCAAGAGATGCGGCCCACGCTGCCGGCGGCCGCGCCGCAGAGCTCCGCGACACGTGATTTGACAACACGCACAGTCGATGCCGCATGAGCGTGTGCTTCAGGTGTGAGACCGCACCCCTTCGCCAGCTCCACCTGAACATCATCCAACAAACTCTCGATGCGGCGGCTGCTCACGTGGGCGCCGAAGAACTGCGCCGCGAGATCGGGAATCTGATGCGCCTCGTCCAGGATGATGGCGTCGGCCGCGCCCAGCAGATCGCCGAAGCCGTCCTCCTTGAGCGCGAGATCGGCGAGCAACAAGTGATGGTTGACGATCACGATGTCGGCATCGAGCGCCTGCCGCCTGGCGAGCGCGACGTGACAACCGGCGAGGTGTGGACAGCGCGTGCCGAGACAGTTGTCGCGCGTCGAGGTGACCTGCGCCCATACGGGGTGCGAGTCCGCGAGGCCGACGACCTCCGCAAGATCACCGCTGCGCGTGGTCTGCGACCAGCTGGCTACGCGACCGAGCATGTCGTCCCGCCCCTGCCCCGCCGCCTGGTCCAGACGATGACGACAGAGATAGTTGGCACGGCCCTTCAACAGGGCGACCCTGGCCGGGCGCCCGAGGGCCGCGCCGACGAGCGGCAGGTCCTTGGCATAGAGCTGGTCCTGCAACGTCCGGGTGCCCGTCGAGATCAGCACGCGCGCGCCCGAGAGCAGCGCGGGTACGAGATATGCGAAAGTCTTACCCGTTCCGGTGCCGGCCTCCACCGTCAGGATCTCGCGCCGGGCCAGGGCGGCGGCGATCCGCCCGGCCATGTGCATTTGTTGACGGCGGACGTTGAAGCCCGGCAGCGCGCGCTGCAGAGGCCCTCCCTCCCCGAAGATGTCCTCGAGCTCCAACATACTGCGATGACAGGCACGCCGCGGCGCTGCCAGGTGATTGATTTCCCGTGAATTCCGCCGTGTGCGATTATGGAACAAAAGAGAGGGTTTTATCGTACTTTATGAGGGCGAGCGGTAGGCGCGGCTATACTGGCGAGCACTTCGGGACGCGGCAGGAGCCGATGGGTCCCCCACGTGCGGTGAACGGCTTCGGTGAAGGCCGGGCCGCACACGACTAGAGGAACCGAGGATGGCCACTGCTGTACCCCTGCCGATCCCGATGTCCCAACTCTCCCGCGCGGTCACGGACTGGGTAGAGTCGGTGCGAGCCCTCACCCAGCCGGACGGGGTGCGCTGGTGCGAAGGGAGCGAAGCGGAACAAAGCGAGCTGACCTCGAAGCTGATCCGCGAGGGCGAGCTCATGAAGCTCAACCCGGAGCACTTCCCGGGCTGCCATCTCTCCCGCTCGAGCCCGAACGACGTCGCGCGTGTCGAGCATCTGACCTATATCTGCACCAACTCCCAGGACGACGCCGGTCCCAACAACCATTGGATGGATCCGAAGGAAGCGCATGCCAAGATGCGCGCGCTCTTCTCCGGCTGCATGCGCGGGCGCACGCTGTACGTCATCCCGTATTGCATGGGCCCCATCGACTCGCCGCTCGCGCGCTGCGGAGTCGAGATCACTGACAGCGCCTACGTCGCCATCAACATGATGATCATGACGCGCGCGGGACGCGCGGCCCTGGAGCGGATCGCGGTTGACGGTAAATTCGTCCGCGGCCTGCACTCGATCGGGGAGCTCGATCCGAACCGGCGCTTCATCATGCACTTCCCGGAGGAGCTCGCGATCGAGAGCTTCGGCTCCGGTTACGGCGGCAACGCGCTGCTCGGCAAGAAATGCCATGCGCTGCGCATCGCCAGCTGGCAGGCTCGCTCCGAGGGCTGGCTGGCGGAGCACATGCTCATCGTCGGCCTGGAGAGCCCGCAGGGCGAGACGCACTACATCGCCTGCGCCTTCCCCTCCGCCTGCGGCAAGACCAATCTCGCCATGCTGATCCCGCCGGCCTCGCTGCCGGGCTGGAAGGTCTACACCGTGGGCGATGACATCGCGTGGCTGCATCCGGGCGCCGACGGGCGGCTCTGGGCCATCAATCCGGAGGCCGGCTACTTCGGCGTCGTGCCGGGAACGAACCGCGAAACCAACCGCAACGCCTACGAGATGATCCGGCGCGACACGCTCTTCACCAACGTCGCGCTCACGGCGGACAACCAACCGTGGTGGGAGGGCCTGCCGACCGGTATTCCGGTCACGGACTGGCAGGGCCGTCCCTACGATCCCACGAAGGGACCCGCGGCGCATCCCAACTCACGCTTCACCGTCTCTGCCAAGCGCAATCCGAGCTACTCGGCGCACGCCGAGGACGCGTGTGGAGTGCCGATCTCGGCGCTCGTCTTCGGCGGCCGGCGCCGCGAGGTAGCGCCGCTGGTGTACGAGGCGCGCAACTGGCAGCACGGCGTGCTCGTCGGAGCTTCCGTCGCTTCGGAGACCACCGCGGCCGCCGTCGGCCAGGTGGGAGTGGTCCGCCGCGACCCCATGGCCATGCAACCTTTCTGCGGCTACAACTTCGCGGATTACTGGCGGCATTGGCTCACGGTGGGCGCGAAGCTGGCGCGGCCGCCGAAGATCTTTCACGTCAACTGGTTCCGGCGCGATGCGCACGGCAAGTTCCTCTGGCCGGGTTATGGCGAGAACCTGCGCGTACTCGCGTGGATGCTCGATCGCTGCGGCGGCAAGGCCGGCGCGGTGGAGTCGGCGATCGGGCTGCTGCCGCGCCAGGAGGAGCTGAACGTGCAGGGATTGCGTATCGGCGAGGATTCGTTGCGCGCGCTGCTCTCGGTGGATCCGACGCTCTGGCACAAGGAGTTCGCGGACATCCGCGCCTACCTCGAGAAATACAGCTCGCGACTGCCGCCGGAGCTGCTCGCGGAGCTGGCCGCCGCCGAAAAGCGGCTCGGTTAGAAGGCCTCGCAGATGAAGCGGATCGTCTGCGCGGAGTCGGGCTCCGGCAGACGGCCGAGGCCGATCATCCCGTCACCCTTGAGCTGCAGACTGTCGCGGCGGACGAAGGATTCCTCGCCGCCCTGGGTCTGCACGAAGGTGCCGTTGGTGCTCTGATCTATCAGCACGAGCTTGTTGCGGCTGAGCTCGATGCGCGCGTGCAGGCGGGAGATGAGATTCCCTTTCACCACGAGATCGTTGTCCTCGGCGCGGCCGATGGTGACGCTGGGCCGGCGCTCATCGACCACTACTTCCTGGTCGAGCCACCGCAGCCGCAGCCGCGCCGCCGCCTGGCGCCCCTTGAGGGCAATGGCCGGGACCATGCTGGTGACGTCTTCGGTCTGCCAGAGCACTTCGTAGAGCGGAACCTCGTTCCCCTGCCCCTTGATCGGTGCCGTGTCGATCAGCCTGCAGTTGGCGCGCCATTCCGGCCCGAGATGCTCGACGGTCGCCGCGGTCGTGATGATCTGGCCGGCCTTGGCCTGGCTGGTCATGCGATTGGCGGTGTGCACCGTCGAGCCGAAGACATCGCGGCTCTCGAGGACCACCGGCCCGAAGTGGCAGCCGATCCGGATCGCGACCGGCTGGCCGTCAACCTTGAGCTGGGCATGAGTCGAGATCTGCAGCTGCATCTGCGCCGCGGCATTCAGCGCCTCGTCCGCGCTGGGGAAGGTCGCCATGACCTCATCGCCCATTGTCTTGATGACCGTGCCATGGCGCTGTTCCGTCGCGCTGCGCATGACTTCGATGCAGATCGACACCATATCGCGCGCGCGCAGATCACCCATGAGCTCGTAGAGCCGGGTCGAGCCGACAACGTCGGCAAACAATATGGCGAGTTCGATATCCTTGCCCATGTAGAGTGTGCAGCTGGCCGCCCACCCTTGCACCCCCGGACGGCAAGGCGACGACGACGTTGGCCGGGATAATACCAGAGAGACCCGACTCCGCTACCGGTCAGGTGGAGCTGCCGCCCGCGGGGCCCGCCAGAGCCTGAATCCGCCGCGCTGCCCGTGCGGCCGCGGCCGCGTCCCGCAGCAGATCCGGCCCCGCTCCCGCTGCCCGTGCGCCTTCGCTCAGGAGGCGGCGGTAATCCCTGGCGCCGGGCTCGCCGGCATAGAGCCCGAGCATGTGGCGCGTAATCGACGACAGGCGATCGCCCTGGGCGAGCTGCCGCTGCGCATAGCGCGCCATCCGCTCGAGCACCGCCTCTCGGCTCGGCGGCTCGAAGCGCTCCGCGCCCCCGAGCGTGCGCTGCAGCTCGCTGAGAACGAAGGGGCGGTGATAGGCCTCGCGCCCAAGCATCACGCCGTCACACCAGGTGAGCGCCTCGAGCACGCTCGCCGGGGTACGCAAGCCGCCGTTGACGATCATCGGCAGGTCGTCGAAGTGCTGTTTCAGTCGCCGCACGACATCGTAGCGCAGCGGCGGAATCTCCCGATTGTCCTTGGGCGTCAAGCCTCCCAACACGGCCTTGCGCGCGTGGACGATCGCGACTTCGCAGCCCGCGTCCCGCACCTGACTCACGAACCCGTGCAGAGCCTCGAAGTCCGAATCGTCGAATCTGCCGAGCGCCTCTCGTGCCTTTTCGCGCGTGCCGCTGACGACACCGATGCGCATCTTCACAGTGACCGGAATTGCGACCACCGCACGCATCGCCGCAACGCAATCCGCGACCCGCGCCGGCTCCCGCATCAGACACGCGCCGAATGCGCCGCTCGCAACGCGGTCGCTCGGGCAGCCGCAATTCAAGTTGATCTCGTCGTAGCCGGCCTCCTCCCCGGCGCGCGCCGCAGCCGCAAGCTCCCGCGGCTCACTGCCGCCCAACTGCAGCGCAACAGGGTGCTCCTCCGGATCGAAGGCGAGCAGCCGCCGCGCGTCACCACGGACGATTGCCGCCGCGGTGATCATCTCTGTATAGAGGAGAGCCGTCGGAGAGAAGCCGCGCAGGAAGTACCGGCAGTGGCGGTCGGTCCAGTCCATCATGGGAGCGACTGACACCCTTCGATCCAACAAAGTGCCTTGATTTCCTGAGGAAATGCCTATTTTTGCAGCGTTTTCCGTCATTGGTATTTCTGCGGGATTTCTGCGTATTCCAGTGCGCTTATGAGTTGCGGAGGTGCCAAATAGGTGACAAGAATAGCTTGTCTGTCCGCTCCTGGCATGGCAGGGTTGCCGAGCATAGCCTGACACGGCGTGCATTCTCTTCGGCGTGAGCCGGCCCACCGCTGAAATCATTGCCGGACTTCAGCTCACCGAGATCGATCGGATTGCCGAGCGACGCTCCGGCACCTTCACCCGCGGTGGCAGGATCGCCCCGACGTTTGGCTCTCCCTGCTGGCGGCGGCGCAATCTTCGAGCGCCGCCGCCCTACGGCGGACGGACCTACTTGCGCTTCAGCTTGTCGCTAGCGAATTGATGCCTAACCGGGGGACCATTCGGCGGAACCTAATGCGGCAGTCGGTCAATCACCGCTTTGTTCCGAGCCGGTGCCATTTAGATCGGCCGCCGAAGCGATTCTGCGGGTCCGGGCGACAGCGAATGCTATATCGGAATAGTTGATCACCACACCCGCCCCGAGCAAGCCCGCGATCCCCAGCGCACTTCGGGCAGGTTCGCCATGGTGCCGGTGTTCAATCAGCGGACTCGACTCACACTCAATCCAGCTTCTTGAGCTGATCTCGAACCATCTTTCCGGTCATCGGCAGGTACCGGCCATCACGCTGCACACATTCCTGTCCCTGTTTGCTGAGGATGAAGCGCATGAACTCTTCGATTCTCGGGTCGATCGGCTTTCCGGGATCCCGATTGAAGAAGGCATAGATGTGATGCGTGAGAGGATAGGTGTTGTCGCGAACCGTCTCGAGAGTGCGCGGCACATAGGGGCCACCGGCGCGAGGCTGGATGGCCAGCACCCTGAGGTCTGGGGACAGGGACTTCGGTGAGGCATAACAAATTGCATAGGGGTCGTGCTCGACCACGTCACGCACCTGCACGCTCCAGTTGTAGACCTTGCCGCCGATGGTGAGATAATTGGTGTAAGCCTTGTATTCCCCGACGAACTGCATGCTGCCGCCCAGCACTTCATCGGAGAACTGGTACATGGCGCCTGACAGCAGGTTCTGGCCACACACGTCGATCCGCTTGTCGGCCCACTTGCCGGTGAGTCCGAGCTGGCCCCAGGTTCGGATGTTCTCCCCGGCACCCCGGGAGTAGGGATATTCGGTGTGCCAGACGGCTCCCCGATACCCGCCATTGCGGGCGGTGCCGAAGATCCCATCGAGCTGCTTGATGCTGATCCGGGCCAGCGGATTGGCCTTGTTCACGACGATCATTCCCGCAGGACCCCAACCGTAGACATCCAGTGATCCGGTCGCCACGGTGACCTCGGTGACGGGATGGTGGAAGACCTGCTCGAAATCGAGTCGGTCCGTCAGAGTCGCCTTGTAGTTCACCCCGATATCGGCCACGCCGGTGGCGAGCGCCGCGACTGCAACGGCACCCGTCGGAACGTGGTATACGATCTTCAGGCCCGGCTCATACTTCCTAAAAGTATCGGCCCAGTACTTCCCGAGTGGCCCGTCCTCCAGGTAGCTGAGGCCCCAGATCCGCAGCGTTCCGCTGAGTTGCTGCCGGGGAACGTAGCGCGGCAGGCCATTCAGGTTCCAGCGCTTCGTATACTGACCGGCCGAGCCGTCGTGTGCGCGAAATGCGTGGACATTTGCAGTCCAGATGCTCACGCCGAGGTTGGGCGGTGGGGTGGATCCTGCGGCGCGGGCCGTCGCGGCGCCAAGCAGCGCCGCGGTGAGAAGAAGACCATGGTGAAGGCGCAGCGGGCAAACGCTCATTGGAATTTCCTTCTTTGAGCCGCAAGCACGGGTTCGGTGAGAGGAAGAAGCAGACTGTGCCGGGCCAGAAGTTCCTGTCCCTCGCGGCTCAGGACGAACAGCAGGAATTGCCGCACCGCGGGCGGGAGTGGATGCCCGGGCGCCCGGTTCACGTACATGAAAATGACCCGGCACAGCGGGTACTCGTGCCTCCGGCAGTTTTGGGCATTCAGCGGGAAGTAGCGCTCGCCATCGCCCTTTGCCAGAGCGAGGGGCTTGATGCCCGGAACGCTCGCCGCCTGCCCGAGACCGCTCCACGCGATACCGTACTTGTCATGAGAGAGTGCCACGAGCATGTCGTGGCTGCCGACTGCGGTCCCCGTGGCGACCATCTTCGTGCCGGACTCGACGTACTCGCGATAGTTCGGGTTCCACTTGTCACCGCCATCGAAGACCTCGAGCTCGAAGAAGTGGCGCATCCCCGTATCTGCATAACCGTAGGTCTGGATGGCCTTGTTCTTCCATTCACCGCCGAGGCCGAGCTGATCCCAGTGACGCAAATCGCCCGCGCGGCCTCGCGCCGCCCTAGGGTCAAACACCTTGCTGTTGTCGCCGTAACCCCCAGTGCGCGCGGCACCGAATATGCCATCGAGCTGTTTCACGGTGAGGTGCGTGAGGGGATTCGCCTTGTTGACGAAAACGGCCGGCGCCCAGCTATTGCCCCGATCGGACTTCCACGCTCCAGTGCCGACGGCCACGGGCGTCACGGAGTACCCGTACTTCTCGGTGAACCCGAGAATCTCATCCAGCGACGGCTCACGCCCGGCCGGTGCGATATCGGCACTGCCGGTGATCATCGCGGCCATTGCGATATCACTGCTCTGCAGGTCGTTCGTAAAGGCGACACCTGGCTGGAGCTTCCTGAACGCGTCCTCCCAGGCCTTGACGACCCCGTTGAAGTCCGTGCCCATCAGCCGAACCGTCCCGCTGACCTGCTGCGGCTGGTAGGAGGGCAACGCGCTCAGGTTCCAGTCGCGCGCCGCCGCCGGCATCGCGAATGACGCGGTGAGCAAAAGCAGTTGCGCGCAGCCGAGGGCGAGTCGCAGCGCGCCCTCCGTCTTCGTGGTAGCAGTCATTGGAGCTTCTTCAGCTGTTCCTGCGCCATCGTCGCGGTCAGCGGCAGGAATCGGCCTTCACGCTCTATCTCAGCCTGGCCCTGTTGGCTCAGCACGAAGCGCACGAACTCTTCGATACGAGGATCCATCGGCTTGCCCTTCTCGCGATTGAAGAAGAAATAAACGTGATGCGCGAGGGGATAGGTGTTGTCGCGAACCGTTTCCAGACTCCGCGGCACGTAGGGACCGCCATCGCGAGCCTGGATGGCGAGCACCTTCATTCCCGGAGTCAACGCCAGAGGGGAGACATAGCAGATCATTTGCGGGTCCTGATCCACGACGTCCTGAACCTGCTGGCTCCACGTATAGACCTTGCCGCCCGTGGTCATGTAGTTCGTGTAAGTCTTCAGGCCCTCCACGAACTGCAAGCTGCCGCCGAGGACCTCATCGGAAAACTGGTACATGGCCCCCGAGAGCAGATTCTGGCCGCAGGTGTGTATTGGCTTGCCGGCCCACTCTCCCGTCAGGCCGAGCTGATCCCACGTCCGGATGTTGTCCCCGGCACCGCGAGAATAGGGATACTCGGTGTGCCAGACGGCTCCCTGATAGCCGCCATTGCGAGCGGTGCCGAAAACACCGTCGAGCTGCTTGACGCTGATCTGCGTCAGTGGATTGGCCTTGTTGATGACGATGATTCCGGCCGGATCCCATCCGTATACATCATAGGAGCCGGTGGCCACGGTGACCGCGGTGACGGGATGGTGGAAAACCTGCTCGAAATCGAGGCGGTCCGTGAGCGTCGCCTTGTAGTTCACGCCGATGTCGGCCACGCCGGTAGCCAGCGCCGCAACTGCGATCGCGCCGGTGGGAAGGTGATACTCGATCTTCAACCCCGGCTCGTACCTCCTGAACGCGTCGGCCCAGTACTTCCCGAGGGGCCCGTCCTGCAGGTAGCTCAGGCCCCATACCCGCAGAGTGCCGGAGAGCTGGCGCCGCGGGACGTAACGCGGCAGGGCGCTCAGATCCCAGCGCTTCTTGTAGCCGCCGATCGCTCCGTGCTTGCGGCGGAAAGCGGTGACGTTCCCAGTCCAGATGCTGACCCCGGTGTTTGGCGGCGGTGGCGCCGTAGCGGCAGTCGCCGGGATGATGCCGCCACCGCAAAGGACGGCGCTCAGCAAAACGAGCTTCGAACCGGCAACAAGCCCAGCGCTCGGCGGGTGAAACCGTGTGCCACGCGATGAATTGTTCATGAACAACCCCCTCGATACGCTTTCGGCAGCGTCGCTCCGCAGAACACCCGTCGACGCCGACATGTACTGCTGCACTCTTGCGGCTAGTCGAATTTCTTCAGCTGCTCTCGTGCGAATGGCGCGGTGAGCGGTAAATAGCTTCCGACGCGAACCACGTCCTCTTGCCCCTGCCGGCTCAGAACGTAGCGCATGAACTCCCTCGCTTGCGGCTTGATCGGCTGGCCAGGCGCACGGTTCAGGAACAGATAGACGCTGCGAGTCAATGGATAGGTTCGATTCTGAACCGTATCCCGGGTCGGAAACACATAGGGTCCCCCCGCTTTGGCGGCGATGGCGAGGGGCTTCACCTGGGGCACGTCCGCGGCATGAGGAATACCGGTCCACGCGATCCCGTATGGATCCTTGGCGAGCCCATTGGTGAGCATGTACTTGATCGAACCCGTTTGGCCTATCGCGCCCGAAGAGAGCATCTTCGTGTCGTACTCCACGTACTCGCGGTAGTTCGGGTTCCATTTGTCGCCGTTATGGAAGACCTTAAGCTGAAAGAAATTCGTCATCCCCGTATTCGCATAGCCATAGGTTTGGATAGGCTCATTCGCCCACTTTCCCGTCAGGCCCAATTGCCCCCAGGTCCTGATATTTTTGCTCGCGCCGCGTGCGTACTCGGGCATCCACTTGTAACCCTTGTACCCACCGGTGCGTTGCGCTCCAAAGATGCCGTCCAGTTGCGCCATCGTGAGCTCGGTCAGCGGATTGTCCTTGTTGACATAGATAATGATCGCCCATGTCTTGCCCTTCTTGTCATAGGCGCCGGTCGCCACCGCGACCTCGGTCGGATCGTAGCCAAAGGTCTCATCGAAGGAGAGATACTCGGTCAGCACGGGCTCGCGACCGCTTGCACCGATATCGGCTCCGGCGGCCTCCATGCCGGCCGACCAGCCGTCGCTGCTCGGAAAGCGGTTCTCGAACTGCACTCCGGGCTGGAAGCGTCTGAATCCCTTCTCCCATTCCGCGACCATCCCGTTCATTCCACTGCCGTAAATCTTGATGACTCCGGGTGCCACCGGGTGGGGCTCGTACGCGGGCAGCGAGTCGGCCGCCTGCGCGCGTAGCGCCTGCAGCAGACCGAAGGCGGCGAATATCGCGCTCAATCTCAAAGCGAAGGCTATTCGGCTCATGACATCCTCAAAGCTAATGGCACTGATTGGTCGGTTGTAAACTTGAATCGCATCTCCGCCCACGCACTCAAAACCGGAACAGCTCTACCGGGGTATCCACCAATATCGTGCGCCGCTCCGCGGGGTCCTGGATCCAGCTATCGAACTCACGCTTGCAAAGCGTTGCCAAGCTCACTTCTCTCTCGAATTCCGGATGCGGCCAATCGCTGCCCCACAACAGGCGGCTCGGGCCGAACGCCTGCAGCAACAGGGGAACCGCTTCACGTGCGATCCTGTCACCGACGCCATCGGCGCCATTGCGATACGCACCGGAAAGCTCTATCCACACTTTGCGCGACTTCCCCGTCGACAGTAGATACTTGAACCCAGGGTCCTCGACGCCGAGCGTGGGGTCGGGCCGCCCGAAGTGGTCCACCACCACGTCCACTCCGGCGTCCAGCAACGGCGGGATCATCACAGGCAGGTCTCGGGCCTCCTTGTGGAGCTCCACCTGCCACTTCAGTTTCGCGACCCGCCGAATCAACGGCTGCCAGGTGTTGGAGCTCAGCTCCGGAGGGGGAGACTCCACCATGTTCAAACGAATGCCAACCACGCCTGCCGCGGCCAACATGGCTAGCTCTCCGCCCGGTGGCGACGGTCTCCACCACCGCTATACCCCGTAAGCGGTCAGGATACCTTCTCAGTGCGGTCGTCAAGTAGCTGTTGTCCGTGCCAAGAAAGCTCGGCTGTATCAATACGCCGTTGGAGATTCCGTTGCTATCGAGCAGCCGCAGATACTCATCAACGGTGGCATCATAGTCCGGAGCGTAGCGCCGCCTCTCGGCAAGCTTCAGGCCGCGAACAAAAACGTGTGCGTGCGTATCCACAGCTGTTACCGAGTCCTTGAGGCGAGCGGGAGAGCGTGTTGCGAAGGCGCTGAGCGCGCCAGACAGGAGGATTGCCCGGTTGAACTCACGGCGATTCATACACGCTCCCGCGCTTGATGAAGGATCTCCGTATCAACGGAGCGAGGAGCGGGCGGCACAGGAAGCGATCGGCTGCTTGGGGATTGATTCGTATCGATTGCGGCCGGGCCTTGCCCGTCCATGCGGAGGCCTCGGGTCTCCGGCAGCGCCAGCACGGCTGCGACCACCAGGGTGTAGGCACTGACCGCCGCGATGCCGATTGCCGCGCCCAAGGGCATCGAATCGCTCATGTAACCGACCAGGACGGGAAACGCCGCGGAGACGATTCGGCCGAAGTTATAACACAGGCCGACCCCTGCGCCGCGGACCTCGGCCGGATACAGCTCCGCAAACAGGGCACCGAGCGTCGCGGGAACGCCGGCCGCAAAGAAGCCCAGTGGAAATTCCAACGCGAGCATTTGCAAGTCGGTCAGTGGGAGGAACAGATACGCTGCGACGGTCAGCGCACAGCAACCTGCAAACAGCGCGATATTTGCACGGCGGCCGATGCGGTCTGAAAGATATGCGCTCACGACGCAACCACACCAGAATGCTGCAATGATGACGGCCAGATACCAGCCGGTATTCAGTACCGATAGATGCCGCTCCACCCTCAGATAGGTCGGCAACCAGGTCATGAGCGCGTAATACCCGCCATGAGCGCCCACACCGAGCAGCGTGCCCAATGACGTGACGCGCAGCATCCGGGGTGAGAACAGAGCGAGCAAGCCTTTCTGAGCCCCCGCCAGCCGTCTCCTTGCAGCCGTCGCCGCAGGCTCGGCAACCGTCCGGGTCATGTAGAGCACCCATACCGCTGGAAGTGCGCCGACGAAAAGCGCTGCGCGCCATGCGAAGGCTGCCGGCAGCTTTGAGAACAGCACGGTGTACAGGAGCACCGCCGCACCCCAGCCCACCGCCCAGGCGCTCTGCGTAAAGCCGATCGCCTTGCCACGGTGCTCTGCACGAATTGCCTCCGCCAGCAATACCGCACCCGCGGCCCATTCGCCTCCGAATCCGAGCCCTTGCAGCGCTTTCAGCACGAGCAGCTGGTTGACGCTGGATGCAGCGCTGCTCAATAGTGTTAAAGCGCAAAGCCAGACGATGCTCAATTGCAGCGTCCGTACTCGACCAATTCGGTCCGAGAGAATTCCGGCTGCGCAGCCACCGACCCCCGATGCCACCAATGAGACCGCGCTGATGAGTCCGGCTTCGCTCTTGCCGAAGGCGAACGCGGCCATGAGTGCCGGAATGACCAGGCTCAACAGCTGAGCGTCGAGAGCATCCACCGCCCAGCCCGCGAAGCACGCGCGGAAGGTACGTCGCTCGAGCTCGGACGCTTGCCTGTACCAGCCAGACATCACTTACTCCGGTGTTTGTGTTACCGAATTTCCACCCGGTAGCGAAATTTGTCCGCGCGGCCGCGGCTACGTCGCCATTCGAGCGGAAAGTGATCGAAGCTGAAGGCCACCCGATCTATGACGACGACGGGCGTTCCCTTTTTGATGCGTAAGAGCTGGGCATAGGCTGCGGCAACGGGCTCGGCGGTCATGGTTTCCTCCGCGGAGGCAACCACCTGCCCGCAGCGCTCTTCGTAGATCGGGTAGAGCAGGTCGCCGAAGTCGCTCGGATCGAGCCGCAGGAGCGCCGCGAACCGGTCCTTGGACAGCCAGATCTCCTCTGCCAGAAATGGCTCGTGTTCCATCAGGCGGATGCGCGACATTTTGATCACCGGGGCACGCGGCGGCAGTCGCAAAGACTTCGCTACCTCGGGGGGTGCTGCCTCGACACTTCGGGTCAGGATCCGGCTTTCCGGGATCAGCCGCTCGCCCGAGGCCCCTTCAAAGCGGAAGAAGCGAAAGAGAGAGGAGTCGAAGCTCGGCCGGCGCACGAAGGTACCCTTGCCCTGCATACGATCGAGCAAGCCATCCGCCACCAGCAGATCGATTGCCTTGCGCACCGTACCGACGGATGCACCGTACGACGCCGTCAGTTCCGCTTCCGTAGGTATGGCCTGTCCGTGAAGCCATTGCCGCGCGGCGATCTTCTCGGCCAGGTCATCGCGGATCCGCTGATACACAGGCAGTCGTGCATCGTGCTTCGAGTTCTGCTTGAAGTTGCGCATGGCTTGTTGAAACTATCGCGGCTACGGAGTTATATTGATCCCTAGTCCTCTATATAAATAGTAGTCTAGCAGAGATGACTTGGCAAGAAAGTCGAACGGAGAGGGCCGATGAGAGCTTTCAGAGCACGACCCAGACCTAGTGCTCGGGGGAGAGTCGGGACTGTGGAACGCCCGGCCTTTTGCGTAGGGTGCAGCCCACGATCGCGGCCATCGGGGCGGCTTGCGGTCGGACTGTTAAAGGACTATATTCGGTCTCAAGCAAACTCCCTTGTCCTTGTGATAGCAAATTCCGTCGGACTGTGTGCCATATGCGCTATTCCACTCAGATCAAGCCCATCAGCTACCTCAAGGCGAATGCCGCCGAAGTCCTGCAGGAGCTCAGCGATAGCCGGGAGCCGATGGTTATTACCCAGAATGGGGAAGCCAAGGCCGTGATCCAGGATGTGGCCTCCTATGAGGAAACCCAGGAGACGCTCGCGTTCCTGAAGATATTGGCGCTCGGCAACCAGCAATTCGCGCAGGGGAAGGCTCGACCCGTCGCAGACGCGATCAAGGCGCTGCGCGCCCGGAAAACCGCCGAGCCCCCTCACCGCTAACCGCATTCCAGACTCGGGATCCTGCAGTACTTACTCCCGGAACGGGGACTCGAGGGCGTATGCCGTACCAGGTCCTGCTCACCGAGGATGCCGAGACCGACCTTCACGAGCTGTACGACTACATCGCCCATTTCGATTCAGTCCGAAGCGCCGACCATGTTCTCGAGCGGTTGCTCGAGGTTGCCGACACTCTCGCCGCCGACCCTCAGCGGGGGTCGATCCCAAAGGAACTTCGAGCGCTCGGACTCAACGAATACCGCCAAGTCTTCTTCAAGCCCTACCGGATCGTGTACCGCATCCACGGCGAGCAGGTCGTGATCTACCTCATCACGGACGGACGCCGCAACATGCAGACACTCCTCTCCCGACGTCTTCTACGCAGCTGAGTCGGCCGGAGCCAGACCCCGATCGTGCGGTCAATGGCTGCTACCGGCCCAGCCGTCTCAAGCTCAAGGTCCCTGGACTACGAGAGGCAAACTCAAGGAGCGGGCGCGCCCCCGGTCGCGAAGAATTCCCCGGGACCGAGCATCCCTTTGTGGGTGCTGCTCGAATCCATCATGTCGAAAATCTTGAGCTGATAGCTGAGGAATTCGTGGCGGGATATCGTGCCGTCGCTGTTCGTGTCGATCTTCTTGAACATCTCCGGCGTAAGCAGACCGCTCGCGTAGCCGCCGGTGGCGAACGAAGCCACCTCAGGAGATGCCGCCATGTATTCGGACTCATCGACCTTTCCGGTCTTCTTCTTGTCCAGCATTGCGAACACCTTGTTCTGGAACGCGATCCACTCCTTGCGGGACACCATGTTGTCGTGATTGGCATCCATCTTGTGCATCATGGCCTGCGTCCGCAGCCCACTGGCGTATCCGCCCGTCGCAAAGGCGACCATATCGTCCGAATGCGCGGCGGACGCGCACACCAGCATGATTGCCCCGAAGGCAAAGCACGTTGCGATTTTATTCACGTTTCGATCTCCCAGCGGGTCGTCACTACGCGGTTCATGCTAGCGACTCCTGCCCTTATGTGTGCGAACTGCCACGCCATCATCGCTCCGAACGGACTCGTGGTCATGCGTAAGCTGCAGCGCAAGAGGAGACCGAGTCATGACGGGACTCCAAGCACTGATCGATTTGTCCGATCCGTGGAAGATCATCCGTCCCTTCCGGCCCTTGAGACGTTGAAACGCCGCGGCTACTTAAAGACCACGAGGTATTTTCGGCGCCCGCAACTTCTTGTATGTGCACCTGTTTTTGACTTCATCGGTCCAGTCCATCATCGGCGCAACGCTGATTTTTCTGTTTAATTCCAATATGTTATACGACATTCGTCAATTGCACATTATTAACGCATTTCTGCGGTATTCGGGTGAATTTATCAGACTGCCGCCGCTGTGCTCTGCGCTGACGGGGGCCACAATGATGAGACAGCACTGTGGACGCAACGCGCGGACTCAGCTTTCTGCCGTTATCGCGCTCGTGCTCTTGCGGGGCGTTGCTCACCCGGTAGTTGCTGCGGAGTCAGGGCCAATTCGACTACCTTGACCTTTGTTCGCTCAAACCCTGTTACGACTATTACCGTCGGCGGCCAAACAGTACGTTTGTAGCACTCCCACTCAAGCGCCCGGAGATTTCCAGGGAATGCTTGGCCTGAATTCCTTCGCGCATCACGTAGTATGTCTTGATTACCTACGGAAGCGCGTTTTCATCCGTTAGCGCGGACATCTGCACTCAATGTTTACCTGATCCGTCGTCAGAAATTTGCGCCGAGAGAGGGTAGTTCCGGCCCGCAGGCTACAGAATGTGCACCCCGCCGCTTCTGCGCTCGGCGCCATGGTAAAATTGCAAGCGACCTGAATCGGGTAATTAAAGCGGGTGGGAATCGGGTGAACGGCGTAAACCCCAAATCTGTTCGAGATTATCTTGCAGGCCTTGAACTGGCAGGAGTGTTTGAAGTGGAGGAACTCCGCCGTACTCCCGTAGAGCTCAAACTCCGCCAAATCTGGTCCCTCATGACTTCGGCGGATCTCCTTGAGGACGGTGCCGAACGGGAAGCCGGCGTCGCCGAAGTCCGCGAGCGCTGGCGGCGCATCCGTCGGGCGTTCCCGTGACGGAGCGGGTTCCGCGGCTCTTTGTCACGGCTCTCGCTGATCTCACTCAGTGGCTGGAGTCGGCCGGCGTTTCTGCGATGATCGTCGGCGGCATCGCCGCATCGATCCTGGGTCGACCCCGCGCAACGCGTGACATAGATGCTCTTGCCGTGGTCCCAGACGACCAGTGGACCCAGTTGCTCGGATCCTCGAAGGCCCACGGCATTCTCCCCTCGTATCGAGAATCCCATTGAGTTTGCCCGCCGCACACGTGTGCTGCTCCTTCGTCACACCGAATCAGGCATCGACGTCGATATCATCCTCAGCGGGTTGCCGTTCGAAGCCGAAGCGGTGTCGCGGGCCACAGAGCACGACCTTGGCGGCGTACGAGTGCGATTGCCGCAGGTGGAAGATCTGCTGATTATGAAGGCGATCGCACATCGCCCCCAGGATTTGCGCGACATTGAAGGGCTCCTCGACGTCTTTTCCACCGCAAACGTCGAGAGCGTGCGTCGCTGGCTCCGGGATTTTGCCGCAGCCGCCGAGCTGCCGGACCTGCCAGAAGAATTCGAGAAGCTCTTGGCGCAACGCAAGCTGCGATCGCCCTCGGCGTCTGATAAAGCAAAGACTGCAGGCAAGAGAGGTCATGGAAAAGATAAGAAAGGCTCGAAGCGCCCACCCAATCGCTGACTCCTTGCACGAATGGCTAATCGCTTGGCGAGAGGACCATGACGACGCAGTCAGATCACCGCAGGATTTGCGCTGATCCTTTCGCTGGCAGGCGCAGCGGCCCGCGCCGCGACGCCGGCAATACCCTGGCTTCCCAGGTATGATCCCAAGGCAGATTGGAATTTCACCCACGCCAGCAAAGGGGCGCAGCAAGCGTGTCTGCGCAGTGCGGCCCTCCCGATCCCGCAGGCCGATTTGCCGACCGCCGCGCAGGTGCCTCAGCTCGCCTCGTGCAATTCGATAGCGCTGTACTACGGGTTTGCCGGTAAGGCGGAATACGTGCGCGCGCGCAAGTGCGCCTACCTTGAGCGCGCGGAAGGCAATCCCAGACCGATCAGCGGCTCAACAGTACTGTCGATGATTTATGCCAATGGCCTGGGCGTGACGCGCAACCTGCCGCTAGCGACGAAGTTCGCCTGCGAGGCCGGGGGCGCCCCGGCGGAGATCGACGCCCGGGTTGGTCACCTTGAGGATTTCGCCACAATGACAGGGGGGCTGCGGCCATCCTTCGACTTCTGCGACGACATCACCAGTGGCCGCATGCAGGGAGTCTGCACTGGAGTCGCAGCCATGTATCGCGATGTCCCGCGCGAGAAGGCGATCGCGCAGATTGCATCCAGCTACACGCCAGCTCAGCAAGCAGCTTTCTCGACGCTGCGCGACGCCGCTGCCAACTATTTCAACAAGCATGCAATAGACGAAGTGGATCTGAGCGGCACTGCGCGCGGCGCCTTCTGGATCGAAGATATTGAACAGAGCTGGGACGGGTTCCTGGTGGATCTGCGAGCCCTGGAAGCAAATAATTTGCCCCCCGCGGACACCAATGCCACCCATCAGGCTGAGGCTCGCCTGAATGCGATATACCATCGTGTACTCGCCGAGCCGTCTCTACGGCAGCGACCACCTCGGCAACTCCCTCCTCCGGGAATACCTGTGGCGGGAGGAACGATCAGCCGAGAGGGGATCCGCACCGACCACGGCCTGTGGCTGACCTACCGCGACGCGTGGCTGCATTTCGCCGCAGTCCGCAAGCCTGCGTTGCCCGGCAGCACGGTCCAGGCCTGGATCACCAAACAGCGCATCCACAACCTGCGCTGTCTGCTGCCCATTCGCGACCCACGGGCCATGGACTGCGCTCGTCCGTCTATGTCGCCTTCAAACATGCGAGAATGAACGCAATTCAGCACGGCGACTCAGCTACCTTGATTCAGAGCGAAGTCGTTCCTTGCCTCAGGCAGACGCGACCTTCCGTAGCGGTTCTGCCGGAATCTACCCGGAAACTGCGGCCACGGACCCGCCTCGAGCTGTTGGTTCTGGCTCGCGGCTGTTGGTTTTTCTATGACTTGACCCTTGGTAGCGCGAGCGCGATCTGCAGCGCTTTATCCAGTTGTTCCATTTTCGCTTCGCTCAACTCACCGACGTAATCCGTCAACCGTGACTTTTCCAGGCTCATCAAGCCGTCACAATGGATCGCGCAATCGTGTTTCAAACCTTCCTCCGCCCCTACATTCACCTGAGTCGGCAATCCATGCCGTTCCGTGAAGATGGGTGCGCACACGATCGTCGAGTAGTTGGAATCAATGAGCGCCTGTCGACTTACGATCACGAAAGAACGCGCGGGCTTTGTATCACCCGGCGGCCGGCGCACCCGATAAAGCTCCCCTCTGCGCAAGACTCATTCCATCTTCGCCTGGAATGACAGCGCGTCGCTCATCTCGGAATTAAGCCTGGCGGCATGCGCGTTGATGGCAGCCACTTCCTCCGCCAAGCGCTTTTGCCGAGCTCGTTGGTCAACAAAGTCGCGCAGGATTCGCTCAATAAATGAGGAGCGTGAGATTTTGGGACCCGCCATGCGATCCAGCTCCTTGAGCAGGTCGCCCGAAAGAGTAAGAGACGTCTTGGCCTTCATCCTACCAATATACTACCCTGGTAGGATGATTTCAAGGAATGCCTCATACTCGATACCTCACGCCGTTATCCGTCCGCCGCCCGCGTGCCAGACCGCAGCGCTCCTGTGAAAGTAGGAGTAGTTGGCCATGTGGCACGCAATTGACGTGTCATTGCCGAAGACCGCATCCTCGACAGAAGGCTGCCGCGTCTTCACCGCCTGGAAGAAATTCCACAAATGATCGTGAAGAGGGTCGTAGTTGGGCGGGAATACATACGTTTCGCCGTCCTCGATCGGCTTGGCTGCGCCCGGCTTCGGATCGTTCTTCGCATGCCACGTTTGCTCATAGTCGGCCTGCATCTTCTGTGGATAGCCGGTATCGTAATAACAGGGCGCATCGTCCTTGCCGTCCTGCCGAGTCACTGTCATCTGCTCGCCCTCGTCCTGGATCTCGATGATTCCCCGGGTGCCGAGGAAGCGGGTAATCTCTTCTTGGTCGGTGCATTGCGTCATCAACACGGCTACGCACAGGTTTGGATAATCGTAGAGCGTCGTCATCACATCGGGGTATTCGCGCCCGTCCTTCCAATGGAAGAGTCCACCCGTGCTTTGGGCTCGCTCCGGAGGCGCATCCAAGCCCATGACATAGTGAATGCCGGTGAGGGAATGGACGAACAGATCACCGGGAATACCCTCGCCGTAGTCCTTGAAGGCGCGCCAGCGTGCGAACCGAATCGGATCAAAGGGTCGCTTGGGCGCATCGCCCAGCCAGGTTTCCCAGTCGAGGCTCTGCGGTGACAGGTGGGACGGCGGCGTATACACCCATGCGCCGCATGGCGAGTTTCGGCCGAGAATTGCCTCGACCTGGTGGACGTCGCCGATGGCGCCCTGCCGAATGAGCTCCCTGGCCTTCGCGAAAGTGATCGAGCTGCGGCGCTGGCTGCCGATCTGGACGATGCGATTGTTCTTCCGCGCCGCCGCGATGATCCTGAAGCCCTCTTCGACCTCATGCGTCATCGGTTTCTCGCAATAGATGTCCTTACCGGCGTTGCAGGCGTCCACGACGATTTTCTCGTGCCAGTGGTCCGGAACGGCCGCGACCAGGCAGTCGATCTCCTTGTTGGCCAGCAGATCCTGGTATCGGCGCGTCGTCGGCACGGTCTTGCCCGTTGCGCCGCTGATGATCTCGTTGGCGAGCGTGTGGCGATCGTCATAAAGGTCGCAGGCTGCCGCGCACTCGACGCCAGGGAGCCGCACACAGGCGTCCAAGACGCCGGAGCCTCGCATACCGATACCGATCATGCCGAAGCGGACCCTGTCGCTCGCGGCAACCGACCGCGCCGCGGCGGCCGCCGGATGCGCATGCAGAAAATAAGGCGACGCGGCCAACACGATGCCGGCCTGCGTCGAGCGGCGCACGAATTCACGCCGGGACATTTCGCGCTCATTCATACGAATCCCCTTGTGCTGAAAGTTGAGACGAGCCTGCGTTCGCCTCGTGCCGATTCGATGTGACTATTCCGCGGGTGTGATCACGATATTGCGAAACGCCACCCGCCCGTCCTCGGTGCCCTGGAGGTATATGGGCCCCGGCGAACCTTCATCCGTGTTGAGAGCACCGCCGGTGACCCCGGGGATCTCGCGATGATCGATGATCGTCCGGCCATCAGCGACGACGGTGACGGTTCGCCCGACCAGCGTGATGTCGTAGCTCTGCCAGACGTTCGCCGTGCGCGGGAGCGGGGGCTCCGGTGCGATGTATCCGTAGATCGCCCCCATGCGGCGATTCGGCGGCTCCTGCGCGGCATTGGTCTCGATCTGCACTTCGTAGCGACCGCGCAGATACACTCCGCTGTTGGCCATCGGGCCGCAATTGAACTCGATGTGCAGCTTGAAGTCGCGAAACTTGGAGGCCGTTACGATCTCGGAGCCCCGGCCTCCCTTGACGAGCGTGCCGCGCTCGACGCTCCAGATACTCGCCTGAGTCGGATCGGCGAACGTCCAGCCCGCAAGGTCCTTGCCATCGAATAGCCGGATGGGCTTGCCCCATTTGGGCGCTGCCTTCCGCTCGAGCGGCGGCGCACGGCGGCCGGTCCATGGCCATGAAGCCCCGTTGGGCGTTGTCTCAATGCCCACGAGCCCCCCGCCAGCGAGCCGACCATGCAATTGCGTGCCGTCAGGAACGCCTTCGTCCTTGGGAACTGCGACCTCAAGTTCACCTCCTTTGATTCGAATCTCGCCCGTCGGCGTCGCGTGGCCCCAAAGCCCGACCATTAGACCTTCGATTCGGCCGTGGTCATCGGATATCTCGATCCACGACGGCCACTGCCGGGTCGGAGTTCTTACGGTCAGGTCCCACTTCCCCAGGTACGCCCTGATCGAGCGTGATCCATCGCCCGTCGGATGGGCTTGCGCGTTCACCGGTTGCGGGCACATCCAGGCAAGCAGGGACATTGCGATTGCGAGAACGATACTCTGTTTCAACGTTGGAGCTCCGAGGCGACATAGCGTTTTGGGATCGAACGCGGAGGCGCGCGCCGGGGCTACCGTCGCCGTGGTGCTCACTGAGGTGCAGGACAAGATCCCCGCGGGAGACCTGGCGATAGAGGGGAGCGTTGTCATCGAAACGATGATTCCAGTCCACCTGAAAGCCCAGATACCCCACGTAAAACTCGTCTGCCTTCGCGAGATCGAAGATTCGCAGGATCGGGACCACTCGCTCAAATGTAATTGTCTCCGTCATTGCCATTGCGCCTCAGATTTCGTGGGGGGTCCGCCCGACACGCCGTGATGTAACGCGAATTGCTTCATCCTGTGAACCCCTTCGCCACCAGATAGACCTCGCGGGATTCCTTGCGCGAGGCCGCGGGCTTGCGGATGAGCACCTTCGCGAAGTGTGCCCGCAGCTCCTTCAAGTACTGATCAGACCCCGAGCCTTGAAACATCTTGGCGGCGAAGCTCGCACCAGGCTTCAAGGTCTTGCACACTGTGTCGAGCGCCAGCTCCAGGAAGTAGATTGACCTCGCCTGATCGGCCGAATCGATTCCGCTGATGTTCGGCGCGATGTCGGAAATGATCAGATCGAACTTTGTGCCGCGAAGCCAGGTGAGCACCTGCTGCACGATGGCTTCTTCGGTAAAATCGCCCTGGATGAAATCGACATTCTTCAGCTCGTCCATCGGCAGAATGTCCGTCGCGAGCACGCGTCCTTTTTCGCCGACGAGCTTGCCCGCCACCTGCGACCAACCGCCGGGCGCGGAGCCGAGGTCCATGATCCGCATGCCGGCGCGGATCAGTTTGTCCTTCTCATTGAGCTCGATCAGCTTGTACGCCGAACGCGAACGATAACCGTCCCTCTGTGCCTGCTTGACGAAAGGATCACTGAGGTGACGGGAGAGCCAACTGGCGCTGCTTTTCGTTCGGGGCATCTTCCCAGGGAACTACGGGCTATAATCTTGGGATTCTACTCCTCTGCCGGATTTACCGGCCAGGAAGACGCCCGTGATCCGCATTACCGAGCTGGCGTTGCCGCTCGATTACACGCCTGAGGCGCTACGTCAGGCCATTTTGCAGCGTCTCGCCATCCCCGCGGCCGAGTTGCTCGATTTCACGCTGTTCAAGCGCAGTTACGATGCACGGAAGAAGAACAGCGGCATCTTCTTCATCTGTATCGTCGATGTCACGGTGCGTGACGAAGCCGCCGTGCTGAAACGCCTGGTGCGCGATCGACAGGTCGGCGTCGCACCGGACACGAGCTATCACCCGGTTGCGCAAGCCCCCGTGCACCTCAAGGAACGGCCGCTGGTCATCGGGTTCGGCCCCTGCGGACTATTCGCAGCGCTCCTGCTGGCGCAAATGGGCTTCAGGCCCATCGTGCTGGAACGCGGTCGTGATGTACGACGCCGAACGCGCGATACGTGGGCCCTGTGGCGGGAGAACACGCTGACACCGGAATCCAATGTTCAATTTGGGGAGGGCGGCGCAGGTCTGTTTTCCGACGGCAAGCTCTACAGCCAGATCAAAGACCCGAAATTCTATGGCCGCAACGTGATGCGGGAGTTCGTGCGTGCCGGTGCACCGGCGGAAATACTCTATGTCAGCAAGCCGCACATCGGCACGTTTCGCCTGACGGGCGTCGTATCGAAGATGCGCGAAGAGATCATTTCGCTCGGCGGTGAAGTACGCTTCGAGAGCAAGGTTACCGATCTACTCATCGAACGGGGACAGATCGAAGGTGTGGTGCTGGCGATCGGGGAGACTCTCTATAGCCGCCACGTAGTGCTCGCGCTGGGGCACAGCTCCCGCGACACTTTCCGCATGCTGGAGCACCGGCGTGTCTATCTCGAGGCCAAACCCTTTGCCATCGGCCTGCGTATCGAGCATCCGCAATCGCTGATCGACGTCGCCCGCCTGGGGCGATTTGCCGGTCACCCGCAACTAGGCGCGGCCGACTACAAACTGGTACATCACGCCCGCAATGGGCGTTCGGTCTACAGCTTCTGCATGTGTCCCGGCGGCACGGTGGTTGCCGCCACTTCCGAGCCCGGGCGCGTGGTCACCAACGGCATGAGTCAGTATTCACGCAACGAGCGCAATGCCAACGCGGGCATCGTGGTCGCAATCACTCCCGAACCGGACTTCCCCGGCGGCCCGCTCGCGGGCGTTGAGCTTCAGGAGGTGTGGGAATCCGAGGCCTATCTTTCAGGCGGCAGCGACTACCGCGCGCCGGGACAGCTGGTGGGCGATTTCCTGCGCGGTGTCGGCTCCACACAGCTCGGCGAGATCGTTCCTTCATATACGCCGGGCGTGCGGTTGGGTGATCTGTCACAGGCCCTGCCGGCCTATGCCATCAACGCCATACGCGAGGCATTGCCTGCATTCGGCAAGCAGGTCCGCGGCTTCGATCGAGACGACGCCGTGCTCACCGCCGTAGAAACCCGCACATCTTCGCCGGTGCGCATTACGCGCGACGCTGAATCGCTGCAGAGTCTCAACGTGCGCGGGCTCTATCCTTGCGGTGAAGGTGCGGGCTATGCCGGCGGCATCCTCTCGGCAGGTGTCGATGGCATCAAGGTAGCCGAAGCGGTCGCGCGGAGCCTGTCGTGAAATTTGAAGACATGAAGAAACTTCATCAGCGGAAGTTTCGCGAGCAGTTCGGCTGTTTCCTGGTGGAAGGCGAGCATCTGGTGCAGGAGCTGCAGAAGGCTGCGATTCATGACGCACGACTGCGCGCCAGCGAAATCTATCTCACGCGGGAATATGCGCACTGGACGAGCGAGCTCCCGATTCACGTACTCAATTCCCGCCACATGGCGCAGCTCACTGAGACGCGCTCACCGCAGGGTATTGCTGCAATCGCGCCGCTACTGGCGGCTCCCGCGCACCAGCCCGGCGAGCGCGCCATCTATCTGTATGAGATTCAGGACCCGGGAAATCTCGGCACGATCCTGCGCTCGCTCGCCTGGTTCGGCAGCTTCCGCTGTCTGCTCAGCCCCAATAGCGTGGACGTGTACAACGGCAAATCGGTGCGCGCCAGCATGGGAGCCATCTTCCATGTGCCGGTGGAGCTCGATGTGCCATGGCAAGCACTCCCGGGGCGCTTCGGTCGGGTCGCCAGTCTCGAGCTTCAGGGTAAGACAATCTCTGCGCCGGAGTTTCGCGACTTCGAATGCTACATCTACGGCAATGAAGCTCGGGGTTTGCCGCGTGAGGCCCTAAACGGGATGAATGCAACGCCGTTCACGATTGCGGGAACGGGGACGATTGAATCGCTGAACGTTGCGACGACGGTGAACATCTGTCAGTACGAGCTGACGCGGTCATCCTGAACCGGATCGCATGCCTAAGCCGTTATCCGTCCGCGGCCCGCGTGCCAGAGCGCAGCGCTCCTGTGAAAGTAGGAGTAGTTGGCCATGTGGCACGCAATTGCCGTGTTATTGCCGAAGGCCGCATCCTCGACAGAAGGCTGCCGCGTCTTCACCGACTGGAAGAAATTCCACAAATGATCGTGAACAGGGTCGTAGTTGGGCGGGAATACATACGTTTCGCCGTTCTCGATCGGCTTGGCCGCGCCCGGCTCCGGATCGTTCTTCGCGTGCCACTTTTGCTCATAGTCGGCCTGCATCTTCTGTGGATAGCCGGTATCGTAGTAACAGGGCGCATCGTCCTTGCCGTCCTGCCGAGTCACTGTCATCTGCTCGCCCTCGTCCTGGATCTCGATCATTCCCCGGGTACCGAGGAAGCGGGTAATCTCTTCCTGGTCGGTGCATTGCGTCATCAAAACGGCTACGCACAGGTTTGGATAATCGTAGAGCGTCGTCATCACATCGGGGAATTCGCGCCCGTCCTTCCAATGGAAGAGTCCACCGGTGCTTTGGGCTCGCTCCGGCGGCGCATCCAAGCCCATCACGTAGTGAATGCCGGTAAGGGAATGGACGAACAGATCACCGGGAATGCCTTCGCCGTAGTCCTTGAAGGCGCGCCAGCGCGCGAAACGAATCGGATCAAAGGGCCGCTTGGGCGCATCGCCCAGCCAGGTTTCCCAGTCGAGGCTCTGCGGTGACAGACGGGACGGCGGCGCATACACCCATGCGCCGCACGGCGAGTTCCGGCCGAGAATTGCCTCGACTTGGTGGACGTCGCCGATGGCGCCGTGCCGAATCAGCTCCCTCGCCTTCGCGAAAGTGATCGAGCTGCGGCGCTGGCTGCCGATCAGAACAATGCGGTTGTTCTTCCGTGCCGCCTCAATCATCCTGAAGCCCTCTTCGACCTCATGAGTCATCGGTTTCTCGCAATAGATGTCCTTACCGGCGTTGCACGCGTCCACGACGATTTTCTCGTGCCAGTGGTCCGGAACGGCCGCGACCAGGCAGTCGATGTCCTTGTCGGCCAGCAGATCCTGGTATCGGCGCGTCGTCGGCACGGTCTTGCCCGTCGCGCCGCTGATGATCTCGTTGGCGAGCGTGTGGCGATCGTCATAGAGGTCACAGGCGGCCGCACACTCGATGCCAGGGAGCCGCACACAGGCATCCAAGACGCCGGAGCCCCGCATACCGATACCGATCATGCCGAAGCGGACCCTGTCGCTCGCGGCAACCGACCGCGCCGCGGCGGCCGCCGGATTTGCATGCAGAAAATAAGGCGACGCGGCCAACACAATGCCGGCCTGCGTCGAGCGGCGCACGAACTCACGACGGGACATTTCGCGCTTATCCATACGAATCCCCTTGATGTGATTATTCCGCGGGCGTGATCACGATATTGCGAAACGCCACCCGCCCGTCCTCGGTGCCCTGGAGGTAGATGGGCCCCGGCGAACCTTCATCCGTGTTGAGAGCACCGCCGGTGACCCCGGGGATCTCGCGGTGATCGATGATCGTGCGGCCATCAGCGACGACGGTGACGATTCGCCCGACCAGCGTGATGTCGTAGCTCTGCCAGACGTTCGCCGTGCGCGGCAGCGGCGGCTCCGGTGTGATGTATCCGTAGATCGACCCCATACGCCGATTCGGCGGCTCCTGCGCGGCATTGGTCTCGATCTGAACCTCGTAGCGGCCGCGCAGATACACCCCGCTGTTGGCCATCGGGCCGCAATTGAACTCGACGTGCAGCTTGAAGTCGCGGAACTTGGAGGTCGTTACGATCTCGGAGCCCCGGCCTCCCTTGACGAGCGTGCCGTGCTCGACGCTCCAGATACTTGCCTGAGTCGGATCGGCGAACGTCCAGCCCGCAAGGTCCTTGCCATCGAATAACCGGATGGGCTTGCCCCATTTGGGCGCCCCCTTCCGCTCGAGCACCGGCGCGCGGCGGCCGGTCCATGGCCACGAAGCCCCGTCGGGCGTTGTCTCGACGCCCACGAGCCCGCCGCCAGCGAGCCGACCACGCAATTGCGTGCCATCAGGAACGCCTTCGTCCTTGGGAACGGCAACCTCAATGTCACCTCCTTCGATTCGAATCTCGCCCGTCGGCGTCGCGTGGCCCCAAAGCCCGACCATGAGACCTTCGATTCGGCCGTGGTCATCGGATATTTCGATCCACGACGGCCACTGCCGGGTCGGCGTTCTTACGGTCAAGTCCCACTTCCCCAGGTATGCCCTGGCTGAGGGCGATCCGTTGACCGCCGGCTGGGTTTGAGCGTTCACAGATTGCAGGCACATCCAGGCAAGCAGGGACGCTGCGACTGCGAGAACACTACTCTGCTTCCCCGCGCCTTCCATCTTTGCCACTGTAAATGCTCTTGCGGACGGGCTCGGATATGACTGCACATCGAGCTTACTACGACCGGGTAGACGCCGCCATGGAGTAGACCATGAGCATGTTCGATGGGTTTCTCGCCCAGGCGGTGGCCAGACCGGTGTCCCTCGACGTCAGCGTGAAGCATGCACCGGAGTTTCAGTGCGAGACGCCCTACCTGAAGTTCATCTTTCGGCTGGTAGCGCGAGCGCGATCTGCAGCGCTTTATCCAGTTGTTCCATTCTCGCTTCGCTCAACTCACCGACGTAATCCGTCAGCCGTGCCTTTTCGAGGCTCATCAAGCCATCACAATGGATCGCGCAATCGTGTTTCAAACCTTCCCCCACCCCTACATTCACCTGAGTAGGCAATCCATGCCGTTCCGTGAAGATGGGCGCACACACGATCGTCGAGTAGTTGGAATCAATGAGCGCCTGTCGACTGACGACCACGAACGATCGAGCGGGCTTCGTATCACCCGGTGGCCGGCGCACGCGATAAAGCTCTCCTCTGCGCAAGAGTCAATCCATCTTCGCCTGGAATGACAGCGCGTCGCTCATCTCGGAATTGAGCCTGCCGGCGTGCTCGTTGATGGCGGCCACTTCCTCCGCCAAGCGCTTTTGCCGAGCTCGTTGGCCAACAAAATCGCGCAGGATTCGCTCAATAAATGCGGAGCGTGAGATTTTGGAACCCGCCATCTGATCCAGCTCCTTGAGCAGGTCGCCCGACAGGGTAAGAGACGTCTTAGCCTTCATCCTACCACTATACTACCATAGTAGGATGATTTCAAGAAATTCCTCATACCCCGATTGAAGAGAACCATCGCTACCCAGCCTCGCGGACGGGTAAGCGCTTGGATTCGCAGGCACGCGGACGGCGCGTTAACCGTATGGGAAGCCGGGCTTCGTCTGCGCGATCTCGATAATGTAACCGTCGGGATCGCGCATATAGCAGAGCGTCTCGCCGTACTTGTCCTTCGGCTCCGTGATGAACTCGGCCCCCCGACTTCTCCACAATTCATAGCACGCCTGAATATCGGCAACGCGGAAATTCATGAAGCTGCTCATCCTATCCGGGTCGGGGACGCTGAGTGTCACCGACGGCTTCTCAGGGGTCGGGCCGCCCCCGACGTTGATGATGAGCCATATATTCGCGATCTGAATGTACGGCGGTGCGCCTTTGCTGTCGCCTCTGCTCAAAACGCGACCGTCGAAAACCTTCTCGTAGAATCCAACCGATCGGTCGATCTCGGCCACGGTGAGGAAATATGCGACGGTGAACCCCTCTCGCGGGGGCATCTCATAGCTCTTCCGCTCGATTTGTACGCTGCTCATTGACGACTCCAATTCCGACGCGCTGCTTGGCAGCCATCTACTTCAGGCATACGGCCTCGGGTGTCAATTAGATCTTGGTCCGATTGCCTCCCCGGTCGCCCCTCTGTCCGTGTCCAATGCCGGGGCCGACTGCGATCTGCTCTCCATTCGTTCATGGCCCGTTCAGTTCAATACCGTAATCCTACGTTTCCGCGGCTCGCCAAGGCTCGCCCGCGGGCCTCCGGAACTCCCGACGCGGTCCCAAGTTTCCTCTTCAACGATTGTCACCTGGAGAGTATGTGCAGCGCTTGACCGGAGCAGTACCACTGTTGATCCTTGGGGGATTGGCTATCGCGTTCTCGCCGCTTGGCGCCGCGAAAACCCCGCATCGACATCGACAGGCTCCGCAGCGGGTCACGGGACTACCGAAGCCGGATCTCTCGGCACAGAAACGGCGCGGCAACGCGTCGTATTACGCGCGCCAATTCTTCGGTAAGCCGATGGCGAATGGCGCCCCGATGAATCCGCGCGGCAACAACGCCGCGAGCCGCACCCTCCCCCTCGGAACCGTGGCGAAAGTCACCAACGTCACCACCGGGAAGAGCGCCATCATCAAGATCGAAGACCGCGGGCCCTACATCAAGGGTCGGATCGTCGATTTGTCACCTTCCACGGCACACAAGATCGGAATCACAAAGCGCATGGGTGTCGCGAAGGTCGTGGTCGCACCCCTGGCCGTTCCGCTGCCCGACGGGCGAGTCAAGCTGGCGCGGCGGCCGGCACCAGATCACGGCGAGATCCCTGAAGTCGCGTCGAGCTTCCATCGGAAATCTAACGAGCCAAGCCTCGCGCTGAGAGAGTGACAAAAGGCGCTATCTCGCCCAAGTGCTTGATGACCAGGCTGGCGCCCGCGTCGGTGAGCTGGTACTCAGGGACGAAAGATGAGCTGGGGCGGAAACCGATGACTGTCATGCTCGCGGCGCGAGCCGCGGCGACACCGGCCGGAGAGTCCTCAACGGCGAGACAGTCCTCATTGCGGACCTCGAGCAACCTCGCTGCGTGGCGATAGACGTCGGGAGCTGGCTTAGGCAATGTGACATCGTCCCGAGTGGCGATGCGACCAGCGAACATCCCTTCCAGCCGGACAGCGCGCAGCATGTGCTCGACCAGCCGGCGCGAAGAATTCGAGGCAACCGCCAGACGGATACCCTTCTCGGCCAGGCTCGTCACCACGGAATCCGCGCCATCGATCAGCTTGATCTCGTCGTCGATGAGCCTATCGGCGATGTCCTCGACCAGCCGCTCGGCGTGTGCCGGAAAGACGATCCGCCGCTCTGCGGCCACACGGCCAAGGTAGTCGCCGTTGGCGATACCGGCGCTCTGCGATCGGATTTCTTCCACGGTGAGGCGCACCCCCAGCTCCTCGAGGGCGCCCTGAAGAGCCTTGGCGTGGATGCCTTCACTGTCGACGAGTGTACCGTCGCAGTCGAACACAATGGCCGCGGGGAACTGTAGCTGCATGACGGTTACCGCGGCGGCGCCGCGAGCTCACGCACGCCGCGATCGGCCGGGTCGAACACACCTTTATGGTGAAAGTAGACGAGCCTGGCGGCGGAGCGCATCGGCCATGTTGCGAGCAGCCAATCAAAGGCGAGATCGCTCTGGAAATGATCGAATAGAAACCGCAGCAGCCGCTTGCGGCGAAACTTCGGATACGAGCGCACGAACCAGCCGCTCGGATCCTCGGCCCGCCCGTGCAGAAAGTCCGCGACTGCATTGCCGGCTGCGAGGCCGTGCTTCAGGGCAGTGTGAATGCCTCCCGCGGTGACCGGCGAAACGATGCCGGCCGCATCGCCGACGAGCAGCGCGCGCGATACGGCGACCGGGCTGACGACGCCACCGCACGGAATGATGCCTGCACGCACGCCGTTTGGCGTGAGGTCGCGTAATTCGATCACGGGTGCGATTTTCGCCAGGAACGCGTCCATGGCCTGATTCGGCCTGAAGACTCCGGGTCCATCGAGCCTCCTCGCGAGTCCTGCCTGCACACCATCGACCCCGGCCAGCACCCACGCGATGTAGCCGGGGGCGAGACGACGGTCCACGAAGCAGTGGAGTTTGTCCGGCACCGGCAGCGCCGCGCCGGCGTATTCATATTCCACGCCAGCCAGAAATCTCTTGCTTGCTCCGAGACCGAGCGCGCCCGCGACGCGCGAGCGCGGGCCGTCGGCTCCAATCAGATATCGGGTTACGCCAAAGCCGTCCACCTCGAAGCCGCTCTGCAGCCGTTTGGCGTCAGTGAAAGCCGTGTCGTAGGCTATCGTGGCGCCCGCCCGTTCGGCCTCCCCCGCAAGCCAGCGCATCACGGCCGGCGTGTTGGTAGCGAGGAAGTAATAACCCGGCGCTTCCAGATCGATATGGCGCAGGTTCGGAGCATAGAGCCGTACGCCCGGAATCCGCCGCACGAGCGGGCTTGGCAGCGCATCGAGCAGTGCAACCTGGTCGATCGCATCCTTCACGATGATTCCGGTGGTGTGAAGCTTCGCGCCAGCGTCGCTCTTTTTCTCGAGGACCGTGACGCGCAGTCCCGCGCGCGCCAGGGCTATCGCGCTCGCGAGGCCGGCGAAACTCGCACCGACCACCACACAGTCAGACCCGTCTCGCATAGTGGCGCCTGTCAACGATATAGCCGACTCTGCTCGAACTCTGCTCGGACAATCTGGAAAAGTGATGGCGAAAAAGTGGCACTGATGCCGGCGGCGCCTTCAGTTATTCGGGTCGAGCAGGTGCGCGCGGGACGGGTCGGGCTTGAATGCCGCGCCGAAGTACTGCGTCTCGCGAGCCACCTTACCGTCGCTGAATTCCATGATGCTGACGGTGTAAAACGGCACGCCGTCGTAGGTCAACACCAGCTCGGTGACCCAGAGATCGCCATTGCCAGTGATCCGCTGGACGGTGAAGCGCTTCTGGCTCGGTTGCACGGTTCTGCTTTGCTGGATGTTGTGTCGACCCCGGATATGTTCGCCCGACTGCGGATAATGGAGCACCGCGTCGTCGCGATAGATCTCATGCTCGACCGCAAAGTCGTTCGCATCGGATGCGGCCCAGTGCCGCTCGAGCAACTCGCGCATTTCCCGATCTCCCATTTAGGCTGCCGACAGATATGACACAAATCGATCCAGTCCGGCTTCGAGCCGCACCGGGTCCGCGGCGATGCACCAGCGCACGAACTCCGGCGAGTCGTCGCCAAATGCCGATCCGGGCGCGAGTCCCAATCGCGCCTGCGCAACGAGACGCTTGCAGAATGCAAGACTGTCGCTCAGGCCTCTGACACGAAAGAAGGCATACATTCCGCCTGGCGCGGGGGCGCCCAGATCCACTTGACTCAGCGTTGACAGGCACTCGTGTAGCCGCGTCTGATTGGCCTTGATCTGGTTGACGAGGTACGAGACGTCCGGTTCGCACTGGGTCAACGCCACGCGTGCCGCGCTCTGGACGAAGCCCGGGACGCAAGACGTGTTGTATTCTGTGAGCTTGCTGTAGTTCGGTACCATTTCCTGGGGGATGACAGACCACCCGATCCGCCATCCGGTCATTCGCCACGCCTTCGAGAAGGAATTACACGCGATGAGTCGATCGGAGGGATCGGCGATGTCCAGAAAAGACGGCGCGCAGGGCGCGTGGAAGTACAACCGCTCGTAGACATCATCCGCGATCAACCAGGTTCCTACCGCTCGGCAGCGAGCCAGAATGGCTTCCTGCTCCGGTCGGCTCAGCGTCCAGCCGGTGGGGTTGTTCGGGCTATTGATGACCACCGCGGCGACGCCTGGCCGTATCGCCGCGATGAGGCGGTCGAGATCGAGCGACCATCCCTTAGAGCCAAACTGCAACGGCACCGAAATCAGCTCGGCGCCCAGAATCCGTGGTATTTCGCACAGATTCGGCCAAACGGGGGTGACGGCCACTACCGAGCTGCCGGGTTCGACTATGGCTTGCAACGAGAGCATCAGCGCCGATACCGCTGAGCTCGTGACCGCGACGCGCTCGGCCGAGATCGGTCGGTGCCAGTGCGAAAGATAGGAAGCGACATCCTGCCGAAGATCCGGCAAGCCGAGATTGGGCGTATAGAACGTGTCGCCCCTCATGAGAGCGGCCGCACCGGCCGCGCGGATCGGCTCCGGGGTCGGAAGCTCAGATTCCCCGAACCAAAAGGCCAGAACGTCATTCGCACCGATTGCGGTGTTCGCAACCTCTCGAATCCGCTGGTTGCGCAAGGCGCCAATCCGCGGACGACCCTCCAGGTATGACATCGTTCAGCTTCCCCGCCGGGAAATCGCTACTTTAGCCGTTCCCGATCCGGCTCTGCGGGATCATGAGAGGACCGCAATGAGGGTCCCGTTTTTTTGGCCTCACGAAATAGTTTGTTCAACTCGGAGAAAATGGTAGTTTTACTACGACTTTCTCCGAACCGAACGAACTATCGCTGGCCCCAAAAAAAATGCCCCCCCGCCCCTCATCCTCTGCCTTCTTCAGTGCAACCCCGGTGTTCGACCGCGCCGATTTTGCCAAGGCCATGGGGCGCAGCCCGGCCGAGCGCTCCATCACGGACCTGCTGGGCTACCACCTTCGCGGTGGCAGCATCCGCCGGATCGCGCGTGGCGTTTACGCCTCTATTCCCAGGAACGCCGCTCCAGGAACGTTCACCGTCGACCGGTTCCTCGCCGCATCTCGCCTGCGCAACGGCGCCGTGATTGCCTATCACTCCGCGCTCGAGCTACACGACTGTGCCTGCTCTCAGGCGAAAGAGGTCCAGGTCATCGCTCGCGGCGAGCCGGGTGTGCTCGAGACAAGAGACCTCGTTTGCCGCTTCGTCACGCTTCCAGGCGGCTTCTCACCAACTGATGGGCTAACGACCGTCACGCGCCAAGGGCTCGCGGTCGCCATAACCACGCTCGAGCTAACCGTGGCCCATCTGTTCGACCGCTACGACCTGGCTGGAGGAGTCGACGAGCTGTTCCGGTCACTCGACCTCGTGGCCGCGGCCGATGCCGGCATGGACATGGACACTCTCATCCACTTCGCACGGGGGCTCGGCAATTCAGCCGCCGTCGGCGCGCTCGGCTATTGGTTGCAGTGTGAGCGGCACCTGCTGGGGGTGGCTGACGCTGCACTCGAAGAGCTTCGGTCCTTCGCCCCTCGTCAGTCTCGTTATGCTCTTGGCGCGGAATCGGGCAATGGGCGCGCCGCGACCGGCTGGAACGTCATTCTGCCGGCCGACATCGTCGAGCGATACTTCGACGACTGATCGCGCTCCCCTTTCAGCCGATCTCCTTCTTGTGCGCATCAGCCAGAGCAGCCATGCTCTCGAATCGAAAGTCGTAGCGCGGCGTGCCGGTCGGCGGCATCGTAGCGCCCCACCCCTCCGAGGCATGGCGACGATCGATCCATGCTGACGCCAGACCCGCCCGATTCGCCGGGGCGTGGTCGTGAAGCAGGCTCTGCGCGACATGGAGGATGTCAGGCTTGTCGAGGCCAAAATCCTCCTCGAGTTTTCCGAGCATGTATTCGAAATTCCTGTCACTGGGCTTGTATGAGCCGATGTCCTGGGCCGTGTAAATCGCGTCAAAATCAACTTTGAGGCGCGCGTTGCTCGAGCGGAATGACACCCGATCCACGTTCGAGAGGATCACCAGCTTGTAGTACCGTTTCAAGTACTGCAGCGCCTCTACTGAATCGGGGAACTCAGGCCAACCCGGAACCGAGGCTGCAAAGGCAATTGCCTCCTCGTTGGTCGTCACAATTCCCCATGCCTCGGCCAACCGCCGATAGACGACCGCCAGCAGGTGCGAGTACGGCATCGCCGGTGTCTCCTGCTCTTGCGCAAACTCGTGCCGTCCGAACTCCTCCAAGGCCTGATCTCGTGACTTTCCGCCCCGGGATCTGGCGACGAGCGTCCGCAGCCCATCGAAGAGCCCCGTCTCCCAGTCTATGAGCGTTCCATAGCAGTCGAACGTCAAGACCTTAAAGTCTGCCAGCCTCATGGCGTCTCCTCTCGGCCGCTTTCGCGGCCCATGCCCTCGTGGAGTGACATGTTTCCATCGCCCGCTTGTAGGCTTCGCGTGCGCTGGTGCGGTCCACATACGCCTGCTCCACCTCGCCGAGTACGACACCCCCGGCTCTTTGTGCCAATTCCAGCGCGTACGTTACCGAAATGTCGGCCGCCGTGAACCTCTCGCCGGCGAGATAGGGCGAGCGCGCAAGCTGCCGCGTCACCAATGCCAGCCGGGTATCGAACACCTCCTGAGCCTGACGGGCGCTATGGTTGTCCCGCTCGGCCTCCGACGCGAAATTGCGGGCACCGACGACGAAGTAAATGGAGCCGGCGAGGCCGGCTTCACCGAGGTGAAGGAACTGTTGATACGCGGGGAAGGTGGGATCGCGCGGCTCCGGCGCAAGCGACGTCGGTCCGTATCGGGCCATCAGGTACTCCATGATCGCGATCGACTCCACCATCGTGACGTCGCCGTCCCGGATCGCAGGGATGAATCCAGCGGGGTTGATGGCCAAAAACTCAGTATCTTTCTCGACCCCGGCCAGCAGATCCACCGGCCTCAGTCGGTACGCGAGCCCCATCTCCTCCAGCAACCAGACGACCCGAAACCCCCTGCCCTCGCCAAAGACCGTGATCATCGCTTGCCCCTATAATCGTAGCCTTCAAGTTCGCATACTACCTCAGTGCCGGGCATGCGTCCGATAACTACGCATGACAAGCGTCGAACTGCGCCGTCCGCCTTTGAATCATCCACTCCAGAGCTGGTAAAATGTGCGGCATGCGTGAGCGCGATATGCAACACCACAGCTATGCCGACTACCTCATCTGGTCTGCCAGCAGCGGCAACGAGGTCATCGATGGCGTCGCGTATGTCAGAGAGCCGCCTGCGCCCTCGCGACCGCACCAAGAGATTGTCGTCGAGCTTTGCCGTCAAGTGACCAATTCACTCGAGGGAAAGGCCGCGCGCGCCTACGTGGCGCCCTTTGACGTCCGCTTGCCGAAGGACAGCGCTGCCGGCGACGATCAAACCGACACCGTGGTGCAGCCCGACGTACTCATCGTCTGTGAGCTGCAAAAGCTGGATGACCGTGGTATGCGCGGCGCCCCCGACTGGATCGCGGAAGTCCTCTCGCCTTCTACCGCCAACTACGACCGAACCATCAAACTGTCCGCCTACCAACGCGCCGGCGTCTCTGAAGTCTGGCTGATAGATCCCACCGATCGTACCGTCACGATCCACCGAATCGCAGCCGGCCGCTACGCTCAGCCGATAGTGCTGGAGCTCAGGGGTCGAACGGCCCTCACGGCTGTGCCCAGCATCAGCATCGACTGGGATCGCCTACCCGCTTGACCATCGCGGGTGGCGGCTCCGTCGTCGTTCTTCGCAACGAGCACGGCGTCGTCATCAAGCTGCTGTCGACTGCGAAGGGCTTCGCTTCAACCTCTCGGCGGACGGGGTCGATATCAAATTGACGACTCGAGGGGAGCGGCAGCATCATCGCCGCATGAAGCTCGCCGTCCGGATCGCCCTGCTGATCGGCCTCGCGCTGCTCATCAGCCTGATCGCGCACGAGGGCGCGGCGATCCTCATTCCCATCAGCCGCGCCGGCTGGGTGCTGCTGTGGCTGGTGCCCTTGCATGTGGTGCCTGTCCTGCTCGACTCGCGCGGCTGGCAGGTGCTCATCCACCGGCGGGTCAACGCCGGAGTGCTGTTCTGGATCGCCACGGTCCGTGAAGCGGTCGATCGGTTGCTGCCCGTGGCCAATATCGGCGGCGAGCTCGTGGGGGTCCGCTTGCTCGCGGTCATGGGCGTCGACGGCGTGGCTGCCGCTGCCAGCGTCACGACGGAGCTGCTGCTCACCCTATTCAGTCAATATGTGTTCGTGCTGGGCGGGGTGACCTGCCTGCTGAGCGTGACCGACACGGTGCATTCGGCCAGCGACGAGCTGCTCGGGCTTGGGGCAAGCCTGCCGATCATCGTGCTGCTGGCGGCCCTGCTGCGTCACGGCTCGCTGTTCGAGCGCCTGGAGAAGGTGGCCGTGCGCACGCTCGGCGGCGGGACTCTGCGCTTCCTGGAGGGAAAATGGACTGCGCTCGACGCGGCCATCCGCGAGCTGATCTCGAGCCCGGGGCGCTGGATACGTACGCTGCTCTGGCAGCTTTCGGGTCTGCTCGCGAGAGTGGGGGAAACCTGGATCACGCTGCGCTGGCTCGGGCACCCGGTCAGCCTCGAGAGCGCGCTCATTCTCGAGAGCCTGTCGCAGGCGGTACGCAATTTCGTGTTCATCGTGCCGGCTGGACTCGGCGTGCAGGAGGCTGCGCTGGTCGGGGTCGGACGGCTGCTCGGCGTGGACGGCGAACTCGCGCTGGCACTCTCGCTCGCTAAGCGTATGCGGGAGATTCTTTTCGGCACCCCGGCGCTGCTCTCCTGGTATTGGATCGAAGGAAGGAAGACAGCGTCCCCAGCCACGGCATCCAACGTCTGAGCCGATCGACATGGTAGCCGCGCCCGAATCCCGGTCGTCGACTACAGCGCTGCGAGAGCCAAGGCCATCGACTACGTCGATCCTGCTCATTACCCTCGTACCCAGGCCTCATAGATCGATCACGACGTCGCCGGTGGGCTGCGAGCAGCAGATGAGCAAGTTGCCCACTGATGGTCCGTCAAGAGGCTCAGGTGCGTATGCAACCGACCCTGAGACCAAGCCGCTCTCGCAGTTGTGGCATACACCCGCGCGGCAGGACCAACGCACCGGCACATCGCACGCTTCCGCCAGCTCCAGAACGCTTCGATAGGCAGATGCATCCCAATGTGCGGCGATGCCGCTGCGAGCGAAGGAGACCAGCGCACCGGTATCGCCGGGATTCGGCGGCAAGTGCGGGGCCGGTCGCGAGGTAGCCACCATTCCAGGGGTCATGGACTCACCGCCGTTGAAGATCTCCACGTGAATCCATTCCCGGGCGACACCTGAGGCGCCGAGCATTTCCCTCATATCCGCCATGAAGCGATTCGGTCCGCAGAGGTAAACCTCCGCTTGCGGCGGAATACCCAGCTCGCTCAGGACCGATCCCGACAGATGACCGACTCCATCGAAAGTCATTCCCACTTTGTCGCCTGACAGGGGTTGGCTGTAGCAGACGTAGCTGCGGCCGTGTGCAAGCGCCTGCACGAGCCCCTGAGCCTCCGCCGCGAACGCATGATGTGCACCATCGCGGGCTGCGTGTAGCCAAAACACCTGGCGCTTCGACCGGGATGACGCCAGCGCATGCAGCATCGCCAAGACCGGTGTGGCTCCGATTCCCGCACTCAGCAGGACCAGCGGCCGCTCCCCCGGCTGAAGAATGAAACCGCCACGCGGCGAGCTGACATCGAGAATGTCACCTACGTGCACGCGCTGGTGAAGATAGCTTCCGACTACTCCGTGAGGTTCCCTCTTGACGCTGATCCGATATTGCGCCGTCGAGACAGGACCCGAAACGGAGTAGCTGCGAAAGACCGGCCGACCGGTCGCCTGGGCATCCAGACGCACGATCAAATATTGGCCGGGAATCGCGGGTGTGACCGGCCTGCCTTCGGCTTCCTGCAGCGTCAACGATACGACATCAGTGGACTCCGGCTTGATCTCCGTCACGCGCAGACGGCGGAACCCCGGTGCCGAGGGGTGTGCCGCCGTTTGGGGTACGAGCCCGGCGTTCCCGTCGCCGCCGTGCTGCTGCAGCAGTGCTTCGAACGAGGTCCGCCACCCCTTCGACAGCGCTTCGATCCGCAACGCCAGCTCGAGCCGGTCACGCGGATGATGCCCCGAATAGAGAAGCGCGTTGATCTCCGTAACGGTCATCGGCTCGGCCGCGCCAGCGACCTTTACGATCTCATCGCCCGCGCCGACCTCGCCCTCCTCCAGGACCCTGAAGTAGAAACCCGGGCGGCCGCTCGAGGTCAACAGGGCCGGCATGCGGGGCTCATCCATGCGTATGGCGACGCGATAGCAGGTCACTCGCGGCTGCGTCACTTCGAACAGGGCACCGCCGATCCGATAGCGATCGCCGACGCACACGGCGTCATCGGCCAATCCTTCGACGGTGAAATTCTCGCCGAATTGCCCGTAAACGAAGTCGCCGCGCCGCAGTTGTTCCTGCCAATAGCGGTACGACTCCATCTGGTAGACGAAGACAGCGCGATGCTCGCCGCCGTGGCCCGCCAGGTCGCCCTGGCCGTCGCCGTCGACGTTCAGCCGCCGGACGCGGCAGCGCCCGGGCACGGGGCTCTTCCAGATTCCGGTATGTACCGTGCGCCCCCGCCACTCAATGTCGCGCGGCAGCCCAACATTCACCGCTAGCAGGCGAGCCATGTCGATCGCCCATCAGGCCAGTGTCTTCGCATGCTGGAGCACACCATACACGCAATCGCGTGCCCTCCCCACGCACTTCTGCGTATGTCAGCAGTCACAGCACCCGGATGACTCCGGCCATGAAGCCGTCGCGGTCCGGACCGTCGTAGCTTGCGGCCATGGCCCAGTGCTGCGGCATGTCGCATGGGAAGACGCAGTACCACCGGAACTCACCCGCCTTCGCGGGAATGAAGGTATAGGTGGTGGTACTGGGCGCAATGGTACCGTTTTTCCGCTCGACACCCGCCTTGATGATGATGCTGACACCCAACCCCGGCGCGGTAATCGAATGCTTCATATCATCGAGATTGACCACGGTGAAGGTAACACGAGTTCCCTTCCGCAACACGAAACTCGACGGCACGATGGTGTCGTGATGCGCTTTGTCCGGGCCGGTGAACCCCAGACCGTTGCTGCCGGGTAGTACGTAGACGGTGAAGTGCGTCTCCGTCCTGATCCCGAGAGCGGCAGCACCGGCTGGCTGACTGCCAGCCTTCCTGCCGCCCATGTCCATGCCGGGCATGGACATGCCCTGGTCCTGCGCGGCGGCCGGGGCGAGGTGAAGGCCCACCGCACCGAGGACGGTAGCGCTGGCGAGCGCGAGCAGCAGGGACGGCGAGCGGGTACGCGGCATGGCAACCTCTACGGAGTCAAAATCCTACCGCTGCTCATTGTACGGAAAAACCAGGGGATGTGAGGACCACCTGCGATCCCACTATAATGAGATGCCGATAGCTTCCGGGGAGGCGGCCGCGGCATTACCTCCGGGGCGAAGCCGATGCAACTGCTCGAGCGCGAACAGTCCCTTGCGGACCTGGCGACCTGGCTGGAAGCGGCCGTCCGGGTAAGTGGTTGTATTGTGCTGGTAGCCGGCGAGGCAGGCATCGGCAAGACGACCCTGCTGCAGGAATTCGCGCAGCGGCAAAGCGATGCGCGCGTGCTCTGGGGGGCGTGCGATGCGCTCTTTACGCCCCGGCCTCTTGGCCCGTTGCACGATATCGCCCGCCAGACGCACGGCGGGTTGGCAACGACCCTGGATTCCGAAGCCAATCCGGAGCAGATCTTCACCGCCGCGCTCGATGAGTTCGAGCGGATGAAGGCGCTGATCGTCATTGAGGACGTACACTGGGCCGACGAAGCCACGCTCGACCTGTTGAAATTTCTGGGGCGGCGCATTCATCGCACACATTGCATGCTCGCCGTAACCTATCGGGACGATGAGCTCGGCCAGCAGCATCCGCTGCGCCTCGTCATCGGCGACCTGCCCCGCGCCAGCACACACCGGATGTCGCTGGCACCGCTTTCCGAGAGCGCAGTCACGCAGCTCGCCAAGCGTGCCGGACGAACTGCCGCCGGCCTGCACGGCGTGACGGGCGGCAATCCGTTCTTCGTGACCGAGGTGCTCGCAAGCGCGAGCGACACTGTGCCCGCAACGGTGTGTGACGCCGTCCTGGCGCGCGCCGCCAGGCTCTCGCCGGTGGCAAGGCAGATCGCGGAGCTCGTGTGCGTAGTCCCGCGGAAAGGCCGAGCCCTGGCTGCTCGAGCCGATCACCCATCCGGCCGAAGCCGCCATCGAGGATTGCCTCGGGATCGGCATGTTGCGGCATGACGACTCCTCTCTCGGCTTCCGGCACGAGCTGGCCCGCCGCGCCCTCGAAGACTCGCTCTCCGAGCAGCGCCGCCAGCAGCTGCACGCGAAAGTGCTAGCGGTCCTCGCGGCGCGATCCGATGTCCCGGTGGCGCGGTTGGCTCACCATGCCGACGGTGCGCGCAACGGCCTGCAAGTACTGCGTTACGCTCCCCTCGCCGCCGGCCAGGCGGCTTCAGTCGGCTCTCATCGCGAAGCCGCCGCGCATTATCAGGCGGCGCTGCGTTACGCAGACGACCTCGAAGCGATCGAGCGCGCGCGGCTGCTCGAAGCGTTGTCATATGAATGTTATCTCACGGGCGACCACCCACGAGCGTTCGCGGCGCGGCGCTCGGCGCTCGAGATCTGGCGCGTGCAGAGCTTGCCGCTGAAGGAGGGTGATGCGCTGCGCTGGCTCTCACGGCTCTTCTGGTTCATGGGCAACAATGCTCAGGCGGACGACTACTGCGGCAAGGCGATCGCAGTACTTGCGTCGCTGCCGCCGAGTCCCGAATTGGCGCGGGCTTACGCCAATCGAGCGGACCTCGCAATGGAGGCACACGAGGCGGACACGGCCATAGAGTCCGCGCTGCGGGCCATCGAGCTCGCGGAGCGATTGGACTGCACCGAGATCATCTGCGATGCATTGAATGCACTCGGCATCACCCGACTCATCATCGGCGACACCGCCGGATGGGCGGATCTGCACCGCATGTTGCAGCTCGCACTGGCGGCGAGATCGCAGGAGCATGTAGCCCGCGCCTACAACGACATGGCCGCCATGGCGGTCTCCCGCCGGCAATACGAGCAGGCATCTGGCTACACGCAGGCCGGCATCGCCTATTGCGAGGAGCATGATCTCGACTGGGTGCGGACATACATGCTCGCTTACCGCGCGCGCATGAGATTCGAGCAGGGAGACTGGAACGCGGCGAGTGAAGACGTGGAAGCAGTGTTGCGCAGCCCGCGTACCCCGGCTATTACGCGCATTCCCGTGTTACGAACGCTGGCGCATCTGCGGGTTCGCCGCGGCGATCCCGATGCCACCGGGCCCATGCAGGAAGCGCGGGCGCTGGCGGGCTCGACACCGGTCCTGCAGCGTGCGGGCATGCTGGCCATCGTGCGCGCCGAAGCCGCGTGGCTGGCGGACGATCGGGAGGGTGTGGTCCGGGAGATCCAGCCAGTGTATGAGCTCGCGCGACGGCGACGCGATCCGCGGATGAACGGCGAGCTCGCGGCGTGGCTGTGGCGGGTGGGCGCTCTCCAGGAGCCGCCAGCCGATATCGCCGAGCCTTACGCGACCGAGATTTCCGGCGATTGGCGCGGCGCGGCCGGCGCCTGGCACGCGCTGGGTTGTCCCTACGAGCACGCATGTCTGCTCGCATGGCACGGCACCGAAACCGATCAGCGCCATGCATTGACCATCCTGGAGCAGTTGGGCGCCGCCCCGGCCGCCAGGTTGCTGCGCCGTCAGATGCGCGTGCGCGGCGTGCGGCGCATTCCGCGGGGGTCGCGGCCCTCGACCCAGGGACACCCGCTCGGACTCACGCGGCGCGAAGCCGAGATTCTCGGACTACTGCAAAATGGCCTGCGCAGCTCGTCGATCGCCAAGCGGCTGTTCGTCTCGCCAAAGACGGTCGAGCATCATGTATCGGCGATCCTGGCGAAGCTGGGCGTGTCATCGCGCGCAGAGGCCGTCGCGCTGATGCAGGGACAGACCAAGAAAAGCCCCACGTGAGATGCCGGCGCGGGCGGCGGCGTGCTCTTGCAGCGAGCACGCCGACTCGCCCGCGTCGCATGTGCTATTTGGGATTGAGCGTCACCGGAACTTCGGTGATGGAATCCACCGGCAGACCGTTGGCCGCCGCTGCCTTGCGGATTGCTGCGGCGTTCGGTGCCTGGTAGATGCAGTAGGTTTTCGTCTTCGCAGCATTGGCGTACGAGAGCACCCAACGTACCCCGAATTTGGCGTTGTTGGCATTCACCTTGGCTTTGAGCGCCGCGTCGAGGTGATCAAGCGCATGCGCAGGAAACGTGCGCTCGACAACATAGCGGTGGACGCTGCCGTTCGCCGCGTCATCCGCTATCGCGGCGGCAGCAACCCCAAGAAGCAACGATCCCACTATTGCAATCACAGTCTTCTTCATTCGTGTTCTCCCGAACTGACGCGATGGTCTGTTCAGCTCCGCGGCAGCTGCTGGTTGGCGCAGGTAACGTGCGTGTTCCAGTCGGCGTAGCTTCCCTTGGGGTTGTGCTGCCAGGCCCAGACGTGGATTTCCCAGAACGCCGGCAGCCCGTAGCGATTCGGGTAGGCGACGTAGTTCAGCAGATTCCCCTGCAGCGACGGCGCGGTGCCCGGCGGATTCGCGGCCGACCAGTTCTGATCGAGGACGATGTACTCGACGCCGACCAGACGCATGGCGCCGTCCGCCGCCGGCTCGTAGATGAGCGCTTGCGGCTGCTTCGCATCGAGCAGGAGCTTGCTGACGCGATCCATACGAACGAAGTGCACACCCATCGCCCCGGTATCCGGTCCGCTGACGCACGGTGTTGCCTGTACGAAGTTCTGGGCCATCGCGGTGCTGATCTCCAGATATTGCTCGGTGGCGTTGCGTACCTGGTCAATGAGAGGTGTTGCACCGTCTCCCGCCGCGGCGATCAGCGGCAGCAGAACGAGTGCGGGACTGAGTAAACGGATCAGTTTCTTGCTCGAGGCATTCATGATGGTCTCCCTCCGGCGGCGAGCGCCGGGTTTACTTGTAGAAATACGGGTCGAGGACCCGAACCTCGGTGATGCGCTCGACCGGAAGCCTGTTGCGGCTTGCCGCGCGACGAATCGCCTCGGGGGAAGGCGCGTCGTACACACAGAAAGTCCTTTTTTTATCAACGCTTACGTACGAATGGATCCATGTGACCTGGTCCGTGAGGTTGCCCTCGACGACGGTCAGGCAGGTCTTGGCGCCCGTCTCATCGACAGGAATCTGCAGTCCGTCCGGAAACTCTCTCTCGATCATGTAGCGTGGCATGGCGCGCATCCGATGGTCCGAATCGAGGACCCTACGAGCGCGCACGATAAGAGATCCCCCGCAGTGTCAAAACGGGAGACGCCCCTATATTGTGATTGGTGGACCCCTAGATTGGGGTCCGCACGCAGCGCTGCCGGCCGCGGCTACGATCCGGGTGAACTCTCGTTGCTCTCTTCGAGATCCTCGAGCACTTTCTGCGCTGCTTCGACCCGATCTTCCGGCACCAGCAGCTGAACCCCACCGATTCCGGCAAACCCCACGTCCACGCCGAAGACCGCTGCCGGTATGTCAGCGCCCTCCAAAGCGATCCTTGCCAGATCGGCTTCGAGGCGCGTCGAGTAGGTTCTGATGGCTTCCATCGAGCCCCTGATTCTACATGGTAAGCTTACTGAGCCGATGAATAAGCGGAGGTGCGCCATGGCCAGGAACGTGATTTGTCTTTGGTATGACGGCACGGCTGAAGAGGCTGCCAGGTTCTACGCCCGGACCTTTCCGAACAGCACCGTGACTGCGGTTCACCTTTCCCCCGGCGATTACCCGGATGGCAAACAGGGGCAGGTGCTCACGGTCGAATTCACGGTGCTGGGCATACCCTGCCTTGGCCTCAATGGCGGCCCGGCCTTCAAGCACAGTGAAGCCTTCTCGTTCCAGATCGTTACCGAGGATCAGGCGGAGACCGACCGCTATTGGAACGCCATCATCGGCAATGGCGGCACCGAGAGTGCATGCGGGTGGTGCAAAGACAAGTGGGGTTTGTCCTGGCAGATCACCCCACGGGTACTGCTGGAAGCAACGACCGACCCTGACCGTGCCGCCGCGAAGCGGGCGTTCGATGCAATGATGAAAATGGGAAAGATCGACATCGCCGCCATCGAAGCAGCACGACGCGGATCCGGCCACCGCTAGGCTAGTGCCCCGCCGCCGGGTCGTATTTACCGAGCCAGTTGGCGAGTTCGTGGAAGACGTTGCGACGCTGCTCGATCAACAAGGGAAAGTGCGGTGAGCCGGGATACGTCACCATGCGGACGGTCTTGTGCCGCTCCGCCAGAAGGATGAACAGCTCCCGACCCTGGAGCATCGGCACGCGACGGTCGGCCTCACCATCCAGGATCAGTAACGGAGTCGTGACCCGGTCGGCGTACATGATCGCCGAGAACTTGAGAAACGGCGCCGCATCGCCCTCCTCGTAGCGCGCATCGTAGTCGACTTGCGAGATGTCGCTCTCCGGAATGAAGCTCAGCCAGTCGGTAATGCCCGCGCCCTCGACCGCGGCCCGGTACCGGTTGGTTTGTGTCACCGTCCAGGCGGTCATGAAACCGCCGGCGCTCCAGCCGAAGACCGCCAGTCTCTTGGGATCGGCCCAGCCCTGTGAGATGGCATAGTCGGTCGCACTGTCGACGTCGCTGTAGGCACGGTCGCCGAAGTGCTGGTAGATCGCATCCATGAAGGCCGAGCCGTAGCCGGTCGAGCCGCGATACTGCGGCTGCAGGACGACATAACCGAGACCCGCGACGAAGCGCGCGAATATATCGAACGTGAGGGTATCGTTCGCCTCCGGACCACCGTGCGGCAATATGAGGAATGGCGCTGCCGTGCCCGGCTTGTAGTCGGCCGGAAAGGTGACGATTCCCTGGAGGCGCGTGCCGTCCTTGGAAGTCCAATTGACCACGCGCACCTCGCCAAGACTCAACTGCGACATGAGAGCGTCGGACTCGTGTGTGATCCGCTGCAACTGCCCGTCGTGCGCAACGGCGACATTGGTCGCGTGAGTGGGATCTGCGACGTTGAAGGCCGGAGTTTCCGGAGAGCCCGAGAGCATGGGGAACACGGGTTGCGCCACGGTCCCGTTGGGCCAGGTATACGCGGTCGTGAGCTGTCCGTGCTGGAAGCGGTCGACCTCGATGGCCACTCCCTTGTGGAGCTCTACCCAGACTGTCCCGCGCGGATCGCCCACGAGGGTCACCGCGGAGCCGTCCAGGCTCGGTGTACGGTCATGCGGAGTGCCGCCTCCAGCCGCCACGGTCCACACGTGGTCGGGTGTGAGCACCTGCGTGGTCGTGCTGGTGAATGCAAGCGCCCTGCCCCGGTCGGTCCACGCTATGCCGCTGGTGGGAGCCGGGGCGTCCGCGACGTGCTTCGTTCCCGAGGCGTCACAGATATCTATTGAGTCGTGTATGTCGTGGTGGCCGATCTTCGGCGTCTCGCTCACCACGGCCAGGCGATCGCCATCCGGCGACCAGGCAACCGCCGTGATGTAGTTGAGATCGGGACACCACCAGCCGCCATGCGTACCAGCCGCATCCATCACGTACAACCGTGATTCGTCGTTCTCGACGACCTCGCGGACCTCATCCAGGGTGTCCTTGGGTCTGGGGTCGCTCAGCATGGCAAGTTGCTTCCCGTCCGGCGACAGCACGGGATCGTGCATGCCGGCCGCAAGCACAAAGAGGCGCAAGGGCTCAGTGCCATCCAGCGACACGAATGCGAGCTGCTGGTTGCCGTTGAGGTCATAGCCGCCGTATAGAATATTTCCGTCCGCGAGGAAGCCTGCGGGAGTGAACTGTTCCGGCAGCGAGAGCGCCCGATCACCGTCACCTGCAAGCCCTATCTCGTGCACCTGGTGCTTCTGCGGGCCGGTCGTGTTGAAATAGTTCACGAGATAGAGGACGTGCTTGCCTGCCGGGTCGACAGCTATCGCGTGCGCGTTGCGCAAACTGGCAAGGTCGTCCGCGCCGAAGGGATGCGGCGGCGACGCGTGCGCAATGAGAGGATGTGCGAGACCACAGGCAGCGGCAACTACGGCACTGATCAGCAACTCACGCAATCGCATGTAGCCCCCCCGATTCGAACAATACCACCATCGCCACGGTCTACGAGCGAATTCGCCCGCACCTGCGGCGGACACCGCTGCTCCAGGGTGGCGCGGCGGCGATGGCCGCCCTCTTGCGGCGCATACCGTCCACGACCCGAAGAGCGCGTCGGTGTTGTCCTGTGCGGAGGCAACACCGATGCGGTGAGCTACTGATGCCGGTGTGAATCTCAAGGCGGGCAAGGCCACGCCCACGGTAACGTCGCGAATGGCGGTCGCGAAAGTCTTGGCTAAACCGCGGGAAATCCCATAGCATCCAGCGCGTTAACGGTACAGTCGCGCGCACTGCCACCGCCCGGAGCCCCGGGTCGAATAAAAAGGCCCATCCCTACCCTGCTCGCTCGAATGCCGTCGTCACCTGAGGGCCCCATGGCTTTAGTCAAAAAATCGAAGATTGCATCCGTTCAGGGTGAGTCAACCAGACCCGCCGCCCCGAAGAAGCCGCCCACTGCCGCTGCGACCACGGCGACTCGGGTCCCGAAACCGGCGGGTCGCAACGAAACGGCCGCGGAACGCCTCGGGGCGGCCACCGAGGAGCTGGCGAGCGGGTTGACCGAGGCTGCCACGGCCACTCGCGAGCTTGCGCGCTCCATGGAGCAGATCAACCGCGGCGCCGAGACGGCGGCGGGTGCCTGCCAGGAGCAGTCCAACGCCATCAAGCGGGTCGTGGCCGATCTCACGGCGGGGCGAGACCAGGCCGATGCATCGGCCCGGCGCACGGACACGGTCGCAGTTGCCCTGGCGGAGGCCTCCATGCAGATCGCAGGCTCGATCAGGGCCATCGAGCAAGGATCGCAGCGGCAGGCCACGTCGGTCACGCTCCTGAGGGAGCTCGACGCCCGGGTGAAGGAGATCGCGGACGTCAGTCAAATCGTCAGCCGTCTTTCGGATCAGACCAACCTCCTCGCTCTCAACGCGGCGATCGAAGCAGCTCGCGCGGGTGAGCACGGGCGTGGCTTCGCCGTGGTCGCCGACGAGGTCCGAAGTCTCGCGGAGAATTCCGACCGCAGCGCGCGGGAAGTTCAGACCCTGAGCGCCACCATTCAGAAAGAGATCCAGGAAGTCGGCGAAGCGCTGCGGACCGCGGCGGAGCACGCGCTTCAGGAGGCCCGCTCGGCCTCGCGAGTGAGCGAGACTCTTCAGGCCAGGCGCAACGACATGTCCAAGGTGGCCGAGGGAAGTCGCGGCATCCTGACCGCGGCTTTGGAAGCCGAGCGCGCGGCAGTGGAGGCCCAAAAGGGATCCGAACTGGTCGCGAGCGCCGCCGAGGAGCAATCATCCGCGGCGGCTGAGGCACGGACCGCCGTCGAGCAACAGGCCAAGTCCCTCGATGAGGGACAGCTGGCGGCGCAACGATTGGCCGCGCTTGCCGAGAAGCTGCGCTTCAGGAAGGGAGAATGCCTCCAGCTTGGAGCAGGTCAGCGCCAACGCCGACGAGCTGTCGGCCTCGATCCAGGAGTTATCGGGCGCTGCGACCGAGGTGATGGCTGCGGTCGAGCAGATCAACAAGGCCGCGCAGACCCAGTCGGCGGCGACTCATCAAACCGCCAGCGCCCTGAATCAGATCGATCGCAGCGCACGACTCTCGCAGGGCAATGCCAAGGCCGGCGACGAGCGGGTGACGAACCTCGAAGCCGCGCTCAAAGAGGGGCGGCGCTCGGTCGAGAGCCTCATAGCGGGGATCTCGAGCGCCCTGGACGCCACGCGCGCGGGCGTCGGCGCGATCACTCGCCTCGAGGGCGTGGGGCGCAGGATCGAGAAGATCATCGACACCATCACATTGATCGCCGTTCAAACCAGCATGCTCGCCGTGAGTGGCTCGGTCGAAGCCGCTCGAGCGGGAGAGTCCGGGCGTGGGTTTGCGGTGGTGTCCAACGACATTCGAAATCTGGCTCGAGACGCATCGACGAACGTCGAGCGCGCCAAGGACACCGTGCGCGGCATCCTCGACCAGATCGCCATTCTCAAGAGCGAGCTGCAGCAGATCAGCGGCACCACGGAAGTCGAGGTGCAGAGAAGCCAGGTCGTCTCCGCCAGTCTGCTGCAGCTTGGCGACGAGGTGACTGCGCTCGGCGTTGCCAGCAGGTCCATCCTCGAGGGCGCGGGCAAGATTCTGTCGGCAACGACGGAGATCGCGCAAGCCGCGCAGGAGGTGGCCGCCGCGGCGGAGCAAGCGAGCGTGTCGTCGCGGGAAGCCGCCACCGCGGCCAACGAGCAATCGCGCGGGGCAGAAGATCTCGCGGCCGCCATCGAGGAAATCGCATCGCTTGCGGAAGCGATGCGACAACAGACCGCGTGACCCCGACGTGCAGGCGCAGCATCAATTCCATTCGGGGCGGTTCCTGACTTTTCACGTCGGCGGCCAGCTCTATGCTCTGAGATCCGAAGACGTGTTGGAAGTGATCCGCATGCCTGCCGTGGCTCGGGTCCCGCAAGGTCCGCCCGCGCTGCTTGGAATCGGGAACCTGCGGGGCGCGGTACTGCCGATTGCGGGCCTGCGCCAGCTGCTCGGCAAACCAGCCGCCGCGGACGGCGCCAGCGCCCGAGCGATCGTCCTCGATATCGGCGCGCCGATCGCCGTCTTGGTGGACACGGTAGCGGCTCTGGAATATGCGGCCGAAGCGCAGATCGACACGCGCCCAAGGGATGTCGGCGCGGACGGCGCGGAGCGACTGCTCGGCGTCCTTTCGGTCACGGGAGGCAAGGAAGTGGCGAAGATTCTCGACATCAAAGCGATGCTCGAGACCGCCTTCTCCAGCCGGAGCCGCGCGCGGCCGCGCGACACCAAGCCCAGAGCCGCGGTTGCGATTCGCGACGAGCGGCGCGAGGTGGAGGAAACCGAGACCCTCGTGACATTCGAGGTCGCAGGACAGGAGTTCGCTCTGCCGTTGACGGATGTCCAGGAGATCATCCCGGCCCCGACGAGCGTGACCGCCCTGGCCCATTCCGAGGCCGTGGTCCTTGGACTGACTGCCGTGCGAGACACGCTGCTGCCCCTGTTGTCGCTACGGACCCTCCTCGGTTTCCCTTCGAAGCAGACGGCGCCCGAGCGGGAAAAAGTCCTGGTCGTCAAGGTGGGCGGCGCGCGCGTTGGACTCGTCGCCGATCGCGCTCGCGCGGTCGTGACCGCGGACACCAGGCTCCTCGACCCGGTACCACCGGCGCTCGCCGCCCGCACCGGAGGCGAGTCGCGAATCAGAGCCGTGTATCGCGGCGAGGCCGGCCGGCGTTTGATTTCGATCCTTTCGTCGCAGCAGCTTTTTCGAGATGACGTGATGCAGAAACTGACCGCCGGGCAGCGCTCGCAGAGCGGGCACGATAAGCCCATGGAGCCGCTGGCTCACCAGGAGCTGAGCTTCCTCGTGTTTCGTCTCGGGGACGACGAGTTCGGCCTTCCCATCGACACTGTCGTGGAGGTCGCTCGGGTTCCGGAGCAGATCACCCGGCTGCCCAAAACTCCAAAATTCCTCGAAGGCGTCGTCAATCTGCGCGGTGAGATTCTGCCGGTGATCGACCAACGCCGGCGCTTCGACATGCCGCCGCTCGCAAAAGTCGATGGGCGCCGGCTGATCGTGATCAAAACCGAGCGTCATCGCGCCGGAGTCATCGTAGATGGCGTCTCGGGTGTCCTGCGCTCGAGCCCGAGCGCGGTCGAGCCTGCACCGGAGCTGACGGACGATACCTCGCGGCTGGTGCGCGGTCTCATCAATCTCCCGTCCGCGAGCCGCATCGTGCTGCTGCTCGACCCGACGGAGCTATTGACCCGCGCGGAACAGGGGTTGCTGGATAAATTCGAGGCGCAGCGACAACGGACGGGTGCGTGATCAAGGTTCTCGTAGTCGACGATTCAGCTCTGGTGCGAAAACTCTTCGGCCGCGTTCTATCAGAGGGCTCGGATTTCACGGTCGAGGTCGCCCGCAACGGACTCGAAGCGTTGGCTCAACTCGAAGCGTTCAAGCCGGATGTCATCACTCTGGACGTGCAAATGCCGCAGATGGACGGCCTGCATTGCCTGGATCGGATCATGGTGCAACGGCCCTGCCCCGTCGTCATGGTCTCGTCGGTGACTGCCGAGGGCGCCGCGGCCACCTTGGAGGCCCTGCGCCTGGGCGCGGTGGATTTCGTCGCCAAGCCCACGGGCGCCGTCTCGCTGCGGATGCAGGAATTCGGGCCCACTCTCAAGGAAAAGGTCCGGACTGCGGCGGCCGCGCGGCTTCCCGCCAGCCACAGGCTGCGAGAGCGGGTGCAATTCAAGATCGGCGGTGCGGTCGCCGCGCGACGCACGATACCTCTGGCCGAGACAGTCGATGACCGCGCGGCGCTTCCCAGCGGCGACGGACTCGTGCTCGTCGGGACCTCGACCGGCGGCCCACCCGCGCTCGAAGCGCTTCTCACACCGCTGCCGTCGAGCTTTCCCTGGCCGATTCTCATCGCGCAACACATGCCGGCAGGGTTTACCGGACCGCTCGCCAAGCGATTGGGGGGCCTCTGCGCGCTCAGCGTTCTGGAGGTCACGCAACCCACGCGTCTGGAAGACGGTTGTGTCTATATCGGACGCGGCGATGCCGACCTCGTGGTTTCCAGGCGCCCTTCCGGGCTCGTCGCGATGACTGTCCCTTCCAACCCGGACTACCCGTGGCACCCGAGCACCGACCGGCTGGTCCGCTCGGCAATGCAGTATCTTCCGGCCACCCAGTTGGTAGGGATATTGATGACCGGCATGGGCGACGATGGCGCCGAAGCGCTGGCGACGCTGCACGCACAGGGCGGTGCCACGATCGCAGAGGCCGAAGAGACGGCCGTCGTCTGGGGAATGCCCGGGGAGCTCGTGCGCGCCGGGGGCGCGGCCTACGTTCTGCCACTGACGAGCATCGCCGAACGTCTTCAGAGGCTGGTACCCCGTGCCGCTTGTCCGTAAGCCCAATCAGCCCGGCGGGCGCCCGAAACCGAGCGCCGCCGAGGTGCTCACCGGGCTCGCCAGCACAAGTCCCGAACAGCGATGGAGCGCCGCCCGTGCGGCGGCCGAGTTGCCCGACTGCGCGGGCGCGCTCGCGGCGGCGCTGCCGCAAGAGACCGATTCCCGGGTTCGCGAAGCGATGTTTACCAGCCTGGCGCGTATCGGAACCCGCGAAAGCGTCACGCGGATGCTGCCGATGTTGCGCTCCGACGATGCCGCCCTGCGCACGGGCGCTCTCGATGCCTTGCGCTCATCGGTCATTGCCGCGCACGAATTGCTGCCGCAACTGTTGCACGATCCCGATGCCGACGTGCGGCTACTGAGCTGCGAGCTCGCACGCGGCCTCCCGAGTGAGGAGGCCAGCCGAAGCCTCTGCGCGCTGCTCGACCGTGAGGCCGAGATCAATGTCTGCGCGGCGGCGGTCGAGGTCCTTGCCGAAGTAGGCAATCATGCGGCCTTGCCGAGCCTGGCGCAGTGCGCGCAACGCTTCTCGCAGGTACCCTTCCTGACCTTCGCGATCAAGCTGGCTGCGGACCGCATCACGGCCGCAGGCGCTCGTGGCTGAGCCGCCCAGCCTGACTGAAGACGAGTTTCGAAGGCTGTGTGAATACCTCTATAGACGCACCGGAATGGTATTTACGGAGGCGAAGCGGTATTACGTCGAGCGGCGGGTTTGGGAGCGCATGGCCGCCACCGACTCGCCGTCCTTTGCGGGTTATTTCGCGCACCTGCGCACCGACACCCGCGACGAGATCCAGCAGTTCGTCAATGCCTTCACCGTCAATGAGACCTACTTCTACCGTGAAGACTATCAGCTCAGGTGTCTCACGAACGACCTGATCGGGGAGCGAGTGAGCGACAAACACGCCGGTGATGCGATACGCATCTGGTCGGCCGCGTGCTCGACCGGCGAGGAGCCTTATTCGATCGCCATGTGGCTGCTCGAGAACTGGCCAAGCGTCGATGAATATTTCATCGAGATCGTCGGCTCCGACATCGACACGCGCGTGCTCGAGCTGGCACGCGCGGGAAAGTTCGACAAACGCGCCCTGATGCGTCTGCCGCCGGAGCTCATCGGTAAATACTTCGATGCGCTGCCCGAGGAGCGCTGGCAGATCGCCGCGCAATTGCGCGACTCCGTCTCCTTCACATCCGTGAACCTCGTGGAGCCCGACCAGACCCGGCAGCACGGGCAGATTCGACGTCATCTTTTGCCGCAACGTCCTCATTTATTTCGACGATGCCTCGCGCCGGGTCGCGGCGGAAAACCTCTATGAGAACCTGCTCCCGGGCGGCTTCATCTGCCTCGGCCACACCGAATCCATGAGCCGGATCTCGCCGCTGTTCGACGTCCGTTCGCTTTGCCGATGCCATAGTCTATCAACGACCCGGGATCACGAGATCATGAGCGCCACGCCCAAGACGATACTGGTGGTGGATGATGGCGCGCTGGTGCGTGTCTACTATCGCTCGATCCTGGAAGCCGCCGGGTTCCGGGTGGAGGAAGCGTTGAACGGGCTCGAGGCGTTGGAAACGCTGCTTGCCAGGCAGGTCGATCTGCTGGTGGTGGATATCAACATGCCGCAGATGGACGGTCTCACGTTCCTGCGGACTCTGCGGGAAAAGGCGGGTCCGATGGCCTCCATTCCCGCGCTCGTGACCAGCACGGAATCGGCGGAAGCTGATTTCGCGGCCGCCCGCGCGGCCGGCGCCAACTATTATCTGGTGAAGCCCGTCGAGCGCGAGCAGCTCGTGGAATTCGCGCGGCATGCTTTGCGGGGTTGCGGCGTGAACGAGTTCCTGCAGCAGTTCGTGATCGAGTCGCGCGAGCTTGCGGACGCGGCCAGCGACGGACTGTTGGCTCTCGAGCAGTCGCCGCGGGATGCCGAGCGCCTCGATGAGGTTTTCCGCGCTGTTTCACACCCTGAAGGGTAGCGCCGCGATCGTCGAATTCCCCGCGATGGAAAGTGCGATGCATGCCGCGGAAGAGATCCTGACCGAGGCACGCGCCGGCAGCGGCCCGCTGACCTCGGCGCGCATCGGACAGCTGCCTCTCCTATCTCGACCAGGTAGCCGAGTGGCTCGATGCCATCGACCGGTCCGGGGAATTGCCTCGAGACGCGGGCAGCCACGCTGATCGGTTCGTCGTAGCCGCGGGGCTGGCGCGACCGGTGGCCGGGATCGTGAAGAAACATCGCGCGGCCGCGGCGCGGGCGCTCACCGCGATTCGCTTCGTGCCTGGCGCGGATAGTCTCTACCAGGGGGAGGACCCCTTGGAGCGCATGACTTCCTTGCCCGGTCTACTGACACTGGAGCTGACCGCCCGCGAGCCCTGGGCACCGCCGGACTCCCTGGATCCCTTCCGCTGCAACCTCGTCCTGACCGCGCTCAGCGCCGCTCCCGCCGCGGATCTGCACGTACACCTGCAGGGGCACACCGGGGAGTGTGGAATCGTACCGATCACGACCGGAGTCGAGGACTCGGGAGGCCCCCTGCCCCCGCACGTGATCGGCGTCATCGAGGCGCAGCAGGCGCTCCTCGGCGACGGATCACCGCGGAGCTTCGCGGGCAGAGTAGGCTCAGCGGGAGCCGTCGCGGCCAACGCGTTGCGATTCTGCGGCCGCATGGAACTGTCCGAGCGGATTTCCCGGGAGACCGGGCAGAGCCTGCTGGCGCTTTCGGTACAGCCGCTGCAGGAAGCCCTGGCGCGGCTGCTCACCGCGGAGACCCCTGCCCCTGCGGAGATGGCTGCAGCCGCCGATGCCGTGCGCGGCCCGGAAGCCGTGGCGCGCACCTTCAGAGTCGACGCCGAACAGGTCGATGCGCTGGTCCGCCTGGCCGGCGAGCTGACGGTCGTCAACAATGCGATTGGTCACGTCGTCAAGCTCGCCCGCATGGGCGACCCGTCGCTCGCGGACCTGCTGAAGGAACACCATGGCGTCCTCGAGCATCTGGTCGGTGAATTACGCAGATCCGTGCTTCGTATGCGGGTACGACCGCTACGCGTGGTACTGCAACGCTTTCCCCGCCTCGTGCGGGAAATGTCCGCGAACCTCGGCAAGTCGGTAAGACTCGTCATCGAGGGAGACGAGACAGAGGCTGACAAAACCATCGTGGAGATGCTGTTCGAGCCTCTGCTCCACCTGGTGCGCAACGCGATCGACCACGGCGTGGAGAGCCCCAGCGAGCGCACCGCCGCCGGCAAGGCGCCCGCTGCCCAGCTTCGGATCAAGGCGGAGCGCCACACCGATCAGGTGCTCATCGAGGTCAGCGATGATGGCGCGGGAATCGACCTCGCGCGAGTACGCAAAGTCGCGGTGGCACGCGGCCTTATCACCGAAGAGCAGATTGTCGCGCTGACGGAAGCGGAAGCCCTTGACCTGGTCTTCGCCCCGGGGTTCTCGACCGCCGCCGCGGTGACAGAGGTATCGGGACGCGGCGTGGGAATGGACGCCGTCCGCCGGGCGGTGGAACGGGTCGGCGGTCACGTCTCCATTGCCAGCGAGGCTGGCCGAGGGACGGCTGTAACGCTGTCGCTTCCGTTCAGCGTGATGATGACGCATGTCATGACGGTCGAGGCCGGCGGCCAGATGTTTGGGCTGCCGCTAGAGGCTATAATCGAGACGACTCGCGTTCCGCAAGCCGCCATCTCCAAAGTCGGCGCCGCGCCGGTCGTCGTCCTGAGGAATCGCGCACTGCCGGTGATAGACCTGGCGAGTGTGCTCGGCGCAGAGCCAGTGACGGCTGACGATGAGGCGACTCTGGTTTTGGCGACCGCCAATGGGGAGTGCGGCGCGTTTCGGGTGGATCGAATAGTCGAGCGATTGGACCTCATATTGAAACCCCTGGAGGGTCTGCTCGCCGGCACGCCTGGAATCATGGGGACGACCCTCCTTGGCGATGGACGGGTTTTATTGGTGCTCGATATCGCGGAGATGCTCCAATGACGGTCCGGGCGGCCGCCGACGGCACCATTGAGCTCGTCGGCACCTGTCCGAGCGGAGATGCCGAGGCGCTGCTGCAGCTTCTGCTCGCCGACGCGGGAGCCACCGTCGACTGGCGGGAATGCACGGGCGCTCACACGGCAGTGATTCAAATCCTGATGGCGCTGAGACCCAAGCTGCGCGGGTCCCCGGCGGATGCCCGTCTGAGAGACTGGGTGGCACCCGCTATCACATTTTCGGCGGCATGAGCGGACGACGCGTCCGGAGGAATTCTGGTGACCTATACGGTATTGATCGTCGATGACAGCAAGCTCGCCCGGATGTCCGTGGCCAAAGTGTTGAGCACGCTGCATCCCGACTGGAAGCGAATAGAGGCGGCCAACGCCGCCGAAGCGCTGCAGCAGACCATGGAGCTCTCGCCCGAGGTCGTGCTCGTCGATTTCAACATGCCCGGCAAGGATGGAGTGACGCTGGCGGCAGAGCTGCGTGCACTCGACCCCAGGATCAGAGTTGCGGTGGTCTCAGCCAATCGCCAGATGGAAGTGATCAAACGCACCGAGGCCGCGGGCGCCACCTTTCTGCCCAAGCCTGTGACCGAAACCTCCCTGGCTGACTTTCTGGGCTCCGCCGGGGGGCGAAAGGCAGACTCCCCGTGAACGCCGCCCCCACACTGACCGAGCTCGAGCTCGATGCCCTGACCGAGCTGGTGAATCTCGGCGTCAGCAGTGCCGCAACCAATCTGAGCGAGCTGGTGCGCGAGGAAGTCCTCCTCTCGGTGCCCAAGGCGTGTGTCGTGACCCGGGAGCAGGCGATCCTGAACCTGCGGGAGCACGGCGCAAAGCGCCTGGTCGCGATCCACCAGGATTTCGATGGCGACATCCGCGGGCGGGCCCTGCTGATATTCCCTGAAGCCAGGAGCATGGAGCTCATCCGCGCCATGGTCGGAGCCGAGTTGTCGCTGGACGACATCATGGAGCTGGAGCAGGAGGCCCTGGCGGAGACCGGCAACATATTGTTGAACAGCTGCCTCTCGACGATTGCCAACAGCCTGGAACGCAACCTGAAGATCTCGCTCCCTGAGGTCATCCACGGCGAGGGCCCGGACTTCTTCACCTCCCATTCCGGCGCGGACGAGACAGTGCTGTTCATCTACATCACCTTCGTAGTCAAGCAGCGCGACATTCAGGGATTTCTCGCGATGATTCTCGATCTACCCTCTCTGGTGACGCTGCTCGACGCTTACATCGAGCGCTCGACCGGCCGGAGCGCAGCGGCGGATCATGTCGAATAGCCCGATATCCAGCCATTCGATCCTCGATGCCGTCACCGGCGGGCTCATCGTTCTCGACCGGGCCGGCCGCGTCGTTCTCTGGAACGCCTGGATGGACCTCACTTCCGGAATCACCGCGGAGAGCGCCCGAGGCAAGCTGCTCGCGGAGGTTTTTCCGCGAGCGGACCTGCACCGACTGTTGGCAAGCATCACGACCGCGCTGACGTCCGGCGCCGCGACGGTAATCACTCACGCGCTCAACCCGGGCGTCCTGCCGCTGCAGACTCGCTCGCAGCAGCCATTGCTGCACGACATTACCGTCTCGCCCATCGGCCAGACGCCCCCTGACGGATGCGCGGTCGCCATTACCGATGTCACTGCAGCGACTCGCCGCGTGCGGTATCTGCGCGACCAGCAGGACGCTCGTTATGACGCCGTAGTCGCCGGCGCCCCTGACATCATCATTACCGTCGATGAGGAGGGGCTCATCCAATTCGCAAATCCCGCCGCCCACGCCCGATTCAATCGTCAGGACTCCAATCTGGTGGGAACCAATGCCGCCCACCTGTTTGAAACCCGCGACGAATGGGCTGCTTTGTGGCGCGGTGCCATCGACGGCACGGGAGCGGGTCAGTCCAAGGGACTCATTGCAGCGAATACCGGCGCCGAGCTGCGCTACTTCGAGGCTTCCGCCTCGCGATGGAGAAGCGGCGCGCATATGTTCGCCACCGTGATCCTGCGCGATGTAACCGAGCGTCGAGCCATGGTAGCTGCGCTGCGGCACAGGGAAAGCGAGGCCCGCAACGCGGCGGCCGCTTTGACCGAGCTCAACCGGACGCTCGAGGAGCGCGTGCAGGCGCGCACGGCGCAGTTGGTCGAGGCAGAGGCCGCCCTGCGTCACAGCCAGAAGATGGAAGCCATCGGCAATCTCACGGGAAGCATCGCACACGATTTCAACAATCTGCTGCACGTCATCAGCGGCAACCTGCACCTGCTCAAGCGCTATGTGAGCGGCAACGCGGACGCCGAGAAGCGCGTGCAGATCGCGCTGGACGGCGTCGCCCGCAGCGCCAAGCTCTCCTCGCAGCTGCTCGCCTTCGCGCGCCGCCAGCCGCTCGCCCCTAAAGTGATCAATCTCGGTGATTTCATCGGCGACATGGAGGAGATCATCCGCAAGGCCGTAGGCGAGGGTGTCGCGGTGGAGACTGTGATCGGCACGGGATTGTGGAATACGCTCGTCGATCCGGGCAACCTCGAGAATGCCCTCCTCAACATGGCCATCAACGCCCGCGATGCGATGGAGGGCGACGGCCGCCTGATCATCGAGGCCGCCAATGTCGTCCTGGATTCGGATTATGCGACGGCGCACGAAACCGTCACGCGCGGCGAATATGTAATGGTCGCGGTGACCGACACCGGATCCGGCATGTCCGCGGAAGTGATCGAACAGGCGTTCGAGCCGTTTTTCACCACCAAGCCGGAAGGCAGGGGGACGGGGCTCGGGCTCTCCATGGTCTACGGGTTCGTGAAGCAGTCAGGCGGGCACATCAACATCGAAAGCGCAGTCGGCCAGGGCAGCACCATCAAGCTCTACCTGCCGCGTTCGATGCAGGCGGCGGACATGCTCATCGAAGGCGATCCGCTCCCGGCCTCAGGTGGGAACGAGATGATCCTCGTCGCCGAGGACGACGAGCACGTGCGTGAGACCGTAGTGGCGATGCTGAACGATCTCGGCTATCGGGTGCTCAAGGCGAAGGATGCGCAAAGCGCCCTCAGCATCATCGAGAGCGGCATGCCGATCGATCTGCTCTTCACCGACGTGATCATGCCCGGTCCCATGAAGAGCACGGAGTTGGCGCGCAAGGCGCGCGAGCGGATGCCGAACCTCGCCGTACTCTTCACGTCGGGCTATACGGAGGACGCTTTCGTCGGCTCCGGGCCCGTGGGCGAATCGATCGAGCTGCTGAGCAAGCCCTACTCCCGCGATGCGCTGGCCCGGAAGCTACGCCAGATGTTGGTTGACTCGGAGCAGCGCGCCCTGAGCAAGCCGTTCACCTTCGAGCAGCTCGCGGTCACCGTCAACTCGGCACCGGGCCGCGAACGCGAGTGACCCGCCGGGTGTGCGTGTCAGTGCCGGCCGCCGGACGTAAGCTTTTCGAAGTCGATCTTCAGGTGCCGGACGCCGGTATCGCTCAGGAAATCCGGGTCGCTCCACATCTCACGCTCGGCAAGCTGCGCCAGCGTCTGCTCGAGCGTCCCGGAGCCATCGGAGGCGCTGCGACGCCCGCCGTCCTCGGGCTCCGGTGCCGGAGCCCAAGCGGCGGTGCCGGTTGGCTCGGGCGCATGTTCGAGGCGCTCCCGCAGCAGACAAGGAACCAACGACGTGTTCGTGCACGCTTCACGTACGCACTCAATCTCCTCGTCGAGGACCGGCACCACAGCCGCAGAGGCGAAGCTCGAGCGCACGTGCGCGGCGACCTGTTTCGCCGCGACCGGGTCTCCAAAGAACCCGAGCCTCAGGAAGAAACAGGAGCGGTCAGCGTTGCGGCTCTCGACGACATAAAGCGAGTACGCCTTGAAAATCGCGAGCGTTGGCACACGGGTCAGGTCGATCTGCCGCGCCGACCACTGCAGCTGGAGGGCGAAGGAAACCGGCATGCCGCGAACGACCGCCTCCTTCAAGGCGCGCCGGCTGCCAGTGTCGTCGGGACGGACCAGCTCGATCCGCTCGCTACCGCGCTCATCAGCGTCGCCCTGAACCGGGGCAGGGTGACGCTTTTCCAGAATGTTGAGCACTTGCGTGTCGGTCAGCGACTCGTTGTCGACCGGCTCGAAGCGTTGCAGGAAGGCAGGGGGTGCGACGGTCGCAATGGCGTCGGGATGTCGGCTGCGCGCGGCGCGCGCCCATTTCTCGGCGTAGGCCAGCGTCTCGAAGAACCCCATGTGCAGGTACAACTGCTCACTGCCGTCACGCTGACGGGCGCGGCTGGTGAAGAACTTGAATGGCTTCAGGTGCGGCGACTCGGGCGGTCGAATCGTGACCGGCTGGGCCAGCCGACATAGGGTGAGCATGAATCGGCCCGTACCGGCCGCGCCGCGCGGCACAACGTTAGGGCTCGATGAGCCAACAGATCTCGCCGACGTCGATGTCATGGGTGCCCCCGGAAAGTCAAACCTTCGAGTCGCTGCCGGGAGGGCGCCAGATCCGATGCAGTCGAGCTTGCACGCTCACACGCGGAGGGGTGTGGAGTGGCAACCCCGCTGTCATAGACTGTTACGCCCTTAGACCGGTAGCTTTGCGTCCCCGCCTTTCGGCGGGTTTGCCCTTGTCTCTATCTGCTCACACCCGGACCCATGTCCCCTATCGGAGACGAGACCATCCGAGAGTGCGCTCGCTCAAGCATAGGTCCCCCGAGCACGATATGTCCAGTGGCAGATTCGTCGCCTTTTGGAGTCAGGGAGCGCCCCCGGGGCCATTCTCCTGCCTCATCATGTGGTCGATGAGGAACTGCCGCTGCAGGAGCCCGGCGGGACTGTCCGGGATCTGCCGCAGCCACTGATCGAGCATCAGTTGCCGCTCGGTCTCGGGTTTCTGCGGCGGCGTCTGCGTACCTCCCGCGTCGAGCCTCTCCTGAGCGGGGCCCTGCCCCTGCTGCCGCTGCGCGCGCGCAACCGACTCTGCGAATGTGGCGTCGCGCCGCGCCTCACCCGATGCCTCCTCGGAGCTGCCGGCACGGCGCTCCCCGGAAGCCTCCGGCGCGTTGGGCCGTTGGCCCGAGGTGCCCGATTGACCGGCGCCGCCCCGCGAGCCGTTGGATGCCGTCTGACCGTTGCCGGCGGATTGCGAGCCGCGGCCTCCCGACTGGTGGGACCCCGATCCATTCCGGCCCGACTGCCGCTGTTGCCGCAACGCGCGCGCGACCAGGTCGCGGTTGTGGCGGCTGTCCGCGTCGCCCGGGGCGAGCTTCAGCGCGGCATCGTAGGCCGCCAGCGCGGCCTGCAGTTGCCCGGATTCGGCCAGCGCATTGCCGTAGTTGTACTCGGACTCGGCATCGGTGAAGGGAGCGAGCAGCTTTGCCGCCTGGCTGTACCGCGCCGCCTCGAGATCGGCATACGCCCGCCACCGCGGATCGTGGAAGCGGTCGGCGGCTTTCGCCGGCTGGCCGGCATCCAGCATTGCCCGGCCTTGCTGGTCCGGCGTGCGCCAGAGGTCGAGCCATGCGGTCGGCCGGCCGCCGGCGCTCGCGGCTTCGCTCATGAGTCCCGCGCAGCAGAGTTGCGCTAGCGCCAACAACACGACCCGTCGCACCGGGGGATGGCTCATGAGGTCACGAGCGCTCGGCCATCAGCCAGGCGGCGGGTACGCTGAGCAGCAGGGCGAGCGCCAGCGGCCAGTTGAACCATTCGGCCGCGGGCCGGAGCCACTGGTTGTGTGCCACGGGCGGCTCGAGCTGGTTGATCCTGCGGTAAACCGCCTGCAGCGCCTGCGGATTGGTGGCACGGAAATACTCGCCGCCGGTGATGCCGACGATCTGCCGCAGGAGCCCGACATTGAGCTCGGTGTTGCCGGTGTTGAGTCCGAACAGGGTCTGCTCCGCGGCCGCCCCGACACCGATCGTGAAGATGCGCAGGCGCGTCTGGGCCGCAATCCGCGCCGCCGCGATCGGCTGGACGACCCCGGCATCGTTACCGCCATCGGTAAGCAGAATGAGCACCGACTGTCGCCCGGGCGCTCCTCGTGTGCGTTCCCGCTGGCGCACTTCCTTGATCGCGAGGCCGATGGCATCGCCGATAGCCGTCTGCGGGCCTGCGACGCCAACCACCGCCCGGTCCAGAAATTGATGCACGGTCGCAAGGTCCGCCGTGAGCGGCGCCTGCAGATAAGGGCGCGTGCCGAAGAGAATCAGGCCGATCTGATCGCCGCGGCGCTGGTCGATGAAGCGTCCGGCAACGATTTGCGCAATCTCCAGCCGACTCGCCCCGCCCATGTCCTGGGTGGCCATGGATCCCGAGCAATCGATCGCCAACATGATCTCACGCCCGTGTGTGGGCACCGGCAGCGGCTGCCCCAGCCATTGCGGTCGCATGGCGGCCAGCACCAGGAGCGCCCAGGCCGCGGTCAAAAGGGTCGGCGCGTAGCCCGGCCGTCGCGCGCCGGCGGCCACTGTCTCGACCGCTGCGGCGAACGGCAGGTATAGCGCCGAGCCGCCCGGCGCGGCGGTGCGGCGCAGCCTGAGCATGATCCAGGGCAAGGGCAGCAGCAGCGCCATCCCCGGCCAGGCAAGGTGGAAAATCATGGCGCCGATACCCGGTTCAACAGCACCTCGATGCCGACTGGCGCCGGCCCACCGATACTACCCCGACTGCGCCGCTTCGGGCTTCAGCCAGCGCGCCGCCAGCGGCGGCACCAGCAGCAGGCTGACGAGCGTCGACGACACCAGGCCCCCCAGGATCACCACCGCCATCGGCCCCTCGATCTCGTGGCCGGGCTGATGCAGCTGAATCGCGACCGGCAGCAGCGCCAGCGCCGTCATGAGCGCGGTCAGCAGCACCGGCGTCAGCCGCTCCTCGGAGCCGCGCAGCGCGGTCTGCAACCCCCAGGTCTGGCCTTCGGCCTGCACCAGGTGGTTGTAATGCGACACCAGCAGAATGGTGTTGCGTGCCGCCATGCCGAACAGCGCGACGAAGCCCACCATCGCGCCCAGAGTCAACGTCGCGCCGGTGAGCGCCGAGGCGGCGACGCCGCCGATCAGCGTGCTCGGCAACACCAACATTACCAGCGCGACGTGCCGCGCATGTCCGAACGCCAGCGCCATCAGCAGCACGATCAGCACCAACGCCGCGGCGGCATGCAGGTAGAGCTGGTGCGCCGCGGCGACCTGCTCCTCGGCCGCACCGCCGTAACGCAGGTACACGCCAGCCGGCAGTCTCACCTGCGCGGTGATCGCCCGGCGCGCAGCCGCGGCGAAGCCGGTCTGGTTCGACGTGGTTGGATTCACGGTTACCACCTGGCGACGCAGTCCGTCGTCGTGATCGATCAGGCTGCGCCCCGACTCCACGACCACCTGCGCCAGCGCCGAGAGTGGCACTGCAGCGCCAGCGGAGCTGCGCAGCAGCAGCCCACCGACCGCCTGGGGCGAGGCGCCGGCGCCGGCTACGCGCACCGCCACCGGAATGGTGCGGTCGGACTGCGCGAGCTGGCCGACGATGGTGCCGTGGTAGGCCGCATTGACCGCCTGCAGCACGTCGCTTGGCTGCAGTCCGTACAGCGCCAGCCGCTCAGGTCGCAGTTGCACATACAACTCCGGTTCGCGCGGCGGCACCTCCAGGCGCACGTCGTCGGCGTCCGGCAACTTCTGCAGCACCGCGGCGACACGGGCCGCCACCGCATCATCGGTATCCAGGTCGTTGCCGAATACACTGACGAAGAACGGCGCGGACTCGCCGGACAGCGTCTCACCGATGCGCTCGGCCAGCACCGAGTAGATCTCCGTGAGCTGGTTGGGGAAATCGTCGAACACCTTGTGGATGGCCGACTCGATCTGATCCGGCGTATAGCCCCTGGCGGGGTTGATCTGGATGTCGAACTCGCTCTCGTTGGGGGCGTCCGGGTCCTGGCCGTTCACGGCGCGGCCGATCTGTTCGGCGACGCTCGCGATGCCGGCAATCGCTACCAGCCGCTTGGAGATCTGCTCGCCGACGCGCGTGGTCTCCTGCAACGAGATGCCGGGGCGCAGGCTGGCATGAGCGATCAGATAGTTCTCGCGGAAATCCGGCAGCAGGCGCTGGCCGAACAACGGCAGCAGCACTGCGCCGGCGAGCCCCGTCCCGAGCACCACCGCCAGCACGGTGCGCGGGTGCCCGTAGAGCTTCTCGATCGTGCGGCGCTGGAAGCGCTTGCAGGCGAGCAGGAAGCGCGCCTCGTCCGGCGGCTTGTGCTTGCGCATCAGTACCGCGCACAGCGCCGGCGTGGCGCTCATCGCCACGACCAGTGAAATGCCGACGGCGAGCAGAAATGCCAACGACAGCGGCCGGAAGAACGTGCCCTGGATACCGGTCAGCATGAAGATCGGCAGCAAGGCCACCGCCACCGCGGCGGTCGCATAGAACACCGGCAGCCGTACTTCCAGCGACGCCCCGACAAACAGCTGGCGGGCGTCGAGCTCCGCGCCGGCAGCACCCGCGTTGCGTCGTCTCCGGGTGATGTTCTCTACGTCGATCACAGCGTCATCGACGACGACGCCCAGAGCCACCACCAGGCCGCCGATACTCATCGTATTCAACGACAGCCCGAACATCTCCAGAATCCACACGGTCGCCAGCAATGACAGGGGTATCGACGAGAACGAGATCAACGCCCCGCGCCAGTCGCGCAACGTAGTCACGAGCAGGATGACCACGAGCACCGCGCCGATGAGCAGCGATGCCCGCAGCCTGACCAGTGCGCTCTCGACGAAGCTCGCGGGCCGCAGCAGCGCGGGGTGGTAGATCACGCCCTCTTTTCTCAGCGCCGGAACGAGCTGGTTCAGCCGCTGCTCCAACGCGCGAGTTACCGTCAGAGTGTTGGCGCCGTATTGCGTCGAGGTCTCCACCAGGATGCCAGGCTGGACGCCGATGATCGCGTCACCAAACCGTGGCTCCGCAGCGTCGCTCACCGTCGCGACGTCACCCAGCCGGATCGGCAAGCCATGGCGCGTCGTGAGCACCGCCTGCGACAGTGCTTGCTGCGTGGCACCTGGCGCCTGCGCGTGCAGGACGATACGTTGCGACGGCGTTTCGATGTAGCCGCCGCCGATCAGCTCCGTGGCGTGCCGGGTAGCGCTGAACACATCGTCCAGGGTCAAACCGTTGGCGACCAGCTTCCGCGGGTCGACCATCACCTGGCGCTCGCGCTCGGCGCCGCCGAACAGCTGCACATCCGCCACGCCGGGCACCGCGAGAATCTGCGGCTCGATCACCCAACGCACGAGTCCGCGCAGTTGCACCGGTGTCAGCCGGTCGCTGGTGAATCCGATGTGGATCAGATACTGCATCGACGAGGAGAGCGGCGACAGGAGCGGTGGACCGACGCCAGCCGGAAGGACGTTGGCGGCCTCCCCCAGCCGCTCCGTGATCACCTGGCGCTGTTGGTAGGGATCGCCGCGGCGGTCGAACACGACCTGGATCGCCGACAGGCCCTGACTCGATGTCGAGCGCACTGCCGTGACATCTTCGGTACCCGCCAGCAGTCCTTCGAGGGGCCGCGTCACCAGCGCCTCGACCTGCTGCGCATCCAGCCCCGGCGCCTCCGTCTGCACCAGCACGTTCGGTGGTGCAAAGTCCGGGAACACGTCGAAGCGCGCGGTGAGCAGCGCGCCGAAACTCAGGGCCGCAATCAGTACCGACAGCGCAGTGATGATGCGCGGGTGCGCCAACGACGCGCGGACGATGGCGCTGAGCATCAGTCGGTGTCTTCGTCCGAGATGTTAGCCAGCCCCTGAAGCGACCACAGCACGCCGGCACCACGAACGACGATGCGGTCGTCGCTGTGGAGCCCCGTCACCAGCCAGCCATCGCCGACCTGCCGCACCAGGGTCACGGCCTGCGGCGCGAAGCGCGTATCGCCGTCTTTCGTCTTGTCGGACAGCACGTGGTAGACGTAGGCGCCCTGTTCTCCGTAGAGCAGGGCCCCTTCCGGGACCACGCACCCATCGAGCTTACCGCCTTCGAGCATGACAGGCAGCTCGGCGCCCACTCCGAGACCGACGGGGGGGTGCGGGATCTGCAGCAGCAGGCCGACGCTCTGCACTCCTGCCGCCGCCTGCGGCAGGAGTCCGAGCACGCGTGCAGGCACCTCGACCCCGTCGACATCGACCAGCGCCCGCTGCGGAATCGAGGCCAGGATGTGGCGGCCCGGCAGGTCGGCCCGCAGCAGCAGTTGGTGGCCTGCCGCGATCTGTTCGATCAGGCTTGCGCGCTGGGTATCGCCGAGTTGCGCGAGCGGACCCCAGCGCAGCAGGAGCTCGGTCTGCGCCTGACGGACGCGGGCCTGCGCCGCGATCTGTGCCGCCTCTGCGCCCTGCAACGCCTTCAGCGACGCGTTGGCGGCGCGATACAGCCCCTGCAGGCGAGTCGTCTCCGCCGCAGCCGCCTGGGCAGCGGCCCGCGAGGAATCGAGCGCACCCGCATCAGCCACCAGTTGCGACGGATCGAGCACCCGGCCGAAGGCGTCGCTGCTGCGCGGCAGATTTACCGTCGGCGCTACGGCGATGACGACACCGACTGCCCGCTGCTGTTCGGCGCTGAGCGCCGGCAGCGCGCCGCTCTGGTCGGCCGCGTTCGGCGCTTGGGTCTCGTCATCAGCCGCGCGCAGCGAGGCGGACAGCAGCGCCACGGCGCAGGCCGGCAGCAGCAGGTACTTGAGCGGTGTCATCGGCGCGAAATCCTAACAGACCAACTGCAGGTACGCGCCTCGGAACGCGCCATTTCAGGGGCACTGCGCGAAGAATGGAACAACATCGGGGAGGTGTTCCATCAGAGAGCCAGGGAAGCTTTTCGACCGAACACTCAAGTATAGTTCCTCAATGGTCATCCGAGCGAGGCATGGCGGCCAGGCCGCCCGCGGCTTGCTGATTTTGGCCTGCGTCGGGCAACTCCCCGCCTGCAGCCACTTTCAGCCGCGGCCCATATCGCCGCAGGCGAGCATCGCAGGGTTCGAATCCCGCTCACTCGAGGCGCCCGCGCTACGCGCCTTTCTCGAGGCAAACCAGGTCACGGCACCCGCTGCAGACGCGGGCTGGAACCTCGAGGCGCTGACGCTCACGGCAGTCTATTACCAGCCCGCGCTCGCGGAGGCGCGCGCGCGACTGCTCGCCGCGCAAGCCGCCCGGATCACCGCCGATGAGCGACCGAACCCGTCGCTCTCGGTCACGCCGGGCTACGATGCAGGTGTCCCCGGCGCGGTCCACCCCTGGATCGTGCCTCTCGCGCTCGACTGGCCCATCGAGACCGCCGGCAAGCGCGGCTACCGCCTCGCGGAGGCGCAACATCTTGCCGCGGCGGCCCGCTGGGACCTGGTCGGCACGGTCTGGCAGGCGCGCAGCCGGCTGCGGGACGCGCTCCTCGAGCTCTATGCGGCGGAGCGAGCGGAGCGGCTCCTCACACGGGAAGAGTCGACACGGCAGCAGGCCGTCCGTCTGCTCGAGGGCCAGCTCCAGGCGGGTAACGTCTCGAGTTACGAGGCGGCAGAGGCTCGAATCGCGTTGGATCGTACGACGCTCGCGCAACAGGCCGCGGCGGGTCAGCTGCGGCAATCGCGTATCGCCCTCGCCGGCGCCCTCGGTGTGCCGCTCCGCGCCCTCGATGGTGCGCGGCTGTCGTTCGGCGATCTGCAGAGTGTGTCCCTGGATCTTACCCGCCCGCAGGCGCGGCAACAGGCGCTGCTCGACCGCGCCGATATCCGAGCCGCCCTCGAGCGTTACGCGGCCAGCCAGTCGGCCCTGCAGCTACAGATCGCGCGACAGTGGCCGGACATCGATCTCGGACCGGGGTTTGAATGGAACCCGCAGCTGGCCGGCGACAGGGAATGGGAGCTCGGGGTCTCGCTGCCCCTGCCGATCCGCAACCGCAACCAGGGACCGATCGCCGAGGCCAAGGCGCAACGCGCGCTCGCGGCCGCTCACTTCCTGACGGTGCAGGCCGCCGCCCTCACGGAGATCGATGGCGCGCTCGCCGCCTACGACTCCGCCCGTTCGCAGCTCACGACGGCTGACTCGCTGCTCCGCGGCCTGCGGCGGCAGCTCGGCTCCATCAACGCTCAGGTCGCGGCCGGTGAGCTGCAGGCACTCGACCTGGCGGATGCCCGCCTGGCCTACCAGGCCGGCGTACGCGACCAGCTCGACGCGCAGGTGCGCACGCAGCAGGCGCTCGGACACCTCGAGGACGTCATGCAGAGTCCGCTCACCCTTGCGCCCACGACCGTACGCGCGATCGAGCGCCCAACCAACATCGGAGCCGGCAATCGATGAAGGCAGCCGCGTGGTACTTCGATCCCATCTCACCCTACGTTTATCTGCAGCTGCCCGACCTCGATCGGCTTCCGACTGACATTGCCGTCCGCCCGGTACCGGTACTGTTGGCGGCACTCCTGACTCACTCGGGAACCAAGGGGCCGGCGGAGATTCCGGCCAAACGTCTGCACACCTATCGTCAGTGCGCATGGCTCGCCCGGGCGCGCAACCTGCCGTTTCGGATGCCGCCGCAACATCCATTCAATCCGCTCCCGGTCCTGCGACTGCTCTGTTCTCTGGGTCCGACGCTGGCGCAGGCGCGCATCGCCAGCCGGTTCGTCTTCGAGCGCGGCGGGGATCCATCGACGCCGGCAGGTCTCGAGGAGCTGGGGACGGAGCTCGGGGTTTCGGACCCGCAGACGGCTGCCGCAGCACCCGCGGCCAAGGATCACCTGCGGGCGAATACGGCCGAGGCGGTGTCGCGAGGAGTATGGGGCGTCCCGACATTCGAGGTGGGCGGCGAGCTCTTCTGGGGCGCCGACAGCTTCCCCATGATGCTCGATTACCTACAGCGTCCCGATCTCTTCGACACACCGGACATGAAGCGGCTCGAGACGCTTCCCATCGGCGCGGCGCGCAGGTAGCCGCGGCCCCTCGAGGCTCAAGGCCCCGAGCCTGCGGCGGTCGCGACGGCTTCCGCCAACACCTCCGCGCCAGCGCCCGGACGTCGTGCACCCTCGCTCAACGTGCGCCGGAACTCGCGCGAGCCGGGCTCGCCCTCATACAAACCCTGCAGGTGACGGAGGACAGCGGACAGTCTTTCACCGCGCGCCAGCTGGCGCTCCGTGTAGCGCTGCATGCGCTCTATGGCGTGCGCGCGTGCAACGCCATCGGGCCTCTCCGCCCCGCCGCCAAACACGAGCGCATCGAGCCGGGCGAGGACTACAGGACGGTGATATGCCTCGCGCCCGAGCATGATGCCATCCAAGCCGTCGAGTGCTCTGAGAATGGCGCCCGGGTCGCGCAGACCGCCATTGACCACGACCTGTAAGTCGGGAAAGGCTTTTTTTACCTGGCTCACGACGTGGTATTGCAACGGCGGGATCTCCCGATTGTCCTGGGCGGACAGTCCGCCGAGCACCGCTTTGCGCGCATGGACGATCACCGCGTCGCAACCGGCATCGCGTACGGCGCCCACAAACCTGTTGAGCGCTTCGCCTTCCGCTTCGTCGAAGCGGTGGCTGGCTTCGATGGCGGCCCTGCCCCGGCCGGCGATGACTCCAATCCTCATCTTGACCGTCACCGGCACGCGAACGGCCGCACGCATCGCGGCCACACACGCCACTACGACGTCCGGACGCTGCATCAGGTAGGCGCCGAATACGCCGCCCGTAGCCCGGTCGCTCGGGCAGCCGCAGTTCAGGTTGATCTCGTCATACCCCGCCTGCTCGCCCTTTTGCGCCGCCGCCGCCAGCTCCCGCGGGTCGCAGCCGCCAAGCTGCAGCGCGACGGGGTGTTCCTCGGGGTCGAAGTCGAGGAGTCGGGGAGCGTCCCCATTGACCAGATCAGCGGCAGGAATCATTTCCGTGTAGAGGAGCATCCGGCCCGAGAAGCCGCGGAGGAAATACCGGCAGTGGCGGTCCGTGCGCCCCATCATCGGCGCGACACTGATTCTCCGGTCTAACATAAGAAGAGAGCTGCAGCCGTCATCGTGACCGGATATTGGCGAGACATCGACGCGAGTTCAAGAAACTTGACTTGCGGGACTCGAGTGGTAGCCTCCGTTCCATTCGTCGAGCGCTGCTCCGATGAACCATGGGACGTAAGCCATGCGACGTCTGTTCTCCTTGCCACTCTCAGTCCTGCTGCTGGCGGCGATGGCGGCCGCAGCCCAGGTCCCCAACCTGCCACCGGACCATTTCGTCAAATGCGAGTGGAACCAGGTTGGCGTACACCCGCGGATCGACGCCTCCGAATTGACGTTGTTGACTGCGTGCGAGACTCAGCTCCAGGCGCAGAAGCGCACGGTGCTGAAGGTGTGCTTGCAGCCCGAGGAAAGCGCCAAGCCGCCCAGAGTGATTCAGGCGTGCACCGAATCGCTGGATCACGACCTTCTCCAGGGCGAGGCGCGCTCCCTGGTCCTTGCGAGCCGTGCACAGGCGTATTTTGTCTACGGCAGGCTCCAGCAGGCGGGCGCCGACTACAGCTCGGCAATCGAGTTGACTCCTCACAACGCCGGCCTGTACTACGACCGGGGACTCATCGCCGCCGCGCAGCGCAACTACCCAGGCGCCGTCGCGGACGAGGCCCAGGCGATCCAATTTGCGCCCCATCTGGCGCGAGCCTATTTCGTCCGTAGCGTAGCTCTCGGCGATCTTGGCAACCAGGCAAAGGCCTTCAATGATCTTCGCACCGCGGTCGGCCTCGATCCGGCGCTCGCGCGCTACGTGGTGATCAAGGACAAAGCCGTGTTACTGACGCTGCCGCCTCTGTGAACATCATGCGAAACCCGGCGGACGCTCGTCCTCTACCCCGAGCGCATGCTCCAGCGCGAGTCCGACGCGGCCGAGTGTTCCCTCATCGAACAGGCGGCCAACGAGCGTGACGCTGTGCGGCACGCGCCGCGGCGGATCGAAGTGGGGCAACGGGTGCCGCGGGTCCGGAGCCCAGTCGCTGCGGGCCTCCGTCACGTGGATGAACCCGGCACGCAACGTCAGCGACGGATAGCCGGTGAAGTTGCCGATGGTCAGCATCTCATCGCGCAGCGAGGGCACCAGCAGCAGATCGACTTGCGAGAACAGCCGGTCCATCTCCTGCGCCACTGCGCGCCGCAAGCGGTCGGCCTGTACGAAATCGACGGCGGACAGAAAACGCGACTGGCGGAAGGTGTTGGGCCATGCGTCGGGTGTCTGCATCCGCAGTTGATCCACCTTGCCGCTGAGCGTCAGCTCCTCGAAGGCCGCGGCCGACTCCGCGAACAGAATGACATTCATCGAGTCATAGGGCCAATCGGGCAGTGCGACTGCCACCGCCTCGAGACCGAGTGATCTAAGCTGCAGCAGAGCGTGCCGGTCCACATCCGTCGCCTCGTGCTGCCAGCCCGGAAAATAGCCGACACGCAAACCCCTGACATCGGCGCGGGCATTGAAATCGAGGACGCTCGGCACGCTGCCGAGGTCACCGGGATCCGGTCCGGAGATCGCCCGGAGAATCAGCAGTGTGTCCTCGACACTGCGCGCGATGGGCCCGAGCTTATCGAGCGACCAGCACAACGTCATCGCTCCCGTTCGAGGCACCCGCCCAAAGGTAGGGCGCAGGCCGCATACTCCACAGCGCGTGCTCGGATCGACGATGCTGCCTTCCGTCTCGCTGCCGATCGCGAAGCCCACGAGACCGGCCGCCGTCGCGGCTCCGGGGCCCGCGCTCGAGCCGCCCGATCCCTCCTCCAAGAGCCAGGGATTCATCGTCTGTCCTCCAAACCAGACGTCGTTCAGCGCCAGCGCGCCCATGCTCAGCTTCGCTATGAGAACGGCCCCGGCCTCACGCAGGCGCCGCACGACGGCCGCATCCGTAGTCGGCACGCGATCCTTGAAAGGCTCGGCGCCATACGTGGTCGGAATGCCCGCTGTGTCCAGGAGGTCCTTTGGTCCCCAGGGAATGCCGTGCAGCGGCCCACGGTAGTGGCCCGCTGCAATCTCCCGGTCCGCACTCCTCGCCTCCTCGAGGGCGAGGTCACGGGTAACGGTGATCACGCTCTTCAAGCGCGGGTCGAAGGTCTGAATGCGTTGTAGGTAAAGCGCCGTCAACCGCTCGGACTGCAGTTGCCGTGACTCCACCCATCGGGCGAGCTTCCAGAGCGGGGCAAAGGCGATATCGGCGTCGCTGGCCGGCAGCGCCCCCGGGTCCCGGCCGCTGCCGGCGAACTCAGCCGCACGGGGCATTGGACTGCGTCCCGGCAGTACCGGATTCCACTGGGAGTACGGCGCCAGGCCTGATTCGAGATCGACCCGGCGCGGGCCCGTACGGCGCTCGTAGACCGGGGCCATGCTATCGCGCCAGTTCGATGCCGCCTGCGCACGGTCGGCGGCACTCATCCGCAGCCGCACCAACTTTTCGGCCTCGGCAAATGTCGCCGCCGTAACTTCCGGCCCGACACCCGGCGCCGTTCCAAATGCCGGCGGTGAGCTGGAGGGCTGGTTAGTCGTGGACGCCGGACGCTTGGTGGTGCCTTGCGCGCTACCGGCACCTGCGCCGAGCAATGCGGCGGACGACACTAGAAATTCGCGTCGGGACTTCGACATGGCTTCCCCCGTTCACTGCGCGCGCATGATTATCAGATTCCCGCTCGACACTCCAGCGGCGCCCGTGAAGAGCGCCCGCGCGCGACGGCTGCAGCGAGCTGTTCGAGCACCTCGATTGACGTTGGCCAGTCGATGCACCCATCCGTGACGCTCTGCCCGTAGACCAATGCACGGCCGGGCACGAGCTCCTGTCGTCCCGCGACCAGATTGCTCTCGATCATGACACCGCCGATACGCTGGTCGCCAGCTTCGACCTGAGTGGCGATGTCCGCCACCACGGCCGGCTGCCGCTCCGGACGCTTCCCGCTGTTGCCATGGCTGGCGTCGATCATCAGTCGAGTGGTGACGTCTCCAGCCGTCATCTCACGGCACGCCGCCGCGACGCCTGCCGCATCGTAGTTGGGGGTTCGGCCGCCCCGCAGGATTACGTGGCAATCCGTGTTGCCCGAGGTCGCCGCGATTGCGCTGTGGCCCTGTTTCGTGACGGCGAGGAAGTGATGTGGCTGCGAGGCGGCCCGTACCGCATCCACGGCCACCCGCACGTTGCCGTCGGTGCCGTTCTTGAAGCCGATCGGACACGAGAGGCCCGAGGCGAGCTCACGGTGGACCTGGCTTTCCGTGGTGCGGGCGCCGACCGCGCCCCATGCCACGAGATCCGCGATGTACTGCGGCGTGATGATGTCCAGGAACTCGCATCCGGCCGGCAGGCCGAGCTCGTTGATGTCGACCAGCAGTCTGCGTGCCAGCCTCAAACCGTCGTTGATGCGGAAACTGCCGTCGAGGTCCGGATCGTTGATGAGGCCTTTCCAGCCGACAGTCGTCCGTGGCTTCTCGAAATAGACGCGCATGACGACCTCGAGCTCACCGCTGAATCGAGCACGCTCGCGTGCGAGGCGCTCGGCATATTCGCGCGCGGCGCGCACGTCGTGGATGGAGCACGGCCCGATCACCACGGCGAGGCGATCATCCCGGCCGTGCAGAATACGCTGCACCGCCCGACGCGCGCCGCTCACTGTGGCGGCCGCGCGATCGGTGCAGGGAAGCTCGCGGATCACCTCCTCGGGCGTCGCGAGCTCGGTCATTCCGCGGATGCGCAGGTCGTCGGTCTTGAAATGCATGATCGGCTCCGGTTTGCGAGTCCCCGGGGCAAAAAAAAACCGCCAGGGGACTGGCGGTTTTTTCGGGTGTTCCTCGTCTCGATTACGTCATGGACGACAGCCCGCCAACCGCCTGCGTACACGGCCAATAAAATCGATACCAGGTACGGCGGTTGGAGCGAGAGTCGACCATGACTCCATTCATAGCATGATGCCTGTCTGAGTGGCAAGCCGGCTTGGGCGCGGTATCGGGTGCCACAACAGGGTCAGGTTCTCCGGCGGCGGAGTTATCCAATCTGCGACAGCATTCACGGCATGGTTAATGCAGGCCCCGGCCCAGGCCGCGGCATTGGAGTGTGCGCGAAGCGTCCGTATGACTGCAGCATTGCAAAAACTGCTGGCACCGATGCAATTCTCGCAATTGTCCGCGCCCTGCTCAGCAAGCGCGCGGCTCAGCTTCCGTAATCGCCCGCAGTTGTCAATGCCGGGTAACTTTACATATTATTGTCCGGAAGAGACTCGTGCACGGAGAGCGCGCGTCGGCGTTACTCAAGTCGTGCGGCCATGGGATTGGAAATGATTCGCATGCTGGTTCTCGAGGATGACGCGGCGGCGGCGGAATCATCCTGCCGGATGCTGCAGCACGCCGGCATCGACTGCTCGTTCGAGCGGGTGGAGAGCGAGGTCGAGTTTCGCCAGGCCCTCGGGCGCTCTCCCGACGTGATTCTCTCGGACTCGAACGTGCCGGGCTTTGACGGCCTCGCGGCACTCGCCATCGTGCAGGCGGAGTCTCCCGGCACGCCTTTCATCTTCGTTACCGGATATCCCGATGACTCCGCGGCGAAGGCGGCCCGGGAGCTCGGTGCCGCGGGATTCCTCGGCAAAGCGGATCTCGAGCGGCTCGCCGGTATCGTCTGCTCAGTGCTCGATGAGCGCAAGGAAGCCGCGCGCGAGCACCGCCCCGAGCGCCGCAGGGCCGAAGCGGATGCCGACGCGAGCAGCACCGCCACATATCTCATCGAGCGCCAGGCGATTCTCGATCACGCCCTGAGGGACGAAGACCGGTCGGTGCTGTCGAACGTGCTGCGACGACATCCGCCGGTTCCGATCGCGCTGCTGGTGCTCGGATCGCCGGATATTCGCGAGCGCTTCGTGAAGTGGCTGCTGAATGCCAACATCGAAGTCGAGCCTGTCGACTCGACGACGGAGGCGCTCGCGAGCCTCGAAGCCCGCACCCATGCGCTGCTTTTCACCGACCGGCTGGAGCTGGTGCAGGCGATGCGCCAGCTCCATGCGGGCTCCGCGACGCACGTGGTTTATGTCGATGTGGACGGAACGGTGGGCAGCCGCGAGGCACTCCGCAGAGGCGCCAATGACTGCATGGCGGCGGAAGCCGGCGGCGAGGAGTTCTGGGCGCACCTGACGACCGCGCGTCGTATCGCGGGTCTCTCGGCAGCGCTACAGCTCGCGCTCACTGACAATCGCATCCTGTCGACCATCGATGAGCTCACGCGCTGCGGCAGCCGGCGCTTCTTCGAGCACGAGTTCCCGCGCGAGGTGGAGCGCGCGGTGCGGTTGCGCCGCTCGCTTTCGCTGATCATGTGCGACATCGACCACTTCAAGACGGTGAATGACTCTCACGGCCACGAGGTGGGCGATGAGGTGCTGCGCGAATTCGCGGCTCGCCTCACGCACGGGTTGCGTTTGGGAGAGGACTGGGTGGCACGCATCGGCGGCGAGGAATTCGCCATCGTCCTGCCCGAGGTCGCAATCCCCAAAGCGCTCCTCGTCGCGCAGCGCCTGTGCGAGCGCATCAGGCAGAGCCCGCATCCAACGGCCGCGGGGCCGCTGACTATTACGGCGAGCCTCGGTATCTCGGGGTTTGCACCGCATCGAGGGGACCAACATGCCTCGCCGCGCACTCTCATCAGGGCCGCCGACGCCGCCCTCTACGAGAGCAAGCGCACGGGACGCAATCGGGTGACCGTTACCTGAAACCGAGGACGGCGCAACGCTTGCCAAGCGCTGCGATACCTTACCGCGGTGTCAGCGGTTGCCGCCGAACATATCGCGCAACACGGCGCCGGCGATTCCACCGGCGACGCCGCTCTGCACGTTCTGCCTCCCGTCACCGCCCAGGTAGGGCGCGAGAGCGTGCGCGAGATTCGGCACGGTCAGGCTCTGCAGCCAGACCCGGCCGGGTCCGGTCAGTCGAGCCACGAAGAGGCCATCGCCGCCGAAGATCACATTGGCGAAGCCGCGCAGAAACGTGATGTCGAAGTTGACGCTGTCCTGGAACATGCCGATGTGTCCGGGATGCACCTGCAGCGTCTCGCCGGGAGCGAGGTCGTAGGTCACAACCTCGCCGCCGAGCTCGATCCACGCGGTGCAGGGACCGGTCAGACGCTGCAGCAAAAAGCCGTCGCCACCGAAGATGCCGGCACCGAGGGAGCGCTGAAAGCCGGTTGCGAGCTGCAGGCCCTCCGTGCCGCAGAGAAAGCCATGGCGATGTATGAGGTACGAGTGTCCGGACGGCACGTCGACCTGCATGATCGCGCCGGGGACCTTCGCGGCGAAGGCGATGACCCCTCGGCCCGCCGGCGCCGAGTACTCGGTCATGAAGAGCCCGCCGCCGGAGAACGCGCGTCCGATAGCGCCCCAGACGCCGCGGGCGCCGGCCGTGTACGCGGTGGTGCGCATTTGTACACCGTCCGTCATCCACGAGAACTCGCCCGGCTCGGCGACGATACGATCGCCCGGCTCCAGGCCGATCTCGAGAACGGGCATCGTGGTGCCTTTGATCTGGGACTTCATGCGCGTGACTCCCGATTGCGTCGAGCGCGAGGATAGCGCAGATGAGCGCAAACTTCTTCCGCCTGCGGGGCGCGGACGGAGGTATGCTGGTACCGGTACCAGTACTCTGCAACATCCATGTCTCCGGAGTCGCCGCATGCGCCCCCGATCGCGAATTCTCCTGCTGATGGCTCTGCTCATCGCGTCACTGCAAAGCCTCGCGGCGTGCGGCGCCGGCCTGACGCTGAAGATGACGGACAGCGGCTACCTCGATGCGCCGGGTGTCAGCGTGATGCTGTACGAGGACAACTACAGCCCCATCTTCTTCGACCAGAAGAATGCGGCCATGCAGATCATCCTGCACGGCAATCGTGTCGCTACCAACGGCAGCGTGCGTCTGCTGCCCACGCCGGAGCAATGGGATCCGATTCCTCATCTCATCGAGCGCCACGCGGACAGGGAGCGTGATCGTCTCACCGCCTCCGAGTCCTACCCGGAATATCACCTGCGATACCACGTCGTGGTTGCGGCCGAGCCCGGTGGAGTGCGTGTCAGCGTGAATCTCGACCAGCCGCTGCCGCCGACGCTCGTCGGCCGTGCCGGGTTCAACCTGGAGCTCCTGCCTTCCATATACATGGACAAGGCGTACGCGGTCGATGACAAGGTGTTCGGCGTGTTCCCCCGCAGTCCCGAGAGTCGGATGGCCGTCGTCGCCCCCAAGCCCGGGGACCCGAAGAGCCTCTGGTACGTGGAGCAATGGCACCAGGCCAAGGGCTACACCCAACCGCTACCTTTCGCGACCGGTAAGAGCATGACGTTGGCGGTGGACGATCCGCTCGATCGCATCAGCGTGACCTCGGAGACCGGGCCACTCCTTCTTTACGATGGGCGTAACGAGGCGCAGAACGGCTGGTATGTGCTGCGGACACTGATCCCCGCGGGCAAGACGGCGGCTGCGGTGGTCTGGCACGTTCGCCCGAGCTACATCCCCGCTTGGACGCGGCCGCCCATGATCGCGCACAGCCAGGCCGGATATGCCGCTGACTTCCCGAAGATAGCGGTGATGGAGCTCGATCAACGGTTCAAGGCGCCGCGCACCGCGGCAGTGCTGCGGCTTGCGGATGACGGCGCGTATCGGAAGGTTTTCGAAGGTCCGGTATCCCGCCCCAAGCCATGGTTGCGTTACGACTACGCGACATTCGATTTCTCGCCGGTCAAAGAGCCGGGTTTGTACGTGATCGACTATGCGGGCCAGCGGACCGATGTGTTCCCTATCGCGCGCGACGTTTACGGCAAGACGTGGCAAACCACGCTCGATGGCTTCCTGGCGGTCCAGATGGATCATGTGTCAGTGCGCGATGCATACCGCGTGTGGCACGGCGTTGCGCATATGACTGACGCTCTGCAGGCGCCGCCGAACCTGACTCACTTCGACGGGTACTGGATGGGGCCCAGCACCGAGTCACCCTACAAGCCCGGGCAGCACATCCCCGGCCTGAACGTCGGCGGCTGGTTCGACGCGGGGGACTTCGATAACGATGCCTTCGGCCAGTACGGTACCATCCTGAACCTCTCGCTGGCATACGAGACCTTCCACATGAAGTGGGACGAGCTGACCGTCAACGAGAAGGCCCGCTCGGTTGAGATGCACCGCCCCGACGGCATCCCGGATGCCGTCGAGCAAGTTGAGCATGGCGTCCTGCAAACATTGGCGCAGATTCGCGCCGTCGGACATCCGTTCACGGGGATTCAATCGCCCTACCTGAAGTGGTACACCTACATCGGCGATGGCGCGTCGCAGACGGGGGCCTACTCCAACAACCCGGACGCCCGATGGGCTTGGACGATGACGTCCCCCAGCATGGAATACGGCGCTGCCGCGTCGTTGGCGGCCGCTTCGCGCACGTTGAAAGGCTGGAACGACCCGCTCGCAAAGCAGTGCCTGGATGCGGCCATCAAGCTGTGGAATGACGCGGAGACACATCCCCTCGGCGGGCATCTTCCGGCCCACGTCGAAGGCGAGAGGGGGTACCGGGAGTTCGGTCTCGGCTCGCCGGAGTGGTCGGCCGCGGTGGAACTGACGATAGCGACCCGCGGCGCCCAGCCCTACAAGGCCCGCGTCGAAAAACTTTTTCCGTCGACACCCGAGCAGATCGCGTTCGGCGGCTGGGCGGCGGTCCGCGCCCTCCCCTATCTCGACGCGGCTTACCGCACCCGGCTCGAGGCAACGGTCAAGGCCTTCGTCCCGCGGTTGAACAGCTACCTGGCGACGACACCCTTCGGGGTGCCGCCCACATTGGGCGCCTGGGGCGGCTCGGCCGGGGTGGCGGAATTCGGCACGCAGATGTACTTCCTGCACGAAGCGTTTCCCGACGTCGTCGGCCCGGAATACACCCTGCGGGCCGCCAACTACCTGCTCGGCACGCACCCGGTCGCCAGCGTGTCTTATATCTCGGGGATCGGCACGTCCTCGAAGCTGCAGGCCTACGGCAACAATCGCGCCGACGACACCTTCATCCCCGGCGGCATGGTTCCCGGCTACGTCGTCATCAAGCCGGACTTTCCCGAGTGCATCACCAACTTCGGGTTGCTCTGGTTCGAGGACGAATACACCGTGGATGCCGCGGCGGCCTGGGTTCTGGAGGCGAACGCGGCCGCGGCAATCGTGAACCAGGAAGCGGCGGGGCGAGGGCCGCGGACCTGAGCGCTCGCGGCCGCGACTACGCCCGTGCCTCGAAGATGGCGTACAACTTCGTGCATTCTTCATGCACGGTCCAGGTGCCCTCGAATCCCGCGGGGACGACGAATGCATCGCCCGCCTGGAATGACTGGCGCTCCCCTGCAACACTCTCGATGCTGACTCGGCCCGCGGTGATCACGCAGAGCTCGTTCTCCGTGTAACGCACGCGCCATTTGCCGGGGCTGGAGGTCCAGCGTCCGCAAAAGAACTGACCGCTTGCATCGGTGAAGGCGTTGCACGCGCGATGCACGGGCTGGCCTTGTAGAATTCGATCGGGTGCCGGACCGCACTCCTCCCAGGAGGCGGCGCCGTCCAGACGGACGATGGCTGAGCTCATGATGCGTCACTCCCGGCGGCCTTGCCCTCGTTCCGGAGTCGATATCGGAGCCAAACGGAGCCGCCGTCCAGCACCTCGCAGCTCTCGAGCGACATCTGCTCGAGAGGCGCTCGCAGCTCGGCCTCCGCGGCGGACGAGTCGAAAACGCTCGGCGCCCCTTTCGAGCCATCGACCACCGGGACGATGGCAACGCTGATCTCGTCGATGAGGCCGGCACGCAGGAACGAGCCGTTGTTGCCGCCCCCGCCCTCGACCAGCAGCCGCTTCACGCCGAGCTCGCGATTGAGAAACTCGAGCGCGGCGGCGAGATCCAGCTCCCGCTCACCGGCGAAGAAGTAGGAGACACCGTCCTGGCGCAATCCCGCAAGGTGCGCGTCGGGGACCTGCTCCGTCAGCACGACGACGATCGGGTCACCGCCGATGTCGGATCTGCCCCAGGCGATCCTGCCATGCGCATCCAACACGACCCCGTACGTCTGAGCATCGCGGCGGGCGAGCCAGGGCTCGCGGCCGTAGGTCCGGTCCGCCCGGACATCGTAGGCTTTCGCCTTCGCAAACTCCTGTCCCGTAACCCGGCCCACCAGCCAGGCGTCGCCGCCGAGTCGGGCGTGCAAGCGCTCGAAGAGGTCCCCTCCCTCCTGAGTGCGCGGACGCCATCGGCTGTGGAGGATACGGCCGTCGACGCTGGCCACCATGTGGCAGACTGTGTAGGGTTTCATGCCGGCTATCTTAGCTCGCCCCGGTTGTCATGGCGTGCTCACTACCTCCAGCAGCGCCTTTGCCGGACGTCGGAGAATCTTATCGCTACCGCTCGCGGTAAGGCTGTGCGCAGCATCATCCCAGTGCAGATGGGTCACGTGGCCCCCGCCACGCTGATAGGAGTAGCTGACGCCGTCGTCGTCGTATAGGTCGAAGTCCGCGTCGTGCCCGGGATATACCTTTATCCGCTGGATGACCTGCGGCGTCGCCGTGCTCGGCACCAGCGTTCCCCACGGCAGGATGGAGCCCGCACGCACGAACACCGGTATGCGATCGATCGGCGCATCCACGCCGATGGTCTGTCCTCCAGACAGTCGGGCGTTGCTCCAGTAGTCGTACCAGTCCGTGCCGGCGGGCAGGTATACCTGTTTGCGGGTCTGCCCCTGACGCGTCACCGGCGCCACCAGCAAATCGGGCCCGAACATGTACTCGCTGCCTATCGTCGCGGTCTTCGGATCGCGGGGAAAGTCCATCCAGAGCGCCCGCATGAACGGTGCGCCGGTCCGGTACGTATGCCAGGCGAGCGAGTAGATGTACGGAATGAGCTGATACCGCAGCCGATCGTACCGTGCGAGGATCGCCTCGGCCTGCGGGCCGTAGGCCCAGATCTCCGTGTGCTTGCGCTCGCCGTGGATGCGCAGAGTCGGCAGGAAAGTGCCGTACTCGAACCAGCGTGTGAACAGCTCCGGGTAATCATCGTCATGGCCGATGACATCGCGAGCGGCCGCGGGGTCGATCAGCAACGGCCGGGTAGCGGCCGAGGTCGGCGGCAAAGGCTGCCAGCCGCCGATATCGTTGCCCCAGTAGGCAATCCCCGATGCCGTCATGTTGAGACCCGTCGGGATCTGGCGGCTGAGCGCCTCCCACGACGGATCGATGTCGGATGACCAGAATATCGCGCCGGTCCGCTGCGAGCCGAGATAGGCTGCTCGCGCCAGGATGAGGACACGCCTGTCCGCACGATAGCGGCGCAACCGCCGCGACACGCCATCGACGTACAGCAGCGGGAACAGGTTGTGATAGCGGTCGCCCGAGCCGAGCTTGAAGAAGAAGCCGTCCGGCACCAGGTCCGGCTCCGTCTCATCGAGCCACAGGTAGTCGAAACCGTGCGCCAGAATGTTGGCGCGCACATGGCTGAAAAACCAGTCGAGCGCCAGTGGATTGGTGGCATCGATCAGGGCGCCGGCACGATCGGAGCGGAACGGCAGCCCGTCCTGCGTCTTGCCGTCCCTGTCCACGAGGAAATATCCCTTGGCGTCGAGCTCGTTGAAATAGCGGGAGTCGCGCTCGAAACGCGGCCATACGGAGATGAGCGACCTCATGCCGAGGGCGTGGAGGTCGCGGTTCATCGCATCCGGGTCCGGGAACGACGCCGGATCGATGTCGAGCTGGCCCATGCGCGTCCAGTAGAACCAGTCGATCACCATGATGTCGAGCGGATAACCCTTGCGGCGGTACGTGTGCGCGACGTCGAGGACTTCCTGTTGGCTCGCATAGCGCGCCTTCGACTGAATGAGCCCGAACGCCGCCTTGGGTGGGATGGGTGTGCGGCCGGTGAGCTTTGCATACCCTGTGTAGAGCGCGTCGGCGTCGTCACCGACGATGACGAAGAACGACACGCGCTCACCCACCCGCGATTGCCAGAGCGTGTGCCCATTGACACCAGGATAGACGTGCGTATCCGAGGGATTATCCCAGACGATTCCGTAACCGCGGCTCGAGACCATGAACGGCACGCAGACGGACTCACCATGCGGGTTGTCGTAGAAGTGCTTGCAATCGATCGTGCGGCCGCGCAGATCGAGAATCCCTTCCTGGTTCTGACCGAGGCCGTAGAAGTGCTCATCGGCCGGCGCTGCGAAATCGGCACCAACCTGGAAGGTGCGCTCACCGTTGACGGTGTGAGGCGCCATCTGCCAACCGGTCATGGCCAGCACGGTCTCACCGCCCGCGTTTTTTATTTCGAGCGCGACGGGCGGCAGCGCCGGCGCGAAGTAACGGTCCCCCACCGAAGGAGCGGCGGGAGCCGGCGGCGCGTCCAGGTGCAACTGCAGGGCGCTCGAGCGGAAGTCGTCGCTGCCGGCGTCCTGGGTGTGCTCGAGCCCATGCGGCTCGGCACTTGCGATGAAGCCGTAACCGGGAGGCGCGGCCGCGCTCGAGTAATCGGTCGCAATGGTGATCCGCACGATATTCGGCGCGTAAGACTCGATCGCCACATACGCCCCGCTACGGTTCACCACGACCGGCGAGGCGAGGCAAGACCCCCAAAACATCGGGGTGAGCAGCAGCGTAATCAGACAGGCGCTACGACTGGGGGAGCTCACAACGCGGCCTCGGCCGCAACGTGCGCCCGCCTCGGCAGGAGCAGCGCCAACAGCAGGGCCGGGATCAGCAGCGCGGCTGCCAAATAGAATGGGACTCCCGGTACCATCAGGGTGCGGTGTGGATCGATGAAGTAGGCGAAGGACCCCGTAAACAGCGTCGGCCCGATCAGGCCCGCGATGCTCGTGATGCTGCCGTTGGCCCCCTGCAGCTTACCCTGCTCGTTCGCCGCCACGCGTTGCGACATCAAACCCTGTAGCCCCGGACTGGCCAGGCCCCAGAGCGCGAACACGGGCAGCGAAGCCCACATCCACCAGGCGGTCGGCGCCAGCGCGAAGGCGGTGAACCCGCTGACGCCGAACAACAGTCCGGCATAAACCGCGCCGCGCTCGCCAAAACGCGCCACCGTCGGCCTCACGAGCATGCCTTGCACGAGGATGTTGAGCACACCCACCATCATGAGAGTCAGACCGACGGTTCGGACGCTCCAGCCATAGCGGTAGCTGGTGTAGAGCACGTACATGCTGGGAAGCACGCAATGCGCCAACTGATACAGGAAGTTGATGCCGGCGAGCCCCATGAGGTCACGATGTGAGCGCAACAGCTCGAGTGAGCCGACCGGATTTGCCTTGCGCCACCTGAAAGCATCCCGGCGGTCGCGGGGCAGCGATTCCGGCAGCACGAAGAAACCGTAGCAGGCACTCAACAACGCCAGCCCGGCGGCGCCCCAGAACGGCAACCGCGGACCGATATCGCCGAGCAGGCCGCCGAGCGCCGGTCCCAGCACGAAGCCGATGCCGAACGCTGCCCCGATCAACCCGAACGCGCTGGCGCGCTTCTCAGGCGGAGAGACGTCGGCAATGTACGCAAAGGCGGTGGTGAAACTGGAGGCGCAGATTCCGGAGGCGATGCGCCCGATGAAGAGCCAGCCAAGACTCGGTGCCAGCGCCATCACGATGTAGTCGATTCCGAGCCCGAAGCAGGAAATGAGGATCACGGGCCGGCGCCCGAAGCGGTCCGATATCGCACCGAGCAGCGGCGAGAAGAAGAACTGCATCAACGCCCAGACGGTGCCGAAGACCCCGTACATGGCCGCGCCCCGGGAGGGGTCGCCACCCATGAATTGCTGCACCAGTCGCGGCAGCACCGGGATGATGACACCGAAGCCCAGCACATCGATCACGACCGTGATGGCGATGAAGACCACGGCCGCCTGGCGCCGCTTACCCTCGAGAACCATATCCGCTCCCCGCAGCCGGGATGCGTAACAACGCACACGTTCATGATTGCAGCGTATCTTGCGGGTGCCGGCTTGTGAACTCGCTTTTCGCCGCCGCCGCAGACCCGCCCAAAGCCGCAATTTCGTGGCGCCACTGCAGGGTCGCTCACATTCTTACCCCTACGGCGGCGCCGCGGATATGGTAACTTTTCGGCGCAGTCGAGAGCGAACTCCGTGGCGAACACCCTAATTCACGAGAACCGGCGCCTGCAGTTTCCGCTCGACACCCTGGTCGACGCCCTCATCGAGCTGGAAAACAAGCAGGGGCACTGGCCGCCCAAGGCAACCGTGGTCGGGGCCAGCATCGACAACTCCGGTGACGACAACGCGGGCGTGATTCTGTCGGTTCACCGCCCCGAGGGCGGTGAAGTCAGCGAGCGCCGCTATTCCCTGGCGATGATCGCCGCCGCCATCGTCAACTACTGTCTGACGATGCGGGTCCCCATTCCGCGCAATTCCACCAAGAGCATCCAGGTGCTCGAGGACAGCGTCGCGCTGGTGCTCGAGAACACCGTAATGGTGCAAAGCCGGCACGAGGAGCTTTCGACGCTGCCAGCCGGCAGCGTGCTCACTGTACCGGCCGCTGGCGCGACCGCGAACGTCACACCCAACGAGGGAGCTGCGGCAAACGGCGCCGCACCGCCAGACGAGGTCGCCTCACCCAACGGGGCCGCCCCGCCGGATCAGACCACCCCGCCGAGCGACCCCGCCCGGCCGAATGAAGCCCCGAAGACGAGCAACGAGCCGGCCGGGTGACGCCGCCGCACGGTAGCGCGTATGATCCCCGCCACCTATCCGTCAGGGTCCAAGGGAGACCACCATGTCTATCATTGCGTGGATTGTGCTCGGTCTCATCGCCGGCTTCGTGGGCAGCAAAATAGTCAACAAACGCGGTGAAGGCTTGCTGCGCGACATCCTGCTCGGCGTCATCGGCGCCGTCGTCGGGGGTTGGCTGTTTCATGTCTTCGGCGCGGCCGGAGTCACCGGCCTCAACCTCTACAGCCTGTTGGTGGCAGTCATCGGCGCGATCGTCGTCCTCGTGCTCTATCACGCGATCTTCGGCAAGCGCTCAGGCACCTGACTGTTTGCCGCGCGACCCGCGCCGAGCATGGTCGATGCCGGCGACCAGATGGTAGAACGCGTCCAACAAAGGAAGGGAGAGCCCGAGCTCCCTCGCTTGTCGCGTGGCGTAGCCGAACGTTTCCTCGATCTCGAGTGGCCGGCCGGCCTCGAGATCCTGCAGTGCCGACACCCGGTGATCCGGCGCTCGCGCACGCATGCTCTCTCCAACCTTCAGGATCGCCTCGACGGCATCCCGCTCTGACGCGTGAATGAGCGTCCCAAGTGGTAGGGACGCCGCGTTGTCGACCAAGGCGATTCCTTTCGCTTGCGCCACCTGGGCGACCTCGCGCACGAGCCGTACCAGCACGTGTGCGCAGTCCGCATCGCTCAGGTAACGCCAGCTGGCGCCCCGCGTCGTCACGGCCATGCACACCAGCCCGAGCCAGACAGTGAACTTGCTCCACTCCATCGACAGGATGTTGGCGACGGCGGTCGAGCGAACACCCGCGCCGTCTATCATCCCCGCCAGACGTTGCGACCGCTCGCTGATGCCGCCGGCCAGTTCCCCCAGCGGCAGATTCACGTTGCGCGTGAACAGCACCTCGCCGGAGGCCAGCAGCTCACCGCTCGTATCCGCAAGAGCGCCCAGCACCCGCCCGGCGCCGAAGGTTTGCGCCAGCAGCTCATCCTTCAGGACGCCGTTCTGAATGGAGAGCGCCGCCCCCACCTGCACGTGCCGCAGCCGCTCGAGCGCGGCATCGGTGCCGGGAGTCTTCGTCGCGACGATCAGGATGTCGGCCGCCTGCAGCCGCGCGGGGTCGGTGAGCACCTGGACGGGCACCGAGAAATCGCTGAGTCCCTTGATCCGCAGCCCGTCCCGCTCCAACGCCCGCGCCCGATCGCCGCGCGCCAGCACGACTACGGAATGGCCGGCCCGCGCCAGATGGGCGGCCAGGATGGAGCCGATGGCCCCGGCGCCGAGAATGGCGAATTCAACTCGAGTCACGTTGTGCTCCTCCCGCGGCAAGCCGCAGCCGCGCCAGCACGGCGCCGAGCCGCTTCACCTCATCGGTGGTGTTGTAATGCGCCAGCGATACCCGCACGGCGCCGGTTTCCACGGCCACGCCGAGGCGGCGCATGAGCCGAGGCGAGTACATGTGTCCGTCGCGGACCGCAATGCCCGCGGCCGCCGCGGCTTGCGTCACCACGGCGGGCGCTATCCCCGGGATATTGAAACACACCGTCGGGACGCGCTCGCGCACCTGGTCTTCGTCCCGCAAACCGTAGATCTCGGCGCCACAATCCCGCAACGTGCGCAACAGCACACGCGACAGGCCCTGCTCGTACTCGCGAATCGCTGCCATGGCCGCACGGCAATCGTCGCGCAGCGCTACCTCGGATGCCGGGCCGCCGCGACCCGTCACCGCGCGCCCCAGCTCGGCGAGATAATCGATGGCGGCGGCCATGCCGGCCACGTTCTCATAGATGAAGGTGCCCGCCTCGAGCTTGCCCGGCGGCTCATCGGGTATGAAGTCCTCGCGAAAGCTCGGCAGCCTGAGCAGCGCCGCGTGGCGCCCCCACAGGAAGCCCATGTGCGGCGAGAAGATCTTGTAGCCCGAGCAGACGAGGTAGTCACAGTCGAGAGCCTGGACATCGATGATCCCGTGCGGACCGTAGTGGACGGCATCGATGAAGATCTCCGCCCCCGCCGCATGCGCCAGATCCGACGCCGCGCGCACGTCGACGATACTGCCGATTGCGTTGGAAGCCAGGGCACAGGCGACCAGGCGGGTCCGGGGACCGAGCACGGCGCGCAGATCGTCCGGGTGCAGGCGCCCGTCCTGCCGCATTGGCCACCAGCGCACGTTCGCGCCCATGCGCTCGAGGACCAGCCAGGTCGCGATATTCGCCTCGTGATCGAGGTCGGTGACGATGATCTCGTCCCGCTCGCCGAGCATCTGACCGACGGCGAGACTCACCATTCGGATGAACGATGTCGCATTCATCCCGAAGGCGATCTCCTCCGGCCGCTGAGCATTGACGAATGCGGCCACATGCGAGCGCGCCCGCGAGATCATGGCGTCGACGGCCAGACTGCGGGGATAGCGGCCGCCACGCTGCGCGTTGTGATCGATCAGATGGCGCGTGACCGCCGCCAGCACTCCGTCCGGCACTTGCGCGCCCGCCGCATTGTCGAAAAACACGTCGGCGCCGGAGCGCAGGGCCGGGAACTGCCGCCGCAACATCTCGACGGGAAACTCGCGCACGCTCATTGCGGCCTCAGGTCCGCGGACCGAATTGCCCGCGATGGGCGCCCATGACCGCGACGAAGCGGTCGATGTCCGCCGAGGAGTTGTAGCAGTGGATGGTGGCGCGGATATTGTTGTCTCTGAAGGAGGTCACGATGTCCTCCTGCAGAAGCCGGGCGAAGAGGCCTGCCGCATCGTGCGATGGCACGGCCACCATCGGGCCTCTGCGCGCATCGTCCGTCGGCGTCACGGCCGGCCAGCCGATGCCGGCCAGCCCCTCCAGACAGTGCCGCGTCAACTCCCGCACCCGTGCCTCGATAGCATCGGTGCCCGTCTCCAGGATGATCTTCAGGCCCGCCTCCGCGGCATAACAGTTGACGACCGGCGGCGTACCGGCCTCGAAACGCCGTGCGCTCTGCGACGGCCGATTCGTCGTTATGTCCATCGCCGCGATGTCCTGCTGCGCGAACCAGCCGGAGTTGCTCGGCACGAGCTCGGGGATCAAGCCCGAGCGCACATAGAGGAAGCCGATGCCCGCGGTGCCGAGCAGATACTTGAGCATGCCGCCGACCGCGAAGTCGACCCCGAGCGCCCTGGCATCGACCGTCATGGCGCCGATCGCCTGGTAACAGTCGACCATCATGAGCGCGCCCCGCTCGCGCGCCAGACGCGCGATACCGGCGATGTCGAGCCGCGCGCCGTTACGAAAGCAGACCTGCGTCACCGCGACCAGACGCGTGCGCTCGTCGATCAGCCGGGCGAAATTCTCGAGCGGGATGTAGCCGTCGGCCGCAGCCGGCACGTGCACTACCTGGGCGCCGCGCCGCTCCTGTGCATGCCAGATCTGCGCATTGGTGGGGAACTCGAAGTCGCTGACGACGACTTTGTTGCGCGGCCCACCGAAATCCAACGCGCTGGCAAGCGCATTGATGCCTGCCGAGGCGGATGCGGTCACGGCTATCTCGTCCGGCGTGACACGCAGTACCTGCGCCATCGCCGCCCTTACGGCCTCGTTCTTCATGACCCAGACGTCCCAGTTCGCGCCCACCGCCAGTCGATCGTCCATGTAGGCATCGAACGCCTCACGCACGGTGTCCGCCAGTGCGCAGTACGAGCCGCTGTTGAGATAGGTCTTGCGCTGCAGCACCGGAAATCTGCACCGCAGCGCCTCGAAGTCGATCGTCATCTGTCACTCTCCAGAGTTTGCCGCGCTTGCCGCGTTTGCCGTGCCCGCCGCACGAAGTAGCTCAGCGAGATGAGCGCAACCCAAGGCACACCATAAAGCCAGGACACATCGAAGGTCGAGTCCAGGCCCATGGTCACGAGAATCGCCGCCAGCATGGCGAGCCCCACGTACTGCAGCCAGGGAAAAAACGGCGTCCGTATCGGCAACGCCGCCCCGCTGTGCCGGCGGCGAAAGCTCAAGTGGCTGGCAAACACGAACATCCACACCAGAATCGCGGCGAAGAGCGCGACGCCGAAGAGATCGGCGTAGGCGTTCGGGGTGAACCTGGAGACCGCTGCGGCAATCAGCACGCAGGCCCCCGACACGAGAATCGCCGCCACGGGGCTGCCTCGCTGACTCAAGCCGCCGAGTTGCCGCGGCGCATAGCCCCCGCGGGAAAGAGAAAACAGCATGCGCGAGCAGAGGTAGATATCGGTGTTCATGCTCGACAGCGCCGCGCTGATCACCACGAAATTCATGATGCCGGCGGCGTGCCTGATGCCCGAGTGCTGGAAGACCGTGACGAACGGGCTCTGGGCGACGACCTTCACGCCCGTGTCCGTCCAGGGAATGATCGTCACGATGACGATGATCGCCAGCACGTAGAAGAGAAACAGGCGCAGCAGCATGGTGCGCAGCGCCGCGGGGATCGCCACCTCGGGATTCTTCGTCTCGCCGGCGGTCACGGCGATGACCTCGATGCCGTAGAAAGAGAAGATTCCGACGGTCACGGCCATCCACAGCCCCGAGATGCCCTTCGGCAAAAAGCCGCCGGGCAATCCCGTCAGGTTGTGGAGACCGACTGCCGGGCGGCCGAAGCCCGTTATGGCGGCGAGCCCCAGGATGATGAAGAGGACGATCGCCACCACCTTGATCAGGGCGAGCCAGGACTCGAGCGTGCCGAAGTTGCCGACGGAGCGTGAGTTGAAGTAGAGCAGCACGACGCACAAGCCGAGCGCCCAGATCCACACCGGTACGGTGGGGAACCAGTACTGCATGTAGAGGCCCGCGGCGACCGCTTCCCCGCCGACGGCGATGACCTGGGCAATCCAGTACGTATAGCGCACGACGAAACCCGCCCAGGGATTGAGGTAGATCTCGGCATACGTCCCGAGCGAGCCGGCAGTCGGATGCACGACTGCCATTTCAGACAGGCTGAAGACCATGACGAGCGCCACGAAACCCGCGAGCGCGTAGCTGACGATGACGGCCGGCCCGGCGTAACCCACCGCAAGGCCGCTGCCCATGAAGAGGCCCGTACCGATCGACCCGCCGAGCCCGATCATTACGATCTGCGCCGTGCCGAGGCTGCGCTTCAGGCCGCCTTCCCGCTCCTCGCTGGCGTCGACGCTCACGCGGCGGTCGCCTCAGTCGTAGTAGGCGATGCTGGGATTGTCGCCGGGGCAGATCACGCCGACGACGAACATGCCCTCATGCGAGGTCGCTTCGAGGGAATGCAGCTGCTTACGCGGCAGGAAGATCGCCTCGCCGGCCTGCACCCGCGCCTTGCGCTGCTCGGTCCAGATGCAGCCCTCACCCGCGAGCACGATGATCGCTTCCTCGTAGAGGTGCCGGTGCGGCGCGGCCTTGGAGCGCGGAATGTGACCGATGAACTGTGTGATCGTGCGCGAGCCGATGTGCTTGTCCACGAGCATCTGGAAATAGCGCGGCCCCATGGCCGTGCGCTGTTGGGTATCTACCGGCACCACCCGCTGCGGGTAGTCCGCGGCGAAATCGTGCGGCATCGTGGCCGGCCACTCGAGCTCGCCCTGTGGCGAGGCGAGCGTAAACACAACCAGGGTCTCGTGCCCGGCGGGAACGAGTTGCAGGGCCTCGCCGGGCCGCACGTACACGCCGTCATGGGGCTTCACCTCGAACTCCCGACCCGAGACGATTGCACGCCCGCTACCGCTCACGACGAAGAAGATGACGTCGCGATCGCCGAGCGCGAGCACCGGCGACGCGCCGCCCTCCACTTCAAGATGGATCTGCGTCTGGAACCGTGCGCCCAGCTCGCGAGTCACCAGGTAGCTGTAGCGCAGGCGGCCGCGAGAGATCTTCGGCGACAGCGCCGGGGAGACGATGTAGCAGCCGCCGTCGAGCCAGCGCCGGGGACCGTCGCATTCGGTAACGACTGGAATCGAGCGGTTGGCGATACTGTCAGGATCATCGAGCGGCGAGCCGCCCGGGAGGTTGGTGTGGGCGCCATCGCAGAACGGCGCGCCGCAAGTCTGCTTGCAGCCGCAAAGCAGCGCCTCCTCGGTTCGCTCAGCTACGAACTTGCGCGGCGTTATGCCGCTGCCAACGTGCGAGCCGTCGCAGAAAGGCTGACTGGCCGAGCGGCCGCAGGCGCACCAGCAATAGGTACGCCCCGCCTCGAGAGTCACGAGGAAGGGCTTGGGCCGCGCGATGACAGGAGTGATTGACACCTAAAGCAACTGCGACTCTAGCACGCCTGCGGACAAGCCAGCCAGCTCCTTCGCGAGCGCTGTCCCCTCTTCATCTGCGAGCGCGGCCTCGTGCAGCCGTGCGAGCACCGCCGCCCCATCGGCGCGCGATGCGAGCGTCTCGAGACGGGCGAGCAGTGCCGTGAAGCTCTTCCAGCCGCGCTCGTGCGTCTCGCCGTAGCCTTTGATGAGGCGCTGGGCGCGCGCCAGCTCCACCGCGAGATCGTAGTGCGTCGACGCAAGTCGCTCGATACGCCCGAGCCAGGCCTCGATCCGCGCGTCCTCCTCGACGTAGCGCAGCGTTCCCCGCCGCCAGCGCTTCAGGCCGCCGAGTGCGTGCAAGAGGAGGAACCCGCTCATCGTGTTGGTGCGGATCCGCCTGCTCCCAGTCAATCGGCTGAGCCACCGCGACACGCGCGGCGAGGCGAGCACCCAGGCCCCCATGGCGGCAGGCAGTGTGCCGGCGATCTCCGCCACTCGCGGCTTCATGAATTCGGTGATGCCAAAGAGCTGCCCGGGCGCGGCCCGGACGTCGGTGCTCACCCGGGCGAAACGGGCCGCCCGCGTCTTCAGGTCCGCGACGCGAATCGTGTCCTCGAACGTCATCCACAGGGCGAGGCCCCTGGCAACCGCCACGGTGAGCGCTGCGCCACCGGGTTGCGGGCGCGAGCGCTCATCGAGCGCGCTGATGCGCTCCAAACGGCTCAGGTACGAGGCAGCGTAGGCCGGATCCTGATAATCGATCGCGCGGCGCGCACCCTCGAGCGCCAGCGGCTGCACTGCTTGCGGCAGCTGCCGCACACGATCGAGGAGCGGCTGCAGACGTGCCGAGCGCGCCCGTTCCGGGATTCCGGCGGCACCATCCGGTGCGGCGGGCGCGCTTTCCGCATCGGCATGGCCACGCTCGGCACGCTCGCAGGCGTCGGCGAATGCCGCCAGGTTCGTAGTCACGGAGATGCCGCTTTTGGCGATAGCCGCTTCGAATGCGGCGCGGCCAAAGGGTAACACCCCGCTGCCGCAGATTGCCCCGAGCAGCACGGAGCTGACGACGCTGCGATGCCGCTCCGCGACGGCGTCCATGTCGAAAAGAATGAGCCGTTTCGCCTGACTGCGTGCCAGCTCGATCAGCCCCGCGGTGTCCGCGGCCCCCTGCCCCAGCGCGCTCTTCTCCCCGATCGAATAGGACCGATGGGTGGAGGCGATCAGTGTGGTGCGCTCACGATCCACGAGACCGCGTTGGATCGCCCGGCCGGCCTCGACCAGCTCCGAGGCGACGACACAGTCGACATCTCCCGGAACAGGCATGAGCGCCATGATCGGCTCGCGTCCGGCTCGCTCGGCCTCCTGCCGCGGGAAGAATTCCAGGTAATAGATCGTGGCGCCCGTGCGCTGGGCGACGCCGGGCACGGATGTCGATTGCGCCAGATGCCCCTCGGCCTCGGCGATCTCGATCAGCCAGTCGGCGAGCACGCCGCCCCCCTGGCCGCCGAGGGCCGCGATACAGAGCTTGATCGGCCGCGGCGTCACAGCGCAAAACGCAGGCGCTTGCGGTCGCTGCGCCGCTGCAGAGCACCGATCACGGCGGCGCGCACGCGGGCCAACATCCGGTCCCACCACGATGGGTTGTAGAGAAGCTCGGCCCGATAGAACGAGGGACAGAGCACCGCCGCATGGGCAACCTCGCCACACACGCCGCAGCCGACGCAACTGTTGTCCACGTGCGCGACCGGATCGGTGCGCAGCGGGTCGGGATTCGGCTTGACGGTGAGGGAGGGACAGCCGGAGAGCCGGATGCAGGAGTGATCGCCGGTACAGGTGTCAGGGTCGACGCCGAAGCGCTCCCGAACCACCCGCTTACCCTCGTCGATCGCTTTCTTCATCAACGGACGGACGCGCCGCTGGCGATTGAGCTGGCACTCCCCCTCGGCGACGATCACCTTGGGGCCACGGAACGGCGTCGTCAGCGCCTCGCGGACCACCTTGAGGGTCTGCGTCATGTCGTAGGTCCGCGTGTGTCGAACCCACTTCACCCCGACGCCCCGCACTGCGTCGATAATCGAGTTGTTCCCCTGCCGGTGCTCGTTCGGCCAGCGCGAGGATGGGATGTCCTGGCCGCCGGTGGCCGCGGAATAATTGTTGTCGATGATCACCGTCAGGCCGTCGTGCCGGTTGAAGACGGCGTTGCCTATGCCGCTGGTGAGTCCGTTGTGCCAGAACCCTCCATCCCCCATGATCGCGACCGGACGGCGCGATCCATCCGTATGGAAAGCCGAGGCACCCGCGGCGCCGAGGCCGTATCCCATGATGCTGTTGCCCATGTTGAAAGGCGGCAGCGTCGCGAAGGAATGGCAGCCGATATCCGCGCTGATGTGCAGCGGCCCGATCTCACGCTGCAGCAGTTTCATGGCGGTGAAGAACGGGCGCTCCGGACAGCCGGTGCAGAGACCCGAGGGGCGCGGCGGAACGAGCTTCGCCAGTTGCGCGGCCGGCACCAGCGGCGATTCTCTGACGCGCCCTGCAGCCGACGCGCGGCGCAGTCCCGGCGCCCACTGCCTGATGAACTCGTCCAGACCAACGCGCAGCGCATCGACCGTGTATTCGCCGTGCGTGGGCAGCAGCGCCTTGCCGAAGAGCGGCGTCGACACCTCGCGCTGCCGCAGGATCTGGTTCGCCGCCTGCTCGATGAACTCCGGCTGGCCCTCCTCCACCACCAGCACCGCCCGCTTGCCGGCGCAGAACCGGACCCACTCCTCCGGCACGAGCGGATAAGTCGCATTGAGCACGTACAGGGGAATGCGGCTCGCGCCGAAGGTATCGGCGCAGTCGAGGAGCTCCAGGGCGCGCAGCACGTTGTTGTATAACCCGCCCTGCAGCACGATCCCGATGTCGCCTACGTCACCGTCGCAGAAATCGTTCAGCCGCCGCTGCGCGACGAAGCGGATCGCCGCCGGGAAGCGCTGCTCGATCTTATCCCGCTCCTGCGCGTACGTGGAGGGCGGTAGGATGATCCTGCCATAGTCGCGCGAAGGTGATCGCAACGCGTCCGCGGGCGAGAACGGCGGGCGCTTGTTGTCCTGCGCCGTGAACCGCCCGTATACGTGGCACGCCCGGATGCGGAGCATCAACATGACGGGTGTATGGCTGGCCTCTGACAGCTCGAACCCCTGCTCCACGGCCCGCACGATCTCCGGCAGGTGCGGCCGCGGATCGAGCAGCCATATCTGGGATTTCATCGCGAAGGCGTGGGTGCGCTCCTGCATGATGCTGGCGCCTTCGCCGTAGTCCTCGCCCACGACGATGAGCGCACCACCCTTGACCCCCGCCGACGCCAGGTTGGCGAGGGCGTCGGAAGCCACGTTGGTGCCAACCGTCGACTTCCAGGTGACCGCGCCTCTAAGCGGATAGTTGATGGAGGCGGCGAGCATCGCGGCAGCGGTGGCCTCCGAGGCGCTGGCCTCGAAATGCACTCCGAGCTCCGTCAGGATGTCCTCGGCATCCGCGAGCACATCCATCAGATGCGAGATGGGCGCCCCCTGGTAGCCGCCGACATAGGCGACCCCGGACTGCAGCAGCGCCTTGGTGACGGCCAGAATGCCTTCGCCGCGGAATTCCGCGCCCGCGCCGAGCCGCAGCGATTTGACCTCTTTGGCGAAGGACCGCTCGGCCATGGACTCTCTATATCACGTGTGGGTCATACCGGGACGAGCGCCAGCACCCGCAGCGGGCTGCCGGAGCCGTTGACTATCTTCAGCGGCGGGGCAATCACCACGGCGCCCGTCGGCGGCAGCTGATCGAGATTCGTGAGACTCGCGAGGCCGAACCGGTTGGAGCCATGCATGAGAGTATGACAGGGAAACATCGGCTCGAAGGTCGCCGCCTGACCGGCATCGGTACCGACCGTCTCCACGCCGACGCCGAGGATATCGCGCTCCCGGGCGAGAAACGGCACACACTGCGGATGGAAGCCCGGCGTATGCGGGCCGTCCTTGCCGATATTGAGGAAGTCCTTGGCGGTGCGGCGCTGCGACCAGTCGGTGCGCACCAGCACCCAGGCATGCGCGGGAATGCGCCCATGCTTGCCCTCCCACTCCTCGACGACCGCCTGGGTGAGCAGAAAATCCGCGTTCCCGGCCACCTGCCGCGACACATCGATCACACAGGCCGGCCCGATGAACCGGTCGACCGGAATGCTGTGGGTGGCGTTGTTCGGATAGTCCTTGCCCGTCACCCAGTGCACCGGTGCATCGAAGTGCGTACCGGTGTGCTCCCCGCAGGCGATATTGTTCCAGTACCACGCCGGCCCGCGCTCGTCGTAACGGGAAATCTCCTCGAGGGCGAAGCTCTTGGAGGGGGCGAACTGCGGCGGCAGCTGGATGGTGGGCGTCGCGGGCTCCAGCGGCACGGTCAGATCCACGACGCGGATGCCGCCGCCGGTGATGCCCGCGATCAGCTGGGCGAGAGTCTGCGCTGTGCTCATGATCCGAATCCCCCATTATTCACGGGCATGATACTTGACATCTCAAGTATCTCGCAATATAACACAGCCTCGATGCAAGCGATACAGGCATAGGCGGCCGAGCCATGAAGCGAATCGTCTGCCTGGGCGGCGGCCCCGCGGGCCTGTACAGCGCCATCGTGCTGCGCAAGGCCCATCCGGATGCCGCGATCGAGGTCTACGAGCGCAATCGGCCGGACGACACCTTCGGCTGGGGCGTCGTTTTCTCCGACCAGACCATGGCCAACTTTCGCGCCGCGGATGCGCCCACGCACGCCGCTATCGTAGGCGACTTCCACCATTGGGACGACATCGACGTCCATTTTGCCGGCCGGCGCTTCGTGAGCGGCGGTCACGGGTTTTGCGGCATCAGCCGCAAGCGCCTGCTCTGGATTCTGCAGCAGCGCGCCGCGGAGCTCGGGGTCCGGCAGTACTTCGAGCGGGAGGTGGACTCCGAAGCCGGGCTCGAGGACGCGGACCTCATCGTCGCGGCCGACGGCGCCAACAGCAGGACCCGGCTGCGACACCAGGCGGTGTTCGAGCCGGAGCTCGACCGGCGCCAGTGCCGCTACATCTGGCTCGGCACCACCCAGACATTCAAGGCGTTCACCTTCGCCTTCGAGCGCACCGAGCATGGCTGGTTCCAGATCCACGCCTACCAGTTCAGCCGCGATCTCTCCACGGTCATCGTCGAGACGCGCGAGGAGACCTGGAGGAGCCAGGGTCTCGACCGGCTCGACACCGCCGGCTCCATCGCCTTCTGCGAGCGGCTGTTCGCGCGTTATCTCGACGGCCACGCGCTGCGCAGCAACGCCAACCATCTGCGCGGCTCCGCGTGGCTCAACTTCAATCGCGTGCATTGCAAACGCTGGCACGACGGCAAAGTGGTCCTGATCGGTGACGCGGCGCATACGGCCCACTTCTCCATCGGCTCCGGCACCAAGCTCGCCATGGAAGATGCGATATCGCTCAGCCGCCACCTCGATGGTGGCTCGTCGCTCGACTCGGCGCTGAGCGCGTACCACGCCGAGCGCAGCCTCGAGGTGTTGAAGCTGCAGAGCGCCGCCCGCAACCGCATGGAGTGGTTCGAGAACGTCGAGCGTTATACCCATCTGCCTCCGGAGCAGTTCGCCTACAGTCTCCTCACCGGCAGTCAGCGCATCGGACACGAAAATCTGAAGGTGCGTGACGCGAAGTTCGTGGCGAGCTATGAAGGCTGGCTCGCCCGCAACAACGGGATGAGCGACGGGTGCCCGCCGATGTTCCTGCCCTTCAGGCTGCGCGGCCTGACTCTGGCGAACCGTGTCGTCGTGTCTCCAATGGCACAGTACTGCGCGACGGACGGCATGCCGGACGACTGGCACCTCGTGCACTACGGTCATCGCGCGCTCGGGGGCGCGGGCCTGGTATACACGGAAATGACCTGCGTCTCTCCTGAAGGCCGCATCACGCCGGGATGCACTGGTCTCTGGAACGAGGCGCAGCGTGACGCCTGGCGCAAGATCGTGGAGTTCGTTCACTCCCGCACGCCCGCGAAGGTCTGTCTGCAGCTCGGACACTCCGGCCGCAAGGGCTCGACCCAGCTCGGCTGGGAGCAGATGGACCACCCGCTGCCCGAAGGCAACTGGCCGATCCTGGCGCCCTCTCCGCTGCCGTACCTGCCCGGCATCAGCCAGACGCCGATCGAAATGACACGCGAGCAGATGAGCGAGGTCAGCGCGCAATTCGTGCGCGCCACGCGCCTCGGCCTGCAGGCGGGCTTCGACATGCTCGAGCTGCACATGGCCCATGGCTATCTGCTGGCGTCCTTCCTGTCGCCGCTCACCAACCGCCGCGAGGATGAGTTCGGCGGCGATGTTCAAGGCCGGCTGCGCTTTCCGCTGCAGGTGCTGCGGGCCGTGCGGGCGGCGTGGCCGCAGGACAAGCCCCTGTCCGTGCGCATCTCGGCGACGGACTGGGCCGCGGGCGGCCTTTCCGACAGCGACCTCCTCGCCATCGTGCGCGCCTTGCGCGACGCGGGCCTCGATCTCATCGACGTCTCCACCGGCCAGACCGTCCCCTGGCAGAAGCCCGTGTACGGCCGCATGTGGCAGACACCCTTCGCCGACAAGGTGCGCAACGAGATCGGCATCGCCACCATGGCGGTCGGCAACATCTACGAGCCCGACCATGTCAACTCCATCATCGCCTCGGGGCGCGCCGACCTTTGCGCCCTGGCGCGGCCGCACCTCGCCAATCCCGCCTGGACGCTCGAGGCTGCCGCGCGCCTCGGCTACTGCGCGCAGTGGTGGCCGCAGCAATACCTTTCCGGGCGGCAGCAGCTCGAGCGCAATCTGCAGCGCGCCGCCCAGATGCAGGCTGCCGCGGCGCCCGTAAAATTGGATGAATTCAATGAATGAGAGCGCAGCGAAGCTGACGGGCCGGCATGTATTCGTCACCGGCGCCAGCCGCGGCATCGGCGCCAACATCGCCGCGGCGCTGGCCGCGGACGGTGCGCGGGTGTCGCTCGTCGGCCGCGACGCCGCCCGGCTCGATACCGTGGCCGCCGAGCTCGGCGGAGCCGACCATGCTATCCCGATCGTGGCCGACGTCACCGACGCCGCGTCCGTCAAAGAAGCCTTCGCGGCTGCTCGCCGGCGATTCGGTGCCGTGCACATCCTGGTGAACAACGCCGGTCAGGCCGCCGCCGCCAAGTTCACCGACACCGATGAGGCGCTGTGGCAGAGGATCATCGGCGTCAATCTGACCGGCACCTATCTCTGCACGCGCGCAGCCGTACCCGATATGCTGCAGTCCGGCTTCGGCCGGATCGTCAACATCGCGAGCATCGCCGGCCTGCGGGGCGCAGCCTACATTTCCGCCTATGCAACCTCGAAGCATGCGGTGATCGGCTTCACGCGCTCCCTGGCCCTGGAGTATGCGACACGGAACATCACGGTGAATGCGGTCTGCCCCGGGTATACCGACACCGACATCGTGAAACTGGCAGTCGACAACATAGTGAAAAAGACCGGCCGCAGCGCCAGCGAGGCGCTGGCAACGCTCACCGCCACCAACCCGCAGGGGCGCCTCATCACACCGGCGGAGGTCAGCAACACGGTCCTCTGGCTCTGCCGCCCCGGGACCGAGAGCGTGACCGGCCAGAGCATCGTGATCGCCGGCGGTGAGGTGACCACCTGATGGCTCGGGAGAAAGCCGCATTGAAGGCGCTTCCTCTGGCGCTCGATGCCGAAACGCGGGTGCACGACGACCATCACGTGTCGCTGCGCCTGTGGCTGCGGCTCCTCTCCTGTACCAACCAGGTCGGGGGCCGTGTCCGCCAGAATCTGCAATCGAGCTTCAACACGACCCTGCCGCGCTTCGACCTGATGGCGCAACTCGAGCGTGCTCCGCAGGGCCTGAAGATGAGCGAGCTGTCGCAGCGCATGATGGTGACCGGAGGCAATGTCACGGGCATCACCGACGGCCTGGAGAAGGAAGGCCTGGTCGTACGCGAAGTCGACTCCGCCGATCGCCGCGTGTACCGCGTCAAGCTCACCGCCGAGGGCGAGCGCCAGTTCCGCCGCATGGCCGCCGAGCACGAGAAGTGGGTCGTCGATCTCTTCGGCGCCCTGTCGCCGCGGCAGAAGAAGCAGCTGATGGACCTCCTGGGCGAGCTCAAGGAGCGCCTGCCGGGTCTCAACGGCGCGTGAGCAAGAGGCACTCATGACCGCAAAGCCGCAATTCGATCCCGCGACCTACACACCGCGACACTGCAAGTGGCGCCTGCAGGACAAGGTCGGCGTAGTGACGCTCGACCGCCCGGAGCGCAAGAACCCGCTGACGTTCGACTCGTATGCGGAGCTGCGCGACCTTTTTCGTGCGTTGAGCGCGGCGCCCGCGGTTCGCGCAGTGGTCATCACCGGGGCTGGAGGCAACTTCTGCTCGGGCGGTGACGTGCACGAGATCATCGGCCCGTTGACACAGCGGACTCCGGCAGGTCTCCTCGAATTCACACGGATGACAGGGGATGTGGTAAAGGCCATGCGCGCCTGCCCGCAGCCCATCGTGGCGGCCGTTGACGGTATATGCGCAGGTGCCGGCGCCATTCTTGCCATGGTGTCGGATTTTCGTTTGGGCACGGCCCGGACGAAGACGGCGTTCCTCTTCACGCGCGTCGGGCTGGCGGGATGTGACATGGGCGCCTGTTCGATCCTGCCCCGGATCATCGGCCAGGGACGCGCCGCGGAGCTGCTCTACACCGGCCGCTCCATGTCCGCCGACGAAGGACTTTCCTGGGGATTCTTCAATCGCCTGGCCGCCCCCGAGTCCGTGCTGACGGAGGCGATGTCCCTGGCCGCGCAGATCGCCCAGGGTCCGACGTTCGCGCACGCCATGACCAAGAGGATGCTGCACGCCGAGTGGCATTTACCCATCGACGCGGCCATCGACGCCGAAGCTGAGGCGCAGGCCGTCTGCATGCAGACCGAAGATTTCCGCCGCGCTTATCGCGCCTTCGTGGCGAAGCAACAACCGCGATTCGAGGGGGACTGACCCTGGCCGCATCGCCCAACTTCCTCGACTGGCCGTTCTTCACCGACAGCCATCGCGAGCTCGCGAGCCGCCTCAGTGAGTGGGCAGCCACGCGCTTTGCAGGCGCCGCGACGCCGGAGGACCGCGAATCAGTCGATGCTGCGTCCCGGCAACTCGTCCGCGATCTCGGACGCGGGGGCTGGACCCGACACTGCGTGCCGCAGGAGACGGGGCACGCGGCGGGCGCCTCACATACCGGCTTCGATGTGCGCTCATTGGCCTTGATCCGCGAAATCCTGGCCCGTCACGACGCTCTGGCTGACTTCGCGTTCGCCATGCAGGGCCTGGGAAGCGGTGCGATCTCAATCGCCGGCTCGCCGGAGCTGAAGGCGCGCTATCTTCCGCGCGTCATTGCAGGTGACGCCATTGCCGCTTTCGCACTCTCAGAATCCGACGCCGGCTCCGATGTTGCCGCCCTCCGCTGTCGCGCGACCCGCACTCCCGATGGGTATAGGTTGGAAGGCGAAAAGACCTGGATCTCGAATGGCGGGATTGCGGACTTCTACTGCGTATTCGCGCGCACTAGCGGTCCGGACGTACGCCCCGACGGTACGACCTCCGCGGAAGGAATCACCGCCATCGTCGTGGATGCGGGAACACCGGGCCTGTCGATCTCGAAGCGTATCGACACTATCTCGCCGCATCCCCTCGCAACGCTGGCCTTCGATGGCTGCAACGTGTCGATGACCCAACGTCTCGGGGGCGAGGGCGAGGGATTCAAGATCGCGATGCGGACACTCGATGTGTTCCGCACTTCCGTGGCCGGCGCCGCCATCGGATTCGCGCAGCGCGCTCTCGATGAGGCGTTGGCGCATGCCACGCAGCGCGCCCTGTTCGGCAAGACACTCGCTGACTTCCAACTCACCCAGGCGGCGCTCGCCGACATGGCGACGGGTATCGATGCGGCGCGGCTTCTGACCTATCGCGCGGCCTGGCTGCGCGACTGCGGCCAGCGCGCGACGAGAGAGGTCGCCATGGCGAAAATGACGGCCACCGAGGCGGCCCAGCAGATCATCGATCGTGCCGTGCAGTTGTTCGGCGGCCGGGGCGTCGCGCGCGGCGAGGTGGTCGAACGCTTGTATCGTGACATTCGCGCACTGCGCATCTACGAAGGGGCAACCGAAGTGCAGAAGCTGATCATCGGGCGCGATCTGATCCAGGGTGCCGCGGGAGCACGCAATTGAGCCTGCCGGGAATCCTGCAGCCCGGCGGCTGGCCGCGCCCATCGGGCTACAGCAACGGCGTACTGGCGCACGGCCGCCAGGTCTTCATCGCCGGCCAGATCGGGTGGGACCCGCGCAGCGGCAAGTTCGAGAGCGCCCGGCTCGCCGACCAGGCGGCGCAGGCGCTGAGGAATGTGCTTGCCGTGCTTGCCGAGGCCCATGGCGGTCCCGAGCACATCGCGCGCATGACCTGGTATCTCACCAGCCGTACCGAGTACATCGCCCAGCTCGAGGAGATTGGCGCGGCCTATCGCCAGGTCATGGGCAAGCACTTCCCGGCGATGACCGCCGTCGAGGTGACCGCCCTCATCGAGGCGCAGGCCAAGGTGGAAATTGAGGCCACGGCGGTCATACCTTAAAGTAAGGTGCTGGCTCCGGGCTCCTGCCCGACCCCCTGAAATCGCGAGTTGCCATGCCCCTGAATCCGCTCGATCTCTACGACGTCGCCAGTGCTCTCACCGAGGAGGAGCGCATGGTCCAGGACTCCGTCGCGCGGCTCGTCGATGACAAGGTGCTGCCCGTGATCCAGAAGTGCTTCGAGGAGCATCGCTTTCCGAAGGAGCTCATCCCGGAGATCGCAAGCCTCGGCCTCCTCGGATCATCGCTCAAAGGCTACGGCTGCGCGGGCCTCAACGGCATCAGCTACGGGCTCATCTGTCAGGAGCTCGAGCGCGGGGACTCCGGCATCCGCAGCTTCGTCTCGGTGCAGTCCTCGCTTTGCATGTATCCGATCCACGCCTACGGCTCGGAAGAGCAGAAGCAGAAATATCTACCCGGCATGGCCCGCGGCGAGCTCATCGGCTGCTTCGGGCTCACCGAGCCGCACGGCGGCTCCGACCCGGCCAACATGAAGACCCATGCCAAGCGGCGCGGCGGGGACTGGGTGCTGAACGGCTCGAAGATGTGGATCACCAACGGCGCCATCGCCGACCTCGCGGTCGTCTGGGCGATGACAGAGGAAGGGATCCGCGGCTTCATCGTCGAGAAGGGCACCACCGGATTCGCGGCACCGGAGATCGAGCGCAAGTTCTCCCTGCGGGCCTCGGTCACGTCCGCTCTCTTCTTTGACAACGTGGTCGTACCCGAAAGCAACGTGTTGCCCGGCGTCATGGGCCTGAAGGGCCCCCTCTCCTGCCTGACTCAGGCGCGGTACGGGATCGCGTGGGGTGTCATCGGAGCGGCGCAGGCCTGTCTCGCACAGCTGCTGGATTACTCGAAGACACGCATCCTCTTCGGCCGGCCGTTGGCGAAGAATCAGGCCATCCAGCTGCGCCTGGCCGACATGGCGCGCCGCATCACCACCGCCCAGCTGCTGGCGCTGCAACTCGGCCGGCTCAAGGACGATGGCAGGATGCAACCCGCCCACGTGTCGCTCGCCAAGTGGAACAACTGCCGCATGGCGCTCGACATCGCGCGCGACTGCCGCGACATGCTGGGCGGCTCCGGCATCAGCGCCGAGTACGTCCCCGTGCGCCACATGTTGAACCTCGAGAGCGTCATCACCTACGAGGGCACCGAAACGATTCACGAGCTCACGATCGGCCGCGAGCTGACGGGTTACAGCGCGTTCTGAATAGAATGACGTCGGGGGGGCATTTTGAGCGTTCGTCTTTTGGCTGTCGCCGTTTGCGGCGCGGTAGCGGCGCTTGGGGCCGCTCGTGCTGCCAGCGCACAGACATCCGATCCCCCGCCTGCCTGGGCCTTCCCGGTCAATCCACCATCAAATTCATCGGCGACCGGGCCCCAGAACCCCAATAAGCTGGAGCACGTTCCCGGATCGCCGATCACCTACACCGACCGGCAGCTCTACGACGAGTTCTTCATTGCCGACTGGTTCCCGGGCGAGCATCCCCCGATGCCGAGGATCGTGGCACGCGGGCGCAAGCCTGCCGCGCCCTGCGCGCTGTGCCACATGGTCACGGGCAACGGCGGACCCGCGGAAGCGGCTCTACCGGGCCTGCCGGCGAGCTACATCATCGAGCAGGTGAAGGAGTTCCGCGCCGGCCGGCGCGCCGCAGCGCAGCCGGCAATGTTATCTGCGCACGACATGATCATGGAGGCCAAGGCGGTGAGCGCCGCCGACCTGGCTGCCGCGGCCCAATATTTCTCGCGACTCCGGTTCATCTCCCATTTCCACGTCGTGGAGAGCGATACGGCCCCCAGGGCGCGGCTAGGCGGTGTCAGTCTCTACACGAAGATTGCGGGTGCCGGCAGCGAGCCGCTCGGCGCGCGCATCGTGGAAGTGCCGAGCGATACGTCGCAGTGGGAGCTGGGGAATCCGCACGCGGACTTCACCGCCTACGTGCCGAAAGGCAGCATCGCCCGCGGCGAGAAGCTCGTCGCGTCCGGCGACGGCGCTGCCCCTTGCCGAAACTGCCACGGACCGGATCTGAGAGGCGTAGGCAACATACCGCCACTGGCTGGGCGCTCGCCCAGCTATCTGACGCGTCAGCTCTACGACATACGGCATGGCACGAGGCGCGGGCCTGTGGTCGCGCCTATGCTGCCGGAGGTCGCCCACATGACACCGGTTGATCGAATCGCTATCGCAGCGTATCTGGCGTCGTTGCACCCCTGAGCGAGCCCGACCGGCTACGAACGTCGCGCTAGCCCCGATCCGGTGTCAAAAACCTGCACTTCGGTCCGGGCGCCTTGGCCAGGCGCCCATCCAACGTAGCGAGCGGAAATCCCATTGCCTCCGCCACAGAGACATACCAGGCGTCATAGCTCGTGACCGTCGGGCGCAGCTCCCAGATGCGGTCAGCGAACGGCGCAAAGGGGAAAAGCTCAATCTGCAGCTGCATCAGATCCGCGTACGCTGAATCCGCTTCCGCCGCTGTGATCTTTTTGGCCAGTTCCAGGCGACGGAGAGTATTGGTCACCTCGACTTGCAGCAGCTCCGGAGCGTAAAGCACGCCCCCTTCCACGACGTTCTCCGCCCAAATACCGTCGGGGCCCGTATCGATGAGCGCCGCTACGAGCACCGATGAATCGACAACAACGCTCACCGCTTGTCAGCGTTGCGATGCTTCAGGATCTCCTCGGAGGCAATGCGGGCCAGAGCAGCTCGCTTCCTGCTTCGCACCTGCGCCACCCAGGCTTTGACTGTAGGGCGTGAGGCGAGGCGCATGAGCTCGCCACGGAGATACTCCTGCATCGAGCTGCCCTGCGAGGCTGCACGAGCTGCAAGCTCATCGCGCACTCCCTCGGGTACGTCTCGAATGGTAATGTGGACACTCATGCATGCATTTTGCATGCATTGCATGCATTTTGCAAGCCTGGGAGTCGGAGCAGCTCATGGCACTGCGGCGCGAAGCCGCATGATGTCATGATGACGGGTTGCGATATCACCGCGGTTGGCGGCCAGCCGCAAGTCGCGCAGCACCTCGAGTGAGCGCAACAGGACAGGCAGTGGCGGACCGCTGGCCGTGAGACCTTGCGATTGTTCCTCGCCGAGCTTCGCGGCCGGCTTCTCGATGAAGCGCTTCACCAACTCGTCATGGTGCTGGGCCGCCAGCCGCCCGAAGAGGTCGCAAACCCCGAGGAAAGCGCGCGCATTGCGCTGCCACCAAGCGCTGTCCCGGTGCCGGTCCAGCAGCTCCAGCAATTCATCCAACAGGCTGCGGCGCGCCATGCAGTCCTTCAGCCGCGCCTGATCGTCCGGCAGCATGAAGAGCATCTTGTCGACGAGGAGCTGCCCGTAATATGGATCGTTCGCGCGGCAAAGACCGAGCAGCAGGTCGAGCTCGTTGATCCCCGAGAAGTCGCCCGCGTTGGCGCCCCGATACTCCTGCCGCCCCACTCTATAGGGCTTGTAGTAGGGACGCACACAATAGAAGAAGCGCTCCACGTCGAGGTTCGCCATTAGCCGACTGTTGGCCTGGATCGCTTCCATCAGCGCGTGCCTCGCGGCCTCGAACATCACATCCGCCACGGGACTGGATACGCCAATGTGGACGATGCTCGTGAGCGCATCCGCCGCGCGCTGCAGCGATAGAATGCCGCGGGTGTTCTCGTCGATGAAGAGAAACTCGTCCGCGAGAGACGTGAAGCTCTTGCGCACTCCCGCGCGAGCCCTGTTGTGAATGGTCAGGTGCGCGGTCGAGAACCTGGGCGCCATCCCGAGAGAGGCGCCGCAGTGGACGGCCAGAGACGAGGCTTCCGGAAAGGGTGAGCGCTCTTCCCGCGCCGGATTCGTGAGCTCATGGCGTCTCAAGGCCCCGAGGTACATCCCTACATTGCCGAGAACGCCGAATGCACTGTCGAAACCTTCGCCCGTGTTGCCTTCAGCGCGCAACGCAATGACGTGTGTGTGGCCCTCGTCGCGCAATGCGTGCTTGATCGCATCGCCCACTTCTATTACGCGCGACCGGTCCTCTTGTGCGAAATAGAGCTCCTCGAGCTCGGTATTCATCTGCACGAACGCCGTGCGGATCCAGTGCTCGAAGGCTTCCGCATTGTTGCTCATGGGCAGGCTCGCCCCCGCGTTGTTCTCGACGATATCCTATGTTATCGGGATATCGGAGAACATTGTCCTCAGGGGGGCCTCGTGCCAGGCCCGGGACAGAACGTTGGTCTCTGCTTCCGCCCCTGCGCGGGACGACCCGCCGCTAGACCGCCTTGACGAGTGCCAGGACGATCAGAATGGCCCCGATCACGACCAGCAGGTGGATGGCGCCGAAGGTGACCTTCACCGCAAGCCACAGCACCAGCCAGGCGACGATGAGCACGATACCGAGCAGCCAGAAGACTGCATTCATTGTAATTACCCCTGATTCTGCAACACCTCTCCAGTAAAGCCTCCGGTACCGTCCTGGTTCCCATCCAGTAGCGGCGCGCCGGGCAACTGCATGGACAGGATACCGACGCGCTTTCTACTCTGCACACATGCGAGAGCTGCGCGACGTGAAGAAACTGGACGACCGCTTCGGTCAGTTCCTGGTGCGCGTGAAATGTCCGGCCTGCGGTGCCTCACGCGACATCGCGGCGGAGGCGCTGGCGCGCCTCGTCGGCTGGTCGGTCAGCCTGGAAAGCCTGGCGCCGCGATTGCGCTGCTCGAAGTGCGGCGCCAAGGGCACAGCCACGGTGACCCCCGTCGGCCTGCCACGGCCGCGGGGGTTCACCAGCAATCCCCACTGAAGGCGCGGCGACTAGCCTTCGGCGTGACGGGTGGCCTCGAAGAGGAACCACACCCGCCTTTCCGTCTCGTCGATCCAGTTCTCCAGCAGGCTCGCGGTGGCCACGTCGCCGAGCTCGTCGCACACGCCGTGCTGCTCCCGCATGTACACGGCGAGCTGTTTGTTGTCCTCTCTCAGCTCCGCCAACATGTCGCGCGGGGTGACGAAGCTGGCGTCGTTGTCTCTCAGGCGCTGCAGCTTCGATATCTGGCCTATCGACTTGAGCGTGCCGCCGCCGATCTTTCGGGCCCGCTCCGCGATGGGATCGCTCATCTCGAAGATCTGATCCGCCTGCTCGTCCAACAGCAGATGCCAGTCGCGAAAGTGCGGCCCTGACATGTGCCAGTGAAAATTCTTCGTCTTGAGGTAAAGCGCAAAGGTGTCGGCGAGCAGCGTAGTGAGACCGGGCGGGATGTCGTGGACCGCCTCCTGTGAGAGGCCCGACGGCGTATCGAGGGCGGCAGTCTTCTTGGCATCAGTGGCCATCGCAGGGCTCCTTTCGAAATGGTTGCTGGGGTGCGGAATGCAGCATCATATCGCCGCGGCCGGCCTCAGACGAGCTTCGCATCCAGGGTGATCTCCGCCTTGAAGAGCTTCGATACCGGGCAGTTCTTCTCCGCATCGCCGGCCAGCCGGGCAAAGGTCTCCGCATCGATATTGGGCACCTTGGCGCGCAGCGTCAGCGCCGACCTGCTGATCTTGAACCCCTCCCCCTCAGGCTCCAGCGTAACCGCGGCTTCGGTGGCAAGCTCAGTGGGCGTATGCCCCGCGCGCTCGAGCTGGAACGCCAGCGCCATGGTGAAGCAGCCGGCGTGCGCGGCGGCAATCAGTTCCTCGGGATTGGTGCCCTTCTCGCTCTCGAAGCGGGTCTTGAACGAATAAGGCGTGGCGGACAGGACTCCGGAATCGCTGGACAGCTCGCCTTTGCCTGTGCGGCCGGTGCCGCGCCAGACCGCTTTTGCTTTACGGATCATGGGCGCTCCTCTTGCAAGACTAGTGGGAAGGGAATACGAGCTCATATTACTACGGTTCATCGCGCCCACGTCCGCGGAACCGTCCAATAGTCTCTCGCGATGGCACGTAAGTACAAGACGAGGGCCTTCGAACACGTGATGTACGTCATCGGGGTATGTAACTCATTCGCCACATTTCTGAGGAATCAAGGCCGTTCCGTGCATATATACACAAACACGCAACCTTCTGACATTCCTCGCAACACATGGCAGATCTGAACAAACTGCTGACACCCCGACCGGCGACGAGGCAGCACTGGGAGTCGGGGGGGATTACGCCGACTCGGTCGCGCGGCAGTGCCGCTCGATGTACTGGCGGTGGGTGGGGAGGGACAGCGCCGCCTGCTCCATGCCGCGGCGCATCTCCGCCAGAATCCTGGCGGCGTCCGCGCGGCCGCGCAGATCGACCAGCGGATGGTAGCCCTCGGGCAGGACCTCCTGCCCGACCAGCACGGCGAGCCAGTTGTATTTCCGGAAGAGCTCCTCGGGATCGAACAGGATCCGACCACCGTTGCGGAAGTGATCGATCTTGAATTGCAGCGTCGCCGGGATGTCCATCGAGCGCGCGTAGCGCCAGAGCGGGTCCTGCCGCTCCTGGGCGTGATAATGCAGGATCAGGAAGTCCCGGATCCGCTCGTACTCGAAGCGGCTGGCGCGGTTGAATTCCGCCGCCAGGATCGGGTTGCAGTCGCGGTCCGGAAACATCGCCAGCAGACGCGTGATCGCCGACTGCACCAGATGGATGGAAGTCGACTCCAGTGGCTCCAGGAACCCGGCGGCGAGCCCGATCGCGACGCAGTTGCGCGACCAGAACTGCCGGCGGACGCCGGCGGTGAAGCGCAGCGGCCGCGGCTCGCCGATCGGCTCGCCCACCAGGTTGGCGAGGAGGATGGCTGTGGCCTCGTCGTCGCTCATGTACTCGCTGCAGTAGACGTGCCCGTTGCCCATGCGATGCTGCAGTGGAATGCGCCACTGCCAGCCGGCCGCGCGAGCCGTCGCGCACGTGTAGGGCGGAAGATCCTGACCCAGTGCGCATCCCACCGCCATCGCGCGGTCGCACGGCAGCCAACGCTGCCAGCTCTCGTACCCGACCTCGAGCGCGGATTCGATCAGCAGGCCGCGGAAGCCGGAGCAGTCGATGAAGAGGTCTCCCTCCATGCGCTCGCCGCCTTCCAGCTGCAGCGCCTCGATGAAGCCGTCCTCGGCACGCAGCCTCACATCCACGACCTTACCGTCGATGCGACGTACGCCGCGCTTCTCGGCGTAGTCGCGCAGATAACGGCCGTACAGCGAGGCATCGAAGTGATAGGCGTAGTCGAAGCTCGACAGCACCATCGCAGGATCGGTCAGCGGCTGGCCGAAGCGGCCGTTGCGCGCCAGCGCCCAGGCCATGGCGTAGTCCTCGATCGGCACCGTGCTGCCCCGGGCCCGCTCGCGCAGCCAGTATTGATGGAGCGATACCGAATCGAAGTCTTCGCCGATGCGGCCGAACGGGTGGAAATAGCGGTGGCCGGGCCGGATCCAGTCGACGAACCCGATGCCGAGCTTGAAGGTGCCACGCGCGGCCGCGATGAAGGCATTCTCGTCGAGACCGAGCTGCCTGTTGAAATGCCGGATCGGCGGGATGGTGGCCTCGCCGACGCCGACGGTGCCGATGGCCGTGGACTCGATCACGTCGATGCGACAGCCGCCGCGCGTCGAGTTGGCTAGCGCCGCCGCCGTCATCCAGCCCGCTGAGCCGCCGCCCAGAATGACTACGCTGCGGATGCGCCTGTCTGTGTCGGTCGTGGGCATCGATGGCATCTATGCGACGCCTCCCCTCACGAGGCGAGCAGCTCCCGCAGCGACACGCCTGCCGCCTCCGCGGCCGGGCCCACGATCACGTGTACGCAGTCCTTCGCTGCGATCACCACGCCGCGCATCCCTAGCTTGCGGATTGCCGCACTGTCGATCGCGCCGGTGCTCGCGACCGCGATTCGCAGGCGCGAGGACGCCGGCTCGATGCTGCGCACGTTCTGCCGGCCGCCAAGCGCGGCAAGCAATCCGCGCAGAACGTCCTTTGCCGGCGCCGGCACAGCCGCAGGCGGGGCGGCCTCCGACGGCTGGGCTGCAGGCATCGCGCGCGGAGCCGATGACGCCGGGCTCTCCTGCGACATCGATGCCATGGCCTCGCGTATCTCGCTTGCGATCTGATCCGCGATCGGACCTACAACCACCTGCACCGCCGTGGCCGATGGTTTCACCACGCCGCGAGCGCCCAACCGCTTCAGCGCCTGTAGATCGATCGTCTCTTGCGTCCTCACTATCAGCCGCAGGCGGGTCGTGCAGGCCGTCACGGACTCGAGATTGCCGGCGCCTCCAAGGGCTGCGATGTACGACCGCGCGCGATCGGCCGGACCTGCTGCCGTCGCCGCGGCGGCCACCGCCGGCGCGGTGCTGTCCACATCCTCACGCCCAGGCGTCTTCAGATCGAATCTGACTATGGCGAAGCGGAAGATGCTGTAGTAGAGCCCGAAATACAGCGTCCCAACCGGAATGAGCAGCAGCGGATGGCTGGCGAATTTGTAGTTGAGCACGTAGTCAAACAGCCCCGCCGAGAACCCGAACCCGAGGCGTACGTGCAGCGCACGCATGATGACGAACGAGAGGCCGGTCAGCAGCGCGTGCACGGCGTACAGCGCCGGCGCGAGGAACATGAACGAGAACTCGACGGGCTCGGTCACCCCGGTGAGGAATGCGGTCAGTGCGATCGAGATGAGCAGACCCGCAACCGCGCGCCGCCTGTCGGGAAGCGCCGTGTGATACATCGCCAGGCAGGCCGCGGGCAGGCCGAACATCATCACCGGGAAAAATCCGGCCATGAATTCCCCGGCGGTCGGGTCACCGGCAAAGAAGCGGTTGAGATCGCCGGTGTGGCCGTGATAGTTGCCCAACACGAACCAGGCGATACTGTTGATGACGTGGTGCAGCCCGGTGATGATCAGGATGCGATTCAGCACGCCGTAGCCGAAGAGCCCCCATGGTCCCGCGGCGAGCACGGCACGGCTGAAGGTATCCATGCCGAGCTCGATCCGCTGCCACTCGAGCCCGAAGGCGGCCGCGAGAGCGAGCGCCGCGACGCCGCACACGATGGGCACGAAGCGCCTGCCGCCGAAGAAGGCGAGATAAGCAGGCAGATTGATCCGATGGAAGCGGTTATAGAGCGCGCCGGCCAGCAGACCGCACAGGATGCCGACCGGCACCGTGAGCGTCTTCAGCTCATTCTGCTTGAATGCCTCGATGGCGAGACTCTGCGCCTGTCCGGTGAGCGCCGCGAGCTCGGCGGGCGGCGTGATGAACACTTGCGCCCCCTGGGTCGCGACCAGATAGGCGACCACCGCCGCGAGCCCCGCCGCGCCGTGATTCTCACGCGCGAGCCCGATCGCGACGCCGACCGCGAAGAGCAAACCGAGATTGTCGAAGATCGCCTGCCCCGCCGCCTGCAGGATGGGCAGGTTCAGCAGGTCCGGCTGGCCGAAGCGAAGCAGCAGGGCTGCAACCGGCAGCACCGCGATCGGCAGCATCAGCGCGCCGCCGATGCGCTGTAATTGGGCGAAGAGTTGTCTCATACGGTCTCGCTCTCCCGCTCTACCCACCGCATCGCCAGCGCCCGCACCGCCTCGGCGGAGCTCTGCTGGAGCGCCTCCCGCGCGATCCCGGCGCAATCGGCCATCGTCAGCTTGCGGATGAGCGCCTTCAACCGCGGCACGACGGACGGCACTGCCGAGAGCTCATGGACACCGAGGCCGATGAGGATCGGCGCCGCCACCGGGTCGGACGCGAGGCCGCCACACACCGCCACCAACCGCTTGCGCGGCTGGGCGCCCTCCACGGTGCGCGCTATCAGCCGCAGCACCGCCGGATGTAACGCATCGAGGCGCGCCGCGAGCTCCGGATGTCCCCGGTCCATGGCGAGCGTGTACTGCGTGAGATCGTTGGTGCCGATCGAGAAGAAATCGGCTTCCACGGCCATGGACTCCGCCAGCAACGCGGATGCCGGTGTCTCGATCATGACACCGACCTCGATGGGCTCGTGCCGGCCGATCCCGATGCGCGCCTCCTCCACCATGGCGCGCACGGAGCGGATCTCCGCCACGTCGGTGATCATCGGCAGGAGAATGCGGCATTGGCCGAATGGCTGCACTCCGAGAATGGCACGCAGCTGCTGCCGCAAGAGGTCGGGTCGCCACAGGCTCGTCCGCACGCCGCGCAAGCCGAGCGCCGGATTCTCCTCGGCGGGCATCGGCAGGTACGGAATGGGCTTGTCGCCGCCGATGTCGAGGGTGCGGACGGTCAGCGGCCTGCCACCCAGCGCCGCCGCGAGCTGCTGATATTCGGCGTGCTGCTCGGCCTCGCTCGGTGGCGTCTCGCGCTCGAGGAACAGGAACTCGGTACGGAGCAAGCCGCAGCCTTCCGCCCCATTACGCGCGGCCTGCTGCGCATCCGCGAGCGACCCGATGTTGGCAAACACCTCGATGCGCATGCCGTCGGCGGTGTAGCAGTCCTGCTGCGCGGCTTCGCGCTCCGCGGCGCGACGTGCAGCCCGCCGCTCGAGCTGACGGCGTGTCGCATTGAGGCGTTCAGCACCCGGATCGACGTGCAGCAGGCCGGCGTCAGCATCGAGCAGGAGCGGCGTCCCTTCCGTGATACGTCGCACCCCGGGCCCGAGCGCAACCAATGCCGGTATGCCCATCGCCGCAGCCAGAATGGAGACGTGCGAGGTGGCCCCGCCGCCCGCCAGGCCGATGCCCGCGAGCCGACCGGCATCGAGAGCGACGAGCTGCGACGGCAGCAACTCCTCGGCGATCACGATGGCATCCGGCGGCAGCTCCTGAGCCGCAGCCGCGGCGTTGCCGTTGAGCGCGAGCAAGACCTGCCTCTCGAGGTCGAGCAGATCATCGACCCGTTCCGCCATGCGCGCATCACCGAGCGCGCGCAATGCCTCGATGCTGCCGCGGATCGCCTGCCGCCATGAATATGCCGCGCTCGCGCCATCGACGATGAGGGCCAGTGCGCTCTCCGTGAGCTCCGGGTCATCGAGCAGCTCGAGATGCGCTGCGACGATCTCACGAGCCGTATTCGACGCCGAGGCGCGCGACACTTCCAACCGGGCCCGGACCTGAGCTCTGGCCCGGTCGAGCTGCGAGGTCTCGTGCGCGACTCCGGCGCCGGTCTGCGTCACTTCGATCTCGCGAACCGCCAGCCGCACCGCCTGCCCCACCGCCAGCCCACGACTGGCGATGACGCCCGGCAGCGCCGCGCCCGCGCGCACATCCACAGCATCGCTTGCCGCCGGCAGCCGCGTAGCAGTTGGTTCTGAAACGCCCGCAGGGGCCGAGCCTCCCGCCCCGTGCGCGGCGGCCAGGAGGGCTGCGACTGCATTGATGGCGCTGCGCGCATCGCCGCCGGTCGCACGAACCTCCACTTCATCACCCTTGCGAACACCCAGCTTCATGAGTGCCACGGTGCTGCGTGCATTGGCGCTGCGTCCCTGGGCGGTGATGCTGACCTGCCCTGCGACTCCCTTCAGCGCATTCACGATCTGTGCGGCGGGGCGTGCGTGGATACCGTGCTCCAGCGCCACTCGCACTCGCTGCACTTCCCCTGGCACATCTGCGGACGCAGTCTCGTTACGTGCCTCACCGGAGCGCGGTCCGCCCGCATCTGCGCTCGAGGCAATCTCCATGAGGAGATCGCCTACCGCGAGCTCGCGATTCTCGATGCTGCGCACCACCGTGAATCCGCATCCCTCCATCACCAGGATCGGGGTCAGCAGACTCCTGGCGCGCCGGGCGATCAGATCCAGATCGAAGGTGATCAGGCGCTCGCCGGCCGCGACTCTGCGGCCCGGCCGCACGTGCGCCTCGAATCCCGCACCCCCGAGCCCCACGGTATCGATGCCGATGTGCATGAGGATCTCGGCGCCGCCGTCGGTTCGCAGCGTGACCGCATGTTTGGATTCCGGGAGCGCGATGATCTCGCCGTCACATGGGGCATGGAGCGTATCGCCGGTGGGGTCGACTGCGAGCCCATCGCCCAACATGCGGCCGGCAAAGACCGGATCGGGGATTTCTTCGAGAGGTGTGCTCCAGCCCGCAAGCGGCGCCAGGAGAATGAAACCGCCCTGCGGCTCAGTGACGCGCATGTTGCGGCAAGCCCTGCGGCGCAAGGTGCGAGGTCAGCGCGTGCAACAGACCGTTCCCCGGATCGTCCTCACCCAGCACCCAGATCATGACTCCGCGCAGCTGCTCGCGACGCGCAAAATCGGCCTTGATGCCGAGTGAGAGGGGATCGTCGTAGCTGAAGAAGAGGTGCTGCCGGGCGTTGTAGAGCCAGGGCGCCTGGGCGGTGGCGCTCCAATGGCGCACCCAGTCCGGGTCGGTCAGAAACTGCGCCCGCACGGTCTTCCAGGGCGTCTCAGGATACACCGCCGCGTACTTGGAGTAGAGCCCCGCGTCCTGCGGCGACACGCCGGTGAAGCCGCGCCCGTAGAACGCAACTCCCAACATGATCTTGGCCGCGGGGACGTTCCGGGATTCGTAGTAGCGCACCGCACTCGTCAGGTTATCGCGGGCGCGCTGCGGCTCCGGTGTCAGGTCGCGCGGATCGGCGGCGAGCGGCGCGTTGAAGGCACTCAGCGGACTGAAGATGGTGTTCATGTCATAGGTCATGACATTCAGCCAGTCCGCCGAGCGCGCCAGCGCCGCGAGATCGTAGCTGTCGCTTACCGAATAGGCGCCGCCCTGCTGCCAGGTGCCGGCCGGCGTGGCCACCGTGAGGAGGTAATGGCGCTGGCCCTTGCGGCCGAGCGCATCGAGCTGCCGGCGAAACTCCCGCACCAGCGCGGTGGCATCGGCGCGGTCCTGCGGGCGCGAGCGGTTCATCCCGCCATGCACCGGGAACTCCCAGTCGAGATCGACCCCATCGAACCCCTCCCCGACCAGAAAAGCCTGCACGCAGCTCGCCACGAACTTACTGCGGGACCGGTGCGTGAGCGCGATGTCGGAGTATTGCGGCGCAGCATCCCAGCCGCCGATGGAGACGATGAGGCGCAGGCCCGGATGCTCCTTGCGCAACTCGCGCAGTGCCGCGAACGTGCCCGACTGCGCGGTGGTCGGTGGTGTGCACACACCGGCGTCGTTCGGCTCGCCAAAGGCATAGATCAGGTCGTTGATCTGCGCCGCGGGTATCTGCGATACCGGCATACCGCCATCGTAGTACGCGGCGATCTGCGGTGTCGCCTGGGCCTGAATCGAGAGCCCCAGGAGGCCGATGAAGGTCGCCGACAGGATGCGTGACATCATGAGAAGCGTTGGTTACCCCTGCGTGCCGCGGCGGCTCCAGCTGCCGGAGCACCGGGATCACGGCAAGTCGGGGGAGGACCTGCCGTGATCCGGTGCGCCGAGCGCAGAGACCATTTAGATGCCACTATAGTACCAATCTGTTCACAGCGCCATATGGTTATGGATTGGTACTATCTTGTCGGCGTCATTGAGCTCCGTCAGGCTCACTCCATGGTCGCGCAGCGCGGCAATCAGGGGCCCGAGCTGGGCCCGGTAGTGGCGCCAGCTTCCCGCGGATGAGCGGTAGATCGGCCGGCGAATCTGCGCCGCGCTCTGAGTGAGGCAAACGGTGGCGTTCCTCTCTACTTCGATTGCCGAGTCGCGCCATTCGAGGCCGCAGGCTCGCGCCAGCGCCTCCCCGATGCGGCCCGGATCGCTCACCAGCTCCTCGTAGTGGACTTCGTGGATCGAGTCGCCGCATGCACCGCGCCAGTGCGCGATCAATCCGGAATATGCCGCGTAATAGCGCGCCAAGTCCTCGAACCGGTAGGTGAACGGATAGGCGTCGCCGAACAGGGTGCGGTACATCGCGAAGCAGCAATCGAGGGGCGCGCGGCTGACGAGCACCAGCCGGGCCTGCGGCAGCGCGCGATGGATTGCGCCGAGATGGAGGAAGTTCAGCGGCAGCTTCTCGATGATCACCTGCTGCGTGCCACCGGCGGCCGCGAGCCGCGCGTAGCGTGCCGCAACCGCATCCCAGTCGGGGCCGTGATCCGGGGGTGAATCTGCGGCAAGGGCCTTCTCGAAATTGTCGGTCTCGCCATTGGAGCGCACCCCGGGCAACCCTGTCAGGATGCGATCGACCAGCGTCGTACCCGAGCGCGGCAGGCCCACGATGAAAACGAAGCGGCTCGAGTCGAGCCGACCGCCGCCGGCGCGGTCAGGCATGCGTGGATGTGCCTCGATGATGCGCTGGAGCTTGCGCTCGTCGGCCGCCACATCGTAGGCGAGCTCGCCCCTGCGGGCGCTCGCCGCGGCGGCAAACCACTTGAAGGCCTCCTCGTACCGCGCGAGGTCATCGAGCTCCTTGCCGAGCGCATAGCCGAGAAGCACTCGGGCCGGCGTCGCAAGATCGGCGCGACCAAGCTCGCGCCGCAACTGCTCGACGTGATTGGAAGCGACCGTCTGCTTACGCAGCTCCGCACGCAGCAAATACCCGCGATACTCCCGCGAATCGAGTGCGATCGCCCGATCGCACGCCGCTTCGGCCGCCTCGAGCCTGCCGAGGGAGCGCTCGCTCGAGGCGAGATTGAACCAGTGCCGCGAGACGTTCGGACCGAGCTCGACGGCGCGCCGGTACAGCTCGTTGGCGCGCTCGTGGCGCCCAAGGGCGACGGACACGTGGGCCAGGGAGTTATAGGCATCGCCGCCGCCGGACGCGTATCGGGCTGCGCTCTCGATGACGGCCTCAGCCTCCGCGGCGCGACCGAGCCGCAGCAGAATCATTGCGAGGACACCGTGGGTCGGGGAGCAGATCGTCCGGCCTGCAACGGCCTGCTGGGCGAGCCGCAAAGCCTCAGTGAGGCGTCCGGCCCGCATCAAGCGGTAGGCTTCGGCATCGGGATTGGCGGACGCGGTGCTCACCGAAAAACTATAGCGCGCGCTCGGGGAAATAGAGAGGGGGCGGCCACGGCGCTCGAAAAAAGCGCCGCGCCGCCCCCAAAGAATCGCCGAGCTTAGAACTTGTAGTTGACGTTCAGGAAGTACTGTCTCCCGTTGTCATAGATCGCGACCGGCTGCGTGGTATTCACGCCGTACTCGTAGATGATCTTGTTGGTGAGGTTGCGCCCGCTGAAGGTGACCGAGAGAGCGCTCGTGATGTCATAGTTCGCCTGCGCGTTCAGGTTGTACCAGTTCGCCATGTTCTGGGGCGAGCTGGCGCTGACCGCGGCGTAGTAGTGCGAACGATAGGTGTAGTCGAGATTCGCGCTGAGCGGTCCCTGCTGCCAGTACGCCCCGACGTTGTAGGTGAACTTCGAGTCGCCGAGCACCGGGTTGCCGTCACCCGAAGTGCCGTCGGCCAGCGTGAAATTCGTGTTCACGCCGAAGCCGAGCGGCAGAGCCTGCTCCCAGGATATGGTCCCGCCTCTGATCTCCGCGGTCGTATTGAAGGGCGAAGTGATCGAGAATACCGAGTAGACCGGCGACGTCTTCGACAGGTTGGTGTTGAGGTAGGTGCCGTTGCTGGTGCCGAAATCGACATACGACGACAGATCCATGTCGAACAGCGCGATCTCGACCATCGACTCCGGCCCGTAGTAGTACTCCAGGTCGGTACTGTAGACGGCGCCCTTCACGGGCTTGAGGTTCGCGTTGCCGCCGTTGCCGGTCAGGTTCGTATCGGTGAGCTCGACGCCCGTGCCGAGGGCACTGGGGTCCGGCAGCGCCATCGTCTCGGCCGCCGAGAAACGCGCCACCAGGTGCTTCGACAGGTCGAACTTCAGATTCGCGCTCGGCAGAACGTTGAAGTAGCGATTGTCGATCTCCGTCGGGGTGAATGGACCGAAGGCCGAGAAAGTCAGCGGATTGCTGCCACCCGACAGGTTCGCGGTCACCTCTTCCAGCGTGTTCACGATGCGCACGCCGAAGTTGCCGCTCCAGTCGTCGCCGCCGACGTCCTCCATGACATAGCCCGCGAGCTCGTTCTCTACCGTGCTGAAGGAGTCCAGCCAGTAGTAACGGGCGCCGTTCGTGTCGGGCGTCAGCGCCGCCGCGTCGTACGCGTCGATTGCGCCCTGCGAGTACGTGAAGATGTTGCCGCCCCAGGGACTGCTGCCGAGTCCCGACTGGAAGTTGCTCGGGTATTCGCCACCGCTGTAGGTCGGCATATTGGACCAGCAATAGGACGTGCAGCCATCGTCCTGAGCGAACTGGCCGTCACGCGAGTGATGCGAGAAGCGCACGCCAAATTTGAGGTCCTCGAGCGCGCCGTCGTCCTGCTTGAAGGTGCCGTCCAGCTTGGCGTACGTCTCCTTGTCAACCGAGTCGTCGACATCGTTCCACGCCCAGCTCGTGCCCACGTTGTTCACGCCATTCACACCCGGATTGTTCGTGGCGAGGCCGGGGAAGGTCACGCTCGTCAGGTTGGTGTAGCCGTTGAATGTATAGGAAGCCCCATTGCCACCTTGCCATTCGTACGCCGGCGCGTATGTCGTGCGGCCGGAACCGAGGGTCCAACCTACCTGCCCATCGAACGTCAGGTTGTCGGTCGCATCGTACGCGGCGTCGAGGTTGATGAAGGTGGAGTCGGCCGTCGTTCCCGGACGCGTGATCTGGTCATAAACGGCCGCGGCTGGCGCGCCCGCCTCCGTCGGCCAGGTGCCGGAGACTATCGTGCCGTTCTGGACCGTGAGCGCCGTCGGCACGTAGGTCGGCCCGACGATGTGGCCCCAGAACATGTAGTTGTCATTGGTGTTGCCGGCATCCATGTACGAGAAGAATCCCGTGAGGTCGAGCGAGAGGGCATCGCTCGGCTTCGCCTGGATGTCGATCAGGCCACCCTTCTTGTCCTGGGTCTGCTCGAAGAGCGTCTGACCGAGGAGCGTCGGATAGAGGGCGCCGGAGGCATTCGGCAGGGAGGGGTTGGCGGCCTGCCACGCCGCAGCGGTCGCGGCCGGCACGGAGCCGTATCCCAGCTCCTCCTGAGCATCGCGCCGCAGATCCTCTTTGTCGTAAAAGACCATGCCGAGCACGCCGAAAGTGCCGTTGTTCCATTGCGTCATCAGCTGACCCTGCGGAGCGACCTTACCGACCAGATCCGCATATTCAGCGCCGGCATTGGCGTAGCCGGAGAATCCCTGCTTGAAGTCGAGCGGATGCCGCGTCTGGATATCGACGGAGCCGGCGACGCCACCCTCGATCATGCTGGCGTTTTGCGACAGGTTGACGACCGTCTGTCCGACCATCTGGGAAGGCAACAGGTCATAGCTCACACTGCGTCCGACCGTCTCGTACTGGTCCTCGATGAACCAGTCGCCGGCGGACACGAAATGGCCATCGATGGTCGTCTGGGTCAGGCTGTTAGGTGTGCCGCGGAGGCTGACGCGGTCGTTGTCGGCGAAAGCACCCTCGCCGGCCGTGGACGACGACGTGTCCACGCCCGGAAGCGTCTGCAGCACGTCGGCTACGTTCTTGGCAGGCAGCTTGCCGACGTCCTCGGCAGTGGCGACCTCCGTCATGTCCGTGTTTATGCGCTTGGCCGCAAGCGACGCCTTGACCGAGTACCGCGGCCCGGTGACGACGACTTCCTGCAGAGTCGTCGTATCGTTCGAATCTGTCTTGCTCGCATCACTCTGCGATGCCGTAGTCTGCTGTGCGAATGCATTACCGCCGAACAGCGCTACCGCGACGGCGGTGCCGACCAACGTTGACCTTGAGATTCTCATGACTCTGCTCTCACCCCGGTGTTGTCGTTACTCGAGACCGCCCCCTGTCATCGGGAGGGACCATTTGCATGCCACTATAGTACCACTACCAACAAAATGCTATCCCAATCAAGACCAGTCACATGAATGAGATATTTCTCGCGTATATACAGTAACTTATCATTGACACACTTGACGGGCTGGCCCAAACTGGTCTTGTATTGGTAATGTTGCAGATAACTATTCGACGCACGGGAGAGTCGCTTTGATGCTGTCGCAGACGCTGGGGAAGTTGGACGAAGCCAGCTCCCTACCGCTTTACCTGCAGTTGCAGCGGGCTTTGCGCCAGGCCATCGAGACCCGGGTACTGGGCCCCGACGACGCCCTGCCCCCGGAGCGGGATCTCGCCAGCGACTTTCACATCTCGCGCATCACCGTTCGCAAGGCGATCGACGGGCTGATCACTGAAGGGATGCTGGTCCGGCGCCAGGGCTCGGGCACCTTCGTATCCGCGCGCGTGGAGAAGAACTTCTCCAAGCTGACCTCGTTCTCCGAGGATATGCGCGCCCGCGGCCGCACTCCGCGCAGCGTCTGGCTGAAGAAATCCGCCGGCAGCGTGACGCCGGAGGAAGCGCTGGTACTGCGCTCGAGCCCCGGAACACCCGTCTATCGCTTTCATCGCATCCGCTTCGCGGACGACTCGCCGATGTGCGTCGAGTACGCGACCGTGCTTGCCTCCTGCCTGTCTTCTGTCGATGCCGTGGAATCGTCCCTGTACGAGGCGCTCGAGCGCGCCGGCAACCGGCCGGCGCGGGCGCTGCAACGGCTGCGGGCGGTGCTGTTCACAGCGGAGCAGGCCGAGCTGTTGCAGGCGAAGGAGAAGGATGCGGGGCTGCTCGTGGAGCGGCTGGGATTCCTCAAGGATGGCCGCGTCGTGGAATTCACCCAGTCGTATTTTCGCGGCGATACCTACGATTTCGTCGCGGAGTTGAGCGTATCCTCGTGAGCGCGCGCGAGATGACCACCCGGATGCACGTCGAGGCCGGGCAGGCGGCGCAGGCCGTGCGCGACCAGCTCTTCTCGAATGCGCAGGAGATGGAGCGGCTCGGAGAGCGCCTGCGGCTGCTGGCACCGCGCGCCGTCGTCACCTGCGCGCGCGGCAGCTCCGATCACGCAGCGACCTTCGCCAAATACCTCATCGAGACGCGAGTCGGCGTGCTCACCTCCTCCGCCGCGCCCTCCGTCAGCTCCGTTTATGACACACGCCCGGACCTGACCAACTCGGTGTGCCTGGCCATCTCCCAGTCGGGCGCGAGCCCCGACCTCCTCGCCGCTGTAAAGAAAGCGCGCGAGGCGGGCGCGTTGGTCGTGGCACTCGTCAACGCGAAGGACTCGCCGCTTGCGCAGCGCGCAGATCACGTAGTGCCGCTCTGCGCCGGCACCGAGACGAGCGTGGCCGCCACCAAATCCTTCATCGCCTCGCTGGCCGCGATCATCCACCTGGTGTCGTGCTGGGCCGAGGATCGTGAGCTGTCCGAAGAGATCCGCAAGGCGCCCCGGCACCTCGAGCGCGCCTGGAGCCTCGATTGGAGCGCGGCGGTGGAGCACCTGAAGCCGGCAACCGACCTCTACGTGATCGGACGCGGCATGGGACTCGGGGTGGCGCAGGAAGCGGCGCTCAAGCTCAAAGAGACCTGCGGCTTGCACGCCGAGGCGGTGAGCGCCGCGGAGCTGCGTCACGGCCCCATGGCGCTGGTCCGGCCGGGCTTCCCGGTGCTCGTTTTCTCCCAGAACGATGAGGCGCGCGCCGGGGTCGAGTTGCTTGCGAGCGAGCTCGTGGCCCGCAAGGCCGATGTCATGATCGCAGGCTCGCGGTGTCAGGGCGCCCTGCACCTGGCCTCGGAGCCGGCCCATCCCGTGATCGAGCCGATGCTGATCGCACAGACTTTCTATCGCATGGCGAACGCGCTCTCGCTCGCCCGTGGGCTCGATCCCGACCGCCCCCCGAACCTGAGAAAAGTGACCGAGACGGTTTGATGCCCATTGCGCTTCACAACGGGCGGGTGCTGCGCGGGCAGGCGCTCGTCGAAGGTCGGTGCGTACTGCTCGAGGGCGGCCGCATTCTCGACATCGTTCCCGAAAATCATCCAGGCAGCCGCGGCGCGACCCAGGTCGACCTGCGCGGCAATCTCCTGCTGCCGGGCTTCATCGACTCGCAGGTGAATGGCGGCGGCGGTGTGTTGTTCAATGACTCGCCGAGCGTCGAAGCCATCCGGCAGATCGGGCGCGCTCACCGCCGCTTCGGCACCACCTGTTTCATGCCGACGCTGATCAGCGCCGATCTCGACGTCGTCGCGCGGGCGATCGCCGCCGCGCGCGGCGCTATCGAAGCTCGCGTGCCAGGAGTGCTCGGCATCCACATCGAGGGCCCCTTCCTCAACGTCGAGCGCAAAGGCGTCCACGATCCGGCGAAGCTGCGCGAGCTCGACACCAGCGCCGTGGGATTGCTGACTTCCCTCGGCATCGGGCGCACCCTGGTGACGCTCGCTCCGGAGATGACCAAGCCGCACATCATCCGGCAGCTCGAGGCCGCCGGCGTGATCATTTCCGCAGGCCACACCAACGCCACCTACGCGGAGGTGGTTGCCGCTCTGCATCACGGCCTCACCGGTTTCACCCACCTTTTCAATGCCATGTCGCAGCTCACCGGCCGGGAGCCCGGCGTCGTGGGCGCCGCGCTGGAAAGCGTCGACAGCTGGTGCGGCATCATCGTCGACGGCCAGCACATCTCGCCGGTGGTTCTGCGCCTGGCGATGCGCTGCAAGCCGTCGAACCGCTTCATGCTGGTCACCGATGCCATGCCGAGCGTCGGCACCAACGCCCGCTCCTTCAAGCTCGAGGGCCGGGACATCACCGTCTCCGGCAGCGTTTGCATCGACGAAGACGGCCGCCTTGCCGGCTCCAACATCGACATGGCGAGCTGTGTGCGCAACGCCGTGAACCTCCTTGGGGTCTCCCTCCCCGAGGCCGTGCGCATGGCGAGCCTCTATCCGGCCGAATTTCTCGGCCTGTCCCACGAGCTGGGCCGTATCGAGCCCGGCTATCGCGCCAATCTCGTCCTGGCCGACGACAAGCTGAACGTGCTCGAGACCTGGATCGACGGGCAGACTACCGTCTAGCGGCGCCCCCAGCTCAGCCGACGCGGCGCAGTTGCTCGCGCCGTCCATAGCGCTCGGCCATCTTCTCGAGCGGCAGCGGGCGGATGCGCGCTGCCTGTCCCGAGCAGCCGAACGCCTCGAAGCGCGCCTGGCAGACCTCCCGCGCCGCCGCCGTCGCGGCCTTGAGGAACTTGCGTGGATCGAAGTCAGCCGGGTTGGTGGCAAGCGAGCGCCGCGCCGCGGCGGTCATGGCGATGCGGATATCGGTATCGATGTTGACCTTGCGAACGCCGTGGCGGATACCTGCCTGGATCTCCTCGACCGGGACACCATAGGTCTCGGGAATGTCGCCGCCGTATTGGCGCAGCACGGCCAGCCACTCCTGGGGAACGGAAGAGGAGCCGTGCATGACCAGGTGTGTGTTGGGAATCGCTCGATGAATCTCCTCGATGCGCGCAATCGCAAGCACTTCCCGTGTCGGCTGGCGGGAGAACTTGTAGGCGCCGTGGGAGGTGCCGATCGCAATGGCGAGCGCGTCCACCCCGGTGCGCTCGATGAAGTCGGCGGCCTGGGTTGGGTCCGTGAGCAGCTGCTCCCGCGTGAGCTTTCCCTCGGCTCCAACGCCGTCTTCTTCCCCTGCCTCGCCGGACTCCAGCGACCCCAGACAGCCGAGCTCGCCTTCGACCGAGACGCCGACGGCATGCGCCATATCGGCCACGCGGCCGGTGACCTCGACGTTGTATTCGTAGGACGCTGGGGTCTTCATGTCCTCACGCAGCGATCCATCCATCATCACGCTGGTGAATCCCGAGCGGATGGACGCCTGGCAGACCGCGGGACTCGCGCCGTGATCCTGGTGCATCACCAGCGGAATCTGCGGCCAGGTCTCGACCGCCGCCCGTGCGATGTGGCGCAGGAAGGGCTCGCCGGCGTAGCTGCGCGCGCCGGCGGACGCCTGCAGTATCGCCGGACTGTCGGTCTCGGCCGCCGCCTGCATGATCGCCTGCACCTGCTCCATGTTGTTGATGTTGAATGCCGGCACGCCGTAGCCGAACTCGGCGGCATGATCGAGAAGCTGTCGCAGCGAAATGAGTGCCATGCACTTCTCCCGTGTGATTTGTTCAACCTGAATGCGCTAGCCGCTGGTCGCGCTCACGCGACGACGCGCCCGCGCTCGCGCGCCTGGCAGTCCTTGCGCCGCTCCATCAGCCGCCAGATCATGGGCGTGAAGATCAGCTGCATCGCAAGATCCATCTTGCCGCCCGGGCAGACGATGGTGTTGGGCCGCGACATGAAGGAGTCGTGCAGCATCGACAGCAGGTAGGGAAAGTCGATCCCGCGTGGATCCTGGAAGCGGATGACCAGGAACGATTCGTCCGGCGACGGGATGAACCGCGCGATGAAGGGATTCGAGGTATCGACGACCGGGACGCGCTGGAAGTTGATATGCGTGCGCGAGAACTGCGGACAGATGTAGCTGAGGTAATCCGGCATCCGGCGCAGGATGGTGTCGGTGACCGCCTCGGCGGAATACCCGCGCGTCGACTTGTCGCGGTGCAGCTTCTGGATCCACTCCAGGTTGATGACCGGTGTGACGCCGATCAGCAGATCGACGTGCTGCGCCACGTCGACCTCATCCGCCACCACTGCACCGTGCAGCCCCTCATAGAACAGCAGGTCCGTATCGCCCGCCACGTCCTCCCACTCCGTGAACGTGCCGGCCTTTTGCCCATGGCGCGCGGCCTCGACGTCATCGTGCAGGTATTTGCGCACTTTGCCGGTGCCGGCCGTGGCGTACCCTTGGAACAGATCCTCGAGCTCCGCAAACAGGTTCGCTTCCGGGCCGAAGTGGCTGAACCGGTGATCCCCCCGGGCGAGCGCCTCCGCGAGCTGCTCCCTCATTCCCGCACGGTCGTAGCGGTGGAAGCTGTCGCCTTCGACGAACGCAGCCTTGAGGTGATCGCGGCGGAAGATCTGCTCGAACGTCTTGCTCACCGAGGTGGTGCCGGCTCCCGAGGAGCCGGTCACTGCGATGATCGGATGGCGCACGGACATGGGTATCGCCTCGGTCAGATACGCTGGGTGAAGAGCCCGCGCGCGGCGAAGAGCGGCACGTCGAGCTCGAATTCATTGTGATCGCGGTGATAATGCTCGATGCGCTCGACCTCCGAGCGCGCGCCGAACACGAAGCTGACGCGCTGATGCAGGCTCTCGGGGACGACATCGAGGATCGGTCCATGCCCGGTGCTGGCCCGGCCTCCGGCCTGCTCGATCAGATATCCGATCGGATTGGCCTCGTAGAGCAGGCGCAGACGCCCGGGCCGGGTCGGATCCTTGCGGTCGCGCGGATACATGAACACCCCGCCGCGCATGAGGATACGGTGCGTCTCGGCCACCAGCGAGGCGATCCACCGCATGTTGAAGTCGGTGCCGCGCGGCCCGCTCTGCCCCGCCAGGCACTCGTTCACGTAGCGCCGGATCGCCGGCTCCCAGTGGCGGGAGTTGGATGCGTTGATCGCGAATTCGGCAGTCGTCTCCGGTACGCGCAGATTGGGGTGCGTCAGCATGAATTCCCCGATCTCCTTGTCGAGCGTGAAGCCGTTGACGCCGCAGCCCGTCGACAGCACCAGCATGGTCGCAGGCCCGTAGATCGCATATCCCGCACACACCTGCGCGCTGCCCGGCTGCAGGAAGTCCGCCGCCGCCGGCTCGCAGACCCCCTCGGGACACTTCAAGACGGAGAAGATGCTGCCGACCGAAACGTTGACGTCGATGTTCGATGAGCCGTCGAGCGGATCGAAAAGCAACAGATAACGCCCGCGCGGATAGGTGGCGGGTATGGGGTATGGCTGCTCCTGCTCCTCCGACAGCATCCCCGCGAGCTGACCGCCCCACTCGTTGGTGCGCACGAAAATCTCGTTGGCAAGCACGTCGAGCTTCATCTGCGTCTCGCCCTGGACATTGACCGCGCCCGCATCTCCCAGCGCGTTCGCCAACGCGCCCTTGCCTATGAGCATCGCAATTCGCTTGCACGCCAGACGCACGTCGTTGACGAGCGCGGTGAAGCTTCCGGCCGGCACACTGACGCCCGCCGCCGCATTGAGCCGCCGCTGCTCCTCGATGAGGAATCTGGTGATGGTGCCGGTAGTCATGGTCGTCGCCCCCTCAAGCATTCGCAGTAAACACTCGACTCGCCCGTATGTCGGGTTCTTCGATGGTCTCGAGCTCCTGCCGCTGGATGGTTCCGCCCTTGCGCTCGAACAGCCGGCTCGCCTGCCGGAGTCGCGCCCGATCGAGCGCGTTCCTGATCGACCGCGCGTTGGCGAAGTGCGGCTGCGCGCGCCGCTTCTCGATGTACTCCCGCAGCGCCTCGTCCGCCGGCACGCTCAATCGATACTGCATCTGCTGCAGCATCAGTCGTCGCGATCGCGACCAGCTCCGCCGCCGTGTAGTCCGGGAAATCGATGTGGTGCGCGATCCGCGACGACATCCCCGGATTGCTGCGGAAGAACGTCTCCATCCGGTCCTTGTACCCCGCCAGGATGACGACCAGGTCGTCGCGCTGGTTCTCCATCACCTGCAGCAGGATCTCGATCGCCTCCTGGCCATAGTCGCGCTCATTCTCCGGACGGTAGAGGTAGTACGCCTCGTCGATGAAGAGCACGCCGCCCATCGCCCGCTTCAGCACCTCGCGCGTCTTGGGCGCGGTATGCCCGATGTACTGTCCCACGAGATCGTCGCGCGTGACGGCTATCAGGTGGCCTTTGCGTACGTAGCCGAGACGATGGAGGATCTCCGCCATGCGCATCGCCACCGTGGTCTTGCCCGTGCCGGGGTTGCCCGTGAAGGACATGTGCAGCGCCGGGGGACCGGATGAGAGCCCGACGCCACGACGCAACTTGTCGATGAGCAGCAGCGCCGCGATGTCGCGGATGCGGCTCTTGACGGGCGCCAGCCCTACGAGCTCGCGCTCGAGGCTGTCCAGCACCTCCCCGACGTGCGAGTCGCGGTAGACCGCCTCCAGGTCGAAAGACTCATTCCCTGTCAGCGCGGCATTCTGTCCGTCCCGGGACGGCGTAGCTTCGATTCTGGCGTTCATGGGCAGCGCTCAATAGCGCTCTCCCTCGGGGCGCTCCGTCGCATAGGAGCGCGTCGTGTAGCGCACGCTGCGACCCGGTCCCTCCTCCCGCACCAGAGAGAATCCGGGCTCGTCAGCGGGCCGGCCGACGATGAACGACAGCCGCAGCGACTCCCGCCCGCGCGCGGAATCGAACGCGTTGATCTTGATGTAGTGGTTGGGAAAGGTCTTGCGGCACGCGTTCACCTCGGTCATGACGCCCGCCGCATCGCGGATGTCGAACATCGGCATGCCGAACATCTCCCAGTAAGTGTTGCGGGGATGCGGATCGTCCGTGTATTCGACCGACACCGCCCAGCCTTTGCCGAGGCAGTAGTCGATCTGTCTGGCGATCTGCTCGTCGGTCAGGTCGGGCAGGAAGGAGAAGGTGCCTTGGGTGACTCTCATGAATGGCTCCTCAGGCAACGGCCGGTGTCGGCACGAAGTCAGGTGTGTCGGTACTGGCGTAGTTGAAGGTCACCTCGCCCCAGATATCGAGCGCCGCCTTGAGGGGCGCACAGTCCCTGGCGGCCGCGGCCAGGATCTCCGGTCCTTCGTTCCAGATATCCCGGCCCTCGTTGCGCGCCAGCACCATCGCCTCGAGCGCCACGCGGTTCGCGATCGCGCCGGCGGCGATGCCCATCGGGTGACCGATCGTGCCGCCGCCGAACTGCAGCACCACGTCCTCGCCGAGATAGTGCAGCAGCTGGTGCATCTGCCCGGCGTGAATGCCGCCGGAGGCGACCGGCATGACGCCGTTCAATCCGGCCCAGTCCTGCTCGAAGAAGATGCCGCGCGGCAGATCGAGTGCGTTGTGCCCTTCTCGCAGCACGTTGTAGAAGCCCTGCACGGAGTTGGGGTCGCCCTCGAGCTTGCCCACCACCGTGCCGGCATGGATATGGTCGACGCCGGCGAGGCGCATCCATTTCGAGATCACCCTGAAGGAGACGCCGTGGGTCTTCTGGCGCGTGTAGGTGGCATGTCCCGCGCGATGCAGATGCAGGATCATGTCGTTGCGCCGCGCCCAGCGCGACATCGACTGGATGGCGGTGTAGCCGATCACGAGGTCGATCATGACGATCACCGAGCCGAGCTCCTTGGCGAACTCCGCCCGCTCGTACATATCCTCCATGGTTCCGGCGGTCACGTTGAGGTAGGTCCCCTTCACCTCGCCGGTGGCGGCCTGGGCGCGGTTGACGGCTTCCATGCAGTAGAGGAAGCGGTCGCGCCAGTGCATGAAGGGTTGCGAGTTGATGTTCTCGTCGTCCTTGGTGAAATCGAGGCCGCCCTTCAACGCCTCGTAGACCACGCGGCCGTAGTTCTTGCCGGAGAGCCCGAGTTTGGGCTTGACGGTGGCGCCGAGCAGCGGCCGGCCGAACTTGTCGAGCCGCTCGCGCTCGACCACGATCCCGGTCGGCGGCCCGGCGAAGGTCTTCACATAGGCCGCCGGGAAGCGCATGTCCTCCAGCCGCAACGCCTTGAGCGGCTTGAAGCCGAAGACATTGCCGATGACCGAGGCGCTCAGGTTCGCGATGGACCCGGGCTCGAAGAGATCGAGGTCGTAGGCGATATAGGCGAAATACTGCCCCGGCGAGCCGGGCACGGGATCCACCCGGTAGGCCTTCGCCCGGTATCGGTCGCAGGCAGTGAGCCGATCCGTCCATACGACCGTCCAGGTGGCCGTCGAAGACTCACCCGCCACGGCCGCCGCCGCTTCCTCCGGCTCGACCCCGTCCTGCGGGGTAATGCGAAAGAGCGCCAAAACGTCGGTCGCCGCCGGCGAGTAGTCGGGGTTCCAGTAACCCATCTGCGCGTATTTCAGCACTCCCGGCCGGTAACGCGCGGCGCCGGACTTGGCGCGCTTGCTGTCGTCGAGGACTCTCATGCGGGGCTCCCACGGATGCTCGGTTTGGGTACGGGGGAATCCTCGGGCTTGATTTGTATTAGGTCCAGTTAGATATTATTGGCGTCCGAATAAGTTTTCCTTATAGATGCGTAACGTTACACTCAGACAAATGCGGGTTTTCGCCGCCGTGGCGCGGCATCTCTCCTTCACCCGCGCGGCGCAGGAGCTGCACCTGACGCAGCCCGCGGTCTCACAGCAGGTGGCACTCCTGGAGGCGGAGGTCGGCATGCCGCTGTTCGAGCAGAGCGGCCGCAGGATCCGCCTCGCGCCCGCCGGGATGGAGTTGCTGCGCTACGCGAGCCAGGTCACGGAGCTGTTGCGCGAGGCAGGCGAGACGCTGGCCGCGATGCGCGGCTTGAAGCGCGGCGTGCTGAAGCTCGGGGCCGTGAGCACCGCGAAGTATTTCGCGCCGACACTGCTGTCGGCCTTCACGCCCGCCTATCCCGAGGTGGCGATCAAGTTCACCGTCGCCAACCGCGAGGAGATGGTGAAGCTCCTCGGCGCCAACGAGCTCGACCTCGTCATCATGGGACGGCCGCCGCGGGAGCTCGATACCACGGCGGAGCCCTTCGCGCGCCATCCTCTCGTGATCATCGCCTCGCCCGAGCATCCCCTCACCCGGCGCCATCGCATCCCGCTCAAATCGCTGGCGCGTGAGAGCTTCATCATCCGCGAGCAGGGCTCGGGCACGCGTGCCTCCATGGAGCATGTGTTTCGCGAGCGCGGCGTGACCTATCGTGCCGCCATGGAGGTGAGCAGCAACGAGACCATCAAGCAGGCGGTGATGGCCGGAATGGGCCTGAGCTTCATCTCCTCGCACACCATCGGGCTCGAGGCCGAAGCCGGCAAGCTCGCCATTCTCGATGTCGTCGGGCTGCCCGTCGTGCGCGATTGGTACGTGATTCACCTGCGCGAGCGGATCCTGTCGCCGATCGCCTCGGCATTTCGCGCCTACCTGCTCGAAAACGGCGCGCGTGTCATCCAGGAGACGGTCGGCGACGTTATGAAGTCTCGCCGGCCCTGAGGGGCGCACGCGGGAGAACCGTAACAGTCAGTTTCAATCAAACGACAATCGCTCACAACTCGAGCTCTCTCGCTGTCCAGAATCGCCGGCGGCGAGGAGAGCTCATGTCACATCACTCCGATATCCCGCAGGTGCCGGTCGCGGCGCATTTTCCGCTCATGAACGCGCTGCGCCTGGCGGCGCGCGGCAGCCTCTTCCTGCTCCCGCTCGCGCTGCTCGCCGGCTGCGGTGGCAGCAACAACGCCGCGATCCGCGTTCTCAATGTCAGCGAGGATTACACCGGCGTCAATATCTACATCAGCAGCACCAGCACCGTGGCCACTGTCGCGGACGTCCCTACCGGCAACCTCAGCAGCTATTCCGGGGTCGCTTCCGGCTCGCAGACACTCTATTTCACCGAGGGCAGCAATCTGCAGACCGCCGCCCTGACCTCGGAGACCGAGACGTTCACCACGGGCGAGCACCGGACGTATGTCACTTACGGCAACACCGGGGAGTTCGCGGAATTCGAGATCGATGAGAACGAGAGCGCCGCGGGCGGCGGCAACGCCAGTATCGAAGTGCTCGATACAGCCAATGACGCGGGCAACCTCGACGTTTACTTCACCGGCTCCGCCACTCTGACCGGCACGACCCCGAATTTCACCGACCTCGCGGTTGGCAAGGCGACGTCTTTCACCTCTGTCGCCTCCGGCACGTACGATCTCAGCATCACCGGCACGGGAAACAACTCTGACGTAAGGCTCCAGGTCCCTAGCGTCACTCTCAAGAGCGGTGAGGTTGCCACGGTCGTCATCACCGAAAGCGCGGGCGGGTACCTGGTCAATGCCTACGTTCTGCCGCAGCAGGGCGCGCTCACGAGCGAGCTGAATCCGGACGCGCGGGTTCGGGTAGTGAATGGAATGGCCAGTGGATCCACGGCTTCCGCGACAGTCGGATCGACCGTCCTCGCCACCAATGCGGCGGCGGATTCGATCGGAGCGTATCAGATGGTGCCCGTTGGATCCGACACTGTGTCAGTGAGCGTCAATGGCGGCGCCGTTGCCTCACCCGGCCAGGCCCTGGCCGCGGGCCAGGACTACACGTTACTCATCTATCAGGGACCGAGCGGCGTCGAGGAGAACTGGCTGGTCGATATCAATCGCCTGCCCGCGAGCGGCGATGCCAGCCTGCGGCTCGTGCATGCCATGTCCGGTGTGACCGATCCCATCTCGCTGGCAGTGGATTCAGTCCCGACGCTCACCGACATATCGGCGGGCGAAGCCTCGAGCTACGACACCTCGATCGCCGCGAGTACGACTGCAGCGCTCAGCGTCACCGACGCGACGACCTCGCAGCAGCTCTTTTCGCAGAGCCCGGTGACGCTCTCGTCCCAGGGCGTATACACGCTGTTCATGTTCGGCAGCGCGTCGTCCGCAACCGGCACGCTGAATGAGGACCGTTAGCGGCTGGCGCGCCGGCCGCCGTGCGAAGAGAAGCTGCGGCCGGAGGCTCGGGAATGGCGTGGAGCGTGTTGCTGCGGCCGCGAAGTGTGCCCGGGCGCCGCCGCGTGACGAGGCGCCGGCCGCTGCTCTGCGGCCACGGTGAATTCGGGCGTCGCTGTCACCGGCACTGATCGGCGCAACAGCCGCTCGATGTCTTTCAGTAGCCCCGCCTCATCGGGCGCGACGAGCGAGATGGCACTGCCCGTGCCACCGGCGCGGGCGGTTCGCCCGATGCGGTGCACGTAGTCCTCCGGCACGTTCGGCAGCTCGTAATTGACCACGAAAGGCAGCTCCTTGATGTCCAGGCCACGTGCTGCGACCTCGGTGGCGACGAGTGCCGTGATTTTGCCCGTCTTGAACTCCGCGAGTGCCCGGATACGCGCATTCTGGCTCTTGTTGCCGTGAATGGCCGCCGTTGCAATCCCAGCTGCAGCGAGCTGCTCGGCAAGACGGTTGGCGCCATGCTTGGTGCGGGTGAAGACCAGCACTTGATGCCAGCCCCCATCGCGGATGAGGTGCGCCAGGAGGTGGCGCTTGTGCTCCTTCGGCACACGGTAGGCGCGCTGATCGACACGATCGGCAGTGGCATTGCGCGGGGCGACCTCGACGGTCACCGGATCGCGCAGCAGACGCGTCGCGAGATCGCGGATGTCGTCGGAGTAAGTGGCCGAGAACATCAGGTTCTGGCGCCGCTCCGGCAGGAGCTTCAGCACCCGGCGGATGGCAGGGATGAACCCCATGTCGAGCATGCGGTCCGCCTCGTCGAGAACGAAGTGACGCACCCCGCGAAGGTCGACGGCGTGCTGGCCGGCGAGATCGAGAAGCCGCCCGGGTGTCGCGACCAGGAGATCGCAACCGCTACGCAGTGCGTCGATCTGCGGGTTGATGCTGACGCCGCCAAAGACGACGCAGATGCGTGCATTCGTATGCCGCCCATACTGGCGAGCGCTCTCGGCTACCTGTGCGGCCAGCTCGCGCGTGGGAGTCAGGACCAGCGCACGGGGCGTACGGCCTGCGGGCGCCTGTGCCAGTGCCTGCAAAATCGGCAGGACGAAGGCGGCCGTCTTGCCGGTGCCGGTCTGCGCGCCGGCAAGCACGTCGCGACCGGCGATCACGGCGGGAATGGCCCGCATCTGAATGGGGGTCGGCGTGTCGTAGCCCTGCTCGGCCACGGCGCGCGCCAGCTCGGGTACGAGCCCGAGTTCGGTAAAAGGCATGCTTCGGGGAACCTCTGTGTTGGCTCGCACTGGCGAGCGGCCCGGTGGGCCTGGTGGGCATCGCCACCTGAAGCGGGGCCAGGGTGGGCACCCGGTGGTATGCGGCGCGGACTCTACCGGCTTTCAGGCCGCGCGTCGAGCCCCAAGAATGGCTAAACTACCGGTTTCGGGCAGTGTGAACGGAACGGAGGCCGATACCTCTAACCAAGCCATACGGTCCCGAGTGGTCCCGGCCTCGAGGGCATGCCCATCCATCCCGTGTGACAGGGGGAGCTTTTGATGATTCTCGACCGCGCTCGCGCAAGAACGGGCGCATTGGGCGCTATGCGCCTCTGGATTTTCGGCCTCGTTGCGGCACTCGCCGCACTGACCGGCTGCAGTACCAGTACGAACGTCAGCAACGGCACGCCGGTGGTGACCGTCAACGCGCAGGCAGCGCAGGGTTTTTCGACCTACGTGGTCGGTATCAGCCTCTACAGCCTGACCCGAACCGACGGTTACATCTCCTACCCGGCGGGTTACACCGCGGAGGAGTTCGCGGATCTGACCCAGCGGGTCGACCTCACCGAACTGCTGAACGCGGTGGGCATCCCGACGGGCACCTATACCACGCTCGTCATCGGCGTCGACTATTCGATTCCCCTCGTCTACCTCAACGGCAATGCGACCGCGGCCACGGTGGAGAATTCGGCCGGTACGGTGGACCCGGGCATCATCTACGTCACCGTCAAGCTCGACCCGTCGCACCCGCTCGTCGTCGGTAACAACCAGTCGACTCCCCTGGCCCTGGATTTCAATCTGGCGGCCAGTAACAACATCGAGCCAACCACGAACGCCGTGGTGGTCAGGCCGTTCGTGGAGGCGTCGACACCGTCCAACGACACGGAACCTGTCCGCGCCCGCGGCCTCATCGTAGTCGCAAATCCGGGCCAGAATGACCTCATCGAAGACCTCAGGCCGTTCGAGGACAATGTCTACTCCACGGTCGGCGCATTGACGGTCAATACCACGGCGAGCACCTACTTCAACATCGACGGGACCGTTCTCACTGGCACAGCCGGACTGGAGCAACTCAACAAGGTCGCTTCAAATACACCGATAGAGGCCTACGGCACCCTGGACGGCACACCAGCGGGTTCTAACTCGACCATCACTCCATCATTCACTGCGACCCAGGTCTACGCCGGTACCGTCGTCTCCAACGGTGAGTACGAGCACGTCCGCGGCATCGTGACCGCCAAAAGCGGCGACACGATCTCCGTCGTCGGCGCGACCTACCTTTATTACGAGGGCTACTGCCAGAGCAACCTCTGTTACACGTACTACCCAAACGCGACGATTGATTTGGGCGCTTCCACCGTGGTCACAGAGGACAATGTCCCGGCGCCGGCTTCGAGTCTCTCGGCGCAGTCGATCTCGGTCGGCTCACAGGTCGATGCCATCGGCCTGGGATCGACCAATAACTCCAACTACCTGACGCTCGATGCCTCGTCCGGACTGGTGCGCCTGCAATCCACCCCGATCTGGGGCACGCTCGATACCGGCACGCCGAGCTCCGCCACGCTCAACCTGCGCTCGTTGGGAAACACGGAATTCACGGCGAGCATCTTCAATTTTGCGGGCACCGGCACCTCGAGCGCCAATGACGCCCCCGCAGTGGGCTATGCAGTCGACACTGCCGGGGCGACGACGGGGGCTGACCAAAGCGCGACCCCTGCCGGCACGCTGGTGCGGATCGACGGCTTCCCGACACCCTTCGGCACTGCGCCGCCGGACTTCTCCGCCACCGACGTGATCCCGGGCAGCTCGGAGCCCGCCGACCTCGTCGTGCAATGGAATAGCGGCGCCGGCACCACGACTCCGTTCACCTCCTACGACACGGGCAGCCTCGCGCTCAATCTCGCCAATGCCGACGTCGCCCAGGTTCTCATCGGTCCGCAGACCATCACGCTCTCGGGCACGCCCGCCATCACCATCTCGGGCGGCACTCAGTTCGCGATCGGCAATTCGACCAATGGCGTCTCCATGTTCAGCACCTCGAGCGCTTTCGTCACCGACCTTGGCACCACGTTGAACGGCTCGGCATCCGTGTTCCGGGTGGTCGCGGTGGGTTCCTACGACTCGGCAACCAACACGTTCACCGCATCGCGGCTCGAAGTCGCGCTCGAGTAGTCCGGCATGCCCTGGAAACGGCGCCCTTTCAGCGGGCGCGACAGCGCCCGCGCCCTGAACATCGCGGATCTGCGTGAGATCGCGCGGCGCCGCGTGCCAGGGTTTGCCTTCGAATACGTCGAGGGCGGCGCGGAGGACGAGGCAACGCTGCGCTGCAACCGGGAGGCGTTTGCGGCACTACGCTTCGTGCCGCAAACGTTGATCGACACCTCGGGGAGGAGCCTCGCCACCACGCTGTTCGGCCGGCCCTCCGCAGCGCCGCTCGCCATCGCTCCCACGGGACTGAACTCCATGCTGCATCCGGACGGCGATCTTGGCCTGGCGCGCGCGGCAGCCGCCTTCGGGATCCCCTATACGCTGAGTACGCTGTCGACGACGCGCCTGGAGGATATCGCAGCCAAGGCAGGCGGACGGCTCTGGATGCAGCTCTACGTCATGAAGAACCGCGCAATCGCGGAAGACATCATGGCGCGGGCCGCGGCTGCTGGTTATGAAGCGTTGGTATTCACCTCCGATGCCAACGTCTTTGGCAGCAGAGAGTGGGACAAGCGCAACTACTTCAAGCCCGGCAGCCCGCGACTGTCGGCCGCTCTGGATTCCATGCGTCACCCGCGCTGGCTCATCGATGTGCTGCTGCGCAAGGGGATCCCCCAATTCCACAACATCGAGGCTTTCCTGCCTCCCGGCGCCGCCAGCGCCGTCGGCGGCAGCACGATCATCCCGCAGATGTTCGAGCCCACGATCACTTGGGCGGACATCGCCTGGATACGCCGGTACTGGCCCGGAAAGCTCCTCGTCAAGGGCGTTCTGAGCGTCGAGGACGCCCGCCGCGCCGCCGATGCGGGGTGCGACGGCATCATCCTCAGCAACCACGGTGGGCGGCAGCTCGACTCGTGTGTGGCACCCATAGAGGTGCTCGGGGAAATTGCCGCGGCAGTCGGCGACCGGCTGACGATCGTGATCGACAGCGGTTTTCGCCGTGGGACTGATATCGCCAAGGCGCTCGCCCTGGGCGCCCATACCGTCATGATCGGGCGCGCAACCCTCTACGGGTTGGCCGCCGACGGCGAGCACGGCGTGCGCCGCGCGCTCGACATGCTCGCCGTCGAGCTGGATCGCGTTCTGGGCCAGCTCGGCTGCCGCTCCGTGGCGGATCTGAGGACCTCGCTCCTGCGTTAGGTCGCGACGCCCTTCGCCTTGGCGGCGTGCGTGGCAATTGCGTCCATCAAACCGGGGGACAGGCAGTCATAGGGCTCGAGTCCCAGCTCCTTCAACCGGCCACGGACTTCGCCCATGCGCGCCGCAGGGAATCCGGCCTCGATGATGGAGGAGACGAACGCGGCGAACTCCGGGGCCGCCCAGCCCTGCTCCTTGAAGAGCTCCGGATGCACGAAGTCGAACCCGTAGAAGGGGTGGCCCTTGTTCTCGATCCGGCCGTACATGTGCACACCGCAGCCGGTGCAGGCATGGCGCTGGATCGGGGCATTGGTGTCGACGACCTTCAGCTTCTGCTCATTGGCGGTCACGGAGACCTTGTCGCGCGGCAGGACCGCGATCAGCGCGAAGAGCGCACCCTGGGGCTTCCAGCACTTGCTGCAGCCGCAGACGTGATCGTATGCGACGTTGCCCCCCAGACTCACGGTCACGGGTGAGCTCGCGCACTTGCAGGTGAGCGTGCCGCCCGCGAACCCCGAATTGCCGGGCTTGACGCCGCGATCGACTGCCGGATGTATCGCAATGGCCATGTGTTTATCCTCGCAGGAATTGTTGGCTTTCAGAACGTGACGACGGAGCGGATCGACTCGCCCTTGTGCATGAGATCGAACGCGTCGTTGATCTTCTCGACCGGCATCACGTGAGTGATGAGGTCGTCGATGTTGATCTTCTTGTCCATGTACCAATCGACGATCTTGGGGACGTCCGTCCGCCCCCGCGCACCGCCGAAAGCGGTGCCTTTCCACACACGGCCGGTCACCAGCTGGAACGGCCGGGTCTTGATCTCCTGTCCCGCGCCGGCGACGCCGATGACCACCGACACGCCCCAGCCGCGGTGGCAACACTCGAGCGCCTGGCGCATGAGGTCGACGTTGCCGACGCACTCAAAGCTGTAGTCGGCTCCGCCGTCGGTGACAGCGACCAGGTGTTGCACGAGATCCCCGCCCACCTCCTTGGGGTTGACGAAGTGCGTCATGCCGAAGCGCTCGGCGAGCGCCTTGCGCCGCGGGTTCAAATCGACGCCTACGATCTTGTTGGCACCGGCGATGCGCGCTCCCTGGATGACGTTGAGGCCGATGCCTCCCAGGCCGAACACGACAACGTTGGCGCCAGGCTCGACCTTCGCGGTATTGATGACAGCGCCGACGCCGGTGGTCACCCCGCAGCCTATGTAACAGACCTTCTCGAACGGCGCATCTTCGCGGATCTTGGCCAGCGCGATCTCCGGCAGCACCGTGTAGTTGGAGAAGGTCGAGCAGCCCATGTAGTGATGGACCATCTGGCCGCCGATGGAGAAGCGGCTGGTACCGTCCGGCATCACACCCTTGCCCTGCGTCGCGCGAATGGCCGTACAGAGGTTGGTCTTGCGCGACAGGCAGGATTTGCATTGCCGGCATTCCGGCGTGTAGAGCGGGATGACGTGATCGCCCTTCTTGAGGGAGGTGACGCCCGGCCCGACGTCAACCACGATTCCGGCGCCCTCGTGTCCGAAGATCACGGGGAAGAGGCCCTCCGGATCGGCTCCGGAGCGGGTGAATTCGTCCGTATGGCAGATGCCGCTCGCCTTGATCTCGACCAGCACCTCCCCCGCCTTGGGGCCCTCGAGATCGACCGTCACGACTTCGAGCGGCTTGCCCGCAGCGTACGCAATGGCAGCCTTGGTTTTCATACGTATCCTCTGAATTTCCTCGCGCCGCTCAGTTTAGCCGCGGATGCGCCGGAAGCCGCGTGGGGCGTGGCGAGCGGTGCCGGCGCGGGGCCGTTGTTCCAATATAGAACAGTCCACTGCGCCGCTGTACCGCTTTCGATGCTGGCGGGACCCAGGGAGATTTTCCCATGGCATAATCGCTTTTCGGTTTCAGAGGGGGACTCCATGCTGCAGCCGATCGGCAGTCACGCCCGCTATATTCAGTCAGTCCTGCGAGGTACCGCGCGCGACGAGGGCTCGGGAACACCTGACTACGTGAAGCGCTCCTGGATGCGCTGCCTCACGCAATACCACCTCGACCCCCAGTCCCAGCGGGAGCCCTATGTGCTGCCCCGCGATGAGCGGCTGGCGCGCAAGGAGCGCAACCTGGAGCTGGTCTCCTTCGCCGATGCGGAGATGGCGCATCTCTACCATCAGCTCGCCGGCTCGGGCTACTCCATCATCCTCACCGACCGGGACGGCGTGCTCCTCGACTACTACGGGGACCTCAGCTTCCGCAACGCCGCCTTCCGCACCGGCCTGGTGCTCGGGGCGGTCTGGAGTGAGGAGCACGGCGGCACCAATGGCATGGGTACCTGCCTCTTCGAGCGGGCGCCGCTCATCATCCACCGCGACCAGCACTTCTTCTCCCGCAACACCGGCCTCACCTGCTGCGCGGCGCCGATCTTCGACTACCGTGGCGACCTGGTCGCGGTGCTCGACGCCTCCGGGGAATCCGACCGCGCGCAGCAGCACACGCTGGTGCTCGTCAACATGTCGGCGCAGATGATCGAGAATCGCCTCTTCCTCTACCGCTTCAAGGACGAGTTCGTGGTGCGCTTCCATAGCCGGCCGGAGCTGGTCGGCACCTGGGGTGAAGGCATCATCGCGCTCGATGCCGCCGGTGCGATAGCGGCGCTCGATCGCAACGCCATCTTCCAGCTGGGCGTGAAGAGCGCGGCCGAGGTCACCGGCGCGCCGCTGGAGCGGGTATTCAACATCTCGCTCGGCGCACTGATCGGCCGCAGCCAGAAGAAGTCCTTCCACGCCGTGCCCATCTACGACGCCCGCCACGGCGGCCGGTTCTTCGCCACCGCGCAGGCCCCACAGTCGAAGCGCGCCCTCGGCAGCAAACAGCGGCTGACGCGCATCGAGGAGCTGCCGCTGCCGGACCCGGGACGCAGCCCGCTCGATGAGCTCGACTTCGGCGATCCCATGATGGCGCGCAACATCCAGGCGGCGCGGCGGACGCAATCCCGCGAAGTGCCCATTCTCCTCCTCGGGGAGTCCGGGACCGGCAAGGAGTTCTTCGCGCGAGCCATGCATGCCTCCAGCGACCGCGCCGACAAGCCGTTCGTGTCCGTGAACTGCAGCTCGCTGCCCGAGGGCCAGCTCGAGCGGGAGCTCTTCGGGCGGCCTTCCGGTCCGCGAGTTGCCCAGCCCGCGCCGGTTGCGACACCCTCCCCGACCCCGGCCGTATCCCAGGGGGAAGGCCCTGCCGCCGGCGAGAAGACAGCAGAGGTCGACGAGGATGTCGGGCGCATCGTGCAGGCAAACGGCGGCACGCTGTTTCTCGATGATGTCGGCGAGTTACCCCTGGAGCTGCAGGCGCGCCTGCTGCACGTGATCGAGGAGCGGGAGGTGCTGCGCCAGGGCGGGGAAGCACCGGTCCGCATCGACGTGAGGGTGGTAAGCGCCGCCCGCGGCGGGCTGCAGGAGAAGGTGCGCCGCGGGGAGTTCCGCGAGGATCTTTTCTATCGGCTGCAGAGCCTCGTTCTGACGCTGCCGCCGCTGCGGGAGCGCAAGGACAAGGCGGCTCTCATCCGCCACATCTTTGCGCAAGAGAGCGCCGCAACGCCCTCCGTAACCTTGGGGGACGACCTCGCGGATGCTCTGCGTGCCTACGCGTGGCCAGGCAACATCCGGCAGCTTCGCAACGTGCTGCGCGGGATGATCGCGATGCGGTCCGGCGACCGACTCGATGGCAGTTGCCTGCCCGCCGATTATGGTGTCGGTGAACCGGAGCCCACCGCGGCGGACGAATGCGAGCTGCCGCCCGAGGCCCAGGGCCTGAACCCGCTGGAGAGAGCGGAGCGGGGCGCCCTGCTCAAGGAGATCGAGGTGCACCACGGCAATATCAGCCGTGTCGCGCAGAAGCTCGCGATCGGACGCAACACGCTCTACCGCAAGATGCGCCGGCTAGGCATCACCCTGCCGCCTCGTCATTAGCTCTCGTGAGTGGTGAGATAGACGTAGACGTAGGCGGTAAGGAAAAGGACGCATAGGGAGTAGATGAGAAACGTGGCGCATGCCGCCGCAAGATAGACGAAGACACTTGCCGGGACCCCAGCGTGGCCGCCACCAGGCCCCCCGAGTGCGTCGAACCGCTCCGTGAGCAGCGCAGCGGCCGCGAGAACGAACGTCCACCGCCGCATGTAGCCCCTGAGCTCGCCGCGCCTCAGCCGGTTGTGCCGGTAAGCGGCAATACGCTCCTCACGCGTTCCGCGGCTCGCATCCTTCATCAGCCGGAACGGCGAGAACCAACGCAACAGTGCCTCGATCATGCGCATTTCCGCCATCGACCTCGCAGCGCCACTATCCTCCGCTACACCGTATCTGTGTGCCGCTGTAGGCTTCTCAATATGCTCCTCGAGGTAGACGGTCGAGGGGCCCTCTATGTTCCGGCTCGCCCCATGGTGGTGCATCGCGTACTGCGGGTTCGCGTGCCGAGCTTGGGTCGCGCGCAGCCCTCGCGCTTGGGCGACAATGCCTTTTTTGTCCGGGCGAGCCAGCGGAGCAGCATCCCATGTCACACACTATTTTCGGCAAGATCCTGAGCGGCGCGATTCCCTGCCACAAGGTCTACGAGGACGAGCGCGTCTTTGCCTTCCTGGACATCAATCCGCTCACCCTCGGCCACACCCTGGTCGTGCCGAAGGAGCCCGCCGAGACCCTGGACGCGCTGTCCGATGAGTCCGCCGCCGCCCTGGGCCGGGTCCTGCCACGCATCTGCCGCGCCGTGATCGCGGTCACCGGGGTCAAGGAATACAACGTCCTCGAGAACAATGGCGCTGGCGCCCACCAAACCGTGGCCCACGTGCACTTCCACATCATCCCCAAGCCGAGCCACGGCGAGGGTCTCGGCCTTGGCTGGGCCGCCCAGGCCCTCGATCAGAAAGCCGGGTCCGAGCTCGCGGCCAAGCTGCGCGCGGCGCTCGAATAAACACCGGTTGCCCCCCGCCCCTCCCGCTTGTAGAATGCGCGGCCCTCCTGGTGCGGGGTGGAGCAGTCTGGCAGCTCGTCGGGCTCATAACCCGAAGGTCGCAGGTTCAAATCCTGCCCCCGCTAC
>CAWEXF010000021.1:0-553513 GCA_963812925.1 uncultured Pseudomonadota bacterium | reverse complement strand
ACCTGAACTCTCCGCTCCTCGACGTGGAGCGCATTGAAGTGCTCCGCGGGCCGCAGGGCACACTTTTTGGGAGTAATACCGAGGGTGGCGCGATAAATGTCATCACCAAGCAACCCGGTAATACGTGGGAGGGCAAGGCAAGTGCCGATTATGCCGGGCCCGACAAATACGGCTCGGTTTCCGCCAGCATAAGTGGCCCAATAGTCCCGGATCTTCTGCAGGTACAGGTCGGTGCCGCGGCGCACCGCCAAGACGGGTTCATGGTCAATCAATTGACGGGCCAGAACGCCAACCCGCTCGATCAAGATGCTGTCGACGGTACGATTCGCTTCTTACCATCGCCCGTAGCGACCTTCACCCTGAATGCGAGCCGTGACACGGTTATAGGCGGCAACACGCCCTATGTGGACTCCTCGGGTCCGAGCGATTATTCCACGAATGTTACCGAGAATGCGATTCGCAGGGTGAACCTGACCTATACCGCCAGCAATTTGAAGGGCGAGTTCGATATCCAGCCTCTCAAGACAAAAATGACGGTGGTCGGGGCTTTCAATGAACTCGAGAATCAGTCTTCTGGTGACGGGGACTACGGTCCCGTTCCGTACCTGAATGGACAAGGTTGGAGCAATGAGCACTCGTATACGGGTGAAGTGCGCTTCGATACGACGTGGAGCGCCAATGTTGAGTCACTGCTCGGCGTTTTTGCCCAGAAGTTCATCACCAACGCTCAGTCCATCACGGAGGTGATTGCAAGCAACCTATATCTTCCCAGTTCGAGCGTCGGTCAGGTGCATACTGGCGCAGTTTACGGGAGCCTATTCTGGACGTTTGCGGAGGGATGGAAGTTGACGGCCGGCGCTCGCGTCGACCACGAAAATCTCGCCGCTTCAACCGCTGCGACCGCGGCCGCCTACAAGGACACGGAGGTGGATCCCAGAGTCTCGCTGCAGCACCGCTGGAATCCGGCATTGATGGGGTATGTATCGGTCGCGCGCGGTTCCCGCGGCGGGGGACAGAACGGGCCAGGATCGCCAAACCTGATATATAAGTCAGATTACGTCTGGACGTACGAGGCCGGAACCAAGTTCACGGCTTTCGATCATCGTCTTTCCATGAATTCCGATGTATTTTACAACAACTATTACAACTTTATTGGCCCCAATGCGCTGGCGCCGAGCACGACCGGAGTGGGATTTGTCGGGGTTGACCTCAACGCCGGTGACATGAAGACCTATGGATTCGAGGATGAGCTCGACGTTAGGGCGACCAGCTCGTTGAGCTTCTACGGGAACCTCACCCTCCTGCACGCGCGTGTAACGAGCGATCAAGAATACATAAGAATCGTCGGGTACGGGCTCCCCGGCGATCGCATCGAGTTCATTCCCAATTGGAACTTCACTGTTGGGTCAAACTATGATGTGCTGCTGCAGTCGGGAGATAGCTTGAGCTGGAATGCCAATGTTGTGGCAAAGGGGAGTCGGCCGGGAGGATCTCTGGATCCTACGGTAATACCGATGCTCTCTTCGTATTATTTGGTGAATACCACGTTGACATACCAGCATAACAACATGCAGTTCTCGCTCTATGCCGATAATCTCCTGAATAAGGAATATCTGGAAAACTATTTCGACAAGTCATATCTCTCGCGCGCCGGATTCACGGGTGACCTGGTGGAAGATCTGTCGATTCCAGGTGATGGACGCCGTGTTGGTGTTCGCGTGACCGTGAACTTTTAGGAAGCGCCGCGATGGTCAGCCGCTGCAGCGGGCGAGGGCCTGGGACCTATGCGTGAAATCTTCGGCGTAAAGATGATTTGCCTGGCATTGGGTGCGCTCTGGGCCCTCTCCGGCCGGGCACAGGCCGCCGATATCACCCCCACGGGATGTCGTGATTTGGCTGTGGCTCGGCTTGGTGGTGGGGCGACGGTAGTCTCCGCCTCTGTTGTGGCGCCAGAGGCGTCAGACAAAGAAGGGAGCCTCGCCTGGGCACCTCCACCGATACGGCAACTGCTGAAGCATGCCCCGGAGTTCTGCCGGATCGTGGTGCGAAGCGAGCCGGGCAGAGAGTCGCGGATCGGCGTTGAAGTGTGGCTTCCTCTCTCAGGATGGAATGGCCGCTATTTAGGGACCGGCAACGGAGGCTACCCACTATCTGTCATGTATCCGCTACTGATCGAAGGCATCGGCGAAGGCTACGCAACGGCGAATACCGATCTGGGTCTGGCCGGCCAGGTCTCTTCGTTGAGTCAGGCACGCCAGGACCCAACTCAGATTTTCGTGGGCCGTCCGTTTGCTCTGGTCGATTTTGGTTCGCGAGCTACCCATGAAATGACCTGGATAGCCAAATCGATCATCCTTTCGGCATACGGCAGCTCACCCCGCAGGTCGTACTTCGATGGATGCTCGACGGGTGGTATGCAGGCGTTCAGCGAGATCGAGCGATATCCGGCGGACTACGACGGGGTTGTGGCTGGTGCACCCGGAGAAAATCGAGCGCGAGTGCACCTTTCCATCCTTTGGGACTTCATGTCCGTCTGGCAAAGGCCGGCCGGCATATTGAGTGATGCCCAGCTTGCCTTCATTCATTCCGCCGTGCTCAAGGCCTGTGCTGCGGGGGGAAAGCAGTATCTGCTGAATCCGAGCGCGTGCCGTTGGAGGCCGGAAACGCTCCTGTGCGGGCGAAGCGACTCCGGGAAGAACCCGTGCCTTACAAAACAGCAGGTGGAGACGGTGAATCTCCTTTACCGGGGGCCGCGAAATCCACGGACCGGTGAGCAGTATATGGTGGGACTACCCCGAGGAAGCGAACTCGGCTGGTCGATGTACATGCGGCAAGCGGGACGAGAACTGCCCTTTCGCGGGCTCTTTGCTTTCGCGCTCGGGCCGCACTTTAACTTCCGGACATTCGACTGGGATCGGGACGCCGAAACATTCATTGCCACGACTGCGCCCTATTTTGATGCTACCGATCTCGATATGAGAGCGTTCGTGAGCCGGAACGGCAAGCTGTTGTGGTATCACGGAGGAGCGGATCCGCTCGCTCCTCTCGGCGATGACATTCAGTTCTATCACGCGATGAAGCAAGAAATGACGGGCGCGGGTCTTACGGCGACGGCATTTCGCTCGGCGTTTCGCTTCTATGTACTGCCGGGCATGTCTCATTGCGCGGGAGGTGAGGGTCCGGATCACTTCGATCGGCTGCAGATCATCAGCAACTGGGTGGAGCACGCGTCGCCTCCGGACAGTCTTGTCGTATCGAAGGATGGGGGTCAATCCGAGCGTTTGACTCCATTGAGCGCTCCGTGAACGAGTTTGCGGTCCGCGGCGATACAGGACCCCGGGAATTGGAACTTTGTGTGTGAAGAAGCGCGGAACAGTCAGTGTGAGAGAAGTCGGCCCGAGGGACGGGCTGCAGATGGTCGAGGAGGTGATGCCGACTGAGAGCAAGCTGCGCTGGATATCCGCCATGGTCCGGGCAGGCGTTCGACAAATCGAGGTCGGTAGTTTCGTTCCGGCAACCGTCCTGCCGCAGATGGCCGACACCGCGGCCGTCGTGCAAAGGGTGCGCCACTCGCATCCGAAGCTATACGCCACGGTACTCGCGCCCAATCTGCGCGGCGCGCAGGACGCAGTCGCCGCCGGTGCACAGTCGATTATCGTGCCGGTCTCGGCGAGCGAAGCTCACAGCCGGGCGAATGTGAGACGTTCCCGTGAGGAGCAGGTATTGCAGTTCGGGAAAGTTGCCGAATGGATTCACAGCTTCGGCTCTGGAAAGCCACGAATTGAGGCCGCCGTGTCGACGGCATTTGGATGTTCGATGCAGGGCGGCGTGCCAGAGGAAGAAGTGGTTCGCATGACGGGCCAACTCGCGCATGTCGGCGCCGACATCGTCACGCTGGCCGATACACTTGGCTATGCGACGCCGTCGCAGGTCCGACGCCTCGTTCGTGCCGTGCGATCTGAGATCGGCGCCGACAGGTTCGGAGCCCTCCATCTACACGATACTCTTGGAACAGCTCTCGCGAACGTCGCCGCTGGGCTGGAAGAGGGCGTACGGGCGTTTGATGGCGCGCTTGGCGGCCTTGGTGGCTGTCCTTTTGCCCCTGGCTCGGTGGGGAATGTGGCGACTGAAGACCTGATCTATTTGCTCGAGAGCGAAGGCTACGACACCGGTATTGACCTCGAGCGACTGCTGGAAGCCCGGGCCGTACTCCGGGAAATACTTCCAAACGAGCCGCTCCATGGCCGCGTTGCGGCGGCGGGCGTGCCTCCGACCTTTCGCCTCGCAATCGACTGACTGAAGCGTGCAGCTCGTGTCCAGCGAGACCGACGGAACATCTTCCATCACCTCGGCGGCCGCGCCGTTGCAAGGGCTTCGGGTCATCGAATTCAGTCATATGGTAATGGGTCCAGTCTGCGGCATGGTCCTCGCCGACCTCGGCGCGGATGTGATCAAAGTGGAACCCCCGCCCGATGGCGACAAGTCGCGACGGTTGACTGGTATCGGACTGGGCTTCTTTGCGACCTTCAATCGTAACAAACGCAGCGTTTGCGTCGACGTCGAGCATCCTTCCGGCTTGGAGTTGGTCGGGAAGCTGATCTCGAGTGCCGACGTATTTCTCGAGAACTTCCGGCCAGGCGCGATGTCAAAGCTCGGTCTTGACTATCCGACGCTGGCGGCGCGCAACCGGCGGTTGATTTACTGCGCGTGCAAAGGCTTTTTGCCGGGCCCCTATCAGCATCGTGCGGCTCTCGATGAGGTTGTACAGATGATGGGGGGGCTGGCGTATATGACGGGCCGACCCGGTCACCCGTCGCGGGCTGGTGCATCGGTGAATGACATAATGGGAGGCGTGTTTGGGGCGCTGGCGGTTTTGGCAGCGCTTAGGCAGCGCGATGTGACAGGCAACGGTAGCCTCGTGCAGTCGGGCCTTTTCGAAACGAACATGCTTTTTGTTGCGCCGCACATGGCAAGGGCTGCTATCGAGGGATGCGACCCGCCGCCATTTGGCGATCCGACCACAGGTAGGCCCTGGCCCATCTATGATGTGTTTGAAACGGCGGATCCCGGACAGCAGGTCTTCGTAGGGGTCGTGACGGACTCTCAGTGGCGTCAGTTCTGTGCTGCCTTCGAGTTGCAGGACCTACTTGACGACCCGGCTCTCGATTCAACGCAGGCCCGCGTTCGGGCGCGTCCGCAGATTCTTGCTCGCGTGCGGCCTATGTTCCGATCGGTTGCAAAAGATTTCCTGATGGCAAAGCTCGAGAAGTTGGGCTTACCATTTGCGCCGATCGCAACACCAAGCCAGCTATTCGACGATCCGCATCTGAGAGCATCGGGCGGTCTTTTACCGATTGACCTGACCAGGACTGAGATGGCTCCCGCTCGACCGAGCGCGGGTCTACCTGCACTGCCGGTGATTCTCGCTGGAAACCGCCCCGGGCTCGTTCGGCAACCTCCCAGAGTCGGCGAACACACCGCGGAGATAATGCGCACAGTGGGCCTGTCCGACGAGCAGTTACACGCGCTGATGAGCCGTGGGGTTCTGATTAGCTCCGAGAACTCGCCGGTCGGATGAATACGCTACCAATACGCTCGGCGGCGCACCCATCGCCACCGGCACGACATGCGGCAGGCAGACTTACCCCAAGGCTCTCGCTCAAGCCGTAGTCTGCATCGGAACGGACTGATGCGCCCTGATGCGCGGCTCAGGAAAAGGGCTCTCGTACAAAAACCAAGAGTACTCGCACAAGACGTGATCGCTCATGGCGCGTATGCTGGCCGTGAGAGTGTGATCACGCTTGGCATGAGAGGCGCTGCGGGCCCTCGACCGATTGAGGCCATCTCAACGGGGAGAAAGAACACCATGCGATCCGTTCTGCGCCCTTCACGCTGTTGCATCGTCGCGGCTGCTTGCACACTTTTGGCGGCCTGCAGCCATCCGGCAGCGCAGCCGGTCCCTCCGGAGCCGCACGTCTCCGTCGTTACAGTGAAAGCCCAGGCGGTGCCCATCGTCACGGAGCTTCCCGGGCGCGTGTCCGCGTATCGCACCGCGGATGTGCGACCGCAGGTCAGTGGCATCATCCTGAGACGGCTCTTCATCGAAGGCAGCAAGGTCAAGAAAGGCCAGCAGCTCTATCAGATCGATCCGGCACCCTACCAGGCCGCCTATGACAGCGCCGTGGCTGCGCAGGCGTCCGCGCGGGCGCTCGCGGAACGATACAAGCAGCTGGTCGCGGTCAATTTTATCGGTAAGCAGGACTACGACAATGCGCTGGCTGCTCGTCTGGAGGCCGATGCGTCGGTGGAGACCGCGCACATCAACCTCGTCTACACCAAGGTTCTGTCGCCGATCTCCGGCCGGATCGGTCGCTCCTTCATCACGGAAGGCGCGCTCGTCACCGCCGATCAGGCGACCGCACTCGCCACCGTCCAGGCGCTCGAGCCGATATATGTGGACGTGACCCAACCGACCAGCACTCTGCTGCGCCTCGAGCGTGAGGCTGCGGCCGGGTTGTTGAAGCAAAGCGACAGCGGCAAGCCGCAGGTGCGGCTGCGACTCGAGGATGGCAGCGATTACGCTCACCCCGGGACGCTGGAGTTCTCTGAAGTGACGGTGGATGAGGGCACGGGGTCCGTGACACTGCGGGCGCTGATGCCGAATCCCGACCGCCTACTGTTGCCAGGTATGTTCGTCCGCGAGGAGATCCAGGAAGGCGTGCGGCAGGATGCTGTTCTCGCGCCGCAGCAAGGCGTCAGTCACAATCAGAAGGGTGAGCCGACCGCGCTGGTCGTGGAGCGCGACGGCACCGTCGCGCTGCGGCTGCTCAAGACCGATCGCGCGGTCGGCGATCAATGGCTGGTGACTTCGGGACTCGTGCCCGGCGACCGCGTCATTGTCGAGGGGTTGCAGGCGGCGAAACCTGGCACCAAGGTCGTGGCCGAAGAGTACGGGCTGACGTCGGACGCGAAGAGCCCGAATGAAGCGGCGGCGACGGCTCGAGCGAGCGCGACGGCACGGCCTGGCGCGCCGGCTCAGGCGACCGCGGAATAGGGGCCGGCGATGGTCAATTTCTTCATTGACCGCCCCATCTTTGCCTGGGTACTGGCGATCGTCATCATGCTGGCTGGTGGGTTGGCCATCCTGACTCTGCCCATTGCGCAGTATCCGAGCATCGCGCCGCCTGCGATCTCCATCTCGGCGACCTATCCGGGCGCTTCGGCCGATACGGTCCAAAGCTCAGTCACGCAGGTCATCGAGCAGCAGTTGAGCGGCATCGATCATCTCCTGTACTTCGGATCGGAAAGCGATTCGGACGGGAGCATGACCATCACGCTCTACTTCCAGCAGGGCACCAATCCCGACATCGCTCAGGTGCAGGTGCAAAACAAGCTGCAGCTCGCGACGCCGCTCCTGCCGCTGGAAGTGCAGCAGGAAGGCCTGCGCGTGGCCAAGGCGACGCGCAATTTCCTGCTCGTGATCGGCTTCTACTCGGACGATGGCTCGATGAGCAGCGAGGACGTGAGCGACTACATCGCCTCGCACGTACAGGACCCGATCAGCCGCACCAATGGCGTCGGCGATTACCAGCTGTTCGGCACCCAGTACGCCATGCGCGTCTGGATGGATCCGGCCAAGCTCTACAGCTACGGATTGACAGCGGACGACGTGAACAACGCGCTGCAGGCGCAGAATCTGCAGGTTCCCTCAGGCGAGCTCGGCGGGCTTCCTTCAGTGAAAGGACAGCGCCTGCGCGCCACCATCATTGGTCCCCAGCGCCTCACCGACGCCCAGCAGTTTGGCGACGTGCTGCTCAAGGTCAACACCGACGGTTCGCAGGTACGACTCAGGGACGTGGCTCGCATCGGGTTGGGTGCCGAAAGCTACTCGGTCTATACGGAATACAACGGCCATCCGGCGGCGGGCCTCGCGATCAAACTGGCAACAGGCGCCAATGCTCTCGAGACGGCCAATGCGATACACGCCACGATGAACAGGCTGGCGCCGTTCTTTCCGCCCGGCCTGAAGCTCATCTATCCCTACGACACCACACCGTTCGTGCGCGTCTCCATCGATGAGGTCGTGAAGACGCTCTTCGAGGCGATCGTCCTCGTGTTCCTGGTCATGTACCTCTTCCTGCAGAATTTCCGGGCCACGCTCATTCCGACGATCGCGGTGCCCGTGGTGCTGCTCGGCACATTCGCCGTATTGGCTGCTTTCGGATACTCGATCAACACGCTCACAATGTTTGGCATGGTGCTCGCGATCGGTCTGCTGGTCGACGATGCGATCGTCGTCGTCGAGAACGTCGAGCGTGTCATGGATGAAGAGAGACTCTCGCCCAAGGAGGCGACGCGCCGTTCGATGAACGAGATCACCGGCGCTCTGGTCGGCATTGCGCTGGTGCTGTCGGCCGTGTTCCTACCCATGGCGTTCTTCAGTGGATCGACCGGCGTCATCTATCGGCAGTTTTCCGTGACCATCGTCTCGGCCATGGCGCTCTCGGTGATGGTCGCGCTGATCTTCACGCCTTCATTGTGCGCGACGCTGCTGCGGCCGCGCGTTGGGGACGCCCCCGAGCGGGAAAGTGGCTTCTTCGGTTGGTTCAACCGGGGTTTCGCGAGCATGAACCGCGGCTATTCCCGGAGCCTCGGGCACGTCACGAGCCGCAACGGACGTTATCTGCTCGTATATCTGGTGATCGTGGCGGCGATGGCCTTCCTGTTTGTGCGGGTGCCCAAGTCGTTCCTGCCGGATGAAGATCAAGGCATTCTGTTCGTCCAGGTGAGCGCTCCAGCCGGCTCGGCCAGCGAGATCACGCAGCGGGCCCTGAATCAGGCGCGAGACTACTTCCTCAAGGACGAAAAGGCCCTCGTGAGCGGCGTGTTCACGGTCAACGGCTTCAGTTTCGGCGGCCACGGGCAGAGCGCCGGCCTGGTCTTCGTGCGTCTGAAACCGTGGTCGGAGCGCCCGGGCAAGAACGATTCCGTCTTCGCCCTCGTCGCGCGCGCCAATCGTCGCTTCCAGCAGTTCCGTGAAGCATTCGTCGTCGCATTTGCACCGCCCGCCGCACTCGAGCTGGGCAACGCGACCGGATTCGACTTCGAGCTCGAAGACCGCGGCAATCTCGGCCACGATGCGCTGATGCAGGCACGGGGTCGCCTGCTCGGGATCGCGAGCAAGGATCCGGCGATCGGCATGATACGGCCGAACGGCCTCGACGATGAGCCGCAGTACCAGCTCGACATCGATTGGGAAAAGGCGAGTGCGCTCGGCGTGTCGATCAGCGACATCAACGACACCCTCGGGGCAGGATGGGGCTCGACGTATGTGAATCAGTTCGTCGACCGCAACCGCGTCAAGCGGGTGTTCCTGCAGGGCGACCCTGAATCACGGATGCTCCCGCAGGATCTGGGTCGCTGGTACGTGCGCAACGGTTCCGGTGAGATGGTCCCATTCAACACGTTCGCCACGGCGCATTGGACAGTGGGCTCGCCGAAGCTCGAACGTTACAACGGCATATCGTCGCTCGAATTTCTGGGCGCACCGGCGCCGGGTAGGAGCACCGGGGACGCGATCGCAGCGATGCAGGCGGCTACGGCGAAGGTCGGCGGCGTCGGTTACGAGTGGACCGGGCTGTCGTACGAAGAAGTGCGTGCGGGCTCGCAGGCACCGGCACTGTATGCCATATCGCTCACCGTCGTTTTTCTGGCTCTCGCCGCGCTTTATGAGAGTTGGTCGATTCCTTTCGCAGTGATGCTGGTCGTACCGCTCGGCATCATCGGCACGATCACGGCAACGCTGGTGCGAGGGCTCGGAAACGACGTGTTCTTTCAGGTGGGCCTGCTCACAACCGTGGGTCTATCAGCCAAGAACGCCATCCTCATCGTGGAATTCGCCGTGGAGAACTACGCGCATGGGATGAATCTCATCGAGGCGACAGTCAGCGCGGCGCGCCAGAGATTGCGCCCGATACTCATGACCTCGATGGCTTTCGTCCTCGGTGTACTGCCACTGGCGATTGCGACTGGCGCCGGTGCCGGCGGCCGCATCGCGATCGGTACGGGCGTAATCGGCGGCATGATCACGGCCACGGTGCTTGCCGTGTTCCTCGTGCCGGTATTCTTCGTCAGCGTGCGCTCAGTGTTCCCGGGCAGCGCGCGCGCAGCGCCGCCGCCGCCGCAGACCTCCGCTGCGCACGCTCCCCCCGAGGCTCGCAAGTAGGGGGAGCGCAGGATGGCAGAACCTTCAGCGGCCGCGGGGCAGGTGATTGGCACCTCAGCGCATTCCTGGGTCGCGGAGGTCGTGCTGCGCGTGCTCGGTGCAGCACTGCAGATCGCGGCCACCTGGGCGGTCGTCGATGCCCTCACGCCGGAGGACGCGGGGGTTTATTTTCGCGGCTTCGTCATCGCCCTGGGACTGAGTGCCCTGGTGCGGGCCAAGTACGAGATCTACATGGCCCAGCACATCATCGGCCGGCACTGCGCACCGACTGACGCTTCGACGGGAGTACTGCTGCTACAGCTCGGTCAGCGCATGTTGGTACGCGCGAGCCTGCTGTGCGGAATTCTCCTGGTGGTGACGGCTGATCTGGACATCCAGGCGCCGCAACTGCAACGGATGCTGCAGATTTACCTGCCGTTCGTACTGGCGCTGCCGTGTGTCAGCCTGTCCACTTTTCTCGGCGAGGCGCTGCGCGCGGCCAATCGTACCCTTGGCGTTGTCGTAGTGGCTTATGCCGTCAACCTGTCGATGCTCCTGGCGGTGGCGTTCGCGTCGGAGGACGCTTCACTGGCGCTGTATTCATGGGCGTTCCTCTGCGGGACATTGATATCTGCGTGTGTCGCGGTTCTGCTCGCGTGGCGTGCCTTTCCGTTTGATCTGGCGCAGAGCTCGCGGCCAATCGACCGCGAGGTGCTGAAGGCGGTTAACGCGCGCGAGTGGGTAGGCCTTGGACGCGGAGTCCTGCTTTGGGGTCCGCTGGGTGTCCTTGCTGTTTGGGCTCCCGCGGTAGAGATGGCGCAATATGCAGTGGCGGCGCGCACCGCACTGGTCGTCGACTACTTTCTACCGGCCCTGAATCTCGCCGGATGCCGTACGACGCTCAGGGCAGCGCTACCCGTGCCAGGGTCGCGGCCCTTGATGCTGCGCCAACTCGGGCGTGCACTCATTTACAGCTCCGCGTTCTTCGTGGCGCTGTTTGCGCTGGCTCCGGCGACACTATCGATCTATGGAATGCCTTACGATGCCACGTCGACCGTGTACGCGGTTCTGCTGGGCGTGCAGTGGGCAAACGGCGTGGCCCGTCCTGCGGTACGCCACGCCGTCGCTCGGTGGGATGGACGCCGAATCGCGGTGTCTGTCGGGGCGAGTGCGTTCGTGGCCGTGTTGGTGTGCGCTGCCGGCGTTACGAATTACGGCGCCCTGGCCGCTGCTGCGGGTTCACTCATCGGCGCGCTCATGCTCAACTCACGAGCGGTTGCGATGGCACTCTCGGATTAGGGGCGTTCTGCCCACGAGCCGCGCGATTACTGCTCCTGTCTCACACTGCTTCGGTGGCCTTCGCAGCCATTGTCGCCTTGGCCCACCAAAGCAGTTCGTCGAGAGCGGTCTTCGTCGCGGGCAGCAACCCCGCCTCGATCTCGCCGAACGGTTTGTTCCCGAACATCGGGTGCACGGCCTTGAGATCGCTGCCGCCGACATGAACGGCGGCGTGCGTCGAGACCATTTGCAATTCCACCGCAATCGACCGCAAATGCTCGATCGCACGTGCCGCGCCCACGCTGCCGTAACCGAAGGCCGTGAAGGGCTTCCGGTTCCATTCCTTGTAGGCTTGATCGAGCGCATTTTTGAGGGCGGCGGTGATTGAGTGGTTGTATTCCGCTACGACGAAGATGTAGCCGTGGCACCGGGCAATGGTTTTCTGCCAGCGAACGGCTGCGGGATCCTCGCTCGGCATCCACATGTTCGATGCCTTTTCAGCGAAGAAGGGCAGCGGGTGATCACGCAGATCGACCAGTTCCACCTCCATGTCGCCGCGCGCCCGAGCCTGCTTCAAAATCCATTGCGCCGGCGCGTCGGCAAAGCGGGTGGGGCGGGTGGAGCCGATGATTACTGCAATTCGGGGCTTGGAATCCATGATAACCTCTTGTGTGGTGGTTTCCAGTAGTAACCAGATTACAAGAGGTATGCGTGGCGAAACAAGCAGGCACTCTGTCGATACCAGGTAACCGCGGGGATACCACACCGTGTGAGCACCTCAGCCGCCTGATCGCGCGGATCAGCGACAAGTGGACACTGCTCGTGGTGCGTGTGCTCGGGCGCGGTCCGTGCCGCTTCAATGCGTTGCGCCGGGACGTTGGTGAGATCAGCCAAAAGGTCCTTGCATCAACCCTACGGGAGCTCGAGGAGAACGGCTTTATCTCCAGAACCGTTACACCCGTTACCCCGCCTCAGGTTGAATATGCGCTCACGCAGCTCGGCAAGGACTTTCTGCGGCCGGTGCAGTCACTCGCCGAATGGGTCATAGAGAATTCCTCTCGCATGGATGCGGCGCGGGCCGCCTACGCGAAACGTCGAGCGCACCAGCGTGCGACCGCCTCCCAGCGCTAGCGGCAGCGGGCCTGGTGCGATCACTGGAGTTTGCGCACGTCACTTTCTGCGTACGACGCAGCCTACATTGCGCTCGCGGAGGCACTTGCTGCGCCGATGCTAACGTGCGACGACAAACTTGCGCGGGCGCACGGACATTCGGCGAAAATTGAGCTCGTACCGATGGACTCCTGATCTTCGGAACAATCCGTCACCCATCCGCTGGCATGGGCCAGATGCAGGCAGCGGCTGCCGCCATGGTTGGACGCAGGCGGTGGGCGAGCATTGATCGCGCAGCCTGCGTAAGGAGAGATTTGAGAAGCGTCCCAGCACCCGTGCGACCGACATACGTGCGGCTCGCCGCGGAGCTAAGTCTGTGAATAATGGCTCCCCGGGGAGCAAGGCGCTCCGACGTCGTCAGAATCCAGTCAGCAGAAAATCCATGGCTCCGAGAATGACGTCGCGGTGTTCCGCAAGGGTGCCGCTCGGGGCTCCAAGCTCTTTGCGCGCTATGCCAGCGAGCTGCGGAGTCATGAGTACGTATGCCTCGTCCTCGAACTTTAAGATCGGAGTAAGGTGGTCTACGGGCTTTCTGGTGAGCGCTGTCGCCTTGGTCAGTGGAATCACGACTCTCGTTTGCAGCTCCTCCAGAAGGTTGGACTGTACGTCGACGAGAAGGGGAAATGTTGCCTTGGTACGCGCGTTTTTGTTCCGGTAGACCGTGAACTGCGCCATCAGAAGCTCCGTACACCGTCGGAGAACGTACCACGCTTCTCGACATGCTCGTTGTAGGCTTGGATCGCCTCACGATTTTCCTCGCGCCACTGCTTGCGCCTGTTCGCGGCGAGCTCGTCGGTCAGCGCGCGCTCGAGCGTGGCCGAGAGATTGACTCCGGCTTCGCGAGCGGCGGCGAGCAAGTCGCTGCGAATACTGACGTTGGTAGCACGCTTGGGGACCGCGGTCGTGGAAGTGCGGCGGGGCATAGTGTCCTCCTTCGTGCTGGCAATATAGCACATAGAAATGCGCATAGAAAACGCGCATGATCATGCGCGTGTGACCTGGTCAATTGCGGGATGTCCGCGTCCCGACGAATGGCGCTCCCTACGGGATTCGAACCCGTGTTACAGCCTTGAGAGGGCTATGTCCTGGGCCTCTGGAGGAAGGTCACTTCGAGGCCCTTGAACCTCTGACGCGCGCTTTTTTGCCCGGGCCCCGAGGTACTTTGACCCCACCCCTCTCTATCCGCGAACGAACGTCGGCGAGCTCTCGCCGTATGGAACCGGCCCATTTGCGCAGGATGGCTGGGAGGTCGCGACCCTGCCGAATGGCGGCGACCACGGCGATGACGTCGGAATTCAGAGGCTCGTAGACGAGATAGTGTTCCCGTATCGGGTAGACGTGCAGAGGAGCATCGCCCACGAGCTCATTGCGAGAGCGCAACCGGTCACAATTTTCTGCGACGTACTGAGCGCCCTTGTGCAGGTCTTCGAAATAGCGGTGGGTGAGTGATTTTCCCAACCGAGCGCGGGACCATGCGCGCGCTTCCCGCAGATCGCTCGCGGCCTTCAGCGTCAGGACGTAGCGCTTGCTTGCCACCGACCCTCAGTCTTCGTCATGGACGTCGAGAATCGACTGCGAGGAGAAGCGGCTCTTGCGGACGTCATCGAGTCCTTCGAAGATGTTTGTTGCGACGGCGTGATCCTGCATGTCCTGGCGAATGAGGTCGCGAATGTATTCGCTCGGTGTGGCGTAGACATCTTTATCGCTGGCTCGCTCGTCGACGTATTTACGGAGTGCATCGGTCAGTTGAACGTTCAGGCTGCTGCTCACGGAAAGGCCTCCCTCGGAGACGTTGGGTGCCGATTGGTCGCCATGCTATGCATCTGGCAATAGATGTCAATAATTGCCAGGCAGACCCGCTTGTGATCCTGATCACGTTCCTCGCCGCATCCCTGTCTTGGGTCCCGATTCAGTGACGCGCATCGACCCCGCCGCGGCGGTGGCATCCCAGAATCCCCTTCCGATTATGTCCAGGACCCGCCATCGGGGTCATAAGGAAAACCGTGGTAGGCCGCCGCTGCGTCGCATCGATTCTGTGTACCCTCTGTGTGACCCTCGCTCTCAGCGCCTGCGGCAGCGATGACTCGACGACTCCCTCGGCGAATTCGAGCGCCAAGTACGCCTTGACCGGCACGGTCAGCGGCCTCACCGGCACCGGTCTGGTGCTCTCGGTCAACGGAATCCCGGTCACGGTCAACGGCGGCGCGACGAGCGTGGCGCTAGCCCCTGGTCTCACCTCCGGGACCGCCTACACGGTCACCGTCGCCACGGAGCCCGCCGGGCAGACCTGCTCCGTCGCGGCCGGGAGCGGCACGATCACCTCCGCCAACGTCGCCAACGTCGTGGTGACTTGCTCCAGCCAGGCTTTTGATCTCGGGGGCTCGATTTCGGGCCTCACGAGCTCGGGTCTCGTGCTGGCGAACGGCTCGGACATGCTCGATGTCGGCGCCGACGCTACCAGTTTCACCTTTTCCGCGCCTGTCGCCTCAGGGAGCAGCTACACCGTCACGGTGAGTGCGCAGCCCACCGGACTCGCCTGCTCGGTGAGCCACGGCACCGGGACCATGTCCGCCGGCGCCGTGACGGGCGTGGCAGTCAGCTGCACTGATCAACCCTTCACGGTGGGCGGAACCGTCGCTGGACTGGGCAACAACGCCGGTTTGGTGTTGATAAACGGCTCGGACGTCCTGAATGTCTCTGCCAACGCGACCACCTTCACGATGCCGGTCCCCGTGGCCTTTGGTAGCAATTATGCCGTCCAGGTCCAGGGAGATCCCGCGGGACTGAGCTGCAGCGTGGCGGACGGTAGCGGCACTATGCGCGCCGGTAACGTCGCCAGTGTGGCGGTCACGTGCGCGTCTCGCACCTACACTCTGGGCGGCACGATCGCCGGACTCGCGCAGTCCGGGCTGGTGCTCAGCAACGGCTCGGACACGCTCACAGTCACTTCCGGCGCGAACTCGTTCACCCTGGACGATCCGGTTCCCTACGGTGCCGGATACGACGTGCAGGTGCAGACCCAGCCCGTGCATGAGTCCTGCTCGATCAGCCAGGGCGTCGGCACCATGCCTGCCGGCCCGATCAACGATGTGGCCGTGACCTGCTCAGCCGTCACTGAGACCATCGGCGGTTCGGTGAGCGGACTCACACAATCAGGTCTGGTGCTGCTGGACAATGCAACGGATCCCACCTCGATTCCGGCCAACGCCAGCCAGTTTTCGATGCATACGGGCATTGCTTACGGGGGTGGCTATGATGTGACGGTCGGCACTCAGCCTTATGGCATCGATCTTGCCTGCGCGCCGTCCAACGGCAGTGGCACCGCCACGAGTCCGGTGAGTGACATTGCCGTGACCTGCAGCAGCGTCGCCACGCCCATCAGCAAGATACTCGAGCAATATTTCAACGGTCCATATGCCGTCGCGATAGATGCGAACGGCGATGTGTTCGTGGCCGATACCGGCAACAATGTGGTGAAGGAGATTCCCTACAGCAGCGGGACTTACGGCGCGCCCGTCATCGTGGCCTCGGGGTTCGATCAGCCCAACGGCATCGCGCTCGATGGGAATGGCGATGTATTCGTGGCCGATACCAACCACAATGCGGTGAAGGAGGTCCCCTACAGCGGCGGTGCTTATGGCACGCCCGTGACCGTGGGCCCGACGTATTACAATGTCGCCGGTGTCGCGGCGGACGCCAACGGCGATGTATTCGTCGCCGATTACAACAACGGCGACGTGCAGGAGATCCCCTATAGCGGCGGAGCCTACGGCGCAGCGGTGGTCATTCACTCAGGGTTCCAAGCCGTCAGCGACGTTGCAGTGGATGCGAACGGTGATCTGTTCGTAGCCGATTCCGGCCACAATGCGGTGGAGGAGATGCACTACAGCGCCGGGACTTACGGTGCGCCGGTGAGCCTTGGCTCGGGATTCTCCTATCCCACCAGCGTAGCAGTGGATGCCAACGGCGATGTGTTCGTGGCCGATCAAAACAACAGTGCGGTGAAGGAAATCCGCTACAGCGGCGGGGTCTATGGCTCACCCGTGGTTCTTGGCTCGGGGTTCTCCTATCCCCACGGCGTAGCGGTGGATGCCAGCGGCGATGTGTTCGTGGCCGATACCGGCCATAGCGTGGTGAAGCAAGTCCCTTACAGCGGTGGGGCCTACGGCACGCCGGTGGCCTTAGGCTCGGGATTCTCCGGTCCCCACGGCGTCGCGGTGGATGCCAACGGCGATGTGTTCGTGGCCGATGCCAACAACAATGTGGTGAAGGAGATTCCCTACAGCGGCGGCGCCTATGGCGCACCCGTGATCCTGGGCTCGGGATTCTCCCATCCCGAGGGCGTGGCGCTGGACGCCAGTGGCGATGTGTTCGTTGCCGATTCAAACGACAGCGCGGTAAAGGAAATCCCGTACACCGGCGGGGCTTACGCCACACCCGTGACCCTTGGTTCGGGATTCTCGTACCCGGCCGGCGTCGCGGTGGATGCCAACGGCGACGTGTTCGTGGCAGATACTGACAACAGTGCGGTTAAGGAGATTCCCTACAGCGGCGGGGCCTATGGCGCACCCGTGATCCTGGGCTCGGGATTCTCCTATCCCGCGGGCGTGGCGGTGGATGCCAGTGGCGATGTGTTCGTTGCCGATTCAAACGACAATGCGGTGAAGGAAATCCCGTACACCGGCGGGGCTTACGCCACACCCGTGACCCTTGGTTCGGGATTCTCGTATCCGACCGGCGTCGCGGCGAACGCCAACGGCGACGTGTTCGTGGCAGATACCAACAACAGCGCGGTGAAGGAAATCCCCTACAGCGGCGGGGCTTACACTACGCCCGTGACTGTTGGTTCGGGATTCTCTTATCCAAACGCCGTCGCGGTGGATGCCAATGGCCGGGTCTACGTCGTGGATGGAGAGAGTATTTCCATGCTGGTGCCGTAGCGAACGGGGGTTCTCATGCATAGCCGCACAAGCGGACGCGCCTTGTCGAAGTCGACCTGTTGGGTGTCGTATGTGGCGCTGACCAGCCTGGCGCTGGCGGCAGCCGGCCCGGCCGTGGCGGACGATACCGATCAGCCCGGGAGCGACATCTTCGCGACGCTCGAGAAGGTCATCGTGACCGCGGAGCGGCGCACCACCGACCTGCAAGCCACGCCGGTAGACGCGATGGTCTTGACGGGTGACGATATCGCCAGGGAGAACATCAACACGGTCGACCAGCTGCAGTTCACGACCCCATCGGTCACCATCCAGGACTCCGGCGTGAACGCGCTGATCAATATCCGCGGAATCGGCAGGGACGATGCGGGTGCGCAGGTCTCCTCGGGGGTGCTGATCTACCGGGATGGAGTCTCCACGACTCCCAACGGCCTCATCAGCGACGAGCCCTACTACGACATCAGCAGCATTCAGGTGCTGCGCGGGCCCCAGGGCACCTTCGCGGGTGAAAATGCGACCGGCGGCGCCATCTTCATCACCGAGGCCGACCCGGTTCTCAATCAGTTCAACGGCTATGTCGAGGGCCAGTACGGAACCTACAACGACGCGCGGGTCCGCGCGGCAGTGAACGTTCCACTGTCGGACGATCTCGCGATCCGTTTCGCCACGGACGACGAGAACCGCGACACGTTCTTCCACATGAGCGGTCCCTGGTCCGGTAACCCGGGCAATCTGCACAGCGGCAACGGGCGCGTGAGTACTTTGTGGCAGCCCAGTGACGCCTTCCAGGCGGAGCTCAAGCTCGACTACAACTACATCGATCACGGCGGCTCGCCCGCGGCGCCGTTCAACGGCTCGACGGCCGACATCTTCGATGTCGAATCGGATTCGTACCTGGCGGGCTATGAACACCAGGTCCGCGCGGTCCTCCACCTCAACTATAAGCTCGCGGATGGCATCTCGGTGACGTCGATATCGGGCTACCAGGACGGGCGGCTCAGCTACTCGCTCGACGCCGATGGCACTGCGACGCCGCCGCCACTGGGTGACAGCCCCGAGATTTTCGACGCGAGGGCCATGGACCGGACAACCTCGGAGGAGATCAACGTCATCTCCCCCAGCACAGGACGCTTCACCTGGCTCATGGGGGGGGTCTATCAGGATGATCTGCTCGAAACCCCGCAGTTCATCCTGTCAGGGGCGCCCTACGGCACCCCTACTACTGGCCTCGCGCTGTCCGATGCCGAGGACGAGGCTGACCGGCTGAGCTGGGGTTTTTTTGCGCAGGGCGGGTATGCGCTCACCGACGCTCTGAAGCTGCAGATCGGAGGGCGGTACACCGAGACCAGCTTCACTCTCCACGATCTCGCGTACGCTCTCTTCGACGGTATCCCGATCGAGACGCTGGATGAGGTGAACGGCAAGATGACGCGCGATGTCCGGGTGACCGGCAAAGCCGACCTCGACTGGACCTTGAATCCCCACAACCTCCTCTACACCTTCGTGGCAACGGGTAACAAGGCTGGCGGATTCAATGCCGATGGCACCGCCTTCGGGCCGGAGAACGTCACGGACTACGAAGTCGGCTGGAAGAGCACGCTGCTGAGCGGCCATATCCAGACGCAGCTCGACGGCTTCTCGGAAAATTACACGGATTTTCAGCTGCCGATTTTCGAACCGACACTGGGGGAGGGGGTCGATGCGAACGCCAGCGGCACGACGGTCGTCAAGGGAATCGAGGTGCAGACGCAGGCGGCGGCAGGCGGGCTTGCGGTCGACGTCGGGGGCTCCTTCGACCCGTCGGAGATCGGTCAGTTCTCGGCGATCGATGAGCGCTACCTGGCCAAAGGCGTTCAGGACCTGACGGGCAGACCCCTGCCGAACGCGCCGCGCTGGACGGCCCACGCGGGCGTGCAATATACCTTCGCAGTGGGTGTCTTACAGACCCTCACGCCCCGTGTCGACTACAGCTACACGGACGCACGTTGGGCGACCGTGTTCGAAGTCGATCCATACGATCACCTGTATGCGCAGAATATCACCGACGCGGATCTCACCTACGACGGCCCGGACAACTGGCAGGTGACGGCGTATGCGACCAATCTGTTCAACCTGCATTACGTATCAACCCAGCTTCTCGCCAACCTCGGTTATGCCGGCCCCCCCCGCCAGGTCGGAGTGCGTGTGTTGAAATCGTTCTGAGCCAGAGCGCGATACGGCTTTGATCTTCCGGGAAATTCGCTCTGGGCTTGCGACACCCGATCAAGTGTAGTAACGTTTCTACATTAGATCAGGAGGCCGGCGGTATGGCCATTACCACGCTTTCCAGTCGCGAGTTCAACCAGGATACCGGCCGTGCGAAGCAAGCTGCGCGCAAGGGGCCGGTTTTCATCACTGATCGGGGTCGTCCGGCGCACGTGCTGCTCACCTTTGACGAGTACCAGAAGCTCGCCGGCGAATCCTTCGGATCTCATACCCTCGGGGATTTGCTTGCCACTCCCGGCGCCGAGGACATCGAGTTCGAACCTTCCCGATTGCGTGGACCGTTATCGAAGCCGGTGGATCTGGACTGATGTACTTGCTCGATACGGATGTCGTCTCCGAGCTGCGCAAAGTCAAAGCTGGCAAAGCGCACCCCAACGTTGCCGCATGGAGCGCCGCGGTGGCGCCGACTGAAACATTTTTATCCGCCATCAGCGTTCTCGAGCTCGAGCGAGGTGTCCTGCGCATCGAGCGGCGTGATGCTGCGCAAGGAGCGGTCATGCGGGCGTGGATGGACGGGCACGTCCTGCCGACTTTTGAGGGGCGCATCTTGCCGATCGATGCCGCGGTCGCTCGACGTTGCGCAAAGCTGCACATTCCAGATCCAAGGCCCGAGCGCGATGCTCTGATTGCCGCTGCTGCGCTGATTCACGGCATGACGGTCGTGACGCGGAATGTCGAGGATTTCGGGCCAACCGGCGTTGCGATTCTCAATCCCTGGGAGTGGCGGCCCTGAGAGAGCTACTCGGCGGGATTGACCTTGCCCCATTTTCCGGACGGGCCGACGGCGGGTCGGTGTCATCGTCTGCGGCAGCAACATCGATGTCGAGACGTTCGGAAAATACCTCAAGAGCCGCGCGCCGCCGGACTCCGCGCGGCAGGGGCAGTAGCCGCATGGAGTCTCCGAAAACGCCCAGCGGCTATCGCATCGACCATTTCCTGTGGGCGACGCCCGACCTTGAAGCCGGCGTGCGACGCTTTCAGGATCTGAGCGGCGTCGCGCCGGTAATGGGCGGTTCCCACATGGGGCAACGGACTCGAAATTACCTCGTGTCCCTCGGGCGTGGCTGTTACCTCGAGATCATCGGCCCGGACCTGGAGCAAACGCTCGCGGCGAATCTGGGGTCGGCGCTCCTGAAACTGGAAGACCACTGATTCTCACGTACGCACTTCGCACGCCGGACATCGATGCGACTTACGCGAACGTGGCCCGCCGCGGATTTTCCGCTAACACCTGGGCGGGGAAACCGGCGGATGGGCCGTTTTACATGAAGCGGACAACTGCCTCTGGCCTCACCGTGGAATGGCGGCTGTTGTTGCTGGGATCACATCCGTTCGGCATGGTTCTCCCTTTCTTCATCGAATGGCTCAGCCACTTCGCCGGGCGGGTGTGCCGTTTCCGAGTTTTGGATCACGCATCCGGACAGGGCGGCACTGATGGAGGCAAATGCCGCGATTGGTTGGACGGACGCCCGCGTGGCGCAGGAAAGGACGCCGCGGCTTCATCTTCGGCTCGAGACGCCGCAAGGCATCGTCCAGTTATAGCGAAGGATGCATGCGTATCTTCACCGCCAGCGATTCGACTGAGACGAATACGTTCGCCCCGTGGCCTACCGGAGCGGAGGCGTTCGTCTCAGGAGGGAGAGTCGATATGGCGCTCCCTACGGGATTCGAACCCGTGTTACAGCCTTGAGAGGGCTATGTCCTGGGCCTCTAGACGAAGGGAGCGTATGGCTTGAGGGCCGGCTTCAGGAGCGCGGTATTATAGGGGGCTGTGTCCAATGCTCAAGCCGAAAGCCACGAATTGAACTCACCCCAAGCCCATCCGGTGGCGCCTGCTGCCAAGCCCCGGGTCATTCCGCGGGCTGAGCACACGGTTTCCCGGTCTCATATCTCCCCCAATGCACTGCGAGTGCTTTACCGCCTGAAAGACGGGGGATTCCAGGGATTTCTGGTGGGCGGCTGCGTGCGGGACCTCCTGCTCGGGATGGAGCCGAAGGACTTCGACGTGGCCACGGACGCGCTGCCGGAGCAGGTAAAGCGCCTTTTCCGCAATTGCCGGCTGGTCGGGCGTCGGTTCCGGCTGGCCCACGTCTTCTTCGGCCAGGAGATCATCGAGGTTGCCACCTTCCGGGCAGCGACCGCGCCGTCCCAGGGGGAGGAGCCGCTGGCCGACGCCGATCCAGAGGATGGCGAGGCGCCGGAGCTCGATGAAGATGCCGAGCCTCCTGCAGAGGGGGTAGGCGACCTCGACGAGGAGTCGAGTGGCGGCGGGGAGCCAGCTCCGGTCAGGGCGTTCGGCAGGGAAGGGCGTCCGTCTTCCGACGACCATTCGGAGCGGATGCTCGACGCGACCGGCCGCATCATTCGGGACAACGTCTACGGCACCATCGATGAGGACGTCTGGCGCCGCGATTTCACGGCCAACTCGCTCTACTACAACATCGCCGACTTCTCCATCTGGGACTATGTCGGTGGTGTCGAAGACATTGCCGCCAGGCGCCTGCGGCTCATCGGCGATCCGGAGACGCGCTTTCGGGAAGACCCGGTGCGCATGCTGCGCGCAGCGCGCTTCGAGGCGAAGCTCGGCTTCGAGATCGACCCGGCGACGGCCGAGCCCATCGGGCGCCTGCGGGAGCTTCTGGGGGGCGTGCCGCCGGCGCGCCTTTTCGACGAGATGTTGAAGCTCTTTCTCTCGGGCCACGGCGTGAGGAGCTTCGAAGTGCTGCGGCGGCGGGGTCTCTTGGCGGAGCTCCTGCCCAACGTGGATAGCTATCTCAGCGCACACCCGGGCAGCCTCGTCGAGCGGCTGCTGGTGAAGGGGCTTGCCAACACGGATGAGCGCGCCATCGCAGGCCGTCCGCTCACGCCCACATTTCTATTGGCGCTGCTCCTCTACGGTCCCATTGCCCAGATCATCGAGTCCATGCCGCCGGAGAAGTGGCATGAGCTTTCGGCGATCGGCGATGCTTGCGACCGCGCGGTGCGCCAAGCGCAGGCGAATCTGATGATTCCGAGGCGCTTCTCGCTGGGGCTGAGCGAAATGTTCTCGCTGCAGCCGCGACTCGAGCATCCGACCGGACGGCGTGCGCTACGCCTCCTGACCCATCCGCGCTTCCGGGCTGCCTACGACCTCCTGCTCCTGCGGGCCGAATTCGGCCTGGCCTCCCCGGAGATGGCCCAGTGGTGGACGGAGGTCCAAGCTGCCGGCCACGAAGAGCAGGGGCAGATGGCGGATGCGCTCGCGCAATCGGCTGGGTCCCGGCCCGCCCGGCCCAAGTCCGGCCGCCGACGGCGCCGCGGGCGGCGTGGCCCTCGGGCCTCGTGATCGGCCGGGCCGTGACGATCTGGCAGCCGGCGTACATCGGGCTCGGCAGCAACCTGCAGGATCCGAGAGCCCAGGTACTGCGGGCGTGCGCAGCGTTGGAGCGCCTACCCGCCACCCGCGTCGTCGGCCGTTCCCCCCTTTACCGCTCCACGCCTTTTGGCCCTGTATCGCAGCCGGATTTCATCAACGCGGTGGCGGGGGTGCTCACCCAGCTCGATTCCCGCGCGCTGCTCGGCGAGCTGCTCGCGCTCGAGCGCGCGTTCGGCAGGCCGGCGGAGCGCGAGCGCTGGGGACCTCGCATCATCGATCTCGACCTCCTGGTCCATGGCCGGGAGCGCCGGCAGGACCCGGGCCTGACCCTGCCTCATCCTGGGATAGTGGAGCGGAACTTCGTTCTGTATCCTCTTGCCGACCTCGCTCCGGACCTCGATGTACCCGGGCTCGGCCGAGTGGCCGAGCTCAAAGGACGCCTTGCGCCCCTGGGCCTCGAGCGCCTGGACGAGCCTTGAATCCAACTGGATAGCGCACAAGACATGACCGGGGCCGAGCACCAGTTCATCGTGGTCGAAGGGCCGATAGGCGTCGGCAAGACGAGCCTCGCCCGGCGGCTTGCCGAGAGCCTTTCGGGTCAGCCCGTGTTGGAAGATGCGGCGCAGAATCCGTTCCTGGAGCGCTTCTACAAGACCCCGCGCGCCGGCGCGCTGCCGGCGCAGCTCTATTTCCTGTTCCAGCGCTGCCAGCAGCTCGCTGCGCTCAACCAGCAGGACCTCTTTGCCCAGGTGCGGGTCGCGGACTACCTGTTGGCGAAGGATCGCCTGTTCGCGCGAGTGACCTTGGACGACGCGGAGTTCGCCCTCTACGAGCAGGTTTACGCCAAGCTCGACGTACAGGCTCCGAAGCCCGACCTCGTGGTTTACCTGCAGGCACCCGTCGACGTGCTCCTCGAGCGAATCGCGCGCCGCGGCATTGCTTACGAGCAGTACATCGAGCGCGACTACCTGGTCCGCCTCAACGAAGCGTACGCGCGCTTCTTTCACGAGTTCGCCGCGGCGCCGCTCCTCATCGTCAACGCCGCCGCCATCGATCCGGTCAACAATGCCGCGGATTATGACGAGTTGCTCGGGGCCATCCGGCGCATGAAGCGCGGGCGCCTGTACTACAACCCGATGCGCAGCAAGGCGCCATTTCAATAAACGGTCGCAGGCTCATTCTATGTACACCCATCTGCAGCTTCGCGGCACCGACCGTCCGCCCGTGACTCTCAGCACGCTGGCCCGCATGAAAGCGGACAAGCAGAAGATCGCGAGCCTCACCTGCTACGACGCGAGTTTCGCGGTGCTGCTGGATGAGGCTGACGTCGATGTCGTACTTGTCGGCGACTCGATGGGCATGGTCATACAGGGGTACGACACGACTGTGCCGGTCACGATGGATCACATCGTGTACCACTGCCGCGCGGTGGCGCGCGGCCTGCATCGTCCGTTTCTCATGGCCGATCTGCCGTTCATGAGCTACCCGTCGAAGGAGAAGGCGCTCGAGAATTCCGTGCGCCTGATGCAGGAAGGCGGCGCCAAGATGGTGAAGCTGGAAAGTGGCGCCACCCAGGCCGAGATCGTCGAATGGCTGGCGCGCCACGATATCGCCGTATGCGCCCACCTGGGCCTCCGGCCCCAGTCCGTGCACAAAACCGGCGGCTTTCGCGTCCAAGGCCGGGAGCAAGATGCGGCGGCGGCAGATGATAGACGCTGCGAAGCGCCTCGAATCCGCCGGCGCGGACATCATTCTTCTCGAATGCATCCCGGCAGATCTCGGCAAGGCGATTACCGAGGCGTTGCACGTGCCGGTCATCGGCATCGGTGCCGGCCCCGGCACCGACGGGCAGATCCTCGTGCTCTACGACATTCTCGACATCACCACCGGCCGCAAGCCGCGATTCGTGCAGAACTTCATGCAAGGCGCTGCCGACACCCGTGAGGCACTGAAGCGTTTCGTCGAGGCCGTGCGCAGCGGTGCCTATCCGGCCCCGGAGCATTGCTTCTGACAAGCATGGAAACCGTCACGACGATTGCGGCCGTACGCCAGCACGTACGCCGCTGGCGCGGCGAGGGACGGCGGGTCGCCTTCGTCCCGACCATGGGCAATCTTCACCCCGGCCACGTGAGCCTCATCGAGATGGCGCGCAGTCATGGCGATCGCTTCGTCGCCAGCATCTTCGTCAATCCCATGCAGTTCGGGCCGAATGAGGACTTCGCGCACTATCCGCGCACTCCCACTCAGGACGCCCGCATGCTGGCCGACGCCGGCTGCGATCTGATGTTCATGCCCGACGTTGCCGAGATCTACCTCAACGGCTCCGAGCGGGCGACCCGCGTCGACGTACCCGGCCTCTCGAGCATCCTCGACGGCGAGTTCCGTCCCGGACACTTCGAAGGCGTGGCCACCGTAGTCGCAAAGCTCTTCCACATCGTCGAGCCCGACGTCGCAGTGTTCGGCGACAAGGACTTCCAACAGCTCACCGTCATCCGCCGAATGGTGGCCGACCTCTGCATGCCGGTCACCATCGTCGCAGCCCCCACCGTGCGCGACCCCGATGGCCTGGCCATGAGCTCCCGCAACCAATACCTCACCGACGAAGAGCGCCAGAAGGCTCCCCTCATCCACCAGCTCCTCCTGGCCGCAGTAGCGCGCCTGCAGGCCGGCGATCGCGATTTCCCCGCCATCGAGCGCACCGCCCTCCAAGCGCTCGTGGCCAGCGCCTTCAGCCCCGACTACTTCTCCGTGCGCGTCGGAAACGACCTCAGCCCCCCGCAAGCCGACACGCGTCACTTCGTAGTCTTGACCGCCGCGCGCCTAGGCCGCGCCCGCCTGATAGACAACCTTCAGCTCCGAGTTTGACGGAAGAGCGCAGCGCAAAATGATCCTGGCCAGACGCTGATCGCCAGGACGGCGATCGGCGAGCCTACATGGACGTACTTGCGGCGTTCTGGCCAGGATCATTTTGTGATGTGCTCTGGAGCCCGACAGCGCCACTCCTGTGCCGTGCCAATGCCCACTCGATGTGCTCGCGCACCAGCTCCGAAGCACTCGCTCGCCGCCGCTCCAACGCCCCAACCACCTCTTCAGAGGTAGGCGCATTCCCCAACGCCACAGCAATATTCCGCGACCACTTCTCATACCCAATCCGATAAATCGCCGACCCCCGCATCCGCTCCTCGAACTGCGCCTCCGTCCACCCAAACAACTCCGTCAACCGCCCCGAATCCAGCCCATGCCGCACCTTGAAGTCCGGATGCGACGCCGCATGCGCAAACTTGTTCCACGGGCACACGAGCTGGCAGTCGTCACACCCGTAAATCCGGTTCCCAACCGCCGCCCGCAGCTCCACCGGAATGGCAGTGTGATGCTCGATCGTGAGATACGCGATACACCGTCGCGCATCCAACTGATAAGGCGCCACGATGGCCGCCGTCGGACAGGCCGTAATGCAAGCCGTGCAAGTGCCGCAGTGCGCGCTTGCCGGCTCATCCTCCGGCAACGGCAGATCCGTCAGGATCTCTCCCAGGAAGAACCACGACCCCGCCTCCCGCGAGATCAGATTGGTGTGCTTCCCGATCCAACCGAGCCCCGCGTCGCGCGCGAGCGCCTTTTCCAGCACCGGCGCGCTATCGACGCAAACACGATAGCCGAATGGTCCGATGTCCTCGGCCAGCTCCTTCGCCAGCCGTGCAAGCGCCGCGCGCAGTACCTTGTGGTAGTCGCGTCCGAGGGCGTAGCGGGAGATATAGCCGCTCTCCGCATCCCCCAGCACCGCCGCAGCATCGCGGGCAGCCGCGGGCCAGTAATCCATCCGGGCGCTCACGACGCGGACCGTCCCCGGCGACAGCTCCCGCGGGCGGCTGCGCATCGTGCCGTGCCGGCGCATGTAGTCCATTTCCCCATGAAACCCCGCATCGAGCCAGCGCAGCAGGTGTTGCTCGTCCTGGGCGATGTCGATGGCCGCGACGCCCAGGCGGTCGAAGCCGAGCTCCCGGGCACGCGCCGCGAGCTGGCGCTTGGCCGCAGCCGGGTCCAGACGCGGTTGGGTCATGACTTCCTCACGGGGCCATTATAATCGGCCCTATGGCGTTGCCCGTCTGCCTCTACTCCACTGCCCAGGTGCGCGCGCTCGATGCCCATGCCATCGAGACGCTCGGTATCCCCGGCTACACGCTGATGAAGCGGGCCGGCGAGGCCGCCCTGAGATATCTGCGTACGCGCTTCCCCGTGGCGCACCGCATCGTCATCGTTTGCGGTGCCGGGAACAACGCTGGCGACGGATACGTCCTCGCGCGTTTTGCGCAGGCGGCGGGTCTTACCGTCACCGTGCTTGCCGCGACCTCACCCGATGCGCTTTGCGGTGATGCGCGCCAGGCCTACGACGACCTACGCGCAAGCGACCTTCAAGTCCAACCGTATGCGCAGGGGCGCCTGGCGGAGGGAGAGGTCATCGTGGATGCCTTGCTGGGTACCGGCGTCCACGGGCCCGCACGCGAAGAGGTGGCGCGTGTCATCCGCGACATCAACAGCTCCGGTCTTCCTGTGCTCGCCGTGGACGTTCCATCCGGCCTCGACAGTGATACCGGCGTGCCGCTCGGTGAGACCGTGCGCGCGGATTGCACGGTCACCTTCGTCGGCCTGAAGACAGGCTTGTTCATCGGCGACGGGCCCGCATTTGCCGGCACCGTGTTCTTCGACGATCTCGAGATCGCACCAGGCGAGGCGGGCGCGCCCCGGCCGCGCCTCGAGCGCATCCTGGAATCCGCCATTCAACAGGCGCTGCCGCGTCGGGCACGCTCGTCGCACAAAGGCGATTTCGGCCGCGTGTTGATGGTGGGCGCGGGACTCGGCATGCCGGGCGCCGTCCGCCTGGCGGGCGAGGCCTGTTTGCGCGTCGGCGCTGGCCTGGTGACGGTAGCCGTCGCGCCGGAGAACGTGGCGGCGATCTCGTCCGGCCGGCCGGAGCTGATCTGCCTTCCGCTCACTGACGCCGAGGCCTTGAGAGAGCCGGCCGAGAAAGCCGACGTCATTGCGATCGGTCCAGGGCTTGGCCGCACCCCGTGGGCCCGCGCCGCGCTCGATACGGTACTGCGCTCCGGCAAGCCGCTCGTCGTCGATGCGGACGCTCTCAACATCATTGCGGAATCCCATGAAGCCGGGCGAGCGGATTGGATCCTGACACCTCATCCGGGTGAAGCGGCGCGCCTGCTCGGCGCGCATACCGACGATGTCCAACACGACCGGCTCGCCGCACTCGACCGCCTGGTCGAACGCTATCAGGGCACCGTGGTGCTCAAAGGCGCGGGCACTCTCGTGGGTGCGCCGGGGCGCATACCGGCGCTCTGCGAGCGCGGCAATCCCGGCATGGCGACGGCCGGCATGGGCGATGTGCTGACCGGGACCATCGCCGGCATCCTGGCGCAGTGCCGGGACGCATGGCTCGCGGCCAGAGTGGGTGTCCTGGTGCACGCTATGGCTGGCGATGCCGCGGCGCGTACGGGCGAACGGGGGCTTCTCGCCGGTGATGTCGCCCGGGAGCTGCGCAACTGCGTCAATCTCTGAAGACGCCGGACGAGACCGAGGCGTTCGGCGCGCGGCTCGCCGCGGCGCGCCCACCCAGCCTCGAGCAACCGGCCATCCTCTATCTGACAGGCGATCTTGGTGCGGGCAAGACCACCCTGGTGAGGGGTTTCGCGCGCGCCTGCGGCGTCGCGGCGCCGGTGCGAAGCCCCACGTATACGCTCGTGAACGTGCATGAGGCAGGAACGCTCACGCTCGTGCACCTGGATCTCTACCGCCTGCGCGACCCCGGAGAGCTCGAGCACCTGGGCCTGCGGGAATGGGCGCGGCCCGGCTGCCTCTGGCTGATCGAGTGGCCGGAGCGAGCCGCGGAGCTGCTGCCGCCGGCCGACCTGACCGTTCGCCTGGCCGCAGGTGCCAATTCGCATCAGGCAGACGTCCTCGCGGATAGCGCTGCCGGCATCTCCTGGCTGGAGCGTCTCCGAAGTAGTTGAAAACTTGCGGCGCGGCCCGTAGATTACGCGTCAAGTAGCGCTGCAAAGTTCATGATAAGAAAGGTCTTTCAGCTAAGCATCATCATTCTTCTCGGGGTCGGCTCGGCGATGAGTCCGGCGCTAGCCAGAGAGGGGAGTGCTCGCCTGCGGGCCGTTCACCTCGCTACCTCGGACGTTGGGACCCGCCTCACTCTCGATATCTCGCGGGTCACGGGCGAGAAGCTCTTCACTCTCCAGCATCCGTTCCGCGCCGTCATCGATCTGCCGCGAACCCGCCCGACGGCCGGCCTCGAGCTCCCCGAAGCGCGTGGACTCATTGCCGGCATTCGCATGGCGCCCCGCGCCCACGGTACGCTGCGGCTGGTGGTCGTGCTGCATGCCGCCAGCGGCGTGCACGCCGGCTGGGCGTATTCGCGCGCGCGTGGCCCTCAATTCATCCTGACTCTCGGCAATGCGTCGGCCACCGCCGTCACCGCCCCGGCATCTGACACCATTCCAACAGCGATTCATGCGCTGCACGCGCCCGTCGATACGGGTCGCGACATCATCGTGGCGGTCGACGCCGGACACGGCGGCCAGGACCCCGGCACCATCGGTCGCGGCGGCACCCAGGAGAAAAACGTAACGCTCGCCATTGCCCGTCTGCTGGCGCAAAGGATCGATGAACAGCGCGGCATGCGCGCCGTCCTGACACGCAACAGCGACATCTTCATCCCCCTGCGCGAGCGCATGGTCATCGCTCGCCGCGCCAAAGCCGACCTCTTCGTCTCCGTCCACGCCGACTCCGTCAGCGACCACCAACTCGCCGGCGCCTCCGTATACATCCTCTCCCTGCGCGGCGCCTCGAGCGAAGCCGCCCGCTGGCTGGCCGAGCGTGAGAACGATGCCGACCTGAAAGGCGGCGTACAGCTCAACGACAAGTCGAGCACCCTGGCATCCGTCCTCCTCAATCTCTCCCAGTCCGCCACCATCAGCGACAGCATGACCGCCGCGCAGCAGGTCCTGGTCTCCCTGGACCGCTCCCTCCCGGTGCGCAAATCCGAAGTACAGCAAGCCGCCTTCGTCGTCCTGAAGTCCCCCGACACCCCCTCGATGCTGATCGAAGCCGACTACCTCTCCGACCCCGCCGAAGAGCGCAAGCTCCGCAGCCCCCTCCGCCAGCAAAAGATCGCCGCCGCCATCTTCCGCGGCATCCGCGGCTACTTCCGCCAGCACCCCCCCGCCGGCACCCTCTTCGCCGAAGAGCCCAAAGCCGCCGACGATCTAGTAGCCGGCAATTAATCCGCCGTCGCCGGCAATTCACTGGTCGCGCACGCTCGAGAGGAGCGTGGCGTTTCATGGCGCGCTCCGGAGCCGATAAACTCCCAATCATGCCCATCCGCATTCTTCCCAATGAGCTAATCGACCAAATCGCCGCAGGCGAAGTAATCGAGCGCCCCGCCTCGGTCATCAAAGAGCTGGTGGAAAACAGCCTGGACGCCGGCGCAACCCGTATCGAGATCGACGTAGACCGCGGTGGCATAGGCCTGATGCGTGTACGTGACGACGGCAAAGGCATCTCCGCGGACGAGCTCCCCATAGCCATCTGCCGTCACGCCACCAGTAAAATCGCAGCTCTCGACGATCTCGCCGCCATTACCACTCTAGGCTTTCGCGGTGAAGCCCTGCCTTCAATCGGCTCCGTCTCGCGCCTCCGCCTGATATCGCATCCGGCAGACGCCGATCGAGCCGCAGAGATCGGTGTCGACGGCGGCACGGTAACTTCCGTCCGCCCTGCCGCCCATCCCCCCGGCACCACCGTCGAAGTCCGCGATCTCTTCTTCAACATCCCCGCCCGCCGAAAATTCGTCCGCAGCGCCGCCACCGAAACCGGCCACATCGCCCGTCTGCTGGAACGCCTGGCGCTGTCCCGCCCCGATGTCTCGTTCCGTCTTCGAAGCGGCGAGCGCGTGTTGCTGGATGCGCCCGCTCCGACGCGCGAGCCCGCGGGCGAGGAGCGCCTCGCGCAGGTGTTGGGAAAGGAGCTCATCGCGAGCCTCATTCCCGTCAACCAGGCATCCGGCCCGGTGCAGCTCACCGGTTGGATAGCCCTGCCGACCGCCTCGCGCGCGCAGCCCGATCAGCAGTTCTGGTTCGTCAACGGCAGAAGCGTGCGCGACAAGCTGCTCGCAAGCGCCGTACGGCTCGGCTATCGCGACGTGCTCTACCACGGCAGGCACGCAGCGTACGTGCTGCATCTGTCGCTCGATCCGCAGCTCGTCGATGTCAACGCGCATCCCGCGAAGCTCGAAGTCCGCTTCCGCGACGGCCATCAGATCCATGAGTTCATCTTTCGAGCGATCGAGCGCACGCTCGCCGGGACGCGGCCGGAAGCAGGTGCGACGCCGGCTGCGAGCGCACATTCCATGTTCGCGGGCACTGCCGCGGGCGCCGCCGCAATGCCGAGCTGGTCGGGCTCGAGCCCGACCGCGTTTGACCCGGGCCGTGTTTCCGGCGCATTGCCGTTTGATACACCGCATGCCGTGCCGGCCCGCGACCCCTGGATGTTGGCACGGGCCGTGAGCGAGCCGGCGCCAGCGGCGGCGGCCCATCTGCCGCTCGGCGTCGCGATCGCCCAACTCCACGGCATCTACATCCTGGCGCAGAGCGACGAGGGCCTCATTCTGGTCGACATGCATGCCGGTCACGAGCGCGTGCTCTACGAGAAGCTGAAGGCGGATCGTGGTTCCGGACCCGCGGCATCGCAGCTCCTTCTCGAGCCGCTCATCGTCACGGTGAAGCCCCACGAGCTCGATGCAGTGCTGGAGGATCCGGCCGCGTGGGAGCGCGCCGGGTTCGAGATCGACTCGGTCGGTCCGACCTCACTCGCGCTACGGCGCATCCCGGCGCTGCTCGCGAACGAGCGCGTAACCGAGATCGTCAAGTCCGTCATCGAGGATCTTGCGCGCGAGGACGGTCTGCACCATCTCGATGCAGCCGCGGACCGCTTCCTCGGGACACTCGCCTGCCGCACTGCCATCCATGCCCGCCGCCGCCTGACCTTGCCGGAGATGGACGCGCTGCTGCGGCAGATGGAAGCCACGGATCGCGCCAACCAGTGCAATCACGGCCGTCCTACCTGGACGCGCCTCACTCTCGGAGAGCTCGATCAGCTCTTCCTGCGGGGGCGATGATGGCCTCACCGGCACGCGCCGGCGCGGGGGCCTCGCTGCAGCTTCCGGTGTACCTGCTCACGGGTCCCACGGGCACCGGCAAGAGCGACTGGGCCATCCGCCTGGCGCAAGCCGCGCCGGTAGAGATCGTGAGCGTCGATTCCGCGCTGGTCTATCGCGGCCTCGATATCGGCACCGCCAAGCCACCCCCGGAGGTGCGCGCGCAGTTGCCGCATCATCTCATCGACATCTGCGATCCGGCGGAGAGCTATTCCGCGGGACGGTTCGTAACGGATGCGATGGCCGCGATCGCGGCTGTGCATGCGCGCAGCCGCGCACCTCTGCTGGTCGGCGGCACCATGCTCTACCTGCGTGCGCTGCTCAAAGGTTTGGCGCCCTTGCCACAGGCGTCCGTGGAGCTTCGCCGCGAGATCGACGAGCGCGCTGCGCGCTCAGGCTGGCCGGCTCTTCATGATGAGCTCGAGCGGCTGGATCCCGAGGCTGCCGCGCGCATCAATCGCAACGACAGCCAGAGAATTCAACGGGCTCTGGAGGTTTGCGTGGCGACCGGCCGGCGGCTCTCGGAGCTGCAGCGCGCGACGGTGAGCCCGCTCGCGGGCGTGCCGCTCACAGCCTGGGCGCTCGCCCCCCGCAGCCGCCCGGTGTTGCATCAGCGCCTCGCCAGCCGCTTCCACGCGATGATGGCCGCCGGCTTCCTCGATGAGGTGCGATCGCTTCGCGCCAGGGGTGACCTCACCGCGAGCCATTCGTCGATGCGCGCGGTCGGTTACCGCCAGCTCTGGGGGCACCTCGAGGGAGAGTTCGGCCTCGCCGAGGCGGTGGAGAAGGCCATTGCCGCGACTCGCCAGCTGGCCAAGCGCCAGCTCACCTGGATGCGCGCGGAGACTACCCCCCGCTGGCTCGATCCGGACACCGACGAACTGTCGTGGAATCGCGACTTGCGCCGCGAGTTGCTACAGCTTGGTCTTTGATTCGGGCCGCATGTTAAGATTCAGCCGTCGGTCCCATTTTCGTCCGCGGGGTATGTACCTTGCTGGACGCTTCCCAGGGAAGCTTCGCTTGCTTGCTAATCCAATCTCTGTTTCGCCAACAACTAGAAGCCGTGAAAACAAGGAGAATTCGATGGCCAAAGGCCAATCGCTCCAAGATCCCTTTTTGAACGCCCTACGCAAGGAACGGGTGCCTGTATCCATCTACCTTGTCAACGGCATCAAGTTGCAGGGTCAGATCGATTCGTTCGACCAATTCGTGGTGCTGTTGAAGAACAGCGTCAGCCAGATGGTCTACAAGCATGCCATCTCGACCGTCGTACCGGCGCGCAATGTGCGCCTGACTGGAGAAGACGGTGCTACGGTGGCGGAGTCGACTGCCGAGTGATGCGTCGCCGCTTGGAGGTGCCGAGTGTTCGAGCGCCCGCGTTCCGGTGAGCGCGCGCTGCTGGTGCGCATCGGTCTCGGCGCCCAGGTCGATCCGGAAGATCTCGAGGAGTTCTCGCAGCTTGCGGTCTCGGCCGGCGCGCAGCCTGTCGCTACCGTAACGGGGCGCCGTGAGCGGCCCGATCCGCGTTTCTTCGTAGGCAGCGGCAAGGCGGAAGAGCTGAAGCAGGCGGCCGAGACCGGCGAAGCCGACGTGATTCTGGTGGATCACGCGCTCTCTCCCAGCCAGGAACGCAATCTCGAGAAGCTCACGGGCCGCAGAGTCCTCGACCGCAACGGACTCATCCTCGACATCTTCGCGCAGCGCGCGCGCAGTTTCGAAGGCAAGCTCGAAGTCGAGCTGGCGCAGCTGCGCCACCTCGGCAGCCGCCTGGTGCGTGGCTGGACCCACCTCGAGCGCCAGAAGGGCGGCATCGGCATGCGTGGACCGGGCGAGACACAGCTCGAGACCGACCGGCGCCTCATTGGTCAGCGCGTGCGCGTGCTCACCCGGCGCCTCGACAAGATCAAACAACAGCGCGAGACCGGACGGCAGATGCGGGCCGAGATCCCGGTGCCCTCGCTCGCGCTGGTCGGCTACACCAACGCCGGCAAGTCGACACTGTTTCGCGCGCTGACGGGCGCCGATGCCTACGTCGCCGATCAACTATTTGCGACGCTCGATCCGACGGTGCGTCGCGTTACGCTGCCGGGCGGCACGCCGATCGTTGCCGCCGATACCGTCGGATTCATCCGCGAGCTGCCCCACGAGTTGGTGGCGGCCTTCCAATCCACCCTGACGGAAGCGCGTGAGGCGACGCTGCTGCTGCACGTCATCGACGCCAGCGATCCGCGGCGGGACGAGCACATCGCACAGGTGAACGAAGTGCTGGCGGAGATCGGCGCCGACTCGATTCCGCAGGTCGTCGTCTACAACAAGATCGACCGCCTGCAGCGTCCCGCGGCCATCGAGCGCGACGCAGCCGGCATGCCCTGCGCGGTGTGGATTTCCGCGCAGAAGCGCATCGGGCTCGATCTGCTGACCGACGCCATCGCGCAGCGGCTGTCGCGGTTCGCGCGTGCCGTGCGGGTGCGTCTGCCCGCGAGCGCTGGTGCGCTGCGCTCACGCCTCTACGCCGCCAAATCCGTCCGCGAGGAGCACACGGCTCAGGACGGCTCCATCGAGCTCAGCGTCGAGCTGCCCGAGGTCGAGATCCGCGCCCTGGAGCGCACGGCCGGCGTGCAGATTCTCGAGCCATCGCCGGCCAATGCTGCTCGTGCCCCCCTGGATGGCTACTATGGGTAAATTCGTCGTCGTCATCGGCACCCAGTGGGGCGATGAGGGCAAAGGCAAAGTCGTCGATCTACTGACGGAGCGCGCTGCGGCTGTGGCGCGCTTCCAGGGTGGCCACAACGCCGGTCATACGCTGGTCATCGGCGGCCGCAAGACCATCCTTTCGCTGATTCCTTCCGGCATCCTTCGCGCGGATGCGCGTTGCTTCATCGGCAACGGCGTCGTGCTCTCGCTGCAGGCTCTCCTTGCGGAGAGCCGCATGCTGATGGAGCAGGGCGTGCCGGTGCTCGAGCGGCTGCGCATCTCGCCGTACTGTCCCCTCATCCTGCCGTCGCACATTCTTCTCGACAAGGCGCGTGAGCAGGCTCGCGGAACCAACGCCATCGGCACCACCGGCCGCGGCATCGGACCCGCTTACGAGGACAAGGTCGCGCGGCGCGCCGTGCGGGTGGCGGATCTGTTCCAGCGCGACCGCTTCGCGGCGAAGCTGGGTGAAGTGCTGGACTTCCACAATTTCGTGCTGCAGCACTATTTCCGCCAGCCGACGGTGGATTTCCAGAAGACTCTCGACGAACTGCTGGTGCTCAGCGAGACGATTGCGCCGCTGGTCACGGATGTGACGCTGGCCCTGCAAAACCTGCGTCGCTCCGGCGCCAATGTTCTCTTCGAGGGCGCGCAGGGCGCGATGCTGGACGTCGACCTCGGCACGTACCCGTTCGTCACCTCATCCAACACCACTGCCAGTTTCGCAGGCACCGGGACGGGCTTGGGACCGCGCGTTTTCGATTACGTGCTCGGGATCGTCAAGGCCTACACGACGCGGGTCGGTGCGGGTCCTTTCCCGACCGAGCTTTTCGACGGCTACGGCGAGCATCTCTCCCGCGTGGGGCACGAGTTCGGCTCCGTCACCGGCCGGCGCCGCCGCTGTGGCTGGTTCGACTCCGTGGCGCTGAGGCGCTCCATCATCCACTCGAGCGTTTCCGGTCTCTGCATCACGAAGCTAGACGTGCTCGACGGCCTCGACACGATCAGGGTAGCCGTCGGCTATCGTGTTGCCGGTCAGGTCGTGGCGGAGCCGCCGCTCAGCATCGAAGGCTACGCGGGCCTCGAGCCCGTGTACGAGGAGCTGCCCGGTTGGGCGGAATCGACCGTTGGCATCACCGACTACGCGGCACTGCCACTGAACGCACGCAAGTACCTGGAGCGCCTGCAGGTGCTGGTCGATGTGCCGGTCGATGTGATCTCCACCGGTCCCGACCGCGACCAGACGATCGTCCTGCGTCATCCGTTCGACGCTCAGTGACGCTCACTCAGACGCTGGCAGGCAGCAAGCGGAAGAGGGCGCGGGCGATTCCCGGAACGAGGCGCGGGCGCTTCAGGCGCCGGTCATAGGCCGCCAGCCGCCGCTCGTTCTCGGAGAGGCAGAGCCCGAGCAGCCGGTGGAGCGTCACCTCCGTGCCCACCTTCTGGTGACCCGTCAACGTGAAATTCTCGCTGGAGCCCGAGCCGCCGGGCTGCGGCTTGCCCATGGTGCGCGCGGTCTGAGCCCGCGAGGCCACCTGCTTGAGGATGATCCAGGCGCAGCGCAGGCGAAAGGCCGGGCGGCGCCACCAGGGAAGCTGCAAGCGCCGGTACTTCACCCAGTTGACGAAGAAGAGGATATGGCGCGCCTCCTCCTGCATCACCGGCTCGAACACCTGCCACAGCGCCGGCGAGAAGAAGCCGGATTCCTGGGCAACGGCGAACAGGCCAAAGGCGAAGAAGGAGTCGAAGCACTCGCCGAAGCCGGCGAAGAGGAAATCGTTCTCCAGCGAGCGCGGCGCGAAGGGCGGCGGCGCTTCGACCGGGATCCGGTAGTGGGAAGTGAGCGCGACGAGCAGCCGGGCGTGGCGCTGCTCCTCGAAGCCCTGCAGCTCGATCGCCTGGCGCACCAGCGGGTCGGGCTCGAGCGCCGCGGCGGCGGCCACCGTGTTGGAAGTCACGTTCTCGGTCGACACCGCCTCCTGCCAGAAAGGAAGGCTGCGCAGTCGTCCCAGCTCCTCGTCCGAGAGCGCCGGCCATTGCATCTGCTCCGGCACGTATTCGACGTGCGAATCGAGAAAGAAGCGGCCGAGGAGGCGCCGGTAACCGGGGGACCCGACCGCGAGATTTTCCGCCTCAAAGCTTGCCGGAACCACGGACATGATGCAGCTCCCGTCTTCCTTCCACCCAGTACCAGGACAGCAGCGCGGGGAGCCCGAAGAGGATCTCCCGCATTCGTTTGGCGAGCGACAGCGCCAAGGCGAGCTCGCCATTGATGCCGAGCAGAGCGCCGAATCCGATCAGACTCGCCTCCTGTACGCCGAGCCCCGCCGGCACCAGGAAGACGAAATTGCGCACGGTCATGGTGAGACTCTCGAGCGCAACGGCGGCGCCGAAGGGCACCGGGTGCCCGAGCCAGCGCAGCGCGAGCCAGGTTTCGAGTGAACCTGACACCATGCCCGTCACCTGCCACGCGATGGTGGTGAGCAGGCGCGACGGATCGGCGCAGAGCTCGCGGATGGCGGCGTCCAGGCTCGCGGACCGGCCGGCGAGGAAGCTCAGCTTGTCTTCACCGAGCAGGCGTACCGCCAACCGCTCCATTCGCTCGAACACCGAGCCGTAGCGCAGCAGCACTGCAAGCAGCACCACCAGCGGCAGGCTCGCTGCGAGACCGATGAACACGTCATCGGTGAATTGCACCGTGCCCGTGAGTCGCAACAGGCAGAGGACGCCCACCATGACGAACACGTACTGGCTGACGACGGTGAGCACCACCTCGGTCGTAATGCTTGCCGCGGCGACTACGCCTTCGATCCCTCTTTCTGCCAGAAGGCGAATTCCGACGAGTGCCCCGCCGATGTTCGCCGCCGGCAGCAGGCGATCGACGCCCTCGCGGATGGTGGCGATCCAGAAGAGGGTGCCCAAGCGGCTCCTGCGCCAGCGTGCGATGAGCACGCGCCAGCCGAGCACATCGAGGAGGAGCGGCAGCGCATGCAGCGGCACGAGCCACAGCAGGACCCATCCGGCCCGGGCGAGCGGGATGAGGATGGCGCTGCCCTCGCGCATGATCAGCGCGATCAGCAGCGCGAGGCCGGCGACGAGAGCAATACGGACCGCGACTCTCATGCCGCGCGCAGCTCCGTCGCCAGCGCGGTTGCCAACTGCCTGAAGCTTCCGGTCGCGGCGCCGCAGGCCGTAACAGCCGCCCGCACCCTCGGGCTCAAGAGCGCGGCGAGCTCGTCACTGTGGCGGTAGCCGCTCATGCTGGGCGCGATGGCGGCGCCGGATTCGACCGCCGGATGCAGATAAATCTCCGTCACGCCGTCGGGAAGCCTCGCCAGGATCTCGAGCAGCCGCGCCTCATCCATCGAGCCGCTGCCCGACATGCCGAAGACGTAGTCATTGTGGGCGATGCGCGCCGCCCGCAGCCGCCGCCGCATGATCGCCAGCCACGGTGAGAGGAGGCCCGCGACGGCGGGTCCGGCAATCGAGCCGTTGGCGCGAAGTGACGCCCATGCCGGCTCGCGCGGCAGTCTCACGGCCGGCACGGCGAACTCGTCTCCGATCCGCAGCAGCATTTCCAGCAGCGTCGGATGCAGGTGAAAGTGCTTGTGGGCGTTGACGTGATCGAGCCGCAGCCCGGTGTCGGCGAAGGCCTGGAACTGGGCGCGGATCTCCGCCTCGAGCTGGCGACGCACGGCCGGCAGCGCGAAGAAGCGTACGCCGTCACGCACCATGTTGTTACCGAATCGGCCCTGAGCGTCGACGAGCGCCGGGATACTCCGCTGCGGCAACACCGACCAGCCGTCCGCCAACACGAGATGCAGGCCGACTGCGAGACCGGGCAGGTCGCGCGCGCGCTGGACGGCATCCGCGGCCGCCGGCGCGCCGACCATCAGGCTGGTCGCGGTCAGCACGCCCTCTCGGGCTGCTCGCGCCACCGCGCGGTTGACCGCCAGGTGCAGTCCGAAGTCGTCCGCGGTGACGATGAGGAACTTCAACGGCCCGATCCGCGGCCTGTCAGGCCTCGTGCGCGTGCAGGAACCGGAAGAACTCCACGCCCTCGCGCAACCGCCGCTTGGTCATCTCCCAGCTGCGCAGCATCTCGCCGGTGAGCTCGGCGATCTTCCGCGGGCGGAAGTAGAACTTCTTGTAGAAGGTCTCCACGGCGTGATAGATCTCCTTCGCCGGCAGGTGCGGATAGCTGATGGGCGAAAGCTGCACGCCGCGGTCGTTCACCAGATTCAGGTTGTCGTGGGCCGTGATCCAACCGTTCTCGACCGCCTCTTTGTAGAGCTGGGTGCCCGGATACGGGGCGGCGAGGGATACCTGGATGGTGTGCGGGTTGATGTCGACCGCGAACTGAATCGTCTCGCGGATGGTCTCGGCAGTCTCGCCCGGGAGGCCCAGGATGAAAGTGCCGTGGATGGTGACGCCGAGCTTGCGGCAGTCGCTGGTGAAGCGGCGCGCGATGTCGGTCCGCAGGCCCTTCCTGATGTTGTGGAGGATCTGGTCGTTGCCCGATTCGTAACCGACCAGGAGCAGCCGCAGGCCGTTGTCCTTCATCACCTTCAGGGTCTCATAGGGCACATTGGCCTTGGCATTGCAGGACCAGGTGACGCCGAGCTTGCCGAGGCCGCGCGCGATCTCTTCCGCCCGCGGACGGAAGTCGGTGAAGGTGTCATCGTCGAAGAAGATCTCCTTCACCTGCGGCATGTTCTCCTTGATCCAGCGCACTTCCTCGATGACGCTCGCGGCGCTGCGCACGCGGTAGCGGTGACCGCCGACGGTCTGGGGCCACAGGCAGAACGTGCACTTCGAGCGGCAGCCGCGTCCCGTGTAGAAGGACACGTACGGATGTTGCAGATAGCCGATGAAGTAGTTCTCGATGGTGAGATCACGCTTGTAGACCGGCGTCACCCACGGCAGCTCGTCCATGTTCTCGATCATCGGCCGTTCCGGATTGTGCTCGATCGTGCCGTCCGGGCGGCGGAACGAGATTCCGGGAATGGTGGCGAGCTCGCGGCCTTCGGCCACCTCTTTGCAGGTGTAGTCGAATTCCTCGCGGGCCACGAAGTCGATGGCGGGCGATGCGCTGAGGGACCCCGCCGGATCGACGGCGACTTTGGCGCCGACCATGCCGACCTTCAGGCGCGGGTTCTCTTCCTTCAGCAGCTCCGCGACCTTCGCATCGGTCGGGAAGGAGGGGGAGCTGGTATGCATGATGACCAGGTCGTATTGCTTCGCGAGCGGCAGCACCTGCGACATCGGGGTGCCGTCGGCGGGCGCATCGAGCAGCCGGCTGCCCGGCACCAGGGCCGCGGGCTGCGCCAGCCAGGTGGGATACCAGAACGAGCGGATCTCGCGCTTCGCCTGATAGCGCGAGCCGGCGCCGCCGTCGAAGCCGTCGAATGAAGGGGGATGCAGGAACAGCGTTTTCATCATGATGGGGAATCCTCAGGAAATCGGCTGCACCGAGCCATCTCGCGCCACGCGGTAGCGGCCTTGCCGCCACTGCACCTCGCGCGTCAGGAAGGCCCCGCACCAGAGCGCGAAACCGAGCGCATCGGCGAGCGGGATGGCCCAGAGCCGGGACCAGGTCCGCGACGGCGTCTGTACGGCCAGATGCAACATCAGGCGCAACACTGCTGTCGCGGCGAGCAACCAGAGCGTCAAAAGCGTCCCGCCGGCAAGTGCGCAACCGATGAAGGCTACGGGCAGGCTAAAAGTCACCGCGGAGAGAGTATACCCCCCCGGACGCACCACACGGATGGTGCGCAGCCACCTCAGCCCGTGCTGCACGAGGTGGCGGAACGTGCGCTCGTCGACCGCCGTGTCCACTACAACGTGCGACAACACCGTTCGTTGACCGCGGCGGCGGGTCAGCTCCCCGAGACGGTAATCATCCGCGAGCTGATCGGCGATCGCGCCGAAGCCGCCGATCGCATCGAGCGCATCCCGCCGCATGGCGATGGTGGCGCCGAAGGCGAAGGCCCGCGAGCCGAAGAGCGCCGCCACGCGCACCGAGGGGATGAACCAATCGTTCACGAAAAGTGTCCCAAGGAGTGACCACAGGCCCGGACGAGGCACCCCATGGTAGGGGCAGGTGACAATGCCAACCCCCGGATCGGCGAGCGGGGCCGCGACCGCCGTGAGGTATCCAGGCGGCACACGAACATCGCTGTCGGCCAGCACGAGCCAGTCATGTCGGGCGGCCCGCATCATGTTGATCAGGTTGCTGACCTTGGCGCTGGCACCATGCCGGGTCGGATCGACGACCACGGTGAGATCGAGGCGCGGATAATCGCGCTTCAACCCCTCGAGCACGGCGAGAGCCGGGTCGCCGGGATGCTGGACCCCGAAGACGATCTGCACGCCGCCGGCATATTCCTGCTCACAGAAGGAGCGCAGCGAACGGTCAAGGCCAGGCTCGGCGCCGCAGAGAGGCTTGAGGACCGTCACCGGCAGCGGCTGCTGCGCCGAAGCGCCGCCGCTGCCGAGCCACCGCTGCGTGCCACTGTTGCGCCGAAGTCGCACGGCCACCCAGGCGGTGACCGCATAGCCGAGCGCGGCCGCGGCCAGCAGGGTGCCGAGCGAGATCATGACTGCCTGGGCAGTTACAGCGACCGTGGAGCCGGTTATCATGGGCGGAGGAATGCCTAACCCGCGGATTGCAATGAGCGACGAAGTCGGATGGTTTCAAGTCCATGAATCGCGCACATGGTACACGTTTGGCTCGCCCCTCCGGGGTGCCCGCGTGACGCAGCCCGGCGGTGCTCAGGCCCGAGTGTGGGCCGGCAGCGACAGTTCGGCCGAGGCCGAGTCGCTCATCCTCGTGGACGAGGCGGACCGGGAGGTGGGCTTTCTCAGCAAGGAGCGTTGCCATGAAGGCCAGGGTGTGCTGCATCGTGCTTTCTCGCTGCTCATCTTCAACGATCGCGGCGAGCTGCTGCTGCAGCGTCGCGCGGCGGCGAAGCGGTTGTGGCCGCACTACTGGTCGAACAGTTGCTGCAGCCATCCGCGTCAGGCGGAGACTATGGAGGCGGCCATCCACCGGCGCTTGTACGAGGAGCTCGGACTGGCCTGCCCGTTGCAATTTCTGTTCAAGTTTCAGTATCACGCTCAGTTCGACAATGTCGGAGCGGAGCATGAGCTGTGCTCGGTGTTCATCGGCTGCAGTACCGGCCGGGTGCGCGTCGATCACAACGAGATCGCGGATTGGCGTTGGGTGAGTCCGGATACGCTCATGCAAGAGATGCGAGGCGCCGGCGCCGTAGGCTTCACTCCCTGGTTCACCATGGAGTGGGATCGGATCTGGCGGTATCACCAATCGGCGCTGCATGCGTTACAGTCGCAGGGCGCGGGATCTTGAGCTGAGCCCGGTCTCGCTGGCGGGGCCGGATGGCGGCCGCGGCCGGCACCAATACAGGAGCTGATTTTGGGTATTCCACTGATTCAAAAGTACCGCGTAGCGCGTTACATCCTCGGCAAGAAGCTCGGCGGCGAGAAACGCTATCCGCTGGTGCTCATGCTCGAGCCTCTTTTCCAGTGCAATCTCGCCTGTGCCGGCTGCGGCAAGATCGACTACCCGAAGGAGATCCTGCAGAAGAGGGTATCGCTCGAGGACGCGCTGCGCGCCGTCGACGAGTGCGGCGCGCCCATGGTCTCGATTCCCGGAGGCGAGCCGCTCATCCACAAGGAGATGCCGCAGATCGTGGCCGGGATCGTCGCGCGCAAGCGCTTCGTCTATCTCTGCACCAACGCCATCCTGCTCGCCAAGCACATCGACGAGTACCAGCCTTCGCCCTATCTCACCTTCTCGGTGCACCTCGACGGCAACCGCGAGCGGCACGATGAGTCGGTATGTCAGGAGGGCGTGTTCGACAAGGCTGTCGCGGCCATCAAGCTCGCGCGCTCCAAGGGTTTCCGCTGCACCGTCAACTGCACGCTGTTCCAGAACGAGAAGCCGGAGGAAGTCGCCGATTTCTTCGATATGGCGCAGTCGCTCGGCGTGGAGGGGATCACCGTCTCCCCCGGATACAGCTACCAGCACGCCCCGCGCCAGGACGTATTCCTCGGGCGCAGCGCCAGCAAGCAGCTCTTCCGGGAGATCTTCAAGCTCGGCCGCGCCCGCGGTGCGCGCTGGCCGTTCAACCAGTCATCGCTGTTCCTCGATTTCCTCGCCGGCAACCAGACCTATCAGTGCACCCCGTGGAGCAACCCGACATACAACGTCTTCGGCTGGCAGCGGCCCTGCTACCTGCTCACGGACGAGGGCTATGCGCCAACCTACCGCTCCCTCATGGAGGACACCGAGTGGGAGCGCTATGGCGTCGGCCGCAACCGCAAGTGCGACAACTGCATGGCGCATTGCGGTTTCGAGGGCACGGCGGTGGATGACACGTTCGCCCATCCGCTGAAGGCGCTGAAAGTGCTGCTGCGCGGGCCGCAGGTCGAGGGCCCGATGGCACCGGAGCTGCCATTCCTCTACGACGATCAGTCACCCTACGCCAAGGCTTCGGGCGACAGGTCGCCGGCCGTCGCGACGATCGCGGTCGCCGACATCAAGCGCGCGGTTCGTCACGAGGAAAGCCAGCGTGCCGATGGTGGCTGACACGTTCGCCGGTCAGCTCGAGGCCTGGCGCGCGCGCATGGAAGGCGCGCTGGCCGCGCGGCTGCCGCGCACGGATCAGACGCCCGAGCGGCTGCACGCCGCGATGCGGTACAGTGTGCTCGGTGGAGGCAAGCGCGTACGTCCGATCCTGCTCCTGGCCACGGCGCGTGCCCTCGGGCTCGCGGAGGATCAGGTGGAGGCGGCCGCCTGCGCCCTCGAATTGGTACATGTCTATTCGCTGGTGCACGATGATCTGCCTTCGATGGACGACGACGATCTGCGCCGGGGCCGGCCGACGTGTCACAAGGCCTACGACGAGGCGACGGCACTCCTCGTGGGCGACGCACTTCAATCCCTTGCGTTCGAGCTGCTCGCCCGCGACGCGGCGCTGCCGGCGGATCCGGCCATCCGCGTGCGCCTGGTGGAGCTGCTGGCGCGCGCGATCGGCAGTGTAGGTATGGCGGGCGGTCAGGCGATCGATCTCGAAGCCGAGGGACGCAAGCTCGCCATCGGCCAGATCGAGGAGATGCATTCCCTGAAGACCGGCGCGCTGATCCGGGCGAGTGTCATGATGGGCGCTGCCTGCGCGCCCACGCTCGAGCCGCGGCTGGAGCAGGCGCTCGCGGGATTCGCGGCCCCGATCGGACTCGCGTTCCAGATCCAGGATGATCTGCTCGACGTGCTCTCGGATACCGCGACCCTCGGCAAGGCTGCGGGCGCCGACCGCGAGCGCGGCAAGCCGACCTACCCGGCCATTCTCGGCGTGAGCGCATCCCAGGAGCAGGTCCGGCGCCTGCACTCGCAGGCCATGGAATCCCTCGCGCCGTTCGGCGCCCGCGCGGATGCGCTGCGCGGCGTCACGGACTGGCTGCTGGCCAGGCGCAATTGACCGGAGGCCAGTGGCTGTGGAACCCGATTCCGGCATGTCCGACGAGGCTTATCAGGACGAGATCCTGCCGCACGTGTCGCGCACGTTCGCGCTGACGATTCCGCAGCTGCCGCCGGCGCTCCGCACCGCGGTCACGAGTGCCTATCTTCTCTGCCGCATCGCCGACACCATCGAGGACGAGCCGGCGCTGTCGGCGACCGATACCTATATCTTCCTCGAGCGCTTCACCGCCGTCGTGAAGGGAACGGAGCCTGCCGCGCGGCTCGCGCGCGACGTGGTGCCCCGGCTTTCCGAGCGCACGCTCGCCGCGGAGCGCGACCTCGTCGCCAACATGGAGCGGGTCATTCGGGTGGTGAGCGGGTTCGACGAGCGTCAGCGCGCCGCGATCCGCCGCTGCATCGAGGTGATGAGCCGCGGCATGCACCAGTTCCAGCGCACCGCCAGCCTCAAGGGGCTCGCCCGCTCGACCGACATGGATTCCTACTGTTACTACGTGGCGGGCATCGTCGGCGAGACGCTGACGGAGCTCTTCTGCGCCTACTCGCCGGCGATCATGCGCCGCTACATGGAGCTCTACGAGCTCGCACCCTCGTTCGGGCAGGGACTGCAGATGACCAACATCCTGAAGGACGTCTGGGAGGACCGCAGCCGCGGCGCGTGCTGGCTGCCGCAGGAAGTTTTCAGCCGCTACGGAGTGGACCTCGCGCAGCTCTCCCCGGAGCGCAGTGATGCGCGCTTTCACCAGGGCATGCTCGAGCTCGTCGGGGTCGCGCACCGGCATCTGCGCAACGCGCTTGCCTTCACGCTGCTCATTCCGGGGGAGGAAAGCGGCATCCGTCTCTTTTGCCTCTGGGCGCTCGGCCTCGCGGCGCTGACGCTGCGCAAGATTCAGACGACACCAGGCTTCACGGCAGGCGCGCAGGTGAAAGTCTCACGATCGGCGGTGATGATGACCCGGACCCTGACAACTCTCTCGGTACGCAACGACCGCGTGCTGCAACAGCTCTTCGAGCGCGCTGCGCGCGGCCTGCCGCTCGCGGACGGCTCGGTGCCGATGAAACCGGCCGCCGTGCGCTCCCCTGCCGAGGACACGGAGGAGCTCGGCGCTCCCCATCGGCTCGGAGGCTCGCTCCCGTGACCCCCGGCGCACAGGCGGGGGCGGCCCCGCGCGAGTTTGCAGGTGCTCTTGCCGCGGCGGATGTGGCACGCGCTCGCGCGCCGCGCCCGCAGAGCCTGCTCGGTCAGGCGATCGCCGCCGCCCGCGATGGACTGATCGGCCTGCAGGAGCGTGACGGACACTGGCTCTTCGAGCTCGAGGCCGACTGCACCATTCCGGCCGAATACATCCTGATGATGCATTATCTGGATGAGCTCGAGCCGGAGCTCGAGCGCAAGCTCGCGGTTTATCTGCGCGAGCGTCAGGCTGGCCACGGGGGCTGGCCGCTCTACCATGGAGGGCAGCTCGATCTGAGCTGCACCGTCAAGGCCTACTACGCGCTGAAGCTGGCAGGAGACGATCCGGACGCGCCGCACATGCAGCGGGCTCGCGAGGCGATCCTGGCGCGCGGCGGTGCTGCGCACGTCAACGTCTTCACGCGGATAGCGCTTGCGCTCTTCGGTCAGGTGCCGTGGCGAGCGGTGCCTTACATCCCCGTCGAGATCATGTTGATGCCGAAGTGGTTTCCCTTCCACATCGACAGGGTCTCCTACTGGTCGCGGACGGTGATGGTGCCGCTGTTTGTACTGTGTACCGTCAAGCCGATCGCGCGCAATCCGCGCGGCGTCAACGTGCGCGAGCTTTTCACGAAGCCCCCGGAGGAGGAGCATCACTACTTCCGGCTGCCGCGCAAGGGGAAGAGCCTTGCCCGTATCTTCTTCGCCATAGACCGCATGGCGCGCTGCCTCGATCCGCTGATTCCGCCCGCCATGCGCAAGGCGGCGATGCGGCGCGCCGAGGCCTGGGTGCTCGAGCGGCTCAACGGCGACGACGGGCTCGGCGCGATCTTCCCGGCCATGGTGAACGCGCTCGAGATGATGGTGCTGCTCGGCTATCCGGCGGACGATCCGCGCCGGGTCACCGCCAAGCGCGCGATCCAGAAACTGGTGGTCGACCAGGGTGATCGCGCCTACTGCCAGCCCTGTGTCTCGCCCGTGTGGGACACGGCCCTCGCCGCGTTGGCGATGCAGGAGGCTGGCGACAGTCAGGCGACCCGCGCCGCGGTGCGTGGGCTCGATTGGCTCCTGCCGCGGCAGGTGCTGGAGGATGTGGGTGATTGGCGCGCGCAGCGGCCGCACGTCCCGGGCGGCGGCTGGGCGTTTCAGTACGGCAATGCGCACTATCCCGACCTCGACGATACGGCCGTGGTCGCCTGGGCCATGCATCAGGCGCGGCTGCCGGATCGCTACACGATCGCGATCGAGCGCGCGCTCGACTGGCTGATCGGGATGCAGAGCCAGAACGGCGGCTTCGCCGCTTTCGATGCCGACAACACCCATTACAACCTCAACTACATTCCCTTCGCCGATCACGGCGCGCTGCTCGACCCGCCGACCAGCGACGTGACCGCACGCGTCGTCGCGGTGCTGTCGCGGGTGTCGCGGCCGCAGGACCGCGCCGCTCTCGAGCGCGCCGTCGTGTACCTGAGGCGGGAGCAGGAGGCCGACGGCTCCTGGTTCGGGCGCTGGGGCAGCAACTACATCTATGGCACCTGGTCGGTGTTGGTGGCGCTGGAGCTTGCAGGCGTCCCCGCCGACGATCCGGCCGTGCGACGTGCCGTCGCGTGGTTTTTCTCGCGTCAGAATGCGGACGGTGGCTGGGGCGAGAGCAACGACAGCTACGATCTCGAGACCTACCCCGATACTGCTTTCCCCAGCACGCCGTATCAGACGGCGTGGGCAGTGCTGGCGCTCATCGCGGCAGGCGAGGGGGACTCACCGCTCGTGAAGCGCGGCGTCGACTATCTGCTACGCACCCAGGAAAGCTCGGGACTGTGGTCGCATCCGACCTTCACCTCTCCCGGCTTCCCGCGCGTGTTCTATCTCAAGTATCACGGCTACAGCGCCTTCTTTCCGCTCTGGGCGCTTGCCGCCTACCGCCGCCGCAGCGAGTCCCATCCCCCTTGAAGTCGATCGGCATCGTCTCGGCGCTCGCGGCCGAGGCGCGCACTCTCGGGCCGGCGGCTCGTCAGGGCGCCGAGCTTCGCCGCCTCGCAGATGGCGCCTTGTTGGCAGTGAGCGGCATTGGGGAGGGCGCCGCGGCGGCTGCCGCGCGCAGGCTCGTGCTCGGGGGGGCCTCCGCACTCGTCAGCTTCGGGATGGCGGGCGGTCTCGACCCGGCGCTGATCTGCGGCGCCGTGCTGCTGCCGGAGGAGGTCGTGACACACGACGGTGCTGCCGTGTCGGCCACGGCTATCGAGTGGCGGCAACGACTACGCGCCGCGCTACCTGCCTCGTGTATCGTCTGTGGGGGCAAACTTCTCACCAGTGAGCGGCCGGTCGCCAGTCCGGAGGCCAAGGCCGCGGCCCGGCGTGAATCCCGCGCTGCCGCCGTCGACATGGAGAGCGCGGCCATCGCCCGGGTCGCCATGCAGGTAGGACTCCCCTTCATCGCGCTGCGGGTCGTCGTCGACACCGCATCCGATCAACTACCCGCGGCCGTGATCGCCGCGAGCAGCGGCGGCCAGCTGCGTCTCGGGCGGTTGCTCGCGGTCCTGGTGCGAGCCCCGGGCGATGTCGGCGGGTTGATTCGCCTCGCGGCGCGGTACCGCATCGCAATGCGTGTGCTCGCGGCCGTGGTCGCGCCCGGATCGGCCGCGCGGAGCACGCTCGTCGGCGGTCCGGCGGCGGAAATCTCATGAAAGCGCTGGTGACGGGGGCGACCGGATTCGTGGGCGCCGCGGTGGCTCGCGCGCTCCTCGCCCAGGGGTGGCAGGTCCGCGTCCTGGTGCGCGGTGGCTCGGACCGCCGCAACGTTGCAACGCTCGCAGCCGAGCAGGTCGTGGGCGACCTCACGGACGCCGCCTCTCTCGAGCGGGCGCTCGCAGGATGCGAGGCGGCGTTCCACGTCGCCGCCGATTACAGGCTATGGGCACCGAACCCGCAGGAGCTCTACCGTACGAACGTCGACGGTACGGGTTACCTGCTCGAGGCAGCCCAGCGCGCGGGCCTGCGGCGCATCGTGTACACGAGCAGTGTCGCAACGGTCGGATTGCCCGCCGGCGGCGGTCCCGGCACCGAGGATGCCCCAGTCGGCCTCGCCGACATGATCGGCCACTACAAGCGCTCCAAGTTCCTCGCCGAGGAGAAGGCCCGGGAGGCCGCGGCGCGCGGCGTGCCGGTCGTGATCGTCAACCCTTCGACGCCGATCGGGCCGGGTGACGTCAAGCCGACTCCCACGGGCCAGATAGTGCTCGATGCCGCCAGCGGACGCATGCCGGCTTACGTCGACACCGGACTCAACATCGTGCACGTCGACGATGTCGCGGCGGGCCACCTGCTGGCATTCCATCGCGGGCGCGTCGGTGAGCGCTACATTCTGGGCGGCCAGGACATGACATTGCGCGAGATCCTGACGACCATCGCGCAGCTCGTGGGCCGGAGGCCGCCGCGCATACGGTTGCCGCACGCCGCTGTATTACCCGTTGCCTACGTATCGGAGCTGTATGCCAGACTGTCGGGTCGGCCGACGCGCGTTACCGTTGAAGGCGTGCGCATGGCGCGCAAGCGAATGTTCTTCTCCAGCGACAAGGCCGTGCGCGAGCTCGGTTATCGCTGGCGCGCCCCAGGAGAGGCGTTCGCGGACGCGCTCCGCTGGTTTCGCGAGCAGGGGTACTTGGAAGGCTAGAACGGATAGCCGATGCCCGTGAAGACGGCAAGGCCTTCGTGGCCCTTGCCGATATCGACGTAGCCGACGACGGATGGCGGCGCGATTCCCCGAAACCCCACCCCCAGCACGTTGTGCAGGTGCGTGATGGGAAACGTATCGGTGTTGCGGAATACCCGTCCGGTGTCGAAGAAGGGGGCGACCTGGATGTCGATGTGTGTCGAGAACGCATCCATTGAAAGCACGTTCTGGCGCAACTCGAGGTTGGCGGAAAAAGAGTTGCGGTCGTAGAAGCGCCCGGTACCGTAGCCTCGCAGGGTTTGCGAGCCGCCGATGTCGCTCTCATCCCCGCCCAGACTGCTCAGCGCCCAGAACGGGACGTGATGCGTGGATGGCTCGTACCGCAGATCCGCGTGGGTCGCCACCACCAGCGACTCGTACGGCGACCAGTAGAACTTGCCATCGCCGCCGGCCTCGGTGAAGAGCGAGTCGTCCACGTCGACGTTGCGGCTCGCGGCGCCCCCGTAGGCAACCAGCTCCATGCCGCTGGTCGGAATGACGATGTCGTTGCGGGTGTCGTAGACGAGCGCGATGCGATTCAGCAGCTCGTGAGTGGTGCCGATACCGAGCGTGTCATGGAAGAGTCGCGTGATCGGCGGAATGCCCGGGAGGGTCGTGCCGAGCACCTTGACCTTCTTCACAGTGAAGGTGTAGGCGAGCTGCCAGGCGTGGGTGATGTTCCAGCCGAGCGTCGAGTAGGCGCCGATCTGCTGATCGATATAGACGCTCTGATTGATCTTGATCGAGTTGTTGCCGATGCCGTAGAAGCGCTCCGTGCCGCTGCGGTCGTAGAGGCTCTCGACCGACAGTGACAAGGGCGTCTCGCGCAGCAGGCCGGTCTGGTACTCCAGATCGAGGTTGCTCTCGACGCGCTGCTCGGCGCCGCCGACGATCGACCATTGGGTGTCCTCCGACGGGAAGGCGAGTATCCGGCCATCCGCGCCCCAGCCGAAGTACGGGTTGTGCAGGATGTCGGGCGCGATGATATCGGTGATCTCGCTGCGGGAATTGGTTACCAGCATGGTCGGGATCATGCCCAGCGTGAGGCCGCTGTTGGGGTCGACCGCGATGAGTGGAACCGGCAGTACCGGCCAGGTGGTGGGATTCAGCCAGTTGATTTTCTGCTCGGGCTGCTTTTTCGGCTGCGGTTTCGGCGCCGGAATGGGGCCGGTGAGCTGTGGCGCCGGAGTGGGCGGCGTCGTCGCCTGAGGGCTGGCGCTGCCCGGTGGTACGGCGGCGGGGGCGGCGAGACAAAGCGGGGCGGATGCGATCAGCCCGAGCGCTGCACGCGTGAGGCGCCTTGGGCTATGCTTGAAAAACGGCGGCCCGCACGTGTGTCTCGAAGCAATCAGAACGCTACCCGTGGTATTCGGTCGCGACCTCACCGGAAGGAAGGACGCAGCATGGCGAAACTGGCTCGCCGATTATATCGGCCTCGCACTCCTGCTCGCACGTCCGTGCAGGGCCGTGCCTAAGGTGTCGGTTCCGTGACCTTCCTGTATGTCGCTGCGGCGGTGCCCCTCGGAATCTGGCTGTATCTGCTGCTCGCGCGCGGCGGGTTTTGGCGCGTCTCGCGTGTGCTGCAGCCCCGGTCCTCACCCACGACACCTGCTTTCGTCGCGTCCGGGAGACGCGTGGTTGCGGTCGTACCCGCGCGCAATGAGGCAGAGAGTATCGACAAGGCCGTGAGCTCACTGCTCGCGCAGACTCCGCCGTTCCACGTTATCGTCGTCGATGACGGCAGTACGGATGGGACTGCGGAGGTGGCAAGGAAGGCGGCAGCAGCCGCTGATGCGCCCGACCGATTGACGGTGCTCGGCGGGACACCGCCGGCGCCCGGCTGGACGGGCAAGCTCTGGGCCATGTCGCAGGGCGTTGACGCGGCGGCCGGCCACAATCCGGACTTCCTGCTGCTCACCGACGCCGACATCGAGTACGTACCCGGAGAGGTCGCGGGGCTCGCGGGCAGAGCCGAGGCGGAGCGCCTCGACCTGGCGTCGCTCATGGTGCGGCTCTCGACGGCAACCTTCGCGGAGCGCTGCCTGATCCCGGCCTTCGTCTTCTTCTTTCTCGAGCTCTATCCGCCGGCCTGGATCGCATCGCCGCGGTCCGCCGTCGCGGGCGCCGCGGGCGGTTGCATGCTGATGAGGCCGGCGGCGCTGGCGCGCGCCGGCGGCCTCGCGGCGATCCGTGGCTGTATCATCGACGACTGCGCACTGGCGCGCGCCGTCAAATCGAGCGGTGGGCGCGTGTGGCTGGGTCTGGCGCGGCAAACGCGCAGCTTGCGGGTGTATGGCTCATTTGCGGAAATCGGCGCGATGATCTCGCGCACGGCCTTCAACCAGCTGGGACACTCTTACCTGGTGCTCGCCGCGACACTCGGCGCGCTCGTGGTCACCTATCTGGCGCCACCGCTTCTCCTGTTGACGCGCCAGCCGCTGGTGATGGCACTCGGCGCGGCGGCCTGGGTGCTGATGAGCGTCTGTTATCTGCCGATGGTGCGCTTCTATCGCGTCCCGGCGGCCTACACGCTGACTCTTCCGGCGGTGGCACTGTTCTACGCCGCGGCAACAGTGCACTCTGCAGTGCAATACGCCGCGGGCAGGGGCGGAAGATGGAAGGGACGGACGCAGGACGCCCGTTCGGCGGGCGAGCACAGTGTGTAGTCGCCAAACCATGGACCTCACCGCCGACAGCCGCAGGATCGACCTCTGGTGTACCTACATCAGTGAGATCGACGACGACTCGCTCGTGTCCCGCTACGATGCGCTGCTCAGCGCGGACGAGCGCGCCAGACAGGCGCGCTTCCGTTTTGCGAAGGATCAGCGGCGTCACTTGGTGACGCGCGCCCTGGTGCGCACGGTCCTCTCCCGATACGCCGCGGTGCGGCCCGAGGACTGGGTGTTCTCGGCCGGGGCGCACGGGCGGCCGGCGATCGCGGCACCGCTGGCGCCTCCGCTGGAATTCAACATCTCGCATTGCGCCGATCTCGTGATGCTGGGAGTCACCTCGGGCCGAACGCTGGGCATAGACACCGAAAGCACCGAGGCACGCGCGTTTGACATCGACGGGCTCGACCGCTACTTCGCGCCGGAAGAGAGCGCGGCGCTGCTGTCGCTGCCGCCTGGCGAGCGCCGCCGCCGGTTCTTCGAGCTGTGGACCCTGAAGGAGTCGTACATCAAGGCGCGCGGCATGGGCCTCGCACTCCGGCTGGATGCTTTTCGCTTCGAGCTGACCGGCGAGCGCGGGCTGACGCTCCATATGCGCCCGGAGCTCGGCGATTTCCCCGGCCTCTGGCGGGTGTGGCAGCTCGACTTGCGCCCGCACTATCTCGCGGCAATCTGTGCCGCCCGCGGCGAGGATACCCCGCCACGCATCGTCGCGCGGGAAATCGTGCCGCTTGGGTGCGAGAAGGTCGTCGACGTCACGCTGTCGCGCGCCACGGGCTAGACGACACGTTGGATCAGGGCGTGCGGCTTCGCGCGCCCGGGGCAGCCGACGATTTGCCTGCGGCCGCGGGCTGTTGCGCTTTCGCCAGCATCGCATCGCGCTGCGCGCGAAACTCGTTGTCGGCATACCAGTCGGGCCATGCGTCGCCGTCGGCCAGGTTGCGGCCGAGGAGGTAGAGCGTCTGGATATCCTCCATGGTGCCACTGAGATCCCAGTTGGGATCGAATACATCGTATGGCGTATGGTAGCGCCGCCCGGTGTAGTCGGCGGAAGCCGCGAGCCCTGCGGTGCGGCCGCCTTCGATCAGATCCAGGCCGGGGCCGACGATCAGCGCCGGGACGCCGGCCTTGGCGAAGCTGAAATGGTCGGAGCGGAAATAGAATCCGTACTGCGGCGTCGCTTCCGGCGTCAACTCCCGGCCCTGCAGCGAGAGCACCTGCTCGAGGTCATCCTCGAGCTGTGATTGCCCCGCGCCGACGACCGTCATGTCGCGGGCGCGACCAATGATCGGCCAGGCGTCGATGTTGATGTCCGCCACCGTCTTGTCGAGCGGAAAAATCGGGTGGGTCACGTAATACTGCGACCCGAGCTCCACCGCTTCCTCGAGCGTCGGCATCAAAAAAAGCACGCTGCGCTCGGGAGGGGTCTTCTGGTGAGCGAACGCGTCCGCGATCTCGAGCAGCGCCGAGAGCCCGCTGCCATTGTCGATGGCGCCGTGAAAGATCTCACGGCGCCCGCGGGGTCCGCTCACCGTGCCGAGATGGTCCCAATGCGCGCTGTAGATCACCGCCTCGTCAGGACGCCTGCTACCCTTGACGAGCCCCAACACGTTGTACGATCGGTCACGGACGACGGAGCTCCGCAGCAGGATGGAAGCCGTGGCGGGGAGCGGTGTGGGCGTGAAGCCGCGCTGCGACGCCTGGGCGGCCAGGGTGTCAAAATCGAGTCCGGCCGAGTGGAAGAGGCGCTGCGCGGCGGCGAGTGTCAGCCAACCCGCGACCGCGAGGCGCGGACCCGGAGCGGTGCTCGCGGGCAGACTCTGCAGCGGGCCGGCGTTGCTGTTTCTGACGACGGTCCAGGGGTAGCCGGCCGCATCGTCGCTGGTGTGAACGATGAAGCAGGCGGCAGCGCCCATGCGCGCCGCTTCCTCATACTTGTAAATCCAGCGTCCGTACCACGTCATCGCCTTGCCGTCGAAGAGCTGCGGGTCGCCGGTGGCGTAACCCGGATCGTTGACCAGCACGATCACCGTCTTGCCCTTGATGTTCACGCCCTTGTAGTCGTTCCACTGCCATTTGGGCGCGTCGATTCCGTAGCCCATGAACACGATGGGCGAGCTCCGCAGCGCGACCAGCGGCCGGGCGTCTTGCGTGAAGGCCATCATGTCCGTGCCATAGGCGAAGGCCTGCACCCCGCCGCCCGCACGAACTTCGAGCTTCGCGCCGGTGTTGAGCAGCGTCGTCGTGATCACCGGGACCATCTGCAGCCAGTAACCGTGGTTCCCGGGTATGAGGTGCATGCGGCGGAATTGGTCGACGAGGTAGCGGATGGTCAGCACCTCGCCACGCGTTCCGGGCTTGCGTCCATCGAAGGCGTCGGAGGACAAAGTCTTGTCAAATTGTAAGAAGTCGGTGTCGTTGATCTGCGGGGCCAGGGCAACGGCCATTGGCGGAGGCGTCGCGGATGTCGCGATGGCGGCCGGCGCGGGGATGACGCGCGCGGTCGGAGGCGACGAGTCGTCGCCCGAGCTACAGGCGCAAAGCGCCAGTGCGATCAGGCTGAGGAAGAGGGATGACTGGGCGTGAGGCAAGCGCTGGCATGATATCGCCCGCCCTAGCCGAGGTCGATGGCGAGGGTATTCCGGCTCCGGGTCAGGCGATCGCGGGCCGCGGCGATTGCCACGCGCGCCGCCCCGCGGCGGTGCGGATTGGCTGCGCGCGTGAAGGGCAGCCTTTCGCCGTTGAGAACGATGTCGTTGACCCCACAGCCCGAGGTCCCGATGCGATATGTCACCTCGAGCGGATGCGAGCCCATGGACATCATGACTCGCATCCCGTCCAGGGTCACGGGCATCACCGGATCGACGCAGAGGGCAGTGGACCCCCAGCTGAGCCCCAGGAAGTGTCGCAGTGTGAGGGCGAGAGCGATGCCGGCGCCGCTGGAATACACTCGCCAGCCGCCGTCCAGAGGAATGGTGCCGGCGCGGACGCGCGCGTATTCGGTGCGGGACTGATAGCGATCGGCAAACGCCGCATCGGAGCTCGAGTAGTAGCAGTTCGCCTGGCGCAGCGTTGCCGTCGGCACGACGGAGCGGATGCCGATCGGGTTGGCCTGACAGAGCGCGACGAAGAACTCCTCAGCGCGCCCGACGTGAGCCAGGGCCTGCGCGTAGCGCAGGTGCGCATGCGTGTACATCAGGCCGATCTCACGGCCGAAGAACGTCGCGCTCTCCGCGCGTTGGAAGATGCGCTGCGGCCCCCCGTGATAGGGCATCGGGGAGTCGAACAGGCGCGCGCCGTCAGGCCCGGATAGTTCGCGCCCGATGATCTCGAGGTGTGCGCGTGCCTGTTCCGGAGTCAGCAGGTCCTCGAGGATCGCGTGGATCATGGCGAGAGAGCTGTAGTGAACGCCGGTCGCCGCATCACTCGGATGAAGTAGGTAGCGGATGTCTCTGCCGCCGTCGAACACGGCGTAGCCCGTGAGAACCCCGTTCGGAAGCAGGAGGCGCTCGAAGTCGCCGCGCACACCTTCGGCCTGGCGCTCCAGCGGCTCCGCCTGCGCAGCGCGGCCGACGGACCGCAATGCGCGCGCGAGCGTCGTCAGCGCCTGGAAATGCAGCGTGACGGTCCACGCGCTGCACATGTGATCACGCAGCGCAGGGTCAGCGGGCTGTAGAGAATCGTTCCAGTCGCCGTGACCGTAAGCAGCGAGTGTCGTGCCGGGAATGCGTCGTTTGTTGGCGACGGTGAAGGCACGCTCGACGTGCTCCCAGACTGTCGCTCGCTCGCCCGCGTCCGGGCCTTTATTGTCGAAGAACGGGATTCGGGCTTCGAGAACAGCGGCATCGCCGGAGGCGATGAGGTATTGACCGAGCGCCACCAGCGGCCAGAAGACGATGTCGCCGTGCGAGTCGCCGGCGCGGATGCCGCGCTCACGCTCGTAGAACATGAACCACTGCGGCCAGTCCCCGTCCGGATTCTGGTTGGCCATGACACGCAGCACGATGTCACGCAGCGGCTCCATGCGCCCCAACGCGAGCAGCATCTCGACCGGGCCCTGACAGACGTCGCGGGTGCCCCAGCCGCCGCCCGAATACTGCTCGAGGCCCCGCGGTGAGAGATAGTGGACGAGCGCGTTCTGCGCGTACCACGGCACCATCTCGGCAAGGTGCGCCGCCCGCTCGCCGGCCTGTCCGGGAGCCGCCGGCGCCAGTGTCAGGCTCGGCACCAGCCTCTCTGCGGCCGGAAGCCGCCAGGGTGCCTGACTCTCCTCCGCGACGAGATGGCCGGTCACGGCGAGACCGGCGCGCCGCGTGGGCGAGGTCTCGATGCAAAGATACGGCTCTTGTCGTGAGCGCCCGTCCAGGAACAGCAGCTCGTCGGCTCCGGCGCGCCGCACCGCCGTCTGCGGCGTGAGATCGACGCGGAACTGGCCCTGCGGAAATCTGCGGCCGACATCCGATCCCGGCGAGGGCGTCACGATGAGCGCAGCGCCGTCGCGTCGCCAGTTGAGGGGCTCCCCGGCGTTGCCGTCATCGCCATTCAGCGCGATGTGCTGGCTGATGAGGAAAGCCGTGTCAGGTCCCTGGGTCACCTCGATCTCGAGGGTCAGCGCATGAGGTCCGCTATGAGCGGCGGCGCGCACTTCGATCTCGCCTGCGACGTGACGGTAGATCCAGCGGCAGCTTTCGGGCGCCATCTCGAAGGCGGAGGGGACGCCGAGGAGCCGCCATTCGCCGGCGAGCCGCGCAAAGACGCGCAGGCCCTGGGAGCGATAGAAGCCGAGGTAGCTGCGATTGGTGGAGAGGAAGCGGTTGATGCTGACATGTCCCTGGGTCACCATCGAGTGGAAGACACCATTCATCCACGCCGTCGAGGTGAGGGCGCTCTCATCCGGAGTCAGATGACGCCCGGTGCGCAATAGCTGGCCGTGAGGGCGCAGCACACGAAGCTCCTTGTCCCGCAGCACCACGTGGTTTTCGGTGCCATGAAAGAACGACAGAAGCCCGCCCCGCTCATCAGTCTCCTCATGGCGCCAGGGCGGTGGGAAGAGGCGGCGGAGCTCCTCCGCGTCGAGAACGGCCGTCTCCAGTGGTGCCGCCGCTGAGAAGAGTGTTCGCCCCGCGCCGGCAGGAGACGCATCAGCCGACAGCGCAGAGGGTGCTGCCTCGGGCAGCGAGAGTACTCGACTGAGAATTGACAGGTCCGCTTCGGACGTGGCGTTCGGATGGTCTGCGACGCAGATGCCGAAGAATCCTGCGTGCACGGCCTCGCCCGGCGCGAGGCGCAGTGGCGCGTCGCGCAGCACCGCCATGGAGTGCTCGTGCTGCAGGCGCCGGCCGGGAAGCTCGCCGACGATGCCATGGGGCGGCTCGCCGGCTCGGCATGCGAGCCCGTAGAAATCCAGTGCGTCGGTGGCGAAGGAAGTGGTGCGCCGCAGCGATCCGATCAGGCTCCAGGGGGTGCGTCCTTCCGTCCCCTGATTCTGCCTGGAGGCGATCAGCGTCCCGCGTTGCGGATCGGAAAGCGGTGTGTGATCCACATACTGGCTGACGTAGTACTCGTTCATCCGCACCGCTCCGTAGGGTGCGAGCGCGAGATCCTGAGCATATGTCAGGTCCAGCTCCTGCGGCTCGGATGAGGTGTTCTTCAGCTGGACGTGCCAGAACCAGACGGGCGCTTCCGCCGCGAGCACGAGCGAGATGCCATACTCGATACGCTGCCACGTGCCGCGCCCCGCTAGCCTGCCGTCCGCGGTCGGTGTCCCAAACTGCGTCGGGCTCGCAGGACCGAGCAGAGGTGTCCAGTCCCGCTTGCCGGCGAGTCGCCGCAGGAAGAGATTGGCGGGGCCACACTCCACTTCATTGCCGACGAACAGCGTCAGCGTCGTCGGGCCGCAGTCGAAGCGGCGCACCGCGCCGCTCTCCGTGAGCTCGGCCCTGAGGCCCGATCGGCTGGCCACGATTCTCGGCGCGCTACCCATGGCCGCTATCGTAGCCGCATATCGCCTCGGGGGCGCGGTGGGCTTAAACTATGGCCCATGAACAGCATCCCGAAGCCTTCGCAAGAGCCGCGCCCGGCGTTTGGAACCGTGATCGCGCCCACGATGACCCTGGCCCGCTTCCAGAACGGACAATGGGGGCGCTTCGAGGCCCGGCCATGCGAGCCGATCGAGCTGCACCCGGCGGCGCACGTACTGCACTACTCCAGTACGTGCTTCGAGGGCTTCAAGGCTTATCGCTGGGCTGACGGCAGCGTCAACGTGTTCCGGATGGACCGGCACATCGAGCGCATGCGCCAGAGTGCACGGGCGCTCGTGCTGCCGGAGCCTGATGCGCGGCAGCTCGAGGAGATGATCCGCACCACCATCGACCGCAATCGTGACGTCGTTCCCGAGGCGCCGGGGGCGCTCTACATGCGGCCGATCCTCTTCGGCACCACACCCAACATCGGGGCCGCGGGTGCGGCCGCCACCGAGGCCAATCTCATCGTGCTGGCGAGCCCGGTGTGGGACTACTTCGCCGGCGGCATGAAGCCGCTGCGCATCTACATCGAGGACGTCAATGCGCGCACTGCCACGCAGACCGGCATGGTGAAGACGGGCGGCAATTACGCCGCGGCGCTCGGGCCCACGCTCGAGGCGCGGCGCAAATACAACGTCGACCAGGTATTGTTCTGTCCGGGCGGCTCGGTCCAGGAGACGGGCGCTTCCAACTTCCTGCTGTTCGCCGACGGGCGCGTGCTCACACGCAGCCTCGACTCGACATTCCTCCATGGAGTAACTCGCGACTCGGTGCTGACGCTGGCGCGGGAGAGCGGCTACCGGGTCGAGGAGCGGGTGTTCGACGTTCCCGAAATGCTCGAGTGGGTCCGCAATGGCGAGGCAGCGCTGTCCGGTACCGCGGCGGTGCTCGCGGGCGTCGGTGCGTTCGTTCACCGCGGCCAGGAACATAGGGTCGGAAGCGGCGACGTCGGACCCCACACGCGCAAGCTCCGCGAGAAGCTGGTATCCATTCAGCGCGGCGAGTCCCCGGACACACACGGCTGGACGAAGAGGGTTTGAAGGACACCGCCGTCAAAGGGAGCGTGCCTTTCTACGGCCCCGAGCAGGTGCGGGCCGCGCTCGACTACGACGGCTGCATCGCGGCGGTCCGGGCCGCCATGGCCGATTTCAGCGCCGAGGGCAAGCCGCAGCCGTTGCGCACCATCTTCGAGCTCGCTCCCGCCAAGTTCTTCGGCCTCATGCCGGGCGCGCTCGCCGCGCCGCATGGGTTCGGCGCCAAGGTGCTGTCGGTGTTTGCCGATCCGGCGGAGCCGGGCCGCTCGGCGCACCGCGGCGTGGTGGTGCTCTTCGACCGCGAGAACGGCCATGTGACGTGCATTGCCGATGCCGGCGAGGTGACGGAGATCCGCACGGCCGCGGCATCGGCTGTCGCAACCGATGCCCTCGCACGACGGGACGCCAAGACCCTGGCTGTATTCGGCTGCGGTGCGCAGGCGGCTTCGCACATCCGAGGACTGGTTCGCGTGCGACGTTTTGAGCAGGTTCTGGTGTGGGGACGCTCCGTGGAGCGCGCCGCCGGATTCGCGGAACACATGCAGGCTGAAGTTGGAATGCCCGTCAGGGCAGTCGCAGCGGCGCGTGAGGCGGCATCCACCGCCGACGTGATCTGCACGGTGACATCGTCGCGGACGCCAGTGCTGCTCGGAGAGTGGGTGCGGCCGGGAACGCACGTCAATGTCGTCGGCTCCAGCTACGCGGGACCGGTGGAGATCGACCACGCGTTGGTCCGTATGAGCCGCTACATAGTGGACAGCCGGCGCTCGGCGTTGGCCGCGGCCGCGGAATTCCTGCTTGCCAAGGAGGCGGGGCTGATCGACGACAGCCACATCGTCGCGGAGATCGGGGAGGTCCTCCTCGGGCGCATAGCCGGCCGCAGGTCGCCGGAGGAGATCACGGTCTACAAGTCCCTCGGACACATCGTGCAGGACCTGGCCGCGACGACTCATCTGCACGCGCGGGCGGGCCGCGGCAATTAAGAGCCTCTATCGCGAACGCGATCTGCCGCTGTTCCTTTGCATCCGCGTGCTGTCGCGCGTCGCGGTGCTGGTGCAGTCCGTCGCTGTCGGCTGGCAGGTTTATGACCTGACCCATAGCGCGCTCGCGCTCGGGATCGTGGGCCTGGTCGAGTTCGTGCCCATGTTCCTGCTGGCTCTGCCCGCCGGGGAGCTGGCCGACCGTTTCGATCCGCGACGGATCATCACTCTGTCGAGTCTCCTCGAGGCGGTCGCGAGCAGCCTCCTGCTCGTGTTCGTCCTCGCCCATGAGAGCTCGGTCTGGCCGCTGTATGCGATCATCCTGCTCTACGGGATAGCGCGCGGCTTTTCGGGACCTGCGACCCGATCGCTGCTGCCGTTCCTCGTTCCTCCGGAGAAGCTGTCGCGAGCCATCGCCTGGGGCTCTTCCGCCCTCCAGCTTGCGATCATCGCCGGGCCGGCCTTTGGCGGCTTCGCCTATGCGCTCGGTCCCGCGATCGCGTACGGCAGTGCGCTGGTCGCGTCCCTGTTGAGTGCCGTAGGGATGCTGTTTCTCGGCGGCAGGCGCCTGACGCCGGATGCGGCGGTTCTCGCGAGCCGGTTGGCCAGAGTGCGCGAAGGCATCGAATTCGTGCGCTCGCGTCCGGTGATCCTCGGCGCGATCTCCCTCGATCTGTTCGCGGTGCTGCTGGGCGGCGCGGTGTCCCTGCTGCCGATCTACGCGCGCGACATCCTGCACGTCGGTCCGAAAGGCCTCGGCCTGTTGCGCAGCGCGCCGGCTTTCGGCGCCGCGCTCACGGCATTGGTCCTCACTCGCCGGCCGGTCGAGCGCAGGGTCGGCTACACCATGTTTGCCACTGTCGTGATCTTCGGCATCGGCACCATCGTGTTTGGGATATCGACGAATTTCGGCCTGTCTCTCGCCGCCCTCGCCGTCACCGGCGCGGCGGATCAGATCAGCGTATACATCCGCTCCGCGCTCGTGCAGTTCGCGACGCCGGATCCGATGCGCGGTCGGGTGAGCGCGGTGAGCACACTTTTCATCAGTGCTTCCAACGAGCTCGGCGCCTTCGAGTCCGGAGTGACCGCGGCGCTGTTTGGAACGGTGCCGGCGGTCATTCTGGGCGGTGTGGGAACGCTGATCGTGGTGGCGGTCTGGATGCGGCTCTTCCCGCCCCTGAGGACCGTCGATCGGATGCGCGATGTCACGCCGAGCCGTGCCCTCAGTCAGGAAGCGGGATGAACTCCTGCTCGTCTCCGGGCACTTTCGGGAACCGGCCTTCCCGCCAGTCGCGCTTGGCCTGCTCGATCCTCGCCCGTGAGCTCGAGACGAAGTTCCAGAAGATGTGCCGCTCGCCATCGAGCGGCGCGCCGCCGATGAGGGCCAGCCGGGCATCGCTGACGGCACGCAGTGTTGCGGCAGCGCCAGGCGTAAATACCAACATACGGCCACGCTCCGCACGCTCGTTACCGCACTCGATGCTGCCGCTGACGACGTAGGCCGCGCGCTCCTCGTGCTCGTTGGGAAGCGGCAGCTCACTGCCTGCCGGCATGGCCGCGTCGACGTAGAAAAGAGGCGACAACGTCCTGACGGGCGACGTCTCACCGAAAGCGCTGCCGGCGAGCACGCGGACTCGCGTGCCGGCGATGGTGACGGCAGGCAGGTTACGGGCGGGGTGGTGATGGAACTCGGGGTCGGTCTCCTCGTGACTGAGCGGCAGCGCGACCCAGAGCTGCAGTCCGTCGACGCGCGAGCCGGCCTGGCGCGGGCCGGTCCCGGTGCGCTCCGAATGCGTGATGCCGCGGCCCGCGGTCATCCAGTTGACATCGCCGGGGCGGATCGGCTGGTCCGAGCCCAGGCTGTCACGATGGACGATCTCGCCCTCGAAAAGATACGTGACCGTCGCAAGCCCGATGTGCGGATGCGGCCGCACGTCGATGCCGTGCCCGGGCGGGAAGGCGGCCGGACCCATGTGATCGAAGAAGATGAAGGGGCCGATGAGCTTGGGCGCCGCGGCGGGCAGTACCCGGCCGACGGTGAAGCCGCCGAGGTCGCGCGCACGGGCATCGATCACGGTGACGGGAAGTGCGCTCATGCGGGCATCCTACGCCCGGTGCGCATTAGAATCCGGCCTCACGCGAAAATCCGGAGGCGGCATGAGTGGGAGAGCAGGGGTATCGGACTCACAGGAGATGCACACCGTCAGCCGGCGGGCCTTTCTGGCCACAGCCGCGGCAGTAAGCTGCACGGCCGCCACGACGGGGTTGCCCGCACCCGCGCGGCGCCGCTTCTTCGCCGGCCACCACCTGCCCATCGGCCTGCAGCTCTACACCCTCGGGCAGGAGCCGTACCGTGATCTCGATGGAACGCTGCAGGCCGTGTCCAGGATCGGCTATCGGACGGTGGAAGGCGTCGGCTTCATGAAGCGAACGGCCACGGAATTTCGCGCTGCACTCGATCGCGCCCGGCTCTCGTGCCCGAGCACCCACGTGCCGCTGGGAGCCGACAGCGGCGGTGGTCCGTCGCTCGCGGGCGATCTCGGCCCGCTCGCCGCCGATATGCATCGTGTCGGCGTCAAATATGTGGTCGTGCCGATATTCGTAGCGCCGCAGGGCAGGGAGATGACGCTCGATGACTGGCGGCGCCTGGCTGCGCAGCTCAACGTGAAGGGCGCCGCCCTGAAGCGCGAGGGACTGAAGCTGGGTTATCACAACCACAACGTCGAGCTCACCCGGCTTCGGTCCAAGACCGCACTCGACCTGCTGCTCGAGAATACGGAGCCCGGGCTCGTATGGTTCGAGATGGACGTCGGCTGGGTCGCCGCCGGCGGCGCGGACCCGATCCGGCTGCTGCGCTCGCACCCCCACCGGTTCCGGCTGATGCACATCAAGGACCTGAAGGCGAGCACGGTTCCCAACAACGCGTTCAGGATGGATCCGGCCGATGTCGGCTCGGGCGCTCTCGACTGGAAGGCCATTCTGCCGGTCGGATACGACGCCGGCGTAAGGTACTACTACGTGGAGCAGGAGCCGCCGTTCGCCGAACCGCGGATGCAGGCGGCGCGTACCGATTACCAGTACCTGGCCCGGCTCCCGGCCACGGCCGGGCAGTAGCCAGGCTTTAAACCCTTTACCGGCAGACGCATCCAAAGGTGTGAATGGTCCCGGCTGCACAAAGCGACTGTATCGAGTGGGAGGCGAGCCTGGTGCAGCGGGCTCGCGGTGGGGACATGCGCGCGTTCGAGCGCCTCTACCGCGACCATATTGGCAACGTCTACGGGCTATGCCTGCGGATGACGCGCGATCAGGCCGCCGCTGAGGACTGCGCCCAGGAGGCCTTCTTCAACGCCTGGCGCGCGCTCGAGCGCTTCGAGACGCGGAGCAGCTTCGGGACCTGGCTGCACCGCATCGCGGTAAACGTGGTCCTGAACCGGCGCCGCAAGCGCGCGGCGCAGGTCGAATTGCCCCCATTGGCGGCAGGCCCGGGTGAGGAGCCCGCGGACCCGCCGGAGGAGTGGACGCTTGATACGCCAATCGAAGTGCATGAGATCGAGGCCGCGGTCGGCGGCCTTCCCGATGGGGCGAGAGACGCGCTCGTGCTGTGCGGGATCTACGGTTACTCGCACGGCGAGGCGTCTCAGATGCTCGGCATCGCCGAGGGCACCTGCAAGGCCCAACTGCATCGGGCTCGCGCGCTGTTGCGCGCCAGGCTCGAGCCTGAGAGTCAGCGCCTATGAACGACCCGACGCCTCCTAGAATCACGCGCCTCAGCGAGTTGCCGCGAGAGATTTCTCCGCCGCACGACGGCTGGCCCGCGCTCGAGGCCCGGCTGCGGGAGAGCGGCCGGCAGCAGGCGGACGTTGACGCGCCGCAAAGCGGCAACGCGGCACCGGCACGGTACCGGCGCCCGCAGCTGATGCGTATCGTGTCGCTTGCCGCAGTGCTCGCGGCTGTTCTCGTCGGCGTCTCCATTGACCGGTGGATCCTGTCGCCGGGTCATCCGATTCCGTCCGGCGTCACGATCCCGCATGCCGGCAGCCCCGGCGGCGGCGGAATGACGGTGGCCTATGTCACCGATCCGCGGTATTTGCGCGAGCGCGCGCAGTTGCTGCGCACGCTGAACGCGCGACTCGCGAAGTTGCCGCCGCCGACGCGGCAGAAGGTCATCCAGAGCCTCACCACCATTCATCAGTCGATGCAACAAATTCAGCAGGCGCTCGGTCGCGAGCCCGGCAACGCGTTGCTGCAGGAGCTGCTGATCGATACCTACCAGGATGAGATGCAGGTGCTGTCGACCGTCCAGGAGGCGAGCGGCGGCGCCGGAGAAACTTGAACATGAGCAGATTCTCTATTCATACTGCAATCATGGTCGCATCGCTGGCGCTCGCGGCCGGGGCGGCTCATGCACGCACTTTCCACGAGCAGGTCGCGGCCGACCCGCGCGGCGAGGTGGATGTCAGTAACATCTCCGGCGACATCATCATCAGCGGGTGGGACAGATCCGAGGTGTCGGTCACGGCCGATCTGCCGAGCGATTCACAAAGAGTGAAAGTCATCACCGGAGGAGGTCACACGAGGGTGTGCGTGGTGTACGGCGACTCGAACGGGTGCAATTCGTCCGGCTGGTCCGGCGAGCGGGGATCGGTCCGCCTCGAGATCCAGGTGCCGCGGCAGAGCCAGCTCGATATATCGGCAGTGAGTGCCGACATCAACTCCCGCGGCGTGTCAGGCGCCCAACGCCTGCAGACCGTGAGCGGGGATATCAATGCTGAGCTGGGGTCGGGAGACGACGAGGTCAACTCCGTGAGCGGAACAGTCACCCTGCAAGGCAGCGGCCAGGACGGCACGCTTCATGCCGCCAGCGTAAGTGGTGATCTGAGGGTCATGAACGTCGCCGGCGAGCTGGAGGCGAGAACCGTCAACGGGACACTGACTGCCGAGCTCTCGCCCGCGCGCCTGGCACGGCTCAATACCACCTCAGGCGACATCGAGCTCAACGCCAAGCTCGCCAGCGGCGGCACGATCGAGACCGAGACTGTCAGCGGCGATCAGAAGCTGGGCGTATCCGCGGCCGCAGGCTATGCCTACGACGCGAAGAGCTTCAGCGGCGATATCAAGAACTGCTTTGGGCAGCGCTCGGAGAGGAGCGAGTACGGCCCCGGAGATCGCCTCGAGGGCACCCGAGGCGGTGGCGCCGGGCATGTCCGGATCCAGAGCATGAGCGGCGATGTCTCGCTCTGCGATCACTGATGCAAGCGCAACGGCCGCCCGGCCGGACCGCCGCCGAGCGGCGCGCGATCCAGCCGGGCCAAACCGGTTCGGAACGATCTCAGTCCGGAACTTTGATGTCGTTGTGAACCGCCTGGACGCCCTTGACTCTCCACGCGTCCTTCTGGGCTCTATCCTTCTCCGCGTCCGAATGCGCCATGCCGGTGAGCTCCACCACGCCGTTCACGGTAGCGACGTGAATGTGGCGCGCCTTGGTCACATGGTCGGCCGCCAGCTCGGCTTTCACCTTGGTGGTGATGTAGGAATCCTTGACCGGATGGGCGCTGCCATTATCGGCCCAGGCAACGGCGCTGGTCAGCGACAACGCTGTGAGCGCCACGAGATACTTACGCATAACAACTCCTCAAGGGAAAGGCTCAGCTGATAACGGTCGCGGCACTCCCGGGTTCCGCATTTTCCGAGCCGGGGCCTGACGGCTACGCCTCAGCTGACATTCAGGCGGCGTTCACTTGGCGAAGAGTTGGATGATGTCGGCGAAGGCTTTGATCTCGAGCGCGTTGCCCGACGGGTCGAGGAAAAACATGGTCGCCTGCTCGCCGGGCTGGCCCTTGAAGCGGATGTAGGGCTCTATCAGGAACTGCACGCCCTTGGCGCGCAGCCGGGCGGCCAGCGCTTCCCATTCCGTCAGCGGCAGCACGATGCCGAAATGCCGCACCGGTACCCCGTGACTGTCGACGGTATTGCGCCGCACCTGACCGGTTTGCTCCGGCGCCAGGTGGGCCACGATCTGGTGGCCGTAGAAGTTGAAATCGACCCACTCCTGTGAGCTCCGCCCTTCGGGACAGCCGAGTGTCCCGCCGTAGAAGGCGCGCGCCAGCTCGAGGTCGTGCACCGGGAATGCAACATGGAAAGGCGAGAGGGAGGCTGGATTGGTCGTCGGGGCCTGCATACCGGGACTCCTAACGCCCGAAGGCGACCAGCACCTCGATCAGCCGGTGGACCGAGGCGTAGAGTGGCACGGCGAGCAGAGGCACGAGCAGTGCGCAGGTGAGCAGGCGCCGACCCGGGAATCGGCTGGAGAAACTGCGGCGCCCGGCGGGAGCTGGGGCCAGCAGCCGGAGTACGCGCTGCTCGAGCCCATTGAGTTGAGTGCCCACCCTGGATGCCGCGCGGGGCCTGCCGCTCGCGAGCGAGAGGCGCGCGACCTTGATCAGCGCCGAGGCCAGGGCGACGCGCTTGCGGGGATCGGCGCCGCTGGCACGCTCATCCGCTTCGAGCTCGGTTGCCGCCCGCCAGTGAGCCGTCAACGCTCTGCCCGTGGTGAGCCACGCGAGCGCATCCGGCAAGGTCAACAGCATGAGCAGCTTCAGGTTGTCGCGCGCGTCCATGTGAGCCGCCTCATGGGCGAGCACTTGATGAAACTCCTCATGGTCACAGGCGGCAGCCACGCTCCGGGCCGCGACGATCCGTTGCCTCCAGCTCCCTACGACACCGACCAGCGGCTCCTTGACGTTGATGACGGTCACGTCGGCATCGCCGCAGGCGGGACGGGTGAGGAGTGGCTCCGAGCCGCGCAGCAACGCCCGTGTGGCTTGCCATGCCCTCACGCCGCGGCGAATTCCATCCCCGAGAACGAGCAACGAGAACAGCGCGGATACGACGAGCAGCGGTCCCGGCTGGTCATGTGCGTGGCGCGGCTCGTAAATCAGGAACGCGGGCAGCACGACCGTCAGAACGAGGGTTGCGGATCCCATCGCCGGCAAGAGGCGAATGCTGAGCACCGCGTTCGCGTCGGTCAGCTGTCGCCGCAGTCCGGCACGCCACGCGATCGCCACGGCCGCGGAAAGCAGCAGGCTGAAGAGGCCATAGGCCGCCAACAGCACGAGCGGAAGGGTTACATCGAAGCCCATGGGTCTTCCTACTTGAGCCGATCGCGCTCGGCGCGCACCAGCGCCTCGAGCTCATTCAGGAGCTCGGCGTCCGCCTGGCCGACGGCCTCCACCAGAGTCGACAGCAGCACCGTGCTGTCGCCACAGGCCGCGAGGAGCTCGGTGACCCGTCCGGATACCATCCGCCCGAAGAGCTGGTCCCGCGAGCAGCGCGGCTCGTAGCCGAAGGCGCGGCCGAGCCGGAACCGCCGCAGCACGCCCTTGCGGTACAGGCGGTCTAGCGTCGTCATGAGTGTGGTATAGGCGAGACGCGGGAAGGACGGCTGCACGTTCCGCACCGTCGCGGCACGGTTTCGCTCCCACAAGACTTCGAGCACTTTGAGCTCGAGCGGTCCGAACTCCAGGCGGTCGCCCACTGCGGATCTCCGGCACGTTCCGGCGCTGCAGCGCGCCGCGTGCGCTAGCGTCTCAAGTCGCGGCGGCCTCTGCAACCGGGACCCGCGCCAAGGCGCGCGAGACGCGTCCGGGCGAGCGGCTGGCGCGCTGGTGCGACCTACGACCCCTGGTAGTAGTTTCGGCGCGACTTCTATATTGCCGCCGCCCAAAATCGTATCGAAAGGTTCGCCGTGAAGTGCACCTCCTGCGCCCTGGTGTGCGCATTCTCGCTGCTCTGCTCCGTCGCAAGCGCGCAGGGCGCCGCGACCCAGCAGCGCAGCCGGCCCTCTTCCAAGCTGCACAAGGTCGTGGTGCAGGCGCCTTACCTCTTCAATCGCGCGACGCGCTATGCGCATTCCATGCCGGAAGTCGTGGGGCCGGAGATCACCGTCACCAAGAAGACGACGGTGGTGCAGCTCGCCGACCAGCCGCCTGTCATCGACAATCATCAGCGCGAGATCTTCGATCGCATGCCGGGCGTCGTGCTGGCCGAGCAGCAGAATCCGACCGAGCTCAACGTCACTTACCGCGGCCTGGGCAACCCGCAGGAAAGCGAGTACATCCTGCTCATGCAGGACGGCATTCCGATGGAGATGGACTGGATCGGCTACCCGACCCTCTACTACATCCCGGATCCCGAGACCCTTTCCCAGGTGCAGATGATCCGCGGCGGCTCCGGCCTGCTTTACGGACCCGAGCCCGAGCCGGTCATCAACTTCGTCTCCAAGGAGCCGACCCCCACCACCACGGGGACGATCCAGCAGGTGGGCGGCGATGACGGGCTCTACTCGAGCTACGGCGCGATCTCGGGCCCCGCCGGTCCGCTCGGTTACCTGGCGGACTTCTCGCACCGTCAATCCAACGGGCAGCGCGCGAATGGCGACTACGATCTCAATTCCGGGGATCTCCAGCTCCAGGATCAGATCGACGACCAGCAGAAGCTCAATCTCGCGGTGCATGCCTACTCCCTGGAGAGCGGCCTCGCGGGCTTCATGAGCTACGCGCAGTTCAAGCAAGACCCCAACCAGACGACCTCACCCGACGACCGCGACTGGGAGCACCGCTACACGGCGGTCCTCACCTACAGCAACCAGTTCGACAGTCAGGACCTTTACGTGCAGAAGCTGTGGTCGGGCTATCAGGACCTGATCACGCGTTCGGACGCCTATACGACGGGTGCCGCACCCGTTGGCACCAGTGCCACGATTGCCGGTCAGAAGTTCCATTACACCGGGCTGGACGGCCGGTTCATTCACCACTACGGGCGCGGCGATGCCGTCACGGTTGGCTATACCGCCTACTACTCCGACAGCCCCTACACGGAGTTCAGCAGCCCGAACCCGCAGGCCGACCCGTACAGTCCGAACGGAACGGTCATCTACAACGACGAGCGCAGCAGCCGGTACGCGGCGCTGTTCGCCGAGAACGTGTACCGCTTCAAGCGGTTCCACGTGGTGACTTCCGCCCGCTTCAACCACGAGGAGATCGACACCCACGAGACCGTGGCGCCACACCCCTACCTCGTCAACGGCGACTACAGCAAGAACATCCCGCTGTTCGGATTCGGCATCGGCAACGACTTCGGCCGCGGCAACGAGACCTATCTCAACATCTCACAGGGCTTCCGGCCGATGCGCTACCTCGACGTCGCCAGCCCGTTCGGCAAGTTCTCGCCCAACAACAATCCCGATCCGACCAAATATCTCACTTATGAGGCCGGTGTCCACGGCTGGCCGGTGCTCGGCCTCTACTACGATGCGAGCGTGTTCCAGGTCAACGTGAAGAACAGCATCGAGAGCCTGCCCATCACGCCGACCGAGTCCGTCAATGTCAACACCGGCGACGAGCGCAGCCGCGGTGTGGAGGCGGAGACGTCGTACGACCTGTTGCGGCTGCTGCCGGCGGCACCTGACGGCGAGCACCTGTCGCTGTTTGCAAACGCGAGCTACCTCAACGCCGTCTACACGAACAGCATCACCGCCGGGCAGCAGGGCAAGACGCCGCCTTACGCGCCGCACTACGTGCTCAAAGGCGGCCTGACGTGGAGCCAGGCGCCGGGCCTGAAGCTGAGCCTGATCGTGGATGCGGTCGGCGCGCAGTACTTCCAGGCCAGCGACGCGGGCATCGGCGTGATGCCGGCCCAGATTCCCGCCTACACCGTGGTCGATTTCTCCGGTGAATACCAGTTCGCCGGCCACTGGCGGGTGCTCGGCGGTATTTCCAACCTGACCAACGAAGAGTACTACTCGCGGGTCTTCATCTCGGGAGGCAAGATCGAGCCTGCCCTCAGCCGCCAGTTCTACCTCGGGATCGCCTACGACCTCTGATCGCGCGCATCACGGCTCGTCGAGCTCCGTGAGGGCGGACAGCGCGATCCGTCCCGCCGCGACCGTGACGCCCTCGGCCCGCAGGCGCCGCGCCTGCTCCCGGTGCTCGCGCGTGCCGCTCGGGAAAACGATGCGGCCGCCCGCGCCGACGACGCGGTGCCACGGCAGATTCAATTCCCGCGGCGAGTTCCGCAGCGCGAAGCCGGTCAGCCGCGCGCGCCCGGGCAGGCCGGCGGCGCGTGCCACGGCGCCGTAAGTCGACGCTCGCCCGCGAGGGATCGCGCACACGACCTGCCAGATCGCCTCGAGCGCGCCGTTGGCGGCCGATCCCGCGCCGAGCTCGCGGCTCCGCCCGCCAAGCGGACGAAACAGTTGCTCCAGACCTTTCTTGCCTCGCGCCATCTCCGACTCTCCTCTCCGGCCACCGCGGGTTTGCGTGCAACCGGAATGTAATAGTGCGCGGCTAGAGTGCGCCGGTCCACCACGCCGGCGACCTGCGGCCGGCGCCAAACAACCGTGAAGGCGAGGCGTCATGCAAACCATTCGATCGAGTGTCCACGCGGCATTGTACTTTGCAGTACCAAGTATCCTGATGATGAGCGCCGTGGCGAGCCCGGTTGCGCATGCCGGGCAGCCGTTCCTGCTGCCGGACTCGCTGATCATCAGCAGCACCATCTATGATCGGAACCAGGGCGCTGTCGCCTCACTGACCATCGGTTCGACGCTGCCGAACACGAACACTTCGACGACCGCCGCGGTAGCGGGCAACAGCTACCCGCTGGTTTGGAACAATGCGTCGGTGGACGGCAGCTTCGGCGTGACCTCGCCGATCTTCCTGAGCGACGTCGAGCCGCACAGCGGCCACGTGTTCGGCACGCTGAGAGTTCCGACCGATCAGGTGGTTACGAGCTTCAGCTCGAAATCGGAGCTGGGGCTGCACGTCGCCGGCGCTGGGCCATGGGCCCGCCTGGTTTTCGTCGGCTACGCCGGCGCCGGCGTGGGGGCTCTGGACGCTTCCAATTCCGACGCCGTGCCGGGCCAGGATCCGACGAATCCCGTCACCTTCGCTTTCGGAGACAGCTACGCGTTTCACCGTACGATCGTTGCGGTGGACGGGCGCGGCTACTTTGCCTACACGCCCACCATCAACTATGGCGGCGACAATGGCCGCTCCGCGCTGCTCGCGCCCAACGGCCTCTATTACTCGGTCGGCAATTCCAATAACGGCAACGCCGCGACGTTCGGGGCCAGCAACGGCACGAACCCCGATGTGACCGAGACCACCGGTCTCGAGGTCGTCCAGCCGATCGACGCCCCCTGGGCCGGAGTGCCCGTTCCGACCGGCAACTCCGCCGAGGTGGATCCGCTGTTGCAGTATGCGCTCGGCAAAAACGGCGCGCTCGACAAGCCGGGAAAGGACAACAACTATCGCGGCGTGACCGAGTTCGGCGGCTCGCTGTACTTCACCAAGGGCAGCGGCAGCAACGGCATGGACACGGTCTACACGGTCGGCGGGCTGCCCACCGTCGTGGGCGCGGCGACGACGCCGATCACCGTAGTGCCGGGTTTCCCGACCGACTCGGCGCGGGCGACCGGCGGTGACTTCACTCCCTTCGCGGTGTTCTTCGCCAACGCGACGACCATGTACGTGACCGACGAGGGCACCGGCTCGAGCACCGATGTCAGCGAGCACGCCGGACTCGAGAAGTGGAGCCTGGTGAACGGCACCTGGCAACTCGACTACGTGCTGACCAACGGCCTGATCGGGGTCGTGGACAGCAATCTCAACGGACCCCAAGGTCCATACCCGGCCGTGACGACGATCGGGCTGCGTAACCTGGCGGGGGTGGTCAATGACGACGGCACTGTGACGCTCTGGGCCGCAACCTCCACCTCCAGCGCCTCCGGCGACAATGGCGCTGATCCCAACAAAGTGGTGCGCATCACCGATCTCGTGAGGGCGACGACAATGACGGGCGCCGTGACGCGCGAGACGTTCACGACCATCGCCGGGCCGACTTACGGGACCGCCTATCGGGGCGTCGCCTATGTCTGCGGGACGGTTGATCCTCGTACCGGAGTATGCCGTACGGGCGGCTTCGGCTTCTGAAGGATGGAGGCGACGAGCCCACCCACTGCACCGTAGAGGTGGGCGTCCAACACCACGGGTACGCCCCTCCCGGCAAACGGGAGGGGCCCCTGGAGGTGCTCGTACGCCAGCTTTGCCACGAGCAGGCCGCCCATGATCCACCCGAGCGGATCACGCCGGCGTATGTATGCGACTACGCCTGCGACCATCAACCCGTGCAGCGTCCCGGATGCTCCCACGTACCAGGTGATGCTCGAGTCCAGAAACCACAGGCCGCCATCGATGGCGGCGGTGACGACGACGGCAATCACGGCCCATTGAAGCGGCTTCCACTCACGCGCAAACAACGCCCATAGGAACACGAGACCGAGGGTGTTGAGGAGGGCATGGTGAAGACCGAGGTGTGCGACCTGCGCCGTCAGCAGACGCCACCACTGTCCGGCGGCAATTGCGGCCCGGTCGTAGCGCAACAGGTTGGTCGCCGCGCTTCCCCACAACTGCGGCAGAAGCAGCAGGGCGCAGGCTGCCAGAAGGCCGAGGCCGTAGCGGCCGTCGCAGTTGAGGGCGCTCGCCCAATTACGTGAATCAAGACCGTGGCGCACGGTCTATTCTGGCCTCGACTGCGCCTGAGCGCTAGAGCGTCAGCGTCGGTACCGACTCGTTGCGCGTTCGCCTCGTCGCATGTCACGACCGCACTCGCAGCCGTGTTACCATCGCGTAACCATTCTTGTCTCGCGGATCGCAGGGGAGATACGCACTTGAAAGCACACGCTGGTATCGCCGTGTGGGGCGCGGCGCTCGTCTTTGTCGGCACCGCATTCGGCTCTCCTGCTTCACAGGACCCAAATGACTCGCGCATCGCGCAGATCATGCAGCGACTGCGCAATGTGCAAAGCTTCGACGCCGTGTCAGTCGCGCCGAATGGAAAGACCGTTGCATGGGCGGTTACGGCGAAGGCGCCCGAGACCGGAGCCAGCGGCGGCAAGCCGGGGCAGATCCTGCAGATGGCCGACGTGGCTGGCACTCATGTGCGAACCGTCACGATCGCGCAGTCGGTGAAGTCGTGCCGTTACAGCAATCTGCGTTGGTCGCCTGACAGCGGCACGCTTGCCTTCCTTTCCAACTGCAATCACGGGGCGGCCGGCGACGACCAGTTCGACATCTATGAGGTCGCAGCCCAGGACACTACGGCACGGCGCATCTCTCACTTGCAAGGCCTGGTGAATCAGCTCGTGTGGACGCCGAACGGATCGGAGCTGAGCTTTCTTTACGTCAAGGGAGACGTGCATCCTGTCAGCGCGGTCTCCGCTACCAAGGCGCCCGTCGGCGTGATCGGCGAGACCGGAGTGGAGCGGCAGAGGATTGCGGTGCTGCCGGCGAGCGGGGGCGATGCGCGCGAGATTACGCCCGCGGAGATATTCATATACGAGTACGACTGGTCTGCCACCGGGGATCGGCTTGCCTACATAGGCGCGCCGCCGCCTGGACGCGACAACTGGTGGACGGCGAAGCTCTACACCCAGATGCCCGGAAGCGAGCCGAAGGTGACGCTGGATCCCTCGTCGGTCGCAGGCCCGCTGCATGGGTTGCAGATTGCATTGCCGAGGTGGTCGCCCGATGGATCGCAGATTGCTCTGATCGGCGGGCTGATGAGCGATCAGGGTTCGACAGGCGGCGATGTGTACACAGTGCGGGCCGCGGGCGGTGTGCCGACCGATGTCACGCCGGAGATCGACATCTCGCCCTCCTGGCTCACCTGGACAGGCAGTCACAATTTGCTGGTTTCGTCGGTTGCCGGCGGCTCCACGCGATTGTCGGCCTTCACCCTGCATGGGAGCCTCCCCGCAAGTCAGCAGACGCTGCTTACGATCGATGCGCGAGCGGCAGACGGAACGTTCGCGTCGGCTGTTTCCCTGTCCGCGCGGCACGACGTGCTTGCATTCGCAAAGAGTACGTTCGACGCGCCGCCCGAGATCTATTCCGCCTCGCTCAAGACCAACGCCGCGGCTGAGCCGGTCGGTGTTGCCGAGTCGCCGCATGCCATCACGCACGTCAACGATCACGTGCGGCCAATGTGGGGCAAGACCGTCGCGGTGATCTGGCATGACGACGGATTTCAGGTGCAGGGTTGGCTGCTCTTCCCTCCGGACTTCGATCCGCACAAGCGCTACCCGATGATCGTCTATGTTCACGGCGGACCGAGCGCGGCTACGCTGCCGATCTGGCCGCGCGACGGCTATGGGCCGGTGCCGCTCGCGGCCATGGGTTACTTCGTTCTCATGCCCAACCCGCGCGGCAGCTTCGGCGAGGGCGAGCGCTTTGCGAAGGGCGTGCGCCTCAATATGGGATATGGCGATCTGCGCGACATCCTGGCCGGAGTCGACCGGGTCGAAGCGCTATACCCGATTGATGACAGCCGTCTCGGCGTTACCGGTTGGAGCTACGGCGGCTTCATGTCGATGTTCGCCCCGACGCAGACGCATCGCTTCAAGGCGGCCGTCGTGGGCGCCGGACTCTCGAATTGGGAGAGCTATTACGGCGAGAACTCGATCGACGAGTGGATGATCCCGTTCTTCGGCGCCTCGGTTTACCAGGACCCGAAGGCCTATGCGAAGAGCTCGGCCATCGATTTCATCCAGAATGACAAGACCCCTTCGCTGGTCGTGGTCGGCGAGTACGATGGCGAGTGTCCGGCGCCGCAGTCGTTCGAGTACTGGCATGCCCTGCGCGCCATGGGCGTTCCGGCGACGCTGGTGGTGTACGCGGGCGAGGGTCATGCGTTCGACAAGCCGCAGGATTCGCGTGATGTTCTCGAGCGTGCGCTGCGCTGGTTCGGCAAGTACCTCGGGAGCGAAACTGCCGTGCGGACGGCCGGGGTCCGTGTGCCCCGCAGGTGACATGAGTGTCTCGAGGGCCCTGATGAGCCTCGCAGGCATGGCGATGGCATTGGCGGCTGCCATGATTCTGAGCGGCACAGCGGCGGCTGCGCAGATGTCCCAACGAGCGCCGGGCAGCGAATATCCGCGGCGCTTCGGCTACGTCACGATGGAGGACGGAGTCCGGCTGGCGTATGTCGTCTATCTGCCGCAGGCCAAGGGAAGGTTTCCGGCGGTACTGCAATACGAGCCTTATGAGGGCGGCGGGAGCGGCCCGAGCTCGTGGTGGCCGGCAGGCATGTGGCTCGAGAACGGTTATGCGGTCGTCTTGGCGAACGTCCGTGGCAGCGGCTGCTCGCAGGGAGTCCTGGATGTCTTCGGGCCTCAGGAGGGACCGGATGGAGCGGCGATCGTCGATTGGATCGGCACGCAGCCGTGGAGTGACCGGCGGGTAGGGATGATAGGCGTGTCATATCCCGGGTTCACGCAAGTCCTCGTCGCTGCCCAACATCCGAGATTCCTCAGGGCGATAACGCCGTCGGCGGTCACTGCCAGCCTGTACAGCGAAGCCGATTACCCGGGCGGCATGTTGAATGTAGGCTTCATCGCCGAGTGGAGTCTGCACGATCAGCCCGCAAGCGAGCGAATGGGAGTCGAGGCGCGCGTGCGTTGGGGGGACGAGGAGTGCGAGAGCAACTATCTCGCCCATCCGGCCTCGGACCTGCTCCGCGAATCCCGCGCCCATCCGTTCCTCGATCAGTGGTGGCGGGGACACTCGCTCGAGCACTACGTCGACCAGGTGGCGGTCCCGACCTTCATATCCGGAACGTGGCAGGACAACGCTACCGAATCGAGCGGAGTCACGGAGCTCTACCAGCGTCTGAAGGGGCCGAAGCGTCTGTCGATGTCCCCCGGCGGGCATGGCTGGATTTACGCAACGGCGGCGCTCCAGCAGGACCTCCTCCGCTGGATGGACCGTTGGGTCAAGGGAGTCCGGAACGGCAGCGACGGCGGGCCGCCGGTTACGATCTACTGGGAGTCGAAGGGATTTCCACCTGTGGCGAGCTGGGCGACACACTATTCCAGTTGGCCGCCACCGCAGGCCGCAATGCGGGCTTTCTGGCTGACCTCGGCCGGCGCGCTCAGCGCCAGTGCGCCCGCCAACTCGCCTGCGGATGCAAAGGGGCGCAGCTACACGTTTCCTACCGGGGTAGAGCTGATAGGCGACAACACTCAGTTTGCCGTACCGCCGGATCCCAATGGCTCACTGACCTGGACCAGCGCGCCGTTCGATCATGATGTGGCTATCCTGGGGAGAGTGCGGGTGCAGTTCTACGCCGCGTCCCAGAATCCCGACACCGATTTCGAGATCGATCTGCACGACGTCTATCCCAACGGCGACATTCAATATTTGCAGCGCGGGCTGCTGCGCGCCTCGCTGCGCGCCGTCGACCAGGACGAATCCACTCTCGACCACGTGGCGCACGCGTACCGCACACCCGTATATCTCGTTCCCGGCCGCATCTATGAAATACAGCTCTCGCTGCCGCCGTTGGGAGCGGTATTGCGCCAGGGCCATCGGTTACAGCTGCTGATTCTCGCACCGTCACCCATTCCGCAGCCCGCCTGGGGTCTCCTGCCGGTGAGCATGCCGGGGCAGAACACCATCTACGGCTCGGCCAGGTATCCGTCCGAGATCGTGGTGCCGACGATTCCAGGCGCCAGCGCCGCGGGTCCGGAACCGGCCTGCGGCTCGATGGCAGCGCAGCCGTGCCGGACGACGCCGGCGCGCCATTGATGATCAGACTTTGCTGATCAGACACTCAGCCGTGATCGCAGCGTTCCGAGCGAGCCGCGCCACCAGTCTGCCGCCCGCTGCAACGTGACGTGCTCGGGAAAGCCGTGGCGCGCGACATGGCGCCGCGGAATCGTGTCCCAGGCCCGGTGCTCGATCGAGACGCGTGTCTCCCGGCCGACCGGCTCGAAGAGAACCTCGACTTCCGTCGACTGCTCAGCCGCGAAGCTCGCCTGCCGCCAGGCGAAGACGAGGCGCTTACCGGGCTCCCACACCGAGATCCGACCGATCTCGAACGTGTCGCCGTTGCCAAGTCGGGTGACGAGACGGCCGCCCACCCCAGGCTCGAAAGTCAGCGCACCGTCGCCTTGCGGTGTGATCCGAAAGAGTGGGTCCGGTCGCCACCACGACGCGATCTCGCGGGTGAATGCCTCGAAGGCGCGCGCTGGGGTGGCAGGCACGCGCAACGCGACAAACACTTGCGACGTCATTTCCTTGTCTTCTGCAGATGAGCTTTGAACGCGGACAGCTGGCGAGCCCATAGGGCGTCGGTTTCCGCCAGCCAGGACTTGAGCTCCGCCATCGCTTCGGGCCGCAGCCGATAGATGCGCACGCGTGAGTCGAACTCGTCGCGATCTTCTTCGACGAACCCGCTCTTGCGCAGCGTCCTCAGATGCCGGCTCATCGCCGGAAAGGAGATGCGCGCCGCCTGTGCGAGCTCTCCCGCCCGATGTGGCCGCTCGCGCAGCAGGTCGACGACCCGCCTGCGATGTGGGTCCGCGAGCGTCGCGAGTGTCCGATCGAGGCCTGGTCCGCTCAACTCGGCCGCTCGAACTTGAAGCCGCTGGCCTGCTCCATCTCCTGCGCGGACATGTCCCGGACCGGTTGTGCGAAGCTCCAGTTATGACCTTCCAGGTCGGTGGCGATGTAGGTACGGTCACCGTAGAACTGATCGGCGGGCTCCATGAGGATCTTCGCACCGGCCTGCCGCGCGCGGGCGCAGTGCTCGTCGATTCCACGCTGGATCCGTACGTGGATACGCTGCGTGTTCTTGCCGCCCAGCGAGGCGGGACTGCGGGTCCAATCCGCCCACTCGCTGCCGATCATGACGACGCCGTCGCCGTAGGTCATCTCGGCGTGGACAATTTTGCCCTCGGCATCGGTGAGGATCTCACTCGGCTCGAAGCCGAAGGCCTGCTCCAGCCACTTCAGCGCGGCGCGATTGTCCTTGTAGACGAGCGACGGGATGAACGAGGGCCGGGATGAGGCAGCGCTGGTCATGGCAGGCTCCGGTGATAGTTGTCAAGTGTGTGAATATTTAACTCCAAGGGAAATTATCTGTCAAGCCGGGATGGCGCCGCCTGATTGCTTGCGGCAATATGGGGCGAATGTATCGACGCGGATTCCTGGCAAATTCGTTGGCGGCTTCGTGCGCCGCGCTCGCTTCGCCTGCGGGCTTTGCAGACGCTCGCGGCAGCGGACGGCTCCGGCTGACCGTGTACCCGGATAAGCTCGGCAACCCGATTGCGCCGGACTTCACCGGCCTCAGCTATGAGACCTCCCAGCTCAGCGATCCGAGCTTCTTTTCGCGCGCGAACGGGTCGCTTGCCGGCTTTCACCGACGCCTCGGCGCTGCGGGTATTCTGCGGATCGGCGGCAACACGAGCGAGTTCAGCGTCTGGAGTCCGACGGCGGCGTCGATCCAACCGACGGTCGAAGCGCTCGGTCCCGATACCGGTCGGCAGCCGGCGCCCCGCCGGCCGGTCACTCCGCTGGCGGTTCGCGATCTGCGTGGCTTCCTCGAGCTGTCCGGCTGGCGGCTCATCTACGGTCTCAACATGGGCAGCGAGAGCCCCGAGACGGTCGCGGCGGAGGCGGCCTATGTGGCCGGGGTCATGGGCGAGCGGCTGGTGGCGCTGCAGCTCTGCAACGAGCCGGACCTGTTCAGCAAGAATGGTTTGCGGCCGGCCGATTACGACTATCGGCAATTCGCGACGGAGTGGCGGCGTTACTTGCATGCGGTGAGACAGCGGTTGCCGCATGTGCCCGTCGCCGGGCCGGATACGGCCGGCAACAACGAATGGCTGCTGCGCTTCGCGGACGAGCAGCGGCACGATTTGTCATTCCTCACGCACCACTACTACGCCGAGGGGCCGCCGACCGATCCGTCGATGACCATCGGGCGGCTTCTGGGCCCGAGCCCCAGGCTCGAGGCGGAATTCGCCGCGGTCGGCGCCGCGCGCCGGCACACCGGGTTGCCGTTTCGGATGGTCGAAACCAACTCGTGCTACCAGGGCGGCAAGCCGGGGGTCAGCGATACGTTTGCCTCGGCCCTCTGGGCGGCCGACCTCATGTATCGGCTGGCGCAGGTCGGCGCAATCGGGGTCAATTTCCACGGTGGCGGCTACGGTTGGTATGCTCCGGTAGCGGGGACACGAGGCAGTGGCTTCGTGGCGCGCCCCATCTACTACGGCATGCTGCTCTTTGCGGTGGCGGGAGCGGGCCGGCTCGTGCTGACGGAGTTGGAAGGGGCGGCTGACGGAGCGCTCGCCGCCTATTGCGTGAAGGCCGCTGACGGCACGCTCAAGCTGGTCCTGCTCAACAAGAATCTCGATCGCGACGCGACGGTGACGGTCCGTGTGCCCGGAATGAAGAGCGCGTCGGTGCTGCGGCTCATCGCGCCGCGAGCGAACGATACGACCGACGTCACGTTTGGCGGCGCCGTAGTGGGGAACGACGGCGCCTGGACGCCAACGGTGGCCGAGACTCCCGCAGTTGGCCGGGGCTCAGTGACCTTGGGCGTGCCGCAGGCGAGCGGTGCGCTCGTGACGATGTCGTGAAGCGTTTTGCCGTCGTCGTACGGATTTGGTTGCTGTCTTTTGCAGCCTGCGCTGCGACGGCAGCGTTTTCCTTTGCGAAGTTGGACGTGCCGGTCGCGCGCCGCGTTTGGGCGATCAATACTCCTCTCGACACGCTGAACGCGACTTTCGGCGCCACCGTCATCCTCTCCGTCGAATCGGCGGTGGTCCTCAGCCTGATCGTGGTCCGCCTGATGCGCGGCCACATCTCGCGGTTCGCGGAGACTCTGGCGCTGGCCTGCATCGCCTCGATATGCGCCTACGGCATCAACGATGCGGTGTTGAAACCCCTGTTCGGGGTTCCGGCCCCTTTCGAGGTCGTGCAGGGCGCGAGACATACCTTCAATTTCGCCAAGGGACTCGCTCACAGCAGCTTTCCCTCGGGACACATGATGCTGGCAGGGGCGTTTGCCGGCGTTTTCATGAAGTTCTACCGGGTCAGCATCCCGCCGCTTGCCATTCTGCTGCTGCTCGCCGCGGCTCTGTTGATCGTTGGCGACTGGCACTTCATCAGCGATGTCATCATGGGGACATTCCTCGGCGTGTCGGCCGGAGTTCTGGCCGGTGAAGGCTGGACCGTCCACATGATCGACCCGAAACACGGGTAACGACCATGCACATTTCCAGCCTGACTTCGAAGCTCATCGCGGCCTCGGCTCTGCTTGCGCTCGGTGCACCGGTGGCAGCGCAGCAGCCGTCCGGGAATCCGAAAGACACGGAGGTGTGGGCGCCGGTGCCGCCGGTAGTGACACCGGGCGCGGCCACCGCCGCAGCACCGGCGGGTGCGATCGTTCTCTTCGGCGGCCGGGATCTGCACGAGTGGGTCTCCGCTCAGGACCATACTCCGGCGCGCTGGTTCGTCAGGGACGGCGACATGGTGGTGAACAAGGCGGCCGGCGTCGGCAACATCGAGACCAGGCGCAGGTTCAGGGACTATCAGCTCCACATCGAGTGGCGAATTCCCGCGGATGTCACCGGCAGCGGCCAGGCCCGGGGCAACAGCGGTGTGTTTCTGGCGTCGACCGGCCCGGGCGATGCCGGTTACGAGCTGCAGGTGCTGGATTCCTACCGCAACACCACCTATGTGAACGGCATGGCGGGAAGCCTGTACAAGCAGAGCATTCCGCTGGCGAACGCGGCGCGGCCGCCCGGTGAATGGCAGTCGTATGACGTGATCTGGACGGCGCCGCGATTCAACACGGACGGGAGCCTGAAGAGCCCCGCATATGCGACGGTCTTCTGGAACGGCGTGCTGGTGGACGACCACTTCGAGTTGAAGGGCCAGACGTTGTACATCGGCAAGCCCTTCTACAAGGCCTACGACGAGGCGCCCATCAAGCTGCAGGCGCACGGTGATCCCAGCGAGCCGATCAGCTTCAGAAATATCTGGGTGCGCGCGCTGCCGTAGAGCCGCGCTCAGGCGCGCAGGCCGCCAAGAAGAGTCATCAGGCTCGAGCTCACGCATTCAGCCGGTTGCGGCGCCGGATCGCCGGCGCACTCGACGCGGCCCGTGATGATCAGTGAGGTGAGGCCGTGCACGTGCGCCCAGACGCTGAGGCCGTCTGCTTCCGGATCGCCGGGCCGCAGGAAACCGCGCCGCTGCATGCGCTCGAGCATGTTGGTGAGCAAGCCGAACGCAGCCTCGCCCGCTGCCTGCAGCTCGGGATATTCGTCATGCCTGGCCGGTAGCTCCTCGCTGGCGAACATGAGCTTGTAGAGCGCGGGATGATCCATGCCGAAGCGCACGTAGGCCGACCCCATGTGCAGGAATTGATCCGCCGGCTCGCTGTCGTTGCGGACGGCAGCCTCCAACGCCGCCTGGAGGCGGACGAAACCGGTCGTCGCGATGGCCGCGAGGAGGGCGCTCTTATCGGCGAAATGGGCGTAGGGGGCGGCGGCGCTCACCCCTACGCGGCGCGCCAGATCCCGTAGCGTGAAGTCTGAATGTCCCGCCTCTTCCAGAAGCTTCAGCCCTTCGCTGACCAGAGCATTGCGCAGATCGCCGTGGTGGTAGCCCTGCTTGAGCTGGATCAGTCGCCTGACGGGGCAATTCTTCATTCGGGCGGCCACCCCGCCATCTTAGGGGAAACCCGAAAAAATATCCGGGGTGATCTTGACGTCGTTAAGTTCATGGGTTCAGAATCTACTCCCCGAACTTAACGCTGTAAAGATTGGTGCCGTCATGGAGAGCCGATCCTCGTCCGCCGCGCTGCGCTTCTCGCCGGTCCTGCTGGCGCTCATGGCCGCCGCCCTGCTCGGCGGCTGCAATCGCGATATCCGCCCGATCGAGGCCGCCAAGCCCGTGATCGCCGAGCGCCTGGATGCTACCAGCGCCACTTCGGCCGAGGAGTACAGCGGTGCCGTACACGCGCGGTACGAGTCGGCGCTGGCGTTTCGAGTGCCGGGAAAGATCGTGGCCCGCGATGTGACGCTGGGCGAGACAGTACATCGGGGCGAGCTTCTGGCGCGGTTGGATCGAACCGATGCGGTCCTCGAAAGAGGAGTCGCCGACGCCGGCCTCGCCGCCGCCAGAAGCAACTTGCAAACCGCGCGGGAGGATCTGACGCGCTACGCGCGTCTGGTGAGGATCGGCGCCATCAGCCGCTCGGACTATGACCACCAGCAGGATCGGGTGGCCGCCGCCCAGGCCAACTACCAGCAGGCACAACGTCAGTACGAGCTGCGAGATGATCAGCTGCGCTACACGGATCTGCGTGCAGATCACGACGGAGTCATCACGGCCGTAGACGCCGAAGTCGGTCAGGTGGTCGCGGAAGGGCAAACAGTAGTCAGTCTCGCCTGGTCCGATGACCGTGACGTGTACATCGACGTACCGGAGAATCGCATTGCCGAGTTCACCGGCGCCAGGCGCATCAGCGTCTCGCTTTGGGATACTGACGGCACCTATTCCGGAGCGGTGCGCGAGAAATCCGCATCTGCCGATCCCGCCACCCGCACTTTCCTCGTCAAGGTCGCGATCCTTCGTCCGGGCCCGGAAGTGCGACTGGGCATGACCGCCGGCGTGAAGGTGGAGGACGCCGCCGATCCCAAGGAACTGCTCATCCCGATGAGTGCGCTCTATCACAAGGGAGCGGAGACGGCTGTCTGGATAGTCGACCCGAGGACGCGGCAGCTCGCTCTTGCGCCGGTGCGCGTGGAGCGCTATTCGGATGACGGTGTGGTGATCGCTGCCGGCCTCGCCACCGGTGAGGAGGTGGTGCTCAAGGGCGTGAATGAGCTCTACCAGGGCGAGCGGGTGCGGGTGACCGCTCCGGTGGACGGGAGCGCATCATGAGCGGCTTCAACCTCTCGGAATGGGCGCTCGAGCATCGCAGCCTGGTGCTCTATGCCATGGTAGTGACGGCGATCCTGGGAGTCCTCGGTTTCAGCCGTCTCGGGGAGTCGGAAGATCCGCCATTCACCTTCAAGGTGATGGTCATCCAGACCTTGTGGCCGGGGGCCAGCGCGCAGCAGGTTCAGCGCGAGGTGACGGACCGCATCGAGCGCAAGCTCCAGGAAACACCCAACGTGGACTTCCTGCAGAGCTACTCCAAGCCGGGCGAGTCCATGATCTTCTTCAACATCAAGGATTCGGCGCCGGCCGACGTCGTGCCGCCCACGTGGTATCAGGTGCGCAAGCGGGTGGGCGATATGGCGGGCGACCTTCCCCAGGGAGTGAATGGACCCTATTTCAACGACGAGTTCGGCGACGTCTATACCAACATCTACGCCCTGGAGGGGGACGGCTACAGCTACGCCGAGCTCCACGACTATGCCGACGAGGTGCGGGAGGAGTTGCTGCGGGTACCCGGGGTGGCCAAAGTGGACTACTTCGGCGACCAGACGCAGGTGATCCACGTCGAGATCTCCAACCGCAAGCTGGCGACCCTGGGCATCACGCCGGCGGACATCGAGGCGGTGCTGCGGGCACAGAATGCGGTGACCGCGGCGGGCAGCTACGACACTGCGAGTGACCACATCACGCTGCGCGAGAGCGGCCAGTTCCGCACGGTCAAGAGCCTCGAAGACGTGACCTTCCGGGCCGACGGCCGGCTGCTCCGGCTCGGCGACATCGCACGCATCCATAGCGGTTACGAGGATCCGCCCGAGCAGCAGATGCGCTTCGAGGGCCGCCCCGTAGTCGGCATCGGTGTGACCATGCAGATGGGCGGCAATGTCATCGAGCTGGGCAAGCGCCTGCGGACGGCAATGACCGCTCTGCAGCAGCGTCTGCCCGCGGGACTCACATTGCATACCGTGACGGACGGAGGCGTTGCGGTGGCCCATTCCATCGATGACTTCCAGGCGGCGGTCGGCGAGGCCATTGCCATCGTGCTGGTGGTAAGCCTGCTGACGCTCGGGCTGCGGACCGGCATGGTCGTGGTGATCTCGATCCCGCTGGTGTTGGCCGCGACGGCCTTCCTGATGTGGCTCTGCGGCATCGGCCTGCACAAGGTCTCGCTCGGCACGTTGATCCTGGCACTCGGTCTGCTGGTGGATGACGCAATCATCGCCGTGGAGATGATGGCGGTGAAGCTGCAGCAGGGCTTCGATCGCATGAAGGCCGCGGCCTTCACCTATACGAGCACTGCATTTCCGATGCTCACCGGCACGCTGGTGACCGTCGCGGGCTTCCTGCCCATCGCGCTCGCCAGGTCTTCCACCGGCGAATACACCCGCTCCATCTTCCAGGTGGCGGCCATTGCGCTGCTCTCATCCTGGGTTGCCGCGGTGGTGGTGATTCCGTACCTCGGCTACAGGATGCTGCCGGAAGGCCGCGGGCGCGCCGGAGCGGACCGGCACGATGCACACGCGGTCTACGACACGGCGTTCTACAGGCGCTTCCGGGAGGTGATTCGCTGGTGTGTAAACCGGCGCGTGCAGGTCCTGACCGCTGCCGCGGGCCTGTTCGCGGTGGCCATCCTCGCTTTCCGCTTCATTCCGCAGCAGTTCTTCCCGAGCTCGAGCCGGCCCGAGCTGATGGTGGACCTGAGGCTGCCCGAAGGCGCCTCATTCGAGGCGACGCTGGCCGCAACTGAGCGCATGGAGCAGTTCCTCAAAACCCAGAGCGGCATCGCGAACTACGTCAGCTACGTGGGTAGCGGCTCGCCGCGGTTCTATCTGCCGCTCGATCAGCAACTGACGCAGCGCAACTTCGCTCAGTTCGTGGTGACCGCACAGTCCGTGCCGACGCGCGAGATGTTGCGGGCCCGGATCATCTCAGAGCTTGCGCTCGCATTCCCCGACGTCCAGGGTCGTGTGACGCGGCTGGAGAACGGACCGCCGGTGGGCTTCCCGGTGCAGTTCCGCGTCTCTGGAGACAACATCGCTACGGTGCGCGCCATTGCCGCGCAGGTGGCCAACGTGGTGCGTGCCGATCCGAGCACGACGGACGTGCAGTACGACTGGGACGGCCCGGCCAGCAAGACGGTGCGCCTGCAGGTGGACCAGGAGAAGGCGCGGCTGCTCGGCGTGAGCAGCAGCGAGCTCGCGCAGTTCATCGACATGTCTCTCTCGGGCGATACGGCGACCTACTACCGCGAAGGTGACAAGCTGATCGCCGTCGACCTGCGGGCGCCGCCCACCGAGCGGGCCAACCTGGATAATCTTTCGGGCCTGATGATACCGACTGCCGCCGGCAAGTCGGTGCCGCTGTCGCAGATCGCCAAGCCCGTCTATGACCTGGAATACGGTGTCATCTGGGAGCGCGACCGCCAGCCGACGGTGACGGTACGCGCGGATACCGTGGGCGGCGCGCAGGGTATCGACGTGACCAATGCCATCGATGCCAGGCTCGCGGATTTGCGAGCGCAGTTGCCATTGGGCTATCGCATCGAGGTTGGCGGGGCCGTTGAGAACAACGTCAAGGCCCAGGCCTCAATCAACGTGGAAATGCCGGTGATGCTGTTCGCAGTGTTCACCCTCCTGATGATTCAGCTCCAGAGCTTTTCGCGCACCTTAATGGTGCTGCTCACCGCGCCCCTCGGCCTGATCGGTGTCGCCGGGGCGCTGTTGCTGTTTCATAAACCCTTCGGCTTCGTGGCCATGCTGGGCACCATCGCCATGCTCGGGATCATCATGCGCAACTCCGTGATCCTGATGGACCAGATCGACCGTGACATCCGCGAGGGGGCCGACCGATTCCAGGCGATCATCGGCGCAACCGTGCGGCGCTTCCGGCCGATCACGCTCACCGCGGCGGCCGCGGTATTGGCGCTGATCCCGCTGGTGTCCGATGCCTTCTTCGGGCCCATGGCGGTCGCGCTCATGGGCGGCATCACGGTGGCTACCGTTTTGACGCTGTTCTTCCTGCCCGCGTTGTACGCCGCCTGGTTCCGCGTACCGGCGGAGGCTCCCGCGCCGCGTATGCAGATGATCGCGGAAGGCAGCGCGGGCTAATGGGCGTCCGCCGGGGGAGCCGGCGTTTGGGCCACCTTTTTCAGCATCGGCACGAAGAAAGTGGCCACCAGACAGATGATTCCAACCGTGCGGAAAGCGTCCGCGTATGCCATGGTCGAGGACCAAGCAGCATGAGCGCAGGCCGATTTTTGTGAGGACGAATTTTTTATACGTATATACGTATAATATACGTATCGCCATTGGACCAACCGCGGGACCCACCAACCGCGGGGCCCAGACCGCCTCCAGGCCGGCCTGATGCGAGTGCTTACTGCGCGGTATAGCCGCCGTCGACTGCTATGCGCTGGCCTGTCAGGCTGCGCGCCTTGTCGCTGGCGAGGAAGACGATGGTCGCGGCGATCTCGTCGGTCGTGCTGGCGCGGCCGCTCGGGATCGTCGCCACGAAACGCGCTTTCGCCTCATCGCTCCGCCCCACGAAGCGGTCGAGCATCTGCGTCTCCGTCGGGCCTGGCGCGACGGCGTTGACGCGTACGCCCGCACGGGCGCCCTCGAGCGCGGCACTCTTCGTGAGCCCTTCGACGGCGTGCTTGCTGGCCGCATAGATCGCGGCTCCTGCGAATCCCACCTGGCCGCCGATGGACGACAGATTGATGATGGACCCCGAGCCCTGCGCCAACATGACGCGCATCTCGTGTTTGAGAGAGAGCAGTGTTCCCAGCACGTTGACGGCAAAAGTGGCTTCGTAGTTGGCAGCCGATTGTTCGACGATCGGGCCGAGCTCACCCTCGGTGCCGGCGTTGTTGACTGCGACATCGAGCCTGCCGAACCGCTCCACCGTACGATCGATCAGATTGCGAACCTCGCTTTCATTGCGAACGTCCGCGCGGATGAACTCGGCTTCCGCGCCGAGCGTGCGCAGCTCGGCGGCGAGGGCGTGGCCTTTGTCCTCGTGACGTCCGCTCACGACAATCCGGCTTCCGTCGCGGGCAAAGGCGACGGCTGTGGCGCGCCCGATACCGGTGAGGGCGCCGGTGACTAGAACTACGGGATTGCTCATGGCTGTGCTCCGGATGGATGGGGTGGGAACGTGGGTGGTACTGTGATCGATTCCTATTGGTTTAAATAGGCGTCTTCGGGAATATCATTGATTCCCAGTGGGCATATAATCGGTAGTCGTGGACAAGCTGCAGGCAATGAAAAGCTTCGTGCGGGTGGTCGAGGCCGGCAGCTTCTCCGCCGTCGCCGAGGAGTCGGATGCGACTCAGAGCGCCATCAGCAAGCAGATTGCGGCGCTCGAGCGCGAGCTCGGGGCGAGGCTGCTGACTCGCACCACCCGATCACTGGCGCTGACCGAGGAGGGCGCCCGCTATTTCGAGCAGGCGCGCCGGCTGGTGGCGGAGATCGCGGAAGCAGAAAGTGCTGTGCGAGCGGGTGAGCAGGAGCTTACGGGCTGGTTGCGCGTGGCGGCATCCGTCGGATTCGGACGGCTGAAGCTCATGCCGCTGGTGCAGTCCTTCCTCGGGCAGCACCGCAGGGTCAGAATCGACCTCCGCCTCAACGATGGATTCGTCGATCTCGTGGAGCAGGGTATGGACATCGCGGTGCGTCTCGGCGAGTTGCAGGACAGTGGACTCGTTGCGCGCGGTGTGGGAACGGCAAGCAGGTGGCTCGTCGCTCACCGCGACTACTTGCGGCGGCTGCCCAAGGGGAGCAAGGCGCCCAGAACACCCGATGATCTCGCCCGTCACAACTGCATCGTCTACACGGAGCTGCCGTGGCGCAACGCTTGGAGCCTCCGAGCCGGTCCCGGCGCGCCGGAAGCTGTGGGGAGCACCCGTGTCGTTCGGGTAGAAGGCAATCTGCAAACCAACAGCAGCGAGGTGATCAAGTCGGCGGTTCTCGCCGGCATGGGCATCGCCTTTGCGCCGACATGGTTGTTCGAGCCGGAGCTTGCGAGCGGTGAAGTGCAGCGCCTGCTGCCGGATTGGGAGGCGGCGGCGATACCCATTCACCTGGTGAGTCCGCGCGAGCGCGCGCGATCGGCAAAGGTCAAAGCCTTTGCCGAACACGTTGCGAAGGCGATGCGGCCGCGAACCTCAGGCGATCGCGCGGACGACGCCGCCGTCGACGCGTAACGCCGATCCGGTCGTTGCCGATGCCTGTTCGCTGCACACGTAGGTGATCATGGCCGCGACTTCGGCGGTGGTGGCGAGGCGCTGCAGAACCGAGGTGGGGCGTACGGACTGGAAAAATTCGCGCTCGACGGTCGCGACATCCTTGCCCGTCGATCGGGCCATCTGCGCGACGAACTGGCCGACACCTTCGGAGGCGGTAGGTCCAGGGAGAACACTGTTGACGGTCACGTTGGTGCCGGCGAGAGTCTCCGCGAGGCCGCGTGCAACCGCGAGCTGCGCCGTCTTCGTGACGCCGTAGTGGATCATCTCCGCGGGTATCTGCAAACCTGACTCGCTCGAGACGAAGACGATTCGTCCCCAATTGCGGGAGCGCATTCCGCGGACGTAATGCCGTGAGAACCGCACGCCGCTCAAAACGTTGGCCTCGAAGAAGCGGAGCCAGTCGGCGTCGGGGATCTCTTCGAACGGCTTCGGCTCGAAGATGCCCATGTTGTTCACGAGTATGTCGACATCAGGGAAGGCGCGGATCACGCTGTCACAGCCGGCGGCCGTGGCGACATCCGCGGCAATGCCCTTGATGTCGGAGCGCGGGACGGCCGTGCGCAGCTGAGTGACTGCGGCATCGACACGTGCGGCCGTGCGGCCGTTCACGATGACCCGCGCTCCTTCGCGAGCCAGAGTTTCGGCGGTGGCGAGACCGATTCCAGCGGTGGAGCCGGTGACGAGTGCAAGCTTCGAGGTGATTCCGAGATCCACGAGCGGTACCTCTTGATGTAGCGGGCCCCACGATATCCGAGACGCTGGGCGTCGGGAATCCGACGTAAGGGGGAGGGCGGCGAGCGCGCCGCCGAGTGTCATTCGCTACGTGGTCGGACCATGGGCACCGCGGACGTGAGCTTTGGCCTTCTTCCCCCGCGACGTGCCCGGAGACTTCTGCTCCAGTCGATCGAGGATGCCGCACTTCTTGGCGTCGCCGACGGGCTGACATTGGCGGCGCAAGGCCTGCAATTGAGTCTGTAGCTGCCCCAGCTCCGCGATGCGCTCGCCAATGTGCACGATGTGCTCGTCGATGAGGGCATGGGCCGCGCCGCATTCCGATTGCGGCTCATCCCGGAAGCGCAGCAGCTGCTTGATCTCGTCCAGGGTCATATCGAGTGAGCGGCAGTTTCTGATGAATACCAGGCGTTCCAGGTGCGGGGGCCCGTAAACCCGGTAGTTGCCAGCGGTACGAGTGGCCGGTGGGAGCAGGCCTTCGCGCTCGTAATAGCGGATGGTCTCCGGCGGACACTCGGTGTCGCGTGCCAGGGAGCCTATGGTGATTGCGCGATTCATGCCCTTGACCCTGAAGTGGTTACAGGGTTTGAAGTATACACCCCGAATCAGCGGTTTCGAGGTTCATGCCGCACTCGCACGAGCACCACGGCGCGCACCATCATCCGGGCCACAGGCATGGTCACGGCGGGGACGGCCACGCTCGTGATGCCGGCGAGTATCGGTTGCTCCTTGCCCTGGTCATTCTCGCAGGCTTCACGGTCGTCGAAGCTGCCGGCGGCTATTTCGCGAACTCGATCGCTCTCCTTGCCGAGGCCGCGCACATGCTCGCGGATTCGGCTTCGTTGGCCCTGGCAGTCATTGCGATCCGTTGGGGCCGCCGCCCGCCCAACGAGCGGCGTACCTACGGTCACCGGCGCTACCAGCCGCTCGCGGCCTTCATCAATGGACAGGTGCTGTTGCTGCTGACGATCTGGGTCGTATACGAGGCGATTCGGCGCCTGATGGTGCTGCCACGCGTCAATGGCCGGTGGATGCTCGCTATCGCGGTCATCGGCGGCGTCGCCAACCTGGCCGCCCTGTTGGCGCTTGCCGGCGCGCGCTCGCTCAACGAGCGCGGTGCGCGGGCTCATGTGCTCAGTGACCTGCTGGGCTCGGCGGCGGCCACCGTGGCGGCGCTGCTGATCCTGTTCAAGGGATGGACGGTGGTTGATCCTCTGCTGTCGCTGCTGGTGTCCGCTCTCATCCTTCGCTCCGCATGGACCGTCACCCGCGAGTCGGCCGATGTGCTCCTGCAGAGTGTTCCGCACGGATTCGACGTCAAATACATCGAGGCCGAATTGATCGGTCACGTTCCAGGAGTCGTCGAGGTCCACCATATCCACGTCTGGTCGATGACCGGTGAGCGCCCCACCATTACTCTGCACGCCTGTGTCGCCCCTGGTGTCCAGGGCTATGGGGTACCGAAGCTGATCCACGAGCGGCTGCGGGAGCGGTTACAGGTCGAGCACACGACCGTGCAGATCGAAGAGCTGGATTCGTGCGATACGCCGACATGCGACTCCTGCCGCTGAAGTCCGCCTTGACAAAGTGCATATGCACACATATGGTCGGCTTCCATGAAAGCCTCCAAAGCATTGAGTCTCTGCAATTGCTTCGCGGTGCGCCAGGCGGCCCGGCAGGTGACCAGGCAATACGAGCGCTATTTCGCGCAGGCGGATCTCACCAGCGCGCAGTTCTCCATTCTCGTGGCGCTGAGCGAGGAGGGGCCCATGACCATGCTGGAGCTGGCGAAAGTGCTGGTCATGGACCGTACGACTCTGCTGCGGGCCATGAAGCCCCTGCAGCGCGAGGATCTCCTGAGGAACGCCGCGAGCGATGCCGATCCGCGGCAACTGGTGTTCGCGCTGTCGCCGGCCGGTGAGCGCAAGCTGAAGCAGGCGGTGCCGCTGTGGGCCAAGGCACAGCAGGAGTTCGAGGCTGGCATGGGCCCGCGCGAGGCAGCCGGGCTGCGCAAGGCGCTGCTGGCGCTCGCGAAGGATGGCTGACCATTTTTTCGGTTCCATATGTGCATATGCACTTAACCATTCGCCGACGATGAGGAGACGCAACATGAAGATTCGTGACTCAGTGGCTTTTGTCACCGGTGCCAACCGGGGAATCGGTTTGGAGTTCGCGCGGGCGTTGGTCGCGGCGGGGGCCCGCAAGGTCTACGCCGCGGCAAGAGACCCGGAAAGCATCTCGATCGATGGGGTCGAGCGGCTGCGCCTGGATGTGACACAGCCCGAGACGATTGCCCTGGCCGCGCGCCGCGCCGCCGATGTCACCCTCCTGATCAACAACGCCGGCATCGCGCTCTGGACGGGATTTCTCGGGTCGGACAGCGTCCGGGCCGCACGGTCGGAGATGGAGACGAACTACTTCGGACCGCTGGAGCTCGCGCGCGCGTTCGCCCCGATCCTGGCGAAGAACGGCGGCGGTGCGATCATCAACATGCTGTCCGTGCTCAGTTGGGTCTCGGTTCCCTCGGGAGGGACCTACAGCGCATCCAAAGCCGCTGCGTGGGCCCTGACCAATTGGCTGCGGACAGACCTGAAGAAACAGGGGACGCAGGTCCTGGGTGTGCACGTCGGTCCGGTCGACACTGATATGACGAGGCAACTGACTTTTCCCAAGGTCAAGCCCGTCGAGGTCGTGCGGCAGACGCTCGGCGCGCTCGAAGCAGGACGCCCCGAGGTGCTGGTGGATGAACTGACCAGAACCGTGAAGGCGGATCTATCCTCCGAGTCGGCCGTCTATCTCGACTTCGATCCGAGCCGCAGCGCGGCGGCGTAGGGCAGAGCCGCGAGCGCGCGCCGCTCGTTGGGAGCGCGCTCAGCTTGCCGGCTCGACGTGGATGCTGCCGCCGGAAGTGTGGAGGTAAATCGCAGGGCCGCCGCCGCCGATCGTGCCGTGCAGGTGGCTGCCGCTCACGGTTCCGGTCGTGGTGACGGGAAGATTGACGGTTACATCGCCGCCGCTCGTTTCCGCGTCGATCGAGCCATGCGCGCTCTGCGGCAGCATCAGCGTGATGCTGCCGCCGGAGGTGTCGAGATTGATGCCATTGTTGGTGCGCAATTCCGCTCGGATGCTGCCCCCGGAAGTATGGGCATCGATCTTGCCGTCGTCGTTCAGGATGCGGATGCCACCGCCCGAAGTGTTCACGTCGAGATCGCCCGTCGAATCGGTGGCGTCTATGCTTCCGCCCGAAGTGCTCAAACTGGCCGAGCCCTTGACGCGCTCCGCGCTGACGCCGCCCCCGGAGGTATGCACGTCGACCGTGCCCACGACATCCTGCACGTGAATGCTGCCGCCGGAGGTTTTGCCACGCACCCAGGCGTTCAGATTGCGCACGTCGAGGCTGCCGCCCGCGGTGCGCAGATCAACCGGATAGGTGCGCGGCACCTCGACCGTGAAATCCACCCGGTTCGAGCCGAGGGTGAGCCAATCGAACCAGTCATTGTGGTCCAGGTGAACCAGGATCGTCACCCCGGATGAGGTTTGCTGCGCGCTGATATGGATCCGATTCAGGAAGGATTCCGAGCCTTCCAGGTCGGCGTGAACCACGACCTGAGAGACATCCCCTCCCGTGACCGCCACCGAGCCGACATCGGCGTTGAATGTCAGCCGGCCGCCCGCCGCTGCATCCAGGCGCTGGTCGAAGGTCCGCTGCGCTGCCAGCGCGACCGATGTGCCGAGGATAGCGGCAAGAATCAGCATGAATTTGGCTGCCGGTTTGGCCATGACGAGTACCTTCAGGGATGAATCGAGACCTTTAGAACCCCGAAGTCGCTGAATGGTTGCAATGCCGCGATGGCCGCTGACGGCCTGCCTTCCGACGGGCGCGCCCCCCTCGGCTATAATTCCCGGCCCTGCCGCGAGGAGGCGAATCCAGATGACCTCAGACAATGCCTCGGGTGAGGCGCGGCAGCCTGCGCCGGAGGGACAGCGCGTCGCGGAGCGCTGCGCGCAGGCGCTCCTTGCGGGAGACGAGGCATCGAGAAGTCTCGGCATGCGGATGGAAGACGTAAAGCCGGGCTCAGCACGTCTGCGGATGACCGTCCGGCCGGACATGGTCAACGGTCATGGCATGTGTCACGGCGGCATCGTCTTCGCCCTGGCGGACAGTGCATTCGCGGTAGCCTGCAATACCCATGATGCCGTCACGGTCGCAGCCGCGGCGTCGATCGATTTTCTGGCTCCCGCCCGTGTGAATGACGAATTGACCGCGCAGGCACGCGAGCTCTGGCGCTCGAAGCGAAGCGGCATCTATGAGATCGTCGTATCCAATCAGCGCGGCGAGCCGGTCGCGCTGTTCCGAGGCCGTTCGCATTGCACCGGCGGCCACATCCTTCCCGACGCAGTGGTCTAGCCGTCCGCCAGCCGGAGCCGAGATCCATGATGAGAGCGCTGCTCATTGCCCTGCTGCAATTCGCCGTGGCGGGCGCCTGCGCGCTACCGTGCGCCGCCGCGGCCACGGCCGCCCACGACATCGCCCGGTGGGAGGGCGAGGCCGGCAACGTCACCATCTACCGTGACAACTGGGGCATCGCCCACGTATACGGCAAGACGGACGCCGATGCGGTGTTTGGCATGGAGTACGCGCAGGCGGAGGACGACTTCAACAGAGTCGAATCGAACTATATCGAAGCGCTCGGTTGGCATTCGCAGGCGGACGGTGAGTCATCGATCTACCTCGATCTGCGCAGCCGGCTGTTCGTCGATCCGCTGGTGGTTCAGGCGGAGTATGCGCACAGCCCGGCGTGGCTCAAGAAGCTCATGAACGCCTTCGCCGACGGCCTCAACTATTATCTATACACACATCCCGGGGTGAGGCCGCGAGTCATCAGGCATTTCGAGCCCTGGATGGCGCTCGCCTTTACCGAGGGTAGCATTGGCGGTGACATCGGCGCGGGAGTGGACCTGCCGCGGCTGGCGGCATTTTATGGCGGGCAGGCAACTCCCTCTGCGCCGACCGCCAGCGCCGCGCTGCCGCCGCCTGAGCCGCAGGGCTCGAACGGTATCGCCATTTCCCCGGCGATCGCCCTCGATCACCATGCGTTGCTTTGGATCAACCCACATACCTCGTTTTATTTCCGCTCCGAGCTGCAGATGGTGAGCGGCGAAGGGCTCGACGCCTATGGCGCCGCCACCTGGGGCCAGTTCTTCGTCTATCAGGGCTTCAATGCGACCGCCGGCTGGATGCACACCTCGAGCGGAGTACGGAATATCTCCTGGTTCCTCGAGACGGTCATCCGGAGAGGCGGCCGTTACTACTACCGTTACGGAGACCGGCAGGTACCCGTCAGGACGCGCCGCATCGTCGTCCGGTACAAGACAGGGAACGGCATGGCCGAAAAGGCGATAACCACGTATTACACCCGGCACGGGCCGGTCATCGCCCGGATCGGCAACAGGTGGGAGACGGTCAATCTGATGCAGCGCCCGGTGCCGGCGCTCATCCAGGATTTCATCCGCACCAAGGCCAGGGACTATGCGCAGTTCCGCCGGGCCATGCAACTGCATACCAACTCATCGAACAACACCATCTTCGCCGACAGCGAGGGCAACATCGCCTACTGGCATTCGGACTGGATCCCGCGGCGCAGCGACGCCTTCGACTGGAGCAAGCCGGTCGACGGCAGCGACCCGGCCACCGCTCTCGATGGCCCGCTGACCCTCGCCGAGACTCCGCATCTGCTCAATCCGCCGAACGGCTGGCTCTATAACTCCAACAACTGGCCCTGGTCGGCCGCCGGCCCATACAGCCCGAAGCGCCAGGACTTCCCGAAGTACGTCGAGGGAAGCACGGAGGAGACGCCGCGCGGCTTTCACGCCTTGAGACTGCTGACCGGCGGCAGGAACTGGACCATGGCGTCGCTGACTGCGGCGGCATTCGACAGCTACCTGCCGGCGTTTGCGACGATGATTCCGCTGCTCGTGAGGGCTTACGACGCTGCGCCGGACTCGGACCCGCTCAGGGCGCGGCTGTCCATGCAGATCGCGGTCCTGCGCGCCTGGGATTACCGCTGGGGCGTCAATTCGGTCGCGACCTCTCTCGCCGTGTTCTGGGGCGAGGATATCTTCGCGCATGTGCAGGCTCGAGCCGACGGTCTGGGCATTTCGCCGGAAGATTATGTGGTGCGGCATGCGACTCGTCGGGAGCTACTGGCATCCCTGGCAGCGGCATCGGATCGGCTGGCCGCGAACTTCGGCGGCTGGGAGACTCCTTGGGGCCAGATCAACCGCTTCCAGCGCATCAACGACGATATCAGTCCAAGCTTCGACGATTCCAGGCCGAGCATTCCGGTGCCGTTCACCTCCTCGCACTGGGGCGCTCTGGCCGCTTTCGGTGCCCACGCGTACCCCAACACCAGGAAGTGGTATGGTGATATCGGCAACAGCTTCGTGGCCGTCGTGGAATTCGGTCCGCGAGTGCGCGCCTGGGCCATTACCGCCGGCGGTGAGAGCGGCAATGCGGCTTCGCCGCACTTCGATGACGAGGCAACCAACTATGCGATGGGTGAGCTGCGCCTCGTGTACTACTACCGGTCGCAGCTCCAGGGCCATATTGAGCGGCAGTACCATCCGGGGCAGGCGCTCACGCCCGAGTAGAAGGAGGAAGTCACTTGAATACCGAGCTTCTGTTTCGGGACGATGCCTATCTCAAGAGCGCCACGGCGCGTGTTGTCGCGGTGAGCGAGCGCGGCGTCGAGCTGGATCGGACGATCTTCTATCCGCTCGGTGGCGGCCAGCCTGGCGACAGTGGCGTACTGGTTCGTGAGAACGGCGAGCGGATTGCCATCGGCGATACCCGCAAGGGCGAGACGCCGGGCAGTGTCGTGCACGTTCCCGCTGCCGGCGCGTCCCGTCCGGAGCCGGGCGAGAGCCTGTTGCTGGAAATCGACTGGCAGCGCCGGTACTCGCTCATGCGTCTGCACACGGCGCTGCACCTGATGTCCTGCGTCGTCGTAGCTCCAGTGTCTGGCGGCAACATCGCTCCCGATAAAGCGCGCCTCGACTTCGACATCGATATGACACTGCTCGATGCGGAGCGCATCACGCGGGAAACCAACGCCCTGATCGCATCGGGTGTCGCCACCGAAACCGTCTGGATCACCGACGAGGAGCTCGAGGCGCAGCCGGATCTCGTCAAGACCATGAGCGTGCAACCGCCGCGCGGCGCGGGCCGTGTACGGCTGCTCAAGATTCCAGGCATCGATCTGCAACCCTGCGGAGGGACGCACGTACGCAACATCGCGGAGATCGGCGGTATTCGCGTCACGCGCATACGCAACGAAGGCAAGCACAACAAGCGCGTTGAAATCGCGCTTGCGAGCTGACCCTATTGGGCGACTACCGATCCACGAGCTTTTGCAGCTTCTCCGGGTAGCGCGCGCCCTCGATCGTCAGCCGTGAGAGTGCACCGTCGATCTCGCGCAGATCGTCGGCGTTCAACTCCACCGCGGCCGCGCCGATGTTCTCCTCGAGCCGATGCAGCTTCGTCGTGCCGGGAATCGGCACGATCCAGGGCGCTTGCGCCAACACCCAGGCGAGCGCGATCTGTGCGCGGGTGAGGCCCTTGCGGTCCGCAATCTCGCCGATGGCCTGGACCAAAGTCTGGTTCGCCTTCCGGGCCTGCGGCGTGAACCGCGGCAGGCCGTTGCGGAAATCCGTGCTTTCGAACTTCGTGTTCTCGTCGATGGCGCCGGTGAGGAAGCCCCGGCCGAGCGGGCTGAACGGCACGAAGCCGATGCCGAGCTCCGCCAGCGCCGGGAAGACTTCGTCCTCGGGCTCCCGCCACCAGAGCGAATACTCGCTCTGCAGCGCGGTGACCGGCTGCACGGCGTGTGCCCGGCGGATGGTCTGTACGCCCGCTTCGGACAGGCCGAAGCATTTCACCTTGCCTTCGCGGATGAGATCCTTCACTGCACCGGCGACCTCCTCGATCGGCACCGCGGGGTCGACTCGGTGCTGATAGAAGAGATCGATCCGGTCGGTCCGCAGGCGTTGGAGCGAGGCGTCGGCGGCCTGCCTGATGTGCTCGGGACGGCTGTTGAGACCGCGCTGCTGCGCGGTCTTCGGATCAATGTCGAAACCGAACTTGGTCGCGATCGCCACGCGATCGCGCACGGGCGCGAGGGCTTCGCCCACCAGCTCCTCGTTGGTGTAGGGGCCGTATACTTCGGCCGTATCGAACAAGGTTACGCCACGCTCCACGGCCGCCCGAATCAGCGCGACGCCTTCCTGCTTCGCGACCGGCTTGCCCAACGCGTGGCTGAGGCCCATGCAACCCAGCCCGATGGCCGATATCTCGAGGCCGCTCTGTCCGAGTCTGCGCTTTGGCATCGTTTGTCTCACGTTTTCAGCTCCACCGTCCAGCTCACGGATGCATCGGCGATGAGGGAGGAACGAACACTGCAGTACTTGGAGACCGAGAGTTCGACGGCGCGGGTCGCCTTTTCGAGCGTCGTCCCCGGTGCGGTAATGCCGAAGCGCAGCAACGCCGATGCCAGCCGGCGCGGGGTCGACTCAACTCGATTCGCCTCGACGCGCACGGTGAGCGCCCGCGCGGGCGTGCGTTGTTTTTCCAGAATGGTCACGACGTCCACCGAGGCGCAGGTCGCAATCGCCGCGAGCAGCGCGTCGAAAGGGCTGGGCGCGCTTTGACCATCGCCATCGATGCGAATCCGGGGTCCATCCGGCCGGCCGGCCTCGAAGTTGAGACCGCCGACCCACCGCACGTCGATCGGCACGTGCGCGATGGTCCCCGAGGGTGGATTACTCATTGTCCGGCGGAAAGACGGTGGCTTTCCGGCAATGGTACATCCGACGCGATTGCCCAGCTACGAGCGCTTGGCCTGCAGTGCTTTGAACCGGCCGGTTGCCGAAAGGTGCTCGCCGAGCGCCTGCGCGGTCCATAGAGTATTGCGGCGGGCGACCAACGAGCTCTGCGACAGGTCCTCGAGAGTGCGAGGCTGTGCGAACAGAAACCCCTGTCCCGCGACGCAACCCAGCGCGAGCAGTGCTTCGACCTGCGGCTCCAGCTCGATCCCTTCCGCCACGGTGTCCAGGCCCAGGGTTTCTCCCAGCATGATGACCGCGCGCGCCAGGTCCGGGCCGTCATCCGAGCTGGTCAGGCCGTTGACGAACGAGCGGTCGATTTTCAGGATGTCGATGGGGAAGCGGTGCAGATAGGAGAGCGACGAGTAGCCGGTGCCGAAGTCATCGATCGCGACTTTCACCCCAAGTCCCTTGAGGCGGTGAAAGCGCTCGAGGTTGACCTCCGTGTTGTACATCATGGTGCTTTCGGTCAGCTCGATGACGAGATTGCCTGGTTCGAATCCCGAGGTCTCGAGTGCTGCCAGTACATCGTGTACCAGCTCGCCGTGCTGGAGGTGGCGCGCCGAGATGTTCACGGCAAGGCGCAACCCGGACGGGCCGGCGATGGCGCCTCGCCAGGCGCAGATGTCGCGGCACCCCTGCTGCAGCACCCAGCGGCCCAGGGCTGCGATCTGGCCGCACTCCTCGAGGACGTGAATGAAGCTGGCGGGCATCAGCACGCCGGCCTCGGGATGGCGCCAGCGAACCAGCGCCTCGACACCGAGCAGGACGCGGGTGCCGAGGTCCACGATCGGCTGATATTCCAGAAAGAATTCCTGTCTTTCGAGCGCGCGGCCGATGTCGGCCTCGAGCCGCAGGCGTTCGTGCAGCAGCGTCTGCATTCGCGGCTGAAAGGTGACGTGGCGGTTCTTGCCGGCCGACTTGGCGTGATACATGGCCAGATCGGCGTTGCTGAGCAGCGCCTTGGCGGTGGTGTCGTCGGCGGAGAACGCCACGCCGACGCTCGCCGTTACGCGAACCTCGCGACCATCGAGCAGGAATGGCGTTCCGAGCGACTCGACCAGCGCATCGGCGACACGCTGCACTTCCGCAGCGGAACCGGCGCCTTCCAGCAGCACGCCGAACTCGTCGCCGCCGAGCCGCGCGACGGTGTCGGAAGATCGGGTCATCTGAATGATGCGCTGCGCCACCGCCTGCAGCAGCCGGTCGCCGGCGTCGTGTCCGAGCGAATCGTTGATGTTTTTGAAGTTGTCGACATCGAGGAACATGACCGCCGCGCCGTGCTCACCGCGCTGAGCGCGGGTGAGAGCGTGCTCCACGCGGTCGCGGAACAGATTGCGGTTGGCGAGCAGCGTCAGCGGGTCGTGGAAGGCGAGCTGGCGCAGCTTTTCCTCCAGCACCTTGCGCTCGCTGATGTCGCGGAAGTTGAGCGCCAGCCCGCGCACCGCCGGATCGTTGCTGAGGTTGCTGCCCACCCCCTCGATCACGCGCGCCGCGCGCTCCATCCGCAGCTCCACCGGGCCCACGACCCCGGAAGTCGTGCGCGCGATCTCCCCTAGAAAGCTCCGCAGCCGCTCGCCATCTTCGCCGCCCCAGAGCTCGGCGAGGCTCTTGCCGGTGATCTCCTCGGGCTTCAGGCCCAGCGTGCGCGTAGCGGCGGGCGACGCGAAGCGCACGACTCCATCCGTGCCGATGATCATGATCACGTCGGATGCGTTCGCGATCAGTGAAGCGTAATGCTCCTCCGCCATGCGGAGCACCACTGCCTGACGAAACATCAGCAACAGCGTGAGCGCGAAAACGATGACGATCATCCGAGTCGCTTGGCCGCCGAGGCCGCCGCGACTGAGATATATGAGGACCAGAAACGCCGCTGCCATTGCCGCGTACGGCATCGACCGCGCGAGGGCACCCGAAGTGCGTGATGTCACGTGTGCGGGCTGTGTGACCGCTCGGACCTGCGCGCGCGCCGCGGCCGCCAGCGGCACATAACAGGACAGATAGAGGACGTCCTGGACTCCTCCCGGCAGGTAGTAGCCGTTTACCTTGCCGAGAGACCAGATGATGTCGGCAAGAAACATGGTGGCGAAGCCGCTGAGCAGCAATAGCGGAACACGCCACCCGCTGGCAGAGCCGGTGAGAACCAGCACGCCGAGGAGCAACAGAGAGAAGCTGTCGAGCGCCAGATAGGCTTCGCTCAGAGCTTCCTTGAGGAGCCCGAGATTGGCGTGGATGGCCGCCGGCTCGACGACCAGGTACCAGAACACCGCGCCGAAGCCGACGACGAAGATGGTGGCGTCCAGAGACAGCTGGAGCCACGGTACTCGCACCGCGGCTGCGTGGATCAACCACAGCGCCGAGGCCGCCAGCGGCAGGTAAAACGCAACGTAGAGGATGTCGGACGGGCCCGGAAAGGGATCGATGCCCATCAGCCAGGAGACGAAGCCGATGAAGTCGGCTATGAAATACAGCGTGAGTGCGATGGCGAGGGACCGCCAGGCCGAGCGCAGCGGACCAGGAGCCATGCGCCGCGCGGTAACCGCCACAATGAAAATACAGGCGAGCTGCGCCGGCAGCTTGGAGATCAGGCCGACATAGAATGTAGCTTTTGGTCCACCGGCGCCGCTCGTCATCCACGCCGCGCCGATGGCCACGTAGATCGCAAAGGGGACGAAGAGGCGTTCGGCCCAGCTCGGCGCGACCAGCGGCTGAAACGAGGAGCGGGCGGGTACTGCTGCGGTGTCCATGTCTGCTGTCTGTGTACGTGCCTCGGGCACAGGTGCAAACGTGGTTCCGACCATTGTGCCGGTTAGCGGGGCGAATTTACGGCAATACCGGCGCGTCCGCGAGCGAGTTCTGCGTCGGCGTGACGCAGTTCTCGGCGTGCCTGGGCGGAGTGTGCGCTGGATTCACAGTAGAATACCCTGCGGGATGGGAATCACGCGGACCGACCATGTCGAGCTTGCGAACACTAGCCGCGCTTTTGCGAGAGCCGCGGCTGTACCTGCTACCGCGCAGTACGGACGAGCCGGAAAATCGGCGTGCGCCCGATCCGCGATGGCCGGCGCTGATCGGACTGCTGGTCACGGTGCTCCTGGTGCTCGGCGGAGTGCTCCTGATCCACGTGCTGGGCCGTGCTTCACGGCTACAGGATTGCGTGATGTCCGGCCGGACGAACTGCGCGCCGATCGACCCGGCGTCCGCCGACGGCCGGTAATGCCGCAGGCGGTTCGGGGCCTATTTACCCTGCTGCGACATCGACATCCACGGGACCTGCTGTTCTGAGCGGTGTTCCGCGCTGAGGATGTGCCGGTACAGCTCGGGCTTCCTGGCTTCGCGGTAGCGGTGCCCGCCGGACAGCGCAATCCTGTCGTGACTGCAGGTTGCAATCGCGATGTCATTGCCCAGAAGCCTGCATTCGGCGATGACGTCGCCGAACGGATCGAGCACCATCGAGCAGCCATTCTTGAGCTGATCGTCATCCATGCCGATCGGATTCGAGAACACGGCAAAGATGCCATTGTCGTAGGCCCGTGCCGGCAGCCACTTCATCAGCCAGGCCCGGCCTTTGAGACCATCGAACTCGGCGCGAAGCGAGGTCGGATCACGGTCGCGGTTCAGCCAAAGCGCCGGATCGACGAAGCCCGCTCCCGGACGCGTCGACGGCGTACACATGGTCACATGTGGCATGAAGATGATCTCGGCCCCGAGGAAGGCCGTTGCGCGTACGTTCTCGATTACGTTGTTGTCGTAGCAAATCAACATTCCGCACTTCCAGCCGTTCAGCTCGAAGATCGTATAGGCGTTTCCGGCCCTGACGTGCGGGTTGATGAAGGGATGGATTTTCCGGTGTCTTGCGACCACGCCGCTGCGGTCGACGCACACGTGGGCCTTGTAGATCTCGCCGTCGTCGCCCCGCTCAAAAAGCCCGGCCAGGAGTGCGATCCCGTGGCGGCTTGCAATCCCGGTAAGCGCCGCGACGCTGGCGCCGCCGGGAACGGCCTCGGCCAGGTCCCAAAGCTGTTCCCGCGACAACCGCCGTGCAAAGCTGTAGCCGGTGACCGAGCACTCGTGAAAGGCGACCACATGCGCGCCCAAGCCCGCGGCCTTTGCCGACAGCAGCTCGATTGCCGCCAGGTTGAATTGCTTGTCGCCGCTGCGATTCTCGAATTGCGCGGTGGCAATTCTGAGGTCATCCGGCATGCGGGTACCGGTTACTTGCGCTTGCCGGTGACGGCTGCCGAGCGCGGCGGCTCCTGTCGTGTAAAGTCAACGATGAAGTGGTCGCCGTCGAACTCCACGACCTTGCCGATGAGATCGGGACGTATGTGATAGCTGCGTGTTTTGGCGCCGTTCTTTTCCGGTGTCGTCGACTTCACCACCATCCGCACGGGCAGGCGCCCGTCGCGTGCGTGCGTAAGATGCTCGCTGAGGTTACCGATGTCTTTTGATTCCGCCTCCACCGTCGACAGCCTGGTTTCGTAGCGCAATACACCGCTGGCGGGGTGGCCGAAGTGTCCTGGCAGGCAGCTGAGCACCATGGCCCCGTCGGCCGCCATTGCCGAAAGGCTGTTCAACCGGCTGCTCGGCTTGGCGCCGAACCGGCCGAAGGCATCGATCAGGGAGAGATTCATGGCCCTAACATTGCGCCTTCCAGCCCGTGACCGCAAGGCAATTTCAAGCGATTGCGGGGCAACGGACGGCGAAAGTTCGACAGTATGGTGCGAACTCCTGTATTCTCCCGGATGGCTCGTATCTTTTCGGCTTGACTGTCTGGGTCTCCAGCGCCGCCATGGCGCAAGTTGAGGCCTTGTCTGCCACCCTCGTAAAGCTTCGCGAACCAAGAGGCTGGATGTACCCGCCGCTTTCTGTGTTTCTATCGTGAGTACTCTGAAGTGACGAAACTATACGTTGGAAATCTGCCCTTCACCGCGACCGAAGAGGCTGTCCGTGCTCTTTTCTCCAAGCATGGCACGGTCGAGAAGGTCTCTCTGATCTCCGATCGCGACACCGGGCGCCCGCGCGGCTTCGGGTTCGTGGAGATGTCGAATGCCGACGCCTCTCGCGCCATGCAGGCGCTGAACGGCGCCGATTTCGACGGCCGCTCCCTCAAAGTGAATGAGGCCCAGGATCGGGAACGGTCCGGCGGCGGCCACCGCGGCGGCGGCGGCGGCCCGCGTCGCTACTAACGTCCTGCGATAACATCGCTGCCGTCCCCGGCCTTACCGGCCGGGGACGGCACTCTTCGGGCGACCCGGGCGCCAGCTCAGCAGGACGAGCTGCGCTGCGGATGGATCGAGGCTGCGGAGCCTCAGGGTTCGTTGGCGTCCCGGAGAGAGGAGAAGGGTATCCCGCGCGCGTATGATGCGCGATCGGGCCCGGGTCGATTCGGTAACCGCTACCGATCCTGCGATGACAAACAGTGCGCCACAGAGGTTTGTGGCGGCCACTACGCGCCCGCTCGATTTGACGCGCATCATTCTGGGCGCACGAACTAGGGACCCTGGTCGGGCGCCTGATCCTCTGCGGACGATCAGGCTGAGGTCGGTGCAGCGTCCTCTCGGGATCGCGCACTGCGTTTCCCAGTCACCCTCGAATCGAGCACCACGTTTCGCCGGGTCGAGCATGCAGTTGCCATGCCCGCGGAATTTCAAATGCAGGCGCTCTCCCGCGATCAGGACGAGCGCGCGGCGATAACCGGGGTAAGCCGAGAAATCGCCGTCCCTATCGATGTCGGCCAGGCTCAAACGCCAGGCAAAACTCTCTCCCGTGGCGGGCTCGCGCGCGATCTCGAGAGTGAACCCGCGGCCATTTCGCCACGGCATCCTGCGATAGGTGCTGTATTTCCGGATCTCAGCCATGGTGCTGCCGAGAGTAGAATCATTCGCCCTACAGGAGCAATGAAAATGGTCACGCGCATAAAATCCGGCCGGCGAATGTCGCAGGCCGTCGTACACGGGAATACGGTCTACCTGGCCGGACAGGTCGCGTCTGATCTCGCGGCCGACACCGCGGGGCAGACCCGGGAGGTTCTGGCATCCATCGATAAGTTGCTGGCGGAAGCGGGCACGGACAAGACCCATTTGCTCGCCGCCACGGTCTACCTGACTGACATGACCACGTTCAATGAAATGAACGCCGTCTGGGAGGCCTGGCTCGCACCCGGCTGCGCGCCCGCGCGCGCGACTGTCGGCGCGCCGCTTGCCTCAGCCGCGTACCGCGTGGAAATCGTCATCATTGCCGCGCGTCCTTGAGCGGTAGATTCTGCGATGGCGGTGCAAGGTAATGCTGCTTAACCGCATAGATGGCTTGTTCCCCCAACACCATGCCTAACAGGCCGACCAGGGCGATCAACGGAGGTGCCGGGGAGCGCACATGCAGCAGGCCGTATGCGACTCCGACCGCGAGACCCATGAGCAGGGATACCAGATAAGCAGTCATTTGTCGTCTCCCTCTATTCCTGCGGACGCAACACGATACGTCCGGCCGCGCCGGCTGCAACCTTGCGGTAGGCCGCTTGCGCATCGGCCAGGCCGTATGTTGCATCCAGCGGCGCTGCGCGGAACTTGCGCGCAATGAACATCGGCGTCAGCGCATCCAGTACCGCTGCCGATTCGGTTAGATCGCGCTTCAGCGTATCGACGCCAAAAAGCCGGTTTTCGTTGTGGTAAAAGTCGGCAATGTCGAAGCTCACTTCGCGCTGACCGGTGGCTGCAATCTCGATCAACCGGCCCCGCAGCGCCAGGCTGCCGAGGGCGCTGCGGAACATGACGCCGCCGACCAGATCGAACACTACATCGACGCCGCGACCAGCGGTGGCCGCGCGAATCGCGGCCGGCAGGTCGTCGGCACCGATGATCAGCTTTTCCGCGATGGTGTGGATCGGCGCGTCCGGGCGTGGTACTTGCCGATCAACGCCGAGCACGCGTGCGCCGAGATGGCGCGCGATCTGGGCGGCGGCGCTGCCGACACCACCGCCGGCACCGATCAACAACACCGTTTCCCCGGCCTTCAGGGCAGCGGCCTGCAGGCCGCACCAGGCGGCCACGTAGTTGACGCCCACGGATCCCGCCTGATCGAAGTCGAGGCTCTCCGGTTTGCGGCGCAGGCTGGCGACCGGCACGGCGATCAGCTCGGCATGGGTGCCCTCGCGGGTGAAGCCGGTATCGCCGCCGGTTCCCCATACCGCGGCGCCGATCCATTCGCTCGGACCCGCCTCAACCACGCCCGCATAGTCCCGGCCCGGGATGCGAGGCAAGGTCGTCTGCTTCATTGCGCCCGCGACGTTCTTGACGTCACTGGGGTTGATCGAAGCCGCGAGCACCCGTACCAGGGCGGTTGCCTCGTCGCTGGCGGGGGCGGCGACTTCGGCCAGTTCAAGGACCGACGGGTCGCCGAAGGCCTTGAATCGTATAGCGCGCATGATCTGTCTCCTGAAATACGGGCTCGTTTGCGTGGAGGGAGCATGCACCCCTTATGGAGGCCCGGAAAGCGGCATTAGAGGATACTATGCTTCCGATAATCGGAAACATGGGGTCCATCGTGGCGGATCGCATTGCCGACGTCGAGCTCTTTTGCACGGTCGTGGAGGCCGGCGGAATTTCCGCCGGCGCCTTGGCGTCCGGTTCCTCACCGCCCGCCGTCAGCCGCCGGCTGTCGGCCCTCGAGGCGCGGCTGGGTGTGCGGCTGGCCGATCGCAGTGCGAGACGCTTCCGCCTGACCGACGAGGGCGCGCTCTATTACGAGCACTGCCAGGGCATCCTGGCGAGCCTGCGCGACGCGGAGGCCGAGGTGTCGGCTCGCGGCGCGGCAGCCCGAGGGCATCTGAAGGCAGGAGCGCCGATGGAGTTGGGGCGGCGCCGCATCGCGCCTTTGCTGGCGCAGTTTGCCGCGCTACACCCCGGGCTCCAGGTTCATCTGGTGCTCTCCGACGCCGGCCTCGAAGTCGGTCAGGACGGGATCGATGTTGCTTTGCGCATAGCGCGCCCGGACGATCCAGCAGTCATGGCCCGCAGAATCGCCGCGACGCGCCGCATCGTCTGCGGGGCACCGTCTTATCTGGCGGCCCGAGGCATGCCCGCGCGACCGGCTGATCTCGCGAGCCACGAATGTCTGCGGCTCGCCCGCCGGCACCGGCTGCTCGATCTGTGGCGATTCCGCACCGAAAGCGGTGTCGAGGAGATCAGCGTGACAGGGCAACTCTCGAGCAGCAGCGGCGATGTGCTCCACGGCTGGGCGCTCGAAGGTCGCGGCCTGTCGCTGGAGGCGCTATGGGATGTGGGTGAAGACCTGCGGGCCGGACGCCTGGTCGAGTGCCTGGCCGAATACCACTGCGACGAGATCGAGCTCTTCGCCACCTTTCAGGCGGGCCATCCCGTCCCGCCGCGGGTGCGGCTGTTCGTGGATTTCATGGCGGCCTGTCATCTGGATATCCTTGGCCCAGCCGACCCTTAGTCAGAATTGATAACCGAGACTCAACGTCGTCTGCGCAGTGTTCAGTCCCTGGCGGTCGGTGTTGATGAGCCGGTTCAGGTAGCGGTAGCGCGCATCGAAGTCGACGAAGAAATTGTCCGTCATGTAGTACTTCACGCCGAGACCCGCATTCGCGGTATATCCATTGCTGTCCGTGAGCACCACCGGCGTCGTTCCAGTGACGCCGTACAACGGGTGGTTCAGGTCGGACCAGACGTAGCCGACCCCGACCTCCGTATAGGGCACGAGCGCGTGGCCGTTCACAGTGAGTCCGGGTGCGATATTCCACAGCACGTCCAGGTCGAGCGTGGTCAGGCCGAGATTGGTGTCGCCGCTCAGCACGTGCCCGGTACGGCTGGGACTGTAGCCGGCCGAGAGCTGCAGACCCCAGCGATCCGTGAAGTCATATGTGTAGCTGCCGCCGAATACGGCATCGTCGTCGAGAAGCGGAGCTCTGCCGCCGAGCGGAGTGGCGGTGAGCCGATCCCCGAACATCTCGCCGGCATAGATCTGCACCTCCTGGGAGCCGGCGTGCTCCTGCGCAGCCGCAGGCGAGCCATGCAGGGCGGCCATGCCGAGCGTGATGAGACCCAACATGGTGATTCGATCGTTCATCCTCGTGCTCCTGATGTGCCCGCGCGGTTCCTGAGTGGACGGCGCTCGCGGGCAAAACAACTGTAGGGATGGAGGCACGTATGGACAACAGCAACGCCGGTAGATGATGTGTTTCCAACGTCGAAACCCGGGCTGCAAAAAAACCGGCGGGATCAGCTCCCGCCGGCAAGCGCCCCAGCGTTCAGGGGGGTCCGTGACACGCTGGGTTGGGGGTAGATCGGCCGGTCGCGTCTATGAGTGAACGATCGCGAGAGCGGGACGGCGTTCAGCGCGGGCGCGGCTCGCGGCAGGAATTCGATTGATGGGACGCGCCAGCAGATAACGGTCGCCGAGCCATTCGATTGCCTTGGCTCGCGCGGCGCTGTAATCGACCACCCAGCTACGGGCTTTCTCGCCGATATCGCTCTGTCGCATGTCAGGTCCTCCTGTTCTTGATGATGGGGTCGAACGCAGGCAGCAAAAGGCCTGCATCCTCTCCCCCCCGAGAGAGGGCGTTCGCTCCCGTTCGGAGCAGGCGTGGGCCCGTCATTGCAGCTCGCTCTGCCGAGCCTGCGGCAAAATCATTCCAACCAGCTCCTGACCATCCTTCCACGATGCCAGGTTGATCCGCTCGAGGAATTCCTCGCGCGGCATGCATTTCCACCCCTCCTGGGTGTCATCGACCACGCGCAACAGAATCATGTCGCCACCCATCGAGCTCTCCCGGTGTCTTCACGCCTCCTCATGATCAACAACGTATGGGCGCGGCCCGTGGCTGACAAGGCATCGGCGCTTCATGCTGCGTTTCACGGCAGGAAACCTGCGTGTCAACGGCGGCGGCGTTCCCGTTGACTTGCGCGCTAGGCGACGGCGGCCGGCGCAGGCTCTTCCTCACGCGGCACCGTCTCGAGGAAGAAGTCGATGAAGGAGCGGATCTTGAGTGGGACGTTCCTGCGGCTGACGTATACGAGATACAGGGTGCCCTGCGCGAATGGGTGGTCCCTGAGGACCGGGATCAGCTGGTGCCGGAAGAGAGGGTCCTCGAAGAAAATGCGCGGCAGTGCGGCGAGGCCGATCCCGGCGGCCACCGCATGCGCCACGCCCGCCATCGAGCGGTAGCGCGCCACGATTCGCGCCGGCACGTCGACCTTCCCGTTCGGTCCGCGCAGCACCCAGGAATCCTGCGATCCCACTGCGATGCAATCATGCTGTGCGAGATCCACAGCAGACTTCGGGGTGCCGTGACGCCTGAGATATTCGCGCGAGCCGGCCACGAAGAGCGCCATCGACTTCACCGGCCTGGCGATCAGGCCCGACGGCAACAGCCTCGGGTCGCCCGATACTCGCAGGGCGAGATCGTAGCCTTCCTCCACCAGATCCACGACCCGGTCCTCGAACGATACGTCGACCACGACCTCCGGATAGCGCTGCCGGTAGCGAGCCAGAACGTCAGCCAGGCGCTGGCCCGCGAACCAGCTCGGGCAGGTGATCCGAAGAGTCCCGCGGGCAGTGTTGCCCAGTGAGCCGAGCTCGATCTCCGTCTCCTCGAGGTCATCGAGGATGATCTTGCAGCGCTCGAAATAGACCTTACCCGGCTCCGTGAGGCTCAGAGTCCGGCTGTTGCGATTGAGGAGGCGGACACCGAGGCGCCCCTCGACGTTCATCACATGCTTGCTGACCATCGCCGTGGAGACATCGAGCCGATCCGCGGCCGCCACGAAGCTGCCCGACTCGACGACCTGCAGGAACATCTTGATGCCGGTCAGCGTATCCATGCGGCTAGATTACGCCGCTTTACCTGCGGGCCCCAACCCCAGCATCTCTCCCGGAAGATAGGGCACCCCCGTTCCAGGAGAGAGAGCCGCCATGGGGAAATGGCGACTGTCGGCGATTCACTCGCGCCAGGCTTCGAGCATGAGCATCGTCATATACACGAGGCAGAAGATTGCGGCGATCGGTAAGGCGATCACAATCCCGATTGCGGCACGCATGGAGACTCTCCCTTCGATTCGCAGCCCGTCAGTGTTGCCGGAGGCCATGCATGCCAGAGTAGGTTCGCGAGAGGTCGTGAACAACGCTCGTCTGATGAATGCAGCGTTTCAACCGTGGAAAGGTTGGCACGGGAGCTAAAAAAATCGGCGGACCATCAGGCCCGCCGAATGAAGCTCACGGGGTGCGGAGGGGGGAGGGTAGAAACCGCACGCCGTATCATCGAGCAACGGCTGTAAGGCTACGTGCCGCGCGCGACAGCGACAACGCCCGGGCGGTAGATGAACCGTTTCGCCGCAGTAAACGCCGGCGCTTCCGGGGACGCGCTGGGGGCCGGTCAGCGAGCCTGGGCGGGCAGGACACCCCGATTCTGCGCGTCCGTGGCGGCAGCGAACTCGATGACGAAATCGATGAAGCTGCGTATCTTGAGCGGCACGTACTTACGACTGATATAAACCAGATACAGCGTCGTGTGTGACACGGGAAAGTCGGGGAGCACCGGTACCAGGACATCTTTGAATGCCGGCTCTTCGAATAGCGTCTGCGGCAGAGGTGCGAGGCCAGTGCCGGCTGCGACCGCGTGCGGCACGCCCGCCATGGAGCGGAAGCGCTGCACGATACGCGCCGGGACTTCCGTCCTGCCCTTGGGGCCAGTGAAGACCCAGGACTCCATGTTTGCCACCGCGATGCAGTCGTGGTTGGCGAGGTCTTCCTGACACTCAGGGGCTCCGTTTCGCTTGATGTACTCGCGGGATGCTGCGACCAAGAAGGGCAGCGACCGTACCGGACGCGCGATCAGTCCTGCGGGGAGCGACTCGAGCCGTGACGTCACCCGCAGCGCAAGGTCGTAGCCGTCCTCCACGAGGTCGATGAGCCGGTCCTCGAACGAAACATCCACGACGATGTCGGGGAATCGAGCCCGGTACTCGACGAGCAGGCGTGCCAGACGTTGGCTTGCGAACCAGCTCGGACACGTGAGGCGCAGCGTGCCGCGGGGTGTCGATCCCAGGGAGCCAAGCTCGAGCTCGGCTTCCTCCAGGTCGTCGAGGATGACCTTGCAACGCTCGAAATAGATACGACCCGGCTCCGTCAGGCTCAGCGTGCGGCTGTTGCGATTGAGGAGGCGCACGCCGAGGCGCTGCTCGGCGTTCATCACGTGCTTGCTGACCATGGCGGTGGAGACGTCGAGCCGGTCGGCGGCGGCTACGAAGCTGCCGGACTCAACTACCTGCAGGAATACCTTGATGCCGGTCAGTGTATCCATCCCCCTAGCTTACGCCACCATTTCGTGCCGCGAAACGATACTTCCATGGGGCGCATGTTCCTCACACCGCGGAACGCAAGTAAAGTGCGCCGCCGGTCCAAGCCGGCATGTTGGAATTCCCCGGGGGAAGAATGATCAAGGTCGAGGCTGCGCACCTCACGCTGATAGCCGCCGTCGCGACAGTCCTCAGCGCCTGTGCGGTGGGGCCGACTTTCAAACCGCCGGTAGGTCTGTCACCGGGTCTTTACCTGTCGCCGCAGGAGTCTTCTCGTTCCCAGTCCCGCGTGCACCTCGAAGTCGGCACCAACCCATCTGCCGACTGGTGGCGCGCATTCGACTCCTCTCAGCTCGACACACTCGTTGCGGCTGCTGTAGCCCACAACGAGACGCTCGCCGCCGCCCAGGCTCGCGTCGCCGAGGCTCGGGAGGTCGTGCGGGCCGAGACCGGCCGGCTGTACCCGCAAGTAAGTCTGGATGGCGGCGCGGGACGCCTGAAGTATGGCAAGCAATTCCTGGGCACCTTTGGCGTGCCGCCCTTCGGCTACGTGGCCGCGGGAGCCTCGGTGAGCTACTCGCTCGACTACGTCGGGGGCATTGCGCGGTCGGTGGAGGAGCGGCGCGCGCTGGCGCAGTATCAGCGAAGTGAGGCTGACGCCACGTACCTCTCGCTTACGGGGAGTGTGATCACGGAGGCGATACAGGCGGCGGCCGCACAGACCGAATTGCACGCCGTCGCGCAGATCCTCTCCGAGGACCGCCGCAATCTCGCTCTCGTGCGCAGCGCGTATCGCGCCGGATCGGTCTCCCGCGTCGATGTGGTCACGGCCGAGAGCCAGCTCGCAACCGATGAGACCCTGCTGCCCCCGCTTCGCCAGCGGCTCGCCGTCGACCGGCACGCGCTCGCGGTTCTCACGGGGCGGCCCCCCGCCGAGTGGCACTACCCGGCGCTCTCCCTGAGTCGACTGACCCTTCCGAGTCGCCTTCCCGTGAGCCTGCCATCGTCACTCGCACACCGCCGGCCCGACATTCTCGCCGCCGAAACGCAGCTTCATGCGGCCACTGCCGCGGTCGGCGTGGCCACGGCCAACCTGTACCCGCAAATCACTCTCACCGCTACGGGCGGCTGGCAGTCCCTCGCGGGCCAGTCTCTGTTCGAGCGATCAAACGCAGCGTGGTCGCTGATCTCCGGCCTCACGGCGCCCCTCTTCGAAGGCGGCACGCTTCGGGCCGAGCGTAGGGCCTCGCTGGATGAGCTGCGGGCAAGTGCTGCCGACTACCAGGAAGTCGTTCTCGAAGCCTTCGGCCAGGTCGCTGACGTGCTCGATGCATTGCAACACGATGCCGAGCTCGTTGCGGCGCAGTCGAACGCGTTGCGGGCCGCGCAGCACAATCTTGAGCTTGCACGCGAAAGCTACAGTGCGGGCAACACCGGGATATTGCTGGTTCTGGATGCTCAGCGGCAGCGGCTGAGCGCGCAGCTCGGCGTGCTGCGGGCAGAGGCGCAACAGTACTCCGACACGACGCAACTCTTTCTCGCGCTCGGTGGGGGCGCATCACAGGAGGTCCTATGAGCTCTTCACAGGAGGAATCGATTCCCTCGCTCGATGAGGTGAGTCCGGATGAGGTGCCGGTGGCGCGGCGTCAGGCATCGAAGGAACGTTCGAACCTTGCCGACGATGCGCCCGATGCGGCCAATCAGGCTGCCGCGCCGAGATCGCCGCGCCAGCAGCGGATGCGCCGCGCGCTGTTCCTGCTGCTGCCGATCGTGCTGATCGGCGCGGTGTTCTGGTACGTCTATGGTGGTCGGATCATGTCGACCGATGATGCGTACGTGAACGCGGAAAAGGTCGGCGTCTCCACCGACGTATCGGGGACCGTCGCGGACGTCGATGTCCATGACAACCAGCGAGTCGCGGCAGGCCAGGTTCTCTACCGTCTCGATCCTCTGCAATTTCAGATTGCGCTCGCCAGGGCGGAGGCCAACCGGGCCGAGATCGCCCTCACTCTGCAGGCGATGCAGCGGGACTACGGCAGGATGCTCACCGAGGCCGCAGCCCAGCGGGCTCAGGTCGCGCTGGATCGCACCAACTTCGCCCGCGCGGTCCGCCTGCTCGCCAACGGAGTGGAGTCGCGCGCGGACTATGATCGGGCGAGATACAAACTAGAGGACGACGATAACCAACTGGCAGCCCTGAAAGAGCAGGCGGGCGTTCAGCTTGCCAGGCTCGACGGCAGGCCGGATCTCCCGGTTGGCCGGCTGCCGCAGTACTTGCAGGCGCAAGCGCAGGTCGCCGAGGCTCAAAGGGAGCTCAATCACACGGTGGTCCGGGCCGCCTTCGCAGGACTCGTTACCGATGTCCCGGCCATCGCGCCAGGCAAGTATCTGCCTGCCTCCACGACCGCTTTCTATCTCGTCGATACCCGGCATGTCTGGGTCGATGCCATGCCCAAGGAGACTCAGCTCACTTACGTGCGGCGCGGCCAGCCAGCCACTGTGACCGTGGACGCCTATCCCAATGTCGAATGGCACGGAACCGTGCAAAGCGTCAGTCCCGCTGCGGCGCAGGAGTTTGCGCTCCTGCCGGCCGAGAATGCGAGCGGCAACTGGGTCAAGGTCGTGCAGCGGGTGCCGCTGCGGATCCGTCTCGATATCAGTGACGGGCGGATGCCGTCGCTGAGCGCGGGGATGAGCGCGGAAGTCTATATCGATACCGGTCACCCGCGCGGGTGGCCACACCTCTGAGGAGTGTCGGATGGAATCCGAGAACACGACAGCCGAAGTCGGCAACCGGGGGGCGATCACCGCCTGTGTGATCCTGGCGACTCTCATGCAGGCGCTCGACAGCACCATCGCCAATGTCGCGCTGCCTTACATGCAGGGCAGTCTGGCGGCGAGCCAGGACCAGATCGACTGGGTGCTCACCTCCTACATCGCCGTGGCGGCGATCATGACGCCGCCGGCGGGCTACTTCACGGCGCGCTTCGGGCTCAAGCGGGTTTTTCTCATCTCGGTCATCGGATTCACCGTGGCGTCGATGCTTTGCGGCATGGCGAATTCGCTGACACAGATCGTATTGTTCCGGGCGCTGCAGGGCGCGTTCGGCGCCGCACTCGTGCCGCTCTCGCAGTCGGTCCTGGTGACTGTTTATCCGAGGGAACGGCACGGCTTCGCGATGGCGCTGTTCGGAATGGGCGTCATGGTGGGGCCAGTCCTCGGGCCCGTGCTCGGAGGCTGGCTGACCGAAAGCTACTCCTGGCGTTACGTCTTTTACATCAACCTGCCCATCGGCCTGCTCTGCCTCCTCGGCATGATCGCCTATCTGCCGGACTCCGCGCCAAAGCCCGGTGAGAGGCTCGATTGGTTCGGGTTTGGCACGTTGAGCATCGCCATCGGCGCCATGCAGATTCTTCTCGATCGCGGCGAGACCAAGGACTGGTTCGCTTCCGGGGAGATCGTCATCGAGGCCGTGGTGAGCTGCTCGGCCTTCTATCTCTTCCTGGCGCATACATTCACCACGAAGCGTCCCTTCGTGCCGCCGAGGCTGTTTCGCGATCGCAATCTCGTCGCCGGTACGCTCTTCATTGCCATCGTGGGACTGACCTACTACGCATCGATGGCTCTGCAGCCGCCTTATTTTCAGGGTCTCATGAACTATCCGGTCGTGACTTCGGGACTCGTGATGGGCCCGCGCGGGGTCGGCTCGATGGTCGCCATGCTGTTCGTAGGTCGCCTGATGGGTCGGCTGGATACCCGCGTGCTGATCGCATTCGGTCTAGGACTGACCGCATGGTCGTTCTACGCGATGACCGGTTGGACGCCCGCTGTCTCGGCGACGCAAATCGTGGTGGTCACAGTCATCCAGGGCGTCGGGCTCGGCTTTCTGTTCGTTCCGCTGAGCGCCGTCGCCCTCGCGACGCTCTCCGCCGAGGACCGTACGAGTGGCGCAGGCATTTTCAATCTATCGCGCAACATCGGATCGAGCATCGGCATCTCGGTGGTCAACGCCCTCATCACCCAGAACACGCAGATCAATCATGCCCAACTCTCGCGCTACATTGCCCCGGCCAATCGGGCGCTCGAGAGCCCGGCGGTGGCCCATTTCTGGAATCCGATGACTGCCGGAGGACGCGCGGCGCTCGATGCCACGATCACGCTGCAGGCGCAGATCATCGCCTACATCGACGACTACAAGCTGCTGCTATGGGCCACCCTGGCCGCAGTCCCGTTGCTGGTGATATTCAAGCGATCCTCCGGCGCCGGCGCCGAGCATATCGTCGTCGGGGAGTAAGCGGGCCGGTCGGGTCCGCACAACGCTTCAATCGGCGGCGCGCTTGGGAGCCGCCAATGCGGCAACCGATTCGATCAAAAAGTCGATGAAGCTGCGGATCTTGAGCGGCACGTACCTGCGACTGACGTAAACCGTATACAGCGTCGTCTGGCGCAATGGGTGCTCAGTGAGCACCGGAGTCAGAACATCCCTGAAAGCCGGCTCCTCGAAAATCGCGAGTGGTAACGGTGCGAGACCCATGCCGGTGGCTACAATATATGGCGTTGCTGCCGTTGAACGGACCCGCTGCACGATTCTCGCGGGCACTTCCGTGCTGCCGTTGGGTCCATCGAACACCCAGGCATCCATGCCGCCCACGGCGACGCAGTCGTGCGTGGCAAGATCTTCCGGCGACGTGGGAGCTCCGTTTCGTCTCACGTAATCCCGGGACGCCGCCACCAGCCACGGTAGCGACCGCACGGGACGGGCGACCAGGCCGGCCGGGAGGGATCCCAGCCCCGTGGTCACGCGCAGCGCGAGATCGTAGCCGTCCTCGACGAGGTCGATGAATCGGTCCTCGAACGAAATGTCAACCACGATTCGCGGATAGCGCTCCCGGTACTGCTCGATCAACGTCGCCACCCGCTGACTCGCAAACCAACTGGGGCAGGTGACCCGCAATGTGCCGCGCGGGGTCGTCCCCAGGGAGCCGAGCTCGAGCTCGGTTTCCTCGAGATCATCGAGGATGACCTTGCAACGCTCGAAATAGATGCGGCCGGGTTCCGTGGGGCTCAACGAACGACTGTTGCGATTGAGGAGACGGACTCCGAGCCGTTGCTCGAGATGCATCACGTGCTTGCTGACCGTCGCGGTCGATACATCGAGCCGCTCCGAGGCCGCTACGAAGCTGCCCGATGCGACCACTTCCAGGAAGACCTTGATGCCGGTCAGCGTATCCATGCGTGTTCAGCCTAGGGTTGCTGTGCGGACGGTGCAATCCGTGCCGGAGACATGGAGCATTTCTGCGAAAGAAATCTCCTGCCGTGCCTGCGAGATTTCCTCACGGGAAACGATTCATGCCCTCGACGGTGGTTCCGGGCACGAGCGTACGCAAGTACAGTGCGCCATCTGTCATGAAATCGCTTTCGTACCTGGGATTCACTCTCGAAGAGGCCGCGCGGCTCTATGTGCGGCGTGTCGAGGAACGTGCGCGCGACTTCGCGCTCGAGCCGATGGCCTGCAAAACCCTGCTGGTGCTCGCGGAAAACGCCGGTGTTACGCAGCAGCGGCTGGCGGAATTGACGATGCTCGAGCCCGTTGCCGTCGGGCGGATCCTGGAGCGGCTCGAGACCAAGGGACTGGTCAAGCGGCGTCCGCGGCCCGGCGATGGCCGAGCGCGATCCGTTGCGCTGACGCGAGAGGCAGTGAGCCTCTTGCCGCGACTGTGGCAGGCCGCAAAGGAGTCGCTCCGTGAGGCGCTGACGGGGATGTCAACGACCGAGAAGCGTGTCCTGAAGGACGCGCTACAGCATGTTCTGCAGAATCTATCCGTGGGAGCCCCGCAATGAGCTGCTCTCACATCATTCAAGAGACGAGGCGCGCATGCTTCACATCCTCCTGCTTGCTGTATTTACCGCTGGCGTCGCGACGCTCACTTTTGCACTGATGGCGCTCGCATCGATGGTGAGCGCGGGCTACCGATCGCGCGCGGTTGCGGTTCCCGACTGTCGGGCCGCGCTCAATGCCGGGCTTGCGCGGCCTCCTGCCGTAGCCAGCGATGGAACGCAGCCACTTTCCGGCTCTGGAACATTTCTGCCGGTGCGACGAGGTAGTACGCCAGACCGCTCGGAATTCGGAGCTTGAAAGGCTCGATCAGCCGTCCGGCTGCAAGGTCGTCGGCGACGATGACACTTTGACCGAGCGCAACGCCTTGGCCAGCCACGGCTGCCTGGGTAAGAAGCCCGACGTCGCTGAATTGAGGGCCTTCGGCTCGCCGGTCGCCGATGCCTGCCGCCTCCAGCCATTTCGGCCAGTCGTCGATCGCCAGACGCAACAGGGTGCGCGGTCGCAGATCGTCTGGAACCCGAAGCGGCTTTCCGCCCACGCGGAATGAGGGGCTGCATACAGGAGACAGCTCCGCAGTGAATAACAAGTGCGCTTTCAGGGTCGCCCAACGTCCGGTCCCGTAGCGCACGGCCACGTCGATGTCCTGACGAGCGAAATCCGCGATCGCATTCGATGTGGAAAGACGCACGTCGAGCTCGGGGTGGAGCTCGAGAAACCCGGTGAGGCGCGGCATGAGCCAGCGCGCCGCGAACGACGGCGTCGTCGCTATCGTCAGCCTTCGCGGCTCTTCGGTGCGCCGCGCACGCTCGGTCGCGAGCGCAAGCTGGTCGAGCAGCAAGCCGAGCGAGCGGGCGTATTCGGCGCCGGCGGCGGTCAGCTCGACACCGCGCGCCCGCCGTGTGAACAAGCGTATGCCGAGAAAGTCTTCAAGAGCGCGAACCTGCTGGCTCACCGCCGCGGGCGTGACGCTCAGCTCCTCGGCGGCGCGGACGAAGTTGGCGTGCCGCCCTGCGGCCTCGAAGGAGCGCAATGCAGCGAGCGGTGGCAGGCGACGGGAGTTCATCGGAAGGACGCTAAGTAGAGCTTAGCCTAGCATAAAAAGGAATCGCTTGCTCGAAGTGTATTTTCGTGAAGAATCTACTCCGAGCATCAAGAGACACTATGTCTGCAATGAACGTTGGAGGTGACTTATGGAGCAGACCCTGATTGGCAACTCGGGCCTCGAGACATCCCGCATCGGCCTCGGCACGTGGGCAATCGGCGGCTGGATGTGGGGTGGAACCGACGAGGCGCAGTCAATTGCGACGATACGCTCCGCAGTGGATCGCGGCGTGACCCTGATCGATACGGCACCCGTGTATGGCTTCGGTAGATCGGAGGAGATCGTCGGCAAGGCGCTCGCCGAAGGCGGACTGCGACAGGGGGTGACGATTGCGAGCAAGCTCGGCATCTCGTGGAAGGACGACAAGCCCTTCCGGAACGCGAGCCCGGCCCGCATCCGGCAGGAAATCGAGGACTCGCTGCGACGCCTGCGCACTGACGTCATCGACCTCTATCAGGTCCACTGGCCTGATCCGCAAACGCCAATCGTCGAAACCGCCGGCGCGCTCGAAGACCTGCGCCGCGCCGGCAAGATCAGGGCGATCGGAGTCAGCAACTACAACCCTGAGCAGATGGATGCCTTCCGCGCCGTCGCCAAGCTCGATGCGGTGCAATCGCCCTACAATCTCTTCGAGCGCGAGATCGAAGCAGACGTGCTGCCCTACGCCAAACGAACCGGTCTCGCGGTGCTCAGTTACAGCGCGCTCTGTCGCGGACTTCTCAGCGGCACCATGTCCACGGAGAGAAAGTTCACCGGCGACGACTTGCGTAAAATCGACCCGAAGTTCCAGGGCGCCCGCTTTCGACAGTATCTTGCCGCGGTCGACCGTCTGAAGACGCTCGCCCGAAACCGCTTCGGCAAATCGGTGCTGGCGCTCGCCGTGCGATGGGTGCTGGATCAGGGCCCGACGATCGCACTCTGGGGTGCCAGGAGCCCGCAGCAGCTCGACCCGCTGGGCGAAATCGAAGGCTGGCATCTCGACGCGGAAACGCGGGCGGGGATCGACTCGATCCTGGAGCACTGCATGCGCGATCGCGTCTCCCCGGAGTTCATGGCGCCGCCGGAGCGGTCGGGGGCGAGCGATCCGGACCTGCCGCGAGAGCCGGGCGTTTACGGCACATGAGCGGGATGCCGGCATCCGGGATCATGAAATCGCGCCGGGTAATCAGAGATTTACCGGCGCGAAGCGCTGTATATCCGCCAGCCTGATTGTGCTCCGTAACCGCATCTCCTAGAGTCCACCCAGGCAGGGCGGGAAGTGTCTCGCGAGAGCTCTCTCCATGGGAACTTGGGCACCGTTGTCACGATGCAGCGGCGGACGATTGTGCGAGCACACAGCGGTCCGCCGTCTCGCCGTGGCCGCAACTTTGGTCGTGGCGTGCGGCGCCAGCGGTTGCGCCAGCCTGCCCCCGGGGAGCGTGCGGGATCCGCGTGATCATTTCGAGCGGTTCAATCGCGCCATGTTCAAGTTCGATATGGCCCTTGATCGTGGATTCTTCCGGCCTGTGGCGCGCGGCTACGTCAAGGTCGTACCGAGCCCCGTGCGTACCGGCGTTTCGAACTTTCTGAACAATATTCACTATACGGTCACGATCGGTAACGACATTTTTCAGGGTCAATTTCGCGACTTCGCCAACGACGTGGGCCGCCTGGTCGTGAACACGACCATCGGCATCGGTGGCCTGCTCGATCCCGCAAGCTCGCTCCGGCTCGCGGACCACGACCGAGACTTCGGGCAGACGCTTGGGAAATGGGGTATACACACCGGCTCATATCTCGTGCTGCCATTTCTCGGCCCGTCGGACGTTCGCGACGCAATCGGCAGAGTGCCGGATCGGTACATGACCGTCGATGGCATCGTCAATAACACGACCTTGAGCCTGAGCCTGTTCGGGGTCGGTGCCCTGGATATGCGCGCGAAGGCGTTGCCGTCCGACAGTGTGATCGACAGTGCCTTTGACCCGTACGCGTTCGTCCGAAGTGCCTGGTTTCAACATCGGGATTACAAGGTCCATGAGGGCGATAAGAACTATGTCCCCAACCTGCCGCCGCTCGATCCGGGCAGCCAGCAGTAAGCGCCTGCTTCGTGCGGCAGGAGCAGTTGCTTGAGCACCTCGGCACCGCGCGTGCACGGCGGCGGCCAGCTGAACGCGGCTTCCGAGCCGCTCAATCTGAACCAGTCCTCTCTGATCGCGCGCGTGGTCGGCCTGAGCGCCTCACGGGCGTGGATCGTCGTGGCACTGGCGATCATCCTCTGCGGGGGAACGGCTCAGTACGTCATGAGCCACTTCGCCATGACGACCGACACCTCCGCGCTACTGTCGTCCAAGCTTCCGTGGCGGCTGCGGCAGGCCGCGTTCGAGAGGACATTCCCGCAGGATGCGTCTGATGTCGTCGTGGTCGTTGACGGGCAAACACCGGAGCTGAGCGAGGAGGGGGCTGCCAGGCTTGCCGCGGCTCTCGGCGGGCAGAGCAGCCTCATCCACTCGGTCCAAAGACCGGACAGCGGCCCATTCTGGGCGCACGACGGTTTGCTGTTCCAGTCGACCGGGGACGTGAAGAAGCGCGTCGCGCAGCTCCTCGCGGTGCAGCCACTCCTGGGATCCATGGCGTCCGATCCCTCACTGCGCGGTCTCGCCAACACGCTGTCGTTGACGATGCGCGGCGCAAGCTCCGGCCAGGCCACCACACAGCAGCTTGCAGCACCGCTGCGAAGCCTTGCCGACGCACTCCAGGATGTGAATCGGGGCAAGCCGCACTTTTTCTCCTGGCAAAATCTGATAGCGGGTGGTGCACCGGATCAACGCGGGCTGCGGCACATCGTCCTGGTCGATCCGGTGCTCGACTACAGCCAATTGCAGCATGGGCAACGGCCGATCGAGGCGATCCGGACCGCCGCCGAACGGCTGCAACTGGACGCTGCCCACGGGATACGCGTTCGTCTGACGGGTCCGGTTCCCCTGCAGGACGAGCAATTCGCGACCCTGGTGCAACGCGCCGGCCTGATCGCCGGTCTCGCCAGCGGCGCAATCATTCTGATGCTTTGGTTCGCGGTACGTTCGCCCCTGTTGATCGCATCCATTCTGGTGACCACGTTGGCGGGTCTGGTGGCGGCTACCGGACTGGGCCTGGCTCTTTTTCACCGATTCAACGTCATTTCGGTCGCCTTCATCCCGTTGTTCGTCGGGATGGGAATGGATTTCGGCATTCAATTCAGCGTGCGGTATCGCGTGGAGCACTGCACGCAAAAGAGCGTGTGGCAGGCTCTCGTCGCGACAGGACGCATAATGGGAAGGTCGCTGATCCTGGCGGCCGCCGCGATCGGCGCGGGATTTCTGGCCTTCGCACCGACCCAGTACTATGGGATCTCGCAACTCGGGGTGATCGCCGGACTCGGCATGTTGCTGGCGGTCGCTCTGAGCCTCACGCTGCTGCCGGCCTTGATCGCGCTCACGCGGCCTCCGGGCTGCCTCCAGATCGGAGCCGGCGCGCGCCTGACGCAGCTCGAGGACTTCGTTCTGCGCCACCGCGCCAAGGTGGTTGGCGCGGGGGTCGGTGCGGCAGTGATCTCCGCCCTCCTGCTGCCGCTGCTGCACTTTGACTTCAATCCCATGCATCTGCGCAATTCGGGTGCCGAGTCAGTCGCGACGCTCTCGGATCTGATGAAGGACCCGGATCTGTCGCCGAATACTCTGGAGGTCATTCAGCCCAACCTCGCTGCCGCCGATCGGCTTGCCGGGATCTTCCGCCGGGACCCGACGGTTTATGGCGCGCGCACTCTCTCGAGTTTCATTCCGGCGGGGCAGCCCGAAAAGATCGCACTCATTGCCGATGCCGCGAACCTCATGGATCTCACGTTGAATCCGGTCGCCGTCGCACCGCCGCCCAGCGATCCCGATGTGATCGCGAGCCTCCAAAGCGCGGCCACGCAGCTCCGCCAGGCTTCGATCGCAGATCCGGCGGTCCGGGCGGATGCCCGCAGCCTCGCCGATGCGTTCGATGAGCTCGCGCGGGGCAGTCCAGCCATGCGAGCCCGCGCGGCGCAAATGCTCATCCCCGGGTTCGTCACCACACTCGGGCAGATGCGCGATCTATTGCACCCTGAGCCCGTCAGCATCAAGACACTGCCGCTCGATCTGGTGCGTCAGTGGCTGACGGCCGATGGGCGTGCACGTGTTTCGGTGCTGCCCAAGGGCGACTCGAACGATGATGCGGTGCTGCGCCGGTTCGTCGCCGCCGGAATGAAGATAGCGCCGGAAGCGACCGGCACGGCGGTCTACATTCAGGACTACGCCGGAGCCGTCGTCGGGGCATTCCTGCAGGCGGGTGTGTTGTCGTTCATCGCCATCTGCGCCCTGCTCCTCATCGTCCTTCGCAAGATACGTGACGTGGCGGTCACCATGGCTCCGATCGTACTGACCGGACTTCTGACCATGGGTATCTGCGTCGTCATCCGGCAGCCGCTCAATTTCGCCAATATCATCGCCCTGCCGCTGCTGTTCGGCATCGGTGTGGCGTTCCATATCTACTTCGTCATGTCGTGGCGGGCGGGCGGCTCACACCTGCTCACCTCGAGTCTGGCGCGGGGCGTATTTTTCAGCGCCCTCGCGACGGCTACCGGCTTCGGGAGCCTCTGGGCATCGAAGGATCCGGGAACGGCCAGCATGGGCAAGCTGCTGATGATATCGCTGGTGTGGACGCTCGTGTCGGCGCTGATCTTCCAGCCGGCGCTCATGGCCCTGCGCGTCTGCGCCAAGGCAGCCGCCGCCCAGACTACTTCATGAGCCCGTCGCTGAGCTTGTTCAGGTAGGAAATCAGGGCGGGAGCGCCTCCGGCGCCAATCGCCGAAGCGAAGTCGACCCTGTGCAGGGCCAGTTGGCTGACCCCGTTGAAAAAGACGTCGACTATCTTCCATGTCCCGTCGACCTCACGCATGCGGTAAAGCAGGTTCGTCGGCGTCCCACCGGGAGAGGTAATGCTCGAACGGACAACCTTGTCCGGACCGCGATCGATCACGTTGGCGTCGACCTCGAAGCGCTGTCCGTTGAAGTCGTCAAAATTGTAAGCGTAATTGGCGATCGTGTAGCGGCTGAAGGCCGCCACCAACGCCGTCTGCTGTTGGGGAGAGAATTTTGCCCAATCCGGGCCCACGGATAACTGCGTCATGAACGACAACGCGAAAGCCTGCTTGATTACAGGTTCGAGATCGTGGTACCTCTGCGTGACAGACGCGCGCGGACCGGCCTTCATGGCCTTGAGCAGAGCGCCCGTCAGAGTCTGCACCTGAGCGACAGCGGGCTCACTTGTGGCGGCATAGGCGAAATTCGCCGTAGAAGCCAGAAGGAGCATACAGAGAAACGTCGCGAATCTTGTGACCATGGGGTGGCTCTCGCGCGTGCTGCTGCGGCGTTCCACAATAGCACAATCGCCGCTGAATCAGGGGTCGCGCCTCTCGCGATGGGCCGCACCGCGACCCAACGCGAAGGTCGTCCCCGCGGCCACTTGCTGCACGTGTGACTTCCGGCTCACCAGGCTCATCAATGCCGGCTGCAAGAGCAGCGCCGAGGCAATGGTCCATACCAGAGATATCATCAGCAGCTCACCCATGCTGGCCGTTCCAGGATGTTTCGAGGCCCAGAGGCTGCCGAAGCCGGTAGCCGTCGCGAGCGCACTGAAGAACACCCCCCGGGCAAGGCTCGAGGTGAGCAGGTGCGAGCCGCCCGAGCGCCACGCCATGACGAAGTAGATATGGAACGCCACGCCGATGCCGAACAGCAGCGGCAGCGCGATGATATTCGCGAAGTTGAGCGGCTGCCGGGTCAATACGCAGGTGTCCACGGTCAAAAGACCGGTCAGAATGATGGGGGCCATGGTGATGGCCACATCGCGCAGGCGCCGTAGCACCACGAATAGCAGGCAGGAGATGGCCACGAATGACAACACCCCGGCCTCGATGAAGGCGTCGACTACGGCTCGAGCATAGTCCTGTATGTAAACCGCCGTGCCCGTGGCATCCGGCGCGATCTTCATTCCAGCGGCGACGAATCGGCGGAGCACCGCGTCATTGTTCGAGTCGCCCTTGGGCAGGACGGATACACGGGCGCGTCCGTCAGCCGTCAGCCATTGATGCAGGATATCGGGCGGAAGCGTGTTGATGTCGACAGGCCGAGAGTGTAGCAACTCGCGTATCTGCCCGAGTGTGGTGACGAAGCCGGGTACGAGCATCTGTGCCGCGCGGGCTCGCATGGCCGGGCTGCCCGTGGCGATGCGGTCGAGCTCATCGGCAAGTCTGCCGGCATCCGCGCGGATTGCGGGGTCTGCGACCGCCCCTTGGCGAAGCTCGGCGGCGGCCCGATGGAGACTGTCGACCACCTCCTCATCAGTGGGGGGCGGTGCAACGTCCGGCGGATTCAGCGTCAAATCCAGCAGATTTGCCGCGTCCGAAATCAGCGCGATCTTCCGGGGCTGATCGGTTGGAATGAAGGTCGAGAGCGTCTGCGCACCGGAAGTCGTGGGGTCGCTCCTGAAGATCCGGGCAAGCCGGTCGGCCTCTGCAAGGCTCGGGCGGATGACCTCCAATGTATTCGGCGATCGGTCCGGGTCGCGCATCAGATCATCGAGCGTCGCGACCGATTCCACGTTCGCGCTGCGCAGGTGCATCGGATTGAAGTCGAAGCGTAGCTGCGGCAGCGCTACCAGGGAGGCCAGCGCCACGGCTGCACCTATGCCCACCACCCATTTCCGGTGGCGGGAAACATAGCCATCGACCGCCGCCAGGCGCACACTTGCCGGACTCCGGGGAGCGCCCGGGGCCCGGGTCAGTGCGATCAGAGCCGGCAACAGCGTGAGGGACAGAGCAAGCGCAACGAAAATGCCGAGCCCGGCGATTACACCGAGTTGGGACACGCCGTAATACGCCGTGGGTGTGAGGGCGAGAAAGCCCACAGCGATGGCGGTGGCCGCCAGTATCAACGACTTGCCCATCGCCTGTCCGGTCGCGATCAAAGCCGGAGTGACCTGCCATCCGGGCCTGCGTTCCGCGCGATAGCGCACGCTGAATTGAATGCCCAGATCCATCCCCATCCCAACGAACAACGGGATGAACGCGACCGAAATGACGTTGAAGCGGTGATACAGGGCGAGACCCAGCCCGGTGGTGGCCACCAACCCGGCAATCATGGTGATCAGGATCGAGGCGATCAGCCGCGGCGAGCGCACTGCAAGCCAGAGCATCAGAATGATGGCAACGGTGGCGACAAGAGCGATCAAGCCGGCGCGCTGTGCCAAGGTCGCGAATTCGTCGTCCTGCAGCGCCACCGGACCCGTTACCCGAACGCGCACGCCGTGCGCGCCATCCAGTCCCAGCCGCCTCGCCGTGGTGCGGATCGCATCGATTGGCAACTGACCCGGCCGCAGCCGGGCGAAGTCGAGCACGGGATCGACGAGGATGATGTGCCGCAGCTCGCGGCTATCCGGCGCTTCCCCGGTCATGAGGCCGTGCCAGGAAAAGAACGCGGCCTTGCCGCGTGACAGATCGTCGAATGCAGCGGCAAGATTCCGGATCGGGGCGCGAAGCCGCCCCGGCGGAGTCTGGCCGCTGCTCACGCCCTGCATGGCGAGAGACAGCGTGTTCGCGAGGCCACGCAGCGATGGATCGGCGGCCATGGATCCGAGGAATGGCTGGGCCTCGAGCAGTTGGGAGATGTCCTTCTTCAAGTCTGCGGTCGACTGGAAGAGCAAACCCTCCTGCGCCCAGAACGGCCCGGCATCGGGCCGCCGGACCGAGTGGAACAATGCAGGCTGAGCGCTGATACCCGCTGCGAGGCTGGCTGCTGCCTCCTCGCTCAACTCCGGTGTTCGTCCGTCAACCACCACGACGAGATTGGCGCCGTCAGTCGGGAATGCCTTGTCGAACGCTGACTGACGCACTCGCCAGGGGAGCTTGGGCGAGAGCAGGATGTTGGTGTCAGTCGTCATGGCGAAATGGCTCATGACGTACTGTGTGGTCGCTGCGCATAGGAGGCCGACGATCACTACAACGAGCCAACTCCGCGCCGCGCTCAGCGCAACGAGCCGGCTGACAAGGGAGACCTTGGATTTTCACGGCTACCCAATCTATGAGCGGGGTGCCGGCGACACAATCCGCATCCCGGCGATGCTGTGTTTCTGTCTGGTGAATGAAGCGGGAGCCCCTCTTCAGGGGGATTGCTGGGGCCTTTGACGTGGCAATGTCGACGGTTCAAAGCACATCGCGACGGACTGTTCCAGGCGAGCTCCGTGGGAGGCTGCTAAGATAGTTCCAGCAAGTCAACCAGTTGGATCCGGGGAATCGCTTGCCCACGCAGCCATACATTCGATGCTGGTCGTACCGCGCTGTGCGGGCGCTCCTCAGTGCCGGGATCGCCCTGTCTTTGTCCGGGTGCTGGACGGCGCCTTCTGCGAGCGTTCGCCCCGCGGGTGAGCCGCGCGTCATTGCGGGCGGGATTGAAGTAGTCGGGGTCACGGACTTCGTCGAGGTCGAATCGGTGGACCGCGACGCTCGGATCCTCGGGCTGCGCGTGGCCGGCGTGCCGCTGTTCTATGGGATCGGGCCGCGCGTGCGCCATTGGAGCGACGTGCAAACCGGCGATGAGGTACGCGCCACGCTCGAGGAGGTGCTGACCGTGTACGTGCCGTCGCCAAGAGACGAAGCGGATTCCCCGGACGCCCATGTACTGGTCGTCGATCCGAGTTACCGTCTCCTTAAACTGCAGTACGCGAACGGCGGAACGGCGACCTTCAAGGTTGCGCTGGGAGTGGGAATGAACGGCATCGGGGCTGGAGACGCAGTCAAGATCCACCCGGTAGAAGTGATCGGGCTGCGTCTGCGGCGCCATTCGAACGCAACGTCGGGCGGTTAGACGTGTGCAGGTCCTCCCTGGCGGCCGCGTCCGCGCGCGCACTGGGTCTGATGGCCTTACCGCTGCTCGGCGCCCTTCCCGTCACCACCCAGGCCCAAGTCTCACCGGCTCAGGTGGCAGCGACCCGGAATGTGATCGGGGCGCGTGTCGAGGCGATGACGATTCTGGGAGGTGACTTCGGGCTGTCTGACGGCAATTTTCACTCGACCGGCTCACTCGGTGGCGAGGCGTCCGACGTGGATACCAGCGTGACCAAGATCGGCGGCGATGGAGACGTTGGCGATCCGATGCCGCTGGGCGACCTGGATATCGGTTGGCAACCCCGACTACAGGGCAACATGGGCTATCTGGAGTCCTCGGACCACCTGCAGACCCCCTCGTTGGAGGGTGACACGAGTGAGCTCAGGACCTTCGCCATGGAATTCGGCGGCGGCGCCCGCTTCTGGACCAGCCAAAGCTTCAGTTTTGCGCCCACGGTAATGGTCCTGTATGGCCACACGGACGACAGCTACTATGCGTACAGCCAGTTTGGCCGGCAAAACCTCGGATACCTCCATCAGCTCGGCTTGGCGGACTGGACTGTCGACACCTGGTCGCTGCGGCCCGCGGTGAACCTGCAGTACATCGTTGCGCTCGATCGCGCGCTCATCACATTCTCGTCCGATCCCACGGGGTTTCTCACTCACGGCTTCGATCGGTCGAATGCGCACTTGAAGGTGGGAGGCGACTCGGGCCTCGTGACGAACAAGGTCGACGTCGATATTCCGCTCGGCGTCGAGTTCTACGACCATGAGTTGCGCAGCGGCGGATATCTCAGCCGAACCGACCTCTTCGGCGACCTGCAGGAAGGGCTCGGCGTGGAGCACGTGAACGAAGTCCATGTCCGGCTGGTGATGGATTTCCTGAACCAGCTTTGGAAGGTGCAGTGGCTGGGCGTCGGTGCCTCCTATCTCTGGGGGACCAACATCAACGGCTGGACGGTCGGCGCCGATGCGGCGTTCCGCTTTTGAGCGACGTTTACGCTGCCATCTGTACGGGAATATCCCGTCTCTCCGCAGGCCGCCACGAGGCCCGCTTCGGCGGCCGTCTTCGGCTGTCGGCGCACGGCGCGATTGTCGGATTGGAGCAGAAGTTGGCGAAAACGGCTCCACTTGCCGGTGGTGGCAATTGAGGCGCGACGGGAGGGACGATACTGAGGGCTTCCACAGGCGCCCCCGGGCGAGCCAAAATGGGGGCATGAAGGCCCCCGGCTCGCAAGCGTCACCCGCTGCGCTCCTCATGCATGACTCGCTCGAGGAGCGTTTGCAAGCCACGCTCGACATGATTCCGGCGTACACATGGTACGCGGCGCCGTCAGGAGCTCTGACGTTCGTCAACGAAAGAACTGCGGATTACCTGGGTCTCGCCCCGGACCATCCCCTTCGGCGCGGGATCGATACGGGCGCAGCGTGGGACTCCCATATTCCGCTGCTGCATCCGGACGACGCCGATGACTCGCGCAGAGTCTGGTCCGAGTGTCTCAGGACGGGGCGCGCCGATGAGGTGAACTTTCGAGTACGCGACGCTGAGGGAGGATACCGCTGGTTCATCGGGCGCACCGAGCCTCTCCGGTCGGGCGACGGAACCTTGCTGTATTGGATCGGGATCAACCTGGAAATCGAGGAACGCAAGCGAGTGGAGGCCGCGCATGCGGAGCTGACGCAGGCGCTGAGCAATAGCGAAGAGACGCTTCGTCTGCTCGTTGACGGCATCGCGGCTGTGCTGGCTGTGATGACACCCGAGGGCAAGGTCGAATTCGTCAACAGACAGGCCCTGGACTACTTCGGCATGACTCCGGAGGAATTGCGGGACTGGCGTGGCAACATGACGATTCATCCGGACGATTTTGCGCGTGTGGCTGCCCTTTGGGAGGACTGCCTGCAGACGGGGTGCCCGTACGAGGATGTCCATCGTCTTCGTCGGTTCGACGGCACATTCCGCTGGTTTCGCGCACGCGGGAGCCCGTCGCGGAATCCGCGGGGCGATATCGTGCGGTGGTATGTGGTACTTACCGACATCGACGAAAGCGAGAGGGCAAAGGAAAAACTCAAGGAGCAGGAGAACGAGCTCCGGCAGGTGATCAACTTCGCTCCACAGATCGTAGCGGTGTTCGGAGCCAAAAGAGAGCGCATTTACGCGAACGACGTGGCGCTCAATTACTTCGGCACCACGCTCGAGGAGTGGCGGCAGAGATGCATCGGGGCAGAGACTCATCCCGACGATGCGGAACGGGCGCAGGCCGCGGCGGCGCGTGCGTTGGCCACCCGCGCGGCTTGCGAATTCGAAGTGCGCCTTGGTAGTGGCGATGGAACTTACCGGTGGTTTCTGGCGCGTCTCAATCCGGTGTGCGACGACCAGGGCAAGCCGATTCGCTGGTATTTTGCTTGCACGGACATCGAAGACCGCAAGCGAGCGGAGGAGAGGTTGCAACAGGAGAACGTCGCTCTGCGCGAGGAGATCGACAAGGCGTCGATGTTCGAGGAGATTGTCGGCAGCTCGCCCGCGTTGACCACTGTGCTGTCACGGGTATCGAAGGTTGCCGCGAGCGATTCGACGGTTCTCATCGCCGGCGAGACGGGCACGGGCAAGGAGCTCATCGCTCGAGCCATCCACAGGCGATCCGGCCGTTCCTCCCGTGCGTTTGTGACCGTGAACTGCGCCGCCATTCCACGGGAGCTGATCGGATCAGAGCTCTTCGGCCACGAGAAGGGTGCGTTCACGGGAGCCATACAACGGAGAATCGGCCGCTTCGAGCTCGCCAATGGCGGTACGATATTTCTCGATGAGGTGGGAGAGCTGTCGCCCGACACGCAGGTCGCGTTGTTGCGAGTGCTGCAGGAACGGGAACTGGAGCGCGTTGGCGGAAGAGAGACCATACCCGTCGACGTTCGCGTCATTGCCGCCACCAATCGTGACCTGCTCGATGCCGTGGCCGGAGGGACTTTCCGGCAGGATCTCTTTTTCCGTCTGAACGTCTTTCCCTTGGAGATGCCCGCATTGCGGGAACGGAAGGAAGACATTCCGGTGCTCGTGGAGTACTTCATTCATCGTTACGCGCGGCGGGCTGGAAAAACGCTGCGGCGCGTCAGCAAGCGGACGCTCGAGCGCCTTCAGTCCTATCCGTGGCCTGGAAACGTGCGTGAGTTGCAAAACGTGATCGAGCGTTCGGTGATCCTCTGCGACGGCGACGAGTTCGAAGTGGACGAGAGTTGGCTGCCCGTGGAGCGCGCGGCCCCGCACGCTCTGACCAAGACGCTGGCCGCTCACGAGAGGGTGATCATCGAGCAGGCGTTGCGCGATAGCAGCGGACGAGTCTTCGGGCCGTCCGGAGCGGCGACGCGGTTGGGGATTCCGCGCTCGACCCTCGAGTCCCGTATTCGTGTGCTCGGGATAAATAAGAGCAGCTTCCGCGCGAGTCGGGCGAAGGCGAGCCAATAACTAACTATTGTCCAGCTTCTCACCATTGGCGAAATATCGCCAATAATAGAGTCGATATCTCCCTTTTAAATCAGTAGCTTGCGCTCGGACCGGGATTTGCATGGTCGGCCGGCAGGGAGGAGCCATGCTCATCATCCAACGAAGCGCGAATGGCGCCGTAGTTTTCGCCGTGAGCGGCCGACTCGAAGCCGAGAGCTTGGGCGAGCTATTGGCATTGCTCGCGCAGGAATCGTCGGCGCGGCCCATCGCGCTGGACCTCAAGGATCTGGTTCTCGTGGACCGGGACGCCGTCGACTTTCTCCGTGCGTGCGAGGGTAGGGGTGTCGCTTTGCGCAACTGTCCACCGTACATCCGAAGTTGGATGGCTGGACGTCGAGAGCTCCCAGCGTAGGCCCGCAGCGCATGCGAGACGACGAGCACGATCAGTTGGATGGAGAGATGCACCTCGGTGTCGGTACTCTGGTTGTACCGGAAACGCCGGCGCCGCAGGCGTCATCGACCAACTTGTCAGTCGTTGCCCAACTCATCGAGGCGGCGCGCAGAGCCAGTGTCGGTGACGGTGACGCGACCAGAGCGCACATCGCTCATGCAGTCAGGCTTCTCCAGGGAATGCCGAGCTTTGCGCCGGCTGCGACGCCAGTCGCCTCCACAGCAGTAGAGATCCCGCCCGCTGGTCTCCCGGCATGGCGGTCACGCCGGATAATTGCGCACGTTGACGCCAAGCTTCCCGGAACGATCCGCGTTCGCGAGCTTGCCGAGGCGGTCGGTCTCAGCGTCAGCCACTTCTGCCGGGCGTTCAAGCGCACGTTTGGCGCATCGCCCCGCACCTATGTGCTGCGCCGGCGTATCGAGTTGGCCCAGGGTCTGATGTTGACGACGCGCGACCCGCTCAGCTCGATTGCCCTGAGATGTGGCATGTGCGATCAGGCGCACTTCACCCGCTCTTTTCACCGCATCGTGGGCGAAACGCCACGGTCGTGGCGCCGCGCCCGGCGTGGTGCGATGTTACTCGACTGACCGGCTGCCGGCGCCGAGTGGCGCCGGCACCGTGCCTCATCACGCTGCCAGAGCGTGCACCCGCTCGAGCGCGGCGTTCACCGATTTCTCCGCGGCTTCCGGTCCAAATGCGACTCCCTCGGCCGCGATGACTTCGACGTCTGCGAGACCGATGAATCCCAGCACTGCCTTCAGATAGGGATCCTGGAAGTTCAGGGACTGCATGAAGCCCTGAGAGTAGACGCCACCGCGCGCCAGGACGAGGTAGACCTTCTTGCCGCGCAAGAGCCCCTCGGGACCCTTCTCGGTATATTTGAACGTCTTCCCTGGGCGTAGAACGTGATCGATGTACGACTTCAGGTTGGACGGAATGCCGAAGTTGATCATCGCCGCGGCAATGATGACGACGTCCGCCCCGGATAGCTCCTCTACCAGGGTGTCGGAGAGGTCGAGGACGGCCTTCTGCGGGGACGTGAGCCGCTCAGGCGGTATGGCACGGGCCGTGGCAAAGGTGTCATCGATGTGCGGGACAGGCGCCGCTGTCAGATCACGGACGGTGATCGTGGCGTCCGCCTCGCGGGAGGCGAGCTTCCCGGCCAGGGTGCGCGCGATCCGAGTGGAATAGGACGCATCCCCACGCGGGCTCGATGTGATCAGGAGGATATTGCTCATGTTGGTTACTCCGTGACTTGGGGGTGATTGGGTGGCAGTCCGCGAGGGCGGTCAGTACCCGATGGAGAAGCGCTGCCGCCGGTGTTTGGGCTGCTCGAGCTCGTCCACGAGCGCGATGGCGTAGTCCTCCATCGATATGCGGCTTTCCTGCTGCGCGTTCGCGATGAGCTCGTCCGTGCCCAGGCGGAATTTGCCGGTACGCTGCCCCGGCTCGAAATAGGCGGCCGGCGCGAAATAGGTCCAATCGATCTTCGAGGCGCGCAGGACGTCGTACGTTTTGATGTGTGCCTTGACGATCGGGTGAAACGCTTCTGGCAGGTACCCCGATTCCAGGAGGGTCACACCTGGCGCCACATTCAAGCCGCCCGCGCCGCCCACCACCACCAGACGGGTGCCGGGCCGTTGGCTTACCGCTTCGATCAGGCGCTCCGTAACGCCCACAATGGCGTCGACATCGTCCTTCGGCGGTCCGTAGGCGCTGACAACGGCATCTGCTCCGTCGATTGCCGCCGCGATGGACTTAGGGTCGGAGAGGTCGTCCTTCCTGACGAGCACATCGGGCCCGCGGTCAGTGAGGCTGGCGGGATTACGGGCAATAGCGATGACCTTATGGCCTCGCGACACGAGCTCTTTGAGGATGCGGCTGCCCGATTGGCCGGTTGCACCATATAAAGCGACTTTCATGGCTGTCTCCTGGGGCCGCTGCCCGGTCGATTGAGAACGTGGGCGGCATCCTAGGACCGCGAGACACATCGTGGTAGCCTATATTTCTAGATAGATACCATCGTCCTAGACGATATATATGCTCGACGCCGTCACACTGGATCAGCTGCGCACCTTCATTGCCGCGGCCGAGGAGGGCAGTTTCTCCGCGGCAGGACGCAAGCTCAGGCGGGCTCAATCCGTCGTCAGTCAGACGCTGGCGAATCTCGAGAGTCAATTCGGCGTGAAGCTATTCGATCGCTCACGCCGCCGGCCCGTCCTCACGCCTCAGGGAAAGGTACTGCTGACTCATGCGCGCACGGTCGCGGGCGACATCGCGCGACTCAAAGCACACGCGAAGCTGCTGGCCGGTGGACTCGAGTCCGAGGTATCGATTGCGGTTGACGTCATGTTCCCGATGGATGCGCTTACCGCCGCAGTCACGGCGTTTCACGCTGCATTTCCTCTCACACCACTGCGGCTCTACGCCGAGACGTTGGGAGCGGTGCTGCAAACTCTTCTCGACGGTCGCTGCACGGTCGGCGTTTCGGGAGAGCTGGCGAACGTTCCGCCTGTCTTCAGCTACGAGCCCATGTTCAAGGTGCCCCTGATCCATGTGACTTCACCCCAACATCCGCTCGCGAAATATGGTCGCCCGATCCCCGCGAGCGAGCTGCTCCATCACATTCAACTCGTGCTGACTGACCGCTCGACGCTGTCCGCGGGCCAGGAACTGGGCATCATGTCGGCCAGAACCTGGCGGCTCGCCGATCTCGGCGCCAAGCATGCATTCCTGCGCGCGGGTCTCGGTTGGGGCGGCATGCCGGAGGAGTCGGTCCGATCCGATCTTGCACGCGGATCGCTCGTAAGGCTCGTCATCGAAGATGCCCCGCCGGCTGGCTTCGCCGTGTCCATGCGCGCCGTATACCGTACCGATGCTCCACCGGGAATTGCCGCGCGTTGGTTGATCGAGCGGCTCAAGGAGCCTCAACGCGAAAACCAGCGAGCGACGACCGCCAAAAAGAGTCGCAGACGAAAGTCTGCTAAGCCTTCGGGCGGCTCAGCTCCTCGAGCAGGTAGATGAACGATTGATAGGGGCGACCGGTTGCCTGGCGCATTCCCATCTCGCAGGTTCGGTTGGCTGAGATGTAGGCGTCCGCCGGGTTCTCATCGAGACCGGCCTTCTCGTCGCGCGTGGCCGAGCGGACCAGCTCCGGGTGGAGCAGACCGCGATCGCCTGCCGTGCCGCAACAGGTTGCGCCGATCGGCACGTACACCTCGTTCGCCATCGCTTCGGCGATGGTGTGCAGCGCGTGATTGATGCCCAGGTGAGTCATCGAGCAGGTCGGGTGCATGGCGATCCGGCCCAATGCCTTGCGCACATGGAGTGCGCCAAGCAGCTCGTGACACCATTCGATGGAGTCGTAGATCTTCAACCGCTCGTGCCGTGCCTTGCGCTGCGGATCCAGGTAGCGGGCCACATCCTCGGCGATTCCAAGCGTGCACGAGGCGGCGTCGATCACGATGCTGAGCCGACCTTCATCGCTCCAGCGCCACAATGCGTCGGCGATGCCCTCGGCCATGAATTGGTGCGCGTCATGGAAGCCCTTCGAGCTGAATGGCGTCGAACAGCATAAGCCTTTCACGTCGTCGGGGATCCAGAGCGGGCGGCCTGCACGCGCCGACAGTGTCACCAGGGCTTCCGGCAGGGATGGCGTTGCCGGCTGGTCGGGGCCAGGTCCGAACATCCGATTGATGCAGGCAGGAAAATAGACAGCTGCCGCGTCCGCCTTGCGAGTGCTCGGCATGCGCCCGGATGCCGGCCTGGGCATCGGGCCCGGCACGGAGGGCATGAGGTCTTCGGAGATGATGCTGCGCAACACTGAGGTCAGCATCCTCAGCGTACCCACGCCAGCCACCCTGGAGACGATCTGCGCGGCGCGGAGCCCGACGCGGGCCAGAGTTTCCACGGTGCCCCACCTGCGGGCAATCGACAGGGCGATGGCCTGGGACCGCGGACCGTGTTCGGCCTGCCGGAAACTTCGCATCAGGGCGCCGGTGTTGATTTCGATCGGGCAGGGGATGGCGCAGGTGCCGTCTCCCGCGCACGTCTCGATGGCGTCGTACTCATACTGCTGTTGCAGCCTAGCGAGCACGGCCGATCCCACCGGTTGGCGTGCCATCTCACGGCGAAGCGCGATTCTCTGGCGCGGCGTCACGGTAACGTTGCGGCTCGGGCACATGGGCTCACAGAAGCCGCACTCGATGCAGTGACTGGCGCCAGATACATCCTCGATTGCCGGCGCCGACTTCAGCGCCTTGAGATGGATCTCATGGTCGCGGGTAAGGATGACGTTGGGTGCCAGGACGCCTTGGGGATCGGCCAGGGCTTTGATACGCCACATCATCTCGGCGGCCTCGTGACCCCACTCGGCGTCCACGAACGGCGCCATGTTCAGTCCCGTGCCGTGTTCGGCCTTGAGCGAGCCGTCGTGTTTCTTGACCACTAGGTCGACGACCTCTTTCATGAAGGCCGAATAACGCGCGCGGCCTTCGGGATCGTCGAGCCGGGCGACCAGCGTGAAGTGCAAGTTGCCGTGCGCGGCATGACCGGCGACGCCGGGGATGAAACCGTGCTTGGCGAGCAGCGCCTGCAAGTCGCGCGCTCCTTCCGCCAGGTGCGCCGGGGGAAAGCAGACATCCTCGACGATCAGCATGCTGCCTTGCGGCCGCTGTTTGCCGACCAGTCCGAGCAAGCCCTCGCGCACGTGCCAGGCCAGCTCGACCGCTTCGGTCACACTGGTGAAGGAGAGCGGGCTGAGCAGGTTCAGCCGCTCGGTCAGGGTCCCGACTTGCGCTTGCGCGCGCTGCAGCGCTTCGGCGCTCTCGGCCCCGAACTCCACCAACAGGGCCGCGGCCTTCGGATCGAGGCTACGCCAATAGGCTGGCGTACCGGGGAAGGTCTCGCCGGCAGCGGTCAGCGCGGGCGCCAGCATCAGCTCGACGGCAGCGGCGCCGAGCTTGACGAGATCGGGCACCAGCGCCACGGCCGCGTCGATCGAGGCGAGCGGAATCCAGGCAACGCAGGTCTCCGCTGGAGTCGGCACCGTCTCGATCACCGCCTCGGCGACGAATCCCAGGATGCCTTCGGAGCCCACCATGAGGCGGCGGAAGATCTGTAGCGGCGTCTCTCCATCGAGTAGGGCCAGGAGCCGAAGGCCGTGCGTGTTGCGGATCGAATACTTGCGGCGGACGCGTTCGGTGAGTGCCGTGTCGGCGAGCAGTTCCCCGCGAAGCTTCATGAGCCCCTGAGCGAGCGCCGGTTCGGCTTCGGCGAACGCGGCCTCCGCGCCTGGCGCTGCGGTATCGATAACGGTTCCGGATGGCAGCACAAAAGTCAGGTCGGTCACGGTGTGGTAGGCGTCCTTGGCCACGGTGCAGCGCATGCCGCCCGCATTGTTGGCAATCACCCCGCCGATCGTGCAGGCGTGATTGCTGGCCGGATCTGGCCCGAGCTTGCGGCCATGACGCGCCAACATGGCGTTGGCGTGGGCCAGGATCAGGCCCGGCTTGGCGCGGAGCCTCAGGCCGTCGGCCTCGACCTTGCCGCCGTTCCAGTGGCGACGCACCTCGATCAGGATGTCGTCCGACTGCGATTGGCCGTTCAAGCTGGTGCCGGCGGCGCGGAATGTGGCGTGGCGTCGCTCCTGCCGGCAGTAGGCCAGGATCTTGGCGACCTCCGCGGCGGTGCGCGGCATGACCACGATCTGCGGGATCATCCGGTAAGGGCTCGCATCCGAGGCGTAGCGAACCAGGTCGATCAACCGGTGCAGCACGCGGTCCTCGCCCAGCAGCGCCACCAGGTCGTCCCGCAGCTTGCGCGGCGAGCCGTGGAGGAGTTCGGGAGGAACGGCGTCGGCCTGCTCCGGACCCTCGGGACGGCCGATCCGGCTCGGATCGGCGGCAAGGAGTTTGCTCATGCGAGGGGCCCCACGATTCACGATTAGGGCCACAACCTACGGCAGTCGGACGTATAGGTTGCTTCCCCCTTTCGGGGGGTGATACAGCGTGCGGTCGCGGGGTAGCGTCACGCCCCAGTCAACTCGATTGCGGAAACGGAGCGCAACTCAATGCCCCTGTATACCGTCACGGCACAGGCGGGTGTGCTGAGCGATGAGGGCAAGAGGGATCTTGCGGCCAAACTGACCCAGTTCCACTCGGAGTACGCCGGCGTACCGCCGAACTGGGTGCACGTCGCCTTTCTGGAGTACGCGCGCTGGCAGCGGCTTCACGGCCGGCAAGCCTTCGGCGACAGTGGCGCTCACCCTGCTCATTCGCACCGGCCGATCGGCCGACTACAAGCGCGAGCTGCTGAAGCGGCTCTGGAACCTGCTACAGGCCGCCACGGGTGCGCCAGATCAGGAAATCGTCATCGGCATTCAGGAGGTGCCGCCGAGCCAGGCCATGGAAATGGGTCAGATCATGCCCGATGTCGCGGGCTGACTGTGTTCGCGCGCGGCGACGGCCGGTGCCGTCGTTTTCCCCCAATCGGGGGATATGTCGCTTTGCGCGCCGGCGCGGATACTCCGAGCCATGCAGGGGCGAACGGCGCCTCCATCGAAGGCAATGAGCATGCGCGTCGGCCTCTTCATTCCATGCTACATGGACGCATTCGAGCCCGAAGTCGGGATCGCGACCCTGGAGCTGCTCGAGAAACTGGGCTGTACGGTCGACTATCCGTTCGACCAGACGTGCTGCGGGCAACCCATGACGAACACCGGTTGCCACCAGGAGGCCGCCGGCACCGAGGCGCTGTTCGTCCGAAACTTCACGGGCTTCGACTATATCGTCGCGCCATCGGGCAGTTGCGTTCATCAGGTGCGCGTCAACATGACCGCGATCGAGCAGACTCCGGAGGTGAAGGCGGTCCGCGAGCGCACGTTCGAGCTGACGGAATTCCTGCACGACATCCTGAAGGTGACCGAATTCCCGTGGGCCCGCTTTCCCCCACAAGGTCGGCCTGCACTACAACTGCAACTCACTGCGCGGCATCAACCTCGCCAGCCCGACCGAAATCAAAGCCCCCTTCTTCTCGAAGCCGCGGGCGCTGCTCGAAAAGGTTGCCGGCATCGAGTTCGTGGAGCCGGCGCGCTGGGATGAATGCTGCGGTTTCGGCGGTACGTTCAGCGTCTTCGAGCCCGCAGTCTCGGTGAAGATGGGCCGGGACAAGGTAGCCGATCACACGCGCGCCGGCGCCGAGTACATCGTCTCGGCCGATTCGTCCTGTCTGGTGCACCAGAAAGGCTGCGCCGAGGGTATCGGCAGTCGCATCAAGTTCATGCACATCGCCCGGATCCTCAACGGAGTCAGCGCATGAAGGACGCCGATCTTCCGCCCGACGATCCGAGACGTAAGGTTCTGCATCCGGAGGTGATCGCCGACCGCTTCGAGGGCGCCCGGCGCGAAGACGGCACTCCGCTCGTGCATGCGGAAGGCACGTCGAAGCCGATCCGCGCCAAAGCCGCGCGCGAGCCGCAGCCGCGTGGCGCGCGCGAGCACGGCAACAGACCGATCGATCATGAGGAGGCCGCCGAGCGCTTCATTGCTGCCACCGAGCACGAGAAAGCGCACGACGAGCGTCTCTGGGATATGCGCCATCGGCGCGACCGGGCGGCGCACGCTCTTCCTGAGTGGGAGGAGATGCGTACGCTGGCATCGAGAATCAAGGAGCATGCGCTCAGCCATCTGGACCAGTATCTGGAGCAGTTCGAAGCGGCGGCCCGGGCCAATGGGGTGACGGTGCACTGGGCAGCCGATGCGGCCGAGCACAACCGGATCGTGCACTCCATCCTCGACTCCCATGGCGCGAAAACGCTCATCAAGTCGAAGTCGATGCTGACCGACGAGTGTGGATTTCGCGCCTACATGAAAGGCGTGGGAATCGAGATCATCGAGACGGATCTCGGCGAGCGCATTCAACAGCTCGACGGCGAGGAGCCGAGCCACGTCATCGGTCCCGCCATCCACAAGACCCGCGGCGATGTCGCGGACGTCTTTGCGCGCACGCTGGGCTCCGATCCCAACGACGACGACGTGCACCATCTGGCGACCGTACAGCGTGATGCAACCCGTCCGCTGATATTGAATGCGGGCGCCGGCATGACCGGCTGCAACTTCGCGATCGCGGAGACGGGGACCGTGGTCGTATGCACCAACGAGGGCAACGCCGACCTGTCCGCGAACACGCCGCCGCTGCACATCGCCTCCATCGGCATCGAGAAGATCATCCCGCGCCTGACGGATCTCGGCGTGTTTCTGCGGCTACTGGCGCGCAATGCGATCGGCACGTCGATGACGCAGTACACGTCGCATTTTCGCGCGCCGCGCGCGGGCGCGGAAATGCACTTCGTCATCGTCGACAACGGCCGCAGCGAGCGGCTGGGGCTGGAGGAGTTCTGGACCTCGCTCAAGTGCATTCGCTGCGGCGCCTGCATGAATACATGCCCGGTCTATCGGCGCAGCGGCGGCCTGAGTTACGGCGCCACCTACTCGGGGCCAATCGGCCTGATCCTCGATCCGACTTTGAACCGCCGGAAATATTCGTCGCTGCCATTCTCCTCGACGCTCAACGGATCCTGCACCAACGTCTGCCCGGTGAAGATCAACATCCACGAGCAGATCTTCGCCTGGCGCAAGGTCATGGCGGAGGAGCACCGGCTGCCGGTGCTCAAGATGGAGATGATGAAAGCGCTCGGCGAGGTGCTGGCCCATCCGAAGCTCTACCGGGCCGCGGTCGGTGCCGCGGATGAGATGCTGAAAATCCTGCCGCACTTCGTAGTGGACAATCCCCTGAATACCTGGACGAACAAGGGCCGCGCCATGCCCGCTGTACCGCAGCAGACCTTCCACTCCTGGTGGCGCGAGCACCGTATGAAAGGGCAGGGGCAGTCGTGAGCGTGCGCGACGCCGTTCTGGCACGAGTGCGTGCGAATCGTCCCACGGGCGAATACGCGCTACCCAGCCTGCCCAAATTCGCGCTCGCGCAGCCGGATGGGCTCGTTGCTTCGTTTGGCGCTGCGCTTGCAGGCATGGGAGGCAAGCTGATCATTCCGACTGCGACGGAGGACGCGGCCGAAGTGACGCGGAGGCAGCTCGAGGGGGCAGGTGTGGTGTGCTCGGCTGTTCCGGAGATCGACGGCAATCGGGACCTGGGCCAGGTTCGCCAGCCCCGAGACCTTGCCGACGTCGACATCGCCGTCGTCCGCGCCGTTCTCGGTGTCGCCGAGACCGGCTCTGTGTTGTTCACCGAGTCGGAGTTGAAGGTCAATACGCTCGCCTACCTCGCTCAGCACCTCATAGTGCTCTTGCGACGAGAGGCGATCGTTCCCGGTATCCAGGATGCATACCAGCATCCTTGTTTTCGCACGGCTCATTATGCGGTGTTCCACACGGGACCTTCGGCTACGGCAGACATCGAAGGCGTGCTGATTCACGGCGCTCAGGGTGTCCGTTCTCTGACCGTCGTTTTGACCGCCTGACCGAGTCCGGCAATGGCGCCTGGCGCCGTGATACGGCAGCGGCTCAAAGGATGCTCAGCGTCCGTGCTCGAAGCAATGCACCCGATCGATTCTTGACGTCGAGCTTGCTGTAGATGTTGTGGAGGTGCCACTTGAGCGTGCCTTCCGAGATGAAGATCGCCTCCGCGATCTCCTTGTTGCTGAGGTCCGATTCCAGGCGCCTGAGAATCGAGACTTCGCGCCTGGTGAGCGGCTCACCGGAACGGGGCGCCGCAGGCTGATCGCTTTGGCTGTCCGGCCCGCGCATTGCCCGCTGCAGCCGGCCGGCCAGCGGCGCAGCCTCGGAACCGCGAAGCCGCTGCGGGTCGAGGCGCTCGATGAGCGGGCGCAGCTCGCGACCCTCGTCCAGGAACACGCGCAGGTATTGCCTTGGCGCGGCGATGCTCAGTGCGCGCTGCAAGTCGGCAAGAGCGCTCGCTTCGTCGCCGTCCCGCTCATGCGCCAGAGTTCGCAGCAGCAGCAGCTCGACGAGACGGTGCGCCAGGTTGCGCCGCTGGCATGACTCTATGGCGCCAGTCAGCGCGCGGACGACTGATTTCGGCGATTGCTCGAGCAGGTAGCGTGATGCGGCGCGCAACGCCTTGTCGGCGACGAGAGTCGATTCGCCGGCAGGCTCGGGCAGGTTGTTGAAACCGAAGCGGGTGGCAACGAGCTGAGCCTCCTCGTGACGTCCCGAGCGCGCCAGACTGTTGCATTCTTCGGCCGCGAGCGCGAGCGTTACGCGCCGTAGCCCGCGGCGCTCTCCCAGCTCCTGCCCCTCTCTGAGTATGGCGACCGCGCCGCCTTCATCCTGGCGCAGGCGCTGCAGCCGGGCCTGTGTCAGGTAGGTGAGGATCATCGCATCGGCATGGCCGCACTCGTTCACGTCGCTCATCGCCCGCTCGACGTGCTCGGCCGCCTGATCGAGATCATCGAACTCGTACGCAATGGCGGCGAAAACCGCGTGCAGGAGGCTGCTCGCGTGCGCCGGGTAGTCCTGCAATTCCCGCTCGACGAGTCCGAGACCGTTGACGCACGCGAGTCGCGCTTCGAGATAACTGCCGCGTTTCATCTGCAGCAGCGCTTCGAGATAGTTCGTCCAGGCCAGCGCGTAATAGCCCTCGCCCTGCGAGAGCCAGCGGCGCGTTTCGGCCAGCAGCTCGAGGCCCCGGCCGATCTCGCCGGTGCTCTTGTGCCCGAAGGCCAGAACGTTCCCCATCACTCCCTTGCGCTGCAGCGAAGCGTCGGGCCAGTTGGCGAGCCACTGCGCAGCCAGCTCACCGCCCTGCTTACCATCGTCGCGCAGTCCGGTCGACAGCGCGGTTTGCAGTTCGACCGCGCAGCGCAACTCGTCGATCAGCCGCGAATCGCGCCGCGGCTGCTCCTCGAGAGTTTGCAGCAGTTGCCGCAGGCGGTAGATCTGGGCTTCGTGTTCCCGATCCCGGGAATAGAATGAGAGCGCGAAGGCATACTGGATGCGGATGATGGGATGTCGGTCGACCCAAGCCTCGGGGAGGGCGTTCATCCAACGCATGATCGTTTGATGATAGCCGCGACGAAAGACCAGCTCTTCCACGCTCTCGGCGACCCACCGTGTGGCTTGCTCCCAGTCCTGAGCTCGGATCATGGAGTTCACGGCGTCTTCGAGGTGGCCGTTGGCGTGCATCCAATGCGCACCGCGCAGCAGGCACTCCCGGGCCTGTGTCGGCGCCGTCCGGCGAAAATGCTCGCGGAAGAACTCGCCGACCAGATGATGAAAGCGCACCCAGGTCGCCGCGCCATCGAGGGGGATCAGGAACAGGTTGCGCAGCCGCAGTGCGTGTAGCAGCTGCTCTGCGTCATCGGCGTCTGCCACTGCTTGGGCGAGCGGCGCGCTGATGCGGTCGAACATCGAAATCCGGAAAACGAAATTGCGTGTGCGCTCATCCATGCGCGACAAGACGGCTTCGCCCAGATAGTCGACGACTCCGGCGTCCGTGCCGGCGAAGTCCTCGATGAAGGCGGCCTGCTGGGGGAGTCCGGCGAGCGCCAGCCCGGCGAGCTCGAGTGCCGCGGGCCAGCCCTCGGTCTTGTCGACCAGTCGCCGCAGATCCTCCACCGGCAGCTCTCGTCCGAGGCGGGCGCGATAGAACCGCGACGCCTCCTCGAGGTCGAATTGCAGCTGCCGAGCCTCCAGCTCGAACAACTGCCGCCGTACACGCAGTCCACCCAGCCGCAGGTGCCGGGTCTCGCGGCTGCCGATGACCTGCTGCACGACTCGCGGCGCGTAGTTCACCAGCCAATCCACGATCTCGAGGACCTCGGGCTCCCGGATGAAATGCAGGTCGTCAAGGAACAGGACGATGCGTTGTCGAAGGCTCGCGAGGTCATCCGCCAGCTTCTGCAGCAGCGGCTTCGCACCACCCGGAAAATCAGCGGTCAGGTTCCGCGATAGGGTGCGGCCGAGGTGCGCGTCCGCCTTCTGTAACGCGGCAAGCAGGTGCCGCATGAAGCGCACTTTGTCGTTGTCGTCCTCGTCGAGTGATAGCCACGCGCAGGGAACACCGCGCTCGACCAGGTTTGCGTGCCACTGTGCCATCAGGGTGGATTTGCCGTAGCCGGCAGGGGCGACCACGAGGACGACCGGGTAGCTGCCGTCGAGGACGTCACCCAGCGATTCGAGCCTGGGCCGAGGCAGCGGCTTTCTCGTCCCGGTGGCGGGATACAGCTTGCTCTCGAGAATCGGCGGCTCGCGCCCCTCATCGCTCATCGTGCTGCTCTTTGCTCTTTATATATAGGTGAATGGCACGGGCTGCCCAAAGCATAACCTGAGCCTTTTGGCTCGCGCTTACCCCTGCCTATCGAAGCCCTCACTTCCGCTAGGGGCGCACCCATCCGGCCCGCAGTATATCTACCTGACCGTGAGCCATCAGTGTGCCAATGGAAGCTCATACCGAGGATCAGCTCGACGCCCAGAAGCCCGGCGCGATGCTATCGCGCGAGTGGGTGCATGACGTTATCGCGCTGCTCGATGCGGCCATTGGCCAGCTTCACGAGCGTGAGCCTGGAGCGCAGTGCGCCGTGCTCGAGGCAGCGTCGCTGCTCAAAAGGCATATCGATGCCAGACCGACGGCTGCGGCTTGCGACGGAAGGGGGCGGCTGCTCACCTGGCAGGTGCGCCGAGTGCGCGAATACATCGATGCCAATATCGCGAACCGGCTGCTGGTTGCCGATCTGTGCGCGCTCGTGCAGCGCAGCGAGGCGCATTTCGCGCGCTCCTTCAGGCTTACGTTCGGGGAGTCGCCGCACGCCTTCGTGGTCCGGCGCCGGCTACAGCTCGCCGCACGGTACATGCTGCAGACGGAGATGGAATTGAGCGAGATCGCGCTGCGGTGCGGTTTTTCGGATCAAGCGCACTTGTGCCGGCGCTTCCGTAAAGCAACCGGGCAATCCCCGGCCGCGTGGCGGCGCGGGCTCAAGACGTCCTAATTGCTCACAACCAGCCGCTCCCTTCCGCGCGGGCGACAGCCTGGGCGCGAGTTCGGGTGCCGAGCTTGACGAAGATGCTCTTGGTGTGAGTCTTCACCGTCTCGGGGGTGATGCCCAGCGAGAGAGCGATGCGCTTGTTGGACATGCCGCGCGCAATCAATTTTAGGATTCCCGTCTCGCGCCGGGAGAGTTGGCGATAGGTCGGTGCGGTTGCGTCCGCGGTGGCAATTGGGGCGGTCACCTTGAGAATGGTCGCGATGTAGGCGCGCAGATCGGAGGTTGGCGTCGCATTGGCCGCAAGCGTGCAGTAGAGACCCCTCAGCAGCTCGAGAATCGGCTGGCCCGCATCGACGAAGATCATGCGCAGCCCGTGCGCAGCGCCAATCCGCAGGCACGAGATCAGGGGGTCGTAACAGTCGGTGCGGCGCCCGCGGGAAGCGGCTTCGGCGAGGCGTCCCAGGGTATTTGCTACCGCAGAGAATTGTGGCGTCTCGCCGGGCAAGAAGCCCTGCAGCAGGATCGATTCCACCGGCGTGGAGTCCGCGGACGCACAGCGGTTCGAGCCGGGCGTTTCCTCGTAACGCCTGAGGAGTAACATGCGCGCGTGTTCTGAGGAAGCGATGGCGACCACCCTTGGCCAGTTGCGTACTCGGCCGAGGGCCTCCGCTTCGCGCAGTATCGTCGATGCGGTACGGTGCTGCCCACGGTGGAAGGAAAGCCGCGCGAGCAGCAGTGTGGCGCGCACGAAGCATTCGGGAAGTCCCGAGGAGCGGATCATCTGCAGTCGCGGCGCCAGTAGAGACTCGGCTTCCTCGAGACGGCCCTGCTCATAAGCGACCTGGGCGAGTAGCGTCGCCGGAAAGCAGCTCATCGGAGAGTGGTTGCCGTAGTGCTGCTGCGCCGATTGCAGCGCCTCCCTGGCAAGAGTCGCGGCAACGGTGAGATGCAGTCGATCGAATGCCATCGCCGCACTCATGCAGAGGTTCAGGATCTCGTATACGGATTCACCTCGAGTGCGGATGGACAGGTAGTCGAACGCTTCCGGCGCGCATGCCCGTTCACTCGCATCGCTCTTCCAGTCCACGTAGCGCAGAATCGTCGCCGAGACGATGTCGCCACGGAGCGCAGGCAGGGTTGCGAGCGCATCACGGGCGGCTATGAAGTCGTCGCCGGCGGCCAGGCGGCAAGCCTGGAGGATCCGCAAGACGCGGGAGTAGGGGACCTGATCGGAATGCGCGCTGTCGCTCAACAGTCGGTTGAGCTGCGCAATCGCCTTGGCGGCCTCGTCGAGTCGCGCTCTCAGGAGCGCGGATCTGGCCCGAACGATGGCACGCCGAACCGCCCAAGTGCCATCGGCGGAGCGGAGTCGGGAGTGGGCGCGGGACAGCGGCAGGACAACCCGCCAGTTCGGTACCGGCGCAACATCGTGAGGCGAGAATGGCGCGGGGGCGGCGGGCATGTCCGAAGCATAGGCTCGCCCACATTGACCGGGCTTGTCGTTTGCCCGCGCCGGCTTGTGCGAATCTGCTCTTGGCGTATGGCTCACTGCAAGTCGCCGGTGGATGATGTGCCCGCTCGACTGCGGCGCGACGCGTACGGCGTCTCGCAGGGTGCGTCGTTCTTCATGAGAGCCACCTCCGCTCTGGATCGAGTCTGGTAGCAGCTTGGAGCAGCGAGCGCCGCGGCCGCGAGCCCGAAAGGTGGCTGTTTTTCCGCCATATCGGACGAAAACGATGGCTCGATCGGACCGCGGGTGCCTCGAGGCAGGCTCAATCCGGCCGGTCGGGTCGCTTGGGGGCGCTGATCTCCAGGCGCCTCCACCCGAAGAGGCGCGCATCGACCGACCACAGGCCCGGCCCGAGGAGGGTGAGGGCAACGCCCAGGGCGCCCACCACCACGCTGTACCAGCGATCCTCCACGTGCGTGAGCGCATGCCACAGCGCATTCAGTGCCAGGAGCGTACCGACGACGGGGGTCCACAGGCCGACGATGAGGAGCGAGCTGAGCCCCAGCCACAACACGTGAAACAACGTAGCTACGAGACCCGAAGAGCTGCGCAAGGCGTTGAGTCCGAGGACGATTCCGGCAATGCCGGCCAGCAGACGGAGCAGCAGCAGCCCCAACCCGGGCGGGCCTTGGGCGAAAGTGGAATAGAGCCGGCGCACAGCCTCGTCAGGCTATAGAGTCTCCGGGTCCGGCCGGAAGCCCCTAAAGGACGGACGGGGGCCCCCTTTCGTGAAACTACAGATCGAAGAAACCGCGTTTCAAGCCGATCACCACGGCGTGCGTCCGGTCTTTCGCTCCGAGCTTGGCCAGGATCCTGCTGACCTGCCCCTTGACAGTCTCCTCGCTGACCGCAAGTTGCGCGGCGATCTCTTTGTTGGCGTTGCCGGCGGCGATCAGTCGCAGCACGCGGATCTCCGCGGCGGTGAGGGCGTCGTCGGTTGCGTGTTCAGCCAGCTGATATGAGAGCTCCGCCGAGAGAGATTTTCTTCCGGCGTGAACCGCACGAATGGTTTGCCGGAGCTCGGTGTTCAACGTGGTCTTCAGCAGGTAAGCCTGCGCGCCGGCCCTGAGTGCCCGTATAACCTGTGCATCACCCGGATAGGTCGTCAGCACCACGATGCATGCCTTCGGGAATTCATTGCGTATCGCAATGATGGCATCGAGGCCATTCATCTCTGGCATCTGTAGGTCCATCAGCGTCACGTCTGGCCGGTGTGTACGGAACTGCCGAATGGCTTCACGTCCGTTGTCAGCTTCGGCAATCAGCTGCATGTCCGATTCACGCGCGATGAGGTGTGCGATGCCTTCCCGGATCAAGGGATGGTCATCGACCGCCAGGACTCGAATGACAGCGGGCGCTTCACTCATCCGCCGACCCCCAGGAGCCGCCGCGAGAACCTCCTGGCAAACCACGCAAAGCGCCGGTAATAACCTGCCGCATAGGCCCGGGCCGCAGGCACTGTCAGCTCGATCTCGGTCCCCGAATCGGCCGCGGTCCAAATGGTCAGCTTCCCGCCGATGAGCTTGGCCCGCTCGCGCATCCCGTGCAGGCCGTAGTGACCGACCGCATCGCCACCACTCAGGAATCCCTGGTCGATTCCCGCACCGTTGTCGCGGACCCTCATCCGCAGTTGCCGCTTGTCATACAGGAGCTCGACCTCGATTCGAGACGCGTGAGCATGCCGCCGCGCGTTACGCAATGCTTCAGCCGCAATCTGGTAGATCTCATCGCGCACGATTGGCCGTAGCGGCGCGGGCGTGCCTTGAAGATCGACACGGAAGATCACGTCCTCCCGGGACGGGTCGCCGGCAAGCTCCTCGGCAAGCGCCTTGATTGCGGCTGCAAGGTCATCGCCCTCGACGGCGGAGGCGCGCAACCCCTGCACGGCATCACGACCCTCGCTGATGGCATGCGTCGTGCGATCGATTGCAATCCCGAGATCCTGTTTGGCTGCCGCCGGATGCACTGGCAGGAGCTCGTAGGCGACTTGAAAGCGCAGCAGCAGGCCCTGAAAGCTCTGCAGCAGAGTGTCGTGCAGCTCGCGCGCGACGCGTGTCCTCTCGCTCTCGCGCGCTTGCAGCTGAGTCTCGAATTGCTGTTGGAGTTGGCGCACACGCAGAAGATATAGAGCCAGAACCGTGAGCAACGCCGCGAGCCCGAGCAGCGCCCGGGCCCACCACGTGGCCCACCATGCCGGCAGGATGTGGACGGCCAGGGTCACGCCGGGCTCGCTCCAGGGTCCGCGGTTAGTCGCGCCCTGCAGGCGGAAGCGATACATTCCGGCTGGCAGAGTCGTGTAGGTCGCATAGCGGCGGTCACTTCCGACGTCGTGCCAGCCCTGGTCCAGACCCTCGAGCTCGTATCGATAGCGATTGGTCTGCGGACTGCGGAAGCTGAGCGCCGAGAATTGGAACGAGATGCTGTTCTGGTCATGCGTCAGGGTCAGGTTCCTGGTGAATCCAATGACGCGCTCGAGCGGCGATTTGGGGCCGATACCGACCGGCGCGCCGAAAAGATCGAAGGCCGTCAGCACGACGGGTGGCGCGTAGGAGTCGCCGGTCACTTCTTCCGGCCGGAATCGGGTGGCGCCCGTGAAGCCTCCAAAGAACATCTCACCGGTCGCGCTCTTGAAGCACGCACTGTAGGCGGTGAGATCACCCGGAAGACCGTCGGCAGCCGAGAAATTCTGAAAGATACCGGTATCGGGGTTGAATTTGGAGATACCCTCGGTCGTGCTCAGCCACAAATCGCCGCTCGCATCCTCGAGGATGCAGCTTACCGCGGTGCTCGCCAGGCCGTTCGCTTCCGCGTATCGCCTCGTTCGACCCGTCAAGGGGTCGACCAGCTCGAACCCATTGAACGTGCCAGCCCAAAGCCTGTTCTTGCGATCGATGTACACGGCAGCTGCGTACTGATCGCCGATGGCCGATGTCCGTAGCCGGCTCAAAGGCGCCAGGCGTCCCGTTTTACGGTCAAACCTCAGCAGACCCGACCCGATGCTCCCAAGCCACAGATTACCGTCCCGATCTTCCACCATCGACATCATCTGAGCCCCGGAGTCCGCCTGGTCTCGATAGACAGTGAAACCTCGAGTCAGGGGATCGAACCTGTCCAGGCCGTCCGCCGTCGCGATCCAGAATACTCCTTCGCGATCGATCAGCAGCCGATCGATGGTATCGCTGCTGATGCTGGAGGGATCGCCCGCGGAGTGGCGGAACATGCGGCAATGACCGGTCGCTGCATCGAATCGGCACAGTCCCTGTCCGGAGGTTCCAACCCAAAGAGCTCCGGACGGGTCCTCGGTGATGCTGAGAACGTCACTCGCGATTCCGTGCCCTGGGATGGCGTAATGCGTGCACTGCCTGCCCGTGGCGTCACAGCGATTCAGCGCTCCGGTGGTTCCGATCCATAGAACCCCGGCGCGATCCTGGAATATCACGTCGACCAGCTTCTCACCGAGGTTCGAACGATTACCGAAGTCGAAGGGCAGTGTCTTGAACGGGGGTGGCCGCGGCGAGAAGAAGGTCGGCTGAGTCGCGCCGAGGCCGACCCAGATGCTGCCTTCGCGGTCCTGGAACAGAGTCGTGATCCGATTCTCGGGGATGCTGTCGGGATTCGATGGATCGTGGCGATAGCGAATGAGCCGCCTGTTCTTCCGATCGAAGAGCAGCAGGCCGTCCGACAGGGTTCCCACCCAGAGATGACCTTCCCGATCCTCGAGCATCCGGATCACGCCCGTCAGCGGCAGACCGGGCAGCTCCCTGGTGGCAAACGAGTATCGTGTCAGGCGACCTGTTTTGCGATCGAGAGCCGCCAGGCCGTTCCCCGAGGCGGAAAGAATCCAGAAGGTGCCATCACGATCTTCATAGAACGACAACTCGTGCGGCTCTCGCAGCGGGACATGGAACGTCACGTGTCCGGTGTCTGGATCGAATGCATCGAGACCTTCGCCGGTTGCCACCCACAAGACCCCGCGTCGGTCTTCTGCGCAAGACTTTACGTCATCGCTGCTGAGGCTGAAGGGGTCGCCGGGGTTGTGATGGAACCAGGTGGTCCGCGAGGAGCGCGGATCCAGTCTGGCGAGACCGTGCCCGGTCGATAGCCAGAACATGCCGCTCGGATCTTCATAGATCCCTGTGACCACGTCGGACCAATGCGGTACGGATCGCGAAGAGATGTGATAGTGAACGAAGGTCTCGGTGGCGGGATCGAACCGATCCACGCCGCGCTCGCAGCCCATCCAGAGATTACCCGCGCGATCCTTGAACAGCGAGGACACGAACACTCCGCACAGGCTGTCCGGTTGCGCGGGCTCGTTCTTGAACATCTTGAACCGGTAGCCGTCGTAGCGATCGACGCCGTGCTGGGTGGAAAACCAGAGGAAGCCCTGATCGTCCTGGACGATCTGCGTTACGCGGCTCTGCGACAAGCCTTCATTCGTGGGGAGCTGCAGGAACCGAATATCATCGCCTTCGACCACGCTCATTCGGACTACGTGAGGATCAACCAGCGCTTGCGGCGGGCCGCCGTCGGCCGGCGGGCTTCCCCGCGCGGGCGACAGGCCACTGAACAGCATCACGAGCGAGAAGGCAGCGCAAAAAACGTTTCGCATGCGAGACATCCAAGCTCGCCAGTAGGCGGCTCATCGCTGGGCGTCATAGAGCCGCAACTGCCGCGTCACGTTAGCGCGCCCGCCGATCCAGGGATTGCAGGTAGCTGACGCGGCTTGTACGAATCTGCCCGCGGGTGCCGTCCGCACCGTGCCGCGCGATCGAATCCCCCGATCGGGGGATTCTTGCCGGCGAGCCGATCCGGTTACATCGCGGCCGCCACTTCACTGCGAGTTGCCATCACGCGAGGCCGCGCCGTGTCCGACATCGTGACTCTACATAGTACTCGCCAGGGCGACGTGCCTCCCTGCCGATCGAGGCCTGCCCGGATTCTCCTGGCGAGCGCGCCGGTACTTGTCGCCGGCGCGCTGTCGGGATGCGGGCAGGGCGTGCTCGACCCGGCCGGCCCGGTGGGCGCGGGCGATCGGATGATTCTCCTCGATGCCCTCGCCATCATGCTCGTCATAGTCATCCCCACGATCCTCTGCACGTTGGCGTTCGCCTGGCGATACCGGGCCGGTAACCGCCGCGCCACCTACACCCCGGGCTGGGCCTACTCCGGCCGGCTGGAGCTCCTAGTATGGGCCATCCCGGCGTTCGTCGTGATCTTTCTTGGCGGAGTCGCCTGGGTTGGCTCGCACGATCTCGATCCCGCCAAGCCGTTGCCGTCGCGACAGGCGCCGCTCGAGGTCGATGTCGTCTCGCTCGACTGGAAGTGGCTCTTCATCTACCCCACAGAGCACCTCGCAAGCATCAACCGGCTGGTTCTCCCCGTCGGCAGGCCGGTGCACTTTCGGCTCACCTCGGCGACGGTGTTCAACGTGTTCTTCGTACCGCAGCTCGGCAGCGAGATCTATGCGATGAACGGCATGGTGACCGAGCTCAATCTCCAGGCCGATCGTGCGGGCTCGTATCTGGGGATCGCTGCTCACTTCAACGGCGACGGCTTCTCGGACATGACATTCCACGTGGATGCGGTATCTCCCGGCGAGTACTCCCAGTGGGTTGCAGGCGCGAGAGCGAATGGACCGGTGCTCGATCAGGCGGCTTACCGGATGCTGCTGCGACAGTCCGCGAACGTATCGCCCTACACCTACCGTGCGGTGGCCCCGAATCTCTTCGAGGCGATCGCCTCACGGCGGCTGCCCTCGGGGCAGGGGCCTCAAGTGACACACACCCCGGCACACCTGGGCAGCGCGAAGGAGGGATGACATGTTCGGCAGGCTCACCTTGCAGGCGATTCCACTCCATGAGCCGATCCCGCTCATCACTGGCGCGGTCGTTGTCCTGATCCTGGCGAGCATCCTCGCGTGGGTGGTCCTGAAGGGTTATCTGCCCTACCTGTGGCGCGAGTGGATCACGAGCGTCGACCACAAGCGCATCGGGGTGATGTACTGCGCGCTTGCCGGTGTGATGCTTCTGCGCGGCTTCAGCGATGCCCTGATGATGCGCTCCCAACAGGCACTCGCGTTCCATGCGCCGGGTTACCTGCCGCCGGATCACTATGATCAGATCTTCTCGGCCCACGGCACGATCATGATCTTCTTCGTGGCCATGCCGTTTGTGATCGGGCTCATGAACTTCGCCGTGCCGTTACAGCTGGGCGTGAGGGATGTGGCTTTCCCGACTCTGAACTCCGTGAGTTTCTGGCTGACAGCCGCCGGAGCGCTGCTCATCAACATTTCCCTCGTCGTCGGCAATTTCGCGCGCACGGGTTGGCTGCCGTTTCCACCGCTCTCGGAGCTGCGCTACTCACCCGATGTCGGCGTCGATTATTACCTGTGGTCGTTGCAGATTTCGGGAATCGGGACGCTCATGAGCGGCATCAATCTCGCGACCACGATACTCAAGATCCGTGCTCCGGGCATGGGATACCGGCGCATGCCGGTCTTCTGCTGGACGGCGCTCGCCTCCAATCTGCTCATCATCGCGGCCTTCCCCATCCTCACTGCCACCCTCGCGATGCTCCTGCTCGATCGCTACCTCGATTTTCACTTCTTCACCAACTCATTGGGCGGCAACCCAATGATGTTCATGAACCTCGTCTGGATATGGGGGCACCCTGAGGTCTACATCCTCATTCTCCCGGCCTTCGGAATCTATTCGGAAGTGGTCTCGACTTTCTCCGGCAAGCCGCTATTTGGCTATCGCTCGATGGTCGCGGCCACGATGGCGATCTGCATCCTCGCCTTCGTCGTCTGGCTGCACCACTTCTTCACCATGGGCGCGGGAGGGGACGTCAACGGCTTCTTCGGTATCATGACGATGATCATCTCCGTGCCGACGGGGGTGAAGATCTACAACTGGCTCTTCACGATGTTCCGCGGCCGGATTCGCTTCACCACCCCGATGCTCTGGGCCATCGGTTTCATGGTCACGTTTGTGATCGGCGGTATGACCGGCGTGCTGCTCGCCGTGCCGCCCGCCGACTTCCTGCTCCACAACTCGCTCTTTCTGGTAGCACACTTTCACAACGTGATCATCGGCGGTGTGCTCTTCGGTGTGTTTGCCGGCTATACCTACTGGTTCCCCAAGGCGTTCGGCTTTCAGCTCGACGAACGATTGGGGAAGGCGGCCTTCTGGTGCTGGCTCGTCGGCTTCTACGTGGCGTTCATGCCGCTTTATGTACTCGGGTTCGAGGGGATGACGCGGCGCCTGCAGCACTACGATCAGCCGCAATGGCACCCCTGGGTGCTCATGGCCGGAGTCGGCGCCCTGATCATCCTCTGTGGCATCGTGCTGCAGATCGCGCAGCTGACGGTCTCGATTCGCTCGCGCCATCGCCGTGTCGACCTGACCGGAGATGTCTGGGACGCACGAACGCTCGAGTGGGCCACCGCCTCACCCCCGCCGTCCTTCAACTTCGCCGTGATGCCCAACGTCAAGGGCGAGGAGCCCTACTGGGGCATGAAGAGCAAGGCGCGTGAAGCGATGCAGTTGAGCGCAGAGCCCGCCTATGAGCCGATCGAGGTGCCGCGCAATTCCCCGACGGGTTTCATCACGGCATTCTTTGCGGTGATCGTCGGCTTCGCCCTCATCTGGCACATCTGGTGGCTCGCCATTGTGGGGCTCATCGGAGCCTACGCGACCTTCGTCGGCTTTGCCTGGCGCGATGTCGCCGAGAAGATCATTCCGCGAGAGGAGGTGGCAAGCATCGACCGCGCCAACCGCGCTTCCCGTGCCTATGCCCTGCAGGAGACTGCCCCGTGAGCACGCCGAGCACGACACTGCGAATGCCGCTCAGCCCCGGCGTTCTCGCGCCGCGTACCGATGTGCTGGCGGACCAACGTCTCGACGCGCCCGGACACGGCGAAGGGGGGCCGGCCTCCAAGCGCATCATCGTCGGCTACGGTTTCTGGGTCTTTCTGCTCTCAGACATCGTGATGTTCTCGGCGTTTTTCGCCGCCCACGCGGTGTTGGGCGGCGCGACGGCAGGCGGACCGGACGCAGCGCTACTCTTCGATCTGCACAACGTTGCGGTCGAGACCATCTGCCTCCTGCTCTCGAGCTTCTGCTGCGGGATGGCGAGTCTCGCCGTCGAGCAGCGCAGCCAGTTCTTCACCCAGATCGCGCTCACCGCCACCGGAGCCCTTGGGCTCGCCTTCCTCATTCTTGAAGTGCGGGAGTTTGCTCATCTGGTGGCGATCGGTGCCGGCCCCTCCCGCAGCGCCTTCCTCTCTTCTTTCTTCGCCCTGGTTGGCTGCCACGGGGTGCACGTCACCGCCGGCTTGCTCTGGCTCGGCACGATGATGGCGCAGTTCTACACCAAGGGCTTTCGCCCCGACATCCAGCGCCGATACCTCTGCTTCAGTCTCTTCTGGCATGCCCTCGACATCATCTGGGTGGCGGTCTTCACTCTCGTTTATCTGATCGGAGTACGTGCATGAGCGAACGAGTTTTGGATGTCGCTCCGGGCCAGGGTGACGAGCAGGCCGGGAGGGGTTTCAAGGCGGGGCTCACTACCTACTTTCTGGGCTTGGCGCTTGCTCTCGCGCTCACCGGCGCCTCCTTCTGGGCCGCCGACACGCACCTCATCTACGGGCCAGGGGTGCCAGCGGCTCTCGTGACGCTGGGACTTGCCCAGATGGGCATTCACCTCGTCTTCTTCCTGCATATCACGACGGCACCGGATAACACGAACAACGTTCTCGCGCTGGCGTTCGGGATCCTGATCGTGTTCCTGGTCGTCACCGGGTCGCTGTGGATCATGACGCATCTCAATCACATGCAGGTCCCGATGGACCAGATCATGCGCATGCAACGGTGAGGGACCCATGCGAATTGCTCATTTCGAGACGGGTGGAGTCTGCGGAATTGCTGCGGATGAAGGTTCGGGCTGGCATGGCCTCACCCGGCGCGACGCGGGCTTCCCGGGTACTTTGCCCGAGCTGATCGCACAGGGCGCAGATCTGTTGCGCGCCGGCAGGAGCCTCCGGCAATCGCCGGTAATCAACCTGGACACTGTCCTGCTGCTGCCCCCGGTGCCCGTGCCACCGAAAGTTCTGTGCGTGGGTCTCAACTACGATGATCACCTGGAGGAAAGCGGGCTGAAGAAGCCGGTCTATCCGGAGATCTTCGCCCGCTTCGCGACCAGCCTGATCGCTCATCGACAGCCGATCGTGCGGCCCCGCGAATCAATCACGCTCGACTATGAGGCTGAGCTCGCCGTGGTGATCGGCAAGCCGGGGCGCCGCATCCCGCGGGATCAGGCCCTCGATCACGTGGCGGGGTACTCGCTGTTCAACGATGCGACCATTCGCGATTTTCAATTGCGCACGCCGCAATGGACGCTGGGAAAGAATTTCGATGCCACCGGGGCGTTCGGCCCTTGGCTGGTGACGCCTGATTCCACACCGCCCGGAGCCAGCGGATTGCGCATTCAGGGCCGTTTGAACGGCCAAGTGATGCAGGATACGCGTACCGACCGGCTCATTTTCAGTGTCCCCGCCCTGATTGAAATGATCAGTGTCGCGATGAGTCTGCAGGCGGGCGATGTGATCATAACCGGGACACCCGGCGGCGTCGGGGCGGCGCGCAAGCCACCTGTTTACATGCAGCCTGGCGATGTTTTCGAAGTGGAGATCGAGGGCATCGGCGTCCTGAGCAACGTCATCCAGGACGAGTGAAAGGCGAGCAATCCACCGTGCCGTATTCCGACTACAAGTGCTTCCAGTTCCGCTTTGATGCGGGAGTCGCATTTGCCAGCATCAATCACCCGCCGATCAATCTCCTCGATGAAGTCCTATCGCTGGAATTCGACCGACTCGGCAGGGAGCTCGAGACCGATGAGAGCGTCCGTGTCGTGGTCTTGCAGAGCGCGCTTCCCGATTTCTTCATAGCCCATTCCGGATTGGGCCGCGTTGGGGCCGCCTCGAAAAGGGTGTCCCGTACCCGCAGCTTTCGTCTTACGCAGGTGATCGGCGAGCGGTTCAGAAACATGCCCAAGGTGACCATTGCCCAGGTCGAGGGGCGGGCCCGGGGCGGAGGGAGTGAGATCGCGCTGGCTATGGACATGTGCTTTGCTGCCCTGGGCAACGCGCTCTTCGCCCAGCCGGAGGCGGCGATCGGGCTCGTTCCGGGCGGTGGCTCCACGCAAAGATTGCCACGGCTCATTGGGCGGGCACGCGCCTTGGAGGTGCTGCTGGGTTGCGATGATCTCTCGGCAGAACTGGCGGAGCGTTACGGCTATATCAATCGAGCGTTGCCGGCCGACCGGCTCACGCCCTTTGTCGAGAGATTGGCCCACCGCATTGCCTCATTCCCTGCGCATACCGTCGCTCACGTCAAGGCGGCCGTGGATCAGGGAGCATTTGATTCCTTGGCGGAGGGGCTTCTGGTGGAAGCCCATGAGTCCGACTTGAGTGTCGCCAGCGAGGTGACCCAGGCGCGCGTGGCCGAAGCATTGAAAGTCGGCGCCGAAACCTATGAGGGTGAGCTGGAGTTGGAATTTTTGTCCAAGCTCTCCCCGAGAGACGGCCGCTGACTACTGTGCTGGCCCGGTTTCCCAGCCTCCACCCAGTGCTAGAAACACCGCGACCTGATCTTCTGAGATCGCGCTTTCCAACTGCGCCAGCGACTGCTCGGCCGAGGCGAGCGTGCGCTGAGCATCGATCACATCGAGCGCGGTCGCACGGCCGCCAACCTCGAGCCTCTGTACGTCTCTCGCCACCCTTGCGGCCTCGTCGCGGGCCGCCTTCGTGCTCGCTTCCCGCTGCAGGTCATGCTCGTAGGTGTTGAGTGCGGACTCCGCGTCGTCGAGAGCCGTCAGCACCGTGCCATCGAAATGAGCCAGCGCAAGCTTCGCTTGCGCGTTGGCACCGGCAATCCGATCGCGGGCGGCGTTCCGGTTGGCCTGCCAGGTGAGAATCGAGCCCAGCTGCCAGTAATTGGTGGGGGAGGTCAGGACATCGCTGTGTACGCCCAGGGTGCCGGCGGCCACACCGAGCGTGATGTCCGGATAGAGCTGAGCGGTGGCTACGCCGATCTCGGCGGTTGCGGCTGCCAGCTGTCGCTCCGCTTCCCGCACGTCCGGACGGCGCTTTAGCAGCGCCGCGCCATCTCCGATGGGCAGTGGCTCGATCAGCCGGGGAGGAGTCGCACAGCCTTCGAGTTTAGGGTCAAACTCTGACGGCGGCCTGCCGGTAAGCGTAGTCAGTCGATAGAGTGCATTGCGCCGGAGGGCCTCCAGACTCGGAATGGCGCCCGTGAGCTCGTCCACGAACTGCTGGGAGCGAGTCACGTCGAGATCGATGGCGCGTCCCCGCTCGCGTAGCTCCTTGGTGAGGTCGAGGCTGCGCTCTTGCAAAGTAAGTGACTTGCGGGCGGCGACCAGCTGTAAGCCGGCGCCGCAGACGTCCGCATAGGCCCGCGCAGTTTCGGCCGCAACATTGACCCTGACGAGGTCGCGCGCCGCATCGACGGCTTCGTCATCCGCCCGCGCCGCTTCGATGCCGCGGCGAATACCGCCGAAGAGATCAAGGTCGTATCCGATCGTCACGCCAGCGTCATAGAAGGTGTTTCGCGGAGGAGTGATGTCCAACAGGTATTGCTCGCCTGCAAGCTGCGCGTACTCGACGCCAGCGCCGACGGCAATGCTGGGTTGGCGGAGCGTCGTGGCCTCCCGCACCAATGCCTGACTGTATTCGAGATTTGCGTTCGCCATGCGCAGGTCAGTGTTCTCGGCCAGTGCCTGCCGGATGAGGCTATCGAGATCGCTGCTGTCATAGAGCCGCCACCAGTACCGCGGCAGCGGTGCGACAGACACCGAACGGTCTGAGCTGCCGGCGAAAGCGCCCGTCGCCGCCGGTGCTTTCACGAGGGCGCGGTCGGGCACCCGGTAGTTGGGGCCGACCGTGCAGGCGTCGACGAGGAGGAGGCTGACGCCGGCAAGCAGGTATGCCGCTCGTGGTCGACTCACGTGCGGCTTCCCTCCGGCGGGCGGTGGTGAGGGACTTCGATCGCTACCGTGACCGTGCGGCCGGCAATCAGACGGATGCCGTCCGGGGCGGGGTCGAGCTTGATGCGCACCGGGATTCTCTGCGCCAGGCGTACCCAGCTGAAAGTCGGGGTGACATTCGCGAGGTCACTATCGGTCGGAGTGCGCTCACGATCTTCGATGCCGGCAGCAATGGCGACGACGGTGCCATGTAGGACCGCCTGCACACCCATCAGATGGACGTTGGCGCGATCACCCACCCTGATCCAGGGGAGCTTGGTCTCCTCGAAGTAGCCGTCGACGTAGATGGAGTTGGTGTCGACCATCGCCATGACCTGATGTCCAACACTGGCGTAGTCGCCGGGTTCCAGCTCCAGGTTGGTGACCACGCCGTTGACCGTCGAGCGGACGGTCGTGCGGGCAAGGTTCAATTTGGCCAGATCGCTCGCGACCAGCGCGGCGCGCAGCTGTGCCGACAGCTCCTCGACTTTGGAGCGGCCTTCCTCTACCTGCTCCGTGGTCACCAGACCGCGGAGGGCCAGGTTCCGGCGATTCTCACGCCTTGCCTGGGCCAGGGAGGCTTCATCCGCCGCCACGGCGGCCTCAGCCTGTCGCTGCGCGAGCTCATACCGGGACTGGTCGATGATGAACAATACCTCCCCGACGCGCACCGTCTCGCCGTCCTTGACGCGTACGTCCGTGACCAGACCATCCACGTCCGGGCTAACCACGACGACGTCCGCGCGCACGCGTCCGTCTCGTGTCCACGGCTCGACGTTGTAGTGGATCCACAACCGGCGGCCGCCGACCACGGCAACCGCAACGACTGCGACGGTCACGAGAACTCGCACCGCTGTAAGCAGAATCCTTTTCACGTCAATTCGGTGCCACACCATAGGGCGTGAATCCCGTAGTTGCTGCGGCAATGAGCCAGGAGAGAATGACGAATACGGCGAAGTCGAAGAGCCCGGCGTGCCAGATGTATCGATACGCGTGCAGCCACCGCAGAATGCGCCGCAGAACCAGACTGGCCGCGAATGCCAGCAGGAACACCAATATCAGGCGGGGAATGAATACCCCGGCGATGTACGCTTCGCCGATCATGAGGCCGGCAGCGGATGATAAGGAGCGGCGCGAGGGGTCAGGTCCAGCCGTAATGCCGTCAGAGCCGCCAGCGCATCCCGGATCGAAGGCGAGCCCGGGCGGGCGGCGAGTGAGGTAATTCCGGCATCGATCGACGCCTGGAGTCCGTCCGGCGGGCTTGCGTGATTGCCTTGCGCGAGCGCCTCGTAAGTGCCTGACACCTCATTCAACACCTGCCGCAGCGCATTCGGACTACTGAGTCCGGAGCCATTTTCGGCATGCTTGATGGCGGCAATATTCAGGCCGACCCTGAGGTCGCGCAGGGGGTCGACACGAGCGTCCGCAATGTGCGAAGGGTTAGCCTCCTCGAGCCGCGAGGCAACGAGCCCCAGGCGGTCGAACATCCGAATCGACCACGCGCCGATATCGATATCTGTCGGGCCGGCGAGCTGGCTCACCGATCGCCAGCCCGCGCGCGAGATGCGTAGGGCGCTCCACGCGGGATCGAAAGTACGGAAGAGGAGCACGGTCACGTCCGCGACTAGAAGTCCGATGACTTCGGCGGCGTTGACATTCACGAAAGCAGCGAAGTCCGCCTGGTAAGTGCTCTGCAGCGCCAGGCCACCGGAGAATGCGATGGCCAGGACCATTGCCGCGCCTTCGAGCTTTTCCGAGGTCTGCATCAGGCTGAAGAGCAGCACCGCCGGTGCGAGCACCAGAGCGAGCGACGGGAAGCCGTCGATCCGCGGGAATATTGCGAATTCATACACTGCCGCGAAGGGGAGCGCCAGCAGAACGCCGATGATGGCCGCGCGGAGGATCTTGGCCGGTCGGTCGAATGTTGCGAAGAGGCTGCAGCCGATCGCACCGAACTGAGCCGCGACGCCGCCCTCGGGCCACGTGCCCTGGATCCACAGCACGCATGCGATGAGGCACGAGACGGCTGCGGCGCACGCGGAGAGCGCTGCGAGCCCGCGGTCGAGGTGCAGTGCCCGGGTGCGACTGCCTCTCACCGCCGCCTCCCGTCGCAGATCCGAGGGAAGGGCCACCGCGGGGTCGCGCACGGAGGCCGCCAAAAGGCAGCTCTCCCCGAACGCCCGGACGAGCTTGCCGAGATGCGTCACGACGGTCTGCTCGAGTAAAGACCCCCAGTCCCGCAGGCCGGCCCCGCTCTCATCTCCCGCAATCGCTGGCGCGACTGGCAACGCGCTGTTTGGATCTGCGATGCCATTCCTGCCCTCGCCGAGAGTGCGCGCCCAGTTCGAGACGCTCTCGAGTGCAGTCCTGGTGGACGCACGCAACGGTGCTCGGGCCGTCAGCGCTTGGACGGCCTTCTGCAGCGTCGTGAGGTATGCTGACAGCAGAGCCAATCGATCCTGCAGCGCGCGCATCACTCCGCTCGCGCGGGGGACATCGGATGTCTCAAACGCTACGTGCGTGTAGAGAAGCTGCAGCTCGGTGACCACCTGCGCCAGTCGTCGATGCGCCGCCTCGTCTTTTGGCCCCAGCGGCCGGGTCAGCGCCTCGCCAATCCAATTTGCACAGGCCCGGATGGTGCGGCCGAGCCTTTCATCGAGCTCGCCGGCGATGCTCTGCGCAAAGAATATCGAGTGCGCGACCGATCCGCAGATGATGCCTACGGAGATTTCCTCGAGACGGGACACGGCCGTGTCCCATACTGCCTGCGGCGACTCGACCACTGAAAATCCGATGATTGCCGCCGTGTAGCCCGCCAACATGAAGGCGTAGCTGCGCGGGGTGCGATCCAGCAACGAGAGATAGAGGCACGTCCCGACCCACGCGCTCAGGGCCAGGCAGAGGAGCACCGGCGCCTGAACGAGCGGCGGTACCAGAAAGACGGCCACGGTGGCACCGGCCACCGTACCCGCGAAGCGGTATATCGCCTTCGAGCGCACGGCGCCGGACATCGGTTTGGCGATGATGAAGACCGTGAACATCGCCCAGTACGGCCGCTCGAGATCGAAGGCCATGGCGATGTAAAGGGCGCTCAACACGGCCGCTGTGTTGGCCATGGCAAAGCCGCCCTTTCTGAAGATCGTCTGCATCCCATCCAACGCTAGGCGGACCGGGCGGCGCGCTGCATCCCCCGCATGGGGGAAGGTCTGCGGCAGGCGCCCTTTCCCCCGAAGGGGGGATACGAGGCTGGGCTCGTCGGCCGCAACATCCGCCCCTCTCGCATGGCCACCTCATCTTCCAGGAATAGTCCATGAGCAAGAAAGTTGCGCAAGTCATCGTAGACGTTCTCGAGAGCGCCGGCGTCAAGCATTGCTACGGCGTTGTCGGCGATACGCTGAACGCGATTGCGAGCAGTATTTCGCGCAGCGGCATTCAGTTCGTCCACATGCGTCACGAGGAGGTGGGTGCCTATGCGGCACAAGGCGAGGCGCTCGTCATGGATCGGTTGACGGCAGTCGCCGGCAGCTGCGGTCCAGGGAGCCTCCACTTCATCAACGGGCTCTACGAAGCCAATCGCAACCGCGCCCCGGTCGTTTTGATCGCCAGTCAGGTGACCAGCAGCGAGCTCGGCTTCGACTTCATTCAGGAGGTCGATTTCAAGTCAGTCTTCAAGGGATGCAGCGTCTTTTGCGAGATGATCACGACGCCGGCCTCGGCGCGGCGCCTGGCGGTCATGGCGTGCCAGGCGGCAATCACCCGCCGCGGAGTGGCGGTGCTGATCGTGCCCGTCGACATTTCCCATTCCGAGGCCGTGGATGAGCTGCCCTACACCGTGCATGCCAATCGGCCGGTGATCCGCCCGAGCGATCAGGATCTGGACCAGATGGCGCGGCTGTTGCAGGCGGGCTCGAACATCACGATCTATGCCGGCTCGGGCTGCTTCGGGGCTCACGATCAGGTCGTCGAGCTGGCGGGCCGCCTGAAAGCGCCCGTGGCTCACACCTCACGCGGCAAGGATGCTTTGGAGTACGACAATCCCTACAACGTCGGCATGACCGGCGTGATCGGCATGGAGTCGGGGTATCGGGCCATCCTCAATTGTGACACGTTGCTGCTGCTCGGCACGGATTTCGCCTGGAAGCAGTTCTATCCCGACCATGCAACGATCATCCAGGTCGATATCGATCCGATGCACATAGGGCGCCGGCATCCGGTCAAGCTCGGCGTCGTCGGCAATATCAAAGACACGCTCGAAGCGCTCTTGCCGCGGATCAAGCAACGCCAAGATTCGACCTTTCTCGATACGTACCGCGGGCGGCATGAGAAGGCGCTCAAAGCACAGGCCGAAAGAGCGACTCCGGGCCACCACGGGAAGATCTTCGGACAGTATCTCACCTCGATCATCGATCGGCTGGCGACGGAGGATGCGCTTTTCACCGGAGACGATGGCACCGCGCTCGTCTGGCTGCTGCGGATCGTGCGGGCGAACGGCAAGCGGCGCATGTTGGGCAGCCTTCTGCATGGCACCATGGCCACATCGGTCGGCAATGCGATCGGAATGCAGAAGGCCCAGCCGCAACGGCAGGTCATCGCACTCGCCGGAGACGGCGGCCTCAGCATGCTCATGGGCGACCTTCTGACCCTCATCCAGGAGAATCTGCCGATCAAGATCGCCGTGTACGACAACGGCAAGCTGGGATTCGTCGAGCTCGAGCAAAAGGGCGAGGGACTGTTGCCCGTTTTCACCGACCTGAAGAATCCCGATTTCGGCCTGGTGGCCCAGGCCATGGGACTCTGGGGTCGAACCGTCACGGATCCGGGAGAAGTCGAGAGCGCGGTCGAAGAATGGCTGGCCCAGCCCGGACCGGCGCTGCTCAATGTGAAGGTGGCCCCGATGGAGCTCGTGATGCCGCCGTTCATCGCCGCGGAAAATGCTTATGGCATGGCCATGTATTCGGTCAGGGCCGTGCTTCACGGGCAGGGCGGCGATGTGTTCGAGATGATCGCGGAGAACTTCCCGAAGTAATCGAAGCTGCAGCGCCGGGTAAATGCAGACGTGGGAGTGCCGCGCTTGATGCTCGAAAAGGTCCGGGAGACCCGGGCACTACTTCATTTCGCTCGCGAGCATCTGCCGCACTATGGGCCGCTCGTTTCCCTCGATATGCAGCGATTTCGCGAGGAAATCGTCAAGGCGACCGTCGGGGTCGGCGTGGCTGCGACTGCGGGACTCATCTTCGCCTGCTTCCTGAGCGTGGCGGTCATCGTTTCGGCCTGGAATGGCCCGCATCGGATCGCCGTGGCGTGGCTCGTGTGTGCGGGGTGGGGCGTCGTGACACTCGCCGGGCTCGGCGTTGCTCGCAAAGCGATTTCCGGTCCGGCGCCGTTTCATCTCGTGAGCACGGCTCTCACGCGTGACTATGCGCGGTTCGCCGCTTCGGTTGCGAGCCATTCCACTACCCCCTAGCGAGCCCGCGCCCCCTATAATCCAGGGATGGTGAGCACGAATCAGCCGGTGGCATCGAGTGCAGTGCCACCCGCTCGCGTCTCGCCCTGGAGCGCATTCCACCACCCGACATTCCGGGTCGTCTGGGCTGCCACCATCGTCTCCAACGTGGGGGGCTGGGTCTCTTCGGCCGCTTCGGGTTGGCTCATGACGAGTCTCAACCCCCATCCGCTCGCCGTGTCTCTCGTGCAGGTCATGAGCAACCTGCCGATGTTCCTACTGGCGCTGCCGGCAGGCGCACTGGTCGACATGGTGGACCAGCGCCGGCTGTTGATCACGGCTGAGCTCGCCATCATGGCCTCCACCGCGGTGTTCGCGATTCTCGTCTCGAGCCATCTCATTACACCGACCAGCCTCCTCATCATGACGGCTCTCACCAGCGCCGGGAGCGCGGTGTCGCTGCCAGCGTGGCAAACCGTCGTCTCGCAGTTGGTGCCCAAGGCCGAGCTGCCCGGCGCTGTGGCCTTGAACAGCCTCGGGATCAACATCAGCCGCGCCGTCGGACCGGCGCTGGGGGGATTTCTGGTCAGCGCGTTCGGGTTCGGTCCGCCATTCTGGATCGATGCCTTCAGTAACGCCGGCGTCATTGGTGCATTGTTCCGCTGGCGCAGGCCCGCACGAAGCGGCGCAAGCTTGCCCCGTGAGCGCATCGGCAGCGCCATGCGCGTCGGATTGCGGCACGCTTGGTACAATCCTCACCTGAGCGCGACCCTCATTCGCACGGCGGCATTCTTCGTGAGTGCAAGCGCCTATTGGGCGCTGCTGCCCTTGGCGACACTACGACAGGCTTCGGGCAGTGCAACGCTCTACGGCGGCCTGCTCGGAATGATCGGCGCTGGCGCGGTGGCCGGTGCGTTCCTGCTCCCGCGGCTCAAGGAGCGCCTCGGTGCGGACCGACTGATGGCAGCATGCGCCGCCGGCACGGCGCTCGCGATGGCGCTCTTCGGCATTGCCCGCAACCCGGCTACGTTCGTGCTCGCGAGCGCGTTGGCCGGCATGTGCTGGATCGGCGCGGTATCCAGCCTCAATCTATCCGCGCAGGTGGCGTTGCCCGAGTGGGTCCGCGGCCGCGGGCTCGCCGTGTTCGTCACCGTGATGTTCGGTGCTCTGACCCTGGGCGGTCTCCTCTGGGGCAAGGTCGCGGCGCTGGGCGGCACTTCGCGTGCACTGCTCGCAGCCGCGGCAGTCGCCGCGCTCGCCATACCGCTCACATGGAAATGGAAGCTTCAAACCGGCGCCGGGGTCGACTTCACGCCTTCACAGCATTGGCCCGCCCCGATCACGACGCACGAGATCGAGCGCGACCGCGGACCTGTCATGGCGACCGTGGAATATCGCGTCGCTCCAGAGAATCGCGCCCGCTTTCTCAAGGCGCTGTACCGGTATTCGCGGGCGCGGCGCCGCGACGGCGCTTACGACTGGCGACTGTTCGAGGATCCGGCCGAGGACGGTAAGTTCGTCGAGACTTTCATGACCGATTCCTGGCTGGAGCACCTGCGCCTGCACGCACGCGTCACGAAGGCCGATCGACTCCAGGAGGCCATCGTTCAGCGCCTGACAATCGGCAACTCGTACAAGACGACGCATCTCATCGAAGTCGACGGCGAGTCCCCGCCGAGTCCCCCGATCGGGGGATAAAAATCCCGCGCTTCGATGGGCAGCCTCTGTGGTCACCCTTTGGCCGCAGGATCGAGGCTCATGAATACGCTCAAAGGCTTTTCAGTTCCTCTCACTCCGCAGGGAAAATCGCCGCTGGTGATGCCGCCGCCATGGCATTACTCCAGCGATTGTCTGGCGATCGAATACTGGGCCGATCCCGGGGCGATAGCGGCACTGTTGCCGCCCGGTGTCACCGCGGACCCTAAATCCGGCGGCCGCGCCTTCTTCTGGTTCCTGGACTGGCAGTTCACGGGCTCGAATGACGAGATCACGGACCCCGCCCGCTACCAGTATCGGGAGGCGTTCGTGCTGCTCGAGGCGCTGTTCGACGGGAAGCCGGTGAACTACTGCCCCTATATCTTCGTCGACAATGACGCCGCCATCGCCCGCGGCTGGACGCAGGGCTTTCCGAAGAAGCTCGGCAGTATTTTTCAAACGCGGACCTTCTCCGCGCCGAGCGCGGCCGCTGCGCCCCTTGCGAAGGGCAGTCGCTTTGGCGCCAGCGTCGCGGCACACGGCGAACGGCTGGCGACGGCCCGCATCCAGTTGGAGGAGGCCGTCAGGGACCCCGCCAAGGTGTTCAATCGCCCGACCGTCATGCGCCGGTATTTCCCCCAGCTCGCGGTGAAAGGTCAGGGGAAGCCGCCGGTCGATGAGCTCACGATGTCACTGACGGACGAGCTTGCGATCGTCGACGTTTGGGCGGCGTCGGCGGAGCTGACGATTCCGCAGGTCAGCGGTGAGGACATGCATTTGATCGCACCCGTGCGGGTTGGCCGCGGCTATCGGCTCGGCATGGCGTATTCTGTGACCGATCTACGAATCCTCGAGAACTACGCGGCTGAAGGAGTCTGACGATGAGCGGCACTGCGGCGGACTACATGGCGGCAACGCTGGCCCAGGCCGGCGTGAAACGCGTTTACGGCGTGGTCGGCGATTCGCTGAACGGCTTCAGTGACTCGCTTCGGCGGCTGGAGAAAATAGAGTGGGTTCACATGCGGCACGAGGAGAGCGCCGCATTCGCGGCGGGAGCCGAGGCGCATCTCACGGGCAAGCTCGCGGTCTGCGCCGGCAGCTGCGGTCCGGGAAACCTGCATCTGATCAACGGCCTTTGCGACGCTCATCGCAACAGGGTCCCCGTGCTGGCGATAGCGGCCCATATTCCGAGCACCGAGATCGGAATCGACTACTTCCAGGCGACTCATCCCGAGAGGTTGTTCAGGGAGTGCAGTCACTACGTCGAGCTGGTGGGCCATCCGGACCAGCTGCCTCAAATCCTGCTGCGAGCGATGCGCGTCGCGGTGGGGCAGCGCGGCGTGGCCGTCGTAGTGATTCCCGGCGACGTCGCATTGAAGCCGCTCGCCAAGCCGATTCCCAAGTGGCTCGTGCCCGCCGCTCCGATCGTCCAGCCGCGCCAGGAGGAACTGAGCAGCCTGGCGGAGCTGCTGAATCGCGGCCAGCGCGTGACTATCTTCGGCGGCGCCGGCTGCGCGGGCGCTCACGGTCAGGTCGTCGAGCTGGCGCGCAAACTCAAAGCTCCCATCGTCCATGCCTTCCGCGGCAAGGAATACCTGGAGTACGACAACCCGTTCGATGTCGGGATGACGGGCCTGTTGGGATTCGCCTCGGGTTATCGGGCGATGAAGAGCTGCGATACGCTCCTGATGCTGGGCACGGATTTCCCGTACCGGCAGTTCTTCCCGGAAGACGCGCGCATCGCTCAGGTCGATATCCGGCCGGATGCGCTGGGGAATCGTTGCGGCCTCGACTTGGGGCTGGTCGGGTCGGTCGGCGATACTTTGACGGCACTTCTGCCCTTGGTCTCCGAAAAGCGGGATTCGACTCACCTCGACGGCGCCCTGGCGGACTATCGCAAGGCGCGAGCCGATCTCGATGCCCTTGCGGAGAGCGGCCCGAACAGCAAGCTGACTCATCCTCAGTATCTGAGCCGCGTCGTCAGCGAGTTGGCGAGCGATGATGCCATCTTCTCCTGTGACGTGGGCACTCCCGTGGCCTGGGCCGCCCGCTACCTCAAGATGAACGGCCGCCGGCGGCTCGTCGGCTCGTTGAGTCATGGCTCCATGGCGAACGCCATGCTGCAGGCGATCGGGGCGCAGGCCACGTACCCGGGGCGACAGGTGATCTCCTTCTCCGGCGACGGCGGCTTCACCATGATGATGGGCGAGTTCGTGACGCTCATCCAGACGGGATTGCCCGTGAAGGTAATCGTCCTCAACAATGGAACGTTGGGTTTCGTGGAGATGGAGATGAAGGCGGGCGGGTTTCTCGATACAGGCTGCGACCTCAAGAATCCGAATTTTGCCGCCATGGCGCAAGCCATGGGTATCAAGGGTGTGCGCGTCGAGAAGCCACAGGAGCTGGCGGGGGCGGTTCGCGATGTGCTCGCGCACGATGGGCCCGCGCTGCTCGATGTCGTCTCTGTCCGTCAGGAACTGGTCATGCCGCCCGCGAAGACCCTCGACGAAGCGCACAAGTTCAGCCTGTTCATGCTGCGGGCGGTTTTGGACGGACGCGCCGGTGAGCTGATCGATCTGGCGCGGGTGAATCTCACGCGCTAGGCTTACCGCCCACGCGCTGAATCAAGAGGAGCCACGATCATGAGCACCGTCACCACCGGCGATGGCGTCCAGATCTTCTACAAAGACTGGGGCCGCGGCCAACCCATTGTGTTGCATCACGGCTGGCCGCTGAGCGCGGACGATTGGGATGCGCAAATGTTGTTCTTCGTCCATCATGGATACCGCGTTGTGGCGTTCGATCGCCGCGGACACGGGCGCTCGAGCCAGGTGTCGGACGGCCACGACATGGACCACTATGCCACGGACGCGGCCGCGGTCGTCGAACATCTCAATCTTCGCGACGCCGTCCATATCGGCCATTCGACCGGCGGCGGCGTCGTCGCCCGTTATGTCGCGCGTCACGGTAAAGGACGCGTTGCCAAGGCGGTTTTGATGTCTTCCGTACCGCCATTGATGCTGAAAACGCCGGGCAACCCGCAGGGTACGCCGATCGAGGTGTTCGATGGCTTTCGGGCGGCCCTCGCGGCCAACCGCGCCCAGTTCTATCGCGATGTTGCGGCCGGGCCGTTCTATGGATTCAATAGGCCGGGCGCGAAACCGCTGGAAGGGGTCATCGAGAACTGGTGGCGTCAGGGCATGATGGGCGGGGCAAACGCGCACTACGACGGCATCAAGGCGTTCTCCGAAACCGACCAGACGGAGGATCTGAAGAGCATCCAGGTGCCTACACTGGTGATGCAGGGCGACGACGACCAGATCGTTCCCTACAAGGACGCCTCCTTGCTTTCGATCAAGCTCCTGAAGCACGGTACGTTGAAGATCTATCCGGGCTTCCCGCACGGCATGCTCACAACCCATGCGGAGGTGATCAACCAGGATCTCCTGGCTTTCATCCGCGGCTAGCAGATAGGCCGGCGAACAAATCCGATGGAAGGCGCGTAGCGCGGGTCCGACTCGGAGAGACAGGATTGGATGTCGCGTACATATCCGCTCTATCGGCGCTCGCCGGCTCGGTCATCGGGGGATTCACGTCAACGGCTACAACCTGGCTGACGCAACGCGTCCAGGCACGGGCAGTTCAACGAGCTCGCGATATCTCGCGGCGCGAGGACCTGTATCGGGACTTCATTGCTGCGGCGTCCAAAACCTACGGCGATGCGCTTGTGAGTAGCGAACCGTCGCTACCCGAGCTCGTCGGCCTCTATTCAATAATCAGCCAGATGCGGGTGATGTCGGAGCCGCGCACCGTTGCATGTGCGGATAAGATCATGCTGACTATCATCGATACGTTCTATTCTCCGAATCGCTCGGTCCGCGAGCTGCGCGACCTGATCAGGGCCGACGCCAGCAGCGTCGACCCGCTGCGGGAGTTCAGCGAAGCGGCGCGCGAAGAGTTACGCGTAATGAATATTGCGTAGCTCGGAAGGACTGTAAGCGGGTGGATGGCGCGCCCTGACAATTTCGCGGCGCCGCACAGGATTCGGTGCACGACCGTAAGCGACACGTCGGGCACTGCCTTGCGTAGAACGAGTACCGGCGTGGCGCAGCTCGTGAGTACGTGAGCACACACGCGACTGACAACAAGAGAGATCCAGCCCCCGGAAAACAAAAATGTCCGCAGCCAGTGCGGCGGCGTCTCATTCATCGCGAAGGGCTCGGATGGGATTCGCTCGGGCGATGCGCTGCGCGTGCGCGAAAATGGTTAACCAGGCGATCCCCAGCGCAATGGTCCCGGCGGTCACGAAGTAGAGGGGATTGAGTATGATTCGGTACGCGTAGCCCTCCAGCCACCTGTGTAAGTAGTAGTAAGTAACGGGCCACGCGAGGGCGTTGGCAATCAACACCGGGATCGAGAATTGCCACAGGAGGAGTCGCACAATTTCATTCGTGCGCGCACCGAATACCTTGCGGATTCCTATCTCCTTGGTGCGACGTGCCGCGGTGAAAGCGGCAATGCCGAAGAGGCCAAGGCAAGCAATGAAAATGGCGATACCAACAGATACGCTAAGCATGACACCCTGTCTTTCATCACTCCGGTATAGCGTTCCAAACTGCTCGCTGAGGAAATATCTCCATAAATATGTGTCCGGCGCCAAAGCATGCCAGGTTCTGTCGATAAAGGTGAGCGTCGCCGGAACGTCTTGTCCACTGAGGCGCACAGAAAGCAAATTAGTGCGCGTTTTGTCGTCGAAATACACGGTGGGCTTCACGGGTTCCCTGGCACCATCAAACTTTACATCCCCTAGCACGCCCACGATGTTAACGTGATTGATGTTGTACATGATCGTCTTCCCGATCGCCTGCTGCGGTGTGTAACCGAGCCGAGCGGCCGCGGCCACATTGATGAGGATGTTGTGCCCCTCATTGGTCGGGAAAAGGCTGTCGCCCTCACTGCTGTCAATCAGCGAATCCACGTCTCGGCTCTCGGAGAGTAGCCGTCCGGCAGCCAGGGACATGCCGTACAAGTGGGGAAAGTCTGGGTCGATCAATATCCTGTTAACCGTAATGACACCCGGCTGCCCTGGAAGTCGGACCAGGCCAAGGGCGCGGTCATTCTGGAAGGGCACGGCGCTTGATAGCGCCGTGGTGAACACGCCGGGATAGCTGCGTAGGGTCTGTGCGAGGGTTTCGCGACTGCTTGGAGTAAGCGCTGCCGCGTTGATAACGACGATGTTGCTCCGGTGGAAGCCCAGATCGAGATCACGCGCAAAACTGATCTGCTTGTACACAACGATGGTTGCGATGCCGAGCCCGATCGAGACGGCGAACTGCAGCACGACCAGAACTGAGCGCAGACGGTTTGAGCCGGGCTGACCCGAGCTATTGGTCCGTAGCACCGTTGCGGGCGGAAAACTGGACAGCGTCAGCGCCGGATAGATGCCGCTGATCAGTCCCGCGGCGATCGCGATACCGACAATCATGAGCGACAGCGGCCAGTCGCCGAGGTAGTGGAAAGCGATCGGGCGTTCCAGAAAGCGATCGTAGGTAGGCAGCAGAAATTCGACCATAGCGAGCGCAAGTACTAGCGAGCAAATAGCCATGAGCACCGACTCGCCCAGGAACTGAGTTATCAGCTGCCAGCGGCCTGCACCCACGCACTTGCGCAGTGAAATCTCGCGAGCACGCAGCATGGCGCGGGCAGTCGCCAGGTTCATGAAATTGAAGCAGGCCACCAAAACGATCAGCAACCCGACCGTCGCAATACCATAAACGGTGATCCAGCTCCCGGCGGGCGTCAGGTTATTGGAATATCGGGCGGATGAGAGATGAACATCCGTGAATGGTGTCAGATGCATTTGGTACACCTGACTTCCTCGGATGTTCAGCTGCAAATACTGGAGCGCAGCGCTTAAACCCCTATCCAGTATCGGCGTCAGCTTTGCGATCACTGCCTGAGGATCAGCGCCGGACACAAGAGTCACGTAGGTGTAGTACCAGGGAAAAGTCCAGTTCTGCTTTTGCTGCTGACTGACCCTGTCTGCAACAGAGGTGTTCGGCATGACCACATCGGCCACAAGTTGGGAATTGGTCGGCAAGTTTCGCAGCACGCCTGTAACCTTCAGCACGATCGTGCCGCTCTCGCAGGTCTCATCCGACTTGTCACACTTTGCCTTGGCTACCGTGACGGTTTGTCCGAGCGGATTCGCATTGCCGAAGAACTTCCTGGCAGTATCTTCTGACAGGACCAGGGATTCTGGCTGCATGAGAACTGTGGCTGGATCTCCCGTCACCAGGGGCAGTCGGACTACTTGCAGAAAATTGGGGTCGACCACGTCCACGGCCTCGAGGAACTGCCGGTTCCCAACCGTCATAGTGATGCCTTCAAGACGCAGGCGAGTCGCCGCTGTGACTTCCGGAATCTCCTCCTGCATGGCGGCCGCCACGGGAAAGGGGACTGAAGCGTTGTCCGTGGCGGGGCTGCCCGGTATATGTTGGGTCAGCTCCAACCGGTAGAGCCGAGTGCTGTCCGGCACCCACTTGTCGTAAGATGTTTCATCGCGGATAAACAGGATGATGAAGATGGCGCAGGCCAGCCCCAATGCCAGGCCGGCGATATTGATGAAGCTATAAAGCCTGTGCTTTACCAAATTGCGTAATGCCGTGATGAAGTAGTGCCAAAACAAGGTACGTGCGCTCATATCACTCGCCGATTGTTCGCGGTGGGAACGGGACTGTTGAGTGGCAAGGAGACCGCCGGTGGGAGTTGCTATTCATAGTGCGGCGCACGTATGGGCGGTCAGGATCGTGCATGCCGGCAGCCCTGCGATATTGATGTGGGTATACAGCTTATGCTGGATAAAGTGACGCGCCGTCTTGACGAGGCAGTTGTGAATCACGCAGACCATATTCGCCGCCTCGCACCGCCGTTGGTACATCCGTGGATGGGGCATCCGTCTCGCGATCGGCTGACTGTCTACCGATCACATTTGCCATTGGCTGTCCACCCGATTGCATCCAGTCCACTGAGCAAACTGCATGCCAGAGGAAAGCTTCGGATTATCAATAACTTGAAGAGCCCAATCAGCATCAGAGTGTCCGTCTGTGAACACTCTGTTCGAATTCGATCACTTCGGACATGTTTCCGGTTCACTGGGGCCCCGCAGCGCGCTTCTGTAGAAACACTTTCTCGTTTGGCCAGAGGTTCAGAGGTTCGTCGTATCGAGTTGGCATGCCGATCGTGACAGACGCCCATGCACAGTGGAGGATTTGTCAAGATGCGGCGCGAAGACTTCTCCATGCGTCGCCTATTTGCGCTTCGACATGAACTCAGTGGCGTTCTGCTGCCGCCGGAGGTGCACGATTCAGTTGACGTACCGCTACAGATGCAATTCGTTGACGATGCGACCCTCGACGACGGCCTGCACGACCGTCTTCTCCAGCCGCATCAAGAGATCATGCCACCTTTCACCCTCGTGCAGGGTCAGCGCTACTAGCATTCCCTTCGCTGGGTTCGCGATCGCGGCGGCCGGGACATTGCCGATTGAGCCGATGGTCACCCCAGCGCCTCAATGGGTACAGCAGCGCAAGTCCCAGGGTGCTCTTATGGGAGGTCCTGCTCAGCATGTCGGTCATCCAAGCGTTGATCGGCGGGTAATGCGGATGCGGCGTGGGTCCGGCCGCAGGTACGGCAGAGAATGAGACCTAATTCAGAGGAGCGCCTGAGAGCGCTCATCGGGGCGCCTTCGATTCGAGCGACCACCACGAGACGGGATCGCAACGACCGAGTAACGCAAGAACCACGGTTAGTCCCGCAAGCGCCCACATCCCCGCGCCGGCCCTGATGGGGACCCAACTCGCAAGCTTGACAACTGCGACCAACGCGCCGAGCAGGAACACCTCGGTCATGCTCCAGGGACGCAGTCTGTGCAGCAGCGTCATGACTTGTCGAAAGGCAGGCGGCGGGCGCGAGAGCGTGACGAACGTCAATACCCAGAGTAAGAGCACAATTTGGGCAAGCGGTATCAAAAAGGTCGTGAGCGCCAGTCCCAGCGCGGCTACGGAGATCCACCCCTCCTGCATCGAGCGCACGGCGGACCAGAGGTTCGCCTTCGTTTCTATGCCCGCGACCCGTATGGTCAGAATCGGCATCAGGTTGGCAATGGCGAAGAGAATGGCTGCTGCCACTGCTCCGCCACCGGACGCCGGCGATCGCAGCCGAACCAGGGGGATAGCATCGCGGAAGAGCTGAAGGGAATCCAGGACTTACGATGACCACTCCGCCACAGGCGTGACCGACCAGCACGACCGGACCGTGCTGCGCCGCGATGACTTGCTTCGTCGCCGCCACATCGGCAATGTACACGAGGGGCGCTACCTTGGGATCTCGCGATTGCGCGCGATCCGACAACGTCCCACTGTAGCTGCAGGCGAGAGAGCCACCTGTGACTTCCCCATCAGCCCGGCCTGACTACGGCGTCGACGCACCCGGCGTCATGCGCAATTTCTTTCTCGTCGGCGTCGCGTGTTTGCTGCTCGCGGTGCTCACGCCGCCGATCCTGCGAATCGGTCCGGTCGCCATCGATTCACGGAGCTTCATCTGGCCCGCCTTGTCTTTCATCGTTGCCGGCTTTCTGTTCCTGCTTTACGTGAAAGTCGGGAAGTTCCGCCACCGCGACTTCATGTTGGGGATGCACGCCTGGCGCGGCGATGAGCAGGTGCTGGACGTGGGCTGCGGCCGCGGTCTGTTGCTTGCCGGCGCGGCGAAGCGGATCGCGCAGCTCCACGGGACGGGGCACGCGACCGGCATCGACATCTGGTCCAACACGGATATGGCGGCCAATTCGGCTGTGGCCACGGAGCGGAATCTGGAGCTCGAAGGCGTCCGGCCGCTCTGCACACTGGTCAGCAAGCCCGCGCAGGAAATGCCCTTCGGCGATGGCAGCTTCGATGTCGTGGTCTCGAATCTCTGCCTGCACAATATCTATGACCGCGGCACGCGGCGGCGGGCGGTCGAGCAGATCGCGCGTGTTCTCAGGCCGGGCGGGGTCGCGATCGTGTCCGATTACAAGCTGACGCGCGAATACGCGCGACAACTGCGTGAGCTCGGATTCTCGGTCACGAAGCGCCGCGGCAGCCTCATGACCACTTTCCCGCCGTTGACCGTGATCATTGCGCGCAAGCCGGAGCAGCCGCGCTAGTTTTGCGTCCGCCTGCCTGGATTGGAGAACAGGGAGCGCTCGGCGACTCCCGGCAGCACCGGCATCAGGGAGTTGAGGCTGAGAATATGGGTCCGCCAGATCTCCCAGCACTTCAGCACTTCGTCACGAGACGTCGTCTTCTGACGATATACATCTATGGTCAGCGGGATGTAATGCGCGCCGTCAGTGCTCGCTAACGTAAGGTCCCCGGCTTCCAGGTTGGTTCTTATGAGGCTGTACGGCAGCCATGCGACTCCCAGACCGGTGAGCACGCCTGCTCGCAGGGTTTCCGCGTAGGCACTCTTGGCATGCGCCACCAACCTCTCGGCAATATGGGCGAACGCCGGATGGTTTTGCAGCACCTTGCCGAGATGCGATTCTTCCGTATATCCCAGATAAGGCAGCGGCCGCTCGGAGGTGCGCGTGATCGCGTAGTAGGGCTTGCTGCTTTGCTTGGCGGGCACGCTGACCGGGACCAGGTAATCGGTCCCCAGGGTCAGTTTGGAGTGCTCATCATGATCGAGGTCGATGCTATGGACCGGACTGTCATAGCAGAGGAAATAGTCACATTCTGCGCGCTCGTAGCGCGACAACGCTTCTCTGAAGTTGTTCGCGGTGACGTGCAGGCAGATAGTCTGGTTGGAAAGCTCTTCGTACAGTATCTTCGACAGCATCGGCACGAAGGTCGCGGACAGAGTATGAGTGGACGAGACATATATGTTTTTCGTCACTATCTTGCTGTTCGTGGCGACCCGGCGCGCGGAATTCAGCAGTGTAACGATTTGTGCCGCGGTCTCCCGGAACACCAGCCCGGCGCCGGTGATACCGACCGGATTGGTGGAGCGGTCGAGCAGAGTGCCGGCGCCCAACCAGATCTCCAGCGCCTGCATGTGCTTGCTGAGCGCGGATTGTGTCAAAAAGCGGACGCGGGCAGCCTCGGTAAAGCTGCGCGTTTCGCATACGGCGAGAAAGTCTTCTAACCATCTCAGGTTCATAAGCCTGGAACGGGAGACCTGCGTGGGAGACTAGTCCCGAAAGTAATGCATCGGGATGGGCGTCGTCAATGTATCAGATGCGCCACGAGTGCTTTCTGGGCCAGCGTCGCATGGCGTTCGCGGTGTCGTACCAGCGCGAATTCGCGGTGCGGCAATTCGATCGGGATCTCCACGAGCGTCCCCGCCGCTATGGCTGAAGCCACGACGTGGCGTGAGATGATGGTTGCGCCCGCACCCGCTTCGACTGCCGCGCGCACCGCCTCGTTGCCCGGCAGCACGAGGAAGATGTTGAGATCATCGAGCGACAGATCCTGCCGGGCCGCCAGGTCCTCGAGGCCGCGGCGAGTGCCCGACCCCGGTTCGCGGATCACCCAGTTGAGCGCGCGAAGATCGACTTTTCCCGACGGCTCGATCGGCAGTGGTGCGCGACCCGCAGCGACGACCAGCACCATCTGATCGTAGTCGAGGCGCGTCCGCAGAAGTGCAGGGTGCTGCGTCGGTCCCTCGACCAGTCCGATGCTCACCTCGCCGTCCGCAACCGCGGCTTCGACCTCGCGGGTGTTGCGGATCATCACATTGAGTCGCACGCGGGGGTTCGCTGCATGGAACGCCGCGAGCCGGCGGGGCAGCCAGTACGTCGAAATGGTGTGGCTGGCCGCGAGGGCAATCGGGCTCGCCGGGCTGCCTGCGAGATCCTGCAGCACCGAGCGCGCCATGGAAGCGCGGTCGAGCACGGCGCGCGCCTCGCGCAGAAATATCCGGCCAGGCTCGGTCAGCTGAATACCACGGCCCACGCGATCGAACAGCTTGATCTGATAGAGGTGCTCCAATGCGGCAATGGCCACCGAGGCGGCGGATTGGCTCATCCGCAGCGCCTCGGCGGCGCGGGTGACGTGCCCCCGCTCGGCGACCTCGACAAAGACGCGCAGTTGATCCAAAGTCATGATTAATCATCTTATCATATTAAATCTATTAGTTTTATTCATTGACTCGATCATTGCGGAAGGGCGTTCCCAAGGATAGAGTCCTGAAACTCGCCAGGGGACGTCCATGCACAACCCGTTCGCCGCGCTGCCCGCAGCCATACCGCCGATCGCCATGCAGATCTACGTGGTAGTGATGTTCCTGCTGGTCCTGTTCGGCACGCTGATCGACCTGGCGCACAAGGGAAGCGCCAAGTACTTCTTCAAACAGCGGCAGAACGCGAGCTTCGCTGCCACGCGCGCGGTGGGCGCCGGTGAAGTGGCGGGGATCGCCGCGAAAACCATCTTGGTCACGGTGCTGGCTGCCGGCGAGTTCTGCGGCGCGTTGCGCCGGCTGACACATCTGCTGACGATGTACGGCTTCGTGCTGTACGTCGTCACCACCGCCATGATGGTTTTCGCCTATCCGACGGCGGCGGCGCCGGGGCCGGCGATCGTGGCCGACCTCTGGTACGTGGGCGCCGCGTTGGTTTGCGTTGGCGGTTACTGGTTCTGGTTCCTGCAGCGGGTCGACGTCGTGGCGGAAGGCCGCTCGCCCCTGCGACTGGTCCGCGCCGACCTCTTCATTCTGTCGCTGGTCGCGACCACGACCTTTGCCCTGATATGGGCTCGCGTCCAGGCAAGCGGCGATCAGGTCTGGACAAACGTCTGCTTCGGCTTTTATCTGCTCGCCAACACGGTACTCTTTGCCTCCGTGCCGTGGTCCAAGTTCGCCCATATGTTCTACAAGCCGGCGGCGGCTTTTCAGAAAGGCATCGAGCAGGCGAACGGCTTCCGCCGCAACCTGCCTGCTCCGGCCGACCGACCGGCGACATTCGGCAGTGCCCGGCGTCAGCGGAACAACTACTGAGGAGCATCAGCGATGCCTACCTTTGTCTACATGGCGAGCTGCGACGGCTGTGGCTACTGCGTCGACATCTGCCCGTCCGACATCATGCACATCGACCCCACGTACCGCCGTGCATACAACATCGAACCCAACATGTGCTGGGAATGCTACTCGTGCGTGAAGGCATGCCCGCAGCACGCCATCGACTGCCGCGGCTATGCCGATTTCGCCCCCCTCGGCCACAGCGTGCGGGTGCTGCGCGAGGAAGAGAAGGGCACGGTTTCGTGGCGGCTCAAGTTCCGCGACGGGCGTGAGAAGAATTTCGTCTCACCCATCCGCACCACGCCCTGGGGATCGATCAAAGGTCCGACCGACTATGCGCCGCCGAGCGCGGCGGCGCTGGCCTCGCAGGAGCTGGCGCATGAGCCCGAGTCGCTCAAAGTCGCTGCACTGCCGACGCTGGCGCGTGATCGCTTGAAGAAAGGGCTGGTGTAATGAGCCGCAAAACCGTATTCGTCGACTCCGACATTCTCGTCATCGGTGGCGGGATGGGCGGCTGCGGCGCCACTTACGAATCCCGATACTGGGGACGCGACCTCAAGATCGTCTGTGTGGAGAAGGCGAACATCGAGCGCAGCGGCGCGGTGGCGCAGGGGCTCTACGCCATCAACTGCTACATGGGCATGCAGTGGAACGAGAATCAGCCCGAGGACCATGTGCGCTACGCGCGCAATGACCTCATGGGTCTGGTAAGGGAGGATCTCGGCTACGACATCGCGCGGCACGTCGACGCCACCGTGCACAAGTTCGAGGAGTGGGGTCTGCCGATCATGAAGGACCCCAAGACCGGTCGCTATCAGCGCGAGGGCAAATGGCAGATCATGATCCACGGCGAGAGCTATAAGCCGCTCGTCGCGGAGGCCGCGCGCAAGGCCGCGAGCACCGTCTACAACCGCATCATGGTGACCCACCTGCTCATGGACAGCAAGCGGCCCAACCGGGTCGCGGGCGCCGTGGGATTCAACGTTCGCAACGGCGACTTCTATGTCTTCCGCGCCAAGGCTGTAATCGTGGCTGCGGGAGGCGCATCGCACATCTTCAAGCCGCGCGCGGTCGGCGAGGGCATGGGCCGCACGTGGTATGCGCCCTGGAGCAGCGCCTCCGCCTACGCTCTGCCGATTCTGGCGGGAGCGAAGATGACACAGATGGAAAACCGCATCGTCCTGACTCGATTCAAGGACGGTTACGGTCCGGTCGGCGCCTACTTCCTGCACCTCAAGACCTACACGCAAAATGCCTACGGGCAGGATTACGAGGCGTTCTGGCGCGACTCGATCGAGCGGATGGTCGGCGATTACGTCAATCACCATCCGGTGCCGACCTGTCTGCGCAATCACGCGCTGCTCGAGGAGGTGAAGGCCGGCCGGGGCCCCATCCGCATGGTGACCAAGGAGGCGTTCAAGGATCCTCACAAGGAGACCGTGGGTTGGGAGAACTTCCTCGGCATGACCATCGGCCAGGCGGTCGTGTGGGCCTCGCAAAACATCGACCCGAAGGAGATCAACCCAGAGCTTACGACGTCCGAACCCTACGTCATGGGGTCGCACGCGACCTGCTCAGGGGCCTGGGCGAGCGGACCGGAGGACTACGCCCCCGCGGAATACCAATGGGGATACAACCGGATGATGACCGTCGAGGGACTGTTCGGTGCTGGCGATACCATCGGCGGCACCGCCCACAAGTTCTCCTCGGGCTCCTTCACCGAGGGCCGGATTGCCGCCAAGGCGGCCGTCAGGTACGTCATGGAGCACAGCAAAGACCAGCCCGAAGTCAGCGAGACGGAATACACGCGGCTCAAGCAGATCATTTACCAGCCCCTGGAGACCTACCGCATCGGCCGTAACGAGATCGTGGCCGGGACGGTGTCACCGAGCTACCTTCTGCCGCTTCACGGGCTGCAGCGCCTCGAGAAGATCATGGACGAGTACGTCGGTGGCATCGGTTCCCACTACACGACCAATGAGCCGTTGCTGACCCGCGGGCTCGAGCTGCTCACGATGCTGAAGGAAGACCTCTCCTACCTCGGAGCCGAGGACCTGCACCAGCTGCAGCGGGCATGGGAGCTGCAGCACCGCGTGCTGGCCTCGGAGTGCGTGACACAGCACACATTGTTCCGGCAGGAGACGCGCTGGCCCGGTTACTACTACCGTGCCGACCATCCGAAACTCGACGACAAGGATTGGCACTGCTTCACTCTATCGCGCTACGACCGGGAAAGCGGCGGGTGGGAGATGGAGAAAGCGCCCGTGTACCACATCATCGACTGATATCAGTCGACTGGTCAGGCGGCACCTGATGTCCCAACTCGTACCCCCGCACGGCTCGGATGCAGTCAAACCGCTGCTGGCGCCGCCGGCAGCGCGGCCCGAGGGGCTCGAGCGGGCCGCAGGCTTGAGGAGGATCGCGCTGGATTCGCGCGCCGTCTCGGACGTCCTGATGTTGGGGATGGGCGCATACACGCCGCTCGATGGTTTCATGGGGCAGGACGACTGGCGCGGAGCGTGCGTGGACATGAGGTTGTCCGGCGGCCTGTTCTGGCCGATCCCGATCACGCTGCCCGTCGCACGGGATGTTGCGGAGCCGATCCGGCCGCAGGAGGAAGTGGCTCTCACCGCGGGCCCGGGCGGCGAGATACTCGCGATCATGGAGGTTCGCGAGAAATACCGGATCGACAAAGCCCTCGAGGCCGGGCACGTATTCGGCACCACCGATCCGAAGCATCCGGGAGTGGCCAAAGTCATGAGCCAGGGTGACATCAACCTGGCCGGCCGCGTGTCGGCTCTGAGCGAGGGCGAATACTCGAGGCGATACCCCGGGCTGTATATCCGGCCGGTCGAGGCGCGGGCTCTGTTCCGCGAGCGGGGCTGGTCGCGCGTGGCCGCCTTCCAGACGCGCAATCCGATGCACCGCAGCCACGAATATCTGGTGAAGATCGCACTGGAGCTGCTGGACGGCGCCTTCATCCACCAGGTGCTCGGCAAGCTCAAGCCCGGCGACATTCCCGCCGAGGTCCGGACCCGAGCGGTCCAGGCCATGGTCGACATTTATTTCCGGCCCGGAACGGTGATCCAGGCGGGCTATCCCATCGAGATGCGCTACGCGGGCCCCCGCGAGGCGCTGCTGCATGCGCTCATCCGGCAGAATTTCGGCTGCTCGCACCTCATCGTGGGCCGTGACCATGCGGGCGTCGGCGACTACTATGGCCCGTATGATTCGCAGCGTATTTTCGCTCAGCTGTGGGACGGCGCCCTGCAGACCCGGGCGCTGAAGCTCGATGTCACCTTCTATTGCCGCAAGTGCGCCATGATGGCAACCGCGCGAACTTGTCCTCACGACCCGCAGTTTCAGATCGCGATTTCCGGCACCCGGCTGCGGCAGATGCTGTCGACGGGAGTGGATATACCCCCCGAGTTCAGCCGGCCGGAGGTCGTCGAGATTCTCAGGGAGTACTATAGAAGCGGACAATCGGGAGAGAGCGGCACCGCGGCATGATCATCGCGCAGATATCCGACACGCATATTGCGCTCAGTGCAGCCGATGCCGACCGCAGAGCGTCGGATCTCGAGCGCACGCTTGCGGATATCAATGCCCTCGATCCGGCCCCGGATGTGATCATTCACACCGGAGATGTCGTCCACGGTGGGCGCCGCGAGGATTATGCGGCGGCGGCGTCCCTGCTCGCGCGCGCGCGCGCACCGGTCTATGTCGCGCCCGGAAACCGGGATGACAGAGAGAACCTGCGCCACTCGCTGTCGCGATGGGTTCCGGCCTCCGGCCCCGGATTCCTCGACTATGCAGTCGAAGATTTCCCGGTGCGGCTGGTTGCCTTCGACACGACGACCTCAGCCAGCAACAAGGGTGATTTCTCTCCCGAGCGGGCTCGAGGCCTGACGGCGCTGCTCGAGGCCGAGAGGCAGAGACCAACTGCGGTCTTCATGCATCATCCACCGTTCACGGTCACGGTCGGGCCGGATCCGCTCAACTTCGTCACCGCGGAGGCAATGGCGGGTCTACAGGGGACCCTCGAGCGCTCCGGCCGCGTGGTCGCCGTCTTCTGCGGTCACGTGCACCGCTCGACCTGGGGCCGGATTGGTAGCATTCCGGTGATGGTGGCGCCGTGTACGGCCACGACGCTGCGCAAGGGCGATTTCCCGCCGCAAATGCACGGCCGACCCGTCTATCATCTGCACCGGCTGAATTCGGCCGGTGAGCTCGTCACCGAGGTGAGGATCGTCGCTGCGGCCGCATGACAAGGGGGGACCGTGAGTCGCTGTGAAGGCATCCTGTCGCTCGAGGACTTCACGGAGCTGGCTCGCGCGGCCCTGCCGCGCCCGATTTTCGGCTACATCGCCGGGGGTGCCGACGACGGCCACTGTCTGCTGAGCAATCGTGCCGCATTCCAGCGCTTTTCCTTCGTGACGCGCGTTCTCCGGGATGTGACCGCGCGCTCGACACGCAGATCGGTGCTGGGTCAGGAGTTCGACTGCCCGTTCGGCATCGCCCCAATGGGGATAAGCGCCCTGTTCGCATACCGGGGTGACCTCGTGTTGGCGAGAGCCGCCAGGGACGCCAATGTGCCGATGATCGCGAGCGGCGCCTCGCTGGTACCCATCGAGGAAATCGTGGCGGCGAATCCCCGCTGCTGGTGCCAGGCCTACCTCGGCGGCGATCCGGCGGAGGTCGATGGTGCGTTGCAACGTATCGAGCGGGCAGGGGTCAGAACACTCGTCATTACCGTGGATGTCCCCACACCTTCCAACCGGGAACAGGAAGCTCGTGCCGGGTTCTCCTCGCCGTTGCGTCCCAGCGCCAGGCTTGCCTGGGATTTCATGGTCAAGCCGCGCTGGCTCCTCGGCGTCATGGCCCAAACCATCATCAGAAACGGATTCCCTGCTTTCGAGAACGTTGCCGTCAATGGCCGGATTCCAGTGATCTCGCGCAGTGCCACCCGGGACATCGGGCGCAGGGGGCGTCTCCAGTGGGCCGAGCTGCACCGCATCCGCGAGAAGTGGCAGGGCGCGCTGGTCATCAAGGGCATCCTGCATGCGGATGACGCCCGCATGGCTCGAGAGCACGGGGCCGACGGCATCATCGTGTCAAATCACGGCGGGCGGCAGCTCGATGCCGCGATATCCCCGGTGCTCCTGATACCGGAGATCAAGGCCGTCTCTGGTGCAATGACGCTGATGGTCGACAGCGGATTCCGGCGCGGAACCGACGTTCTCAAGGCGCTGGCTCTTGGGGCGGACTTCGTCTTTGTCGGGCGGCCATTTGCCTACGCCGTGGCCGCCAGGGGCGAAGCCGGGGTTCGACACGCGATCGAGTTGCTGCGTCGGGAGATCGATGCAGACCTCGCGATGCTTGGGCACAGGTCCGTCGATACGTTGGACCCGACCTGCCTGCGTCAAGCCGACGTGCGGGCCTGACTCAACTATCCGACCTCGAGTTCTTCTCGATCTCGGCCAGCGTGCGTTGCGCGAGCAGGTCGAGGGCATCTACGACTGCGCAACCCTCGAGTTGCAAGGGATCGAGGACGCTCAGATCGGTACAGCCGATGAGCAACGTGTGAGCACCACGCGCGACCAGGGATTTGGCAACGGCGAGGACGCTGGAGCGCGGATCCTGCCCCTTCTTGATGGCGTAGATGGCATCCATCAATTCCTTCTGTTCGTTCTCTCCCGGCACGATGAGCGGGCTGTTTCGTGCCGCGAAGGCCTTCTGGAACAGTTTCATCTCGAGAGTGGTAGTGGTCGCGAGAAGGCCGACGGGCCCATTGGCACTGGCACCGGTTCCCAAGGCCGCAGCGACGACATCCGGCATGCGGATGAGCGGAATGCCGACATCCTTTTCAAACGACTCGACAAAGCCGTGAGCGGTGACACAGGCCATGACGCAGAAATCGGCGCCGGCTTGCCGCAGGCTCCGCCCCATTTGTGCGAGCGCGGCCGCTGGGCTGGTACCGAGACCGCGCCACGCCTCGTTACGATCCGGCACCTCAGGGTCGATGTTCACCAGCAGAGGCGGGCGCTTCTGCTCGCGCCGGCCACGGGTGAGTGCGTAGAACTTCTCCAGAAAGACGAGTGTTGCCTCGGGCCCCATGCCCCCGAGGACGCCGGCGCGGGACAGCTTGGCGCGCGAGCCTTTCATGCCGGCGTGCCGTGAGCCTGAAGCTTGTCACCATAAGCGAACAACGCCGGCCAGCCGCCGGTGTGCCAGAACAGCGCTTTGCCGCCCTTGCCGAGATCTCCGCGCCGAATCATGCCGATGAGCCCAGCCGCCGCCTTGCCCGTATAGACCGGGTCCAAAAGGATACCTTCTTTATCCGCGAACAGGCGGATGGCTTCGATCGTGCGGTCGTCAGGGATCGAATATCCCGGGCCGACCCAGTCATCGGCAACCTGCACCCAGTCCGCCGGCAGCGTTGCGTTGCTGTCCAGGAAGACGAGCGTCTCGCGCGCGAGCGCGTCGATGTGCGTCTTCTGCACCGCTTTCGGGTGGCGCGTGCTGACACCCAGTATCGTTCCCGGAAAGCCGAACAGTGCCTTGCCCGCGACCAGCCCGCCGTGGGTGCCGCCGCTGCCGCTTCCGACCACGAGATTATCGAAAGACAGATGCTCCTTGGCGCACTGTCCGAGCAGTTCCAGCATGGCCGCCGCATAGCCCGTTGCCCCGAGCGGGGTCGAGGCGCCACCGGGGATGAAATAGGCGTCGAGTCCGGTTTCACGTTTGACGGTGTCGCGCGCCTGGCTCACCGCCGCTTTTATGTCCGCGCCAAAGGGCGACACGAAAATGCGCTGCACACCCAGCAGGTGAAACAGCATGTTGTTGCCGCTTGCCTCGGGCGAGTAACTGCCCTTTACCCGCTCTTCGATAACCAGATAACACGCCAGCCCCTCGCGTTTCGCGGCCGCAAGAGTCAGACGGCAGTGGTTGGACTGTACGGCGCCGACCGTCATGACCGCTTTTGCGCCGTCCGCCAGCGCGGCTGCCATGACGTATTCCAGCTTGCGCGTCTTGTTGCCGCCGCCGGCAAGCCCAAGCTGGTCGTCACGCTTGATCCAGATTTCCGGCCCGCCCAGAGCCTTGCTCAGTCGCGGCAATGGCTCCACGGGTGTGGCGTATTCCGTGTAAGTCCTTTTGGGCAAATCAAAAAGCTTCATGTTGTTCTCCAGATACGGCTCTCCGGACTACTGCGGCGGTGCGGTCCGGAAACGTGCATGAAAGTCACCGCCCCGAGATGTCGCGCGCCTGTGGGCCCTGAAAGCCAGCATGAGTGCAAGCAGAACACCCACGGCCAGTTGGAACCAAGGCTGCAAATACCAGCTCGCGCCGGGCTCGTAAGCCACTGACACGGCGAGAACCACGCCGATCAAGACCGCGCACACGGACATCCCTTTCACGAACGCGCCGCGCGTGCATTGCGGCGCGAACTCACGTATTCCAGCCCACCTCGGCCACCACGCGAGCAGCAGGGTGCCGAGTCCGAGTCCTGCCAACACGAGGGCGATGCTGATGGCGCGCAGAGCCACGCCGATCTGCCAGCCGCCAAATACCGCATCGAGCAGGAAAAGGCTGCCGAGGAAGGCCGACAGGACTATCGCCGCCGCAGGCGCATGCGCCGCGTTGGTGCCGGCCAGTTGCTCCGGGACGAATCCGTCCTGTGCCCAGGCGAAAAGAAAGCGGCTCGAGTCGAGTAGCTGCGGTGCTATGGTTTTGACCACCACTACCGCGACCAGCACGTTCAGGAATACGTCGACCGCGCGGGGTGTGAGCATCCCCACCAGCGCGGGCGTGGTGAGCAGGTATCCGTGACCGGATTGGACGATCGGCAACGCTGTCCACCACGGTACCGCGTGAAACAGCGCATAGGAGACGAGCGTATAGAGCACGAGCGCGATTGCCCAACCGGCGACGATACCGCGGGGCATGTTCCGGCGCGCGTCGGCTACTTCGCCGGCCAGCGAAGTCGAGGCGTCCAGGCCGCCATAAGCAAACATGAGCAGCCCGATCACTGAGATGAACGCCCCAACCGAGGGATGCGAAGCGCGGGGCGCGACCTGAATTCCGGCCGCGGCACTGATTTTTGCCACGGCACTGGCGGGTGTCGCCGCGAACCCCGCCGCGATCACGATGGCCGCGGCAACGAACACGAGCGCACCTGCCGCGTAGATCAGATAGCCGTAGTTCTTGATGCCGCTCACGTGCAGCGCCGTGAGCAGCCAGATTGCGGCCAGGCCCGTTGCCAGATGGCCGATGCGCGTGGTGAACCATTGCGTCGCGGACCCGGTTGCGTGTGCGGCATCACCGAGGAACGTCCCGGTCGCGAAAGCCAGAAAGCCGATCGCGCCACAAATGCCTACGAACCAAAGGAAGGCCAGTGCAAATCCCGCATAAGGGCCGAGGCCGCGCGTGAGCCACACGTAAGTGGCGCCCGCGCGTGGCATGACGATCGAGTAACGCGCGAAAAGCACGACTTGCGGGATCAGCACGATGCCGGCGACGAGCATCGCCAGCGGCACGAGTCCCTCCGCACGGGGATAGCTCTCGAGGCTGTGAGGCATCACGAAGTTGATGCCGCTGCCATACTCCTGCGCAACCGCGGACAACGCCACTACGACAACCCCGACGGCCCGAACCAATCCGCCGCCGGCAGGAGCGAGTGGCCCCTGCGCCCCGGGTTGCGTCCTGTCAGCGTGCATTGACGTCAACATTGGCGGTCCGCGGTCTGCCATGAGTCTCGCGTGCCAGAAACCTGTCCATCCGCGCCATGCAGCCGAACAGGCCGACGCTGCCTCCGGTATGCAGGAAAAGGATGTTTTCGCCCCTTTTGAACTGCTGTTTATTGACGATGAGATCTATCAGGCAGTGCATCGCTTTGCCCGTGTAAACCGGGTCCAGCAATATACTCTCGTATCGCGCCACCGTCGTTACGGCCGTGAGCGTATTCGTCGAGGCGCTGCCGTAGACATCGTCAACATAATCCGCGTTCACGGCGACATCGCTCCGCGACGGCGCCTGTTGGAGCCCGAGATGTTCCGCGGTTCGCCGGACCAGGTCGTATACCTTCTGCTCCTGCGCTGCCCTGGGTAACCACATGCTGACGCCGAGAACCGGAATCTTTATGTCGGCCAGCTGAAAGCCGACGATCAGGCCCGCCTGCGTGCCGCCGCTGCCGCTGGCATGCACGAGGCGATCGATTCGCAACCCCTGCTCGCGGAGTTGGGTCGCGATCTCGAAGGCGCAATTCACGTAACCGAGCACGCCTATCGGGTTGGCGCCGCCGGGCGGCATGATGTAACAGCGCTTGCCGAGCCCTTCGTACCTCTTCGCCAGCCCGAGCGTGGCCGACTCCATGTCGAATCCGGCGGGGAAGCGATGAATGTCGGCGCCGTACAGCCGGTCGAGCAAAACGTTGGCGGACCCCGAGTAGAAATCGTCGTCGCCGTCGGTGCTGTTTTCCAGGGCCAAAGCGCACTGCATGTTCAACTTGCTGGCGATGGCGGCGGTCTGCCGCGCGTGGTTGGACTGGAGTGGGCCATGAGTGAGCACCACATCCGCTCCGGCGGCAATGGCGTCCGCCATGAGGAATTCGAGTTTCCGGGTGCTGTTTCCCCCGGTCGCGAGTCCCGTGCAGTCGTCGCGCTTTATGAACAGATGCGGGCCGCCGAGGTAGCGCCCCAATCGGTCCATCGGCTCCAACGGCGTCGGCAGATGAGAGAAGTGCAGCCGGTCATGTTCACCGGTGGGATTCACGCATTTTTCCTCCTGGTCACCTTATAACCGCGCTGTAACCCCGGTGGCCGTAGCGAGCGATACTAGACTGCGGCGGATATGCGGTGGTTTCCAATCCGGAATCTCTTCATTCCAGCTTCGACTGAGTCTTCGGTGCCGATCTGTGCAATCCTGAATACGTTCCCGCAGCGATGACGATTCATGGGGCAGGAGACGGGTGGGCGATTTTTTCGCCCAGCCAGCAGGGCGGGAGCCAAGTGTGGGTGTCGGAATATCCCTTAGGCATTCCCTAAGGATAGGAAGCTTCATCCCCTGACAAAGAACTTCAGGAGCTTCGTCCGTGAATAAAACTGTTCATCGCGGTGTTCGTTTCGTGTTGATGAGTTGCGCCCTGTCGGCACTGGCGATCCCGGCAGTGTTTGCTCAGACTGCCGCGACTGCCAGCGCCACCAATTCGTCTTCGACTGCCGCGCAATCGGGGCAGGCGGCCCGCGCCAGGAGCGCGACCAGGAAAAAGCAGAAATCCGCCGACATACGGGTGGCGCAGGAGACTCCGGGCCCGGCCAACAGCGCGCCGCCGGCGGCGCCCCTTCTGCAGCAGCTGTCGACGGTCGAGATCACCGGAACCCATATTCTGCAATCCAGCGCCGGAGCCGCGGAACCCATCCAGAGCATTACCTCCGAGGCGATCGCGAAGTCGGGCTTCACGACGATTTCCTCGGTCCTGCAGAACATGCCGCAGGCCGGCGCATCCCTGACTTCACAGGCGCAGTCGGACAGCAGCAACGGCGATGCAACCGAAATCGACCTGCGCTACCTGGGTGCCGAACGTACCCTGGTGATGGTCGACGGTCAACGATGGGTTCCCCAGCTCGACGGCACGGTCAACCTGAACGCGATACCTGCGTCCATGATCGAGCACGTCGATGTTCTCCAGGACGGCGCGTCCGCGGTGTATGGCTCCGATGCCATCGCGGGCGTGGTGAACATCATCATGAAGCAGGATTTCAACGGCGCCGAAGTCCACGCCTATACGGGTGCGTACGACCAGCCTGGCGACGCCCTGGACGGCAAAACCGATGAGTACGACTTCACCATCGGCAAGAGCGACGCGAAGTCAGGCATCATGCTGAGTGGCGAGTTCCAGCAGAACCAGCCGATATATGCACAGAGTCGCTATGAAAGCGCCAACGGGCCCTTTACCCAGACTGCGTACGAGCCTGGCTTCGATCCGTCGACTTTCACCATTACCAGCCCCTCACTCGACAATGCGGCGATCGGCAGCGGCACCTGCAGCAAGTCGGGCGTTTGCGAGCTGCAGCCGGGCGCCGGGCCGAATTTCGATCCGACCACGGGTAACTTCGTCAATGAAAAATTCAACACGACGTATTATCCGAGTCAGTTCATGCTCACCAAGCAGGACCAGAACGAATCGCTGTATCTGAGCGCGCATTATCAGATCGCCCCGAGCATCAACTTCACGACTCTCGCCTCTTATAACAACGATGACTCGTTGGGCCAGATCGGGTCGGCGTATGCCGCGGGCTCGGGTGGGGCGTACGACGTGAACGGTGCCAGCTACGGCATCGGCGCGAATAATCCATACAATCCATTCGGTGTGGATCTGGTGGGCAATCCCGCCCAGTACTGCCCGGACGGCAAGACCCTGGGGGGCGTGGCGGTGGCCTCATGCACCCCGAACTACCTGCTGAGTCAGTTCAGTGAGACGCTGCCGGCGGTTTACGACCGTATTTCGCGCGACAATATCGATACCGAGTCGCTGCGCATGGGTCTGAACGGCGTCTTCAACGCCATCGGCAGCGCCTGGCACTGGGAAACGGGCTTCAACTACGGCCGTACCTACGATACCGCGCAGGATACCGGGTTTACCGATATCGAGAGACTCTCGGAACAGTTGGATTCGCCCGGCGGTCAGCAGTGCAACGGCCCCGGACAGTCCGCGCCCGGCAGCAGCGGCACGTGGGACAACATCAACGGGAAGTATTATCAGATCCTGATTCCGGGATGCGTTCCCATCAATCCGTTCGGCGGCTTCAATTCCGTAACCGGCGCGAGTGCCATCAGCCCCGCCATGGCGGATTGGAGCCAGGCGTCCAATATCTTCGTGACGACCGTGACCATGCGCGATTTCACGGGGGATATCACCGGCAAGCTGGTCAATCTGCCCGCCGGCCCGCTGGGCGTCGCGGCCGGCGTGGAATCGCTGGGCGAAATGGGATCGGAGATACCTGACACCCTGATAGAGCAGTGCCTCACCTCGCTGCGGTGCATTCAACCGACCTTCGGACGCACATGGACGTACGCGGAGTACCTCGAAGCGAACATTCCCGTGTTGAAGGACATGCCTTTCGCCAAGTCACTCAGCATCGACCTCGCGAACCGGTGGTCGCAGTTCAGATGGCAGGGCGGTGTCGCGGGCACCCCGGGAGCCGGCGAGATGAACGGGACCTCGGCGAGCACCGGACGCGTGCAGGTCAGGTGGCAGCCGGTTACGGACCTGGTGGTACGGGGCAGCTGGGCCCAGGGATTCCGCGCCCCCAGCGTCTCGGATTTGTACAACGCCGGCGGTGCGAGCTATGACATCCTCGAGGATCCCTGCGCGCCCGAAGCCCAGGGCGGGGACTGGCTTCCCGGGACCGCGCTGCCCGCGGGTTGCGGCGGCGTCGTGCATAGTCAGGGCTCGACCCGCATAGAGACCCAGACCGGCGGTAATCCGTTGCTGACACCGGAAAAGGCGATCTCCCGGACCGCCGGTTTCGAGTACAGCCCGCACTGGATTTCCGACCTGAGTTTCGGCGCGGACTATTACGAAATCGACCTCAGCAACGAGATAGCAACCTCCGGAGTGCCCGCGCAGTACATTCTCAACGAATGTTATGACAAGGGCAGTCCGACCTACTGCAATCTGATCACGCTGTCGGGCGCCTCGATCACCAACATCGAGGATATCGAGCAGAATATCGGCGGTGAATCCACCAGCGGCGTGGACCTGGATGCCAATTACGCGCTTCCTGAGAACTGGCTCGGACAGTTCGACGTTGCGACCAACTGGACCATCGTGCGTTCCTTCATCGAGGACCTGCCTTCGGCGACGAGCTCATCCGGCCTGGTGTCGATCCAGGAGCTCGAATATGCGGTGGTCGAGATTCCCAAGGTCAGGGGCACCGTGAATCTGAGCTGGGGCCGCAACGACTGGTCCGCGGCGTGGAATATCACCTACATCGGCAAGATCTTCGAGAACTGCTCGGCGCTGACGATTGCGAACGCGGAGTGCTCGCAGCCCACCACGATCTACTCGCCGACCGGGAGCGCGGGCGAGCACGAGCTCAACACGACGATATATAACGACACGTCTGTCAGCTATGACATCGAGCCGATTCGCGCCAACCTCACGCTGGGAATCCAGAACATATTCAACAAGGGCTACCCGCTTGCGTACACGGCCGGTGCTCCCCCGAACTTCGAGGGAGAGATGGGCTATCGCGTAACGGGCCGGTTCCTCTACGCCCGGATCGGGGTGAAGTTCTAGGCGCCAGCCAGTCGCCGGCCGGCCGTCGGTCACGATGAGCCGGCCGGGTTTTCAGGGGGAATATTCGATGCACAAAAGCTCTACTTTCGCTGGAATCGGCATTCTTGCGGCCGTTCTTGCTGCTCCTGCCACCCTTTTCGCGCAGACGGCGCCCATACCGTACACACCCGAGCCTGCCCGCACCGGGCCGGTAAAGGTCGGGCCGCCGCACGGGACCGTCATCGCGGTCGGGGGCGGGGCGCAGGGGCCGGAGATATACAAGGCGTTCATCGATGCGGCGGGCGGCCCGGATGCGCTCATCCTGGACGTGCCGAACAACGGCATCAGCGCACCCATGAAGGTTGCGCCGGCATCGTTCGGCAAGGGATTTCGTGAGCACGGCGCCCGTAATGTGGTCATCCTCTTTACGCAAAGTCGCGCGGTGGCCGATAGCGACGCCTTCGTCGCGATCATCAGGAAGGCCAGGGGCATCTGGTTCGATGGCGGCCGCCAGTTCCACGATATCCAGGCCTACGGCGGCACCCAGAGCGAGCGCGAGTTCTGGGGTGTGCTCGAGCGTGGCGGGGTGATCGGCGGCTCATCGGCCGGCATGGCCGTGCTCGGGGATTTCATGGTTCGTGGCGCCCCCAGCCAGAACAACTACATCGAGGACTATCCGGGATTCGAGAAGGGGTTCGGCTATTTGCGCAACACAGCCACCGATATGCACGTGGTGGCGCGCGAGCGCCTCCCCGACCTGACCTCCGTTCTGGCGAGATACCCGGATGTGCTGGGCATCTCCGCGGATGAGGGAACGGCGTGGGTAATTCACGGCGACGTGGGGCACATCATTGGTCGCGACAAGGCGTTCGTCTACACGAAGAATGGCCCGACAGACCCGCATGTGCCATATCTGACGTTGCATCCGGGTGACACATACAATCTCTATACGCGACAGGTGGTCAGCCGCGCCTCCGATACGTCCCCCGTCACGAAGCAGTTCGTCGGCGCGCTGTTCAGGAAATACAACGCGGCTGAGCTGGGCGGCGCAACCGTGCTCGTTGCGGAGGACGGCAATGTCCTCGTTGACCGCGCTTTCGGCATTCCGCAGCAGGACCGATACATGCCGCGGACGACGTTACCTCAGTTCCCGATTGGGGATATTAGAGGAGTGTTCACATCCCTTTGCGGGCAGCTTCCGGCGAAAGTCAAAGCGGCAGGGGATGGCATGGGACCCGCGCAGCCCGCGTACTATTCATCGCCGCTCGACAAGTGCGTCAGCCGGCTCTCCATGCCCATAGGCATGCACCGCACCGAGGTCCCGCCCGGTGCCGATGAAATCCTGTCGGACGTTGATGAGCTCTACCGCCTGGATCTGGGCCTCGAGGATCCGTCAACCTGGCCGAAAGCCGATTACTCCAAAGGATGGACGGTCGACACCTACGACGGTGTGCAACGTCTGGCGGCGTATGGGACCAGCGACGGCAAGCGCGCAGCCTTCGTTCGCATCCCCTCGCGTCATGCGACGGTCATCATTCTGGCCAATGACCCGAACGCGGACGCGCGGGCAATGTCGGAGCGTATTTTGGACAAGCTGCTGCATTCCTCCCGGTGAAAGCGGCGTTATCCATTGCCGCGGCGCTGTTGGCCGCATCGGCGGGCGCGCAGGCGCATCGGCCGGAGGCTGCCTCCTCGCGGCAAGCCGAGCTTTCGCCCAATTATCAATTGGCGGCGCGGTTCATGCCGGCCGAGCTGCGACAGCTGCTGTTCGACACCTCCGTTGCTCCACATTGGTTTACTCACTCTGACCGCTTCTGGTTCAGTTACAGGACTCCGCAGGGCACGCAGTACTATCTGGTCGATCCTGACTCCGGGACACGGCGGCCGCTATGGGATGACGAGAAGATGGCCGAGCAGCTCTCGCTGCAGACCGGAATGGCTTACGACGCCCAGCATCTCGGCATCCAAGACCCGCAACTGACGGATGATGACGCGGCCATCCGGTTCCATGTCGTTATTCGCGCCGACGCCGTACTGCCGGGCACCGAAGACCCCGATCGGCCCCAGGTGCTCAAGGCGCCCGGCCGGCCAAAGCCGCGCAAGCTGTATTTCCTCTACACGCTGCGCACGGGGAGCCTCGAGCGGCTGGATGACTTCAAGGAACGGGTGCAAGCGCTGTGGGCCAATATCTCGCCCGACGGCCAGGTCGTGCTGTTCGCCCGCGGCAGCAATCTCTACATGATGGACGGGGCCAACTACGCCAAGGCGCTGAGAAATCCCTCCGACGCGGGCATAGTCGAGACGCGGCTGACGACCGACGGCACGCCGAAGTACAGCTATGCCGAACCGTTGGTGCCGGAGCTGGCGTCGGCCCTGGAGAAGCAGGATAAGGCGGACGCGAGCAATCCCAAGGGAATGCGCCAGCCTTGTCTGGCCATACACTGGTCTCAGGATGGCGGCAGGTTCGCGCTGGTGCGCGAGGACGACCGCAAGGTTCCTGATCTGTGGACGATCCACAATCTAGCGAAGCCCCGGCCGCAGCTCGAGACCTACTCCTATGCCATGCCTGGTGAGCCGAGCACTCCCGTCCAGCAGGTCGAAATCTTCACGCCGGCGACGCAGCAGCGCGTCGTGGTGCCGCAGTCGGCGTTTCCACTGGTCCAACCGGACATCTACCTTGCGGACGCGCCGCCTACGAGCGCCGAGCGGAACAGGGAGGCACAGCTCCAGGGCGACAGCAAGGAATTGAAACTGAACGGATTTCCCACGTATTCCCGTAGCTCGCGCTGGCTCGCTGCCGGCGCTGACAAGCTCTATTTCATCATCGGGGACCGTGACTTCCGCTCCGCGGACGCTGGTGTGATCGATACCGCGACGGGCAAAGTGAACATCCTCATCAGGGAGACGTCCAATCAATTCCTCAACCTGAGAGTCGACGTCTTCTTCCACAACGTCGCGCTCCGGCTCGCCAACGGTGGCAAGGATCTGGTCTGGTGGTCGGAGCGCGACGGCTGGGCGCACTATTATCTTTATTCGGCCGAGACCGGCGAGCTGCGTCACGCGATCACCACCGGCCCCTGGATGTCCAACAACATCGTGGGCATCGACCAGAAGGCCGGCTTGCTGTATTTCATGGGGGGCGTCCGCCAGGCCGGAAAGGATGGCGCGATCAACCCTTACTACCGGCACCTCTACCGCGTTGGGCTGGACGGCGCGGGGCTCACCGATCTTACCCCTGGAAACTTCGACGACGACGTCGAGGCGAGCGATGACGCGCGGTATTTCGTGGACACGTATTCACGGGTCGATACCGCGCCGGTATCGGTATTGGTGAATGGTCGCGGTGACGACGTCGCAAAGCTCGCGCAGACCGATGTCGGCCGACTCCTGGCCGCCGGTTATCAGTACCCGAGAGTGTTCTCGGTCAAGGCTGCCGACGGCATCACCGATCTGTACGGCGTCATGTACACGCCGTTCGACATGCAGCCGGGCCACAAGTATCCGGTGATCGAATACGTGTATCCCGGGCCGCAGACCGAGTCCGTACCCACCACGTTCAATCCAAGCGTTGCCGACAATCTGCCGCTGGCACAGTTGGGCTTCGTCGTGGTCTTCGTGGGCAGCCGGGGCGGTAGCCCGCTGCGCGACATGTGGTACGACACCTACGGCTACGGCAATATGCGCGACTACGGCCTGGCCGATAAGCGCGAGGCAATCCTCGAGCTGGCGGACAAGTACCCCTTCATCGATTCCGGCAAGGTCGGCATCTGGGGACATTCCGGCGGCGGCTTCATGACCGCGGCCGCCATGCTGCAGTATCCGACCTTCTACACCGCGGGGTGGAGCGAATCGGGCAATCACGACAACAACAATTACAATCGTGCGTGGAGCGAAAGATACGACGGCGTGCGCGAGGAGGCGGCGGCCGACGGCGCGATCAGGTTCATCTACACCATAGAGAAGAACGAGTCGCTGGCGGCGAACCTGCGCGGCCATCTCATGCTGACGACGGGCGACATGGACGACAACGTCAATCTCGCGAACACCATGCAGCTGGCCAGTGCCCTCATGCGTGCGGACAAGCGCTTCGACATGCTGGTGTTTCCGGGCATGCGCCATCCGTATGCCCCCCTTGCGAGCTACGTTCTGGTGCGTCGCATGGACTTCTTCGCCCGCTGGCTGCTGGGCGGCAGCGATACCAACCCGGACATTCTGCTGCTTCAGGACGAGAAGCAACATTCGCCGAGTGACAGATTCATCGAATAGCCTGGAATCGCCGCATTCCAACTTGGACTGCGCGGTGGCTCTCATGGCGCGGAGTTCGGACTAGACTTTGGCTCAAAGGTTACCGCGGATGAAGAACATGAAGAAAAGCGTTGCGCTGCTGGCAATTGCGCTGCTCGCTGTCTTCGGCGCAGCCCCGCCGGCCGCCGCGAAGCCTCCGGGCAAGGATGCCGCAGCGTCGGAAAACTCGACGCCGCCGCGGGCCGTGGAGTCCGTTACCCAGGGGACCGTAACCATCGGCGGCAGCAAGATCGACTACGTCGCCACGGCCGGGACCATCATCCTCAAGGACAACCGTGGCAAACCCACGGGCAGCATGTTCTACGTCGCCTACGTGAAGACCGGGGTGAAAGACAAGGGTCATCGTCCCGTCACGTTCTTTTACAACGGCGGCCCGGGCTCATCGAGCGTGTGGTTGCACATGGGTGCGTTCGGCCCATGGCGGGTGGTCACCAGTGACCATTCCCATACGCCGGCGGCTCCTTACAGCACGGTCAGTAACGAATACAGCCTGCTGGATGTCACGGACGAGGTGTTCATTGACGCAATGGGCACAGGGTACAGCCGCATCATCGGCAAGGACGAAGGTGGCGCTGGACAGCCCAAGGATTTCTACGGCATCGATGCGGACGTTGCGTCCTTTGCGCAGTTCATCACCCTGTACCTCAGCCGGAACGACCGCTGGAACTCGCCCAAATACATCTACGGCGAGAGCTATGGGACCTTGCGGAGCGCGGCACTGGTGGATTACCTGGGCGAGAGGGACTCCACGGATATCAACGGCGTCATTCTCCAATCGACGGTTCTGAGCCACCTCACGAACAGATTTTGGGCGAACAACGACGTTCCGTACGAGGTGTTTCTGCCCACGTATGCCGCCACCGCGTGGTACCACCACCGGTTACCCAATCAGCCCGCGGAACTGCAACCCTTTCTGCAGCAAGTGGAGCAGTTTGCGCTCAACGATTACGCCGCGGCGCTGAACGCGGGCAATTCACTGAGCAGCGACCAGTTCAATGCCATCGCCGCCAAGCTGCACGAATATACGGGCCTCAGCACCGCGTATATCGAGAAAGCGAATCTGCGCATCACTGATCAGGAGTTCTTCAATCAATTGCTCGCCGACCAGAACGAAACCGTCGGGCGGCTGGACTCCCGCTTCGCGGGCCCGAGCATCGACCCGTTGAGCGAAGAGGCTCTGTATGACCCGCAATCCGCCGCCATCAGCTCGGCCTACGCGGCCGCCTTCAACTCATACGTCCACGAGACGCTCAAATTCGATAGTGATCGCGGCTATCTGCTCGAGGGCCGGGTCAATCCCTGGAGCCTGATCCATATGGATCCCGTGACGCGGCGCCCGCAGGATGGTTTCGCCTCCGTCGCGGTCGACCTCGCGCAGGCGATGAAGCGCAATCCCGATCTGCAAGTCCTGGCGCAGAACGGCTACTACGACCTGGCGACGCCGTATTTCGGCACCGTCTACATCATGAACCATCTCGCGATACCAGCCGAGCTGCGCTCTCACATCCATATGGAGTTCTATGATTCGGGTCACATGATCTACGTGCACGCTCCGGCGCTGAAGAAGCTGCACGACACTACGGCGGCTTTCATAAGGGCGACCGACAACGGTGGCTAGCTTCGAGGTGATTGGCGATGTTCAAGATGAATGATTCTCGCGCGCTGTTGTTGGTCGCCGGCCTGCTCGTGGCTGCGCCGCCGGGCTTCGCGGCTGCCGTGCCTCCGGCGGAGCTCACACACGCCTTGCAGTGGCGAAGCCTGGGCCCCTATCGGGGGGGAATCGTGCAGTCGGTCGCGGGCGTGGCGAGCAAGCCGAATCGCTACTACATGGGTGCCGGCGGCGGCGGCGTGTGGGAGAGCAACGACTACGGACAGAATTGGAAGAACATTTCCGATAAGTACTTCAGCAACAACAATATCGGTGCGATCGCCGTTGCGCCTTCCAATCCGCAGATCATCTATGTCGGTACGGGCAACCCCGCGTTTCGCAATACTTTCCTGACCGGCGACGGGATGTACAAGTCCACCGATGCCGGCAAGACCTGGACGCACATCGGACTGGACAAGACCGGGATCATCAGCTGGATCATCGTCGACCCCAACGATCCGAACGTGGTGTATGCGGCCGCAATGGGCCAGGGCTGGGTGTCCAATCCCGATCGGGGTGTATTCAAGAGCACGGACGGAGGACAGACCTGGAAAAAGATCCTGTATGTCGATGACAAAACCGGCGCCGCCACCATGGCGATGGATTCGTCGAATCCACAGGTGCTGTACGTATCGATGTGGCAGGCATACCGCACGCATTGGATGCTTGCGAGCGGCGGCCCCGGCAGCGGGATCTACAAGACCACGGACGGGGGAGCCCACTGGTCCAATCTCACGCACAAGCCCGGACTGCCGTCGGGAATCTCGGGCAATGTGAACGTGGCTGTCGCTGCAAGCGACCCCAACGTCGTCTACACGATGATGCAGGTGAAGTATCGGGGTGAGATCGGCGGCTTGTTTCGCTCCGATGATGGCGGTCAAAGCTGGAAGCTGATGAACAACAGCCCGGACATCACGCAACGGGCGATGTATTACATGAGGGTATACGTCGACCCCAAGGATGCAAACACGATCTATCTGCCGAATGTCAGCATCGAAGTCTCCCACGATGGCGGCAAGACTCTCTCGGAAATGCAGCCTCCGCACGGCGACAATCACGCGTTCTGGATCAATCCGAACAATCCGAAGATCTTCGTCGAAGGCAACGATGGCGGTGCGACAGTAACGCGGGACGGCGGCAAGACTTGGAGCCAGGAGCTCAATCAGCCCACCGGACAGTATTATCACGCCAATCTCGACGATCAGTTCCCGTTCAACATCTACACATCGCAGCAGGATGACGGTTCATATGGCGGCCCAAGCGCGGTGCCCGCGGGTCGGCTTCCCACAGTGTGGCCCAGGGTCGAAGGCGGCGAGGAGGGCTGGGTGGTTCCGACACCAGGGAAGCCGTGGATAACCTATGCCGACGCCTACTACAGCGACGAGTTCCGGGATGACGAGCGGACGGGGCAGATCACCAACGTGAGCCCGTGGCCGGAGTTCAAGTTCGGTCTGGCGGGGAATGAGATCAAGTATCGCTACGGCTGGTGGCATAGGCCGGCCGGGTTCGCGCCGCACAATCCGCATGAGCTTCTGGTCGGCGGCAACGTGGTCTTCGAGTCGCTGAATCCTGGAGTCGCACCCTGGAAGGTGATAAGCCCGGACCTCACCCGTAACGACAGGACCAAGGAGATTCGTTCCGGAGGGCCGATCAGTGCCGACATGACCGGCGAGGAGATGTTCGACACGATCTCCACGATGGCGTTCTCGCCGACCAGTGATCAGATCATCTGGACCGGCTCCGACGATGGTCTGGTGTATGTGACCACGGATGGCGGCGGCCACTGGAAGCAGGTCCGGCCACGGACTCTGGCGAGGTGGTCGACGATTACCTGCATCGAGCCGTCACAGACTGATGCGGGCACCGCGTACATGACGGCCAGTCGGTACGAATGGGACGACTTTCATCCGTATGTCTACAAGACCACGGACTACGGCAAGCACTGGACGGAGATCACCACGGGTCTGCCGGATGACCAATACCTCGAAGCCGTAACCGAGGACCCGGATCATCCGAACCTTTTGTTCGTCGGTACGAGCTCCACCGTATATATGAGTTTGGACGCGGGCGGTCATTGGCTGCCGCTGCGACTCAATTTGCCGCCGGTGCGGGTGACGGACGTGGAGATCCAGCGCGCGCAGCACGCAGTGGTGCTTGCTACCTATGGCCGGGCGTTCTATTCGCTGGACGACCTGCAGTTCCTGGAACAGCTCAGCGATGCTCGAGTAGCTGACGATGCGCCGTACCTGTTCAAGCCGCAGCAGACGTGGCTCGTCACGCGGAGCGTGCGCGACTTCGGCGACGACGACGGCGGCGGCGTCGATGGGGGCGAGAATCTGGCCCCGGGCGCTACTGTGTTCTTCCACTTGCCGGCCGATTACACCGGCCAGCCGGTGAAGCTGAGCTTTACGGAGGCCGATGGCAAGCCGATCCGCAGTTTCATGCTGCCGCAGAAGGCGAACAAGGGCGGCGCCGGGGGCGAGGGTGGGCGCAGGCGCAAGAAGCCTGAGAAGCTTCATCCCGGGATGAACCGCTTCCTATGGGATTTCCGTTATCCGACCGCAGCGGATGTGAACGGTGCCTATCACGCGGGGCGCTCGGTCATGCCGGCGCTTGGCCCGGAGGTGGTGCCGGGGATGTACTACGCCGTGCTGACTTATGGTGATAACACCCAGAAGCAGCCTTTCATCATCAAGCTGGATCCGAGGCTGAGTACCACGCAGGCCGAGTTGCAGCAACGCTTCGATCTGCTGATGCACCTGCAGGCTGCCATCAATCGGCTCGATATCGCGCTGAACCATGCGACGGCGGCGCGCAGGGAGCTCAAGATGGCGATGGCGAGCAAGCAGGCGTCCGGGAGGCAGGCGCGGCAGGCTGCAGCGGATCTCGGTCGCGACATCGACGCGATGATCGACTTCAGGATTCAGTCCAGCAGAGGTTTCGATGTGTTTCCACCTCGACTGCGTGAGTGGCTGAGCGCCATCTACAGCCGGGTGGACTACGCCTACGTGCGGCCCACGGACGAGATGACGCAGGTGGCCAATGAGTACATCGATGAAGCCAACAGGGGCGTGACGCATCTGCAATCTGACGTCGCTCGGGCTGACGCAGCGCTGAAGCACTGAGGCGGCGGCCCCACCCATCCTGCGATCTGACCCTCGGAGATCGCATTCAACCGGCGGGATCTCCGATCCCGCCGGTCCTTTGAAGCGGCATCACTCGCCCCGGTCTCCCCACCGCCAGCGCGGCGGCTCACCCTTGATGTAGCAGATCGCCACCAATAGGAGGCCCATCAGGAGGGTGAAGACGATGAAGGCCACTGGTCTTCGCGGAATGAAATGGACCATGCCGGGAATGAAGACTGCAAACCATCCCACGAATACGACCCAGCCCTGCCAGGTGAGAGGTGGGCCCCACCCCCAGCCATACTGCTTGGCCCGAAACCAGTATTTGTGACTGCCATCGTCCACGGGCATGCCAATCTTCTAGCATGCCCCGTCGACTTACGCTACTGCATGGTCACCCGAGTCGCGTCGAAAGTGCCGGTGATGGTCGCGAGGACCGTGGTCTGGTCGAACTCGTGTCCCGCCACATACGCCGCGAGGTAAACCACCGTGGTGAACGTGCCGGTGTAGCGGTTGCCGGCCGGATTGACTGTGACCTGCGCGCGAATGTTGACCGGACCCGTGTAGCTTCCATTTGTCCAGGCGAGTGCGTAGTGGTTGAGGATGAACGTCGAATGTCCGACCTGCTGCCAGACTCCCTGACACACATCACCGTCAGTCGGATTGCGAAAGCCGGACGTCTGGAACTCGGTTCCGTCCGCGTGCCACGCGGCCGTACCAAAGTCGATCAGTGTCCCATCGGTCATCGGGTTCTGGTGAGTCGGCGTGCTCTTGGAGAGCATCTCGAACTTCCACAGACCCACAATCGCCCGCTCCGGACCGCGGTAGTCAGTGCGGATGAAACCTCCCAGCTCAGCGCTCGCTGCCCCGCCGGGCGCGGGTGCTGCCGGGAAGGTATTGGGCGCGCAACCGGCGTGGCTCACACCGGACAGTCCAAGTGTCGCGACGCCGGTCATTACGAGAGCGGCGAGGGTGATCCTGGGGCTCCCTGATTGCTTTGTATTCATGGCTTTTGACCTCGATCAGTTGGTAATGGTCTGGCGCGCTGCCGAGACCGTGGGCCAACGATAAGCGCAAACTTCCTGCTGTAGAGCGAGGCAGATGTGAGGGTTTCGTGAGGGCGTGCCGCATCGCCGCTCGATGCGATAGCATCCGCGCACAGACTCCGTTCTATCAGTGGGGAGACAACCATGGCGCGCAATCCGAATCCGCTTCGGCCTGAGGCCGTAGAGGCGCTGCAGCGTCACGTGCGGGGTGAGTTCCTCCTGCCGGGTGATGCGGGATATCCAGTCGGGCGACGCTGCTGGAACGCGTCCATCGATCGCTGGCCGGCCGGGATCGTAAGGTGCCAGGACGCGGAGGATGTGACCCAGACGCTGCGCATCGCGACCGAATACGGCCTGCCAGTCACGGTGCGTGGCGGCGGCCACAACGTGGCCGGTCGAGGGCTCGCCGATGAGGCGCTGCTGATCGATCTGTCAAGAATGCGCGGGGTATCGGTGCACGCCGAGCGTCGGGTGGCCGAGGTACAGGGAGGCGCCCTCTGGCATGACGTCGACGTGGCGGCGGCGCGCTGCGGGCTGGCGACGACCGGGGGGATGATCTCGAGCACCGGGGTAGGGGGGTTTACCCTTGGGGGAGGTGCCGGCTGGCTCATGCGCAGGTTTGGGCTTGCGATCGACAATCTGCGGGCAGCCTCGGTCGTGCTCGCCGATGGCCGCTTCGTTCGTGCGAGCGCGGAAGAGCATCCCGACCTGTTCTGGGGACTGCGCGGCGGCGGTGGCGGCCTGGGTGTCGTTACGGGGTTCGAGTTCGCATTGCATCCTGTGCGTCAGGTGTATGCGGGCGTAGTCGTGTGGCCAGCCGAGGAAGCGGGGCTCATACTGCGGACATTCCGCGATTTCGCGATGGAAGCGCCGGATGCTTTCTGCGGGATGGCCGTCCTCATACACGCGCCGCCATTGCCGTTCCTGGATGCGGCCTGGCATGGACGCCCCGTCGCGATCACTGCACTCTGCTGGTCCGGTGATCTTGCTTCGGCCGAAGAGGTCCTCGCTCCCTTGCGGCGGGTGGGCTCGCCAATCGCCGACCACCTCGGTCCGATGCCGTACGCGCAGTGGCAGCACCTGCAGGACGGCGGCGCGCCCTCGGGCCGATATCACTACTGGAAGACAGTAAGTTACCGATCACTGCCCGACGCTGCGATCGAAACTCTCGCCGCCGCGGCGCTGTCGCTGCCGACAGCGCTCTCGGAGATACACGTGCAGCATCTCGGCGGCGCGGTGGCGCGCGTTCCGGGGAACGAGACACCTTTCTCCCAGCGCGACGCCGGCGTTTTCGTGAACCTCATCGGGGCTACGCAGTGGCCTGAGGAATTCGCTTCCGTGCGCGAGGGGGTGCGCGCGCTTCACCACGGCATCGCGGCTGGCGCCCTGTCGCGCCTGCTGCCGAATTTCAGCGATCGCGACGATGGGCGTGTCGCCGAGCAGTTGGGCCCGGAAACCGCCGAACGCCTTCAGGGGCTGCGCCGTCGCTATGATCCTGCCGGGCGATTCGCACCAACATGATCTTGGTGTGCCGTCGCCTCCTTTGAATACGAGCGCAGAAGCGCCACCGCTTCGTTGGTGGCATCCTCGTGGCGCAGCGCCGCGCCCGACTGCCAGCTTGCCTCGAACTCGGCGGGGCTCAGGTGCGAGTGCAGGTCGTGCATCACAACGTCGAGGTGTGGCCACCAGAATCTGAACAGCGGCAGCTTGGTGCGTTCGCGTATCGCGCGGGCGGCTGCGAGCAGGCGCGCGGCAGAGCGCCATTCGCCCGCGCGAGACGCCACGTAGGCACAGCCTTCGATGGAGCCGGCCATGCCGCGCACATTGCCCAGGGAGATACTGAGGTTCATGCTGACCAGCCATACCTGCGCTGCCTGCGAGTAATCGCCGAGCGCAAAGTGCGCGAGTCCAACGTACATTCCGATAAAGTGGCGGTGATGCGGGTCGCAGCCCAGCTCGCGGGCAGCCGACAGCTCCGCTAGCGCACGCTCTGGCTGTCCTCTTGCCAGCCAGATCCAGCCGTAGGCGAGACCGGCAAGGCCGCGCAGCAGGTCGTCATCGTGCAGCTCGGCCGCTGCTCGGATGCGTTGCGCGTACCCTGCCGCTTCCTCGGGCGACCCATCGTTTGCGTAGCCGAGCGCCGAGTAGCCGAGCGCATACGCTTCCGTCCACCAGTCGCCATGCTCAGCGGCAATCCGCGCTGCCTCAGCCAGAGGGGGCGCCATCCAGGGTTTATCGGGGCGGACATATACCTGCACCACGCCGAACGTCAGCAGCGCGCGGGCGCGCGCTTCGGTCGCAGTACCAGATGAAGGGTCGAGTACCAACTGGCACCAGGCGAACACGGTCCTATAGTCGCCGTGGCCCTTCGCGTATAGGAGCAGCGAGCCGAGGATGCTGAGCGCCTGGGGATGATCGGTCCGGACAGCCGCAGCCGTCTCCAGGGCTGCAGCGATATTTCCTCGATCGAGCAAGAGCTGCTCGAGGCGCTCGGTAAAGTGTCCCGACAGCATCCCCTCACGAGAATTGGCGCACACATGCGCCATCGCATCGAGGTGAGCCGTCCGCGCCGCCTTCTCCTCCGTTCCGCTTTGCAGCTGCAACAAAGCATACTCGCGCACGCTCTCCAGCAGCCGGTATCTCGGCGGCGTCACGTGTGTCAGCACGCTCACCAACGAATGGCTCACGAGTCCCGAAAGCAGGTCGATCGCCGACTCCGGCTCGTGTCCGAGGGCTGCGGCCAGCGCGACAAACGCTTCCGCAGACCAGGATTGCACGAATACTGCCGTCCAGTTGAGCAGCCGCTGCTCCTCTGCGGACAGCAGGCCGTAGCTCCATTCGAGCAGGCTGGTGAGATTGCGGTGACGGTGATCGCGGCCTGCCGAGTTGCTCTCCAGGAATCGGAAGCGCTGTACCAGTCGCTCGAGCACTTGTTGCGGCGACAGCAGCGCGAAGCGCGCCGCGGCCAGCTCGAGTGCCAGGGGCATGCCATCGAGCCGCAGGGAGATTTCGGATAACACGGGCGCGTTGCCCGCATCGATCTCCAAGTCCGGACGTGTCGCATGAATGCGCGTCAGGAGCAGCTGAACCGCAGCGTAGGCGCTGGCCTTCTCGGGCGTCATCTCGGGCAACGTCTCGGAAGCGGGTACGCGCAGGGGCGGCAAGCGCAGCGCCTGCTCACCGGTCAGGTTGAGCGGCCGTTGGGAAGTCGCCAGGAACCTCAGTGCGTTGGTCACCCGCAGTAGCTTGAATACGAGCGACCCGAGATCGGGCGCCACTCGCTCGCAGTTGTCGAGCACGATGAGCGCCGCGCGATCCTGCAACAGCACGCCGAGCTGTGGAACCAGTACCTCCGGGACCGCGGCGGGCACGGCGAGGGCCGCGGCCAGCATGTTCAGCCACTCGCTGGCCTGGACTACCGGGGAAAGGTCGAAAAACCAAACGCCGTCCGCGTATGCCGGTGCCGCGCGTCGGGCGGCCTCGAGCGCGCAGCGTGTCTTTCCCATGCCGCCGGCGCCCAGGACCGTCACGGCGCGGTTCTTCTCAATGAGCCCGATGAGCATCGCGACTTCAACTTCGCGGCCGACGAGTGCCTCAATCCGCGCCGGCAGGCGCGCCGCGAACGGCGGCTCGAAACGCGCTCGGACGTTCAGCGCCTCAGCATCAGTGCTCGTTACCGGCCCGACGTATCGGTAACCAGCGCCGTGGACCGTCTGTATGTACCTTGGTTCGGAAACGTCGTCGCCAAAGGCGCGGCGCGCCAACCCGATGAGACGGTTCAAGGTCGAGGGCGTGACGTAACGATGGCCCCAAACCGCGTCCAGTAGCTGATCGCGTGTCACGAGCTCATTCGATCGCTTCAACAACTGCGCGATCACGGCGAACACCCGCGGCTCGAGTGCAACTTCCCGCCCTTGATGCAGGAAGCGCCGATTGCCCAGGTCAACCAGGAAATCACCGCATTGGTAGTGGGGAGCGCCCATCGTTATAGTGGACACTTAAACCTTACTAAACAATGAGTTGCGAGTTTTTTATCATAAAGTTACGCATCTCAGCCCGATGCCTTCATAAGCGCATAATGCTGTTGTGCGCAGTTCCGGTCCAGCATCGTCATGGTTACGCGTGTGTGTCACGGCTCTGGGCCTCATCGGCCTGACGGTCGTCCTTGGCATGGCTGCGATACTCGGGTGGCTGCGGTGGCACGAAGACGCGCTGGTATTCGAAACGGCCTTGAGTCATTCGCGGCCGGACGCGCGGCTGCCTGTCTACGCGCATCGATTGACGATAGCGGGTCAGGGCGGCAGCACGCTGGCAGCCATCGTCTTTCGTGCCGATCCGCTGCACGACTCCGGCTACTGGGTATTGCATATGCACGGCAACGCCGAGTCGGCATTCTCCGCGGTGCAAGTGCGCCATTGCGAACAGCTGCGGGCTTTGGGCCTGAATGTGCTCGCTTTCGATTACCGCGGCTTCGGCCACAGTGCCGGTGTCGCCTCGGAAGAGCACATCTACGAGGATGCCGAATCGGCATACCAGGCGCTGATCCGACGCGGCATTTCGCCGGGCCACATTATCTTATGGGGGCACTCGCTCGGCTCGGCGCCTGCGGTCGAGCTGGCCAGCCGGCATCCAGCGGCGGCGCTGGTCCTCTTCGGAGCCTTCACGTCGATTCCCGATGTGGCGGCGGCAACCTACCCGTACATTCCAGTGCGATGGGTCGCCGGCATCCACATGGACTCGCTGAAGCGGATTCCCGCCGTTCATATCCCTGTCATCATCGTCCACAGCGTTCACGACACAGTGGTTCCCTATCAGGAGGGGTTGACTCTGTACGCCGCGGCCAATGAGCCCAAGCGTTTTCTCTCGCTGGACGGCCCGTCAACTGACGGCTTGGGCGGTCACGTCGACGGCCTGTACGATCACCTGGAATTGTTGGCTCCACAGCCTGCGGCCAGCCGCTGCGCGAGGCTCATCCTGCTCCCTCCGGTGGCGGCGTCTTGCCAATCGCATTGAGGTGCACCTGTAGCTTAACGCGGTCGAGCGAGTCCATCGGCAAACTCGTGAAGATCCTGATCCGATTCTCGAGCACTTTGAACGCCGCGCGGAACGCCAGCCACTTCTCCGTAGCGGTGCCCTCCACGGCCGCGGGATCGGCCACGCCCCAATGTGCGGTCATGGGCTGGCCCGGCCAGTAGGGACACACTTCTCCGGCGGCGTTGTCGCAGACCGTGAACACGAAATCGAGCGCGGGCCCGACGGGGGCAGCAAACTCTTCCCAGCTCTTGCTGCGCAAGTTTTTTGTTGGCAGCCGCATCTGTTCGAGGAGCTCGAGCGCCACCGGATGTACGGTTCCCTTCGGGTGGCTGCCGGCACTCAGGCCCCGAAACCGGCCTCCACCCCAATGATTGATCAGGACCTCGGCTAGAATGCTGCGCGCGGAATTGCCCGTGCACAGAAAAAGCACGTTATACGGACCCCGTGACATCGCCTATCCGGCTGCACGAGGTGCGCAACAGGAGGTGCCGCAGCGCGCTGCGCCTGATGCCCCCGTAGCAACCGCTTTGACGGGATCATGGCCGTAGAGGGTGCTCTCGCCAGTCGTGAGGAACGTCTCCCACTGGATGCCCTGGGGGTCCTCGATCCAGCTCTTCTCGCTCTGGGCGTAGCAACATGTGGTTTGCCCTTCCTCGAGCACAGGACGATCGGCGCTCGTGAGTCGCGCGTACACCTCCTGCAGCTCCGTGCCGTCATCCACTTGGATCCCGAGATGCTCGATGCCGGCGGCGGCGCCACGTTGGCTGATCGCGAAATTCACCCGCGGGTCCTCGAGCATCCACTTCGCGTAATCGACCTTGCAGACGGTGGGCGCGGCGGCAAAGAGCGTGGAATAAAACCGAATCGATGTCTCGAGATCGGAAACACTCACGTGGACGTGCATGCGCTTCATGATGGGTCTCGCTTCCTAGAGCCAGGTCTTTACCAACAACGCGGAGCTTGCCGGGCAGAGGCTCGCGAACTCCGCTGTCGAACGGATCGCGTCGGGGCAGCTTTCGCGCGCGGTGCGGCGATAGCCACGCCCAATGAAGAAGTGCTCGGCGGTCGTGGTCAACAGGTAGAGCGCGCGGACGCCGCGCGCGTACGCGTAGCCTTCGGCGTGCTCGAGGAGCGCCGAGCCGAGACCTGAGCCCTGGGCATCGGGCGCGACGGCCAGCGATCGCAGCAGCGCAACGCGGTCATAGAGCTCGAGGCCGACAAGACCTGTGGGGGCCTCGCGCGGGCCTGAGTATAGAAAGTGCTCGAGCAGCGGCTCCGTCAGATCGGATGACGGGAGTCCTGTCGCGGCTAGCAGCGCCACTGCGGCTTGGAGCGACGGATTCGGCTGAGCATTGAGTGTGCTCACGGCAGCGCTTCAGGCGGCTCGAGTGCGTTTTACGGTTTTTGGCGCGGCGCCAGGTTTGCACGCGGTGCCGCAAGTCTCGGTGGCCCCGGCCTCGCCGCTCCCCGCGCAGCAGTTCTCGGTGAGGTAGCCCACGAGCGCATTCATGGCTTCGAAGTCGGCGCTATAAATGAGCTGACGGCTGTCGCGGCGCTGGGTGATGAGTCCGGAGCGGTGCAGAGCCTGCAGATGGAAGGTGAGCGAGGAGGGTACGAGCCCAACTCCCGCCGCGATCGCTCCAGCCGACAGCCCCGGTGAGCCACGCTGAACGAGGAGGCGATAGACCTTCAACCTATGCTCGTGCGCCAGCGCCCCGAGCGCCGCGATGACTTCGCTGCTCTTCATGTATTTACGATAATACGACTATAGTCGAATTGTCAAGCCATCCGGGGAGACCGCGGGTCGTCGCTCAGGTCGCGCCGGGAGTGACGCGATTCAGGAAGGGCAGGAGTGCTGCGAAGTACGACCGCTGATCGTCATACATGCTCAGGTGGCTGCCGTTCGGACAGATGACGGTGCGGGCGTCGGGCATTCTTCGGCTCATCTCCATCAGGTCCTGCGGATTCATCGTGTCGTAGCGTCCCCCCAGTATGAGGGTGGGCGTGCGGATCTCCGGCAGATCCCGCCACCGGTCCCAGCCTTTCATGTTACCCGTGACCTCGAACTCGCTCTTTCCCTGTACGGTGTTGTAGACGGGGAGGGCGAGCCACTTCACCGCGCGGCTGACCGGTTCGGGCCATGGGTTGAGACGGCAGATGTGCTGACGATAGAGGTAATTGATGATGTCCTCGTACTCCGGCGTGTCATAGGCCCGGGTACGCTCGAGCACTTTCAGGTGGTCCAATTTGGCCGTGGGCAGCTGGTCGCGCAATTTTAGGATGTATTTCTCGTAGCTCGGGATGCTCGCCACCATGTTCGAGATGACGAGCCCCGCCAGCCGATCCGGGTGCGCGAGCGCATATTCGATCGCAAGCATGCCGCCCCAGGAGTGACCGAGGACGACCATCCGCTCGAAACCCAATGCGGCACGAACTTCCTCCACCTCGGAGGTGAACCGCGCCAGGTTCCACAGGTGCGTGTCGTCCGGCTGATCGGAGAATCCGCAGCCGAGCTGATCGTAATACCAATACGTCACGCCTGCCTGAGGCAGGAAGTCCTCGAAGCACTCGAAATAGAAGTGTGGAAATCCAGGGCCGCCGTGCAGTGTCAGAACCGGAATGGAGGAGTTATGGGCTGCGACGTGCTTGACCCAAACGTTGTAGCCATTATGAAGCTGCACCATGCGACAGCCGCCGGTTTGTACGCCGGTTGCGGCGGGGGCGCGCGCTCTGGCGGTTGCACCCGTCTGGCGAAGGGTCGCGGCGGCCGCAAGGGACAGGCCGCCCGTCAATACGGTGCGTCTCTTCATGGACTCACTTTCACGAGGCTCTGCACCGTCGAGAGCACCGAGCAGGCGATCCAGCGCCCATCGGGAGATACACGCGGATTGAGATAGTTCTCGTGGCCCACGCTGAGGCGCCGGACGGGGCCACCGGCGCGGGGGACCGAAAATATCTGCATCTTGTCGCCGACCAGCCCGGCGAAAATGAGGGTCTTGCCATCCGGCATCCAGTCGATCCCACCGTAGGTCTCGCTGTGATAAGTCGCCAGCTTCGTGAGATGGCGGCCATCGTCAGAAACGATCCACAGCACCCGCTCGGAGGGTGAGATCGCATCCTCGACGGCGATTTCCTTTCCCAGCGGGGACCATTTGGCGATCTCGGCGCTTTGCACCTGCGACGGCATCGGGAATCGGTGCTCCCCGAGCGGCCGGCCCGTCGCGGGGTCGATGGTCGTGGTCCTGACCTGGTATACCCCGGGTTGGCCGTTGCGGTCCCAGGTCGTGTAGATGAGCTCCCGCCCATCGGGCGACCAATACACCCAGCCGGTCTCCCACAAGTCGCTGGTGACCCGTACTCCGGCGGTAGGCGGCGCGCCAGCAGGGCGTATCCAGATGTCGTCGGTCGTCCCCGGCGCGCCGTAATAGGCCGGATCCTCCTTGGAATCGCGGTGCGAGTGCCACGCGATCCACTTGCCGTTCGGCGACCACACGGGCGGGTAGTCCTCGTCATTGCCGACGATGAAGGGTTTGGCCGCACCGACGGCCATTCCATGGCGATTGACGCTGACGATGTAGTCGTCCTGCGGCAGACCCCAATCGACGAGCCTGAAGTCCCCGGTCACGAACGTGAGACGGGTGCCGTCCAGATTCCAACTGGGAACATAGCCGTCCTGCCCCGGGAGCAATACGCGCGGGCGGCCTCCGCCGGTTGGCAGTAGGGCGACCCGCTTTGTCGTATGCGTGCTCACCCAATAGAGGTCCCTGCCGACGGCGGTGGGATCGGTCTGATCGAAAAACCGACGCGCCTGCAACAGTGTGAACGCGCCCACGCGCAAATCGAAGCGATACAGCTTCAGCCAGCGTCCCGGCTCGTGAGGCACCTGGCGCACGGCATTGTTGGGCGGACTCAGGCCGCCGAGCGGCAGGATGAGCGCGGCGCCATCAGCGGTAACTGTCAGTTCCGGCCCCGGGAAGGGCCACGCATCGAGGTTGCGTGCCAGGACTCGGGTCGCGTATGTTTTGATGGCGACGGCTGCCAGGAGTGACGCGCCGTCGTCCTGCCTCGCCAGAACATAGAGAGTGGTTCCGTCAGGAGAGAAGCGGACCGTCAGCGGCACTCCCTCGAGATCTACCTGCCTCTGAGCTTTGAGAGTTCCGATGAAGACCGCCTTGGGCGGCGCGGCCTCGAGCCGTGCCGGATCCACCCAGAAATAGGCGACCTTCCCGCCGGTGCGATCGCACGTAGGGCTTGCGCCCGGCGGCACATTGACCGCGCTCGGCGCGTGGTCTCCCACGAACCAGTGTCTGCCGCCGTTGACGGTTCCCAAGCGCAACAGGCCCGTGCCGCACCAGGCTGCCTGCTCGAAGCTCTTGACGGGACCGTTGAGCAATGTGTCTTCCGACCTGCCGCTCGGGAGCTGCAGCAACGCCTGGTTGCCGTCGATGAAGGTCCGCAGTACGTAACGGCCGTCGGGGCTGACCTCCGAGCGGGCACTGAAATCCTCAAACATGCGGTGCCCCACCCACTTCAGCACCGTCGTCGGTTCCGCGTACGCCAGCGTCGCGCTCGACAGGAGGAGCGCAGCCACGGACAAGAGTGAGCCTGCTCTTCGACGTTGCATGATGCCAAGGTCCTCGGACGATGTGGAAAATGCTGCGCGCCGGCAATGCGCGCCAGTTGACAGAAGAATACAGATTATTGACCAAACTCGTTCGGGCGTGGACTGGTCCGGTGGCGATAGTGTGGAATGTCCAGCATGGCATCCGATAAACACGCAGTTGACGTACGACTGGCACTTACGGATTTCGTATTCGAGGTGCAGCGCCAGGATCACGACTGCGTACAGATCTTCCAGTACCAGACGGCTCACGCGGATCCTGCGCTCCTCGAGGCCTACTGCTACACGAGCCGCATATCGTACGAGCCCGGCGAGATCCTCGCCATCCATGCCAGCGCAACACAAGCGGATGTGCAGTTGACGATCATTCGCGACGGCGCGGTGCCGAGGAAAGTTGCCGACTTCCCGGTCGTCTCCGTGCCGAGCGTACCCACGCCGTCCGATTTCTACGTTCATGGGTGCAATTGGCCCGTGGTCCTGCGCTGGAAGATCCCGGACGCTCTCCCCAGCGGCTTCTACATGGTGAGGATCACCGCCAGGCGCGATGGGCGCCCCGTCGAGCACGAGCATGGTTTCTGCGTTCGCCGCAGTAAGGCCGCGCCGCCGGCTCCCGTCCTGTTCGTGCTCTCGACCTGCACGTGGACGGCGTATAACGATTGGGGCGGCATCAATAATTACGTCGGTAGGAACCCGCCCTCCGGATTCTCGTTCGCGCCGCGGCTGTCTTTGCAGAGACCCTATGCGCGCGGCTTCATCTGGAAGCCGCAAGGCGCGCCGCGGATAGCTGATGACTCCACGCCGGCGCTCGGAGACACGCCGCGTTATCAGTCCTTCGAATGGGCATATGCCAAAGGCTTCTCGAAGTGGTGCGCAGGCGCGGGATGGGCCGCCTACGAGCGTAATTACGCCATATGGTCCGAGAGAGAGCGCCTGCCTCTCGACTACATCACTCAGCACGACCTGGACTCCGATCCGACGCTGCTCGATGGTCACCGTCTGATCGTGATGGTGGGGCACTGCGAGTACTGGTCCGCGAGGATGCGTGACGCGATCGACGCCTGGGTCGAGAAGGGCGGCAACGTTGCGCGCTTCGCCGGGAACTTCGGCTGGCAGATCCGGCTGGAGGATGGCGGCGACGTGCAGGTCTGCTACAAGGAGCGGGCTCTCGACGCCGATCCCTACATGCATGGCGCAGAAAGTCATCTGACGACCGCCTTGTGGGAAGACCCCGTCACCCGGCGTCCGGGCAGCCTCACGTTTGGCTTGCAGTCGACTCAGGGCATTTACGCCCGAGTAGGCGCGGCCGTACCGCGCGGATCCGGCGGCTTCACGGTTTATCGGCCCGAGCATTGGGTTTTCGCCGACGCCGACCTCTATTACGGCGACACATTCGGAAGCGCGGCGCGGATTTTCGCCTTCGAGTGCGACGGGCTGGAATACGAGTTCAAACAGGGCCTTCCCTATCCAAAGAGTTCCCCGGCAATTCCGCCGGGGCTGGAGATTCTGGCCATGAATCCGGTCTCGCCGGTGGAGACGGATCACATGCTGCCGATGACCAGGCTGTTTGCGGGCGATGTATCGCTGCGAGGCGTGGCGCGGCTGAGATACGGGGACGAATCACCGGAGCATCTCGCGGCCGCACGCCGCGGCAGCGGCATGATTGTTGCCTTCAAGAAGGGAGCGGGCGAGATCTTTCATGCCGGCACCTCCGAATGGGTGAACGGACTGCGACTCAGGGAGACTTTCACGGAAACGATCACGCGAACCGTGGTTCGCGCACTGGCGGGGCTGTCGCAGCCAAACGTCTGACTACACGCGTCAAAAGAATGCTCTGACATGTCAACTGCCGCGTGATCGAATCGGCGACACTCTCATCGTCCGTTCGAGATTCCCCATGCACGCACAAAAATAGGAATACTTCGGATGAGAGTTTCAGCCATTGTCCGCGACAGGTTGCTCGGCTGCCTGCCGTTGATTCTCCTGTGCGGCGATCCCGCGGCGGCACAAACCGCCACCACACCCGCTGCGACGTCCACGGAGCCCGCACTGCAGGAGGTCGTCGTAACGGCGAATCGCCGCGAAGAGCAGCTCGGCCGCGTTCCCGTCAGCGTATCGGCGTTCACCAGGGAACAGATGGACGCGCAAGGGGTGAGGCGCGTGGACGATATTGCGCTTCTGACGCCCGGGTTGACCTTTACACACGAGGGCGGGGGCGATGGCGCCAGCGGTCAGATCACGCAGATAGCCATCCGCGGCATCCAATCCTCGGTTGGAGCAGGGACGACGGGCGTATATATCGACGATACCCCGATCCAAACACGGGAGATCGGCACCAGCTCGGAAAATGCCTACCCCGAAGTATTCGATCTGAGCCGCGTCGAGGTGCTGCGCGGGCCGCAAGGCACTCTGTTCGGCGCCGGAGCTGAAGGCGGCGTCGTGCGATTCATCACCACGGCGCCCAGTCTCACCGACTATTCGGGCTATGCGAGGGCCGAGCTGGCTGACACGGATTCCGGCGCCCCGAGCTACGAGCTCGGCATCGCCGATGGAGGCCCGATCATCGGCAATCAGCTCGGCTTCCGCGCCAGCGGCTGGTTCCGCGACGACGGCGGCTGGATCGATCGAGTCGACCCCACCACTTTGCAGACGCTGCAGCGTAATGCCAATTCGCAGGATTCGGCCAGCCTGCGGCTGGCGATGACCTGGACTCCGACGAACAAGCTCAGGCTGGACCCATCGGTCTTTTATCAGAATCTCCAGTACCACGACACGTCGCTGTATTACGATTCCCTGTCCGACCCCGCGAATGAAGACTTCGTGAACGGGCGCACGCTGCGTCAACCCTGGAAGGACGTATTCGTGCTGCCCGCGCTGGCCGCCCAGTACGATCTGGGTTTTGCCTCGCTCATCAACAATACTTCGTTCTTCAACCGGGATTCGACCGGCATCAAGGATGGCACCAACTTCATCCGCTCGGAGCTCGGCCTTTCCCCTGACCCGACCATACCTGGCGAGAATTCGCCGACCTACATGGAAGACACGCAGAATGTCTTCACCGAGGAACTGCGGCTGCGCTCCAATGGCAACGGCCGTCTGAGCTGGACGGCCGGAGTGTTCTTTTCGCACGCCAAGCAGTTCGTCTACGAGAACTACGTCGATCAATATCTGAATCAGGAAGTGATGAGCCTTACCAATGGTGCGCCAGGCTGTCCGCCGGGGGGATGCAACGCACAGGACCTTTTCGGCGTGCCTCTCATCGGCGGCAAGTCCTATTTCATCGGCGCCGAAGATACCCTCGACACGCAGACCGCTGCGTACGGTCAGGCTGACTACGACGTGTGGGGCGGACTGAAGCTTACCGCCGGCCTGCGGGTGGCCGAGATGAAGTACACGAACACCACCCTGACCGAAGGACCGATAGCTGGGGGAACCAACGCATCCGGCGGCAATCAGGACGAGCATCCGGTCACACCGAAGGCGGGCGTCGAGTATCAGATGAACCAGAACGTGCTCCTCTACGCCTCCGCCAGCAAGGGATTTCGCCCCGGAGGCTCGAACATCATCGTCAGCTCCGAATGCGGCGCGAATCTGGCGGAGCTCGGCCTGAAGGAGATTCCGCCTTCCTACGGCTCGGATCAGACGTGGTCTTACGAGGTCGGTGACAAGAGCAACCTGGCCGATGGACGTCTGCAGATCGCCTCCAGCCTCTTTTGGATCGACTGGCAGGACATTCAGCAGAACATCCTGCTGCCTGCCTGCGCCAGCGAGTTTGTCGGCAATCTGGGCGCCGCCGTCAGCAAGGGATTCGATCTGCAGACCCAGATCCGGCCGTTGCCCGGACTCACTGTCGGGCTGAGTGGAGGCTACACGGACGCGGCGTACACCAAGACTACGGCAGGCGGTTCCGGAACGATCATTGCCGAGAGGGGTGATGCCATCGGTGTGCCCAAGTGGAGCGGCACACTCTCGAGTGAGTACGATTTCGCGCCGTTCGGGCGGAATTTCTACGCCCGATTCGACTTCCAGTTCATCGGTGAGGGCCCGAATCAGGACCCGAGAGTCTACGGATACGAGCCGCAGATCGTGCCCACCGGAGAGACCCGGATGCTCAATCTGCGTCTGGGCGCTCTTCTCGGCCAATGGAACCTATCGGTGTTTGCGGACAATGTGACCAACAACGAGCCGATTCTCGCCCAAGGCCGCGATACCTCGAGCTCGCCCATCATTACGAGCTTCACGTACAGACCAAGAACAATCGGGGTCACTGCGTCTCTCAGGTTCTGAGCGCCGGAGCGAGGAAATCAAATGAACACGACAAAATCCGTCGGTATGAACGCAACCGCTGCCGGGAGTACGGCGGGTCCCAGTCAGCCACACAGCATATGGACGCTCGCGGCGGCTGGTTTCCTGGCGTACTACATCACCGTCATGTGGCACGAAATTTTCGGTCACGGTACCGCCGGGTATCTGGTGGGAGCGCGCCACTTCATCCTCACCTCGACCTCGATGTTCTCGCCTGACCTGCCCATGAGCGCGCAGCCCCTCAGCACGCAGCGAATCACGCTGAGCGGCCGATTCGTCGCGTTCGCGGGCCCCCTTGCAAATGCGATCATGGGCTTCGTGATATATCCGATATTCCGCGCCGCGACCCGCAGAAATGCGAATCTCACGCTGCGCTACTTTTTGTGGCTGCTCGCCGCCCTGAACTTCTTCCTGGGCCTCATGTACATGGTCTTCTCAGGCATCTTCAGCGTCGGTGACTATGCAGCGGTCATAGCATTCCTGCCCTTCCACGCGCTTCTGCGGACGCTCGAAGTGCTCATCGGGGCGCTGTTGGGCGTGGTCACGGTACGCTTCTTCGCCCCGAGTTTCGCGGAGTTTTCAGAGAATCTATGGCGGCTTTCCCTGGTTCCCTATGTGTCTGCAACCCTGGTCTTCTGCCTGACCGGGCTGCGCATTCCCAATAGCACCCATTTCATGCTCGTTGCGGTGATACCGGCCTCGCTGATGGGTCAAGCCATTCTCGTTTTCATTACGCCCGTGGCGCGCAGGCTGCGCGTTGCGACGCCGCGGCCGGAAGCCATCCGCACGAGTCCCGTGATGATCGCTATCGCGCTGGTGTTCGTGGTGGTCGTTTATCTCACCGCGCCGGGCGTCAACTTCACGTTGCCGTAGCGGGTCTCGTGTCGATCACACGAGTGGCCTTGCCCGCGGAGCGCGTGATGGCCCCGGGATGCCTGACGTCCACTTGGACCGAGACACCGAGGAAATCCTTGATCCGCCGCATCAGGGCGGATGCCTCCTGCCGGCATTCCCGCTCGTCCGCCCCCGGTCTCATCTCGACGGCCACCGTGACTTCATCCAGGTGGGCGGGCCGGCTGATTTCAATCATGTAGTGTGGCCCGAGGTGTGCGCACACGAGGATCTGGTCCTCGATCTGGCTCGGGAAGACGTTGACGCCACGAACGATGAGCATGTCGTCGGAGCGGGCGAGTATTCGAGCCAATCGCCGCATCGACCGGGCAGTCGGTGGCAGCAGCCGGGTGAGGTCCCGGGTTCGATACCGAATGATCGGAATCGCCTCCTTGGTGAGTGAGGTCAGGACCAGCTCGCCCAGTTCACCGTCGGGAAGGACCTCTGCCGTGTCAGGGTCGATGATCTCGGGGTAGAAATGGTCCTCCCACAGACAGAGGCCATCCTTCGTCGCGGCGCACTCCTGCGCCACGCCCGGCCCCATGAGCTCGGACAACCCGTAGATGTCGAGCGCAGTGATCCTGAATCGCTGCTCGAGTGCCTGTCGCATCGACTCGCTCCACGGCTCCGCCCCAAAAATGCCGATTTCGAGGGATGTCGTGCGCGGATCGATTCCTTGCCGTTCGAATTCCTCGGCGAGGACGAGCATGTAAGACGGGGTGACCATGATGACGCGGGGCTGCAGGTCCCTGATGAGCTGTACCTGTCGTTGAGTTTGGCCTCCGGAGGCAGGGATGACCGTGCAACCGAGGCGCTCCGCGCCGGCATGCGCGCCGAGCCCTCCGGTAAAAAGACCGTACCCGTATGCAACATGCACGCCATCGCCGGCGTGAACGCCCGCTGCCCGCAGGGATCTGGCCACCAGTCCGGCCCAGTTATCGAGGTCCCGCGCCGTGTATCCGACTACGGTTGCCTTGCCCGTCGTACCCGAGGAGGCATGAATGCGGACGACACTGGAGCGGGGCACCGCGAGCAGGCCGAGCGGATAGTGCTCGCGGAAATGGGCCTTGAGCAGGCAGGGGAATCTGGCAAGGTCCGCCAGCGATGTCAGGTCTTCGGGCGTTACTCCAGCCTGCTCGAATGCCTGGCGGTAGTGGGCGACGTTGGCGTACGCGTGCCGCAGCGACCAACGAAGCCTGGAGAGTTGCAACGCCCGCAAGCGGTCCGGGGTTGCGAATTCGATGCCATCGCTATCGGGATCGTCGGCGTTCATTCAAGTGGCGGCATTGACGACCTTCATGGTCGTATACGCTTGCAGGCCCTCTATTCCAAACTCGACGCCGAGGCCCGAGCTCTTGATTCCTCCAAAGGGGATGTTGGGCGCCACCTCGGCATGTTTGTTGACGTACACCGTGCCAGCCTCGAGCTGCTCCGCGACTTGCGCGAGCTGATTCCGGTCCGTTCCCCAGACCGATGCCGCCAGACCGTAATCCGTCTCATTGGCCCAGCGGATGGCATCCTCGACTCTAGTGTACCGGATGATCGGCAGCGCCGGGCCGAACTGCTCTTCGTCGACCAGGCGCTGCCCGTTCGCGGCGTTGCCGACCAATGTGACCGGGAAGAAATACCCCGGTCCGCCGGTAGCCGTGCCGCCGGAGATGATCCGCGCGCCGTTTCGTCTGGCGTCATCGACCAGCTCAGAGACGCGCTGCAGCTGGCGCTCGGTCGTCAGCGGGCCGAGTTGCGTCGCCGAGTCCATTCCGTTGCCGACGGTCACGGACTTCGCATGGCTCGCCAGGGCATCGCAAGTCGCCTCATACATGTCGTCGTGAACATAGAGACGCTTGAGCGCGGCGCAGGTCTGTCCCGAGTTGATGAAAGCGCCCCAAAACAACGACTCGGCGATGCTGGACGGATCCGTGCCTGGCAGGACGATTCCGGGATCGTTGCCGCCGAGCTCGAGCGTCAGACGCTTCAGTGTGTCCGCTGCATTCTTCATGACCCGGCGGCCGGTCGCGGTCGAGCCGGTGAAGACTACTTTCGCGATCGTGGGGTGCTGCGTCAGAAGATCACCGATATGATCGTCGCCGGACAGCACGTTGAGAACTCCCGGCGGCAGCACCTTGGCAATCAGCTCCACCATGCGCAGCGTACTGAGCGGCGTGTAGGGCGACGGTTTGATGACTACCGTGTTGCCGGTTCGAATGGCAGGCAGGATGTGCCAGACGGCGATCAGGAGCGGCCAGTTCCACGGGGTGATCGAGGCCACGACGCCAAGGGGCAGGTGCGTCAACGTCACCCGTTTGCTTGCAGTGGCCTCGAGGGTCCGATCGGGAACATCCATTGAGGCGGTGTATGCCGACCAGCCGGCGGCTCCGGCCAGCTCGAATTCCGACCCCAGGCCCTTCAGCGGCTTGCCCTGCTCCTGAGTCACGAGGGCGGCAAGCTCGTGGGAATGTTCCCCCAGTACCTTCGCGACTGCCTCGCAGGCCGCTTTTCTCTGCGCATGAGTGCTGTAGCGCCAGCGCTCGAACGCGCGCGCAGCGGCCTGAACGGCTTGCTCGAGATGATCGGCGGTGGCGATCGGGCAGAGTCCGACGACGGAGCCGTCCGCCGGATTTCGCGTCTCACGGTAGTCGGCGGCCGGAGTCTGGCGGCCTCCGATCGTCATCTCGTACTTGGCTGGCATGGTCGTGGCGTCCCGTGGGAATCCAGCCGACAGCCTAGCGAAACTAAAATCGGGATCTTTACATGTTCGAGCACAATATTTACCCGAACAGGCAGTAACGGCTGAGATTGCAGCAGGCGGGGACTTCCTTGCTACTCCTTTGGCCAGCATGGTAGGCTCAAACGGGGTCATGTACGCGCACACCACCACAAACAATCCCTCATGAATGTCTCTTCCGGTGAGCTGCAGCGGCCGTTGGTAATGGCGGCGGCAGCTCACGGCGTAAGCGAGCGAATAGCGGCAGCCGGGGTCGATCCCAGCGACGTTTTCAGCGCGGCGGGCCTCGAGGCACGCGAGCTGCAGGATCCCACGCGGCGAATCTCACTGTCGCAGTATTGCCAGGTCTTCGAGATCGCCGCGCACAAGACCATGCATTCCAGCTTCGGGCTGGAGTTCGGCTCGGCCTTCCATCCGCAGCAGCTCGGCGTGCTCGGCTATCTGGCCATCAGCGCGCCGACGCTTGGTATGGCGCTGCGCAAATTCGCCGACTACCTTCCCGCCCATCAACAGGCAACCCACCTGGCCGTTCGGACGCTGACCGATGGTCGGGCCATGATTGAATACGCAATCCTGGACGGCTCGATCCGGGCGCGACAGCAGGACGCCGAGCTTTCCATCGCGATGCTGCTCAACGTGTTTCGTCATTGTCTGGGCGCGAGGTGGTTGCCGATGGGCCTGCATTTCATGCACGCGCAGCCGGCAGGGCGCACGCGTCACGAGGAGCTGCTGGGAACCCGGCCGCTCTTTGCGCAGACATCCAATAGGATCATCTTTCGGCAGGCTGAGCTCGATTGCGTCATGCCGCGCCGGGATCACGATCTCCTGTGCCTGCTCGAGTCGCAGCTGGGAAAGCAACTCGCCGATACGCGCGCCTACAGCGACATCGTCGAGAGAATACGACATGAGATGGGTCTTGCGCTGGAGGCGGGCGGCTGCGACGTCGGCGTAATCTCGAGGCGCTGCGGCATTTCGCCCTGGACCTTGAAACGGCGCTTGAAGCAGCGTGGGCTCACATTCCAGGACCTGCTCACGTCGACCAGGATCGATCTGGCGAGGCGACAACTCTCCCGCGGCGAACCGGTCACCAATGTCGCGGCCGATCTGGGCTATTCGCAGGTCAGCGCCTTCAGCCGCGCTTTCCGCCAGTGGACCGGGGTATCGCCGCGCGAGTATCTGCGCCGCGGCGGCTCGACCTAGCTCTCCCCGACCTCGCAGCAGTCAAGACTTTGTCTCCGGCGGTCAACCGTCCGGATTCCCGGTCCGCCAATCTGGGTGCCGCACGATGCGCCGAGGCACTTTACATTGAGCGGTCGAGAATCCACTTTGCCCGAGGAGCTTCGTGCGCCGCTCGAGAGCCTTCTCAACGCCTACGACCTGCCGGACAGCGGCTTCGAGCTCATCAACAAAAGCGAAAACACCACCTTTCGGGTAGATCCCGCCGCAGGCGGCCGGCCGGTGGTATTGCGACTGTATCGGGTCGGGCAGCGGGCTGACGCCGAGATCCAATCCGAGCTCGACTGGATGGAGGCCTTGCGGACGGAAGCCGGCATAAGCACTCCGCGCGCTCTGGCCACGCGCGACGGCCGGCGTATCTCAACGGTGACTCTGCCTGACGGCACGTCGGCGAGCTGCGTTGTCTTCGAGCACCTGTCCGGCGCGGAGCCGCCGCCCGAGGGTCTCGCGCTTTGGTTCGAGCGCCTCGGCGCCATAAGCGCGGCAATTCATCTCCACGGCCAATCGTGGCGCCGACCGCAGTCGTTCCAGCGGCCGCTGTTCGATTATGTAACATTGATCGGCCCGCGAGCCGTATGGGGATCCTGGGAGCGCGCACCCGGACTGGACGCTGGCGCGGTCGCGGTGCTACGGCAGGCTGCCGCGGAGATCGCGAAGCGGCTCGCCGAGTATGGCCAGACGCCTGACCGGTTCGGGCTCATACACGGCGATCTGCGGCTGGCAAATCTGCTGGTCGATGGGCCGCGCATCCACGTCATAGACTTCGACGATTGCGGCACCGGCTGGCTGCTCTACGACCTTTCCACATCCATCAGCCTGATCGAGCACTTGCCGGAGGCCGAGGCCTTGGTACAGGCGTGGCTGCGCGGCTATCGGCGCCTGGTGCCATTGTCCGACGTGCACATCGCGATGGTGCGTCACCTCATCATGATGAGGCGGCTGCAGGTACTCAGTTGGTTCGGCCGGAACCTCGGCTCCGCTCTCGTCCTCGAGCATTCACCCGTGGTGGTTCCGGCCACCGTAGCGGCTGCGGCGAGCTATCTGCGGCTCGGCACGCGAGCCGCGGCCGAATTTCTGCCCAAAAGCTAGACCCTCTCGGAATGTCATGATCATGATGCGCAAAAATCACCTGGTGGCGTTGGCCGTGGCGGCGGCGCTCGGGGCCGCGGGCGCCGGCTCGGTGTATGCCGCCGTCGACCAAACGAGCGTCCCTCAGCTCGCCGAGATCGTCGTGACCGCGACCAAACGACCCACCACACTACAGACTACGCCCGCGAGCATAACAGCCGTCACCGGCTCCGAAATCGCGAGCCGCGGCCTCGTGGATTTCAACTCGCTGGCCGAATCGGTACCGGGCATCTCGATGCGCACCTCGGGACCGGGTGAGACCGAGTTCGAGATGCGCGGCCTCAACTCCTCGGGCGGCGACGCATCGATGGTGGGCTTCTACCTGGGCGATGTCCCGCTGTCGGCACCTTTCTATGACCAGATCGGCAAGGTGGTCGTCGACCCGAGCCTTTACGACCTCGGCCGGGTCGAGGTGCTGCGCGGTCCGCAGGGCACGCTTTACGGCGCCAGTTCCATGGGCGGAACGGTTCGCCTGGTGCCGAACGCTCCGGAGCTGAATACGTTCGATGCCTCGGGGGAAGAGGTGGTCGGGGATACCGCCGATGGCGGCAGCATCAACCACCGGGAAAACGGCATGGTCAATCTGCCGCTCGGCAGCACCGTGGCGCTGCGCCTCGTGGGCTCATTCGAGAACGACAGCGGCTGGATCGAGCGACGAGTCATCGCGGATGGCGCGGTGCCGGTCGACGCCGGCGCTTTCCCGGACGACTCGCGGCCTGCCAATTTCTACACCGCGCCGCTGCAAGCCCAGATCAACGGAGCGAATACGACTCAGGTGGAGTCGGTGCGGATGTCTCTTCTGTGGAAGCCCACGGACAATCTCTCGATCACGCCGATGGTGATGTACCAGCTCACCGAGCAGGCGGCTCCCAACGCTGTCGACGTGAATGGCACGCCCACCGATCCGACCGTGCCGGCCAGCAACGCGCACTGGGAAATCTACGACACCCCCGAGCCGCAGCGCGACCGCTTCGACTTGAGCAGTGTCACCGTGGATTACGAGCTGCCCGCATTCACGGTCACTTCCGCCACGGGCTACTGGAATCGCGGCTCACTGATCTCTCAGGACGCCACGGAAGAGAATGCCGCCGCGATCGGCATCCCGGTGTATGACGCGCCGGGGGGCATAGGACCGACAGGGCCCGCACCCAATGGCCCGGGCGCGACCGAAGCCGACTCCACCCACCAGACCAGCGAGGAGCTGCGATTGACCTCGAGCGCCGCGGGGCCGTTGCAGTGGATCGGAGGCTGGTTCTACCAGGATCTGTATTCCGATACCAACCTGCAGTCGATGGTTCCGCAGGCCACCCCCATACTCGGCGGCCCGGTCTTCGCCGTTATCAACATGCCGCAGACTCTCGTCCAGAACGCAGAGTTCGGCGAGCTGTCCTACCGGTTCTCGCAGCACTGGAAGGTGGCCGCAAGCGTGCGCCACTACCACTACAGCCTGAGCGAATTTCAGACCGAGTGGGGCGTCATCACACCGAACAGCTACGAGGGCGATTACGTGCCGTTCAACTCGGCCGCCTCGAACCGGGCAAATGGATCGGTCCCGAAGCTCGATCTGCAGTACACCATCAACGACGAGGACATGGTGTATGCCACGGCGTCCAAGGGATTCCGCCTGGGCGGCGTGAACGTCGCCTTCCCGGTCGCTTCGCCCGCCACGAGCACGAACCCGGTGCTGATAGGGGATGAGTGCGGACTGCAGGCGAAGCTTCTCAACAATACGGCCTGCAGCTATCCGGGGCTGTTGCAGGCGCCAACAACCTTCAGCAACGACTGGGTGTGGAGCTACGAGCTCGGTGAGAAATCGAGCTTCTTCGACAACCGAATGCAGCTCGACGTGAGTGGCTATTACGAGAACTGGAGCAATCCGCAGATAGCCACCGACATCGGCGGCGTCGGTTTGACGGCCAACGGCGGCGATGCGCACATCAAGGGCGCCGAGGCCGAGCTGCGCGCGCTGCTGAACGAGGATTGGGACCTGGTCCTGAACTACGGCTACACGGCCGCCAAGTTCCTCCAGAGCAGCGTCATAACCGGTTACCCCAGTGGCGTGCCGATTCCCGATACACCCAAGTCAACGGCATCCGCGATTCTTCATTACCAGCATGAAGTCAATGACCACCTGTCGGTGTTCGGCTCGCTGGAGTGGGACTATGTCGGCTCCAGGCTCAATGCGCCCTACGGTGAGACCATCACGCTCTGGAACTACAACAGCCTGCTGGTGCACCTGCCCGCGTACAACCTCGGCAACCTGCGTCTGGGGTTGAATGGCGATCGCTGGACGGCGGCCCTGTTCGTCGACAACCTGACCGACAAGGAGGTGCTGCTCGATCCGCAACCGCAGATCGACCTGCAGATGGCAGCGGTCACGCGCTACACGGTGAACCGCCCGCGCACGGTCGGCCTCGACATCAGCTACAGGTTCCATTGAGGCACGGAGCGCCGGCATGCCATGCTAGAGTCGCGACCGGATCTTGCCGTGCGGTAATGATGTAATGAACAGTGAATCCGCGACGACTGCCACCGCTCTGGAGCGCTCAGCCTTGGATTGGCGACGGGTGTCCGCGCTCGGGATTGCGATCGCCATTTCCGGAAACTTCTCCGGCTGGAATTACGGCCTGGCGGTAAGCGGCTGGAGCAGCATGCTGGTCGACGCCGTCGCGATGGCGCTGATGTTTTTCTCGCTGGCGCAATGTTTGGCCGAGCTGGCGGCAGCGTTTCCGGAGGGCGCCGGATTCGATCACTACGTCCGTGAGGGGTTCGGACCGCCCGCGGGCTGGATCTGCGGCCTCTCGCTCGCTGTTGCGCTCGCAATAGGAACGGGGCTCGCAGCGTCGTTTTCGAGTGCGTACTTCGAGGCTCTCACCGGTCTGGGTGGTTGGCCGGTCAAGCTGGCAATGTTCGCTCTGATCATCGGCCTGCAGCTGCGGGGCGCCCGCGAGGTTGCCGGCCTGACCGTTCTCACCGGGGCGATCGTGGTGGCGGTACTGATCGCCTTCTTCCTGTTTGCGGCATTTCACTTCAGTTCCGCCAATCTGGTGCGGGCGGAGGCCGCCTCCGCCCATGCCACGCCGGCGTCGATTCTGGCCTGCGTGCCGTTTGCTCTTTTCCTGTTCCTGGGCGTCGAGCAGGCCGCTCAGGCGGCCGCGGAGACTCAAGACCCGGGTCGGACGATGCCGAAAGCCTTGGGATTTGCGGTATTCGTCGCAGCGGCGGTCGGCCTTGCGACACTGCTGTTCGCGACCGCAACCGCCGACATCGGCAAGCTGAGCGTTTCCGACGATCCTCTCTTCACCGCGGTAATGGCGCATGCCGGAGCTCCTGGCGCCTCGATCATGACGCACGTCGTGAGTATCGGGGCGCTGGTGGCGCTGCTGGCAACATTCTTCTCACTCGCGTATGCGGCGTCGCGACAGATCTATCATCTCTCACGGGCGGGGGATCTGCCCGGTGTCCTGGCTGTGACCAACAGCAGGCACGCACCGTGGAGCGCTCTCGTGGTCACCGCGGCCTGCGGTGTGTTTGCCGCCGCGTTTCGACCGGACGCGGTCATGGTTGTCTTCATTTTTCTGATCTGTGTGTCGTATCTTCTGGTGCTGGGCGCGTTCATCAGGCTGCGCCACAGCGCCCCGAGCAGATCGCGGCCTTACCGCGCGGTTGGCGGTCCCGTGCTGGCGGCCGTGGGGTTTCTGTTCGTGCTCGCCGTCGTCGCATCCTGCTGTCAATTGCGGCCCGCGGCGCTCAGCTGGTGCATCGCCGGACTGGCGCTGTCCCTCGTATATTTTCTCGTTCGAAGTCACCGGAGAGGTACGACATGCCATTCTCACTCGTCGACCGGGTCGCCGTAGTCACCGGCGCCGGCCGTGGAATCGGTAGGGCGATTGCGACGGTGTTCGCACGAGGGGGCTGCAAGGTTCTGATTGCGACGCGAGGCAAGGAGGCCGGGGAATCGGTCGCGGCGGCGATCAAAGGAGAGGGCGGGACCGCGGCCTTGCACGTCTGTGACCTCGGCGCACCGGATGCCTGCAGGGGCGCGGTGGAAGCGGCAACGCGGAAATTCGGGCGCCTGGATATTCTGGTACACAATGCCGGGGTATACCCCATCTGCACCCTTGCGGACATGACCGAGGATACGCTCGATCAGACGCTGAACGTGAATCTCAAAGCGGCATTCTGGCTCACGCAAGCTGCTCTTCCGTGGCTCAAGCAAGCGCCGCATCCGAGAATCCTGGTGACCTCCTCGGTGACGGGTCCGCGGGTGGCGCTTCCCGGGCTTTCGCATTACGCCGCGTCGAAGTCGGGACTCAACGGCTTCGTGCGCGCCGCGGCGATGGAGCTGGCGAAGTTTCACATCACGGTGAATGGAATCGAGCCCGGGCTCATCAGAACGGAAGCGATGGACGCGCTGGGCGATGAGAGTCAGGTCGCCGCCATGGCGGCACAGATTCCGCTGCGACGGCTGGGCAGCCCGGAGGAGATAGCCTACGCGATGCAGTACCTGGCCTCCGAGGAGGCCGGATTCGTCACGGGACAGACGCTCGTGCTGGACGGTGGCGCACTGTTGCCGGAGAACTCCTCCGCCCTGGAATAGCTCATGTCAAAGTCGACGAAGCGGGAGTGCATCGAGAAGGCGCGCCAGTACCTCATCCCAGGACGGGTGCGGGCTTACGAGCAGCTGGGAGTGATGCCGGTGCTCGCGTCAGCCGCGGGTTATCGCTTTCGCGATGCTGACGGCAGGGAATTCCAGGATTTCCATCTCAACGGCGGTACCTTCAACCTGGGCCACAGGAATCCGGAGCTGCTGGGCGTTCTCGCGCGCAGTCTGCAGGACATCGGGATCGGCAATCATCATTTCGTGAGCTGCTCGCGGGCCGACCTCGCCGAGGCGTTGGTGAGGTCACTGGCAGGACTGCGCTATGTGGTCTTCACCGCCTCGGGCAGCGAGGCGACGGATGTCGCCATCAAGTCGGCGCGCTGGGCCACGAAGCGCCGCAAGATTGTGACGCTCGACATCGGGTATCACGGCAGAAGCGGCCTCTCGGGGGCGGCGGGCGACGTCGCGAACGCGAAATACTTCTACTCCGAGTCGACCGATTTCCTGCGTGTACCGTTCGACGACATCGCCGCCATGGAGCTGGCGCTGTCCGGAGACGACATTGCCGCCGTGTTGCTGGAATCCGTCCCGGCCACCTACGGGTTCATCGCTCTGCAAGCCGATTTCTTCCGCACAACTCGCGAGCTGTGCGACCGCCACGGCACTGTGTTGATTCTAGATGAAGTACAAACGGGACTCGGCCGCACCGGGACGCTGTGGGCGCTCGAGCAGCTGCAGGTGCGGCCGGATATCGTGGTGGTGGGCAAAGGACTGTCCGGCGGCCTCTACCCGATTGCCGCGGCGGTTCTGTCAGGCGCGGCTGGCGCGTGGCTGCAAGAGAACGGCTGGGGTCATGTGTCGACCTTCGGTGGCGCCGACGTCGCGTGCCGGGTTGCCGAGCGCGTCCTGGAAATCTGCTCGGACGAGGCTAATCTCATCCATGCGCGTCATCTTGCGGTCTATCTGCGTCGGGGCTTGGAGGAGATTGCCGAGCGTGCAGGATACCTGAAGCGCCTGCATGGACTCGGGCTCGCAATGGGGCTCGAGTTCGACAGCCCGTCCGGCGGACCTGACATGATGCGCGAGTTGTATGAACGCGGGCTCTGGGCGATGTTCGCCAGCTTCAATTCCTCCGTCCTGCAGTTCAAACTCGGATTCCTGGCAGACCTGGATTACTGCGATGAGGCGCTGTCCAAGGTCGAGGACGCGATCACAGCCGCAAAGAAGCTGCCTCGAGGCCGGGCAATGAAGCTTGCCGGCGCAGGCGAGGGGTCACCGGACGCGCCCACCATGCCGGACGCGCCATGAGGGCCGGCTGACTAGTGCAAGTGCAGGTTGCCCGTGCCAAACAAGCCCACGATTCCGATGATGATCAGATAGATCGCGACGATATAGTTCAGCAGTCGCGGCGCCACGAGGATCAGAATTCCCGCGATCAGCGCCACGAGTGGTCCGATTGACAGATGGAGATACATCGATGACCTCGCCAGTGCATGGGGCACGCGGCTGCTTATAGCAAGACGCTGTCCCGCGCGTGCGGGATCCACGCGATCCAGCCCGGAAAGCCTTTGGCGACAAGCACTTGCGCGGGCCGGGAGGGGGCTCGGGGGGCTACACCTACGTCCCCCGGATGGCATGCCGTACCTCCCGCAGAACCTGGCGGGAGGCATCACTGATGGTCCCGTCCTGATAGATGCCGACGCCGAACGAAACCGGAGCCTGGTCCTGCATGCACGTCCTGATGTACTCCGTCAGCTGCGCGGCGGTGTAGCGAGGCGGCTGGATGTCAGTGTTCGGCGTGATGTGGAACCAGGGATCGTCCAGCCGGATCGCGCTGTGCGCCTGCAGCCCCTGGCCGGCGCCGCGGCGGATGTAGCGCGATCCGAACCGCTTCAGCGGCAGATCCGTGAGCTCGCCGGTCCAATAATCCTGCCACTCGGTCTCGATCGGGAAGGCCCAATAGTTGTAGGCGACCATCCGGTCCGGATATCCGGCTTTGACTGCGCGGTCCAACGCCTCGAACGGCAGGTTGGGGTAGGTCTCGGTGGTCTGAAACCACGAGTCCAGCCAGTAGCCCGCCACCCGGTCTCCGTAACGCAGCCCGAATTCCGTGAATACCTTCACCATGATTTCGGCGTACCGCTCTTCGCTGTATTTCGGGTGGTCGATGGCGTCGGGAGACGTTTGCTGGAGGTCGCCGAGGCCCGGGCAGTTCATGTACAGAAGCAGCCTCATCCCACGGCGATGCAGGGCGCCGGAGAAGTCCGCGATGAGGTCGCGTTGCGTCGTCCAGCCGGGATGCAACTCCTCCCAGGACCGGATCGGAGCGGGGCAGGTCGGATGGCCGTGATTCGTCGTCAGTATCGCGTACCCCGCGCCGGTGTCCTCCACGAGGCTGGCGAGCGCTTCGACATCGAGATCATTCACGGCCTGTGCGTAGGGCTTCTTCGGCCCCCGCCGTGGTGTCGTCAGGTCGAGGAAATGAAACCACACTCCGTACCCCGCCTTGGCGAACCAGTCAGTGTTCGCCCTGCGGCGCCGGGCCACATGGCGTGCCACTGCCAAGGCTTCGGTGTGAGTGACGGGCGTCAGTTCCAGCGACCGCAGCCGGAAGATCTCGCCGCCTTTCGGGCCCGTTACACGCAGCCTGATGATGTTCACGCCACAACTGAGATGGAGCTCGCCCTGCAGTGGAACCCGCTCGAAGCAATAGAACTGGCGCTCGGTCCAGAAGGAGTCTTTGTCGGGCGAGCCCGGATTCGCCGCCGGGCCGCCGGCATAGGGCAGGAAGAATCCCTCGGTGAGGATGGCTGAATGTCGGATGGAGCTCGAGCCGCAGATGACCTCGATCTGCGTCCCTGGCTTCGTGGAGGCATAACAGGCCGCGAGACGGTAGGCGCCCGCCGCCGGAGCCGTCACGCTCCACGTCGTCTCGCCATCGCCGAAGAAGGGCAGCATGACGCCGAATTCGGCGGGCCCCAGGCGGATCGCGCCAGTGCGCTCGAGCGCTTCGGCGGGGTAGAGCCGTTTGACCGGGTCCAGTGCCCGGATCAACGGGCCCGGCGTCAGTTGGTTACCGGCGGGCATGCGCGGGCCGCGCCCGCGCGGAGTCAGCCGGTCCGTCGCGCCGAGGGGCGTAACGCCGGGCGCGAGCGCCGCGAGGCTGGCAATCCTCAGGAAGTCTTTGCGAGTGATTCTTCCGGACATTCCACCACCTCCAAGCGCGTGCCTGAGCGGATTCTAGTTCGAATCGCGAGCATTCACCAGTGGTACAATGTTTCTTTAGTGATTTGAGAGCCGTCGCGGCGGACGGCGCCTCTCGAGTGGGGACGACGGGGTCAGCCGAGCTTGCCGGAGATCTCTTTGGCCGTCGTGCGTACCGTCGCGATGACTTCGTCCCGTGACATTCTGACTCCCGCCAGATCCATGTAGGGTACGGCCAGGGCGGCTACCGCGGCGGAGCCGAGCAGTACCGGCGCCGAAATATCGGTGACGCCCGGCACGACCGTGCTCGGAATCGCTGCGTAGCCTTGCTCATGGATGGTCGTCAGGGTATCCGCCAGGGAGGCACGGTTCGGGCGGCGCGCCGCGGCGCCGTATTTCTGCAGCCAGCGCTCGCGCACCGTCTCCGGCTGGAAAGCGACGAGCACGAGACCCGATGTTGCTTCCAGCAGCGGGCGGCGGTGGCCGATTCTCACCACCAACCCGAGATTGAACGGTGACTCCACTCGAGCGATGACGACCATGTACTGATCCGATGGCACCACCAGATGGCACGCCTGTTCGACGTCCTCCGACATCTTGTGCATCATCGGCAGGGCGATCTCGATGAGGCCCTTGACAGGGGGGCGCTCCATTCCGAGGAGAAAGAGCCTATTGGTCAGGACGTAGCGATCGTCGTCGGGCAGTCGCTCCACGAAGTGCCGCCGTTCCAGCACGTGCAGCACGCGGTACATTTCACTGCGTGAGCGTCCGACGGCCTCCGAGATACGCGACAGGTTCATCGCACTCGTTGCTCGAGCGAGGAGCTCGAGTATATCCAGACCCTTCTCGAGGGCGGGCGCCTCATAGCGGACGGCGGCTTTTTTCTTACTTTGATTGTTGCGCATTGCTACTGTCAGCAGTCCTTGAGCCGCCAATGTTAGCAGAGCGCGCGCGCCATTCGCTACGGCGCGCCGGAGAGTCGATATACCCGCTCCGCGTTGCGGTAGAAGAAGCTCTCCTGATCGGCTGCGCTCCAGGAGGCGGCCAGCGCCTCGGCCAGCCGATACCACCTGGCGTAGCCGCCCGCGGCTTCGTTGACCGGCCAATCACTGCCGAACATGATGCGCGTGGGACCGAAGGCTTCCGCCGCGTGCCGGGCGTACCACAGGACCTCGTCAGGCCGCCATTTTCCCCAGTCCGCTTCGGTGACCAGCCCGGATATCTTGCAAACGACGTTGGGCAGCGCAGCCATGGCGCGCATCTGCGCCGCCCAGGGCTCCCTGTTACCGTGACGGATGTCGGGCTTGGCGCAATGGTCGAGAACGAATCGCGCCTCGGGGCATTGGCGCACGAGCTGCAGCGTTTCACCGAGCTGCTCATGCTTCAGGCAGAGCTCGAAATGCAGGCCGCGGCGGGCGATTTCCTTTACCCCCTGGACGAACGCACTTTGGGTCGCGAATCCCGGCGGATTGTTCTGGATGTTGTCGCGAATGCCCTTGAGGAGCGGGAGTGTTGCCACGGCGTCGAGGTCGGCGAGGACGCCGGGGTTCCCGGTGAGGGGCACCCGCGCGACGATGCCCTGAATCCGCGGATCGACCGTGGCGAGCTGCTGCACCCACTGGGCTTCGCGCAGACAGCAGCTCGGGTGGGCATCGCATTCGACGAATATCATCCGGCCGACCGGAATATCCGCCGCCGCGCGTTGGTAGTCCTGCAGCGAGTAGGTCCGGTCGTAGATCGACCCTTGCTCGATCCAGGGATACCGCAGCGCCTTCACATCCCAGAAGTGTGCGTGAGTGTCTATGACCTTCATGCAATCTCCATAACCTGGACTCGGCGTCGCATATGATACAGTGTTTCGTATATGAACACTAGGTGAGTCGGACCATGAAAATCACGCGGATCGAGCCCTTCATCGTTCATGTGCCGCTGCAGGACAGCCATCGCCGACAGCACCAATAGCATCGATCATTGGGGTTTCCCCGGCGTCATTCTGCACGTTGATACGGGGATCAAGGGATACGGCCTCACCGGTACTCACGCCCACCTCGCGGGAGACCAACAGATCACGGCCTACATCGCCTCGGTGTATGGTCCTCTGTTGGTAGGCGAGACCGTGGAGAGCCGGGCGTGCATCGAGCGGATCTGGCGCAAGCTCCACGATACCCCGCCGCTGCGCTGGATAGGACGCGCCGGCGTGAGCCACCTGGCGCTGGCGGCGGTGGATATCGCGCTCTGGGATCTCCTGGCGAAGAGCCTGAATCTGCCGCTCTGGAAGCTACTCCGCCAGGACGAGGGCCAGGCGCCGTCGCGTCTCGAAGCCTACAACACAGATGCGGGCTGGCTGAGCATTCCGCAGGATGAGCTGGTGTCCGGCTGCCTGCGCTCGCTCGAGCGGGGCTTCAAGGGCGTAAAGATCAAGGTGGGAAGCGCCAATCCCAGCGACGACCTCGCGCGCATCGAGGCGGTTCGCAAGGCAATCGGTCCCAAGCCGCGGCTGATGATCGACGTGAACGGCAAATGGACCTTGGATATTGCGGTGCGACTGGCGCCCGACCTCGATGCCTTTGACCTCTTCTGGTGTGAAGAACCGCTCTATTTCGATGACCTGGTCGCGCACATCGAGCTGGCGAAGATCATGCGAACGCCGCTGGCATTGGGCGAGCAGTTGTATTCACGCCATCACTTCGACGCCTTCCTCCACGCGGGCGCCATGAAGTTCGTGCAGGTGGATGCGGTGCGCGTCGCCGGCATCAGTGAGTGGCTGAGCGTGGCCGACAGAGCGTTGGAGTGCGGAGCTCCCGTGGTAGCGCACGTCGGTGACATGATGCAGGTGCACCAACATACGGCGCTCGCGCACGAGGCGTGCAGGCTGCTCGAATTCATTCCGTGGACGCGGCACTGTTTCGAGGATCCTGCGACCGTTCGCGATGGCGAGTTCCTGCCGCCGGCCGCGCCCGGGGCGGGAACCACATTCACCGCCGCCGCGATGCGGCAATTCATCAAGCCGGTCTGCTGATGCTTGCGTTCATATACGGTACAGCGTATCGTATATGAACACCGGGCTAATCATGCAGGTAGGGGGCAATGAAGAACGTACTGGTGAAATTCAAGCTGGCAGGATCACTGCTGGTCCCGATCGCATCGTGTGCCGTTGGATTGCTGCCCGCGCAGGCATTCGCGGCGCCGCAGGACTCCACGAGCTCCACGGCGACGACTCAGGACTCCACACAAACCGTGCACCACAAGAAGGAGACGGAGACTCAATTGCAGGAGGTCGTGGTCACCGGCTATGCCGCCAGCCTCGAGAAGGCCATCAAGGACAAGTTCCAGGCCGAGAACATCACGGACACGATCTCGTCCGAGGGTATCGGGCAGTTTCCCGAGCAGAACCTGGCGGAGTCGCTGCAGCGGGTAACGGGCGTTCAGATCACGCGTGACCAGGGTGAGGGCCAGTTCATCAGCGTGCGCGGCCTCGACCCGAAATTCACCGATACGCTCTACAACGGCCGGCAGTTGCCGTCGGGATCCGGCACCCGCGCGTTCGACTTCCAGGTCCTCAGCGGCAACTTCGCGGATCGGGTCGATGTGTACAAATCGCCGACCGCCGATCTTCCGGAGAGCGGCCTTGCGGCCACTGTCAACATTCAGTCGCTTCGGCCGCTCGATTACGGCAAGGAGCGGCTGGTGCTGACCGCCGAAGGATTGTACGACCAGCAGGCGCGGGATGGCGTGACGCCGCACCTGCAGGGACTCTACACCGATACCTTCTTCAATCACCGCCTCGGTTGGATCGTGGCCGTCGACCTCAACGAGCGCAACGTCGACGATCAGAGCACCAGCACCGATGGCGCGCCGGCCGACTCGACTTATGCCGGTCCCGGTACCCAGTACCGCCTGTTCAGTGTCCACTCGTCGGACGAGGTCGGTCTCGACCGGCGCCTGAGCGCGATGAGCATGCTGCAGTTCAAGGTCAGCGATGCGCTGGAGCTGCGCTTCGATACGCTCGACTCAGAGTTTACCCAGGCCTACAACTGGTACGAAGGAAACAACTTCTATCCGAGCGCGTACGCCCTCGGGCCGGAGACGACCTTGAGCGAAACGGTCAATTCGCTGGGCGTCGAGACGGCGTGGACAGGCACCAACGTGTTCGCGTGGCTGCAGGCCAATCGCTTCCTCTACAACCAGCAGATGACCTCGAACGCGCTCGCGGCGACGCTGAACGTCGGCGGCTGGAAGATCAACGCCGAGGGCTCGTTCGGCCAGGCCCGCGAGACGACCACGAACATGTACGTGTCGTGGGCGACCAGCGCCCCTGGCGCGACTTTCGCGTACAACACGAACGAGGACCCGGGCGGACCGGTCGGCTATTCGTTCGTCGGCTACAATCCGACCAATATCAGCAACTACTACTTCTTCGGCGAGCAGGGGGAATACCAGGCGCCGACGACCGACAGGATCTGGAACGGCAAGCTCGACGCCATGCGGCCGCTGAGCTTTGGCTGGCTCGATACCCTCCAGGTCGGACTGAACTACCAGGACCGCTCGCTCGGCAACCGGCCGAACGGCATCGCCAATACGGCCGCCGGGTTCGCCTCGGACATGAGCCCGTATCTGATGATGGACAACAATCCGGAGTGGTTCTCCTCGTACAGCGGTCCCGCGCAGTTCCCGAAGAACTGGCTGACGGTGAACCTGAACAAGTTCTACGCCAACTACCCGCTCTCTGCCTTCGTTGCCGCGAATCCGCCGGTCGATAACCTGACGCAAACCACGCTGGTCGAGGAAAAAGACTCTGCCGCGTATGCGCAGCTCGACTTTGCAAACGCAAGCGGGCAGCTGAGCGGCAACCTTGGGGTGCGTCTGGTCCACACGGAAGAGCTGTCCTCGGGATTCGTGCCTTCGCCGACCGCGATCATGGTCTATGGCTTCGCGGGGGGCACCAACGACATTTCCTACAGCTCGCAGGGGGTATTCGCCCAGTCGAACTCGTACAATAATGTGCTGCCCGACCTCAACCTCACCTGGAAATGGACCAACGACCTGCTGACCCGCTTTGCGGCAGCGCAGGTCATGCAGCGGCCCGATATGAATCTGCTGGGGGAATCCAGCAGCCCGAACGCCTCGAGCGGGCCGCCGCCCGCCGGCATTCCGTGGCTCGGTACGCTGACCGAGGGCAACCCGGACCTCAAGCCCTATCTCGCCAATCAGTTCGACGTCGACCTCGAGTGGTACTACGGGCCGAGGAGCCTGCTGGCCGGCGATTTCTTCCTCAAGGACGTGAAGAACCTCGTGCTGACGAACTATTTCACGCAGCAGGGGAATGTGACCCTCGGCGCAAACCTGACCAGTACGAACTATGCCTCGGGAACGGTGCTGCCGATCACCTTCTCGGTGGCGCAGCCGCAGAATGCGCAGAAAACCACTCTCAAGGGGGTGGAGCTTGCGTGGCAGCAGCCGTTCGATTTCCTGCCGAGCTTCCTCGATGCGCTGGGTGCGGAGCTGAACTACACCCACATCTGGACGCAGCCCGTGATCCTCAACCAGGGCCAGCCGGCGCTCCCGGTCACGGGCGTATCGGCAAACACGTACAACGCCGGGCTGTACTACGACACCGGCAAGTTCGGCGTGCACGCGAACTACAACTACCGCAGCCGGTGGGTGTCCGATCCGCTCAGCTTCTTCAATGACGGCATCTTCGTGCAGGGCTATGGCCAGCTCGACGTATCCGGCGGCTACAACGTGACCAAGTGGCTGACCGTCAGCGCTTCGGTCATCAATGTGACCGGGGCGGCATTGACACAGGTCGACCGCTTTGGCATCAACCGGCTCTATGAGCTCAGCGGCCGGCGCTTCAACGTGGGACTGCACGCCACTTTCTGAGGCACGAATGGCGCACCCGAAGCGGACTTGGGGAACGACACATGGTGACGCGTAGAGAGATGCTTCAGGCGGTCGCCGCCGGCGCGGTGGCGGGGGGAGTGTTGCCGCGAGCCTACGCCCAGCAGGGCTCGGCTCCCCTCGATCCCGGCTGCTCGCGAGGTCTGCAACGCATCGGTCCGCTGCTGCCGACGCCTCCTGAGGCGCTGAAGCGCTGGATGGGAGCGAGATACGGCGCCTTCCTCCATTGGGGGCCGTGTACCGTGTTGGGCAGGGAGATCAGCTGGAGCCGGCAGGTGCAGACGCCGCCCCAGATCTACGACAATCTGTATAAGCGCTTCAATCCCGTCGAATTCGACGCCGAAGCCTGGGTGCGAATGCTGAAGGAGAGCGGCTTCCGCTACGTGGTGTTCGTGAGCAAGCACCACGAAGGCTTCGCGATGTGGAACACCAAGACCACGCCGCACAACATCATGCAGACGCCGTTTCAGCGGGATGTGCTGGGAGAGCTGGCGGCGGCCTGCAAGAAGCTCGATCTCGAGCTCTGTCTCTATTATTCCATCGCCGACTTCTACCAGCCCGACTGCATCGGCTCGCGCCACGCCAATGGCGAGTATCTCGGGCCGCCGGGATACGAGCTGCCGGCGGGCGAGAAGCCGGATTTCGATCGCTACGTGCGTTACATGAAGGCCCAGCTCAAGGAGCTCACCGAGAATTATGGCCCGATCCTCGCCTGGTGGTTCGACGGCGGTTGGATGCCGGACTGGACGTACGAGCGTGGCGTAGACCTGCTCAAATATTTGCGCTCGCTGCAGCCGGACACGCTGGCGGACCAGCGCATCGGTTGCGCCTATAACGGGCGCGTTTACATGCCCACGTGGTTCCCGACCGACGTCAAACACGTCGGCGATTACGCGGTGCTCGAGGTGGATCTGCCGCGATTCAATCGCAAGATCCCGTGGGAGTTCACCACGCCCGCCAACGGCCGCAGCTACGCCTGGACACCGGGACCGTACGGCGATCCGCAGACGTGGATCGACAATCTGGTCAAGTCCGCCTGCGGGGACGGGAACTATCTCCTCGGCCTCGAAGCGGCGACGTCGGGCCGCTTCGATCCGGAGCTGGTCGACAAGCTGCGGGAGTCGAGCGTGTGGCTGCAGCGTTATGGCGCGAGCGTGATCGACACGCGGGGCGGTCCCTACATGCGGACCAACGTCTACGGCGCTACCTGCCGCGGCAGTCGCATCTACCTGCACGTTTTCGACAGAACTCTGACCAAGCTCACTTTGCCGCCCTTGCCGCTGAAGATCGTCAAGTCCCACATGCTGAACGGGGGCCACGTAACGGTATCGCAGCGAGACGACGGGCTGAGCGTGGATATCAGCCCGAATGACATGGAGACGCCTTCGACCATCATCGTCATGGAGGTGGACGGTTCGGCGGAAGAGGTCGCGCCGATCAGCGAGATCCCGGTGAACCGCAATGTCGCCGTCCGGTCATCGAATGCGGATCCCTCGCGGGACAAGCTGGTGGCGGACGGAAACCTGTGCACCTATTGGAAGGCCGATGGCAAGTCGCAGCCGCCCTGGCTCGAGTTCGACCTCGGCGCTGAACGCAGCATCAGCCGGGCGATCCTGCTCGAAGGCTGGTATCCGGGGGAGCTGGCGAACATCCATGGGTTCGAGATCGACGTCGAGTCCGGCGGCAAATGGAAGCAGATTGCCGCTGTGACCGCCTGGGGGGACGGCACCCCGCAGGAAGCGGCGTTCGATAACTGGCCGATGGACGTATTTCATCAGGAAATCCGCTTCGACCCCGTGACGGCACGGCGAGTCAGGCTCAAGATCACCCGTACCAGCTCCACGCCCATCATTCACGAGTTCCAGCTATACGAGCGATGAGCAGCGAATTGCCCTTCTCATCGGCGCGAGCCCGGCGAGGCGGCCTCGCTTTCGTGACGCTGGTCAGCGTGGTATCCGCAATGGGCGGGTTCCTCTTCGGCTACGAGACGGTGGTGATCGCGGCCACCATCCCGCTGGTCAAGGCGCAGTTCGGATTCTCCGCGCTCATGGAAGGATGGTATGTCAGCAGCGGACTCGTCGGGTGCGTCGCGGGCGTTCTGCTCGCCAGCCGTCTTTCCGACGGCATCGGCCGAAGAGGAGTCACGATCCTCTCCGGCGCGCTGCTGGCGTTTGCGGCTCTCGCGTGCGCGGGGGCAGCCGATGCCGCGTGGCTGATCACCGCGCGGTTCCTGGGCGGAGTTGGTGTCGGCATCGCCTCCATCGTGTCGCCGCTGTATATCTCCGAGGTGGCGCCGCCGCAGTACCGGGGCCGGCTGGTGTCGCTCTTTCAGGTGACGATCACGGTCGGAATCGTGGCCGCGATGGTGCTCAACGCGGCTCTGCAACACCACGCCGCGGCACTGGCACACGAGGGCGCCGCGGGGCTCGTGCACGAGCTCTTTGTGGGTCAGGCGTGGCGTGGAATGTTTCTCCTGCAGTTCGTTCCGGCCGCACTGTTCTTTCTCGCGGCGTTCATGGTCCCGGAAAGTCCTCGCTGGCTGGTGCTGCGCTCGCGGCCTGAGCGTGCACGCGAGGTCCTCCTCGCCCTGAGGAGCGATGACGCGGCGGCGCAGCAGGAGCTCGGCGAGATTCAGCGTGCCATCGCCGCGGAGCGGGCGACCCGGCACGAGTGGCGCGCAACAGGGGTGCGCCGCGCCCTCTACATAGGCGTGTTCCTCGCGGTCTTCTCCGAGCTGAGCGGCATCACCGTGGTGATGTACTACGGGCCTACGATACTCGAGCGTACCGGCGCATCCATGAGCGCCTCGCTCAATGGGCATGCCGTGATCGGGTTCGTCCTGGCCGCTTTCACGCTGCTCGCCATCCCGTTGATCGACAGAGTCGGCCGCCGGCGACTGCTGCTGGTCGGGGTGACCGGCGCGTGTCTGGCGCTCGTACTGACCGGGATCGGCTTTGCCTCCGGGCACGAGGACGGGTCCACGATCGTGGCGCTGCTCTGCGCCTTCGTGGCCTTCTTTGCGTTTTCGATCGGTCCCATCAAATGGGTGGTGGTCTCGGAGATATTTCCGACCAACCTCCGGGCGCGCGCGATGGGAGTGGCCACGGTGGCCTTGTGGCTCACCGACATCGTGATCAATCAGCTCTTTCCGATCGTGCGCAACAGGTTCGGGATCTCGACGATGTTCTTCGCATGTGCCGTGTTCCTGGCGATCCAGCTTGCCGTGGTGGCGATGGCGTTGCCTGAGACCAAGGGCATGACTCTCGAGGAAATTGCTACGCTTTGGAGCTGAGCATGCGAACGAGGAGGAGCGGGAGATGAGCGGCGAATTCGGCGGCAAGATCGTGATAGTGACCGGCGGCGCAGCCGGACTCGGGCGGGCGATGTGTCTGGAGTTCGCCCGCCTTGGCGCACAAGTGGTCTGCGGCGACATCGATCCGAGCGCAGGGCAGGAGCTGCTCGGGTTGGCCGCTCGGGCTGGCCGGGCAGGTTTATTTCGTCGAGGGCGATATGCGCCTCGTGCAGACGTGCGATCGACTGGTCGAGTCGGCCCGCGCCCTCGGCGGTGTCGACGTTCTGTGTAACAACGTCGGTATACAGCCGGCGAAAAGCTACGTTCCGGCACATGAGCTCGATGATGAGATCTGGGACGCCATTCTGACCGTCAACCTCAAGTCATATTTCTGGATGGTCAAGCGGTGCGTGCCCCTGATGAAGGCCCGGCACGGAGGCGTCATCATCAATACGGCGAGCGTTCAGGGCTTGCAGTCGCAGAAGTCCGCGGCGGCGTACGCGGCGTCGAAAGGCGGAGTGCTCTCCCTGACTCGCCAGCTCGCTCTCGAGTATGCGCAGGACAACATCCGCGTGCTGTCGATCGCACCGGGTACGTTCGACACGCCGCTGCTGCGGGAGGTCGCCAAGGGCATCCCGGACAAGAACTACATGAAGAAGCTTGCCGATGCCTACCCGATGAAGCGATTCGGCAACCCCGAGGAGCTCGCCCGGGTCGTGGCGTTTCTCGCCGGCCCCGGCGCATCCTTCATGACCGGTGAATGCGTCACGGTGGACGGCGGCATCATGGCCCAGGGGGGCTGGGCGCAGCAGTAGGTGAGAGTGAGAAGAACATGGGTAACGGACCGCAGGGTCGCGAAACGGTTGCAGCCGTATTGGTGCTGAACTCCGAGGACAATGTCGTCGTGTGCCGGCGTGATGTACGTGCAGGAGAGAGTCTCGTCATAGAGGGCGAGGTGGTGGTGGCGCGCGCCGATGTGGCGCTCGGGCACAAGATCGCCCGGCGTCTCATTCGTCGAGGTGAGCGCGTCGTGAAGTATGGAATGGCAATAGGGTCGAGCACCCTGGAGATTCAACCCGGAGACTGGGTTCATCTCCATAACATGAAGAGCGACTACATCCCGAGCCACACTCGTGACTCGAGGGAGCGAAGATGATCATCGCGAACGGATATCTCCGTGCCGACGGCCGTAAGGGCATTCGCAACGTGCTGCCGGTCGTCTACCTGGTCGAGTGCGCGCACCACGTCGCGCGCCAGGCAGTGGAGCGGGCGCAGGACGACCGCGTGCACCTGCTTGGCTTCCCGGGCTGCTATCCCAACGAGTATTCGCTCGGGATGCTGAAGTCATTGACTACTCACCCCAACGTCGGCGGAGCCGTCCTCGTTTCCCTGGGATGCGAGGGGTTCGACAGGGAGGGACTGGCTGCCGCGGTCACGGCGAGCGGTCGTCCGGTGGAAACCGTGGTGATCCAGGAGGCCGGCGGCACGCGAGGGAGCATAGACGCCGCGCTGGCGGCTATCGCAAGGGTTCGCGCCGTCATGGAGCAGCAGGAGCGCCGGGCGCCGGTGCATATCTCCGACCTGACGATCGGCACGGTGTGCGGCGGCTCAGACGGCACGAGTGGGATCGCGGCCAATCCCGCCGTCGGACGCGCCTTCGATCGTCTCGTGGACGCCGGCGCAGTGTGCATATTCGAAGAGACGGGAGAGATGATCGGTTGCGAGTCGCCCATGAGCATACGGGCCGCCTCGCCCGAAGTTGCCGCGGCAATCATCACCTCCATCGGCAATGCCGACAGCTATTACCGCGCGATGGGATTCGGCAGTTTCTCGCCCGGAAATGCCGAGGGCGGACTCTCGACGCAGGAGGAGAAGTCCGCCGGCGCCTATGTGAAGTCCGGAAGCCGCCCCATCAACGGAGTCATCCGCCCGACCCAGCTTCCCGACGCTCCTGGACTCTATCTTCTCGACATCGTGCCGGAGACGCCACCCAAGTTTGGCTTCCCGAACATCTCCGATAACGCCGAGATCGCGGAACTGATGTCCTGTGGCGCTCACATTACGCTCTTCACCACCGGCCGCGGCTCGGTGGTCGGCTCGGCGATCTCGCCGGTCGTCAAGATAACGGGCAATCCGGTCACCTATAAGAGGATGGCGGAGGACATGGACGTGAATGCGGGCAGAGTGCTCGAAGGAACCGCGACCCTCGATGAGGTGGGCGAGGAGATCTTCCGTCTCACGCTCGAAGTCGCGGCCGGGGCGGCCACGAAATCCGAGGCCCTGGGACACCGTGAATTCATCCTGACGTACAAATCGGCCGACACGCTCGGCACTTTGTGCGGTATGCCGGCGCGATGACCGTGGTCCAGGCACAGAGCAGGCCCTCGGGTCGGCTTCTTGGCAAGACTGCGCTCGTCACGGCGGCGGGCCAGGGCATCGGACGCGAGACGGCGCAGCTCTACGCCAAAGAGGGGGCGTTGGTCTGGGCGAGCGACGTCAACGAGGCGGCGCTTGCGGGTCTCGAGGGCTGCCTGCCGTTGGCGCTCGATGTGTGCAGTGCCGAGGCAATTCGCGAGGCATGCAGGAGAACGGGGCCCGTGGACGTGCTGTTCAACTGTGCCGGCTACGTGGCCAACGGCACGGTTCTCGACTGCACCGAGGAGGATTGGAGCCGCTCCTTCGAGCTCAACGTGACCTCGATGTACCGGCTGATCCGCGCCTACCTGCCGGACATGCTCGAGCGACGGCAGGGCTCGATCATCAACGTGTCCTCGGTCGTCGGTGCGCAGAAGAGCGCCCCGAACCGGTTCGTCTACGGAACCACCAAGGCGGCGGTCATCGGACTCACGAAGTCGATCGCCGCGGATTTCGTGCAGCAGGGCGTTCGTTGCAATGCGATCTGCCCCGGTACCGTCGATACTCCGTCGCTGCACGTGAGACTGCGTGCCAGCGGGGACTACGAAGGCGCCCTGGCCGCGTTCAAGGCCAGACAGCCCATGGGCCGCCTGGGGAAGGCGGACGAGATTGCATCACTGGCGCTGTACCTGGCCTCCGACGAGTCCGCATTCACCACCGGTCAATGCCACGTCATCGACGGCGGCTGGTCAACCTGATCAACCTGACGATCCAGAGGAGACATCCAATGTGTATCCGCAACGCTGGAATGAAAAACACCGCCTCGCCTGGTCTTGTCGCGGCCGCCGCAGCCGCGCTCCTGTTGATTCTCGCTCCGTCGCTTGCTGCAGCGACTCCGCCCACCCAGGATCTCAACGCCAAGTCCGATTGCGGCGCCGCCGGCGACGGCAGCACTGACGATACCACGTCCGTCCAGTCGTGCATCACCACCGCCACCACCAGCGGTCAGGGGATCTACTTTCCGCCGGGAACTTACAAGATCACATCGGCTTTGACGATCTCCTCGGGCAATATGCTGCTTCACGGAACCAACAGCGGCAGCACGAAGATCGTCCAGTTCACCGCGGCCGACAACCTGTTCACGATCGCAAACGGCGGCAACCCGGTCAACCAGGTGTCGCTGCGCAACCTACAGCTGGAGTACAACGCCGCCAATCCCACCGGGATCACAATCTATTGCGACGACTGCTGGCGGACCACGTTCTATCACATCATCTTCGGCGACCCTGGCACCGCGCACCTGTTCACGACGGGGATCTGGGCGGACGGCGGCAACCAGGTGTTCGTCGAAGACAGCCAGTTCAACGTCGCGGCGTCCCAGGGAATGTATTTCATGGGAACCGGTGATGTTTACCTCTCGAACCTCGAGGTCAACGGACAGAGCGCGGACACGACTACCACGGGAGTGGTGTTCGACAGCGGGGTCGGCGGCATCTATGCGGTCAATGTCAACGTGACCTCCGGGGAAACCGGATACCTGTTCGAGAACACCCAGGCTGGGGGGATCGTGCCGAAGTTCGGCTTCTTCACCAACTGTCTGGCTGATACGCTGAACGGCGAGGGCTGGGATTTCGAGGCCGCGTCGTCGATGCGCCTCACCAACAGTTGGGCGGCGACCGGGAACTACGGCGTCCTGGTCAAGAGCGTTCAGGGACTCAGCATCACTGATTCGCGGATTTACAACAACGTCAGCGCCGGTATCTGGCTGAGAAGCGGCGCGACCGACGTGACGATCAAGGATTCCACGATCACCGCGAACTCGCGCACGAGCTCGGGCTCCTTTCCCGGGGTTCTCGTCGACGCCGGCGTTGGGCGCTTTCAAATCCTCAACAACGAGATCGGTGCCGCCGACGGCTTCAGCGCCACCCAGTCCTATGGAGTGGTCATTTCCAGCGGGGCATCGGACGACTTCATGATCGTGGGCAACGACCTGCAGAACAATGTGACTGGCGAATACAGCAACGGTGGCACGGGAAGTCACATCGTCATAGCGAGCAATCTGTAGCAGCCGCTGACCGATAGCGCGCAACCGGGGGAAAAACTTCCATGAACCGCAGAAATTTCGTGACCTCCTTGGGAGCATCGTTGAGTCTGCCGGCATTGTCCCGGGCCGCTCTGCAGGGCGCCGCGGTTGGCGTGCCGACTCGGCCGTATTCCCCGGATTGGGTGAGCCTCAAGCGGCATATCCTGCCGAAGTGGTACGACGATGCCAAGCTGGGGATCTTCATTCACTATGGGCTCTATTCCGTGCCGGCCTGGGCTCCTACGCTCAAGCTCACGAAGAGAGGCGAGATCGACTGGGGCCAGTTTTCTCCGGACCTGCACCAGTGGTTCATAAACGATCCCTACGCCGAGTGGTACATGAACAGCCTGAGGATCAAGGGCTCACCCACATGGCAGCATCACGTAAAAACCTACGGCGCGAACTTCGACTACCTCGACTTCATTCCGATCTTCAACCGGGAAGTCAGGAAGTGGGACCCGGACCAGTGGGCGGAGCTCTTCAAGGACATTGGCGCGCGCTACATCGTGCCGACGACGCGACATCACGATGGGTTCAGGCTGTGGCCGAGCCAGGTGCGCAATCCTCATCGGAGGGCCGACCAGCAGGGTGCCGAGCGGGATGTCATCGGAGAGCTGGCGGCCGCCGTGCGACGGCAAGGCATACACATGGGGATCTACTTCTCCGGAGGATTGGACTGGAGCTTCACTCAAAAGCCCATCACTACGAGGCAGTCGCTGTACGAAGACGTTCCGCAAAGTGAAGAATACGGACGGTACGCGAATGCGCTGCTCGAGGAGCTGATCCGTCGCTACCAGCCGGACGATATCTGGAACGACATCGCCTACCCCAAGACCGGAAGGCTTCCCCAGCTCCTGGCTGACTATTACAACCTCGTGCCGGACGCCGCGATTGACGATCGCTTTGCGCCGGTCTTCAAGCAGCCGGAGCATGCGGATTACACGACGCCCGAGGGAGTCTGGCCGAAAAAGATCGTCGACAAGAAGTGGGAGTCGTGCCACGCGCTGGGCACTTCCTTCGGCTATAACCAGAACGAGGGTGCGGCGGATATGCTCTCGCCCGCAAAGCTGGTGACGATGTTCGTGGATATCGTGAGCAAGAACGGGAACCTGCTGCTGGATATCGGTCCCAGGGCCGACGGCAGCATTTCGGAGCTGCAACTTACCAGGGTGCGGGCGCTCGGAAAGTGGCTGCGGATCAATGGTGAAGGCATCTACGAGACGCGCCCCTGGGTGCGGTCGGAGGGCAGAGCGGGTGAGATCCCCGTTCGTTTCACGCAGAAGGGTAACGCCCTGTACGCGATCCTTCTTGGGAAGCCGGCATCGCGAGAGATCGTCCTGGAATCCCTGCAGGCGCGAGAGGGGACGCGGGTCGAGATGTTGGGGAGCGGCGGCACTCTGAGCTCGAGCGCGACCCAGGGGAATCTGCACGTCCGATTGCCCGATGAGCTGCCTGGAGACTATGCGTATACGCTGAGGATCTCTCCGCGGCCGATCTAGATCGATATGGCCACGCGCAGAAAGGTACTCCAGCTGGCTGCGGCCGGCGCGGTGGCAGGAAGTCTTCAGCCGCCGGCCGAAGGAAGACCCGCGCCCATTCTACCGGACCTCCGTTGTCTGCGAGGTATTAACCACGCGGGCCCACTGCTGCCGACACCGTCCGCGGCCCTGAAGCGCTGGAGAGGAGCGAGATACGGAGCGTTTCTGGTGTGGAATCCGGCCGCGGTGGCCGGGCAGGAATTGAGCTGGAGCAGGGAAGTCAAGATCCCGTACCGTGAATACGACAGTCTTTACAAGCGGTTCAACCCCGTCGAGTTCGATGCCGAAGCCTGGATACGGCTGTTGCAGCAGAGCGGTTTTCGTTATGCGGTGTACGTGACGAAGCACCATGACGGGTTCGCGATGTGGGACACCAAGACGACTGCATACGGCGTCATGAACACGCCATTTCACAGGGACGTGCTGGGGGAAATCGCGATCGCATGCAGGAAAGCCGGCTTTCCCCTGTGCCTCTATTACTCGATAGCCGACTTGCACCAGCCCGACTGTATCGGAGCCAACCGTGCGAACGGAGTGTATCTCGGGCCGCCGGGGTCCACGCTGCCGCCGGGCGAGAAGCCGAGCTTCGAGCGGTACATCCGCTACATGAAGGCACAGCTGAGAGAGCTGACGGAGAAGTATGGACCCGTCCTTGCCTGGTGGTTCGACGGCGGGTGGATGCGGGAGTGGACGTACGAGCGGGGCGTCGATTTGCTGAAGTTCATGCGCTCGCTGCAGGCGGATACCTTGGTGGATCAACGTGTCGGCTGCGCCTATAACGGGTCTGTTTACATGCCGACGTGGTTCCCGACGGATGTCAATTACGTCGGAGATTATGCGGTGCTCGAGGTGGATCTGCCTCGATTCAACCGCAAAATACCATGGGAATACACGACCCCGGCAAACGGGCGCAGCTATGATTGGACGCCGGGACCGTACCAGGACCCGGAGACCTGGATCGACAATCTGGTCAAGTCGGCATGCGGTGACGGGAACTATCTGCTTGGAGTAACCCCGCCGCAATCAGGTCGCTTTGACCCGGCTCTGGTGGACAAGCTCCGTGAGTCCAGCGTGTGGCTCGAGCGCTATGGGGCCAGCGTGTTCGATACGAGGGGTGGCCCATACCAGCGCACGAATGTCTACGGAACCACGTGTCGGGACAGGCGAATCTACCTGCATATCTTCGATCCGACGCTGACAACCCTAACGTTGCCTGCCTTGCCCGCGGGCATCGTGCGCTCGTACATGCTGAACGGCGGCGATGTGCAAGTGTCACAGAGCGCCGCTGCGGTGGCGGTGAGCATCAGCCCGAACGACATGGAGTCTCCCTCCACCATCGTAGTATTGGAAGTAGATCGAGCGGCCGAGGATATCGCTCCCTTTGGCGAAACGCCCGTGAATCGCAATGTGACCGTGCGCTCCTCGAATGCTGATCCGTCGCGAGACCGATTCGCTTCCGACGGAAGCAGGTGCACTTATTGGAAATCCGACGGCAAGACGGAACAGCCATGGCTCGAGTTCGATCTCGGCGACGTGAGGAGCATCAGCCGGGCGGTCCTGTTCGAGGGCTGGTACCAAGGGGAGCTGGCGAACATTCATCGATTCCAAATCGACATCAAATCGGCTACAGAGTGGCAACAAGTCGTCGATGTGAACAGCTGGGGGGCGGGCACCCCTCAGGAACACGCTTTTGACAACTGGCCGATGGCGGTGTTTCACCAGGAGATCCGCTTCAAGCCCGTGAGGGCCCGTTATGTGAGGGTGAAGATCACCAGGGCGACCGCTGCGCCGATCATTCATGAGTTCGAGCTGTATGAGCGGTGAAGTCGCTTGGCCGTGACAGACCTGGATACGACTTCAGCGAAACTCCTCCGAGGATATTCCGGAGCCGTCTACGACGTGCTGCGGGAGCTTGGGGTATCGAATTGCACACTGCCGCCGGTGATTCAGGGGTTGGCGCGAAGCCACAAAATCGCAGGTCCCATCTTCACGCTCGCCGGAGCCCGAGGCAGCCTCAGCGCCCATGAAACGCTTTTGCGCTGGACGGAATTCCTGGCTAAAGCTCCGGCGGGCTGCGTCGTCGTATGCCAGCCCAATGACGACGCATTGGCACACATGGGCGAGCTATCGGCCGAAGCTCTCAAGTTGCGTGGTGTTCGGGGTTACGTGGTGGATGGCGGTACGCGGGATAGCGAACGGATTCTGCAGAGCGGATTCCCGGTGTTCTGCAGATATCGGACGCCGGCCGATATCGTCGGTCGCTGGGCACCGACGGCGTATCAGGAGCCGATCGTAATTGGCGCGGTCACGATCAGGGCCGGTGATTTCATTCTGGGGGACATCGACGGTGTGATCGTGATCCCCGCGGGCATCGTTGCCGAGGTGGCCGAGCGTGTCGAGCAGATAGCGAACACAGAGAGCCGGTTGCGCCAGGCGATACTATCCGGCATGGACCCGCAGAAGGCGTATCTCGAGTTCGGCTTGTTCTGATCGTACGGAGAGACCTTCTCCTAGTTTGATTCGAGCAGCGACTCTCGCTGCCAAATTACCGGCTCCACGCGTCCGACGAAAAGAACCCACGATGCCACGCCGAGCAGCGCCATACCGACCGTGACCACGAACGCCCAGTGGAACTCTCCGGTGCGATTCAGTATCCACCCGGTGACCACGGGCGCCACGACCCCTGCCATATTCCCCACGAAGTTCTGCAGGCCCGTCCAGCGACCGGCGGCCGCCGGTCCGGCCATCGTCTGGGTCATCGCCCAGACGTTTGAAGCGCAAACCGCGAAGAAAATGACGCCGAGAATCAGAGCGCCGGCGCAAACCGATATTCCACCGACGTCCGCAAGCCCGAGGAAGATTCCGGACAACGCCAGGCCTCCTCCGGTAAGCGTCTTGCGAACCAGCGAGGGGCTCCCGCCCGCGCTCACCCACCTATCCGAAAGACGGCCAGCGAGCAACGCGGCGCCGGCTGATGCAATGTAGGCGATGCCTGCAAGTGTCGCCATCCCGCGCAGGGTGAAGTGCCGCTCGCGTACGAGAAAGTAGGGAAGCCACGTGATCAGGAAATAACTCACGTAATTGACGGCGAACAGTCCAACGCAGCTTCCCCACAGCGAGCGCTGCCGGAGCAATTGGTGAATCGCCGGCCCCGCAGCTCCGCGCTCGGGACGGGCGTGATGGCTCGACGGCATCGACAGCAGCCATGGCACCAACCAGAAGAGGCTCGCGATGCCCAGGATGACAAACACCGGACGCCACCCATACCGCGCCATCAACATGCCGCCAAACAGGATCCCCAGGCCGGGACCCAGCATCTGGCCTGCCGAGACCGCTGAGTTGGCGAAGCCCCGGTTCTGTTCCGGCACGGTGTAGGCGATGATCCTGGAGTAAGAGGGGAACGCGACGGATTCCCCGAGCCCGAGCAGCAAGCGCAGCGCGAGCAGCATTGCGAAGGCGTGAGCACCGCCCGTGAGAGCAGTGGCGACGGACCAAATGATGAATCCGGCGGTCAATATCCAGTTGACGTTGAGACGGTCGACCATCCAGCCGGCGAGCGGTTGCGCGCACGCGTAGGTCCAGAAAAACGCCGACAGCAGCTCGCCCAGCCGCAGCGCGGAGATACCCAGCTCGTCCTTCAGGATGGGCGCTGCAATGGCAAGCGTGCCGCGATCCATGTAGTTGAGGAGTGCGGAGAGGCCGAGCAGGACCGCGACCATGCCGATATCTTGCATGTACGCGGTAACCCTGTCAACCTATCAGGCCAGAATAGCCACCGAGCTCGCGCCTATGCATCGCTTCCCGCCTGACAGTCCCGCCACAACGAATGAGCAAGCGCACGCGAGTTTTGCGCCCGGCGTGCGGGAGTTTGTCGCGCGCGCCTTGGAGGCCGTGGGAACCGGAGCGCAAAGCGCCGTGGTTGTAGCCGATGTCCTCACGGATACGTCCCTGCGCGGCGTCGATAGCCATGGGATTCGCTTGCTGCCCCACTATGTGCGGGTTGCCGAGCACGGGCGCATAAGCGCCGCTGCGACGCCTTCTTTCCAGGAGATCGGACCAGCCGCGGGTACTGTCGATGCCAACAACGGCTTTGGCCATCCCGCCAGCTACCTCGCCGTCGAGGAAGCCATGCGGCTGGCCCTTCGTAGCGGCGTGGCATGCGTGAGCGTTACCCGATCGTCACACTTTGGCGCCGCAGGCTGTTATGCCCTACGGGCTGCGGCCCAGGGCTTCGTTGCGCTTTGCACGTGTAACTCCGATTCCTTCGTCCTGCCGCATGACGGCTTGCAGCCGTTCCACGGAACCAATCCCCTTGCCTTCGCCGCGCCCGTTCCGGGTGAGCATCCATTCTTACTGGATATGGCCACCAGCATGATCCCATGGAACAGGGTGCAGGACTTGCGGCATGAAGGGCGTGAAATGCCGGCCGATGTGGCAGTCGACGCGCACGGTCAGCCCACGCTGGATCCCGAGCGCTCTGCGGCGCTGTTACCCCTGGGGGGTAGCCAGTACGGCTACAAGGGCGCGGGGCTCGCGGCCATGGCCGAGGTGCTGAGCGCAGTGCTGACGGGCATGCCTCACTGCAGCCGCATTTTGCCGATGGCCGGTCCGGATCTCTCTACCCCGCGGCATCTCGGCCATTTCTTCATCGTGATCGACCCGCGGCGCCTGGTGTCGCCGGAGGTTTACGACAGAGGCATGCGCGGCTATTTGAGCGACCTTCGTGGTCAGCCGGCACGTGCCGACAGCAGCGTCATGGCCCCCGGCGATCGCGAGTGGAGCGTCGAGGCGCTACGGCGTGAGCACGGAATTCCGCTCAGCGAGCCGCTACGGCGAGAGTTCGAGGAGCTGGCCGATCGCCTGCGCATTCCGCGGCTGAAGTATTGCTGACGCTCGCGCCTATGTGACCTCGATCAGGGTATGGCCCCGCGCTGCGATTGCGACCCGGATGGTGTAGAGATCTCTGCCGCCGCCAACCTTTCCCTGCGAGAATCGATATGGCCTGGTCGGGTCGAGGCCGTAATCGCGGGGTGAAAATCGCACCACGCGGGTTTCCGGAAGGTCCTTCAAGTTGAAGCAGTTGATCACCGCATCCGTCGCGTCCGGATTGACGTGAACGTGTGTCAGCTCATCGATACCGTAGAACCTGCCCCGGGTGAAATACGACTTCAAGCGCCTGTATTGCCTCACGGCCTGGCGTTGCATGTCGACAACGGCGCGATCAGGATGCGTTCCGCCAATGCCGAGATGGCGGCACGTGGAGGCATTCCACCAGAACACCAGCGCATTCGCGTTGTCTGTGCGCAGATCGATGTGGATGTAGAGCGGCAGACTGTAGGCGAGATTGTAATAGTACAGTGAGATCGCTCGGCCGCTCAGCAGGTCGTCCATCGGATTCCACATGAGCTCGAACGCCCAGACGGAATCGAATCCGCGTGCGCCGTGCCCGTAGTACACAGGGGTATAGTGGCTGTGAAAGCCGCCTACGACCGGATCGTGCATTTCAATCAGGACATCGGGAAACTTCTCATGCACCAGTTGCGCTAGACGCACGGTCGCCGCAACGTGAGCCTGGGTTCTAGCGGGGACGACATGGCCATGATGCGCGTCCCAGCACTCCGCATGGTACGCAGTACCGTCGAACATGAAGAAGGTGACGCCATCCCCGGCGAGAGCCTCGAGTCGGCGCAGTGTTTCCTCGACGTACTGATTGGAGGCCCCGCAGATAGGGGGATAGCCCGGACTCGGCGTCGCCGCGGGGAATTGTCCCTCCCACCGGGCTCTGCGGTTGAAGCGATCCAGGCGATAGCAATCCGCAGGGTAGGAAGTAGGGTTGCACCAGCCGGAGAGCGGCGTGTGCAGCGAGCATTTCAGCCCGTGGTCTCGGCGCAGCATCGATGTGAAGCTCTGGAGCGACCCCAACCGCGCCTGGTCCCAGATTTTCGAGGCAAAATTCGTGTCCCAACCGGGGTCGAGGTACAGCGCCTCGCAGCCGAACCACTGCGCCTTGGCCGCGGCCGCCTTCATGTCGGCAAGCGAGTAATACCTCCTGCGAACGGCGGGATTGTCGGAATCGGGTAGAAAAAACAGCTTGTTGTCATAGAGCTCATTCCAGTGCAGCGGCGGATCGAAGTGCGCGGGGTGCCGATGGCCGCGGTCCGCCATCTCCTCGCGGAACGCATAAAACCCCTGGTTGCGATCGCCGGTGAAGGGCGTGAGGCGTATCGCTCCGAACCGATGAGACGCGTGAGGCGATAGCCATATGCCCTGGTCGGGATTGCCCCGGTAACTGCCGAAGCCTCCCCACCTGAGGCCTGCCGAGCTGCCGTCGAGCGGCACGCGATCGAGGAGCGACCACTCCATCCCCGCCTGACTGTATTTCGTGATCAGAAAGCCGTGGCTCCCCTGGCGCCAGATCCAGCCCTCCGCGGCGTAGGCTGCGGTGGGCTCGAGCGGCACGGGCAAGCCCGTCCATCCTTGCCAGAGCTCTGATGTGAAGCGGCGGCCGAGGATCTCACCGAGCGGGTATTCCGCATACTGGCTCGGGTTTCCCGATGGCTCGCGTAAGAAGGGAACGGCTGAGAACGTCTGTTCCGTCGGCATCCGTTCTGATTGCGTGCCAGACATCGCGATCGGCAGGACGAACCCGCAGCGCGCCGCGCTCAGGTCCAGCACGCCGGCGGAAAGATTGGTGATGGTGATCTGTTCTTCGAGCGCATTCGAGTCCGGTGCGATGCTGAAGCGGTGCTCGATCCCGATTCCGGCTCCCGTGCGGCCCTGCAAAACGATCGTGTCAGGATCGCCGTGTATCTCGCGGAAAAGGGGATTTCCAAACGAATAGGAATAAGCGCCGGTGGCCAGCACCAGTCCGCTGGGCAGATGAATGAGGTGGCACTCGAGACCGCGGCCCGCGCTGAGGGACAGTTGCAGCTCGCGGGTGGCAAGTTTTGCGGTGGAACGGACCGGTGCGGAGCCGGCCGCGGCGGCGAGGCTCACCGGGAGCCCGGCAACGGCAAGGGGAGCGGCCGCGAGTTTGACCAGATCTCGACGCTTCATCATCCGATCTCACTCGATGCCGACATCTGGTATCATAGGTTGACAGGATCGAGGGATCAGCGCAACATGAATCAACGTATGCGGGGACCCAAATGCATCCAGCCGGCCAACGCCATTCTGGGCGAAGGCCCGAGCTGGGACGCCCGCCGCGGGGTGCTCTACTGGGTCGATATCAAACGCCCCGCCGTCTTTTGTTTTGATCCTGCGCTCGGCCAGGTTGGGCATTGGCCGATGACCAACGCGGTGGGATGTGTCGCTCCGACGCGCGACGCCGAGCGGCTCGTATTCGCCGACTCGGCCGGATTCGGCTTCCTGAATCTGCAAACCGGAGCGACGACGCACATCGGTAACCCTGAGAGCGATGTTCCCGGTAACCGCTTCAATGACGGCAAGGTCGACAGGGCCGGGCGGTTCTGGGCGGGAACCATCGATGACAAGTGCATCCGCGACAGCGGCAGCCTCTATCGCCTGGATCGCGACGGGCACGTGGACCGCATGGACAGCGGGTTCATCTGCTCCAACGGCCTGGGGTGGAGTCCGGACGACAAGACGATGTACTTCACGGACTCCATGACCCGCACCATCTGGGCTTACGACTTCGACTCGAGAGGCGGCTCGCTGGGACGACGCAGGGAATTCGCCAGATTGGACAAAGCGGACGGCGTGCCCGACGGGCTCACCGTCGATTGTGAGGGCTGCGTCTGGTCGGCGATCTGGGATGGATGGCGACTCATCCGATTCACTCCGGAGGGGTCCGTGGACCGGGAAGTGCGCGTGCCCGTGCAGCGTCCGAGCAGCTGCATGTTTGGTGGCGCGGAGCTGAAGACCCTTTACATCACCTCGGCCTGCGTCGAGCTCAAGTGGGATGCGCTGCAGCGGGGGCCGCTCGCCGGCGCATTGTTCGCGCTGGAATGTGAAGTGCCGGGGCTTCCTGAAACTCCATTTGGCGCATGAACAACAGGTACGTCATCTTCGTGAGCTCGGTCGCCGCCATGGGAGGGCTGCTCTTCGGCTACGACACCGCGGTAATCTCCGGCGCCGTCGAGCCGCTGCGGCATCATTTCTCGCTCAGCTCGCTTGCCCTCGGTTGGGTCGTTGGCAGCGCCCTGGTCGGCTCGGTCGCCGGAGCCGCGATTGCAGGCAAGCTTACCGATGGGATTGGACGCCGAGCCGCCCTCTGGCTCTCCGGCGTTCTCTTTCTCCTCTCCGGAATCTGGTGTTATGTCTCGCCTTCGGTCGCCCAGCTCGTCATCGCGCGCATGCTGGGTGGAATCGGGGTGGGTGTCGCATCGCTGCTGGTGCCGGTATACATCGCGGAGCTGTCGCCGCCGCAGAGCCGGGGCGCCCTGGTCTCGCTCAACCAGGTCGCAATACTCGTGGGCATGGTCATTTCGTATCTCGCCAACGCCTGGATCGGAGTGTTGGGCAGTAACGAATGGCTGGCGACGGCAGGTTGGCGCATCATGCTGGGGGCGGAGGCTGTGCCCGCTCTGGTCTTTTTGACGTTGAGCATGAGGATTCCGGAAAGTCCGCGGTGGCTGCTCAAGCGCGCGCGGACGGAAGATGCACGCCGTGTGCTCGCCCGGCTGCATGGGGAGGCGGTGGCGCGCAAGGAGCTGGAGGAGATTCGAGAGGCAATAGCACACGAGCAGGGAACCGTCTCGGAGCTCTTTGAGCCCGGAAGGCGGGGCACTGTCGTCATGGCAATGGTGCTCGCGCTCTTTCAGGCCATCACCGGCATCAACATCGTCATGTATTACGCGCCGACGATCTTCGCCAGCGCCGGCATCGGCACAGGCAGAGCATTGGAGCAATCCGTCATCATTGGGCTCGTGATGCTGGTGTTCACCCTGGTATCGATGCTGCTGGTCGACCGGTTGGGCAGACGTCCGATAATGCTGCTGGCTGCGGCCGGAATGGGTCTGTCCTTGACGCTGCTCGGCGTGATGTTTACCGGCAGCGGCAGCAGTGCCGCGTGGTCGCTGACCTGGATTCTGACGTATGTGTCCTCGTTCAGCATCGGCATGGGAGGGATCTACTGGGTGGTGGTCTCGGAGATATTTCCCACGCGTGTGCGCGGCGCGGCCATGTCGCTGTCAGTCGTATTCCTGTGGGGCGGAAACTATCTGGTGTCGCAGTTCTTCCCGGCCATGCTGGCGGCGCTGCATAGCCGCGTCTTCTTCGTGTTCGCGCTCATGTGTGGAATATGCCTTGCGTTCATCTGGAAGTTTGTTCCAGAGACCAGAGGCAGGACGCTCGAGGAGATCGAGCGGGAACTGTTCGGGTCCTCGCCCACGCCTGAGGCGTATCGTGCTCGCGCCGTACAGGGAGCGCCTGCTGGCGAAAACTGAGGGTTTTCAGTATGATGGAAGTTGTGGCGGAACATTCAATCCTGCAGCCAGGTCCAATTCGGCGCACCAAGCTCTACGAACTGGTCACGCAGAAGCTCGAGGACATGATTCGTTCCGGCGAGTTGAAGCCTGGCGATAAGCTGCCGTCAGAACGCGACATCATGGCGGCATTCAACATCGGAAGGCCGGCGGTGCGTGAGGCGCTGCTGTCACTGCAGGGCAAGGGGCTCATCGTCACCGAGAATGGAAGGCGGGCCACGGTCAGCAAGCCAAGTGTCGACAATGTCCTGACTACGCTCGACAGTGTCGTCGGTGTGATCATCGCGAATGCGGATAGCTTCAAGAATCTGTACGACGCCCGGGTGTTCCTCGAGGCAGGGATGGCGCGCAACGCGGCCAGAGAAATCGACGACGGGCTGCTGGCGCAGTTGAAAGCGGCGCTCGATGCCAACAAGCGGGCAATCGGCAACCGTGAATCGTTCATGCAGACGGACGTGCAGTTTCACCGCGTGCTCTTCCTGGCCGGGAGCAATCCGGTGTTCAAGGCGGTCCATGAAGCGCTGGTGAAGTGGCTGATGGAGCGCTGGCGCGCCATCGCCCGCAATAATTCGACGGAAGTGCTTGCCTACGAAGGTCATCTGCAGATCTACAAGGCGATCAGCCGGCGTGATCCGGATGGGGCCGAGGCGGCCATGCGTAAGCACCTCGCCTCATCCTGGAAGATCTGGACGCGCTAGCGCGCGCCACTGCAACGCACGGTTGCGCCTGAGGCGTGACTACCTGGACCATCCAAAGCAAGTTCGTCAAGGCGCAGGTGCAAAGCCTGGGCGCGATGCTCGGACCCGCATGGTTCAGCCTCGGTGGCAGGAACGTTCAGCCGTTTGCGATTGCGCCGTGGGCGGACGATTCCGGACCTGAGTATCGCAGGCTCCCAGGGCTACTCAAGCGCCTTCGGGGCGAGTGGGCCTGTGTACCTTTCGGCATAGAAGGTGATGGCCGTCAGTTGCCGCCCGACTGGCTCGCTACCGAGGCTGCGGCCGATCTCGAGCCGTTACCGCATGGACTCTCCTCGAATGCCGAGTGGCAGCTGGCCGCAATCTACGACGACAGGGTGGAACTGAGCCTCAGCTACCCCGAGCCGCATCCGGTGAGCTTGCTGAAGCGCACTCTATACGCTTCCGACATGTTGCCGAGGCTGGATGTCGGCCTGACGATCGAGGTCAGGAAATCGTGCGAGCTTCCGCTCGGAGTCCATCCGACCTTCAACCTTCCGGATCGGCCCAGACAGGCCATGCTGGCGTTGGGCGGTACGCCGCGTGCCTGGACGCCGCCGGTGCCGTTGGCCGGCGCAATCGCGCGGTTTCGCTCGGATGTTCGCGGAGTACCACTGGATCGCATTCCGCTTTTGGATGGGGGCTGTGAAGACATCACGAGCCTGCCGCTGCCGTATGCCGCGGAGGAGATCGTTCTCGTGCCCGGGGTATCCGGCGAGGCGGTACTGCGGAATCTCGCGGCGGAGTACACGGTGGCTCTTTCATGGGACGCAAGGGTCTTCCCGGCCTGTCAGTTATGGCTGTCGAATTGCGGCCGCAGCGCTTACCCATGGAGCTCCCGGTTCCGGGCGCTTGCGATCGAGCCCGTCTGCGCAGCGTTCGACTTTGGGACAGCGGTCTCGCGGCAGCGAGGCAATCCACTGTGGCGGGCGGGGGTACCCTGCACCGTGAGCCTGTCAGCGGATGAGCCCTTCGAAACCAGCTATTGCATCGTCGTCTCTTGAGCAACCAGCAGGGCGAGGGAGTCCCAGGTAAGCCAGCCTGTCCGCACGGTTATCCTCAGCGTATTGCGTCCCGGCCGCCAGATGCCTGCCGGGAGCATGAAGCGCGCGGTCTGCGGAAATGCGAGATGCGCCGGATCGTTGAGTTGCGCTCCCAATCCTCGCTGTAGCGCATAGGAGAGTTGTCGGCCGTTCGCGTCGATTTCGACCTTGGCCGATGGCGTATGCGACTGATCGGCGGTGTTGATGTTCAGCCACGAGGCGCTTGCCGCCTGTTGCGCCGTGACCGAGAAGGTGAATTCCAGAGTATCGCCGGAGGCGGTGGCATGGCCCGCTGTCGCTGGCAGGGGCAGCGACCAGGGTATGAGGTGGGCGTCGGGCTGCGATCCGGAGAATTCGGTGCGGGCAACGGCGGCGCCGGGTCCGGCGAACTCGCGGGTCATGCTGTCGCGTCGGCCGAACGACAGCAGTACGTCGCTGCTCGGAGGTATGCGAATCGCAGCGGCATTCCAGCATGACACTTGCCAGCCTTCCTGCGGTAGCCCGAGCTCGCCAGGCGCCGGCGCGCGCGCCCGTATCGTCATGCTGCGAACGCCGCCTGGCGGGATCGAGACGAAGTCGTCGTCGATACTCAGATCAGGACGGTACTCGAGGCTCGAGCGGGGGCTGCAGAAGAGTGCGGTCATGGCACCCGTGTTCTTCAGCACGAGTGTCATGCGCTCGCCGCTCGGGGAGCTCGCGAATTTCGCCGCCTGCAGCAGGCGCACAGCCGTGCGCCGTACGGGGAGCGACAAGTTGTGGTCTGGCAGATCGATTGCGCGCACGACGGGGGCCGGGGCTCCCGCCAGCCAGGTGAACATGCGCGCCACGAGCATTGGAAAGCCGCTCCAGGCGCGCAGATTCCAGCCCCAGCCGCGGTAGTCATACCAGTTGGTCGTGATGCTCGAGGCAAAACCCAGCACTCGTCCGCGTCCGAATTGCGCGCTGAGCAGCAGCGGATCCTGCGAGCTGGTCTGCAACACCGTGCGGGAGTGCGCCTTGGCCTCGAGGACCAGATAGCCAGCGAGGCGAGGCAGCGTGGCGACGAGCCTTCCACTCACAAGGGGGTTGGCGGGGTCTGCAACGACGATCGCAGCAGCCCCGCGGCTGATAACCTGATCCGGCGCTACGGACTGCACCGGCAGCGCCCCTTCAAGGGGTGTGCCCGCGAATCCGGCGGCGGCAAAGCTTTCCGGGCCGCCTTCAAAGCCGATGCCCAGTCCCGCGTGGACGGCTGCTGCGATGAGGGCGAGATTCTGCGCCCCCAGGCGCTGGCCCAACGCAATCGGATTCGTGGGGTCGGGAGCGCCCAGCCAAATGACGTCGTATTCGTGGCGGAGGGCTGCCGTCGTGGGCGCGACTTTGGCGAAGCTGGCCGCGGCCGCCGGCACGTAGGTCACCTGAATTCCGAAGCGGCGCAAGGGCCACGCCGTATCGTCGTAAGGTCCCTGCGGCGGGTCCTGCACCCAGAGAACCCTGATCGTTCGCGGCGCCTTGATCGTCCTGTCGTCGGGGTTGGGTCCGGAGTCGTGCAACAGTCCATACATGGGCCAGGACACGGAATTGTCGGAGCCGAAGATCTCCACTCGGTCGGTGAGGACATGACCACCGGGGTCCTCGGCGTGTAATTCCACCACCATGGGGCCGAGCGCGGTCGCCGGCCGCGGTGGAATGACGAGATCGCGCAATTTGCGTGCCTCACCCGGTTCGATCGCCGCGATGCCGGTGCCTTGTCCCAACACGTAGCCGCTTCGGTCACGCGCCGTCCAGCTCCAATGAACGCCCGCGACGGGCTGCGGGGCGTCGCTGGTGAGCCATAGAGCCATTGCCGGCCCCTTGGAGGGGTCATAGAGATTAGAGCCGTAGCGCAGCGTCAGACTGACCGGTGCCATTGCCTCCTTCACGAAGTAGTAATTCATCAGCGGCTCGCCATCGTGATCGATGAGAAAGCTGCCGGCGCCATTCGGCCACGGCTCGTTATAGTCCCAAGTGGTCAGGTCGCCGATCCTATGGCCTTTGCGCCGCAGCTCATCGACGAAGTACCGGAGCGAGTCCGCACCCACGTACTGACCGGCCTTGACGAGATCCGCCGGACCGGCGAGAGGACCGAAGTAGCCCTCGATCACCGGTTTGTACAGCCAGTCCAACGGACTGAAGGCGGCCTGCAGGACATTCTTGCGAATCAGCACTGGATCATTGACGTCCTGCAGCGGCCACTGCGACGCGGGCGGAATCTCACGCTCGAATACGTCCAGGGTGGTCGGGGTCTGCGAGCCGAACTCGCCGTAGCGCATGACGTCCATGGTGAAGGGCCCGGTGGGATCCTTCGGCAGCTGCCAGACACCGTTGAACACCCGGTACGAGATTTGCGGAATGAAAGACCACGGTGAGTGCCGCGAGCCCTCGATCGGATCAGTGGCTCTGAATATGCGGTCGTCGTTGGCGGCGCAGATCGCCTGCATCGTTTGCAAGGTGGGATTCTCGCTGGATTCGCGCCACGGCATTTCGTTGCCGCCTGACCATTCGATGATCGAGGGGTGGTTGCGCAGCTCCTTCACGACCTGAGTGATGGTCACTTTGACGCTCGAGATGAATATGGGGTCACTCGGCGGGATCGTGTTCGCGATGGGAAACTCCTGGGAGAGCATGATCCCCAGCCTGTCGGCCAGATCGTAGAACTCCCGGGGCAATATCACGCCGCCGCCCCAGAGCCGCAGCGTGTTCATGCCCGCGTCTTTGGCGAGGTGGAGCAGTCGCGGCGCATACAGACCGTCGCGACCGAACAGCAGATCGGGCGGGACGAGGTCGGAGCCCATCATGCGAATCCTGCGGCCGTTCACCACGAGCTGATAGGGATTGGGGAAGCTCGCGGGGACGCCTTGTACCTGCGCCCAGCGGATCTCGCGTACGCCAAAGTGCGTGCGCTTGCGGTCGAGCTCGTGTCCGGACGCATCCGTGAGAACGGCTTCGATGTCATACAGCGGCTGCGCCCCTTGTCCGTTGGGCCACCATAGCGCCGGATGGCGCATGAGCAGAGTGGCGTCGACATCGTTGCGCTTGACGGTCAGCTGCCGCGGCTGGGTGGTCAGGCTCTGGTCGAATCCAGGTCCGGTGACTCTAAACGTGGCGCGCGCGCTCAGTGTCTTCTGGCTGTCGATCTCCAGATGCATCCTTATCGATGCGGTGTGATAGCCGTCAGTAAGCGCGGTCTGCACCGACATCCATTTGATCCTGGCCGGACCGCTCGCTTCTATCCAGACGGGCCGCCAGATGCCCAGAGTGAAGATGTTCACGCCCCAGTCATAAGCGACGTTGGTGGCACTCTTGAGACCTTCCAACGTGTAAAGAGCGCGGGTATAGCAGTTGACGAGCATGTCGGGTGTGCCGACCCCGCTCAATGGAAAGTCGCCGGACCAGCAGTGCTCGAGAGCACGGGGGATCGGCTCGATTCTCACCGCCAGGCGGTTGACCTTGCCGGGCTCGACCAGGCCGGAGACATCGAATTCGGAGCGACGGAACTGACCGGCCGTCTGCCCAACTGGCCGGCCGTTGAGCCATACCCCATAGGTGAAGTCGACACCGTTGAAGATGAGAGTGAGGCGCTTGCCTTTGAATGCCGATGGCAATACGAAGTCCTTTCTGTACCACCAGTACTTCGTGGCAACGCCCGGCAGCCTGGGATCGCCGGCGCCATACCATAGCGGACCGATGCGGCGCGCGGCTTCGAGGTCAGCCTGAATGTTTCCGGGAACAGTGGCAGGAATCCAGCCCGGGCCCGTGGGTTCCGCCAGCGCGGGCGCGGTGTCCTGCGCGGAGTCAGTCGAATGGATGAACCAATCGCTGCCGGCAAGCGGCCACGAGTCCGCATGCGCGCCGGCGGTAAACAAGAGCAGGCCCAGTGCCAGCAGAGCGGAAGTTAGTCGAGGCGGTCGCATACGGGTGCTTCTCCACTGGATTCTAGTCCGGGCCCGGCGCGTACGGGCGGGCGCGTTGACGCCTATAAACTGGCATGATAGGCTAATTGCATCATAGGCATCAAGTAAGGCGGCCCGACAGTCGCCGGCTCATAGACGTCTGCAGTGGGGGGAGAAAATGAGATACGTGCCGAGTAAATTCTGGCTATGCAGCGCAATTCTGCCCTCGATGGTGTGGTGCTCTGGAGCGCTCGCGACACCAGCAGCCGGCACCGCGGACCCACAGAGCGCGCCGGGCGATCAGACCCCTGGGACGAGCCAGACGCTGCAGGAGGTTGTGGTCAGCGGCTACGCGGCCAGCCTGGAGAAGGCGATCGAGTCCAAGTTCAAGGCGCCCAACATCACCGACAGCATCTCGTCCGAGGGGATCGGGCAGTTTGCCGAGCAGAACCTGGCGGAATCGCTGCAGCGGGTGACGGGCGTGCAGATCACCCGTAATCAGGGTGAAGGACAGTTCATCAGCGTGCGGGGGCTGGACCCGAAGTTCACCGATACTCTCTACAACGGGCGGCAGCTGCCGTCCGGGTCGGGAACGCGGGCATTTGACTTCCAGGTGCTGAGCGGCGACTTCGCCCAGCAAGTGGACGTGTACAAGTCGCCGGTGGCCGATCTGCCCGAGAGCGGGTTGGCCGCGACAGTGAACGTGCAATCGATCCGGCCGCTCGAATACGGGATGACCAAGGCTTCACTGACCGCGGAGGGCATTTACGACGAGCAGGCACGGCAGGGGCCGACGCCGCACATGGCCGGCCTTTATACCAGTACGTTCTTCGATCACCGGCTCGGCTGGATGGTGGCCGTCGACCTCAACGAGAGGAACGTGGACGACCAGAACACGGGCACCGACGGAGTATTGCCCGATTCCTCCTATACCGGGCCCGGCACGCAGTATCGGATCTTCGGTATGCGCCCCGAGGACGAGCAGGGTTTCGACCGGCGCATGAGCGCCATGAGCATGTTGGAATTCCGGGTGAACGACTCCCTCGAGCTGACCCTGGACACGCTGGATTCGGAGTTCCAGCAGTCCTATAACGACTACCTGGGAAACGATTTCTACCCGGGTGCTTTTGCCTCGGGTCCGGAGACGACCTTGAGCGATACGGTCAGTCCGGCGGGCGTTCAGACCTCCTGGGAGGGCACGAACGTCTATGCCTGGCTGGAGGCGGTACGCAACATCTATCAGCAGCGGCTGACCTCGAACGCGCTCACCGCGACATTGGCCGTGGCGAGCTGGACGATCGATACGCAGGCTTCGTTCGGCCAGGCTCGGGAAGAGCAGACGAACCAGTACGTGCAATTCAACACCATCAACCCCGGCGCGACCCTGTACTACAACGCCACCCAGGACCCGGGTGGCCCGGTGAGCTACGGCTTCGTCAACTACAATCCACAGAACCTCGGTAACTACGCCTGGTACGGAGTGCAGGGACCGTACCAGGAGCCGACGACGGATAAGATATGGAATTTCAAGGTCGATGCGCAAAGATCACTCAGTCTCGGATGGCTGAACTCCTTGGGTCTGGGCGCAAATTACGAGGACCGCACCCTCGCCAGCACGCCCAACTGGGTCGCCAATACGGCAACGGGTTTCGGCTCCAATCTCGATCAGTACCTCGGGATGCTGAACAACCCGACCTGGTTCTCGTCCTATTCCGGCCCGGCGCAGTTTCCGAAGAACTGGCTGACGGTGGACCTGAACAAGTTCTTCGCCGCCAACCCGTTGTCGACCTTCATCGCGGCGACCCCCGCGACTCCGCAGTTGACGCAGATCACACTCGTGGAGGAGAAGTCCGAGGCGGCTTATGCGCAGGTGAAGTTTGGAACCGCCGACCAGAGGTTGACCGGCAACCTGGGCGTACGGGCGGTGCATACGGAGGAATCATCCGCGGGATACGGGCCGGGAGACGGCGCCACCCTGGTGTACGGGGCCACCGGCTCTTCCAACCTCGTGTTCAGCTCCCAGGGCATCGTTTCGCAGGTCAACTCGTACAACAACGTGCTGCCCGATCTCAACCTGACCTATCGGATCACGCAGGATCTGCTGGCCCGATTCGCGGCCGCTCAGGTGATGCAGCGGCCGGACATGAACTTGCTGGCCCAGGCGAGCGTCCCGAGCGCCGCCACCCAGCCGCCGCCGCCGGGGCAGACCTGGAATGGCACCCTGAGCAGAGGCAATCCCAATCTCAGCCCGTATCTTTCCAATCAGTTCGATCTGTCCCTGGAGTGGTACTTTGGGCCGAGGAGCATCGTAGCGGGGGATTTCTTCCTGAAGGACGTGAAGAACCTGGTGCTCACGAACTACTTCACCGAGACGGAGAACGTGCTGCTCGCGGGCAATGTTCTCGGGTCGGGCAATCCCGTGGGCTCGGAGAAGCCCATCACCCTGTCGGTCGGCCAACCGGTGAACACCCCGGCGACGACGCTGAAGGGCATAGAGGTGGCGTGGGAGCAGCCGTTCGACTTCCTGCCGGGCTTTTTGAGCGGTCTTGGCGCGCAGGCGAACTACACCCATGTCTGGTACGGAGACGTGCTGTTGAACTCGAATCAACCGCCGGTGCCGCTGACCGGAGTCTCGGCCAATACGTACAACGCCGGGCTGTACTATGACAACGGCAAGGTGGGCATCCATGCCAACTACAACTACCGCAGCGAATGGGTCTCCGATCCGATCAGTTACTTCGGCGACGGCCTTTACGTCAAAGGATACGGACAGCTCGACATCGCCGGGAGCTACAATGTGACCCACTGGCTCGCGATCACCGCCTCGGTCATCAATGCAACGCAATCCGCCCTGATCCAGGTCGACCGCTACGACATCAATCGCCTATACGACTTGAGCGGACGGCGCTTCTACGTGGGACTGCACGCTACGTTCTAGGACTGGTGGGACCACCGACACAGTAAGTTCCATGTTGCTGGCCCGGGGGTTCATCAGGTTCCCTCAGGGCCAGAAAATTGGCGAGCAGATCGGCGAATCCGCCGCACTCCTATACAATGTGCCCCGCTCCCGGTCGCCGCAGGCGGTCGTGACGAGCGACCGTTGGCGGATTCACCCGAGGTGTTCGACATGAAACGTTTGCTGTTCGGTGCGCTCCTGATGAGCGTCGCGGCTCTGCCGGCTATGGCGGCGCTGCAGGAGGGCGCTTCGGCTCCCCAGTTCAAGGCTGAGGCATCGCTCGCAGGCAAGGACTTTACGTTCTCGCTCAAGAAGGCGCTGCGGAAGGGCCCGGTAGTGGTCTATTTCTATCCCTCAGCCTACACCGGCGGCTGCGACATCGAGGCACACACCTTCGCGGTGGACAGCGAGAAGTTCGCGACCGCGGGCGCCACGATCATCGGTGTGTCGCTCGATAGCATCAAGCGGCTCAATGACTTCTCGGCCGACCCCAAGTACTGCGCGGGAAAATTTCCCACGGCTTCGGATAAGGGCGGCGCGATCTCGAAGTCTTACCAGATCGATGTTCACCAGGGACCGGCCGGCCTCAAGGATGTCCGCGGCGTCGAGATCGGTCACTCATTCGCGGACCGGACGACTTTCGTCATCGGCCGGGACGGAAAGATCGTGACCGTGATCAGCCAGGTGTCACCTGCCGAGCACGTCGCCAAGGCTCTCGAGGTAGTGCAGCGGATGCAGGCGAAAAGCTAAGTCCGACCGAACCGCACTGCAGCCCTGGCCCGTGCCCGGGCTGCTTCCTCCTCGCGGTCGCGCGGGTCGGCGGTAGTTACCAGCGCATCGATGAGGACTCGCGCAGTGGCGGCAACCTCCTCGATGGCGCGATCAAACGCCGCGGTGTTGGCCTTGGACGGGCTGTTGAAGCCGCTCAGTTTCCTGACGAACTGCAGAGACGCTGCGCGGATCTCTGCGTCAGTCGCGGGCGGCTCGAAATTGAAAAGCGTCCTGATGTTCCGGCACATTGGTTGTCACCTCCAATGAGATTGTATAGATAAGGTCACTACTGTCCCAACGTTGCATGCTGCAGGTGAGGTAAGGTGCCGATCCTGAAGGAGATTTTCGTCATTTTTTCTGGTCTCGATTTGAACGGCGATTGCGGCAAGCTGGCGTGGATTTCACCTCCGCGCCGAGGCCGCCTTGAACGCCGGAAAATTGGTCTTCGCACAACTGACCGCGCATCTGCCGCTGACTACGTTTCGCCGCTGCGTCGCTCGCTACAAGGGCGAGCATAAGGTCAAGAGCTTCACCTGTCTCGAGCAGCTTCTTGTCATGATCTTCGCGCAGCTGACCTTCCGGGAGAGTCTGCGCGACATCGAGGCGTGCCTGCGTGCGCAGCCCGACAAGCTCTATCACATGGGACTGCGAACGGCCGTCGCGCGCAACACGCTGGCCAACGCGAATGCGGTGCGCGACTGGCGCATCTACGCCGAGTTCGCGCAGCGTCTGATCGCCATGGCGCGCAGGCTCTATGCGAACGAGCCTCTCGGTGTCGAACTCTCGAATACTGTTTACGCTCTCGACTCCACGACGATCGACCTGTGCCTGTCGCTGTTTCCGTGGGCGCCATTTCGCTCGACCAAAGCGGCCATCAAGCTGCACACGCTGCTCGATTTGCGCGGGAATATCCCGACTTTCCTGCACATCAGCGACGGCAAGCTCCACGACGTCAACATTCTCGAGCAGCTCATTCCCGAGGCGGGCGCCTTCTATATCGTCGATCGAGGGTACGTCGATTTCGAGCGGCTCGCTCGCTTCGATCAGGCGGGCGCGTTCTTCGTTACCCGTGCCAAACGAGGCATGCGTTTCAAGCGACAAGCGTGGCGCAAGACCGATCGCAGCACCGGAGTGATCTGCGACCACACAATCACACTCACCGTCTTCTACTCCAAGCAGGGTTACCCGCAGCCGCTGCGGCGTATCCGCTTCAAGGATCCCGACACCGGCAAGAAGCTGGTGTTCCTTACCAACCATCTCGATCTCGCGCCGCTGACGGTCTGCCAGCTCTACAAGATGCGCTGGCAGGTGGAGCTCTTCTTCAAATGGATCAAGCAGCATCTTCGCATCAAGGCGTTCTTCGGCACGTCCGAGAACGCCGTCAAGAGCCAGATCTGGGTTGCCGTGTGCACCTACGTGCTCGTGGCGATCGTGCGCAAACGGCTGCGGTTGGAGGCTTCGATGCATGAGATCCTACAGATTCTGAGCCTGAGCCTGTTTGAGAAAACTCCGCTCGATCAACTGCTTGCGCTCCCCGTGGAGGGGTCAAACCAACCCGGGAGCGCCAACCAGCTGATTTTGTTCGAATAACGTTGGGACGCTAGTGAGATAAGGTATTGAAAAATCTCCCCACCGCGGGTCTGCGGCGCATCCTCGGGATTGCATTCGGCATCGCCATTGCGATCGGAGGCATGATCGGCTCAGGGATACTGCGCGCGCCGTCATTGATCGCGACGGCCGTCCCAAGTGACTCGCTTATTCTCGCCCTGTGGGTCGTGGGCGCACTGCACTCGGCGCTCGGGGTCAACGTCCTCGCCGAGCTCGCGACGATGTATCCGAAGTCGGGCGGAGTCTACGTCTATGCGCGCCGCGCCTTTGGCGATGTCGCCGGACTCGTCATTGGGTGGACGGACTGCTTGGCCATGTTTGCGGGAACGGCGGCCGGATCGATCGCGTTCGCTGATTTCCTCTCCCTGCTCGTCCCCCAGACTGTCCCGTTCAAACCGATTGTCGCGATCGCCCTTCAGATGGCGCTCTACGCGGCGAACATCACGGGGATCAAGGCTGGACGGGCCGTCCAGGAAACGACCTCACTCATCAAGGTCATCATGCTCATCGCCTTCGTCGCAGCGGGCGCGTCATTGGTATCGGGCGCAACGCGCGCTCATCCGGCCCCCGCCGCTGTCGGTGGAGCGGCCACGATCGGCTGGACCGGCATGATCCTCGCCTACGGCATGGTGCTCGGCGCCTACGCAGGCTGGAGCTACCCGGCCTACTTCGGCGAAGAGACCGAACAGCCCTCCCGTAACATTCCCCGGGCGATGGTGCTCGGACTTCTGCTGACCGCGACTCTCTATATCCTCATCAATGCGGTCCTGCTGCAGGTGCTCGGTGTCCAGTCGCTGTCACGGAGCATGCTGCCCTTCACGGCAGTCCTCGCTCGGGCCGGCGGTTCCGTTGCCGGCATCCTGTTCGCGCTCGGTGCGATGATCACCGTGATGAGCTGTACGAATGGCCAGTTGATGCCGTGTGGGCGGGTGATTTTCGCCCTCGCGCGCGATGGCCTGCTGCCCGCACCGATCCGGCGTGTCAATAACGGAGGCAGCCCGGACCTCGCATATCTGGTGAGCGCGATCGCAACGATCGCGCTCGCGGCCACGGGCTCTTTTGCGATCGTGTTCGGGCTGATTGCCATAGCCAACACGATCAGCGGGGTGATCATAAACCTGTCGCTGATGAGGTTGCGCAGCCGGGAGCCGGGTCTCGAGCGACCCTTTCGCGCATGGGGATACCCGTGGCTGCCGCTGTTCCTGCTCGCGATCGATGCGACGCTGCTGGTGCTCTTTGCGAGGAGCAACAGCCTGGGAGCGCTGTTCGTGATCGGCCTCGCGGTGGTCTGTGTGCCCTACGCGCTCGTGGCGCGCCGTGCGCATCGGGCGAATGCGGTAACGGGGGAAGCCTAGGCCGATACCTGGCCTACCATCGTGACTGCAGGTCGACGATCTCGAAGTGGTCGACTTTGTCCGGTAACTCCAGCAGGGCTGCCCGGTCCTCAGGATAGTATTTGGGTTGGTTCGGGTCGCCGCCGGTATAGCTCGCGACCGCGTCCATCGAGTCCCAGAACGACAGGAACATGAATTCCGTGGACTCACCGAGCGGACGCTTGAGCAGCATCCAGCCGCGATTGCCAGCGACCTCGCCGTAGTCGGGGTATGCGCATGCTTGCAGGAAACCAGCGTATGCGTCGGCTTTGGCGACGCTGGTCTTACCCCGCCAGACTCTGACGATCATAGGCTTACCTCCAGTCGTTTGGATTCGATCCCGGCGCTTCGCTCCCGATCCTCGGGTGCCGCGAGGATCAGAACGACACTCGCTATCACCAGAGCCGAGGCGAGCAACATGCTGGGCGTCAGGCTCTCCCGCGCCACGAAGTATCCCAGCGCGAGCGCGATCAGCGGATTCACATAGGCATGGCTTGCGACCTGCGTTACCGGCAGGCGCCCGAGCAGCCATACGTATGCGGTAAACCCGAGCAGCGACCCGGCGACAATGAGATACAAGAGCGCCGCGGCGGCTTGCGGCGTAATGCGGGGAAGGGTATGCAGCTCACCCGTAGCCTTCGACAGCGCCAACAAAACGATGCCTCCCAACATCATCTGCGCACCTGCCGTGAGCGGCAGCGAGCGCGGGCGCCTCATGGAGCGGGTCAGTACAGCTCCCAGTGACCAGGCGGCGCCGCTCGCCAGGATGACGAGGCAGGGGAATACGGGAAAGGAATGTTGGTTCCTGATCAGAAGCCACGCCACGCCGAGAAATCCCAGCAGCAGCGCCGCGCCTGTTCGCAGGCGAAAGCGCTGCTGCCGAAAGACAAATACCTCGAACACCATGGCGGTGATTGGCAGGGTCGCCTCAATAACCGAGGCGACGCCGGAGGGGACGTACTGTTCGGCCCAGAAGAGCGCTGCATACGTCGCCACGAACAGGCACAGTGATGTGAGGGCGATGCTCCGCCATTCCTGCAAGGTGGGGCTGGCCTGGCCTCGCGCCCGCATGAATATATAAAGAGTGGTGCCCGCCACGAGGAAACGCACGCCGCTCGCGAAAAGCGGCGGCAGCACGAGCACCGCGACCCGAATCGCAAGGAAGGTCCCGCCCCAGAGAACGTAGATCGCGGCGAACGCGAGCACTACCCGGGCGTCCAGGCGACGGTGCCGATACTTCATCGGTGCAGTAACCGTTAAAAGTACAATTGATGGTTAATATACTAGCTGGCGCCCGCATCCTGCAACCGCTAAAATCCAATTTGATGGTTAGTGAGACGGATCAGGCGACTGGCGGGAAGACGGCGACGTTCGATCGCTGCGGCGGCCACCCGGCGCTCGATTTCGTGAACTCACTGGACAATAGATTCGGCGGCAAAAGCCGAGTCGAAGGTCTGGAGGACTATGGTGACCTGCTGCGATTTGCGCGTGAGATGGGACTGATCGATTCGGCGTACGCCGCTCAGGTCCTGCGGGCTGTCACACCCGAAGCTGCGACACGGGCACTGCGCGCCGGACGTGCCCTGCGGGAAGCGCTCGCGGAAACGCTATATGCCGTGGTGGATGAGCGGCCGCCGCCGGCAGCGAGTCTCGAGATGCTGGAGCGTTACTTTCACATCGCCGACCGTCACCGCCAGCTCCGGTGGCGGCGGGATACCGGCGAGCGCGCCGCTCCGCAGTGGTCCTGGCGGCTGAATGAAGAGAAGGCAGAGCTGCCGGTGTGGGCCGTCGCGCACGCGGCCCGGGATCTCATGCTCTCTCCTGACATGGAGCGCCTGCGCGCCTGCGAGGTCGAGACCTGCCGCTGGCTGTTTCTCGATACCAGCAGGAATCACTCGCGTCGCTGGTGCAAGATGAAGGTCTGCGGCAATCGCATGAAGGCGCGCCGCTACCAGGTCCGCCATGCAGGCTGATCTGTGGCTACCCAACCCGAGGAAAATCACCGATGGCCAAAGCATATTGGATCACCTTCTATCGCGAGGTGAGAAAGCCCGATGCGCTCGCCGCGTACGCCAAGCTTGCAGGTCCGGCGCTGGCAGCGGCGGGGGCCCGCTTATTGGCGCGGGGCGTGCCCGCCGACGTACACGAGTCGGGGCTTGCCCAACGGACTGTGCTCTTCGAATTCGACAGCCTCGAGAAGGCCAGAGCGGCCTACGAGAGTCCCGCGTACCGGGCGGCGCTCGCCGTGCTCGGCGACGCCGCCGACCGGGACATCCGTTTCATAGAGGCCACAACCTAACAGCCATCAGCCGGCCGACGGCTTGGCGGTGTTGACCGCCAATTGGGCGGCGAAGGCCCGCCCGTAGGCTGGCCGCGCCTCACCGCGGGCGACATAGGCGGCCAGATTCGGATATTCGTCCAGGATGCCCGAGGGCCGCGACCGGAGCAGCACCGACACCATCATCAGGTCGCCCGCGCTGAATGCGCCATCGAGCCAGTCGGCGTTGCCGAGGCGAGCGGAAAGTTGGCGCAGCGGGCCGCGGATGCGATCCTTGACCAGAGGCAGGCGCTCCTCGGACCAGGTCTTGTCGCCCTCCTGGAACTTGGCGGTTGAGAGCTCGAGGATCGGCGGCTCGACCGTGTTGACCGCGGCGAACATCCATGAGATTGCCCGCGCCCGGGCATTGGCATCCGTTGGCAGCAGACCCGCGTGGCGTTCGGCGATATGAAACACAATGGCCCCTGACTCGAACAGGGTGAGATCGCCTTCCTCATAGGTCGGAATCTTGCCGAAAGGATGCAGCGCCAGATGGGCGGGCTCCTTCATCGCACGGAACGAAACGAGGCGAACCTCGTAGGGTTGGCCCGCTTCCTCGAGCGCCCAGCGGACACGCGTGTCACGCGCCAGCCCCTTGCCGCCATCGGGTGAGCGCTCAAAGGCGGTAATCGTAATGGTCATGGCGAGGCTCCTCCTGGTGAAGATCATCAGCATTACATCCCCAAAACGAACGGCGGACGCGCCTTTCGACAAGCGCCGGCAGTTTTTGTAGCATTCGCTCGACGCGCCGTGGTGACAGCCACTCTCTATTCATGTACCCCTCGCTAGATCAAGCGGTCCAGGCCATCACGGCCATCGGGCAGCGGCTGGACGCCCGCGGCCTGGCGGCCGCGACATCGGGCAATTATTCCGCGCGACTCGCGGACGGGCGCATCGCGATCACGGTTTCGGGACGGCACAAGGGCCGTCTGAGCGCGCAGGATGTGATGGTGGTGGACGGGCAGGGCAGCCCACTTGAAGATCAGCGGCCCTCGGCGGAGACCGCTCTCCATACCTTGCTGTACCGACTCTATCCGCATGTGACTGGAGTGTTACATGTGCACTCGGTCGCCAGCACGACGTTGACCAGGCATCTGGGGGCGGCGGGCGAGATCCTCCTGCAGGGATACGAGATGCTCAAGGCGTTTCCGGGCGTCACGACCCACGAGACGGCGGTGCGCATCCCCGTGTTCGAGAATTCTCAGGACATCCCCATGATGGCCGAGACTGTCGCACGCCGATTGCGCGAAGAGCCCGCGCTGCCGGCGTATCTCATCAGAGGGCATGGGGTGTACGGTTGGGGCAGGGATCTGGAGGAGGCCGAGCGCGTGATTGAGGCTCTGGAGCATCTCCTGCTCTGCGAGATCCAGGCGTTGCAGCTTCGAGGAGCCGAGACATGAGCCGCTTGACGGTTTACCCGGAAGACGACGCCACAAGGCTCGAGCTGGATACCACCGAGCGCGACCGGATTGCGGTGGCACTGCGAGCGATACCGGCGCGGTTCGAGCGGTGGCAGGCCTCGGAGCGCCTGCCCCGGGACGTGACTGACGCGGCCGTGATGCAGGCATATCGGGCAGAAATCGAGCGCCTGAAGGCGGAGTGCGGCTATCAGGCGGTGGACGTCGTGCGCTGCCTGCCGGACAACCCGAGCCGGCAGGAGCTGCGGCGCAAATTTCTCGATGAGCACGTTCATGACGAGGACGAGGTCCGCTTCTTCGTCGAGGGGTCCGGAGTCTTCTATCTGCGCGCCGCGGGTAAGGTGCACGCGCTGCTCTGCGAGCGCGGCGACCTGCTCAGCGTGCCCGCCGGTACCCGTCACTGGTTCGACATGGGGCCGGCGCCTCGTTTCACCGCTATCCGGCTGTTCACGAACCCGGCGGGCTGGGTAGCACGTTTCACCGGCGACGGGATCGCGCAAAGGTTCCCCGCGTTCGAGAACCTGACGGCGTGATCGAGGTCCGCAACGTCCGCGCCGTGCTGACGGATATCGAGGGAACGACCACCAGCCTGGCTTTCGTCAAGGAGGAATTGTTCCCCTATGCCCGGCAACACCTGCCCGAGTATGTGATCAGTCATGCCGCGGAGATTGCCGACATTGCGGCGGAGGTAAGCGCGGCCGCGGGCGCAGACTGCCTGAGTACGCGGGAGACAATCGACACTCTCCTTCAATGGATGGACGAGGACCGGAAGGTCACCCCACTCAAGAGACTGCAGGGCATGATCTGGCGGTCCGGGTATGAATGCGGCCGGCTGCGGGCGCATGTGTATCAGGACGCCGCGCAGGCCCTGCGCAAATGGGAGGCAGCCGGCATGAAGCTGTACGTCTACTCGTCCGGTTCGGTGGCGGCACAACGGCTGTTGTTTTCGCACACGGCACATGGCGACCTGACGCCGCTCTTTTCGGGATACTTCGATACTACGACCGGGCCCAAGCTCGAGACCCGGTCCTACCGGGAGATCGCGCACTCGGTTTCCCTGGCGCCACGCGAGCTCGTTTTCATATCGGATCATCCCGGCGAGACACAAGCTGCCGCTGCTGCCGGCATGCACACCGTGCTGATGGCCCGGGAGCAAGGGGTCAGTGCGACCGGCCCGATGGCGCGCAGCTTCGACGAGATACACCTGCAAATATGACGCCATGAACATAACAGCCAAGATCCTTGCGCTGCTGGCCTTGCTTCCGTGCCTGCCGGCGCTCGCGGGCTCTCCCAAGGCCAAGGACACACCTGCCGTCACGCAGATACTCGCCGCATCCAAGCCTTGGGAGTGGCGCCGCCCGGATCCGGAAAGCCTGCTGGTGATGCATCTTCCTTCCGGGCGCGTCGTCATGGAGCTCGATCCGGCCTACACACCGCTGCACGTGGCCAACATCAAAACTCTGGTCCGGGAGCACTACTTCGACGGTGTGGCGATCGTCCGGGTGCAAGACGACTTCGTCGTGCAGTGGGACGATCCAGAGGCGGTTGACGGCGGCGATCCGCACAAGATCCGGTCCCTCGGAACGGCAAAGGCCACTCTGCCCCCCGAGTTTACCCGGCGCATTGCCAGCTCGCTTCCGTGGGCGAGACTTCCGGATGGCGACGTCTACGCCCCTGAAGTGGGATTCACGGACGACTTTCCCGTGGCGCGCGATCCGGCCGCAAACGAGACCTGGCTGGTCCACTGCTACGGGACCCTGGCGGTCGGCCGGAATAATCCGCCGGACTCGGGCAACGGGAGCGAGCTCTACGTCGTGATCGGACAGTCGCCGCGACGGCTCGATCGGAATCTGGCCGTCGTCGGGCGGGTCGTAGCGGGCATGGACCAACTTTCAACGCTCCCTCGCGGGAACGGTCCGATGGGCTTTTATGCCCATCCGAAGGAGCGCACGCCTATCGTGGATATCCGCATCGCCGCCGACCTGCCGCCGGCGCGGCGACCCGATATCGAGATTCTCCGGACCGACAGCCCTACATTCCAATGGATATTGGCGGCCGCGCGCACCCGGCATGACGCGTTCTATGTCAGACCTCCCGGCAAGGTCGACATTTGCGCCGTTCAAGTTCCCGTGCGCGATCTGTCCAAGCCCTAGGTATTGTCTTTTCACCGGCGCGCTCACGCTGCCGGTACTCGAGCCAGAGCTTTTGCCGGAACCTCGATCCCGCGCGGCAGTTGTGTAGGGGGATTGCCTTGCATTGGAGGAGGGCTCGAGGACATGACGCGCACGGTGGGTGATTTCCTTGTCGAACGGCTGCACGCCTGGGGCGTTCGAACGATCTTCGGTTATCCCGGTGACGGGATCAACGGCGTGTTTGGTGCGCTCAACCGTGCCGAGGGCAAGATCAAGTTTGTCCAGGCGCGGCACGAGGAAATGGCCGCGTTCATGGCTTCGGCATACGCGAAGTTCACGGGCGAGCTCGGCGTCTGCATCTCGACCTCGGGGCCCGGTGCATCGCATCTCGTGACCGGCCTCTACGATGCCCGGCTCGATCACATGCCGGTGCTCGCGATCGCCGGGCAGCAGGCGCGCACGGCGCTGGGCGGCCACTATCAACAGGAGGTCGATCTGCCGAGCCTGTTCAAGGACGTCGCCGGTGCGTTCGTTCAACAGGCCTCGGCCCCTGCGCAGGTTCGGCATCTGGTGGATCGGGCAATCCGCGTTGCGGTCGCAGAGCGGCGAGTAACGGCGATCGTGCTGCCGAACGATTTGCAGCAGGCTGCTTATGAAGAGCCGGGCCGCGTGCACGGAACACTCCACTCCGGGGTGGGGTACTCACGCCCGAAGACCGTTCCGTATGAGTCGGATCTCAGACGGGCGGCGGATGTGCTCAATGCAGGCAAGAAAGTGGCGATCCTCGTGGGTGCCGGCGCTCTCGAAGCCACGGACGAGGTCATCGCGGTCGCGGACCGCCTCGCCGCCGGCGCGGCGAAGGCGCTGCTGGGGAAGGCCGTCCTTCCGGACGACCTCCCCTGGGTGACCGGCTCCATCGGCCTTCTCGGCACCGAGCCCAGCTATCGCTTGATGGCCGAGTGCGACACGCTGCTCATGATCGGTTCCGGGTTTCCATACTCGGAGTTCCTGCCCGAGGAAGGGCAGGCGCGGGGAGTTCAGATCGATCTTGCGCCCGACATGCTGTCGCTGCGTTATCCGATGGAAGTCAATCTCCAGGGAGACGCGGCCGAGACGTTGCGGGTGCTGCTCCCGCTTCTCAAGGCGAAGGAGGACACCACCTGGCGTGACCGTATCGCCAAGAACGTCGCCAAATGGTGGCAACGCCTCGAAGAGCGCGCGATGCAGCCCGCCGCCCCCGTCAATCCACAGCGAGTAGCGTGGGAGCTGTCGCCGCGGTTGCCGGAGCATGTGATTTTGACGAGCGATTCGGGTTCCTGTGCCAACTGGTACGCGCGCGATCTCAAGATCCGCCGCGGCATGATGGCCTCGCTCTCCGGCGGCCTCGCATCCATGGGCGCGGCCGTGCCCTATGCGATCGCCGCCAAGTTTGCGCACCCCGACCGCCCGGTCATTGCGCTGGTGGGCGATGGCGCCATGCAGATGAACAACATGGCTGAGCTGATCACGGTGGCAAAGTACTGGCGCGAATGGGCCAATCCGCACTGGATCGTGTGCGTCTTCAACAACGAGGATCTCAACCAGGTGACCTGGGAGCAGCGCGTGATGGAGGGTGATCCGAAGTTCGAGGCTTCACAGGACATCCCGAACGTTCCTTACCATCGCTTCGCGGAGCTGATCGGTCTGCAGGGCATCTATGTGGACCGGGCGGCCGATGTCGGTCCGGCGTGGGAGCGGGCGCTCGCCGCGGAACGGCCGGTCGTGCTCGAGGTGAAGACCGACCCCGAGGTACCGCCGCTGCCACCACACATCACCTTCCAACAGGCGATGCACTATGCGCAGATGCTGCTCAAGGGCGACCCTCGGGAAGGTAGTGTCATCAAGGGGACGGCCCGGCAGGTCTTGAGCGCGATTCTGCCGGGGCAGCACACGAAAAATGACTGAGCGGCAGGGACCCGCGATCGGCGCGCTGAGAGCGGAAGCATTTCGAATTCCGACGGAAACTCCGGAGGCCGATGGTACGCTGAGCTGGGAAAGCACTACGCTCGTACTCGTACGGCTCGAGGCGGGCGGTGAGACCGGACTCGGTTACACCTACGCCGATGCCGCCATCGTACCGTTGCTGCTCGGGTTGATCGCTCACACGCTCCAGGGCAGGAACTGCTTCGATATCCCGATTTGTTGGAATGCGATGCGGCGCGCCGTGCGCAATCTCGGTCGCGCGGGGCTGGCGGCCTGCGCGATCTCGGCAGTGGATGCGGCGCTCTGGGATCTGAAGGCACGGCATCTCAACGTTGCCCTCGCCAACCTTCTTGGCCGCGAGCGCGAGGTTGTCCCCATTTACGGCAGCGGTGGGTTCACCAACTACACCGACGAGCAGCTGCAGGGGCAGCTCTCGGAGTGGGTGAACCGCGACGGATGCCACTTCGTCAAGATGAAGATCGGCAGTGAGCCCCAGCGCGATCCGGCACGCGTCGCGGCGGCGCGGGCGGCGATCGGTGAGCGGGAGCTCTTCGTCGATGCCAATGGAGCCTACTCCGTGAAGCAGGCACTGTTACTTTGCGGAGCCTTCGAGCGCGCCCAGGTGCGCTGGTTCGAAGAGCCTGTCACCTCCGATGACCCGGCCGGGTTGCGGATGATGCGGAAGAGAGCCCCTGCAGGCATCGACATTGCGGCCGGCGAGTACGTCTATACGTTGGACGACGCCCGCCGGCTGCTCGAGCCCCAGGCCGTGGACGTGCTGCAGGCGGATGTGACTCGATGTGGTGGAATCACCGGCTTCCTCAAAATCGCAGCACTCTGCGAAGCCCATCATGTGGGACTCTCAGGTCACTGCGCACCGGCGCTTCATCGCCACGTGGCTTGCGCCGTCCCCAGCGTGCGTCATCTCGAGTGGTTTCACGATCATGTGCGCATCGAGCAGATGCTGTTCGAGGGAGCGCCGCGGGCAGCCAACGGCATGATACGTCCCGACCTCGGGAGGCCGGGACATGGGCTCGAGTTCAAGTCTCGGGACGCCGAGCGGTTCAGCGTGAATGGAGGTGAGAGCCGGTGACGCACTCTCGAACATCCATCGAGGCCGCCCGGCGCCTCGGCTTGAGCGCAGCCCTGCTTGCGGGCTCTGTCCTCACCGACAGCGCCATCGAGCACTATCGCGGCTCGTTTCAGAATCGTGCGATGTATACGCCGCTGGCATCTGCCGCGTTGGCGGTGGGGGCGGGGCTTCTCGCGATGTGTGACACGGGAGCCGCGCGTCATCGCGGACGCAGCGCTGTGAATGCCGTGGCGGTGGCCGTAGGTCTCGCTGGGCTCGGTTTCCACATCTACAACGTGACCAAGCGGCCGGGCGGCTTCTCGTGGTTGAACCTCTTCTATGCCGCACCTCTCGGTGCGCCCGCCGCACTGACGCTCGCGGGCACCTTGGGCTGGAGCGCAGAGCGGTTGCGCGCGGAGCCAGCTCGCGGCAATGCCCGATTGTTCGGCATGCCGGCGGATCGTGCGCTGGCGGCCATAAGTGCCGCAGGTCTTGCCGGGACGGCCGCGGAGGCGGCACTGATGCACTTTCGCGGGGCCTATCACAACCCCGCGATGGTCCTGCCGGTAGCCGCGCCTCCCGTCGGCGCGGCGCTACTGGCCTGGTCGGCCTGCTCCTCGGCTCCAGCGCCTCGCGGGCTCGCGCGACTATGGCTCAAACTGACAGTTGTTCTCGGCCTCGCGGGAATGGGCTTCCACGCCTACGGCGTCTCGCGAAACATGGGCGGATGGCGTAACTGGCGTCAGAACCTGCTCAATGGGCCGCCGATACCGGCACCGCCGGGCTTCACGGCTCTTGCGGTGTCGGGTCTGGCGGCACTCCTGCTGCGAGGAGAGCGTCCCTGACCAACCGGTACCCGGGCTATGACGTGCTCGCCAAGAGCAACTCACCTTCCTGGAATGCGCAAACCCGGCGCGTGATCGATGAGCGTCTCACGATCGGCCCTGATGAGCACCGATTCCTCACGGGCGCTGAGTGGGCGACGCTGAAGGCCGTATGCGCGCGAATAGTGCCGCAACCGCCCGAGCGCACACGGCCCGCGCCAATCGCAGCGATGATCGATCGGAAGCTGGCCGCGAACAACAGTGACGGCTATCGCGATGCGCGCCTTCCACCGCTGCGTGAGGCGTGGCGTCGGGCGCTTCACGCGCTCGATGCTGAGGCTCGCGCTCTGCGGAGCTGCCCGTTCAGCGAGATGAATTGTCCGGAGCAGGACGCACTGCTCAGCGCCGTCCAGACAGGGAAGGCCAAGGATCCGTCCTGGGGCAACATGCCACCGGAGCTTTTCTTCGCGAAGCGGCTGCTGCACGATGCGGTGAGCGCCTACTACGCCAATCCCCATGCGTGGAACGAGATCGGCTTCGGCGGCCCGGCCTCGCCGCGGGGTTACGTCCGCATGAACTACGATCGGCGCGACCCCTGGGAGGCTTCCGAGGCGCATCCCGGGCGTGAAGCCCGGGCACGCAGCGAGAACGCACGTGTCGGACGGCGCTAGCGCCGTCCCCCGCGCGATCGAGGGCCGCGCGCCTGATGTGTTCCGTGTTGGCGGCTGGGTGCCAATGCGCGAGCACTCAAACGATGAAGCGGTCGACTTTGCGATCGTCGGCACGGGAGCGGGCGGAGGAACGCTGGCCTGCAAGCTGGCCGAATACGGCTTTTCAGTGGTGGCCTTCGATGCCGGGGCTTACTGGCGGCCTCTGGAGGACTTTGCCTCCGACGAGCACCATCAGAGCAAGCTCTACTGGACCGACGAGCGGCTGGTCGACGGCGAGGATCCTCTGCAATTGGGCTCGAACAACTCGGGAAAGTCGGTCGGCGGTTCCACCGTTCATTTTGCCATGGTGTCGCTGCGCTTCCGGCCCGAGTGGTTTCGTGCGCGCACGGCTTTGGGATATGGGGTGGACTGGCCGCTCGACTGGCGCGAGATGTGGCGCTACTACAGTGAAGTCGAGCGTGCGCTCACGATCTCCGGACCGGTCCGCTACCCCTGGGGGCCGAAGCGCCCGCGCTATCCGTACCGGCCGCATGAGCTCAATGCGGCGGCGCTGGCTCTGGCGCAGGGTGCCGAGGCACTGGGGATCGGGTGGGCGCCGACACCGCTGGCCACTCTCTCCGCGCCTCACGGCCACGCGCACCCCTGTGTCTATCGCGGAATGTGTGTGATCGGTTGCTCGACCAACGCCAAGCAGAGCGTGCTCGTCACTTGGCTGCCGCGTGCTCTGAAGGCAGGTGCGGAGATCCGGGATCTGGCGATGGTCGGAAAGGTCGAGCACGACGCCCAGGGGCGCGTCACCGGCGTTCATTATCAACGTGATGGGCTCTGGCGTTTCCAGCGAGCTCGCAACGTCGTCGTCGCCGGATATGCGATCGAGACGCCGCGGCTGCTATTGAACTCGGCGAGCGGCCGGTTTCCTCAGGGGCTCGGCAACTCCTCGGGGCTGGTCGGCAGGAACCTCATGGTGCAGTCGAACCAGGCTGTGTGGGGTGTGATGGAGCGGGAGGTCCGGGCCTACAAGGGGCCGCCGTCGCTGGCCATCAGCGAGCACTGGAACTACTGCGATGAAGGCAAGGACTTCTTCGGCGGCTACTGCTACATGAGTCAGGGACCTCTGCCGGTCGTGTGGGCGGGAACGCAGGCGAAGCGGGGTCTCTGGGGTCGTCGGCTCCTCGATGAGATGGAGTTGTACAACCATCAGGTCGGACTCAAGATCGTCGGTGAGTGTCTACCGCAGGAGCGTAACGGGGTGACGCTGACCGATATCAAGGATCAGTACGGGCTGCCTGTCCCACGTGTTACCTACTCGTACTGCGACAATGACCGGCGTCTCATCAGGCACGCGCTTGGCTTCATGCGCCGCTCTCTCGAGGTCGTGGGGGCGCGGGAGATCTGGGACGAGACAGACGATACCTGTCACCTAAACGGGACGGCCCGGATGGGGGATGACCCGGCAACGAGCGTCGTCGATGCCGATTGTCGTAGCTGGGATATCCCGAACCTCTGGATCTGCGACGGCTCGGTTTTTCCGACGGTAGGCGGCGTCAATCCCTCGCTCACCATCCAGGCGATCGCCTGCCGCACGGCAGATCGAATCAGAGAGCTCGCGTCCCGCGGAGAGCTCTAACGCCCGCGGCAAGGCCTATCCCGACGGCTATGCAGGCAAGGGCGCCTGTGGCAAACGCGGCGAGCCGCATCGGCTCTCCGGCCACGAGCGGTGCCCGCAGTTTCGATTCAGACCCGAATGAGCCGCGGGTGCGGTGCAGCCCGGACACGGGATGCTCGAGATTGTCGCGCCTGTCGGCCGAGACTGTCGTGCCCGTCTGTTGGCCTTCGAACGCGGTGCGCGCCAGATATCGATCCAGGTAGGCCGGCATAATCGTGTTGCCTATGATCGTGAGGATGGTCGGCAACCCGAGCCAGTATTCCCGCCAGGATCCGCTCGCCACGCGAAAGACGGCGTCGGCTACCACCTCCGGCTCTACCGGACGCCCCATCGGACGCGGAGTTCTCTGCAGGTGAACCCGCGCCCAGTCGAACTGTGGCGTGTTCACGGCAGGCAGCTCGACAATGCTGATGCGGATACCGGATCGCTCGTGGATGAGCTCGGCGCGCAGCGAGTCAGTGAATCCTCGGATGGCGTGTTTTGCGCCGCAGTAGGCCGCCTGCAGCGGAATGCCGCGATAGGCGAGCGCCGAGCCGATCTGAATGATGCGGCCCTGCCGTCTCGGCCGCATCGCCCTGAGCGCCGCCATCGTTCCGTAGACGAAGCCGAGGTAGGTCACCTCGGTAACCCGCCGGAACTCCTCGGGGGTCAGTTCCGCGACCGTTGAGAACACGGTCTCCATGGCGTCGTTGATCCAGACGTCGATCTTACCGAGTCGCGCCTCGAGCCGTTGAGCCGCCGCGAACACCGCCCCGGCGTCCGCGACGTCGATGGCTTCAGTGGCGCATTCCGCGCCGAGGCGTGTGAGCTCCTCGCGTAACTCCTCGAGCGCTCGAGCGTCTCTGGCGATGACGCCGACACGGTCACCGCTCGTCGCGAATCTGCACGCGATCGCGCGGCCTACTCCGGCCGTGCCGCCGGTCACGATGACGGTACGGGGTGGCCGCTTCTTCGGGGACTTGGACATGGGAGCTCCTGGTGGCTTGTCGATTAATCCGCCGTGCTCTCTGATGTTCCGCTGTCCCGTGAGTCTTCCGGCACGGGAGTTGCGGTGAGAATTGACATGATTCGCAAGCTCAAATCCGGCAAGTACAGGCTGTACTCGCGCAAAACCGACCCGAAGACCCAGCGGCGGCGGAATCTCGGCACATTCGATACGCGGGCGGCCGCCGAAAAGCACGAGCGCGCAGTGCAGTTTTTCAAGAGAAGATAGTGCCGCGAGATTCGATGCCGGCGTGACCCACGGCGCGGCAGCTTGAGCCCTTGAAGGCTTATGAGTTACAGTACTTGTTGGACTCGGTCCGGCAATGCTGAAAAATGGGGTCGCAATGATGTCGGCACAAATGCGAAGCGTCCTGCGTATCGTGGCAGCGCTGCTGTTCCTCCAGCATGGCTCAGCGAAGCTGCTGCACGCTCCGTATCAGGCGATGTTCGCCCATCTGCAACTGATGTCGCTATTGGGCGTTCAGGGAGTGCTGGAGCTCGTCGGCGGGGCGCTCTTGGCCATCGGGCTTTTCAGCCGCCCGGTCGCATTCCTCCTTTGCGGCGACATGGCGGTCGCCTTTTTCATGGCGCATTTCCCCAAGAGCTGGTTGCCTATCGTCAATGGCGGCGACCTCGCGGTCCTGTTCTGCTTCACCTTTATGTATCTGTGCGTGGCAGGTCCCGGTCCCTGGAGCGTGGATGCGCTGCTGAGCTCGCGCAAGAGCGCTACCGCTTAGGACCTGCGATCCGTCTTGGCCGCTGACACTCCAGGCGGATATGAGCTACATCGAAGCAACCCTGGTTCCCGGAGAGACCGTCGTCTACCGGACGCGTCTGCACTGGATCGTGATGCTGCGGCACATTCTCCTCGCTTTGGTGCTGTTTGCGGTCTCAGGTGCGCTGCTGAGCTACTACCTCCATCACCCGCAACTCGGCAATACCGACAAACATCTGACGGCGGGCGGCGCCGCTGCCCTGCTGTTATGCGGCCTCGTGGCGATCGTCGCGGGCGCGGTGCGCCGCAACGCGACCGAGATGGCCGTCACCACCCGCCGCGTGGTGGTCAAACAGGGCCTCATGAGCCGCAAGACGATCGAGATGCTGCTGAACAAGATCGAGACGATCGAGGTCAGCGAGCCCATGACCGGCAGAATGTTGGGCTATGGCAGCATTACGATGGTCGGGACGGGCGGCACCTCCGAGCCATTCCACAAGATTGCGCACCCGCTGCAATTTCGCGGCGAGGTGCAGCAGCAGCTCGAGAAGCTGGCCACGCGTCCTTAGCGGCTCCCGGGCGTCGCCGCGCCGGTGCGGATCACGCCCGGCGAATCCCGCAGTGATAAACTTTCTCGCATGAATGAAGCAGCTGCTTCGAGCGCCTTCGTGCCCCTGTCCGGCGGGCACTACCTGGCGACACCGCTGACTCGCGGGCCCTGGGACCCCAAGCACCAGCACGCGGGCCCACCCATCGCGCTGGTGCTCGGTGCGATCGAGCGCGCCGTTGCCGAGCAGGGTATGACGCACGTTGCCCGGCTGACCGCCAATCTGTTTCGCCCGATACCCATAGCTGAGCTCAGCATCGAAGTCGGCGTCGACTATGCCGGTCGCAATGCTGCGCATTTATCGGCGCGTCTGTGCGCCGAGGGCAAGGAGGTTGCGCGTTTCACCGCACTGGTCCAGCGGGCAAGCAATCAACCGGTATCGGCAGGTCTATCCGGCCCCCCACTGCCGCTCGCCCCGCGCGCGCCCGGCGACTTGCCGCCCTCGGGCTTCGCGTTCGAGCATCGGCACGTTGGCTACTTCGATCTCGTCGAAACTCGCGTTGCCGCCGGTAAGCTCTTCGATGGGCCCAGCACGGTCTGGTTCCGTCTCAACCACCCGATTGTCGCGGGTGAGATACCCAGCGTCTACCAGCGCGTGGCGGTGGCCGCCGATTCCGGCAACGGCATCAGCGCGGTGCTGGATCTGCGGCATTATGTGTTTGTCAATTCCGACCTCACGATCAACCTGTTGCGTTGTCCGCGCGGTGAATGGGTGTGCTTGGAAGCGCGCACGTTGCTCGGCGACGAAGGATCCGGGTTGGCGGAATCCGTGCTGTACGACACTGACGGCGTGATTGGCCGTGCTACCCAGAGCTTGTTCGTGCGCAAGCGCGAGCCGTGAGGTACGATTGTGACGGTGGACCCCTCGATCGCTTTGACCGGTCGGCTCGTCGGCGCGCTGGTATTCGCCGCGGCCGTGGCCGGCAAAATCAGGCACCGCCATGAGCTTGCGGGCGTAGTCGCCAACTACCGCCTGCTTCCCGAGCCGCTGGCCGCGCCCGCGGCATGGATGATCGTGGGCCTCGAGTGCCTGGTGGTCCTGTCGCTCGTCAGCGGAGTGTGGCTCACGGTGGGCGCCGCGCTCGCGATCGCATTGCTGGCTGCCTTTGCGCTCGCGATGGGTATCAATCTGGCGCGCGGCCGACACGAAATCGATTGTGGCTGCTTCCAGTCGGGGCTGCGCCAGCGGTTGAGCGCGGTTCTGGTGGCGCGCAATCTCCTGCTCGCGGCCCTCCTGACTCCGCTTCTGGCCGCGCATGCGGCGAGTGTCACTGCGCTGCAATGGATCGATGGCCTGGGTGCGGGTCTCGCCGTCTACGCGCTCTACCAGGTGCTGGACGAGCTGCTCTCGCTCCGCCACCTTGCGGCGGAGCTTCGCCGGAGGTTCGCCTGATGTTGCTCGTCTCGCAGGTCATGTTGTGGGTTGTCGTGATGGTCCTTGCGGTCGCCGTGCTGGCGCTTGCCCGCCAGGTCGGCGTGTTGCACGAACGCATTGCGCCGGTCGGCGCGCTGGCGCTGGGACGCGGGCCGCAGACGGGGGAGTCGGCCCCGCGGCTCACGGTGCGCACGCTTGCCGGCGGTACAGTCGAGATCGGCGGACCCTTGCCGGAGGGGCCGCTGCGGCTGTTGTTCTTCGTGTCGCCGACCTGTCCGATCTGCAAGTCTCTTCTCCCCACCGTCAAGGTGTTCGCGCAGAGCGAGCGCCTGGACCTGCTCCTGGTCGGGGACGGCGATGAGGATCAACAACGGCAGATGGCGCAACGCCATGCCATCGAGCTGGAGCGCTTCGCCAATGCGCCCGAAGTGGGGCGGGCCTTTCAGGTGGCGAAGCTGCCCTACGCGGTGCTAATCAGCGCCGCGGGCGTGATCGTCGCGCAGGGCCTGGTCAACAGCCGCGAGCACCTGGAGAGTCTGGTCACCGCATACGAGCTCGGCCTGCGCTCAGTGCAGGAATACCTCGCCCAGCGCACTTCCCACTCCGCCTGAGCCCGCGCAGCGGCTGATTGACGCCGCTCGGTGGCCGGCCGTATGCTGCCTGCGTGCGGTTCGATTCGGTTGTATCGATAATCAATAATTGAGGGGTAATCCTGCCTTGGCGACTCCATCGGCGACGGGCTCGCTCTGGTCGGCGACCTGCAGGCCGATGGAGCCGCTGCCGCAACTTCGCGGTGAAACGCGCGCGGAAGTGGTGGTTGTCGGCGCCGGCTACACGGGGTTGTCGGCCGCGCTGCACGTCGCCGCGGCGGGACGGGAAGTCGTGATGCTGGAAGCCGGGGAGTTGGGCACGGGCGGCTCGGGCCTCAATGGCGGCCAGGTGATCCCGGGCTTGAAACACGACCCCGATGTGCTTGCGGCCCGCTATGGCGAGCAGATCGGCTCGCAACTCACCGCCCGCTCGGCGGAGGCGGCGGATGTGGTGTTCGACCTCATCAGTCGCCACTCGATCGAGTGCGATGCCGTGCGCACCGGTTGGATGCAACTGGCCGCGTCGGAGTCGCATCTGCCGCTATTGCAGCGGCGCGCGGAGCAGTGGCGCCAGCGCGGCGCCGACGTGGCCGCGCTATCGGATCGCGAGGCGGCGCAGCTGACTGGCAGCACTCGCTACTGCGGCGGTTGGATCGATCGGCGCGGAGGCACGGTGCAGCCGCTCGCTTACCTGCGGGGGCTGGCTCGAGCCGCCATCACGAGCGGCGCACGGATCTTCGTCCGCAGTGCTGCGGCGAAACTATCGCGCGTAGTCGGCCGATGGCGTGTCGATACGGAGCACGGCTCGGTCGACGCAAGTACCGTCATCCTGGCGACCGACGCCTATACCGATCGGGCGTTCGATGCGTTGCGACGCACGGTAGTGACGGTGCCATCCATCCAGGTTGCCACCGCGCCGCTGCCGCCGCCGCTGCACGCGGCCATCCTGCCCGGCGGGCAGTCCGTATCCGATACGCAACGGCTGTTGTGTTATTTCAGGCTGGATGCCGCGGGACGATTCGTGCTCGGCACGCGCGGCTCGTACGCCGACGTACCGATTCCCACGACGACCGCCGCCCACGAGCGCGCCATACGCGAGACCTATCCCGAGCTCGCCGGATTTCCTCTCGAGTATCGCTGGGGAGGATTCGTGGCCATGACCCGTGATGGATTGCCGCACCTGCACCAGCCCGCGCCGGGGCTGCTGGCGGGCCTCGGCTACAACGGGCGGGGCGTCGCCATGGCGACCACGATGGGGCGCCTGTTGGGGCGCTGGGCGCTCGGCGAGTCGGCAGAGAGCCTGGATTTTCCGGTCACACCGCTGCGACCCATCCGCCTGCACGGCCTGAGCCGTCTGGCCGCGCGGGCCACGATCCGTTACCTGCAGCTCCGTGACGCTCTCGAGCAGAGCCGGCGGCGGCCGCTGGCCGGGAGAGCCGGATGAGCCCGGCCAGGATCGCGCTCTTCACGGCGCTCGGCCTTTTCAGTGCCATTTTCTTCGTGCAGTGGCTGCGCCTCGCGCGCGATCCCCGGCGCCGCGAGCGGCCGACCCTCGCTGACCTCGGGATAGGCCTCCTGACCAACTTCCTCGATGCGCTCGGCATTGGCTCGTATGCGCCCACCACCGCGCTCTACAAGTTCCGCGGACGGCCGAGCGATGAGCTCATTCCCGGTACACTCAATGTCGGCAGCGTCTCCGTAGGCATTGCCGAGACGGTCTTTTTCGTGACCGTCATCGCGGTGGATCCGAAGCTGCTCGTGGCCATGGTCGCGAGCGCCACGATCGGCGCCTGGCTCGGCGCCGGTGTGGTGAGTCGCATGCCGCGGCGTGCGATCCAGATTTTCATGGGGGTCGCGCTGCTGATCGCGGCGGTGACTTTCGTCATGAGCAATCTCGGCGCTTTCCCTGTCGGCGGCATGGCGCGCGGGCTCGCGGGCTGGCCGTTCGTCGTGGCGGTGACGACCAACTTCATCCTCGGGGCCCTCAACACCATCGGTATCGGCTGGTATGCGCCGAGCATGGTGGTGCTGGCACTGCTCGGGCTCAATCCGATAACGGCGTTTCCGATCATGATGGCCTCGGGCGGCATCATGCTGCCCGTGGCGGGCCTCAGATTCCTGCGCACGGGCCGGTTCGCGTGGGGACCCGCTCTGGGCATGACCTTTGGCGGTGTGATTGGCGTCCTCATCGCCGTCTTCATCGTCAAGAGCCTGCCGCTCCGAGCGCTGCGGTGGCTCGTGACCGTGGTGGTCGCGTATGCCGCGGTAGTCATGCTGCGCTCGGCGCGCCGGGCGGCCAACGCTCCGGCGGGTGACACGCACCAAGATTTCGAATCTCACGATATTAAGGGGGGTAGCGTATGAAGCGACTTCCACGCAGCGCTGCGGCTTGCGGGATCGCCACGGTGTTGGTATTGGGCGGCTTGCGGCTCGCACAAGCAGCGGCTGCCGCTGCAGACGCCGCGCCCCCGGTCTTGCAGAGCGAAACGGCGGGCACGACTCCATTCCCGGGCCTGACCGCCCACGAGCTGGCCTACAGCGCGATGGATTCCGTCGGCGCCGCTCCAGGTATCCGCATCATCAACGGCGACACGGCGCGTCTCGTCGGCACGGTCTATTCGTCCCAGTATGAGAATTTCGCCTGGGCGCCGGACCATCGCACGCTGTATGTCTCGGAGACGTACTGGACGATGGGCAACCGAGGCACCCGCGAAGACGTGCTGTCCATCTACGGCGGCCCCACGCTGCGCAACGAGGGCGAGATCACGCTGCCGGGGCGTCTCATCTCGGATCCAAAAACGAATACATTCGCCTTGAGCGGCGATGGACACTACGCCTACGACTACAGCTTCCAACCGGCTCCGTCGGTCAGCGTGGTCGACCTGAAGCAGCGCAAGGTTCTTGCCTCGGTGGAGATCCCCGGCTGTGGTCTGGTGTACCCGTTCGGCGAGCACGGCTTCGCCTCATTGTGCGCTGACGGCTCGCTGGCAGTGATCGACGCCGACGCACAGGGCAAGTTCTCCGTCCACCGCACCAAGCGCTTCTTCGACATCATGGACGACCCGGTGATGGATGAGAGTATCGGCGACGCCCGCAGCGGCGTGGCGTTCTTCATCACCAACAACGGGTGGGTGCACCCGGTCCACCTGGGAGACCAGCCCCGGTTCGACCAGGCCTGGTCGATCGAGCAGGCCGCCGGCCTCTCGCCGGCCACCTCGAAGGTGGGCTCGATTACCTGGCGCCCCGGCGGTCAGGCGTTCGCGGCGTACCAACAGTCGACCGGCCGCCTGTATGTGCTGATGCACGAGGGGCACCCGTGGAGCAGCGAGCAGGCGGGCACCGAGATCTGGGTGCTCGACACCCGCCAGCACCGCCTGCTGCAGCGCTGGGAGGTGCCGGAATCGGCTTCGCTGGTCGCCATTACCCCGGATGCGCATCCGCTGCTCTTCGCCTTGTCGGGCGGCTGGCTCTGGGTCATGAATCCGGACTCCGGGGCGGTGCTGCGAGCGATGCAGATCGTGCAGCCGGCCCTGGTCAAGGTGAGAGGTGAATAACATGAAGCGAACTGGCGTGGACAACTGGGGGGAGCGGCTCACGCGCCGACTGGCGGCTCAGCTTTCGCGGCGCAGCGCACTGGCCAGACTCGGGGCGCTGTTGGTGGCAGCTCCAGCCTTTCCTTTGCTGCCCGTGCAGCGTGCTCGCGCTGCGGACGCGAGCACCGGCACGGACTTCAGCCGTGCGGCACAGACGACCGACGACCAAGCCTGCAACTACTGGCGTTATTGCGGTATCGATGGCAACCTGTGCTCGTGTTGTGGCGGCAGCACGCATTCCTGTCCTCCGGGATCGCAGCCCTCGCCGACGTCCTGGATCGGCAGCTGCATCAATCCTGCTGATCAGCGATCGTACCTGATCGCCTATCGGGACTGCTGCGGGTCCTCCGTCTGCAACAAGTGCAGCTGTCTCAACACGGATCATGCGATGCCCATCTACCGGCCGCAGGCCAACAATCACGTCATCTGGTGCATCGGGACCAACACCTTCGAGTATCACTGCTCGATGGCAGTCCTGGTGGGGCTGGCGGAATGATTCTTCGCGTCTGCGTGCTGGCGTTGGCGGCGGCGGCGCTCGGCGCCACGCCGCTGGCGACCCCGACGCAGTCGGTGACCCGGCTGTCGGGGACGCAGGTGGCCTATCTGACTCACTGCGGCGGCTGTCACGGCATCGAGGGCATCTCGGCGCCGGGGGCGGTGCCGACGTTGCGGGGTCTGACGGGCAGCTTCCTCTGTACCCGGCAGGGTAGGGAGTTCATCATTCGGCTGCCGGACGTGGGGCTTTCGACGCTTTCGGACCGCCAGCTCACGGACGTGATGAATTTCGTCGTGTTCGACATCGGTGCTCCGGTGGCAGGCGGTAGACCGGCCAAGCCTTACACGGTCGCGGAGGTCTCGCGGCTGCGCCGGCAACCGCTCACCAATACCGGACTGACCGCCTATCGCAACCAGGTCGTGGCTGGGTTGGCAGTCAAGTGCCAGGTCCCCGCGGCGCTGCATGTGTATGCTGCTCAAATAGCAAGTTCCCGCTGATCGGCGGCTGGAGGCCACTCATGCGATCCGAACTGAGCGTCAATGGCGAGTCGGTTTCGATTCCGGTGGAGGTGACCCCGGATACGCCACTCCTGTGGGTGTTACGCGATGAGTTGGGGCTCACCGGCACGAAGTTCGGTTGCGGCATGGGATTGTGCGGCGCCTGCACTGTTCATGTGGAAGGACAGCCCGTCCGCACCTGCGTGACGCCTGTGAGTGCCGTGCTCGGCAAGACCATCACCACGATTGAGGGTGTAGGACACGAACGCGTCGGTCATGCTGTGCAAGAGGCGTGGTTGCAGCTCGGCGTGCCGCAATGCGGCTACTGCCAGGCGGGACAGATCATGAGCGCTGTCGCTTTGCTGCGCCAGTCGCCGCACCCCAGCGATGACGACATCGATGGCGCGATGGCCGGCAACCTATGCCGCTGCGGGACTTACCTGCGTATCCGGGCGGCGATCCATCGGGCGGCGGAGCAGCTGCGGAGTCCGCCATGAGTACGCGCAACAGCGGCACGGCCGGTGCGATTACGCGCCGCTCGGTGTTGCAGGCCGCGGCGGCGCTGGGTGGCCTGGCGCTGTGCTTGCGGGAGTCGGGCCGACTCGTGCTGGCAAGCGAGGCCCCCCAGTATGGCGCCGACGCTTTCCCTGGTGGCGTAGTCGACAATCCACTCGTGTTCCTGGCGATCCATCCGGACGACACAGTGACCGTCATGGTGCATCGCCCGGAGATGGGGCAGGGCATCCGGACCAGCCTCGCGCTGGTGGTGGCCGATGAGCTGGAGGCGGACTGGACGCGGGTGCAGGTAACGCAAGCGCCGGCGGATGAGACGCGCTACGGCAGTCAGGATACCGACGGCTCGCGGAGCATGCGCCACTTCTTCGAACCGATGCGCCGCGTCGGCGCTGCAGCGCGAATGATGCTGGAGAGCGCCGCCGCGGCGCACTGGGACGTACCCGTGAGCGAGGTCGTCGCGGAGCGCCAGCAGGTGCTGCATCGCGGCACGGGACGGCGGCTTTCTTACGGGCAGCTCGCCGACCAGGCGATGCGCCAGTCCATCCCGGAGCAGCGGCAGTTGCGCCTGAAGGACCCGGCGCAGTTCCGTTACATCGGCAAGTTGAGCACTCGAGCCATCGACGGTGCCGACATCGTGTCGGGGCGCGCGCTCTACGGAATCGATACGCGCCTGGATGGGATGCTGTATGCCGTCGTGGCGCGGCCCGCCGTGTGGGGCGGTAAGCTCGTCGGTTACGATGCGCGGGCGGCGCTCGCCGTGCCCGGTGTGGTGCAGGTCGTGGAGATTCCCTCGCATCCGCCGCCGGCGCAGTCGTACCCCCTGGGCGGTGTGGCGGTGCTGGCGCGCAACACTTGGGCAGCCATCAAGGGCCGCGAGGCGTTGCAGCTGCAATGGGACGATGGCCCCAATCGGAGCTACGACTCACGGCAGTTCGACACGGTGTTGGAACGGGCGGTGCGGAATCCGGCGAAGGTCGTCCGCAATGTGGGTGATGCCCCAGCCGTCCTCGCGACAAGCGGCAAGCGGATCGAAGCCGAGTACTACCTGCCTTTCCTGCCCCATGCCTCGATGGAGCCGCCGGTGGCCACCGCGCGCATCGTCGACGGGCACTGTGAGGTGTGGGCGCCCACGCAGGCGCCGCAGCTGACCCGGGATGTGGTCACAGAGCTGGTCGGCTTGAAGGAAGCAAACGTCACGGTGCACGTGACGCTGCTCGGTGGTGCGTTCGGGCGCAAGTCGCTGCCCGATTTCGCTGCCGAAGCGGCAGTGCTCTCCAAAGCCATGCAGGGAAGGCCCGTCAGGGTCTTCTGGACACGCGAGGACGATATCCAGCACGACTATTATCAGGCTGCGGCGCTGCAGCATCTCGAGGCCGTGCTCGGTCCCGATGGCATGCCGCTCGCATGGCTGCACCGGTCGGCGTCGCCGACCGAGAATGCGACCTTCACGGCCGGTGCCGAGGGACTGGACCTGACCGAATATGGCATGGGAATGATCAATGTCCCGTTTCGCATTCCCAACATCCGGCTGGAGATTCCGAACGTACCCGCGTATACGCGCATCGGCTGGTTCCGCTCGGTGTACAACATCGCGCACGGCTTCGCCATCCAGAGCTTTCTCGACGAGCTGGCGCACGCCGCCGGCCGCGACCCGCGCGAGTATCAGCTGGCGCTGATCGGGCCGCCGCGCCGCCTCGATCCGGGCTCGATCGGCGACCAATGGAACTACGGTGAGTCGCCCACGCTGTATCCGCTCGACACAGGACGCCTGCGCGCGGTGATCGAGCGCGCCACCCGCGAGGCCGGGTGGGGACGCCCCAGACCCAAAGGCCGTGGTCTGGGACTTGCCGCCACCTACAGCTTCATGAGTTACGCCGCCGCGGTCATCGAAGTGCAGGTCGGCAAGAACGGCGAGATTGCGATTCCGCGGGTTGACATGGCCTTCGACTGCGGCCCGCAGGTCAACCCCGACCGGATTCGCGCGCAGCTCGAAGGCGCCTGCATCATGGGCCTCACTCTGGCGAAGTACGGCGAGATCACCTTCAAGGACGGGCGCGTGCAGCAATCCAACTTCAGCGACCTTCCCCTGGTGCGCATATCCGAAGCGCCGCGCGAGATCCGGCTGCACTTGCTGCCGGCGAGCTTCGATGTGCCGCCGGGAGGGGTGGGTGAGCCGGGACTGCCGCCGATCGCGCCGGCGCTTTGCAATGCCATCTTCGCCGCAACCGGCCGGCGCATCCGGCGGCTGCCGATCGGCGCTACGCTCGCGGGCGAGGTTCGAGGATGAGCGACGACACCGACAACACGGCCAAACCTACCGCAAGCTCGGATCGCAGCCTCGGAATGGATCGCGACATCTCGCGGCGGGATTTTCTCAACGGCGTCGCGATGGTCGCCGGATCTCTTGCGCTTCCCGAGGCGGCGTTGAGTGCGGGGCGCGAAGGCGCTGCGGCGACTGCGACCGCCCCAGGCGAGGACTATCCGTACCCGCCGATGCGCACCGGTATCCGCGGATCGCAGCCGGGCTCGTTCATCGCGGCCCACTCCCTGCGCGACAGCCGCTCCGTCGATCTCGCGCGCGCGGAGCACACCGGGGAGACCTACGATCTGGTCATCGTGGGAGGGGGGCTGAGCGGACTCGCCGCCGCCCATTTCTTTCACAAGAGCATCGGGCCCGGCGCCCGGGTGCTCATACTCGACAATCACGATGATGTCGGCGGCCATGCCCGGCGCAACGAGTTCCACTACCAGGGAAGGACGCTGGCGCTCAACGGCGGCACGTTCGACATCGAATCGCCGGCGCGCTACAACCAATGGGCGCGGCAGGTGCTGGATGATATCGGCGTGGATCTGCCGCGGTTCGTGGCGGCCAACAAGGCGAGCGCGGGGCTGTATGCTTCCCTGGGCCTGCGCAGCGGCTACTTCTTCGAGCGCGAGAATTTCGGTGCCGATCGGCTGGTGGTGGCGCCGGCAGGTACCGCCGGGCAGTCCCAGCCGCTCCTCACGGCGGACTACCTGCGCCACATGCCGCTGTCCGAGCGCGCGCGGCAGGATCTCCTGCGGCTTCAGGACCCGAGGCAGCCCGACTACCTCGCGGGTCTCGGGCAGGCGCAGAAGCTGGAGCGCCTCGCCCGCATCAGCTACAAGGACTATCTGCTCCAGGTCGCCAAGGTCGACAGCCAGGCATACTGGTTTTACATGGCTCTCGGCCGCGATGTATTCGGTGTCGGCGCCGATGCGACGCCCGCGCTCTTCGCCTGGGTGATGGGCGGCGACGGCTTTGCCGGACTCCGGTTGGATCCTCTCCCCGATGGGCTCCTGGCCGATCTGCCGGGCGGACAGCATGGCCGCCAGCGGCCGGGAGGGGGCGACGTGCATTTCCCGGACGGCAATGCGACGCTCGTTCGTCTGCTGGTGCGACGACTCATCCCTGATGCAGTGCCCGGCACGACCATGGAGGACGTCGGCATGGCGCGGGTTGACTACGCGCGCTTCGATCGCCCCTCGAATCCAACGCGCATTCGCCTGAACAGTACCGTACTCAACGTGCGGCACGACGGCGATGCCGCGAGTGCCAGGGAGGTCATCGTCTCATACAGCCCGTCCAACGTCCCCTCGGGCAAACTGTACGATGTACGCGCGCGGGCCTGCATGATGGCCTCCTGGAACATGATGATCCCATACGTGATCCCGGAGTTGCCCGCCGAGCAGAAGGCGGCGTTGTCCGACAACGTCAAGGCGCCCATCGTCTATACCAGTGTGCTGGTCAGGAATTGGAAGGCATTCGAGAAGCTCGGCATCAGCTCCGTCAGCTGTCCCACGATGTACCACGACACCATCTCACTGCCGGAGCCGGTCGATCTCGGCGAGTTGCGTCATTCGGCTTCGCCGGCGGAGCCCGTGGTGCTCTCGCTGACGCGTTATCCCAACGTTCCCGGCCTGCCGCGCAAGGAACAGCACCGGGTGGGGCGAGCGGAGCTGCTGAGCACGACTTTCGCGACCTTCGAGCGCAATATCCGCGACCAGCTGAGCCGCATCCTGTCGCCCGGGGGCTTCGACCCGCGGCGGGACATCCTCGGCATCATGGTCAACCGCTGGGGCCACGGCTACTCCTATACCTACAACAGTCTCTACGATCCGCTCGATTGGGTGTTCACCGAGACCGACCGGCGAGCTTGTGTGGTGGCGAGACAGCCGTATGGGCTCATTACCATCGCCAACTCGGATGCGGCCGCGAGTCCGCATACCGACGCCGCTTTCCTGACCGCGCACTGGGCCGTGGAGCAGGTGCTGTCAAAGCGCGCGTTTCCATTCATCGCGCAGAACGCCAAGACCTAAGGGCTCGTACCCGCAGTCGCGGCGGCGCGCAGCTGATGTACCTGTGCGGGCGAGAGGGATTTGTCCGCACGGGCCTTCGCCAGGTCCGTTGGCTTGAACACGGCCCCCTTCCACTGGAGCTTGCCGGAGTCATCCAGGCTGACGATGTAGTTGAGCGCATCGGCGAGGTCCGGGTCCGAGAGCGATCCGAAGGAGGGCATGACACCGCCGACGATCGGCGCACCGTCGACGGTGACTTCGCCGATCATCCCGAAAAGGACTACGCGCTCGAGGTAGTTTCGTCCGGCCGCGGCGGCGGCGATCTTGCCGGCACGCCCGGCAAGCCGCGGGAACTCCCCGGGCACACCCGCGGCGGCGAGCTGGTGGCACATGGAGCAGTTGTTGTTGAAGACGGTGCTGTGGTCCGTGGTTTGCGCCAGGGCCGAGGTCCACGGGGCGGAGCCGGCGAGGAGCGTCAGCCCGACCGACAGCAGGTGCAGAAGCCGGCGGCGGGACGTGGCGTGGAGTAGTTCGTTGGACATGGGATTGCGCCGCAAGGGGTGACGACTGCTATCCGTGGGCCTGAGGGACTGCGCCGCTGGAGATGGCGCGCGCGGTTTCCATCACCAACGCTGCGAGCTTCGCGCGCATCTCTTCCAGTGTCCAGCGGCTGATGGGGGCCGAGATATTGACCGCCGCGATAGGATGGCCGCCCTCGCCGATCACCGGCGCGGCAACCGTCACGTCGCCGCGATAGCATTCCTGGTCGGAGTAGGAATACCCGTCGGCGTGCGCGGTCGCGATGAGCTCCTGGATCCGCCGTGGGTCGGTAACGGTCATGGGTGTCAGGGCCCGCAGGGACGATTGCTGCAGCAACTGCTGCGCTTCGGCGCCTGGCAGAGCGGAAAGATAGGCGCGTCCGGATGCGGTGCAGTACATCGGCAGCCGTCTGCCGATGGGCATATGGATCAGGAAGCGCTTGTGGCTGGGGAATCGCGCCACGAACACCATGTCGGTGCCGTCGGGTTCCGACAGGCTGACGGATTCCCCGGTGGCGCGATTGAGATCCACGAGGTGCTGCTGCGCCTGTTCGACCAGCCGATATCCCGCCAGGTACGCGTGGGCGATCCCAAGCGCGCGCGGCGTCAGCATCCAGCCGGTACTGCGCCGGTCACGGCGCAAATAACCCAACACCTCGAGCGTGTGTATGCACCGCTGCGCCGAGGCCTTGGTGATGCCGGCTACGTCGGCGGCCTCCGCCAGCTTCAGTACCCGTCGCCCCTGGCCGAATGCCTCGAGGACAGCCAGCGCCTTCTGTGCCGAGTCGTTGAAGAGCGGGTCGTGCGCCGAGGCATCCGTGCCCGTCGCGGCAGCGGCGGAAGTGTTGCGCGGCAGCGTCGGCGATCTGCGCGCCGCACGGCTCCTGGCGGGCCTGCTCATGCGGAGAGAGTATATACGCGCGTATCGGTAACCGATGAAGACATTTCATTTGATCGCCGCCGCCGCCGGCGCTAAACTCGTCGATGCACACGTAGCGATAATCGATAGCACAAGCACGTCACTGCAGGCTCACGACCGGGGCCGGGGAGTCAGTCGTATGAATGACCTTCGAGACGATTTCGCGGCGTTTCACCGGCCGGAGCGGGGTTCGTCCCGGGTCCGGCTCATATACGGCGCACTCGCATGTGCCTTGATGGCCGCGCCAGTCGTTGCGGCGGCGCAGAATGCCGCGGCCGGCGCGGCCAGCGGCGCCGCTGGCAGCAGTGCCAGCGCCACCGCGGGGCCGGCCCTTCAGGAAGTCGTCGTCACCGCCACCCGTCGCGCGGAGGCGATCAGTAAAGTGCCGATGAGCATCACGGCGCTCACGCAGAGCAACATGGACATCCGCGGCATCAAGGACATCACGGATGTCGCACGCTTCACTCCCGGCGTCTACATCGATAACTCCGGTACCGCCAACATCTCCATCCGCGGCATCGCCTCCACAGGCGGCGCGGGCACGACCGGCATATACATCGACGACACGCCGATCCAGATGCGTGCGCTCGCTTTCAATCCCGATGAGGCATTGCCGCAGGCGTTCGACCTGGACCGCGTCGAGGTGCTGCGCGGCCCACAGGGCACACTGTTCGGTGCCGGCTCCGAGGGCGGGACGGTGCGCTACATCACGACGGCCCCGAGCCTCACGCAAACCAGCATCTACAGCCGTGACGAGGTCTCGGATACGCAAGGCGGAGCTCCCAGCTATGAAGCGGGCATCGCGGCGGGTACACCGGTCATTCCGGGTACGCTCGGGGTGCGCGCCACGGTGTGGTATCGGCGTGACGGCGGCTACATCGATCTGATCAACCCGGTGACCCTGAACACCATAGACTCGAATGCGAACTACTCCGAGTCCGCGCTCGTGCGGCTCGATGCGATCTGGGCGATCAACGACACCTGGCACGTCCGCCCGGGTTTCTACTATCAGAGCCGGGAATCGAACAACACCGACGATTTCTGGCCGCTGTATTCCAATCCGGGGAATAACAGCTTCGTCAGCGCCGATCCCGACCAGCGCGTGCGCCCGGACAGGTTCTACCTGCCGTCGGTGCAGGTCACCGGCGACTTCGGCAAGTTTCAGCTCATCGAGGACACCTCGTACTACCATCGCAACGACATCACGGGTTACGAGGGCACGGTCTACAACCTCGGCTTCTACCAGTCGGCCGCGGTGTTCGGTTCCGTCGCCGACGGGCTGCCGCTGCTGATCGATGGCGACGGCATACATCTGCCGGACGGCGCCACCGACTACCGTTCGCCGGCGTCGATCAACAACAACCAGCGGAACTTCAACGAGGAGGTGCGGCTGCAGTCGAGCGATCCGGACTCCGCGCTCACCTGGACGACAGGCCTCTTCTTCGCCGACGACCGGCAGAGCTACCTCGAGCAGATCCACGACCCGGACCTCAACGAGCTGACGGAGGCTTATCTGGGCGAGCCTTACACGGATGTGTTTTGCAACTTCGATGCCTCGCTCGACGCGTGCACGACGCCGTATCAGCCGATTACCTACGATCCGCGCTTCCCGAATGACTCGTACTTTCTGCAGACCTATTCGAAGGACACTCAGGTGGCCTGGTACGGCCAGGCGACGTACGCGTTCACCAAGCAGTGGCAGCTCACGCTCGGCGCGCGCGAATCGCGCATGCAATACAGCTTCAACACACTGACGGGCGGCCCCCAGCTCTTCCTGACGCCGCAGACCGGCAGTGGCGGCAAAACGGAGAATGCCTTCACGCCCAAGGTGAGTCTCTCCTACCAGCACGACGAGAACGATCTCTACTACGCCACTTACGCCAAGGGCTTCCGGCCGGGGGGCGCCAACAATCCGGTACCCTACGCCGCCTGCGCGACCGACTTCCAGAACTTTGGCATCAACTCCGCGCCGCCGACCTTCAGCTCCGATTCGGTCAACAGCTACGAGGTCGGCGCCAAGAACAATTTCAGCGGGCGGGTGCAGATCGCCAGCAGCGTGTACTACATCAAGTGGAACAACATCCAGCAGACGGTGGTGCCGCCGATCTGTCAGATTTCCTTCATCGCCAACCTGGGGCAGGCGGTCGCCAAGGGCGCTGACATAGACGTCAATATCGCGGTGGTCGGAAATCTCACGGCCGAGATCACGGCGGGGTACACCGATGCGCGCTATACGGAGGCCGCGCGTTTCTCGGCCGCGGAAGTCACGCCCATCGTGAGCAACGGCGATGCGGTTACGGGGCAGAGCGGTCAGCCGGGGCCGCCGGTAACCGCTTCGATCGGCCTGCAGTACGACTTCGAGCTGTTCCAGCACGGCTCGTTCGTACGCTTCGACGAGGAGTTCGAGGGGCGCGCCAAGTGGCCGTCGCCGCAGCAGGACTCCAACACGCAGCAGTACGATCCTGCGGACTACGTGCTCAGCTCCACGAGCTTCATGTCGGTGCGCACAGGCATGCGCTTTGGCGCGTGGCGCGTCGAGGGGTTCGTCGACAACCTGGCGAATACCCACACCGTCACCAACTACGAGTGGTCGATCGATCCCGGACTGTGTTCGCCGACGACGCTGGCCTGCGAGTCGCAGACGCGATTGCAGGATCAGTGGACTTTCCCACCGCGCACCTTCGGGGTGACAGCCATTTACCGGTACTGAGAGGCGGCAAGACATGAGCGCCGACGCCGGAGCTGCCTCCGCCCCCGGGCTGAGCCGCTCGCTGGCGCATCGGCACGTCACCATGATCAGCATCGGCGGCATCATCGGCGCCGGGCTGTTCGTGGGCAGCAGTGTCGTCATAGCGGGGGCGGGACCGGCCGCCGTGCTGAGCTATATCGCCTCCGGCGTGCTCATCGTGATGCTGATGCAGATGCTTGGCGAAATGGCAGTGGCCTGTCCGAGCATCCGCTCCTTCAGTGAGTTCACCCGGGCCGGCCTCGGTGCCGGCGCCGGCTTCGTCGCCGGGTGGTTGTACTGGTACTTCTGGGTCGTGGTGATCCCGGTCGAGGCGATCGCCGGCGCCGTGCTGCTCCATGCCTGGGTGGCGCTGCCCACCTGGATGCTCGGCCTGGCACTGATGGCGGCCATGACCGGCGTCAATCTCATGTCGGCGCGCTCGTATGGGGAGTTCGAGTTCTGGTTCGCCTCGATCAAGGTGGCGGCCATCATCGTGTTCATCGCTCTGGCGGCGGCCTATGTGGTCGCCGGCGCGCCGCCGGGTCGGATCACGGCGAATCTGTCGCATGCGGGCGGATTTGCGCCGCACGGCGCCCTGGCGGTGCTCGCAGGCGTGGCAACGGTATTTTTCGCGATGACCGGCGCGGAGATCACCACTGTCGCCGCCGCCGAGTCCGCCGAACCCGCGCGAGCCATCGCCGGCATGACCCGCTCGGTCATCTTCCGCATCGTAGTGTTTTATGTGGTTTCCATTTTCTTCATCGTCGCGGTCGTCCCGTGGAACCGCGTCACGCCGGGGTTCTCGCCTTTCACCCTGGCTCTGTCCGCGACCGGACATTCCTGGGTGGCGCGCGCGATCGGCGTCGTCATTCTGACGGCGGTCCTATCCTGTCTCAACTCGGCCTTCTATGTATGCTCGCGGGTGCTCTTCATATTGGCGGAGAACGGCGATGCGCCGCGCTGGCTGGTAAAGCTCAACGCGCGGCGGGTGCCGGCGCGGTCGGTGGCCGTGGGTGCCATCGTCGGTGTGGTGGGCATACTCGCGAATGCGGTGGCGTCGAGCAGCGTCTTCGCTTTCCTGGTGAATGCCGGCGGTGCGCTCATCGTGTTCGTGTATATGCTCACCGCGCTGGCGCAAATCCGCTTGCGGTTCGCGCAGCGGCGTGAGGGCAGGCCGGAGCCGGCAGTGCGGATCTGGGCATTCCCGTGGCTGAGCTACGCCACCGTCGCGGGGCTGATTGCGGTGCTGGCGGCGATGGCGCTCACGCCCGACCTCGCCAGTCAGCTCTATGTCAGCCTGGTCGCGCTGGCAGTGGCCGTGCTGGCATACCTGCTGCTGCGACGCCAGCGCATGGCGGCCAAGAGTCGCGGCAGCCTCGAGCTGACGAGCAAGTCGTCGTGAAAAGTCGGCAAGCCGCGGCCGTCGCGATCGCTTCGCTGGCGGTGCTGATGGCGGCGGCTACCGTTCCGGTACGGGCGGCGCGCCAGCGGGTCGTTGCAACGGCAGGCGATGTCACCGATGCGCGGGTAGCCGCTGAAGCGCACCGCGGGCGCAACTGGCTGGTTCTCGGCGGTGATTTCGGCTCGGAGCATTACAGCCCTCTCGGTCAGATCGACAGCAGGAACGTCAATCGGTTGGGCCTCGCCTGGGCGCTCGACATCGACAGCCCCATGGGGCTGGCCACCGAGCCTATCGTGGTCGACGGCACCATCTACGCGACTGCCTCGCTCGATCGCGTGTATGCGGTCGATGCGGGCTCGGGACGATTACTGTGGAAGTTCGACCCGCATGTGGGCCTGAACGTAATGCGCAATTCCTGGGCCGCTCGGACGCTGCGTGGTGCGGCCGTATATCGCGGCAAGGTGTACTTCGGCACCGGGGACTGCCGTCTCATCGCGCTCGATGCCGCCACCGGCAAGGAGCTTTGGAGCTCGCCGGTGTGCGTCGACAGCACGCAGACCGGCATCACCGGTGCGCCAACCGTTGGCGATGGCAAGGTCTATATCGGCTACAACGGCTCGGATACGGGCGTGCGCGGCTCGCTGGTCGCATTCGACGCCGCTACCGGCAAGCTGGCCTGGCGGTTCTGGAATGTGCCGGGAGACCCCGCGAAGGGATTCGAGAGCAAGGCATTGCAGCGGGCCGCGACGACCTGGTCCGGCGATCACTGGTGGCGGGCCGGTGGCGGTGATGCCTGGGACTCGATCACCTACGACCCCGCCACCAGGTATGTGATCTACGGCACCGCCGGAGCGACTCCCAACGAGCTGTTCGGCGATCGCGCCAACATGAAGGTCAGCGGGCCGCGACTGTACGCCGGTTGCATCGTCGCCGTGAACGCCGCTACCGGCGAGTACGCCTGGCACTACCAGACCGACATCGAAACCGAGAACTTCCACGTGCTCGTGACCGATCTTGCGATCGGCGGCGCGAAGCGGCACGTGGTCATGACCGTGCCGAGGACCGGCATCTTCTACCTGCTCGACGCCAGAACCGGCAAGCTCATCTCGAAGCGGGACCTCGCCACCGCGCATGCGCAGACTGCGATGCAGCGACCGCGCAGTGGGCACAACTGGTGGCCGATGAGCTACGACCCGATCACGCGCCTGGTATATATCCCGACCTACGACGATGTCGCCAACCCCACGGGCTATCAGAATCAGGCGACCGGGCGTCTCATCGCGTGGGATCCGGTGACCGAGTCGGCCCGCTGGACCGTCCCGCAGCAACTCTCGACCAACAGCGGCGTGCTCACAACGGCGGGCAACGTGGTCTTTCAAGGGCAGGGCACGGGGGAATTCGACGCCTATTCGGCGGACCGCGGCCGCAAGCTCTGGTCCATCGCGACCGGCTCGGCGATCGACTCGGTGCCCGTGACCTACATGGTCGGACGCCAGCAGTATGTGCTGATGCCCGTCGGGCTGGGATCGGCGTCTCGCATGTTCGGCCCGGTGAGCACGATGGCCACTCCGGAATCCAAGCTCGGTCCGTCGCGGCTCCTGGCCTTCAGGCTCGGGGGCACGATGCCGTTTCCGTACCCCAAGGTGACCATCCCGACCGTCCCGAGACCGCCGGAGGAGACGGCCGATGCCGCCCTCATCAAGCGTGGCGAAACGGTGTTCTACAAGTTCATGTGCGACGATTGCCACTCACCCGACGCGGACGGCAGTGGCCAGTGGCGGGTCAACGGTACGATTCCGGATCTGCGCTACATGCCGGCCAGCGTTCATGACGAGTTTTTCGCGATTGTGCTCGGCGGCTCGCATCGCCGGAACGGAATGCCCGGCTTTGGCGAAGGCGCAGGTTTTCCGCTCGTCAACACCAGGATGTCGGTGGCCGACGCGGTGGCGCTACACGCCTACATCGTCGATCTCCAGTGGAAGGCATACAGAACCAATCCCTGAGCGACGGGAACCGCTTGACGTCAGACGTTGCCGGTAAATCGCCTGCGATATGTCTCGGCTTCGGTACTACGGCCCAGCAGGGACGCCGCGTCCGCTGCCCACCGCCAGAAGGAAGGCTTGCTACCGAATAGCTCTGCCGCCGCCACCAGGTCCGTCAGCGCGGCCGACAGTTCCTCGGGAGTCGAGCTGGCGCTGATGCTCAGTGCGGGGCGCGAGCACGCGGCGAGAGAGGAAGCCGCGAGACCGATGCATGATGCGGCCGCCCCGGAAACCTTCGATTGTTGCACTTCGTTCATAGCTACGGTACTGGATCGTAGCCCAGGGGTCGATGGAAGCCGCGGACTCAGTTCAAGAATTGGAATCCAGCGATTTATCGCCATGCGGTGTATGGTGTCGCGCTGGGGCTTGACTAGGCAGCATCCCGATTCCTCCGAACTTCCATCCCGCCCTGAGCCTCGCCGAACTGCCGCGGGGGCGCATGCGCTGCGTCACCGTAGGCGGCCGGGAGGTGCTGATCTGCCATGCGCGGGAAGGAGTGTTTGCGGTGGACAACATCTGCACGCATGCGCTCACCAGGATGGACGAAGGGCGTCTACGCGGTGTGCGGCTGATCTGCCCGCTGCATGGCGCGTCGTTCGACATCCGCGACGGACGCGTTCTCGGGGCGCCAGCGAGCCGTCCACTCCCCAGCTACCCGGTGAGAGTCGTGGACGGAGTGATCGAGGTTGCGCTCGAGGCCGAGAGCACCGCGCCGGCGAGCGCCCACTAACCGCGCTCGAGTTCCCCGTCCTCAATTGTGCTGCCGATCACAGAATCGGCCGGGCGTCATTCGCTTTTGCGCCTGCAGGCCGAAAACCATTACCGCCGGGAATTCGTTCAGCATCGCGAGCGGGGTCGGTCGTAGCGTGTTCTGGTTGCTGTCATTGCTGCTCATTGGAGCCTGCGGATTCGCGGGGTGGCCCGCGCTGCACTGGTTTGCCGTCCTCGGAACAGCGCGGGCGGCCGGGCCCGGAATCGCGAGCGGGCTCCCGTTCGCGCTGAAGCACCTGCCCGAGCCCCCGCTGCTGCAGCCGGCCCCGGGGCAATCGGAGATTGCCACCGAGGAGCCCGTCGTCGAGGTCCCGGAGGTGCCCATCCTCGATTCCGTGGAGGCATTGAGGAGGCTGCGGGGACTCGAGCTGGGAGCGGATCTGCCCGCCCAGTCGGAGCAGCAGGACCACGCCCATGAGCTGGTTGTCGCCGCCGCCCTGGCGGCAATCGGCGATCCGGCCAGCCAGAGAAAGTACTTCCCGAGACGTCCGAATCTCCTCCCCGAGCTGATTCGCGCCATCAATGACGAGGGCGTCTCCGTGCGGAAGCTGGTGCCCATCGTGGCGCGCGATCCCGCGCTGGTCGGAAATCTCCTCAGGGTGGCAAACAGCTCCTACTATCGCGTCAGCCAGCGCGCCGTGGAGACGATCGAGCGAGCCATCGTGGTGCTCGGGAGCGACGGGCTTCGCTCGGTGATGGCGGCGGCTCTGATGCAGCCGATCTTTCACGTTCCCGGCGCCGGAGGCGCGGCGCGGTTCCCGGAGATCGTCTGGGAGCACGCGGTGCGGTCAGCCCACGCAGCCATACCGCACGCCGCTCTCGTGGAACGGGCCAATCCGTTTGCAGCGGAGCTGCTGACTCTCATCAGCGGGCTTGCGGAGATCGTGCTCTTTCGCGCGGTGCTCGAGCACTGCCCGCGTTCGGCGGGGCGAGACGTGGTCGATCCTGCAGTGATCGCTTCCATACTCGACTCGCATTCGGCATCCTTCGCCTGGCACATCGGCGCCGACTGGCGGCTTTCGGAGGAGATGCTGGCGGCTCTCGAGGAGCAGGTGGTTTCCGGATCCGAGCCGGCAACACCGCTCGGGCGCTCGCTTCGGTTCGGCCGCCGCGCCGGCGCGTTGGCGGTACTCCACGCCAACTCCATCATTGCCGACGCGAGTCTCAGAGCCTCGCTGCCAGCGTCCGGACTCTCACCCCCGCACCTCGAGTCGATGGTGAAGCGTCTCCTGCGCCCACATGAGGACCCGAGGGCACTGGCCAGTCAGGAGAGCTCACCGCGAAACCGCTTCGTTGAGCAACGTGACGCCGCGAACCGAGAGGCGCAGCGCAGCGCAGCGTAGGCCTCGACCTATTGCGAGACGCCTTCGGCGGTCGGCGGCAGAGTGAACTGGAAGACGGCGCCACGAGGCACGACCTGGCTGGCCCACAGTTTTCCACCATGCGCCTCGATGATGGCGCGGCAGATCGACAGGCCCATGCCCATACCGCCAGGCTTCGTGGTGTAGAACGCCTCGAAGACGCGTTCGAGGTTCGCGGGGTCGATGCCGGATCCGCAGTCCTGTACCGCAAGCAGGGCGCCATTGGAGTCCGTCCGGGCGGTACGGATCAGCAACTCCTTCGGGCGATTGGCAACCCCGCTCATCGCTTCCACGGCGTTCAGGACGAGGTTCAGGATGACCTGCTGCAGCTGCACGCGATCGCCGATGACGAGGGGAAGGTCGCCGGCAACTTCAGACCGCAGAATGACCTGGCCTCTCTGCAGCTCGGGGAGCGAGAGCGCGACTACGTCGCGCAGCGCATCGTTGAGGTCCATCACCTCGGTCGGACCGTCATTCTTCGCAAAGAGAGCGTGCAATCGCTTGATCACGGCGCTCGCACGGTTGGCGTCGCGGATCGTGCGTCGGATCATCTCTCTCGCGCCATCGACGTCCGGCGGATCGTGCGCCAACATCAAAGAGCCTGCATTGGCGTTCGTCAAGATGCCCGACAGCGGCTGATTGACTTCATGCGCGATCGACGCCGACATTTGCCCAATGACCGCGACGCGGTTCGCGTGCGCCATTTCCATTCGAATTTCATGGTATCGCCGTTCGCTTTGACGCGCCGCTTCCTCTGCGCTGATCTCCGTCTCCGCCTTTTTGCGCGCGGCAATCTCGAGTTTCAGCTCCTCGGTCGTCGCCACGGCTTGATACGCCGCCGATGCGAACCGACCGAGACTTTCAAGCAGCCTGCCGTCTTTCGCGAGCAGACTGAGGCCGGCGGAATCGGCCTGCAGCACTTCCCGAACCCGATCGGCGAGCGTCTGTAGGATTGTGGCCGGGAAATCCGCCAACGCGGTCGACAGCGCCAGGAGCGCCTTGTTTTCGCCGGCATGATCGGGGGGGCGCGATGGGCGGTCGCTCAATTCGTCGGTGCGAACGATCGCTTCCAGAGGGACGTCGTCACGCGGAAATGAGGCTGTCAGCCAAACGTCGTTTGCCGTCTCGGCGAATGCGGTCATGGGTGCCATCCCGTGAGCGTCAGCTCACTGTTGGATCATCTCGCCAAAGAAAATGCGCCCGCGTGTCGCGGGCGTCGTCTCAGCGAACGCCGAGCGATGTCTTATTCAGTGCCGATTGGCTGGCCTTGGACGCGCCCCAGCTCTAGAATAAGTAAAATCCGGGGAGAGATGGCTATGCAGGTCCGATTTTCAGCGGACGAGGTGCCGCCGGGGGAGCGCGTACGCTTCTGGTGCGACTTCTTCGCGAAGTACGCCCATAGCATTACGCCGAGCAAGATCCCGGACCCCGGCACCTTTCATGGCGAAGCGAGCGGCTGGATTCCATGATTCAGGCACAGCAAGCTACGTACTTAGGTAAAATCCGGCAGGGATGTTCCCGGAGGGTACTGTCAATGAAAATGACCACTTGCGTTGCCGCGGTCGCGTTGCTGACGCTGACATGTATAGCGCGCGCAACACCGTTACCCTCGTCACCCACGCTCGCGCAGGTCGTCGACGGGCCACAACGCACTCCGGCATTCGAGGCCCGCGACCGTTACCGGCATCCGATGCAGGTCCTGAAATTCGTCGGCCTGAAGCCGGACATGAGCGTGGTCGAGATCTGGCCTTCCGGGGGGTGGTGGACGGAAATCCTGGCGCCTTATCTGCACGCGCACGGGACGTACTACGCTGCCCTCCAGCAGTCGTCCGAGGATGCTGCATTCCGCGACAAGCTCGCCGCGGCGCCGCAGTACTATGACCGTGTGATGGTGACGCGGGCGGGGCCGCCCGATCACTGGCAGATTGCCCCGCCCGGCAGCGCGGATCTCGTGCTGACCTTCCGCAACGTCCACAACTGGTTGGCGGGCGGCTACGAGAAGCAGATGTTTGCGGCGATGTATCGCGCGCTGAAGCCCGGCGGAGTACTTGGCTTGGAGGAGCACCGGGCGGCGCCCGGCACCACGCGCGCGGACTGGGTGAAAACCGGCTATGTCTCGGAGGATTTCGTGATTGCCCTCGCTCGCGAGGCGGGGTTTCGGCTGGTTGCAAAGTCCGAGATCGGCGCCAACCCGAAGGACACCAAGAATTATCCGCAGGGCGTATGGACGCTACCGCCGACGTTGACCCTGGGCCAGCAGGACCGCGCGAAGTATCTGGCAATAGGCGAATCCGACCGCATGACGCTGAAGTTCGTCAAGCCCTGAGGTACGTCCCGAAGCGCGCGGACCTCAGGTTGTGGTCTTCAGCGCTTCAAGCCGGCGAGCTTGCTGTGGGTTCGCACCGCATCCTCCTCGCTGAGGGCCGGATCCTCGCGCAGCAGCTCCTCGATCTTCGCGGGAACGAGGGCGGGGCTGAAGTAGAATCCCTGGTACTGGTCGCAACCGAGCTTGGCCAGCAGCTGCAACTGCTCGGGCGTCTCGACGCCCTCCGCAATTACCTTCAGGCTCAGACTATGGGCCAGCGAGATGATCGCGCCGACGATGGAAGCGTCTTCCCGGCGCGCAGTCATCTGCTCGACGAAGCAGCGGTCGATCTTGAGCTTGTCGATCGGGAAGCGGCGCAGATAGCTCATGCTGGAGTAGCCGGTGCCGAAGTCATCGACCGAGACCAATACGCCCATGCGGCTGATGGCCTCCAGAATATGCACCGACTCCTCCGCATCGCTCATGACCGCGGTCTCGGTCAGCTCGATCTCGAGGAGTGTAGGCTCGAGCCCCGAGGCATCGAGAGCGCGGCGGATCTGACCCACCAGGTCCACGAGACGGAACTGCGAGGGTGCAAGGTTGACTGCGATGCGCAGGGCCCGCGGCCCGTGCTGCTGCCAGATCCGCCCTTGGCGACACGCCTCGAGCAGCACCCACTCGCCGATGGCATCGAGCAGGCCGCACTCCTCAGCGACCGGAATGAACTCAGCCGGCATCACCAGGCCGCGCTGCGGATGGCGCCAGCGGATCAGCGCTTCGGCGCTGTTGACCCGACCCGTCGCGGTGTCGACCTTTGGTTGGTAATGTAGCTCGAATTGGCCGGCGCGCAGTGCCTCGTGCAGCTCGCTCTCGAGCTTCACGCGCTCCTGCGTCACGCTGCCCATGCTTTCGGTATAGCACTCCACACTGTTGCGGCCGCGCTCCTTGGCGTAGTACATGGCCGCGTCCGCGTGCGCCAGCAGCGTGTCGATAGTTGTCCCATCGCGGGGGTAGAGTGCGATGCCTATGCTGGGCGAGACGTGCACGTCGATGCCGAGGAGCCTCATCGGGAGCTCCATCACCTTCAGCAGGCGCCTGCCCATCTCCAGCGTCTCGGTGCGCGTCATCGGCCCGTCGAAGACGATCACGAACTCGTCTCCCCCGAGACGGGCGATGCTATCGACGGTGCGGATGGCTGCCTTGAGCCGCACCGCCACCTCGCACAGGAGGTCATCGCCCGCTCGATGGCCCAGCGAGTCGTTGATCAGCTTGAAGCGGTCGAGATCCAGCACCGCTACGGCGAACTCATGCGTCTGACGGTTCGCCTGGGCAATCGCCTGAGTGATGCGGTCATCGAGCAGCAGGCGGTTGGGGAGGCCGGTGAGTGAGTCGTGCGAGGCCAGGTGCCGCAGTTGTCGGTTCGCTGCCTCGAGTCCGCGGGTGCGATCGGTGACCACCCGCTCGAGGCCCTCGACGTGGCGCTTGAGTGCGCGTGCGTTCTGCCACTTTTGACTCAACGCGCTGGCGGACTGCAGGATCTCGATCGGCTCGAAAGGCTTCTTGATGACGATGAGCTTGTCGGAGTGCCCGAGTCGCGCCAGCAGCTCCATCCAGTCGTAATCGCTGTAGGCCGAGCAGACCACGACCTGGATCTCGGGGTCGACCTTCCAGAGGTTTTCGATCGTTTCCAGCCCATCCCAGCCCGGTGGCATACGCATGTCCACGAAGGCGACTGAGTAAGGGCGTCCCTCGGCGAGGGCGCGACGCGCCAACTCCACGCCATCCCGTCCCTGCATCGCCGAGTCCACATCGAATGTCGGACGCGACACCTTTGGCTGCGGCTCGCCAAACAGCGCGGCTTCTGCCGCCGAGATCTGCGTGTCATCGCAGCCAGTGAGGATCTTGCGATAGTCCTCGTGAATGGCTGGATTGTCGTCGATCATCAGCACGCGGTGGGTCAGCAGCTCGGATTCATCGGCCACTGGGCTGCTCCGGCTGGGTGAGGGGTAGTGTCAGGGCAAAGGTAGCCCCCTGGCCGGGTCCGGCGCTCTCGGCCTGCAGCGAGCCGCCGAGGTCTTTGGCCGCCAGCGCGCAGCTGTGCAAACCGAAACCGTGGCCGCCTTTGCGCGTAGTGAAGCCGTGACTGAATATGCGCTCGAGATTTTCCGGTGGGATGCCGACACCGGTATCGATGACGGCTATCAGCATCGTGTCATTGACTGTCCGGACGCGGACTGTCACACGCTTCTCGGCGCTTCCGGACTCGTCGCAAGCATATTTGGCGTTGCGGATCACATTCACCAGGATCTGCAGCACCTTGTGCTTGTCGACCGTGATCAGCGGCACGTCCTGGAAGTCGCGCACCAAGGTGACCCCGTGACGGCTGAACGCCCCCTCGTTCATCCGCAGGCTGTCCTCGACCAGAGTGCGAATGTCCACCATCTCGGACACACCGCCGCGGCCTGCGTAGCTCTGCTGCATCGCTACGATTTCCTTGATGTGCTCGACATTGCCGCGCAACGCCGCCAGCTCCGCGCTGGCCGCATCACGCTCCGCAACGAGGTCGACCGCGAGCTCCTGCAGGTACACCGGCAGGTGCCTGCCTTGAGAGCTCGTCAGAAAAGTCGTCAGGTCGGCCGCATGTTCGCTCAGGAGTGCGGCCACCCGTGCCAGGCCGGCGCACTTCGATTTCTTGATACGCTCGGAGACGATGCTCGCCGAAACATTGACACTGTTGAGCACGTTGCCCACGTTGTGCAGGACATTCGTGGCCACCTCGGCCATGCCCGCGTCCCGGGAGGCGACCAGCAGCAGCTTGTGTACGCGCTCGAGCTCCTGCTCGGCGAGCCGCCGTTCGGTGATGTCTTCGATCACTGCGAGAGCGCCGAGGGGCTGACGGGCGTGGCCAATCAAGCGCTGCGCGCTCGCCAATACGATGCGGCGCCCACCGTCCGGCCGCGCGATGACGAGCTCGGCGTCACGCACTTTGTCACCGCGCAGGGTTCGCGCCAGCGGACGATCCTCGCGCGGAAGCGGTGTCGTGCCATCCGCCAGATAGACCTGGGAGGTGAGGGGGTAGGGGTTGCGCGGCACCGTGTGGACGGCTTCCTCCACGACAATTCCGAGGAGCTCGGCCGCCGCGCGGTTGTGGTGTGTCAGCTGACCTCTGACGTCGCACGCAACCAGCGCAATCGGGAGTTCGGCGATTACGGTTGCCAGCAGTGTCTGGTTCTGCAGCAGCGTGGCCGCCATCTGCTTGCGCGCCGAGATGTCGACCAGAAACTCGACTGAGCATTCCGGTTCCTGGCCACCGTCACTGACGAGCGAAGTGGTTGCGTGAACCCAGAGCGCGCCGCCGCTCTTGCGCAGGTAGCGCTTCTCGATCTCCAGGTGAGTGATCTCTCCGCTCCACAGCCGCAGGAGGCCCGCGGTGGTGGACTCGAGATCCGCTGCGTGCGTGAGACTCTCCATCGACTCGCGCTTGAGCTCCTCGGGATCGAACCCGAGCATGGCACAGAAGGCCCGATTGCAGATGCGGTAGCGGCCGTCACGGTCCGCGAAAGCGATGCCGACCGGCGCACCCTCGACGGTATTGCGGAACAACGTCTCTACGTCGCCGAGGTGCGTCTCCCCCAGCAGAGCTCGCACTTCCTGCGTCTCAATGCTTCTGTCAGCGCTGCTCATGGCCCCCGACCCAGGCCGATTCAAAGGGCACTCCACAGCCGCCCAGTCCGCAGTAGCCATCGGGATTCTTCGCCAGATACTGCTGGTGATAGTCCTCGGCGTAGAAGAACTGTGGCGCGTCGCGGATTTCCGTGGTGATGGCGCCGTGTCCCGCGGCGGCGAGACGGGCCTGATAAGCGCCTCTCGAGGCGTCGGCGGCGTCCCTCTGCGCCTTGTCAGTCACGTAGATCGCGGAGCGGTACTGAGTACCGATGTCGCCCCCCTGTCGCATCCCTTGCGTGGGATCGTGCGACTCCCAGAACGCCTTGAGCAGATGCTCATATCGGACCTTGGTGGGATCGTAAATCACGCGCACCACTTCGGCGTGTCCTGTCTCGCCAGTACAAACTTCCTCGTAGGTGGGATTGGCCGTGAACCCGCCTGCATAGCCGACCGCCGTCGAGAACACCCCGGGCAGCTGCCAGAAGAGGCGCTCCACGCCCCAGAAGCAGCCCATGCCGAACACCGCCTCGCGCTGACTGGCTGCGAACGGGGGTACGATGCGACGACCGTTGACAAAATGCGTCTGCGGAACAGTGAGCGGCGTGGCGCGCCCGGGCAATGCCTCGTGCTCGTTGGGCATTACCGATTTCTTACTCATAGCCAGATCTCACAGCTCCACCCCTTTGAACGGGATATGAGACGCCCGGCACGACATAACTACCGTGATCGCCGTCACGTCGGTGGGTGCGTCAATGTGACGGAGCGCCCGGTGCAGCCGTGATGAGGCCGATTCGGCATCGCGGCCCGGTGCCAGGCAGAGGAGTCGAATTGCCTGGACGCGCCGTGAAGATTGGAGCACGGTACCGTTGGTGAGTACTTCGCCCCAAGCCTACTGTGATGCCGGCTCGGCCCGCTGCGTCGGGACTTCGGCGTCCGCGGTGCACCCGGGACTTATCCTGGTCACTTCGGTGTTGGCCTCGAGCCTGGCGTTTGTGGACGGCTCAGTAGTGAACGTTGCGCTGCCTGCAATCGGTCACGCCCTTGCAGCTGACGCTGGCGCTCTGCAGTGGACCGTGAATGCGTATTTGCTGCCGCTCAGTGCCATGCTGCTGCTCGGCGGGGCAGCCGGCGATCGCTTCGGTCGGCGCAGGCTACTGGTCTGGGGAACTATTCTCTTCGCCGTGGCCTCCCTCGTGTGCGCGCTCGCGCCGCGCCTCACGCTGCTGCTCGCAGCACGATTTCTCCAAGGGGTCGGTAGCGCAATGCTGATGCCAAACAGTCTTGCGATCCTGGGGCAGACTTTCACCGAAGAGAGAAAAGGCCGTGCGGTGGGAATTTGGGCCGCCGCGAGCGCGATTGCGGGCGCCCTCGGGCCAGTGCTCGGCGGCTGGCTCGTCGACCTGGGGAGTTGGCGCGCAATCTTTCTCATCAACCTCCCCATTGCAGGCGTCGCCGTCGTGCTGGCGTTGCGTTACATTCCCGAAGACCGCGCCGGGCGCCAGGAGCCGTTGGATGTGTCGGGTGCCGCTTTGGTCACGGCAGGACTTGGAGTGCTCACGTGGGTACTGACTGTTGCCGGCACTCCGGCTGGCCCGAGGGGGCCCATCAGCTTTGCGGCCGTCGCCGGGGTTGCTCTACTGCTCTTTTTTGTCATCGTCGAGATACGCAGAGGCGATCGGGCTCTGGTGCCGATGACTCTCTTCAGTACGCCGACGGTTGTCGGCTTGAACCTCGTTACGCTGCTGCTCTACGGAGCTTTGGGTGCGCTGCTCGTGCTGGTGCCCTACGTGCTGATCGAAGCGCTGCAATACTCCGCGACACGAGCGGCGGCAGCGCTGCTCCCCCTTCCGATCGTGATGGCCCTGGTTTCACCACTCGCGGGATCTCTCGCGGAGCGTGTCGGCCCACGGATGCCGATCACTGTGGGCTCAATTGCAGTCGGTCTCGGCATGCTTCTGACACTGCGAGTCAGTGCCTTTACGCCCTACTGGACCGGGCTGTTGCCAGCCGTCATTGTGCTGTCCCTGGGGCTATCGGCCGCGGTCGCTCCGCTCACCACTGCCGTGCTCAGCAACGTCGAGGCGCGGTATACCGGCGTTGCGTCGGGGCTCAACAGCGCGGTCGCGCGCACCGGCGGGCTGCTTGCGACAGCGATGGTCGGATCTGTATTCGCATCCCACGGAGCGGGATTACTGCGCTCATTTCATCTGACAATGGCAATCGGTGCGGCCCTGTGCTGGGGCGCGGCGCTGTGCGCCGGCGCGCTCGTTGGACAAAAGCGCTGAGCTTCATGCCGATGAGCCCTATTGAGTGTCGGAACTTTTTACAGTCCGGCGGGATGCGCGGCAGGAATGCAGTGTAACCCCCTGGCTGTGCTAGCTTGGTCTAGAGCGGCACCAAAATTGCATCGTCAGCCACACCCATCCCATCTGCGGAAACCATCCGTGAAAAAACAAGTACTAGCACTGGCGGCCGTGGGCTACCTGGCATTCTGCGCTACCGCGAACGCCTCTGTGTCTTTGTTCGGAAGCCTGACCGGGACGCCGGAGGATGCGGTTCCCGTGTCGCCTGCAAGTGGCGGCGATCCGGCGTATCAGTCGTTCTCGACCGGCAGTCAGGCGGTCACGCTCAGCGGGTTGGACCTGATAGGGTGGGTCGGCAGTCTGACTGACGGCGGTTCGATGAGCATCGCCTTGTATGCCAGCAATTCAACCGCACCGGCCGCAACTCCGCTGGACATCCTGGGCACGTACGCCGATTCGAGCCTTACGACCTACCTGAACGGATTCTCCGTCCCAGTCTCGGGTCTGGACATTCAACTGGCAGCGGACACCCGCTATTGGATCGGGATCTATGACTCCAGTGCCCCGGGATACTCGTCGTCTTTTGATTGGGGCGAAAGATTCAACAACAGCGACACGGTTGGAGCCACGGGCCAGTACACTGTAGTTTACGGGCAGGTCGTCCCGGATCCCTACAGCTTCTTCGATGCCAGTAATGGCATGACGTACGACTTCGGCCCGATGGATATGGCGATTACCGGCGTGGTGACCGGTTCGGTTCCCGAGCCCGCAACACTGGGCCTGCTGGGTCTGGGCCTCGCCGGAGTTGCGTTCTCGCTGCGCAAGCGCAGGAGCTGATCGACGCTCGAGCTCGTCGATTCCGGCGTATCAGGCGGCCGCTATTTTTCGCGGTGGCGCAGAGCGTCGACAAGCAGCGCAAAGGCCGGTGAGGACTGGCGGCGGCTCGGATAGTAAAGGTGGTATCCCGACCAGGGCGGCGACCACTCCTGGAGCACCCACGCGAGTTGGCCCTTCGAAAGATAGGGTCGTGCAAGGTCCTCCGGGATGTAGGCGAGACCGTAGCCTTCGAGCACCGCATCGCGAACCTGAAAGATGTTGTTGAAGGTGAGTTGTCCATCAACGCGGACTTTGAGCTCGCGGCCGTCGCGCTCGAAATCCCATGCCCATAGACGGCCATAGGTTGGCAAGCGCAGATTGATGCACGAGTGCGCCACCAGGTCCTGTGGCGTCTTGGGCGCCGCGTGCCTGGCGAAATAGGACTTCGCGCCGACAACTGCAAAGCGGATGTCGGGGCTGATGCGGACCGACACCATGTCCTTGGCGACCTGCTCGCCCAGGCGCACGCCGGCATCGTACCCCTGAGCGGCAATATCGATCAGTCCGCCCTCGGCATTGATCTCGACCTTCACATCCGGATATCTCGACAGAACTTTGGCGAGCTTCGGCCAAAGGATGGTGGTCGCGGAATGATCGCCGGCCGTGATGCGAATCGTCCCGGCCGGCTTGCGCCGCAGCTCGTTGAGGGCCGCGAGCTCCGCGTCGACCTCCTCGAAACGAGGCCCGACGGTAAGGAGGAGCCGCTCGCCTGCCTCAGTCGGGGAGACGCTGCGCGTCGTGCGCGTCAGCAGTCGGATGCCGAGCCGCTCCTCGAGCCCTCGCATGGAATGACTCAACGCCGAGGGTGAGACGCCGAGCTGTGCCGCGGCCCGGGTGAAGCTCCTGTTGCGGGCGACCGCCAGGAAGGCTTGCAGGTCGTTGAAATTCTCGCGCGCCATTCATGAGATTTTCTCACAACCTCATGCGAATTCCACCCACTAATCCTTTGGCGACCGCGGCCGTAGATTGCTTCAACATCGAAGCGAGGAATGAAATCCATGCAAACACGTGAACTCGGCCGCAGTGGCCTCAAAGTCTCCTCCATTGGGCTGGGCTGTATGGGCATCAGCTTCAGCTACGCCACCAAGCTGTCCAAGGAGGATGGCGTCGCGCTGATCCGCGCCGCGCTGGAGCGGGGTGTGACCTTCTTCGATACCGCCGAAGTCTATGGCCCTTTCGCGAACGAAGACGTCGTCGGCGAGGCGCTGCGGTCCTTGCGCGAGCGGGTCGTCATCGCTACCAAGTTCGGTTTCGACATTGACCCGAGCACCGGCGAGAATCGCGGTGTCAGCAGCCGGCCCCAGCACATTCGCCGTGCGGTCGAAGGTTCGCTGCAGCGCCTCGGTATCGAGACGATCGACCTTCTTTATCAGCACCGCGTAGACCCAACGTGCCAATCGAGGACGTCGCCGGCACCGTCAAGGAGCTGATCAGTGAGGGCAAGGTCAGACATTTCGGTATGTCGGAACCCGGAGTCCAGACTCTGCGCCGCGCTCATGCAGTGCAGCCGGTGGCGGCGCTTCAGAATGAGTATTCGCTGTGGTGGCGAGCGCCGGAGACGAACGGGATTCTCCAGGCCTGCGATGAGCTCGGGATTGGCTTTGTGCCTTACAGCCCGCTCGGCAAAGGCTTCCTGACCGGCGCGATGAGCAAGGACACGAAGTTGGCAGAGAATGATTTCCGCAGCTCTGTCCCGCGCTTCTCCCGCGAAGCCATGGAGAAGAACCAGGCGTTCGTGGACCTGCTGAGGCGTGTCGCCGGGGAGAAGAGGGCGACGCCGGCCCAGATTGCACTTGCGTGGCTGCTGGCTCAGCGGCCGTACATTGTGCCGATCCCCGGGACGACCAAGCTGCAGCGGCTCGAGGAGAATATCGGCGCTGCCGATGTCGAGCTGACCCAGGACGATCTGCGCGAGATCGAAGAGGCCGCCTCGCACATCGAGGCAGAGGGTGAACGCTATGCGCCGCAGCATCTGGCCATGGTGGGCCGCGAGGCGCCGCCAGCCAGGAGAGCTGAGCGGTGAACCCGAGCGACGATTTCCCTCAGCCGGTGTCGGACGCGGAGCCCATGCTGGCAATCGCCGTGATCGCGGTCTGTGCGGTCGTGGCGACCACCGCGACGAGCGCGGGCACGGTCGGACAGCCGCAGGCATGCGGCACCTGCAGTGCCTGAGCGCCGACCGCAGGCGCCGCTTGCGGCCAGACGGCGGTGGGGACCCACGGCGGCGCGACTACGGGCATTGGCGGGGTCGATCCGTTGTACACCGGCCCTGCCGTGAAGGCCGTGACGGTTCCGGATCCTGTCGTACTCGCCGAGTCCGTCCCCGAGTCTCTGGCGGTCGCGGTCTGCGTCGCTGTGCCGGTGTCGGCACTCGTTGCCGTGGTGGTATCGATGACGCTGCCGACGTGGCTGACCGAGGCGGCATCGAGGAACATGAAGTCGCGGATGAGTCCGTGGACCTCGTTGCTCGAGGTGGGCGGGTCGACGAGTTTCTGCCAGCGCGGCAGCGGCACGTGATAGGCGCTCGGGTCGGACGAGGCGATCTGATCGTACTTGATGGCCTGGACCTTCGCGGTGCTGTGCAGCGCCTCGCTGATCGCGTGGTAGCTCGAGTAGCGACCGTCGAAATCCCACACCTCGGCCAGCGCACTGGCTACATTGGCGCCGGTTCGCCGGAAATTATCCGAGTAGATGATCCCGGCGCTGAAGCTCGACACGACGAGTTGCCGGATCTTCAGCGCCGAGGTGACCGAGGGTGAGACATCGGCGCGCACCCGCCGGAGTATCTGCGTCACGATGCTCTGCCAGTTGGCCGGCAGGATGCCGCCGTTCTTGGCCTCCTCCGTCATGAACGGCATGATCAGAACCTGGTTGCGCTGTGCCCCGTCGAGCTGATAGCCGAGCCGCTCCATGTAATAGAAGAGCTCGGGCCACTTGCCGCTCTTCTTCCAGTAGTCGCCGTCGAGATAGCCGGCCTGCCCCGGGGTAGGATGGAAGAAGATGTGCGGGCGGCTGAAATCGCTGAGCCCGGAGGGCAAGGCGACGCCGAACCAATTGGGAACGACGGCTTCCGCAATGGCGAAGAGCTTGGTCGTGACCTGCCCGTCGAGACCGCTGAAGGTCATGGGCCCGGAGCCGGGCACCGTTGTCGGATTCACGACCCAGTTGGTGGCGCGATGCGTACCGGTCCCTTGATGTACTTTCGGGACCGCCGCCAGCGTGATCTCGGTGACAGTGTACGCCATGATCCTTCTCCCGCCGGCTCAAAGGGCCCGAAGGTGCGCAAAGAATCGCTGTTCCCAGCCCCCGAAATAGTGCGCCACGATCGGCGGCGGATCCGACTGCCGGCCGATCTCCAGAGCCTCGCCGTTCTGTGCTACGTGCACGCGCTCGAAAGCATCGTGGGTCAGGCCCGCGACGCGCCCGAGGGTGAGCCACAGCGCGATTTCCTCCACGATCCAGGCGTTGCTCGAGGGATAGACCAGGCGGTGGCGCCGATCCTCCTCCGTCACTGCCTGATCGAGCAGCGGTGCTACGGCAGCGTCTGCCGAAGCGCCGAGCGGCGAGGCGAAGCGCAGGCCGACCATCAAACGCCACACGCACAGCAGAAAGTAATCGGCGAGCGCATGCAGGCGATCCCAGAGGCCGCCGTTCATGAGAATGACACCGGTGTTGTACGGTGGAATCGGAGCCAGGCCCTCGCTCTGGGCGATCCCGGCGAGCATGTCTTCGTCGATGTAGCTTCGGTCATAGCCATAGTGGGAGCGGCGCGAGCCAGGTTCCTCGCGCGCGAGGAAATGCCGGCTGCGATACAGCTCGAACAGCCGCTCGACGTCGCCGAAGAAGAACGTATCGCAGTCGAGGTACAACACCTGGTCGGCCCCGTGCGCGGCGCAGTGCCGCAGCGCGAGAATCTTGTGAAGTGTGGGGTTGCGTGCCAGGACCTCGGCCCAGGCGGGCGGCAGGTGCATGAAGAGGCGGCGGTAGGCGCCGCCGTCGACGACGCGGACGTGCTGTCGGGCCGCCTCCCCCAAGGTTTCTGTCCGGGGAGTGCCCCAGACGATCAGACATACCGGGATGCGCGGGTTGTGGCGCCGCAGGCTGCGGATGCTCTGGGCCCACTGGCGCTCGCAGGCGTCATTTCCGAGAGCGGCGAGCGAGTAGTACACCAGCTTCACCCGATCACCTCGCGGGCAACGCCGCTCATGACCTTTGGCCCTGGAAGTTCTGATCCACGTAGTGAAAGAGAAGCGAGGAGGCGGTGTGGCCCTGCGGGAGTTGTGAGCGCCAGTGCGGGAGGTAGCGGCCCCGGAAGATCAAGCCGTCGCCCAAGTACTGCCATATGCGCAGCGCACCCTCGGACGTCATGAGCTCGAGCGGCCACGGCACCTGGGCCTCCGGCTCGGGCGTCGCATCGAAGCATAGGCTCACGGTGTACTCGCACTGCTCACGATCGGTGTGGGGTGGTAGATCGGCGCCGCCCTGGTAGAGCGTCACATAGCTGTAGGAAGGGTCAATGAGCGCTCCCGACGCATCCCCCACGGTATGGGTGAGCTGCCGATGAAAGAATCTCGCCACCGGCTCGTCGTAGGCGGTGTATCGCCCTGCGCTCTGGCCGTCACCGAGCGAATAGCGCTGGTGACGCATCTGATGACGGAAGTAGCGTCGCAGACCTCCGAGGTGGAACGGGTGCAGCAGCCGGCTCACCGGAACATAGCCGCGCGGAAACAACGTCGAGTAGTAGCGTGCGAGGGCAAACCACTCGTGGCGACGCCGTGCTGCGTGATCCGGCGTGACCACGATCTCGGCATTCCATAACAAATTGAGCAGGTGTTGCGGCAGGCTCACGCCGAGCTCCTCGCCGGGCGAGCGGTTCGCCAGCACGTGAGCCAGCTCCGGACCCAGCCAGAAGGGGTTCAAGGCACGGGTGGCAGGATCATCGACCCACACCATCCAGGGGGTCAGGTAAAGCCCATCGAGCGATCCGAAGCGCGCGGCCATGTCCGGTGGCGGGGCGCCGTGCCAGCCGAACCAACACTGGGGATTGATGAGCAGGGGGCCATAGCCCTCGCGCGGCTGCAGCAGCCGCAGGGGAATGAGATGATCGGGCTGTTCGTCCAGCAGGCAGTAGTAGCGATCGCGCGGAAAGAAGTCAGGGGTCATCGGTGCAGCCAGCCATTGAGAGTCATGCGACTGTCGAGCACGGCGCGGCTCGGGCAGCCCACGCCCACGATCTCGTGCAGCCGGTCGCTCGCAAAGAAAGCGATACTGTTCTGAGTGGGCTCGATGTCCTGCCCCAGCTCCATCAGGTCGGCACCCGTGGCCGGATCGCGCGCATAGATGCGCAGTGTGCCGCCGGCAAACATCCGTGGCTCGCGATGGCAGAAGTACACGAAGGTGATGGTACGGCCGCTGATCGGGCCGTAGCCGCTATCGGTGTGTGCCCGGAAGAATTCGCCGTCGCTGCTGGCGGTGAGCTGCATCTCGATCGAGCTCACCTGGAACGGCGGGATGCCGAGCCGAAAATTGAGCAGCGGCAGCGTATGCATGATGCGGCGACCGAGCAGGTCGTGAAAGCCGTCGATGTCATACAGCACGCGCGAGCGCCGGTAGCGCGCGTCGGTGGTACCGTCCTGGTCGCCTCCGGTCACCTGACTTGGGACGAAATCTCCCTGGCGCGCCGCCGCGTAGCCGTGCAGCCAGCCGAGCTCGACCGGCGCCAGGAATTCCTCGAACACGACCACCGGGGTCTGGCGCGGATCCATGCCGTCCTCAGAAATTCCACGCCATGATGGCGGCGTAGACCAGGCGCTCACCGTAGGTTGGGCCGCCCGAGATATCCCCGGACAAGGGGTCGGTCTCGTAGAGCTCGTATTCGCGGATCACGACCCGATAGCGGCCGGGTGGGGGCGCGGCGGCAAACACGATCGATCCTTCCCACAGGACCGATTGCGGGTCGCTCGGCGCCGGACTGCCCTCGAGCACGCGAACTTCGGCGCTCGGCGCTGCCTTCCATCCCAGGTCGCTGTCGATTGTCGGGTCCCTGCGCTCGGCGGTAACGGTGATGAACGAGCGCGTCGGCCCGCTGGGCGCGAGGCCTCCCACCCACAGCCGGCCGGTCTGCGGGCTGGCAGGGTTCACGGTGAGCGCCGCGGAGCGATCGGGCGCGAGTTGCGCGTAGTCCGTCAGAACGACCTGCGACAGCTCCGTGCCGGCGATGGAGTGGGGCTGGTAGCGCGCAAGCGCGATGCGGATGAAAGGTGCGTAGGCGCTGGGCACATTGAGCGCGATGTCGCAATACCACAGGTGCCGTTGCGGATCGAACCCGACCTGGTGTCCGGCGACATCGACTGTGAGTGTGGTGTTCTCGAGTGTCAGGCCCTGGGCGATGTTCGTGGCAAGCGTGAAATCCCCCACGCTGGGAACGATCTCGACCGGACCGCTCACCCAGATCGGATCCAGTCCCCACTGAGTGAACAGGGTTTTGTACTGGTCGCGCTGCGCATCGGTGGGATAAGGCTGGGCCTGCGGCCAGAGCAGCACGCCGGCAAGCTCGCCGACTCCGGAGGAATACCAGGGACGGTTCAGGTAGATGCGCAGGCCGTTGCCCTGACGGTATTCCGTCTTGACGTTGGTGCTTTCCTGCCGCTCCCACCCGAATGTGGGTACGACGTAGAGGATGTCGGGCGCGGCGGGGCGTGCGGAGCTCGGCACGTCGACGACCAGGGGCGCGCTGGTGCGGGTGAAATCCAGCCCCTCCTGCGGAAAGTATTCGACGAAGCGCGAGGTGGCGACCGCCTGGTAGCGGACGCGGCGGTGCTTGGTGTCGTCGAAGTTGTGAACCGGTGCGGCAACCTGGAAGGGGCTCTCGACGCCCTGCAGGGCATCGAACGGTGCGGCAAACCACAGCGTGTCGGTCTGCGGGATGTAGCTGGCGACATAGCGAGTGGCCAATCCGTCCGCCGGGATCATGCCCGCCGCGAGAGTCTTCAGCTCGATGGTGTCGACGTGCGCGGCCGCGGTTCGAGTCGTGGGCCCGGGTTCCGAGAGATCGTCGAGGTATTCGGTCCACTGCGCATTCAAATCGAGGCGCGTGGTGCTCGCGCCGTTGATGTGCAACCCGCCGAGCAGTACGGCGTGATGGGAAGCGAGCGAGCGCCACGCCGTGATCGGCGAGAACGCGTTGCGCAGCGCGGCGACGACTACCGGCGAAGCGGGATCGTGCGTGACCGGCAGCAGCTCCCAGGCGGGTTCGCCCAGGGGCTGTTGTACCGCGTGCACCAGCGTCAGTGTCTGGGCCGGGGTGATCATGGGATGCCCCCCCTCCAGTACCAGTCGGGTGAGGAGGCCACGCATGTTGGTGAGCTGCACCACGTCGACGCCGGCATCCGGCTCGGCCATGGTTACCGTCTCCGCGGTCTCGAACCAGGCCCGCATCCAGTCCCACACGCCCATGAGTTCCAGGTCGCCAGGCGCCAGGTAGCAGCTCACGGGCACCTGCACGACGGCTGCCTTGGGCAGAAAGACGCTCAGCGCCCGCTCGCCGTTGTTCCACTGGGGCGCGGCGGAGCTGCCCGCAAGCTGCAGCCGCAGCGGTTGGCTGTTGGGCCACGGCGCGCTGAAGTCGATGAGAGTCACGGATCCCGGACGCGGCTCGACATCGGGGAGCACCCGATAGCGCAGCCGTCCCCCCGCCAACCGCCCGGTGGTGTCGGTCGGCGTGTTGGGAAGGTCTGCAAGCGCCACGCCCCGCGCGAGCGGATCCGGGAAATAGGGCGTGACCGCCTGGGCTGCCGGGTCGAGCGGCGTATCGCCGACTTTGGGAAATGCGCCCTTGTCGCGCGTGACGATCAGCTCGTACGTCGCCTTGTCGCCGCGCATGCGCCCCTGCGCGTCGTCGAACCCGCCGTGATGCTCGACCATGAGCACATCGGCCTTCGGCGGTGCGATATGGCGTTGATCGACCTCTTCGGTGCGAGCGGAATCGAGCGCTGGGCTGCTGTTGTAGCTGCGTATCACCATGTTCAACAGCGAGCCGCCACGCCCGGGCCGTTCGCGCAGCAGAATGACCGGCGGCCCGACCGGCTCGAAGCGCAGGAAAGGCAGCGGCGCACCGCGCGGCGCGACGAAGCGCCTCGGGACCGCATCCTTCAGCAGGCGGCTGTTGCCGGCGAGATCCACCGCCCGCACGCGCAGGCGGTAGCGGGCGCCGAAGCGCAGCCGCGGCAGCGAGCCGGGGAAGGTATTGAAGGTTGCCTTCATCTTGAAAGGCGTAATGGGTTCGTTTTCCGTGGGATCGGGATCCGCCGCGCGATTGGGATTGGGCGAGCGGTTGATTGGACGGGCCGGGCGCGGCGCGCTCAGGCTCCAGCCGTTCCAGCGGGCGACGCGCTCGTGCAGGTAAAGGTCCGTACCCGGTTGCGGCACGCCGGCCGCGCTCGCAACTTCATCTTTCTTGCGCTTGGGATCGGGCATCGGTTGCGCGACCCCGAGCTGCGTGAAGCCCTCCTCATCCTCGGTGTGCAGCACTAGGTCCCCGTCGGGGCCGAACGCGTAGACGCCGTTGCGACGATGCAGCGAGCGCCAGGTCCTATCGAGCGAGGACCAGATGTCCAGCCGATAGCCGCGCGTCAGGTCGCGCGCGGTGAAGGGTCGCGGGAAGGTGCCCGAGGTCTCTGCCTTGAGGAACGCGGTGTTGTCGCGGATGGAGCGCAGCAGTTCCTGGGCGCGCCCGTTGGCTAGCAGCGATACGCCTCCCGAGCGCAACGAAGGCAGCACCTGCTCGACGATGGTGGGATCGGACACCGCGGCGATGTTGTCCGCCAGCGTCATGGCCTTGAGCAGCGCGCCGTCGAGGTCCACATCCACCAGGCCGAACAGGCCGGGGGAGAGCGCGAGGTAGCCGTCCGCAACGTCGGACGGCTCGAAGTTTCCCTTGGCGGTGGCGCTGGCAGGCGTGGCTGGTGCGGCCTCGAAACTGCGGGCGTTCCTGACATAGCTCGTGCTGGGGAGACTGAAGGTGGGCTTGATATGCCACGACCACCCTGCCGTTACCTTGGTTACGGCCAGCGTCCGGTAGCCAGCGCTGCTGGACACGGGCGACGTGGCCGCGAGGCTTGCCGGCAGCGTCACGTCGAACACCAGGCCGAGTGCACGCATGAGCGCAGGGTAAGATGCGAGCGCGGTGAGAGCCTTGTGAAAATCGAGAGTTTTGGCGAAGTCCGCCGGAGTCGTCGGCAGCGGTCGGGCATGCGGCGCCGGCGGCAGGTGATGAAAGAGGGCGAACCGCTCAATCATGCCGCGCGTGTCGGCGGGCTTGCTCGGCAACGCCGGCGCCTGGGCGCTGGCCAGGGCCTGCAACTGCAGCTTCGGCGCCGGCGGAGTGACCACCGGCTGCTGAGCCCTCCACATCCGAACGCGCAGTTCGCTCAGCGTGTGATCGAGCGTGGATCGATCGCCGTTCCGGAAAGCCAGGTCCGACAGCAGGATGCCGAGAAGGCGATCCTCGCCGTCCTCGCTTGCGCTTGATATTGCGGCCGTCTGATACGCCCAGCGCAGGTAATCCACCGCGACCTTCGTCGGGTACGAGACGATCAGGCGCTGGTCGAAGTTCGGCGGTCGGTAGGGTGCCACGAAGGTCTGCGGTTTGAAGATCTCGCGCCACAAGTCCGGCCGCAGGCCCGTCTGTGTCGCCGCCACCGTGGCGTGTGTGCTGTCGCGCGTGATCTCGAAGCGCAGGCCTTTGCGTTGGACCAGGTCGGTCCAGTCCAGGAAATCCGGGAAATCAGCCAGTGTCTGCGCTCCCGCGAGTCGTGGTGTCAGGTAGAGCGACGCGCGTGGCGCTCCTTTGGTGCCAAACCCGTTGGGCAGTACCACGAAGAGCAGAGACTGCGTCGCCATGCTCGCGCTTCCTCAGGCGAATGCTTCTGCGTAGTGCGACCACTGGGCCGCGTCGACCAGTTGCCAGACTTGCGGATCGCTGCCGCCGCCGGCGCTGAAGCTCTTCTCAACTGACACGGAGACCGAGATGCTGAAGAAAATGATGTGCACGCTGATCGAGAGCGTTGCCCGACCCTGGATGACGTTGCCCTTCGGGGAGCTCTGCCAGCTGAGACTGAGGTTCAGATCGATCGATATGGAAATGATTCCGAGCACCGATACTTCGCCACCAATGTCCACGAAGCCGGTCAGATCGGAGTACTTCCCTTTGAGCTGGAAGTAGATACCCGCCATGGCGTGCACGCCGCCGCTGGCCACGCCGATGTCGAAGGCGAAGTTGCCGCCGAATTCGATCGCGCCCTCGACCATCTGCACGCCGTCGGCATTGAGCACCACGTGCACAAAACCGCCGCCACCGAAGATCTCCACCGTCACCAGGAACGGGCTGGCGCGCGAGGCGAAGGCGAATTCGAATCCCGGCTTGCCGTTGACGTACGGCAGATCGAGCCCGGCCATGATCGCGATGTTCTGCAGCGAGAACATGCCGCAGGTGATCGGTGGCAGTCCCAGGGTGTAGGAAATCTTCAGCTGGGTCGGCGCGGCGACGATGGACGGACCCTCACCGCCGAAGAGTCCCGGCGGCAGGATTTGGGCGAGTGTCTGGATGAAGGCGAGGGGACCCTGGAACTGAATCGCGTTCGACGACGCCAGGTCGACCGCGACCATGGTCTTGTGGTGATTCCGCGACGTGAAGGTGATGGCCTTCATGCTCAGGCCCACCACTTGGAGCAGTGTGAGGTCGAAGTTGGTCAGTTTGCCTACGGCCATGGAGGTCGGCGGCGAGCCGTCCAGTGTCCGCGTGATCACGACCTGGAGCGTGAACGCCGAGGCGTCGTTGAAGGCGATGGTAACCGGGCCCTTGGAGTAGGACGTGATCTGGGGCGCCCAGCTGATGGTCGTGGCCTCGGAGGTCGGGTTCTGCGGATTCGGTAACAGGCGGTTGCGAATCTCGGGCGCGTTGAGCGTGGCGTTGGCCAGCAGCGTCTTCGGGTCGACCGGAATGAGACTGCCGAGCGGGATGGTGCCGAAGAGCTTGGCATCGACTGCGCCGAAATATTTCGCCGGATTGATATTGCCCTGGGCGGCGAGGCGCGGGTGTCCTGAGACCAGCCCCTTTCGGGCCGACAGCGCAGTGAGCGCGATGTTGGGCGTGGCAAAGCCGCCGGACTTGTCGGCGCTGAAGGCGACCCCCGGCGGTGCGCCGACGATGCTGACGAACACTCCGGCGTGCGGGTCCAGCCCGCGCCGTAGATATGGCTGGTAGTAGCTGATCAGGATTGCGACCTGACTGCCGAGCAGTTGCGAGATCGAATCCACCGTGACCGAGGCGAGGTCGAGCGTCGGCAGGAAGGGCGCCGTTATCCACGGCGGGGGCGGTGTGGGCGTCGGGATCTCGGTGTCGAAATAAAGCGATGCGGTCTTGAACGAAGTATCGCCCGCGTTCGGATCGGCATAGGCGACCTTGCGGCCGCGAACGACGCAGCGTCGCTGAGCGTTGTCGCTCACGTAGGCGGCCTTCGGCAGGTTGAGATCGGTTTCCGAGAGACTGACGAAAATCAGCGGTGCGAGGATGTCGATCTGGCTGCCGGCGAGGTCCGTGGCGGTGAGCTTGAAGCCGAAGTGACCGAGGCCGACATCCACCCAGAACGACGACCCGCCGCCGATGTAAGTCGGTGGATCGATGTCGGGGGTGGTCTTGGTGTCGATACGCACGCTCGGCAACGGCATCTCGCGGCCATGGTGCGCGTAGCGCGCGTGTGTATAGGTTTTCAGCGGCTCCCGCACGACGATGTACATCCGCTGGCGCATGTAGGCGACCGGCGAGGTGATCGTCGCGTCCGGCGCCTTGACGGATCTCTCGGTGACTTTGATCAGCGAGGCACGATGTCCGAACGGATAGAGGTACCCGTCGTAGACGATGCGCACGTAGTGATCGCGGCCCTGCGTGGCCACGTGACGCCATGCGACGAGATCGAGGGGCGCCCTGGAGCGAATGGGCAGAGGCAGAACGGGGAGCCTCGGTGTATCCGCGCGCAGCTGCGCAGCCGCCGCCGACTTGACGGCGGCCCTTTCGAGCGGCTCCAGGATGGTGCCGTACTCATAGAAAACGCCGTCCTGCCAGCTGCCGTTGGAGCTCAGCCAGCCGCCAAGTGCCGAGAGGTAGAGCTTGCTGGCCTCGATCGGCACTGGTTTGTAAGGGCTGTCGCCCGCCTTGCCTGCCGCCAGGTAGCCGGTGAGTCCCGAGGTGAGGATGACGATCTGATCGCGATCGCGCGGCGTCATCGCGGAACGGAACGGAAGATCGTCGTCAGCGTGCGGGGGCAGCGGACCGTTGGCCACGAAATCCGGCGACCACACGGCTCGTACCGGCAGCGGAGCGGCCTCGCTCGTCTCCGTGATCATCGGCGCGGCGCCCGGGCGGCCCTGGCGCAAGCGCGCGAGACGGGTGTGCCACAGCTCCGCGCGCCCGGCGTGAACCACGGGACTGCGGGCGTGCTGCCAGCCGGGTCTGGCGGCGCCGCCGAGCGCAGTCGGTGAAAGAATCAGCCGATACGGCAGCTCCAGCGCCGTGACCTGCTTGCCGGGTTCGGCGATTGTGGGCAGCTTCGCCGGTGTAGCGCCCGGCGCGACGGCAGCGACCGGAGTCAGAACCAGCTCGAGCTGCGACCAGTCGAGCAGGCTCCTGATGGAGTATTCCAGCTCCGACACGCCTGGCGGAAGACGAAACACCAGCCGGCTGCTGCCCGCCATGCGCGCCGCAGCGCCCCCAGGAGCGGGCAGCGGATCGTCGGTCGCCTGCGGCGGCGGCACCGGCGGTGGATTGAACGGCGGGGGCGCAGTGGCGTCGGTCTCGTAGAAGGCCTGTTCGGTGATGCTCTGCGGCTGGAAGGTGTAGATCAGCAGTGCCGGGCGCTTCTTGTCCTCCACCACCAAACGCGGTCGCGCCGGTCGGGAGACATCCAGCTTCAGGTTGACGGCGACGACGCCGAGCGCGACGAGATCGTCCGGACGCAGAATTTCAAAGCTGAGGGACATCGATCCACCGTGGGGGTAGATCCGCGTCGCGCGCGCGACTAAACGGGGCGCACGCGTCCGGTGGCGTACGCGGATTGCACGGCAGGCGCCAATCTACCCGCGGATGGAGCGTGGCCGGATCGATCCGCTCGCGGTAACGCAACGCCACAGACAGGATGGAATTCAGCAAGCCTGTGTCGAGCAGGTGCGGCGTGAGTCCAAGAGCGATCAGCTTCGTGTGACGGGCGTTGTAATAGTGCTGCTGCGCCTCTACCCGCGGATCGGGCAGGTGCTCGATGCGCGCGGTGATGCCGGCGCAGGCTGCAGCCGCCACTGTCTTGGCGGCGAGCTCTGCTACCGAGAACTGCTCGGTGAACTGGTTGAACACACGGTATTCGCCCGGGGCGGCGGGGTGCAGGCTGGCGAGCTCGACGCAGCGCACCGTGTCGCGGATATCGAGAAAGCCGCGGGTCTGGCCGCCGCTGCCGTAGACGGTGATCGGCTGATCGCACGCAGCCTGGACGCAGAAGCGGTTGAGCGCGGTGCCAAAGATCTCGTCGTAGTCCAGGCGGTTGATCAGCGCCGGATCGCGTGCGGTTTCGGGGGTGATCGTGCCATAGACGACGCCCTGATTGAGGTCGGTGGCCCGCAAGCCCCAGGTCTTGCAGCAGAAGGCGATGTTGTGGCTGTCGTGTACTTTCGATAGATGGTAGAAGGAGCCGGGTTGCTTCGGATAAGGCAGCCGGTCGCGCCGTCCGTTGTGCTCGATGTCGATGAAGCCTTCCTCGATGTCGATGTTGGGCGTCCCGTACTCACCCATCGTGCCGAGCTTGACCAGGTGACACGCGGGTGCATGTTCCTTGATGGCAAACAGCACGTTGAGCGTCCCCTGCAGGTTCCCGAGCTGGGTCGTGAGCGCGTGACCGCGATCGATCATGGAAAACGGTGCCGACCGCTGCTGCGCGAAGTGCACGACGGTATCCGGCGCGAATCGCATCATGACGTCACACAGGCGATCGTAGTCGCCGACGTCGCCGATCCAGTGACTGATCGGTAAGCCGCCCGTGGACAACCATGCCTGCAGCCGTTCCCCGAGTGCACGGATGGGCGTCAGCGTGGTCACGCCGAGTTGCCGGTCCCACGCGTGACGCACCAGACTGTCCAGGATGCCCACTGTCCAGCCGCGCTCCGCCAGGTGCAGAGCCGTCGGCCAGCCGCAATAGCCATCGCCGCCCAGCACCAGGGCGCGGCGCGCGGCGCATCCGTTCGAGTTGGTCACAGAATCTCTCCGCCGATCTGATTCTTGAGCTTGAAGCGCTGCACGAACCACTCGAAGGGCCTCCGCCGCTGCAACTCGAGCCAGGTACGGCGCTCCCAGACATTGCTGGCCTCGACCATGCGGATGGCACGGTCAAACAGCGTCGGGAACTTTCGCGCCTGATAGCGCAGCAGCTGCAGACAGCCGTTTTCGCTCAAGTACATGAGCCCGAAGCGCAGGCTGTTGTGGACCATGTACGGCCGCGCGTCGCCGATGAAGGCCTCGCGCTCGACCTTCGGTTTGAAGCGGTGCTCGACACGAAGGTCCGGGTGAATCCATATTTCCGCGCCGTGCAGCCAGGCGCGAACGCTGAACTCGGGCTCCGCCGCACCGTAGATCAACATACCGGGGTCGTAGCCGCCGAGCTCGTTGAAGAGCGCGCGCGTGAGAGCCGTGGCCGGACAGGCGGCGATCTGCACCGGCGCCGGCTTCTCGATGTCGTCGCGGTTCCAGTACGTGCCCATGAAGGGCACCACCAGCTTGCAGCCGTAGCCGACGAACGGCGTGTTGGCCTCGGTTATCGCGCCGGCGACGATTCGCTTGGGCCTGACGTTCTCCAGGATCAGCGCATCGAACCCGTGCGATACGCGCACGTGCGCATCGGTGATGAACAGCACGTCACCGCTGGCCAAGGAGGCAGCATGATTGCGCGCGCGCGGTACGCCCTGTCGCTTGCGCAGGCAACTGACCTTGATATCGATGCGCGGCTGGCGGCGGAGCTGGTCGGCGGCTGCGCGAAGAAAGCCTTTGGTGTCGTCTTCCGACTGGTCATCGGCTATGACGAACTCCAGCCGCGCGTTGGTGGTGCGCGCCTGCGCGACGGCGAGAATCGTCTCCGCCAGCCGCGGGCCCTCGTTGCGGGCGGGGATCAACACGCTGATGTCGGCAGCCATGGGCGGCAAAAGTCAGCGCCGATTGATTCCCGCGATGGCCGTAATGGCGGTGATCGCGGTCGTGGCGGTCGTGGCGACGAGCGACACCATGCCTACAACCGAGGCGCAGCAACAGCAGTCACAGCCGGCCTGGCCCGCCATCCCCATTCCCGGAATTCCGGGTACCACGCCCGGTACGACCCCCGGCTGCACGGGTGGAGGCGCCTGTGGCCCAACGGGCGAGGGTGTGACGTACGGTGGCGGCATCGGAGCCATTGGCGGTAGATAAGGAGCGGGCGGCGGCAACGGGGGATAGCCCGGAAAGGGTGTCGGTGAGAATTGGGGTGCCGGGCCGCCAGGTCCCGCGGGTCGGCTCGGCGCGCCGGGCCCCGGCACGGGCGAGGGCGCAGGTCCGTTGTGAGGCGCCTGCGGGTGACCCGGGGCCTGTGGGTGGCTCGGAGCCTGCGGTTGGCGCGGGCTTCCCGGATGCGGAGCCGACGGGCGCTGGGGCGAACCCGGGTGCGATTGTTTACCCGATCCACTGCCGGACTGCGTACCCGAGCCCGACCCGGACTGCGTGCCCGAGCCCGACCCGGACTGCGTACCCGAGCCCGACCCGGACTGTGTGCCCGAGCCCGACCCGGACTGCGTCCCTGAGCTCGACCCGGACTGAGTGCTGGAGCTCGACCCGGACTGAGTGGCGGAGCTTGTCTGGCTGTTTGTGCTGGTCTGACTACTCGTGTCGCTGCTGGTGCTCGAGCTGGTGTCCATGGCTTGCACTCCTCTGGCTGCGCGCTCGCGGGTGGACAAGTTGGTGTGCCGTGTGACGTGCCGGTGACGGACGCGGTGCTGGGGTCTGGGTTTACGAGCCATGATCTAACCTCCACATCGCTGGCTGGCGATGGCGGTGATTGCGGTGATTGCGGCCTGCGCCGTGGCGCTCACCACGGCTGTCATGGCCACCACGGCGCTCTCGCAACAACAATTTTTGTTCTGCAGCATGGCTGCGAACGGCATTTGCGGCGCGGAGTAGGGCAACGGTTGGGCTGTGGGCCACGCGCCCGGTGCGGGTCCAACGGGTGTTGCGTACGGTGTCGGATAAGGCGTCGGACAAGGTGTGGGATAAGGAGTTGGATAAGGCGATGGGACCCAGTAGGGAGGCGCCGGACCCGCGGGGGCCGGCATGGGAAGCATCGGAGCTGACGGAGCCGCCGGGGTCGTCGGTGCAACGCCTGGGGTCGGCGCCGCGGGTGCCGGCGGCTGCGGGAGCGAAGTGATACTGATCGTGCCGGTGCTCGTATAGGTCCCGGTGTTGGGACCCGGCAGCAAGGTGCCCGTGTCCGCCGACGCGGTCATCGTGCCCGCGCGCGGGCCCGGCACCGCGCGGGCTTTCAGGCGCCGCGGTGGCGTCGGCTTGGGGACGATCGGCTGCTCGGTCTTGAAGAAGCGGTCTGCGGTGGCGAGGGCTCTGTGGTTCGCCGCCGTGAGCCCGTACTTAGCCACGAGTCGCGCTGGATCGGTCCGCAACGCTTCCGGCTGACCCCGGTTGCGCGCCAAACCCTTTACTAGAGCAGCGACTTTTTCCAGCGGCACATTGACTCCCCGACTGGTTCTCCCGGTACCCGACGCCGTCGCGTCTCTGTGTTTACTCTCTCAGGCAGCCTGGAATTCCCGCTCCCATGTCTCGACCACGTGCGGCCACGCAAATCGGCGCTGGCTGATAGGCACCATGTCGCGGCGGATGCGCGCCTGGCGCTCGGGTGAGCGCAACATGTCAATCAGGCCCTCGAGCCATTCCTCGACGATTCTTCTTCGCGGCACAGGCAGGCCCGCGAAATCCGTGTAACCACGCATCGTCTTGAAGCCGAAGCCCACCGTCTCTGCCAGCGCGCCGCTCGCAATGACCACGGGCACGGCGCCGGCCGCTTGGGCCTTCATGGCCGAGATGCAACTCGTCTCCGGATAGGAGCAAGGGTAGGCCCAGATACCTGCGGCGCTGTACTGCCCGGCGACGGCTTCGTGACTGATACGCCCCAGATGGGTAACACCGCGCTGCGCCAGCAACGGCTCAACCGTGTGGCGCAATCGCCGGCAGCGTTCAGGGCGGATATTCTGGAGTGTCTGCCAGCCGTAGAAAACGTTGAGTCTCGCTCCTGGAACCGCAGCGCGTATCCGCCGCCAGTTGGTCAGCAGCTCGAGGAGACCGCGGCTGTAGCAGGAGCCATACACCATGAGCCGATGATCACGCGATTCGCTTTGCCCGAACTGCGCCGGGTCGATGCCGTTGGCAGTGACGAACACGCGCTCCGATGGGATGAGCGGATAGCGCGCCCGGTGAAAGCGCGACAGCACCATCACCTTGGCGAAGAACTTCAGATACGGGAGGATGTCGCTCTGCGGAACATAGTCATGCACCCACAGATAGAAACGTCGTGCGGCCCCGCGAACCTCCGCGACCCGCCACGCGCGGCGCCAGATGACTCCTATGTCCGCCGCGGGTGAGGCCGTACGCTCGTAGCTCGTCCAAGTGACACCGCCGATTCTATGATCGGCTCCGAAGCGCGAATTGACGACCGTGACCTCATGGCCTCGCCGCGCGAGCGCATTCACTACATGTATTACAGCCTCCTCGCTCCCGCCGATTCCAGCTAACAAGGCGGACGGAGACCATGCGTCTTCCTCTGACGGATGACAAAACACCACGATTCGCATCCCTTGTCCTCATTGGCTCAATCAGCGAAGGGACATTGTTGCAAAATGTAACACCAAAACGCGCGTCCTGTCAATGGCGAAACAACACTTTTCCAACTTTATTTTCCAACTTTCGAAGAGCGAATTTTTACTTGAATCGTTGCAGAGACAACTATTTCCTTTCCCTTCTCGGCGTGTAATATTCATGCAACGTGTTGATTGGAATGGTCACCTCAAAAACTGACCTGTGCGTGTTCCTGTCGTGGATTCTCTGGGCGAGCTTGGCCGCAGCGCACTCTGACCGCCACATGCGTAGAAAGCGTTTCTTGAAGCGGTAGCTGCGGCGTTGCCGCTGTGACGCGGTGCTGCAACGGTGCGGTCACCATTGCGCTCTTGAGTTCGACCAAACTTGATTGACGATCAAAAGAGACCGGAGTCACACTCGGCCGCCGCCGGCCTATCCGGCAGCCGATCGATCCGAACAACGCCACGATCCGCGGAAGAGGGAGTGCCCATGAAGTCTTCGAGGTTCTCTGCGACCTTGCTCGCCGCGAGCGCCATCTTGCTTGCAGTTACGTCTGCTCCGGCAGTCCAGGCCCAGCAATTCACCATCGGGTCCCCGAACGTCGCCGTGGCCGATGCCGTTGTCCCGCCCCCACCCACCAGGCCCTGCGTGGTGACTCTCTACACCGATGAGCAGTTCCCGGCGACCCTGACCAACCCGCCCGTGGCGGACTTCAGCAACCATCCCTTTACATTTACCCCGCCGGCCAGGTGTCCCGGTCCGTGGGAGAGGGTAGTGTACAGCGCCGACTTCAGTGTCAACGCCGGTGTGCAATTCGACCGCACCGCTACCGTGTGGCTGGGCGGCGCGGTGATCTTCTTGGGCACCACTGAAGAGCCCAACTCCACGAGCACAGCCTCATGGCACGTCGAGCGCGATGTCACCGACTATAGCGCGCTGTTCGCCAAGGCGCAGAACGGTTATATCAATCTCGGCAACTGGTACGACCCAAACGGCGCCCTCGGGTCAGGTCCCCTGACCGGCATCTATCACGCCTCCGCCAAGCTCTATTTCTATCCGGGCGACGAACGCAGTCGCGGTGAGCGCCCGGATGAGGTGCTGAATCTTCAGCAGAACGGCAGCACGGCCACGCTCTCGACTCCGACCGAGCAGCTCGCGGCGACTTTCACACTGCCGACCAACATGGAGCGGGCTTTCCTCGACGTCTACGCACAGAACCAGTCGGGCGAGGAGTTCTGGTACGCTGACATTCCGGATCAGCAGATCGCCAATGCCTTTTACGACACCTTCAGCTCGCCCTACAAGGAGGCCGAGGTCACTGTCGATGGTCAGCCGGCCGGCATCGCGCCGGCTTATCCCTGGATCTTCACCGGCGGTGTAGACCCGATCCTGTGGCAGCCGATTCCGGGCGTGCAGACCCTGGAGTTGCATCCCTACCGGGTCGATCTGACGCCCTTCGTCGGCTTGCTCAGCAATGGCCAACCCCACACGATCGCGATCAATGTCAATGGACTGAGCGCGACGAACTCCGCCGGTTACTTCAACACGTCGGCATCCCTGCTGCTGTACCTGGACCACGGCAGCAGGCATGTTACCGGTGCGGTCACCGAAGACACGCTGGAGGCGGCCCCGGTGGTGTACACCGACAATGAAGTGAAGCCCACTGACTCCTCCGGCTCGTTCGCCGGCCCGATATCCGTGACGGCGGATCGCCGGTATACGATCGCGGGAACGGCAAATACCTCGCACGGTGCGGTCACGACGCGCATCGACACGCAAATGACGTTCTCGAACGTGCAGCAGCTCACGTTCATTGCCACGGGACCCAACGCGGACACCAACGATCAGGACATCGTGCAGGACACCGAAATTGACAACACGACGACCATGAGCGGTGGCAATGGTAGACGTCGCGTGGTGCTGCACGAGCACCGCAGCTACCCGCTGACGTTCGACATCGACGTCCCGTCCTACCCCGGCGGCTTCGACCTTCGTACCCACGCTGATCAGGAGTTCAAGCAGCGCGTCGACGTCGGCTCGGGCTGGGCCATGAAAACCGCCAAGGTCGATAACCACCGGATCGCCACCGGGACGCGGAGCCCCTATCCCACGCCCGCGGCGCCCACGAACTCGTCTCAGGATTACACATACTCGGATCCTTTCGGCACTTGCTACAGCCGTACGATCACTTCGGCACTGGGTGCTACATGGCCGTCCGTCCTCACGGGCGTGACCGACGGCGTCGGCTGTCCCTGGGATGTCAACTCGCTGAGCTGGCGTGAGCAGTTCGCCGACTTCGCGTCCCGGGAGTTCGGCGCGACGGTGAACCTGTTGCCCTAGGGAGTCGGTGTCATGGGCTGGGTTGCCGAACGGTCAGCGGCACGAGCTGAATCTGTTTAGTAAGCGCGTACGCAGTCGGGAGATCGCTGTCGCTGTATACGAGGATGCGGCCGATGAGGAGTACCGAATTGCTCGGCGAGGATATCAACGTGGTGCCGCTCGGTACTTGTCCCTTCCAGTCAGGACCGGTGACGACGTAGTCGCCCGCTTGCGTGCCGGTGGTACGAGTGCCGACGTAGGCGAAGTCGACGTCAAATGGGTCGGTGAACTGAACGCTGTAGTAGCGGCCGGAGAAGTCCGGCACGTGGAGGACAAGCGGACCCTTGGAGAGATCCAGCCAGCCGACCGTAAGCAAGGTGTCGTGATTCACGCCGGCGGTCATCAGTTTTGAGCTTCCAGGCGGCACCGATGTATGGAGAGGCTCTGCGAAGAGGGCTTGCGGCTCTGTATAGAGCGTATTGATCGGGACGGGGCCGCTGCCGAACCCACGATGGATGATCGCCCTTTTGAATATGTTATTCACGAGGTGCGGCCAGAAGTAGACGCAGAGGAACGTGCCAATCGCCCACGCCACGATCATGACCGAGCCGAATGTAATGAGATGCTTGTGCTTCATGGCCGATGTCATCGCGTTTCGACGACGGGGGGCGCCTTGTACTGCCCGTCAAGAATGGCTTTGCCGGGCAGATACACACGCAACCAGAGTATGAAGTTGCCCGACGGCGCGGGCAGCCAGTTGGAGTCATTGTCTGCGGGGGCGGTGTTCTGGATGTAGATATCGACCGAGCCATTGTTGTTCCGAACAAGTGCCGAGCGATCGCTCACGCTGTACCGATTGATCGGATTCGGCACAAAGCGATTGCGCGCGTCGCCCATGGTGAGCGACCAGAATGCACTGTTTGGTGGCAGTCCACCTGGCGGAAAGTGCAGAATATAGTCGTGCGCTCCGGAGAGCCTTCGGCCCGCGCCATCTTTCCTCGTGGTCCAGTACATCGCCTCCTGCGGCACATTTATCGGCCCAGGGAATGCATTGGCGCACGCAGCGCGCAAGAGAATGCCGTTGCCGGGCTCGCCGCATCCGTACATGGTGGTCCAGCCGTTGATTTTCGTGACATAGGTGTGCGCGAGGACCTGGAACGTGATGAGCGCGAGCACGAAGCCGGTGATGATGCCCTGCACGACGTCCGAGACGATGGTCCGCCGCCGCAGGAAGGCACGCAATCTCGAGACGTCGCTGCGATCCAGCGAGCGACGCGGCTGATTTGCATTTGTCATGGCTCAACTACCTCCACTTTCCTTGGGTCGCCGTTCAGCTCGCGGATCAGTACCTTGCGCGCGATGCCGCCTGGCCGACATGAAAGGCGGCAAGGGACGTGCCGTTCGCCCGCGGTGGTCACATGCAGCTCCCAAAGGTGGTTATTAACGCCGCCGGGATCGGCGCCGCGGGCACGGCGCGCCCCGGTATACTCTGGGAGTTGCCATATATGGAATCAGAAGACGCTCATCCCGCGGCAGTCGAGGATACCCCGCTAGCCGGCTACCGCGCGATCGCGCTCATCGTCGCTTCCGGGCTCTTCATGGAGAATCTCGACGCGACAGTGCTGGCAACGGCGATTCCCACCATGGCGCATGATTTCCAGGTGCGAGTGCCGCAGATGAGCGTGGCACTGACCGCCTATCTTCTGGCGCTCGCGCTTTTCATTCCGGCCTCGGGATATGCCGCCGACCGATGGGGGGCCAGGAGGGTGTTTCGCGCGGCAATCGCACTCTTCATGGCGGGATCGCTGGCGTGTGCTGTCGCGCCCAATCTCTCCATTCTGGTGGTGTCACGTTTCGCGCAAGGTATCGGCGGCGCCATGATGGTTCCGGTCGGAAGGCTCGTGCTATTGCGCACAGTCTCCAAGCGCGATCTCGTCACGGCGTTTTCGTGGATGCTCATACCTGGGCTCCTCGGACAGATCTCGGGGCCGCCAATCGGCGGCTTCATAGTCACTTACCTGCACTGGCGTTGGATCTTTCGGATCAACCTGCCGATTGGCGCAGCCGGCATGATTCTCGTGGGTCGTTACATTCCCGATTTCCGCGAGGCGGTCCAAAGTCCGTTCGACGTCCCGGGCTTTGCTCTGACGGGTATCGCGCTCTGCACCGGATTGTTCGGGCTGGAGAGCTGGGGTCACGGCCTGCCCCTGCGGATCGTGGGGCCGCTGCTCGCAACGACATTGGTATTCGGGCTCTTGTATGTGCGCTACGCTCGCCGCACGGCGCGCCCGATTCTCGATTTATCGCTGCTGTCGATTCCGACTTTTCGCCTCTCCTTCGTCGGCGGCTCGCTCACGCGCATTACGCAAGGCGCCCAGCCCTTCCTGCTGCCGCTCATGATGCAGCTCGCTTTTGGCTTGAGTGCCGCCAAGAGCGGTCTCATCACCGTCGGAACATCGCTCGGCACCCTGACCATGAAGTGGTTGGCCGGTCCGATTCTCCGCCACCTGGGCTTTCGAATCAGCCTCACCCTCATAGGCGTACTGGCCGCATGTTCTTACGCTGTCTGCGGCCTCTTTCGGCCGGGCTGGCCATTTGCGGTGATCTTTGCCGTGCTCGTCGTATCCGGGTTCCTGATGTCGTTCCAGTTTACGGCCTACAACACGATTGCATACGATGAGATTGAACCCGACCGCATGAGCGCCGCCACGAGCTTCTACTCCACCTTTCAGCAGTTCACGCTCTCACTAGGCATCTGTGTCGCCGCCACCGCTCTGCATGTCTCCACAGCCCTCTCCAGGCGGCAGATACCCGCTTTCCGGGACTTCTCCGCCGCGTTTTGGGTCGTGACCGGCATTTCACTCTGCTCATATTTCGCCAACGTCCGTTTCCATCCGCAAGCCGGCAGACAGATGAGCGGCGCGCCGTGACAACCTCACATTCGGGCACGCTCGTACAGCCGACGAGAGGCTCCGGCACCACCGGTCTGCTCATCGCCACGGGATCGTTCCGCGCGACGCAGAACATGGCGCAGACGACATTCTCCCTCCTGGGTGTGTCACTCGGGTTGAGCGGCGCCGCCATTGGTGCGGTCGCGGCCGGCTCCAACCTCGTCGCCGTCCTCACGATGCTGCTGTTCACGGCACATCTTGCGACCAGTGCCGCGCAACGGGCGGTCTTCGTAGGCCTGCTCTTTATGACCGCATCGCTCGCGAGCTTCCTCGCGCCCTTTCCGATCATGCTCCTGGTCGGCTCGCTGCTTCTCGGCATCGCCGGAGGCCTCGTGATGCCGTCGGCGGCCACTGCGATCGGCGATCTCGCGTCGAGCAGCGGCGACCCATCGCGCGCCGCTCGAGGGCGCGCCCTTGCCATGTTGGCGCTCGCCCTCTCGATCAGCCTCGCACTCGGTCCCCTGTACGAGTCCCTCGTGCTGAGCGCAACGCATGAGCGCCTGCATGCGGCCTACGTAGCGTTTCTCCCCGTCCCCCTCATCGGTGCCGTCGTGGCTCGTGGGCGACGGCGAACGGCGGCGGCGGTACCTACAGGGTGGGGCTCGTTCTGGGAGTCCATGGCCAGCCTGGGCGCCTTATTCCGCAATCGGAAGTGGAACCTCGCTGTGTGCGGCCAGGCGATCTACATGGTTCCCTTCGCACTCGTCGTCGTTTTCGCCGGTTTGCTCGGGAGCTCGCTGTATCACGCTTCCGCGTCGACGACCGAGATTGGCATAGCACTCTTCTTCATCGTGTCGTTCCTCTGCCGCGCCGCTCTCACGCGCTGGCCGGCGGTCGGCTATCGCGTGGAGCTGTTCGCCCTGTGCGTCGTAACTACGCTATGCGGAATCGCTCTCTTGGCCCTCGGCCATGGCACCGGCCTTTTCATGGTGGCACTGGCGGTTCTCGGAGCGCCGCACGGGCTCACCTATCCGCTCGCCCTCGGGCTTGTCTCGGACGCTGTTCCCATCGAGGAGTTGTCGCGAGCGAACGCCGGCTTCCAAGCTGTGAATAACCTGATCAGCGTTGTAGTCCCGCTCGTCTTCGGTGTGGTAATCGACCAATTCGGAGACCGAGCAGTCCTGCTCTGCGCGGCTATCCCCGTCCTGCCGATGGCCGCTCTGCTGTGGCTGCTTCGAGATGCCGGCTGAGTCAAATGGTCACGGTGCGGGGGACCATGAGACTTTGGTCGATCCGCAGGACGTCACTGATCTGAGCGCATGGGAGCGTTGGATTGCGCATGCCGGATACTTGTCCGAAGGCTCGCTCTATCTGCTGATTGGCGCCTTTGGTCTACTTGGGACTATCGATGCCTCACGGCGCCAGAAGGGGACCCAAGGCGTGCTGATCTCGCTCAGCCATACTGTTCCTGGGGATCTGCTCTTGGCCGCCGTTGCGCTCGGCCTGGCGTCGTTCGTGACGTGGCAATTGCTGATCGCCATCCGTGACCCGGAGCACTGCCGCGATCGCGACCGACGCTCCCGTCAGGTCACTCGGTTGGGCCATTTGTTGAGCGGCGCGCTGCACAGCGTCCTCGTGATCGAGGCCATGAGAATCCTCTTTGGCTTCGGGAGCACCGCGAACGGCGAGCGAACCCAAAAGGAGTGGATTGCCCGAGCGTTCGGGATGCCTCTTGGTCGTTACACTGTCGGCACCGTGGGTATAGGCATATCGATCTATGGCCTGTATCAGTGTTATCGCGCCGTGACCCGGGATAAGGACAGCAGGGTCGATCTCAAGAGAACGCGGTTACGACCGATCTTGGATGTCCTGGGGCTTTTCGGCTTGCTCTCTCGTGGAGTGATGTTCGCCATGATCGGCGCACACCTGACGCACGCCGCGTGGCGAGGCCACGCCCAGTACGCCGTCGGTATCGCGGGTGCGCTTAGCGCCTTCAGACAGCAGCCCTACGGTGAATGGGTCCTCGGCACGATAACTACAGGCCTGATATCCTACGGGTTGTGGCAAATCGTCAAGGAGCCGTACCGACGTTTGCGCGACAGCTGACCGAGGGTCACTCCCACTCGGACCGCGTGAGATTGAACGATGTGGCGAGCCTTACGAATTGCCTTCCTTACGCTGGTGCTGGTCGTCGTTGCCGGTCAGGCGTTGATCGATCGGTTCAGCACTACTAGCTGGAAGCGCACCGTCTACGTCGGCGCGTTCCCGGTCGCTGCGGATGGGAGTCCTGCGACCAGGGACTATCTCGCACAGCTCGATCAGGGAAAGATCGATGAGGTCAGCGATTTCGTGACGTCGCAGGCCAGGCGTTACGGAGTAGGTGTCGATGAACCGATCGAACTGCACCTCTACCCAACCATCGCATCGGCGCCCCCGATGCTCGAGCCAGGGGCAAGCGTACTCACCCGCATCGTCTGGAGCCTGCGATTGCGCTACTACCGCCACCGCATGCTCGCTGGGGTTTCCCCCCGCCCTCAGATTGCTCTGTTCCTGGTTTACCACGACCCGGCACTGGCCTCCAGTCTCCCGCACTCGGCGGGGCTGCAGCGCGGGTTGACTGGTGTGGTACACGTGTTCGCCAGCCGCTCGCAGGAGGCGCAGAACCGCATCGTGATGGCCCATGAGCTACTGCATACTTTCGGGGCCCAAGACCACTACGACCTGGCCACCGGCCTGCCGAGCTACCCGGATGGTTTCGCCAACCCGCAGCTCTCGCCGCTTTATCCACAGCAATTCGCAGAGATCATGGCCGTAAAGACGCCGCTCAGCCCTGCGGAAGCGCGCATGCCCGACAGTCTTCAGGACGAGCGCGTCGGGCCGGCGACGGCCCGGGAGATCGGCTGGGTCAGGCGCTGAAGGCGGTCCTAGGCAGGGCCGGCATGACCTAACCCTCTGGGCGCGCGGCTGCGCGCGCGGCAATGACGAGGAACTCGCCGGGGATCGCATATCCGTCGTCATGCCGCCATGGCTCGATCGCGTCGAGATATTGGTTGCGAGCTCGCGCACGTACGTCGTCGCTGAAGCGGGACCATGCGAGCGCGACGGGGCCGCCGACAAAAGCGGCATCGCAGGCGGCATCGGCACCGTCGTAGTTCAGCGTGACGGCGATCCGGCGCTCTCTCGTTACTTCGAGCCTGGCGTCGGCGCACATTCCTGCGAGTGTTCCGGGGCACCCGAGCCGAAAGAACAGCGGACAGACCTCGCTCGCCACCTCGGCGTCGATGATTGGAAACAGCTCAGACCATCCGCACCTCGACCGCTCGCCCCACACGGCGATCGCCGCGCGACCTCCCGGTCGGAGTACGCGCTGCATCTCTCGAAGCGCGCGCTCCGGCTCTGGCACGTACATCAGCCCCAACGCGCATAACACTAAGTCGAAGCTGGCATCCGGCAGAGCCAGCATTTCCGCGTCCATGGGGGAGAAGCTGCAGTTCGCAACCTCGAGAGCTCGTGCCCTCCGTGAGGAGAGATCGACCATCCGGCGGGAAACATCGATCCCGAGCACGTTCCCCTCGGGACCCACTGCCCGGGCAGCCTCGAAAGTGACCAGCCCGGTGCCGCAGGCGACGTCAAGTACCCTCTCACCCGGTGCCGGGGCGGCGAATTCGAGGAGCGCCGCTCGCGCATGGCCGAGCTGAGCTTGCCATAGGGGCTCGTAGTGGTCGGCGGCCCGATCCCAGCCGTAGCGCTGGATGCGTTTGTGAAGGTCGGCGTTCATGCAGACGGTGCTCTGATGGTGCGAGTGCCAGGCTTGGCACGCGCAGTGTCGTTGCTCCGTGCCCAATCGTCCTGCTCTATCGTCGGGCCCTTCTGTCCGACCGTCCGGAACCGGTGTGGTCGCGGGCCCGTACCTGACCTGACGTCCTGATCTACTGCCTGAGCGTCCTGAGGGAAGCGGCGCCGCTGGCGAATCCGCGGCAATCCGCTCAAGATCCAATGGTCGCAACCGTGGAGGGCCATCATGACAACCGAAGACGTCGCGGCCGCGCTGCTGCGAGTTCAGACCGTATTGCAGCGTAGACCGCAGGTGGGGGTGCATGACGATGCCCCGGCCACTGCGCGGTGGCAGGGTGACTTACGGGTGCTCACCAGTCATGCGAACGGCACGCAGATGATCAGTGACATGCCCGACGAGCTCGGCGGAACAGGCGATCAGGTCACGCCGGGCTGGCTGTTCCGGGCGGGTCTGGCGGCCTGCCTTGCGACGTGCATCGCCATGCATGCGGCGGCTGAGGGGATCGCGCTGAGTGACTTGGTCGTGCAGGCCACCAGCCGCTCCGATTTGCGGGGGCTTTTGGGTATGCTCGGTGCCGACGGTGCGCCGATCGGTGCCGGACCGATTGGCGCCGGTCTGACGGTGCGCATCGCCGCGCCCGGGATCGCAGTGGAGGAACTCACTCGTCTGGTCGAGCGAAGCTATGGCTGTTCGCCGATATCGGTTGCGCTTCGGGAGGCGGTGCCCCTGAGCCTTGCGATCGAAGTGAGCGGCGGGTGAATCACGTCATCCGTCTTGTGTCGTTGCATAGAACGTCAGAGTAAAGGTTCGCATCATGATCTACGACAGCATACTCGGCACGATCGGGCGAACCCCGATCGTACGGATCAACCGGCTGGCACCGTCTCACGTCACGATGTACGTGAAGTGCGAGTTTTTCAATCCTCTCTCCTCCGTCAAGGACCGTCTCGCCATCGCGATCATCGAGGACGCGGAGCAGCGGGGCCTGCTCAAGCCCGGACAAACCGTGATCGAAGCCACCTCCGGTAATACCGGCATCGCGCTTGCAATGGTCTGCGCGGCGAAGGGCTATCCGTTCGTTGCCGTGATGGTCGAGACCTTCTCCGTCGAGCGACGCAAGATCATGCGCATGCTCGGCGCCAAGGTGATCCTGACGGCGGCGGCCGAGCGGGGCACGGGCATGATTCGCAAGGCGGAGGAGCTCGCGCGCAAGCACGGCTGGTTCGCCGCCCGGCAGTTCGAGAACCTCGCCAATCCGGCCTATCACCGCAACACCACGGGTCCGGAGATCCTGAGTGACTTTGCCGGCAAGCGTCTCGATTTCTTCGTCACCGGCTGGGGAACCGGCGGGACGCTGACGGGCGCGGGGGAGATGATTCGGCTTGCGCGCCCGGAAGTGAAGATCGTGGCCGTGGAACCGGAAGTGGCGGCGATGCTCGCCGGAAAGCCGTGGTCGCCCCACAAGATTCAGGGGTGGACACCGGACCTCGTCCCGGCCGTTCTCAACCGCGAGGTGCCGCATCGGCTGCTCACGGTCACGGACGCCGAGGCCGTGGAGGCCGCGCGCGCGCTCGCGCGCAGCGAGGGGATTTTCTGCGGTATCTCTTCGGGCGGCACGTTTGCCGCAGCGCTCAAAGTGGCCAAGGAGGCCCAGGCCGGCGCGGTCATCCTGGCCATGCTGCCCGATACCGGCGAGCGCTACCTGACGACGCTACTGTTCGAAGGCATTGCCGACGGGAGTGACCCCGAGCCCTGAAGGCCGGCTGCGCACTGCCGGCGCTTCCCAGGGACATGACATGAACTCGCTTCCGCACCGACACGCAGCAAGTCAGTCCGGAAAGCCATTCGGGCGCAACGTTCGGAGGAATTCCTCGCAGGGCTGTCGGGTTCGCAGAACTGGTTGGAGGTCTCTGGCCGGAGGTCGCCCGCGCGCTCGTTGAGAGGCGCCTCGTGAGCGAGGGACTTTCGTGGTCCACGGTCATCGTAGCTTCCGTCATCAATCCCTTCTACGAAGAGATCTTCGTGTGCGGATACGTGATATCGGTGCTCTCGGCGCACCGCGCTCGGGCCGCGGTCGCGCTGTCGAGGGTGACCGCGGAAGGGAAGGTCGAGTCGGTGGGGATCGAGGCTGCGCAGCCCACCCCACTCGCCGTGCAGGCCGCCAGTCTCGCAATGGCAGTCAACGTCAGCGCCGTAATCCGGCTTTCCTACCACCTGTACCAGGGCGTCGCGGGGGTGCTAGCCATAGTTCCGTTGGGACTCCTCTTTGGATTTTGGTTTGCCCGTACCCGGCAGCTCTGGCCGTTGATCGTGGCGCATGCCATCCTCGATTTCGTCGCATTCGCTGCGCGGATGGGTTGAGCCCAGCGGGCGAGACAGGTTGCTCCGTAGCGAAATACGTCCGAGCGTCAACAGCTTTTACGTTGACCGCGCCATGGACTCGGTCGTCGCTTCGATAAACCACACCAATGAGTACGCCGCAGTTCTTACAGAAAAGACATTCGCCCGCACTGGCGGACCCGCTGAGCGCAGGGCCCGGGTCTTACGTCCATTCCTGAATCTTAAGTCCCGGTACGTCCGCGAAATGTCGTACGTTGTTGGTGACGACCGTTGCACCTTCCGAAACGGCGTGAGCGGCGACCATAAGATCGGCGTTCCCAATCGGCTTTCCGATCCGCTCAAGGGCGGCCCGGATTCGGGCATAGTGGGGCGTCACCGCTCGCGTCCAGTCGAGGACGGATAAGCGCTCGAGGAAGTCCTCGACGAGGCCTGCGAGTTTCGCACTTTTTGACTTCTCGACCCCGAATCGTAGCTCCGCCGCCGTAATCACGGAGACACAGATCTCATCTGCATGCCGCTCGAAATGCTGAACGAGCGACTCCGGGCGGCGGCGGATGATGTAGCTCGAGACGTCGGTATCCAGCATCAGGAGCTTCATAGCGGCTCGCGTTCCTGCGGTGGTGAATCCCCACGATCGGCGAGGAAGTCGTCAGGGACGTCAACTTTAAGCGCAAAGAAGGACGCCCAGTTGGGCCGAATCGGCGAGAGCACCAGGCTGTCGCCTTGCTTTCGGATGCGAACTTCCTTCACTTCCTCAGGGAAGCGCAGTTCCTGAGGGAGCCGCACTGCCTGATTGGTGCCGTTGCGAAAAATCGAGGCGCGGCGCGAGGAGGCCGTGCTCATCGACTTGGCTGCGGTTCCTTTGGACGAGGGCTTTTGGCGCGTCGCTTTTCGTCGGGGGCTCATGGGGGATCCTCCTCGTTAAGCATATGCTTCGCATAGGCTAAGTCAATCCCTCTCAATTGCGCGTGAGAATTGAGCCTCACTGCAGGCAAACGACGGCAATCCGGGCCTCTGGGAGGCTCTGCCGTTAATGCACCGGAACGAAAAGTTACCCATCAGCCCGGTCGACCGCTTCTCGAACTTCCCGTGATTCACCCGCGTCTCAGTAACGTTCCAGGCCATCGCGACGTATTAAGGAACGACAGACCCCGTGCCCCTCAAACCCAAAGGAGCTTCTCAACCATGTTCAACCGCCGCTCGACGTTCCGGTCGTCTTTGCCGGTTTCCTCGCTATCGGCAGATCGGGCAGGAGGAAAGCGATGATCAAGCTCGCGCTGTACGTTTCGCTGAAAGCAAAGTCGGGCAAGGAGCAGGCAGTTGCCGACTTTCTCAGGTCCGCCCTACCTTTGGTAAATGACGAACCGGGCACCAGAACGTGGTACGCCATCCAGGAAGGACCTTCTTCGTTCGCGATATTCGATACCTTCGATGATGAAGCCGGTCGCGATGCTCACCTCAACGGTAAGGTGGCGGCAGCGCTGATGGAAAGAGCCAGTGCCGGAGACCTGTTTGCGCAGCCCCCAGAGATCATCAAGCTGAAGGTCATCGCAGGTAAGGCGCCCTGAGACAGAAACGTGTGCGTCGGCGCTCCTCCATTGAGAGCCCGCGAGAGGAGCAAGCCCAGTAGTCGATCGGAGGAGGCATCGCCGTGCTCTCCGGGGAGTAGAGCGTCAGACGGTACCGAGGCTTGCCCTTCTCGGTCAGAATGACCTCGCCGCGGGATTCGACCAGCTTTCTGACCTGGGGGAAGCGATTGCGCAGGTCGCGAATGTCGAACCCGCCTCTAAAATCCTTCAAACAGCAGGTTCTGTTCACGGCGCACTCAAAACGGTATCAGGGATCAGGCACAGGGCGATTCTCCGCCGCGGAGCGCCGGAATAGCCGCGGCATCAACATCGGAACGGTGCGCCTGTAGGTCTGGTAGCGGCTTCCATGCTCGCGGATGAGATCCCTCTCCTCGAACTGAATTGCGAGCACGATGTAGGCGGTTGTGGACGCGGCGAAGAGAAGGTGCGCGAGAGTCATGTGCGGCGTCGCCCAGAAGGCGATCAGAAATCCCAGATAGAGCGGATGTCGAACGACCCGATACGGAAACGGTGTAAGGAAAGATACGGGCAGGTAGGGCCGGCCGAGCAACGGCAGCCAGGCCTGGCGCAGCCCGAAGAGATCGAAATGATTGATGTAGAACGTCATGGCCAGCACGGTGGCCCATCCGGCCGCACATAGCACCCAGATGGCGAGCCGCGCATGCGGGCTATCGATGCTCCAGACGACGAAGCCTATCGGACGCCACTGCCAGAACAGCAGCAGCAGCGCGAGGCTAGCGCACAGCACGAAGGTCGAGCGCTCGACTGCCCAGGGGATGATCTGGGTCCAGCGCTCCTTGAACCACTTGCGAGCCATGATGCTGTGCTGAAGAGCAAAGAGCGCGAGGAGACCCACATCGATGCAGACGGCAACCGGGAGCGGATCCCGCGACTGCGCGTCGAGCTGCGTCGGCACCAGAAAACCACCCACGAAGCCGATGGCGTAAAGGAAGGTGACCAGGAAGATGACGTACGAGACGACGGCGTAGGCCATGAAGAGCAGATGTTTGCGCATGTTGAGTCCCCCTTTGCGCGTACCATCCGCCAAGAGCTACCCCTCCCGCCATCGGACTTTTGTCCCAAGTGTCCCTACAATGAGGCAGGGACCTGAGACATTTGTCCCGGTCTGAGGTATGCAGGTACACCAGCGTATCCACTACGTGAGGGCAGCCGACGGAACTCGCCTTGCCTGGGCTCAAGCCGGCACGGGGCCGCCTCTGGTCAAGGCCGCCAACTGGCTCACCCATCTCGAATATGAGTGGGCAAGCCCGGTGTGGCGGCACTGGATCCAGTTCTTCTCCACCCATTTCCAATTCATCCGATACGACGAGCGCGGGTGCGGCATGAGCGAGTGGCGCGCAGGGCCGCTGACGATCTGGACTTGACCCGGTTTGGTACACACCCGAGAGTGTGAATTCGAGGTGTTTGCCATGGTCAAGTCGAAGGTATCAAAGTCGAAGTACGGGAAGCGGTACCCGAAGGCGTTCCAGCACCAGATGGTCGAGCTGCATCGCGCGGGCCATCCGCTGAGTGATCTTTCGCAACGGTTCGGTCCCTCCATCTGGGCGATCAGTCGGTGGGTGAAGCAGGCCGATCGTGATGAGGGTCGCGGGGACGGCGGCCTGACGACGGCTGAACGGGAGGAGCTGACGCGGCTGCGCCGCGAGAATAAGCGGCTGCAGATGGAGCGGGAGATCCTGTCAAAAGCAGCGGCCTGGTTCGCACAGGAGACCGTTCCGAATTCGAAGCGCTCTTCGGATTCGTGAACCAGAACCAGGCCATCTACCCGGTGAGCGCGATGTGCCGGCTGTTGAAGGTCTCCACCGTCGGGTTCTACCACTGGTGGGATCGACCGATGTCGGAGCGCGACCGCAAGGATGTGGAACTGACTGCGCTGGTCCAGCAGATCCACGAGAGTTCCTTTGATGGCACTTACGGAGCGCCGAGGATCCATATGGAGTTGCGCTTGGAGCACGGGGTGCGCGTGGGGCGCAAGCGGGTGGCGCGGCTGATGCGCCGTGCGGGCTTGAAGGGAGTGCAGAAGCGTCGCTTCCGTTGCACGACGCGCCCTGGAAAACCCGAGCAGTACGCCCCAGACCTGGTCCAGCGGCATTTCACGGCGAGCCGTCCGAACGCCTTGTGGTTGGCCGACGTGACCTACATCCCCACTGATGAAGGATGGCTGTACCTGGCGGCGATCCTCGATGTGTTCTCCCGGTACGTAGTCGGATGGGCGATGGCGGAGCGTCTGGCCAGCGCCCTGGTGCTGCAAGCATTGGACATGGCCCTCGCGCAGCGTCACCCCGAGAAAGTGATTCATCACTCGGACCACGGAAGCGAATACACGGCTGTGGCCTTCTCTGATCGCTGTCTCGAGCTCGGGATCGAGCGTTCCATGGGCAGTGTCGGCGATTGCTTCGACAACGCGATGATGGAATCCCTCTTTTCCAGTCTGGAGGCTGAGGTGTTGGATCGGTATCACTTTACGACACGCGAGGAAGCATGCCGTAAGGTCTTCACCTGGCTGGAGGGGTGGTATAATCCGCATCGTCGTCATTCGGCGTTGGGATACTTTTCCCCTCGCGAGTATGAACAGCGAGTCGCTCATAAGCCGACGCGTCATCCTGACAGGCTTCTCCCGCATCCGCGGGAGACTGCGCGGCGGTGAAGCCATGGAAACGAAGAAGCCAGATCAAGAGGAGGTGGTGCACAGGTCACGGTGATGCTCAAAGTCCTACCTGTGTACCGAATCGGGTCAACCCCAATCAGGGACTGGACCGCGGACCTCGAGCACATCATCGCCTCCGCCCGGATCGAGTCACCGATTACGCTCCTCGGTATCTCCCAGGGTGCGGCCGCCTGCGTTCAGTACGCGGTGCTGCATCCCGAGCGCGTCGCGCGCATGGTTCTATATGGGGGCTATGCGCAGGGTGCGTTCAGACGGGGCGACGCGAGAACACAGCGGGCGTACCGAGCAATGGTGGAGTTGGCGCGAGCGTCGTGGGAGGCGAGCAATCCGACTTTTCGCCAGGTCTTTACCTCGCGATTCATACCCGGGGGTACCCCGGAACAACTGCAGTGGTTCAACGAGCTTTGCATAAAATGCACGGTAGGTGAAGTCGCCGCGGAGCTCTTGGAAGCGCGCGCTGAGATTGATATTTGCGAGCTCTTGCCCCAGGTGCGCACGCCGACATTGGTCCTGCATGCGCGCAACGACGAGGTCGTACCGATCTCGGAAGGCCAGCGCCTTGCCACCGAGATCGAAGGCGCCGAATTCATCGAGCTCGACTCTCGCAATCACGTTCTGCTCGAGCACGAACCGGCGTGGGTGCGCTTTCAAGAGGCAGTGCTCGCCTTTGCGAAGGGCGAGGCGATAGCTGATGCGTTCTCTGCTCTGTCGAATCGCGAGCGGGAGGTTCTGGCACTGATCGCGCAGGGTCTGAGCAATGCCCGAATAGCCGAGCGGCTGCAGATCGGTGAGAAAACAGTGCGGAATCACGCATCGAACCTGTTCGACAAGCTCGGCGTTCGCTCGCGTGCAGAGGCAAGCGTGTACGCGCGTGAGCACGGTTTCAGGCGCTAGCCATGCGGAATCCCTCGCGGCCAATTTCTGTCATTCGACCGGCGAGTTCACGGAAATCCGGGTTCGGGCCGCGGGTTGCGAACCCCTCGGCGCGGCGCCAACTTGGAATTATGCTATCGAAAAATACAGAATTATTGGTGCCCGGGAGAGGACTCGAACCTGGCCTAAAAAGCCTTTAAGAACAGCTACTTGGACGGTTCTGCCTGTCCAGTTACCCATAAACCTACCCACGGGCCCAGCCGACTGCCTGGTACACCCTGACGTGCCCTGGTCGGCTTCGCAGGACCAATCCTGCGCGGGGTACCGGTGTCCGCGTAAAATGCCTTCCCAGCGGAGTTCTGAGGTGGCCCAGGAACCATGTCCCCGTTGATCGAACACAACCTTGAAGAGATCGGACGGCTGTGCCGCCTTCACGGCGTGCGCAAGCTCGAGGTATTCGGTTCGATCCTGCGCCAGGACTTTGATCCCCAGCGCAGTGATGTCGACGTGCTCGTGGAATTCCAGCCACAGGTGGCGAATAGCTTCTCTAACTTCCTGGACCTGAAGGAAGCACTCGAAAGCCTCTTTGGTCGGCGAGTAGATCTAGTCGAGCTACGCGCAATCCGAAACCGCCGGTTGCGGCACCACATCGAGCAGAGTAAGTCGCCGGTTTATGCCGCAGCGTGATCCCGGCGTCTATCTCGAGGACATCGAGCACTACGCCGAGGCGGCGGTCCGCTTTATTGCGGGCTATACCCTCGAGCAATACCTCGCGGATGAGAAGACCCGCGCCGCTGTAGAGCGAGTCTTGGAGATCTGCGGGGAGGCCATGAACGGCCTATACAAGGTCGCTCCGGCAATCGCGGAGAAGATTCCCTATTCACGAGATGTCATCGGCTTCAGAAATATACTGGCGCACGGGTACGCGGAAATCGATCACAACAAGGTCCATGACGTCGCGGTCCGGCACGCGCCCGAGCTCTTAGCTGCGGTTAGAGATGCTTTGAAGCAATTTCCCGAGCCGAAGTAACCACGCCGTTCCAGCTGCCATCGGATCTGCATCGAGTGGAGTAGAGAGCACGTGCGCAAGTCCGCCCTGGGCCGAGTCACACTGAAACGGACCGCTCGCACTGACCCATGGTGGCTGAAAGCGGTTTGCGTGACCTGCGTCGCGGCAGGTCGTAGTATCGCGGTTCAGACTATTCGACAAACCCGCATGCCGATGCTCGCGGGATCCATGAAGGTCAGGCACAACAAGAAGCCAGTTGTAGGGAGGGTCGATGACATCGGTGGGATCAAACTCCACGATCCGCGGTCGTGGATCAGTTCTGGCATGCATCCTCGTTAGCGCCTTTCTGCTATCCGGTTGCGCCACCACGGCTTCCCATCAGGAGCAGGTGGCCGCCCCCGTCTCCAACGAGCAAGCGGCGATAGCCCAGCGCGCTGCCGAAGCACCGGCAATCAGGGTACTCAAGCGCAAAATCGCCATCGGCCGGTTTTAATATGGGGGCTTGACAGGGGTCAGACCATATGAGCCCGCTATCCCAGCACTCTTTAGCGGCAACCTGAACAGCCGATGACCCGCTCACAGCGTATAAGCGGAGCCACGCGGCACTGCGGGCCGCCGATGCCGGCCAATCCTTCGTGGTTTCTTGCCTTTCGGCATCAGTGCATTCGGATGGCTCCGGCTTCTCGGGTAAGCGTTCGGGCACTACGCATTGACGTGTAGGGAAGCTAGGAGGTCGGACGGTTCCGCCGGAACAAGCCATACTCCAGCCGATGGCTTGGTGCGGGTCTGATTGATATTAGGGCATTGCCTACTGCGATCACGATGACCCCATGAGGACAAGGCCTACAGAACGATCCTGCCACGCCGCCACAAATGACAATTCCGTAGAACATCGTGCGCCGCAGCTTCATCGGGATATCACCGCTCTGGTACTCAGGCTGCTATCCGCAACTCGGGCATCTTGGCTACGATGTTTCAAGGTAGCAGCTCATCAATGCGGGTGATGGGGTGTCAGCGATCCTCGCGAGCACAGTGTGTTGGCTCTTGCTTGCCCGGGGATGAGGGCTGGGGATCGCTAACAATGGACCAGGCGAGGACCTTCTCAGCGATCGGTATCGCGGCGTGCGCTGGGCTGGTCGACGGGAGTATGCGGCGATCTCTGAGTAATGGATGACCGAGCTTGAGGCGATCCACGATCCCGGCGGCAGTCCGGCCGTTCATTACAATGAGCTCAATGTGGGGATGCTTCTCAAGGAAGGGCACCAGATCATTCGGAACCACGGATTCGGGATCGATCGCGGCATCGAGACTGCCCGGGCGCTGCGCCGACTTGCACGCGTCCCAGAGAGCTATGCCGTGATCGAGTAGCTCCTGGCAACGGACGGCGTAGGGGAGGTCGGGCTCGAATTCGAACAGTTGCCCCATGATCCGCCAGAACTGGTTGCGCGGATTGGCGTAGTACTCCTGACGCTCGAGGGAAATGACGCTAGGGAAACTGCCGAGAATGAGAACGCGCGCATCATTCCGCGCGACCGGTACCAAGCCACAGACCTCGGCTCGTCCCTTCACAACGGACACGCGGAAACTGATGGATGAGACGCCCAAAGCCGACTTCGTATCGACCCCACTAAAGTGCGAGTAGTCACGTGGGAGTTACTTCCCGTTCCCGTGTCGCTCCGGCGGGTCGACTATTACGCGGCTACTCCATGCGGCTGGGTCCGTGGTATCAGTAAGTCTGCCGAGATGTGAAACCGCTCGCGAAGTTTGCGGATCATTGTCATACTGAGTTCGCGCTTGCCGTTCAAAACCTCGCTCACCCGGCTTGCCGTGCCGAGAAGCGGTACGAGATCCGCGCGCGAGAGGTTGTGCTGCTCCATTAGATAGGTCAGCAGCTCCGGCAGGCGCGGCGTCCGGCGAGGCCAGCGTGTACGCTCATAAACCTCGATGAGGCGCGCCTGTGCGGTCATTCGCGCTTGATCGCCAGAATCGTTCGAGTGCATCAATTTCTCGACGAGTGACTTGGCCTCGGCATGATCCACATCATTTTGAATGATGATCAGTGTCGCTTTCATCACACTGTCTCCGCGTCAACTTTATCGTATTCCTCGTGCGATCCGAAAAATCGGATCATTACCACGCCGTTCTTGTATTCCACCAGGGCGATCAGGCGATAGTCGTTCGCTTTGATGTTGAACACAACCCGCCCGCTTTTGAGGATGCTCGCCTTCGGATGCGCCTTTTTCACATCCTCTGGAGTCTTCCATTGCGCTTTCTCGACTATGGCTCTCCAGGCATCATATTGGGAACGTGCGGCCTTGATCCCGCGGTGACCGGCGCGCGCGGCGAAGTACTGCTCGACGACGTCGGTTCCGATGAGGATCACAAGCGCCAATTCTATGCAAAAATTCCAGAAAATGGAATCAAAATTTCCATATTCTGGAAGACGCTACGTATTGCGGTGGTATCTAGGGCGCGCCCGTGGGCGAGACCACATCTGTGGCTGCGCGGGAGCTCGTTGAGGTACGTTCCCGCTTGATCGCAGTTTGGGTGCCGCTACTCGCCAGCCTGATGGCCGCATCGCGGACCTCGCTCATCACGGTCCGCTACCCGGATCAGTGCGCAAAGTTAAAGGATGGAGGGTGAGGGCCGGCCTCCTCCTGCTGCAACGTCAAGCTCACGTGGGACGTATCGACGCAATGTATGGCAGTGAGCAACGAACCGATGACTACTTGCTCCTGACAAAAGTAGAGCACCGGGCGGTACCCGACGTCGCTACGATCCTGGCATGCCTGATTCGAGCCCGAGCCCCGGCAAAACCACAGTTTCGGCTCGTATCCGCGGTTACGTGCCTTTCGGAGGAGCGGGGGCGGTACAGCCTGCAGCGCGGACTGGAGGGGCGTCGCAGCGACAGCTGTCGGTGTGCCGACGCCTGACCGGACCGGTTGCTGGTCACAGCCGGCGGCGAAGACCAGGCACGTGACAACGGCGGTGGGAAGGAGGGAGAAAGCCAGCTGCGGTGTCATTGGTGCGTCGTCCGAGCGTATTTCCTGGCAAGAATCTTATCCGCTGTAACGGCGAGTCAGTATTCAGCTTTCGGGCCACGGTACCCAACTGAGCGATGCCACGGGATCTCATGTGAACCGGGATCTGGCGCGGTAGAGATAGTCAATCCTTTTACCCGCAAGCTGACTTCCATTGCGCCAATGAGACTCCGGCGCCGGGCCGAATGAAAAACGTCCGCACTGGCGACAAATTCCGGCCAGAGGCGATCGTTCAATCGAACTGCGGCTCGCGCTCTTGCGGAGGCGATTGATCGCGCTCGACAAGAAAATCCTCAGGCACATCGACCTCGAGCGCGAAGAAAGACGCCCAATCAGGCTTGGCGGGTGAGGGCGTGAGGCTGTCGTCTTGCTTGCACATGCGGCCCCCTTCTTCCATCGGTCGTAGGAGCAACGGCGAATGAGGCGCGAGCCGCCGATTTGAATTTCCCCCACCCCGCCCCGATTGACATCCTGCTAGGATGTCGCCGCGGTCAGGTGAAGAATAAAACTAATGATCCGGCCGCAACCATCCACCCGAGGGATCGATGGATGTCTCGGATTCAATCTATGATTTGGAACTAAACTATTGAAAAATAAAGAATTATTGGTGCCCGGGAGAGGACTCGAACCTCCACGGAGTTACCCGCTAGTACCTGAAACTAGTGCGTCTACCAATTCCGCCACCCGGGCAGGTCGACCGGAATGCCCATTGCGAGCGCGCGCAATCTACGCAGGGGGTCGGGAGCTGTCAATTGAAAGCGCGTAGAGGCAAGTTCGGACGCCGGGACCGAAACGCGGGTGCACATCCCAAGACCCGGCCCGCGCAGCGCGGCAAAAGCACGCGCGATGGGCACGGATCGATCACCCAGGGCGCCGGTGGAAGCGGAGCGGGACCAGCTCGTTCACCCCGCAAGGGAAAGCTGAAGCACGCAGTGCAGGGTAGCCGATCGACCCAGACGCCGCGATCGCAGGGCCGGTCCTCGGCTGCCGCGCACTCCGGCAGTGTGGTCGAAGGTCAAGTGAGCGCTCATCGCGCCGGTTACGGATTCCTGCGGGTCGAGGGAATGAAGGACAGCGTCTTTCTTCCGCCGCCCGAGATGCGTGGAGTCATGCATGGGGATCGGCTGCGCGTGCGGATCTCGCGCGACGCGAGCAATCGGTGGTCGGGCTCCGTCGAACAGGTGGTCGAGCATGGAGTCAGCGCTTTCCTCGGTACGGTTGAAGTGCTTGGCCGCACCGCATGGGTGACCGCCGCGGATCGGCGCCTGCAGCTTCGATGCGCCATCGAGCACAATGTCCTCAACGGCGCGCGCAACGGTGACTGGGTCATCGCGCGCATAACGCAACATGCAGGGGCAGCCAAGACTGCGCAGGCCCGGGTGGAGAAGCGGCTCGATCCGGATCGCCCGGTCGAGCTCGCCACCGAAGCGGCAGTCGCGCGCTTCGATCTGCCGCACGAGTTTTCGGCCAATGCGCTCCGCGAGGCGCACACCTGGGGAGATCGTGTCGATCCGCGCGATGCGGAGGGACGAGAAGACCTCAGGCAGCTACCGCTCGTCACGATCGATGGCGAGGATGCGCGTGACTTCGACGATGCCGTTTATGCGGAGCCGCATCCCGCGGGCTTTCGCCTGATCGTCGCGATCGCGGATGTCAGCCACTACGTCAGGCCCGGCACCGCGGTCGACGCGGAAGCGGTGGAGCGGGGCACATCCGTGTATTTCCCGACGCGCGTGCTGCCGATGTTGCCGACGGCTCTTTCCGACCATCTCTGCTCCCTCGCGCCGAAGGTTGACAGACTCTGCTTTGCGGCGGACATGGTGGTCAGCAAGACGGGGGTGTTGAAGTCGACGCGCTTCTATCCCGCCGTCATGCGCTCCGCGGCACGATTGACCTACAACCTTGCAAACGCGGCGCTCTTCGAGGGCAGGCCGGCTGCGCGCGAGCAGCTCGGGTCACTCGTCGAGCCATTGCTCGTGCTCGTCGACGTATACCGCGCGTTGCACAAGGCACGGAGCAAACGCGGCGCGCTCGACTTCGACGCCGCCGAGGCGGAGTTCATAATCGATTCCGCGGAGCGCGTGAAGGGTATCGAGCTGCGTACCCGCAATGACGCGCACCGACTGATCGAGGAGTGCATGATCCTGGCGAACGTCGCGGTCGCCGAGGAGCTCGAGAAGACCCACACACCGACGCTATACCGCGTCCATGGCCAACCGGAGACCGAGAAGCTCGAGCGGCTGACCAGCACCCTCCGGGCACTGGACATCGAAGCGCATCTGCCGGAGACCGTCACCACCCGGGACCTGCAGGCCATCGCGCGACGCCTCGGCCACACGGCAGAGCGGCCGTTCATCGAGTCGCTCATCGTCCGCGCCATGCCGCAGGCTGTGTATCAGCCCGCCAACATCGGGCATTTCGGATTGGCGCTGCACCACTATGCGCACTTCACCTCGCCCATCCGGCGCTACCCCGACCTGGTAGTGCATCGCACGCTGAAGGCATTGATCGGAGCCAAAGGCGGCGCCGCCGTACGGTACGAGACGCCGGAGTTGGGCGCTGTCGGCGAGAGCACGTCGAAGCTCGAGAAGCGGGCGGACGAAGCCGACCGCTACGTCGCTACCTATCTCAAATGCAGTTATCTGCTGGAGCGTATTGGGCAGACCTTCCAGGGCCTCATCACCACCGTGGTCGAGTTCGGCTGCTTCGTACAGATTCTCGACGTGGCCGTGGACGGGTTGCTGCACATCGACAACCTTCGCGATGACGACTATGAGATGGAAGATCATGGCCACGGCTGGCGCGGCAGGCGAACGGGTCGGCGGCTGCGCACCGGATCGCATGTCAGAGTCACCGTGACGTCCGTGAATCCCATCGAGGGGCTGGTGGACCTCGAGCTCGCCAGCGAGCAGTGAAGGGCCACGATTCCAAGAAGCGCCAGCAGTCCGACCCACAGCAGGGGCAGGGCTCGCAGACGATTTACGGCCTGCACGCCGTCCGCACGATGCTCCAGAAGCATCCTGAACGCGTGACCGCCGTGCGGGTAGCCGAGCGCCGGGACGATCCGCGGGCCCGCGAGATCGACGAGCTCGCCCGCCAGAGGCAGATTCCAGTGCAGCGGGTCGACGCGCAGGTGCTCAAGCAGAAGCTCGGGGACGCTGCGCACCAGGGCGTCGTTGCCGACATCAGGCCGCTGCCACCCTGGAGCGAGGATGACCTGCTGGCGGCCCTGCAGGCCCCGGCGCAGGACGGTCAGGCACCCCTGCTCCTAGCGCTCGATGGCGTGCAGGACCCCCATAACCTCGGGGCATGCCTGCGGACCGCTGATGCCTGCGGTGCGCTGGCGGTCGTGGTGCCCCGGGACCGGGCTGCGCACGTTACCCCGGTCGTTCGCAAAGTGGCGGTCGGCGCCGCCGAGACGACGCCCGTAGTGACCGTTACGAACCTCGTGCGGACCCTCAAACTTCTCAAGGAAGCGGGATTGTGGGTCGTCGGCGCGGACGCCGCTGCGCCAAAGCGCGCGCACGAGGTAGACCTGAAGGGCGGGGTGGTACTGGTGCTTGGCGCCGAAGGGGCAGGGCTGCGGCAGCTGACGGCGCAGACCTGCGACTGGATGGTCCGCCTGCCCCAGCTGGGCGCCGTGGAGAGCCTCAACGTATCGGTGGCAGCGGGCATGCTGCTTTACGAGGCCGTGCGGCAGAGAGGCGGCTAAGCAGCCCTTCCGATTGCAGTCCGGCCGCAGTTTCAGTATTCTGCGCGCCCCTTTTCGAAGGGGTCGCCCGCGCCTTCCGGCGGGCAGATTCTCCTTGCCGCACCCCGCTTAAGCCTCGCGACGGGCGGCTTCAATCCATGAGGAGGTAAACATGAGGCACTACGAGATCGTATTCCTGGTCCATCCCGATCAGAGCGAGCAGGTGCCCGCGATGATCGAGCGCTACAAAGGCATGATTGCCACCGGCTCCGGCCGCGTGCATCGCCTCGAGGATTGGGGGCGGCGACAGCTCGCCTATCCCATCGCCAAGGTGCACAAGGCGCACTACGTGCTCATGAACATCGAGTGCGAGCAGAAGATCATCGATGATCTGACGGGCGCGTTCCGCTTCAGCGACGCGGTGCTTCGCCACCTGGTGGTGAAGATGGACTCCGCGGTGACCGAGCCCTCGCCGATGGCCAAGACGGCCGACGAGGAGGGCGATGCCAGTGGCCGTCGCCGCGAGCGTCTTCGCGACGAGTCGGCAGCCCTCCTGCCCGAGGGCGATGTCGGTCTGGACAACGCGTAACATCAGCGCACGGGAATATCACTCATGAATAGCAGAGCACCCAGTTTCTCGGGCGGCGGCAATGGCGGCGGCGGCAACGACCGTGGCGATCGCGGCGATCGTGGCGACCGCGGTGATCGCGGCGGTGGTGGTGGCGGCAGCCGCTTCTCGCGCCGCAAGAAGTTCTGCCGCTTCACGGCGGAAGGCGTCACGCACATCGATTACAAGGATCTCGGCACCCTGAAGGGTTATGTCTCCGAGACCGGCAAGATCGTGCCGAGCCGCATCACCGGCACGAAGTCCTTCTACCAGCGCCAGCTCGCCGTCGCGATCAAGCGCGCGCGCTTCCTGGCGCTGCTGCCCTACACCGATCAGCACTGAGGCCGGCGCGATGGATATCATTCTGCTGCAGAAGGTCGCCAACCTCGGCAACATCGGCGACCGGGTGAAGGTGAAGTCGGGCTTCGGGCGCAACTACCTGTTGCCCCAGGGCAAGGCCACTCTCGCCACACCCGACAACATCGCGCGCTTCGAGGCGCGCCGCGTGGAGCTCGAGCGCCTGGCGGGCGAGCACCTCTCCTCGGCCGAGGAGCGTGCGGTGACGATGAAGGATTTCAAGCTGGTCATCGCTGCCAAGGCCGGCACCGAAGGCAAGCTCTTCGGCTCGATCGGCACCAGCGACATCGCCGAGGCCTGCTCGAAGGCCGGCTTCAAGGTGCAGCGCAGTGAGGTGCGGCTGCCCAATGGGCCGCTGCGCACGCTCGGCGATCACTCGGTGACCCTGCATCTGCACGCCGACATCGACGTGCCTTTGGCAGTGTCCATCGTGGCGGAAGAGTAGCTTCCGCCCGAGCAGCAAGGGAATATCCGCCGGTGGCCGGTCCCGCCAAAGCGCGTCGCGAGCGCGGCTCGGTCACCGCGGTGGACGCTCTGACGCCACCGCATTCGATCGAGGCCGAGCAGGCCGTCCTCGGCGGTCTGCTGCTCGACGCCAGCGCCTGGGATCAGGTCGCCGACGTGATCACCGAAAACGATTTCTACCGCCCAGATCATAAGCTGATCTTCGAGGCGATCGGCACGCTTGCGGGCGCCGCCAAGCCGTGTGACGTCGTCACGGTTTCCGAGCAGCTCGAGCGCACCGCCAAGCTGGAGGCCGTCGGCGGCCTGGCCTATCTCAGCTCCTTGGCTCGCGATACGCCGACGGCTGCGAACGTGCGCGCTTACGCGGACATCGTGCGTGAGCGCTCCCTGCTGCGGCAGCTCATTCAGGCCGGCACGGAGATCGCCGCCGCGGTCTTCAACAACGAGGGCGAGACGGCCCGCGAATTGGTCGACCGCGCTGAGCAGAAGGTGTTCGACATTGCGGAGCAGGGTTTCCGCGGGCGGCAGGGCGCAGTAGCAGTCCGCAGCATCCTGCCCCAGGTCATCGACCAGATCGACGAGTGGCACAGCAACCCAAGTGCGTTGCGAGGCCTGCCGACCGGCTTCACGGATTTCGACAAGATCACGGGTGGGCTGCGCCCCGGTGATCTCGTGGTCGTGGCCGGGCGACCGTCCATGGGGAAGAGTACCCTCGCGGTCAACATGGCTGAATACGCCGCGGTACACCACAAGAAGCGCGCTTCGGTTGCCATCTTCAGCCTGGAAATGCCGTCCGAGCAGGTCGTCACGCGCATGCTGTCGTCGATCGGCGGCGTACCGCTTTCGAGCCTGCGCAGCGGCAACATCTCCGACGAAGACTGGGTGCGGATCACGAGTGCAACGAGTCAGTTGTCGGAATCCAAGGTCTTCATCGATGAGACGCCGGCGCTGACCCCGACCGAACTGCGGGCGCGCGCGCGGCGCGTAAAGCGCGAGCACGGGCTCGATCTGATCGTGGTGGACTACTTGCAGCTGATGCAAGTCCCGGGAACCAAGGAAAATCGCGCAACGGAGATCGCGGAGATTTCCCGCGGTTTGAAGGTCCTCGCCAAAGAGTTGGCCGTTCCGGTTATCGCGCTCTCACAGCTCAATCGGGCTGTTGAGCAGCGTGAGAGCAAGAAGCCTGTTATGTCGGATCTTCGCGAAAGCGGGGCGATCGAGCAGGATAGCGACATGATCCTGTTGATTTATCGCGAGGAAGTTTACAACAAGGACACGCCGAAGAAGGGCATCGCGGAGATCGATCTCGTCAAGCACAGGAACGGCGAGATCGGCACCTTCCTCCTGACCTTCCAGGGACAATACACCCGCTTCGCCAACTACGCGCCGGACGCCTACGCGGAGGGCGTGCTCAGGTGAGCCGCCTCATCCGGGCGGTGATCGACGCCGGGGCGCTGCGGCACAATGTCAGGACGATCCGCGACCGCGCGCGCGGCGCGCGCATCATGGCGGTCGTCAAAGCCAACGCGTACGGACACGGGCTCGTGCCGGCGGCGCTCGCTCTGGCTGAGGTCGATGCGTTCGCCGTGGCGCGGCTCGAGGAAGGCCTGGCGCTGCGTGCCCAGGGTGTCAGCCACCCGATCGTGCTCCTCGAAGGCGTGTTCGCGGCGGAGCAGTTGCTCGAAGCCGCGCGCTACGGTTTCGATCTCGTCGTGCACGATGCCCTGCAGATCGAGCTCCTGGAGGAAGATCCCGGTCCCCACCGCTTCGTGCTCTGGGTCAAGATCGACACCGGCATGAATCGGCTCGGGTTCCGGCCGAGCGAGTTTCCGGCAGCGTTCGAGCGGTTGCGCAAGCTCCAGCCCGCGCCCCTGGAGATTCGGCTGCTGACCCACCTCGCGCGCGCCGACGAACCCGACGATCCCATGACGGCCGAGCAGGTCGCGCGCTTCAGGGAGGCGATCCGCGGACTCGACTGCGCCATCAGCATCGCCAATTCCGCCGGCGTCTTCAGCGAGCTGCACCTCGGTTGCGACTGGGTGAGGCCGGGCCTCGCGCTCTACGGCGCCTCGCCTTTTGCAAACCGGACCGCGGCAAACCTCGGCTTACTGCCCGTGATGAGCCTCGAGACCTCGGTCATTGCCGTGCGGAACGTGCAGCGTGGGGAGACGGTCGGATACGGAGCGACCTGGCGGGCGCAGCGGGACTCGAAAATCGCCATCGTCGCGGCCGGCTACGGTGATGGACTCGCCCGCGGACTTCCCAGCGGCACGCCCGTACTCGTCGACGGCAGCCGCGCGCCGCTCTGCGGCCGGGTGTCGATGGACATGATCGCGGTCGACGTGACGGCGCTCCCGGGCGTACAGGTCGGCAGCCCGGCGGTGCTATGGGGGAGGGGACTTCCGGTGGAGGAAGTCGCCCGTCACGCGGGCACGATTCCCTACGAGCTGCTCTGCGGCGTGAGCCAGCGTGTTCCGCTCGAGCTGCGCTAGCTCACAGGCTCAGTTGAGAAAAAATCCCATTTTGACGCCGGCGAGCTGGATGACGTCGTTGTCGTTCAGCTTCATCGCCTGCGCTCCGATCGGGGAGCCGTTGACCAGCGGGTAATCGTCCAACTTGCCGCTGTCGACGTGCACGATGTAGTAGCCCTCGCCGCGGCGCGTGATGGCCGCGACCTGCACGCCCGGCCTGCCGAGCGTCGTGAGCGCTTTCGTGATCTCCAGCTCCCGGCCCGCGAAGGCGCCGGACAGTACCTGCAGCTTTGCCTTTCTCAGCGCGGCCGCTCCGTCTGCCAGCACCCGGCTCCTGCCGGTATGGGAGATGGAGGCGGCGGCCGCTTCCGCGGCGGCAGGGGCCACCGGCGCACGGGCCGGCTCGCCGTCGATCACCTGCGAGTGCTGGCCGACGGCCGTGCGCAGCTTCTCGACCGGCCGGGCCGAGGGCTGGATCACCATCGTCTTCTCGAACTCATCCTGCTGCTCGTCGTCCTCGACGAAGCGCAGCTGGTGGTGGCCGACCGTGATGACGTCGCCGTGCTGCAGCGCGTGCTTCTTGATCAGCTTGCCGTTGACGTACGTGCCATTGGTGCTGTTCAGGTCTTCCAGGAACGAGTCATTGAGGATGTTGATGATGAGCGAGTGGTGCCCGCTGACCGCCGCATTGTCGATGCGGATGTCGTTGTCCGGGAGCCGGCCGATCGTGTAACGCTCCTTGTTCATGTTGTATTCCGCCATCACCTGGCTGTCCAGGCTCAAGACCAACCTTGCCATGTTATTCGCCTCGCCGTGTCAGCCGAACCAACCAAGGATCTTGTCGAAGATGCGCGTGCGGGCCGGGAATGCATCTGTGACGTGTGCCATCAGCACGGAAATGTTGTCGCGGCCCCCGTTGTCATTTGCCAGTTGAATCAGTTGCTTCGCAACGTTGTCAAGATTAGCACCAAAGGTGCTTATCGTTAAATGGATATCTTCGTCCTCGACCATGTCCGAGAGTCCGTCCGAGCAGAGCATGAAGACCTCGCCCTTCTGGACCGGGATCTCCTGGATCTCGACCTCGACGTTCGGCTCCACCCCGAGGGCGCGGGTCACGTAGTTCTTGTTCGCGGCCCGCTGGGCCTCCTCCGCGGAATAGAAGCCACGGTCGACCAGCTCCTGCAGCAGCGAGTGGTCCATGGTCACCTGCTCGAACTTGTCGCTGCGATGGCGGTACATGCGCGAGTCGCCCACGTGCGCGATGGTCACTTTGTTGTCGAAGAACAGCGCCGCCACCACCGTCGTGCCCATGCCCTCGCATTGCGGCTGGCTGCGGGCGGTCTGGTAGATGATCTTGTTGGCCCGGTGAATGGCATCGCGCAGGATGATGGTGGGACGGGAGAGATTCGAGCCGCGATCATGCACGCTCATGTCCTCCCGCTCCACCTGCTCACGCACCAGGCTCACGATGGTCTTCACTGCGATACCACTCGCCACCTCACCCGCGTTATAGCCGCCCATGCCATCGGCAAGCACCAGCAACCCGATGTCCTGGTCCAAGGCGATGGTGTCCTCGTTGTGCTCGCGAACCTTGCCGGTGTCGGTAAGCCCAACGATGCGCAGCTTGCTTTTTAAGCTCATGCCGCTGCTTTTGGCTCTCTAATAATTGTGACGCGCATCACCATCCCGCCCCCGAGTGGAGCGGGCATAAGCTAGCATTGCCATCGTTTGAGTCCGAGTGCCTGGTCACAAACCGGTCATCCGGTCCTCCCCCGGGCGCGCATCGTAGCTCAACCCGGCCAAACTCGTTCGTGAAGCGTATCGATGCCCCGTCCGATATCCGTGTTCGTCTGCAGCTCCTGCGGGGGTGAAACCCTCAAGTGGCAGGGGCAATGTCCGGCCTGCGGCGAGTGGAACTCTCTCGAGCAGCGCGCGGCGCGCCGGCTGCCCACCGGGAAGGGTGGCTCGGGTGCCACTCCCATGCCGCTCGGCGCGCCCAGTGACCTCGAGCGTCTGCCGAGCGGTCAGGGCGAGCTCGACCGGGTGCTCGGAGGCGGCATCGTCCCGGGGTCGGTGACCCTTCTGGGGGGCGATCCCGGCATCGGCAAATCCACTCTACTGCTGCAGGTGGCGGCGCACGTCGCGTCCGGCCGCGGCGTGGTCTATGCGAGCGGCGAGGAGTCGGTCTCTCAGGTTGGCCTTCGAGCCCGGCGGCTGGGTATTGCGGCGGCCACTCTCGAGGTGCTGACCGAGACCGACCTGCAGTCCATCCTCGATCAGACCTCGGCACGGCGGGCGGCCCTGCTGGTCGTAGACTCGATCCAGACCGTGCAGTCGGCGACCGTCACCGCGAGTGCGGGTGCCGTGTCGCAGCTGCGGGAATGCACCGCGGATCTCGTGCGCTTCGCCAAGACCACCGCCACCGCCGTCATCCTCATAGGCCATGTCACCAAGGAAGGCGCGATCGCGGGGCCGCGGGTGCTCGAGCACCTGGTCGACACCGTCCTCTACTTCGAAAGCGAGGCCGGCAGCCGGTTTCGCATCGTGCGCGCCACCAAGAACCGTTTCGGGGCGGTCAACGAGCTCGGCTTCTTCGCCATGACGGAGGCAGGACTCAAGGAAGTGCGCAACCCGTCGGCGATCTTCCTCGCGCGCGCGCCGGAGCCGGCGGCGGGGAGCATCGTGACCGTGATGCGCGATGGCGGCCGCCCGCTCCTCATCGAGCTGCAGGCGCTGGTCGATCGGATGCGCTTCGGCGCGCCGCGGCGCATCGCGCAGGGGCTCGATGCCAATCGCCTGGCGATGCTGCTCGCGGTGTTGAGTCGCCACGCGGCGCTGTCGCTGCAGGAGCATGACGTCTTCGTCAACGCCGTGGGCGGTGTCGAGATCGACGAGACCGCTTGGGACCTCCCGGTGGTCATCGCGCTCGCCTCGAGTCTCGCCGATCGGGCAGTGCCGGGCGCGCTCGTCTCCTTCGGCGAGATCGGCCTCACCGGCGAGGTGCGTCCGGTCGCTTACGGCGAGGAGCGACTGCGCGAAGCGCAGAAGCAAGGCTTCCGCGTGGCAGTGGTGCCGCGCGAGAACGCGCCGCGCAAGCCCCTGGAAGGCATCGAGGTGATCGCCGTTGCCCGCGTGAGCGAGGCGCTCGAGGCGGTGCTCAGCCGGAGCTCGCCGAGCTCAACGCCTCAGCCGGCGCCCGCGCGCGCACGGTTCTGATCGCGTTGTCGGCCATCTGCAGGACCTCGAACTGATAGGGTCCGACCTTCACCGCAGTGCCGGGCGAAGGGATGTTCTCCAGGTGCTCCAGCAGCAGCCCGTTCAGCGTCTTGGGCCCATCCGTCGGCAGCTGCCACTGCAGCGCCCGATTGAGCGCGCGCAGCGTCGCGCTCGCGTTGATGATGAAGACGCCCGCGCCCTGTGGATGGATGTCTTTGTGGGTCACGCTCGCCGGGTCGGTCGTGAACTCGCCCACGATCTCCTCCAGGATGTCCTCGAGCGTCACCAGCCCTTCGATGTCGCCGTACTCGTTGACGACGAACGCGAGCCGCCGCCGATTGCGCTGGAAATAGGCGAGCTGCGTGTTGAGGGCCGTGCCTTCGGGCACGAAGTAGGGCTCGCGGCCGGTAGCGATCTCGATCAGCCGCTCGCGTGTCAGCGTGCCCCGGGCGAGCTCGTGCGCGACGCGCTTCATGTGCAGGATGCCGACCAGATTGTCCAGGGCGCCGCGGTAGACCGGCAGCCGCGTGTGCGGCGTCTGGCGCACCTGCTCGAGGATGTCGTCCCACGGCCCCTCGACGTCGATACCGGAGATCTCCTGCCGCGGGATCATGATGTCGTTCACGGTGACGTGACCCAGGTCGAGAATGGAGAGCAGCATCTGGCGATGCCGCGCAGGGATCAGGGGACCTGCTTCCGCGACGACGGTGCGCAGTTCCTCGGTGCTCAGCGTCTGACTCGCACGCTCGGACCTGACGACGCCCACGATACGCAGCAGCCCATAAGCCATCCTGTTGGTCACCCAGAGGAAGGGCCGGGCGAGCAGCACCAGCGCACGGTAGATGGACGCGGTATTGAGCGCGACCGATTCGGGGTACGTGGCCGCGTAGATCTTGGGCGCGAGCTCACAGAAGACGATGACCGCCACCGTGAGCAGAAAGCCCGTGATCGGCACCGCATGGCGATACCCCGTGCGCTGGGCGAGCAGGGTCGCGGTCGCTGACGCGAACACGCTGGCGGCGGCCAGGATCACGAGATTGGCGCCGAGCCAGTCCTCCGGCTTCTGCAGCAGGCGCTCGAGGAGTTTGGCCGTGCTCTGGCCCGCCTTCGCCCGGTGACGGATGCGGTAGCGGTTGACGGAGAGCATCGCGACTTCCGTGCCGGACGAGAAGGCGATGATCACGAGCAGCGCGACGAGGACGATGAGGAGCACGGGAGAGGACGGTGAGTCGTTCAATCAGAGACCCTCAGCTCGCGGGGGCTTCCAATATACTTCACCCATGTTCGACACCCTGAGCACACGCCTCTCCCGCACCCTGGACGCCCTGCGCGGCCGCGGGCGCATCACCGACGAGAATATCGGCGAAGCCCTGCGGGAGGTGCGGGTCGCGCTTCTCGAGGCGGATGTCGCCCTGCCGGTCATCAAGAGCTTCATCGACGCGGTGAAGGCGAAGGCCCTCGGGGCCGAGGTGGCCCAGAGCCTGACCCCCGGCCAGGCGTTCATCGGCATCCTGCACCGGGAGCTGGTGGAGCTCATGGGTGGTCACCGGGCAGGATTCAATCTGCGGGCCCAGCCACCCATCGTGGTGCTGCTCGCCGGCCTGCAGGGCGCGGGCAAGACCACCACCGCTGCGAAGCTCGCCCGCTGGCTGACGGAACAGCAGCGCAAGCGCGTGCTCATGGTCAGCACCGATGTCCGCCGACCCGCTGCGATGCTGCAATTGGAGCGGCTCGCAGCCCAGGTGAACGCCCAATACTATGCGGCGGACGTCCAGTCCCCGCCCGCCGATATCGCGCGCGCGGCCCTGGAGCAGGCCAAGAGCGGCGTTTTCGACGTGTTGATCGTCGACACCGCGGGGCGCCTGCATGTGGACGAGGCGTTGATGGATGAGATTCGCCAGATCGATCAGGCTGCGCACCCCTCGGAGCGGCTCTTCATCGTCGATTCCATGGCAGGGCAGGATGCCGTGAACGCGGCCCGGGCCTTCGGCGCCGCGCTGGAGCTCACCGGGATCATTCTGACCAAGGCCGACGGCGATGCCCGCGGCGGCGCTGCGCTCTCGGTGCGTCACGTGACGGGCAAGCCCATCGTCTTCCTCGGCGTCGGCGAGAAAACCGAGGCCCTGGAGCCCTTCGACCCGGAGCGCATGGCATCGCGCATCCTCGGCATGGGCGATGTCGTGAGCCTGGTGGAGCAGGTCCACCGCCAGGTGGATCAGAAAGAGGCCGAGCGCCTGGCCCGCAAGGTGGTCAAGGGCAAGGGCTTCGACCTGACCGACCTCAGGAGCCAGCTCGAGCAGGTACAGAAGATGGGCGGCCTCGGCGCCCTCATGGACAAGCTGCCCGTCGCCGCGACGGCCAAGGGCGCCCTGTCCGCGGACCAGGGCGATCGCGAGGTCCGCCGCCAGATCGCCATCATCAATTCCATGACCCCGCGGGAGCGCCGGGTACCTGGCGTCATCGACGGCTCCCGGCGGCGACGGATTGCCCGCGGCGCGGGAGTGCAGGTTCAGGACGTCAACCGGCTGATGAAGCAGTTCCTCGATATGCAGCGGATGATGAAGAGCATGAAAGGCGGCAAGCTGCGGCAGCTGCTCGGGGCACTGAAGGGCGGCATGCCCCCCGGAATGCCTCCCGTCCGGTGAAGTCACACCTTCGACTTTAAACCACGCCAGGAACCGCGTAGAATTCGCGCTCTTTTTTGGGGTGGTTCCACAGGAACTCCCCGGCAACCATCGAGAGCGAAACGAAACATGGTGACCATTCGCCTGACGAGGCGCGGGGCGCGAAATCAGCCCTTCTATCACGTCGTCGTGACCGACAGCCGCAAGCGCCAGGGCGGACCCAGCCTCGAGCACGTGGGGTACTTCAATCCCATCGCTCACCGCGGGGAGACGAAGCTGAAGCTCGACCTGCCGCGCATCGAGTACTGGGTCGGCAAGGGCGCGCAGCCTTCTGAGCGCGTAGCCTCGCTGGTCGCGTCGTACCGGAAGCAGGCGACCGCCTGAGGCGGGCGTCGCGCACCCGGCTGCGGTAAGCCTGATTGGCCCCGCCGGTGCGCTGGGTGGAGCTCGGCCGGATCGGAGCTCCCTTCGGGCTCCTGGGGTGGGTCCACGTGTCCTCCTACACGGAGCCGCCGGAAGCGCTGCTCGAGTATCCCGAGTGGGCACTGCGGCCGGAGGGTGGTGAGCGCAAGCGGCGCCGTCTCGTCGAGGGACGGTTGCAGGGCGAGCGCCTGGTCGTCCGCTTCGAAGGCGTCGAGGACCGGGATGGCGCCGCACTTCTGACCGGGGCGTGGGTCGAGGTCGAGCGGGCGGAGCTGCCGCCGACGGGTGATCGCGAGTACTACCGCGCGGACCTGATCGGGTTCGAGGTCACGAACCTCGAGGGCATCTCGCTGGGCCGCGTCGCGTATTTCATCGACGCGCCGACGGGAGTCGTGATGGTGGTGGAGGATCGTAAGGACGCGGACACAGGGACGGGCGCGGCGTCTGGCAGGGAGCACTGGGTTTTGGCGGATCCGGCGCACTTGAGGCGGGTGGATCTTGCCGCGGGCCTGATCCTGGTGGATTGGCCGGCGGAGCTCGAACAGGCGGCTCCATGAAGATCGAGGTCGTCACGCTCTTTCCGGAGATGATCTCCGGGGCATTGCGTTATGGGATCGTGGGGCGCGCTCTGGAGCGGGGGCTGCTGACCGTCGGCACGGAGGACCCCCGGGCCCACACCAGCGATGTGCATCGCACGGTGGACGACCGGCCGTATGGCGGCGGCCCCGGCATGGTGCTGAAGCCGGAGCCGATGCTCGCGGCGATTCGCGCGGCGCAGGCGCGGTTGCCCGAGGGGAGCCTGCGCGTATGCCTATCGGCGCAGGGCGAGCCCTTGTGCCAGGCCGGGGCGCAGGAGTTGTCCGGGCTTCCGGGCCTGCTGCTGGTCGCGGGCCGCTACGAGGGGCTGGACGAGCGTGTGATCGAGCTCGGCATCGACCGGGAGGTCTCGGTCGGTGACTACGTGCTCTCGGGCGGCGAGCTGCCGGCGTTGACGGTGATCGATGCCGTGGCGCGGCTGCTTCCGGGCGCGCTCGGCGACGAGCGCTCGAGCGGCGAGGACTCTTTTTCGAATGGACTCCTCGACTGGCCGCATTACACCCGGCCGGAGGTGTTCGAGGGCAGGGCGGTGCCGGCGGTGCTATTGTCTGGCAATCACGCCGACATCGGCCGCTGGCGATTACAGCAGGCGCTGGCGCGTACCTGGCTGCGGCGACCGGATCTGATTGCGCGCCATGGGCTGATGCCCGAGGCGCAGCGTTTACTGAGCGAATTTCTCGCCGCAGGGGCGGCGCGAGACGAAAGATCGAGGATGAGAAAATGAGCAAGATCGTCCAACAACTCGAGAAAGAGCGCATGACCCGCGAGGTCCCGGATTTCAAGCCGGGCGACACCGTGATCGTGCAGGTGAAGGTCGTCGAAGGCGACCGCGAGCGCATTCAGGCCTATGAGGGCGTGGTGATCGCGCGCAGCAACCGCGGTCTCAATTCCTCCTTCACGGTCCGCAAGGTGTCGCACGGCGAGGGCGTGGAGCGCGTCTTCCAGACCTACAGCCCCGCCATCAGCGACATCACGGTCAAGCGGCGCGGCAACGTTCGTCGCGCGAAGCTCTACTATCTGCGCGACCTGTCGGGCAAGGCTGCGAGGATCGAAGAGAAGATCTGACGCCCGCGCGATGAGCACCTTGCGGGCGATCCTGCTGGGAATATGGCGCGGCCTGGATGGGCTGCGCAAAGTTCTGCACCTCCTGCTGCTCATCGTCATCTTCGGCGTCATCATTTGGGCGCTGAGCTCCTCGGCGCCGACCGTGTCGGTCCGCACCGCGCTGCTCGTGCAGCCCGAAGGGCAGCTCGTGGAGCAGCTGAGCGGCGATGCCGTCCAGCGTGCGGTCCAGAACGCGCAGGGCGAGAAGCGTCAGGAGACGCTGCTCTGGGACCTGGTTGAGGCCATCCGCGGTGCGGCGACCGACGACCGCATCCGGGTTCTGGTGCTCGACCTCGACAAGATGGAGGGCGCGGGCCAGCCGGAGCTCGAGGAGCTCGGCAGCGCCATCGGCGCCTTCCGCGCCAGCGGCAAGCCCGTCATCGCCTTCGGCACCACCTACGATCAGGACCAGTATTACCTCGCGGCTCAGGCAGACAAGGTCTATCTCGACCCCACCGGCTTCGTGATGATCGAGGGCTACAGCCGCTATTCCCTCTACTTCAAGGGACTGCTGCAGAAGCTCGGTGTCGACGTGAATGTCTTCCGCGTCGGCACGTTCAAGAGCGCCGTGGAGATATTCACGCGCAACGACATGTCGCCGGCCGACAAGCAGCAGAGCCAGGCCTACCTCGGCGTTCTCTGGTCGACCTATCAGCAGGCGGTGACGAGCGCACGCAAGCTCCCCGCCGGTGCCATCGAGAGCTACGTCGATTCCCTCCCGCAGACCGTGGGCGCGGCGAATGGAGATGCGGCGAAGGTGGCCTTGCAGGCGGGGCTGGTCACGGCTCTCGCCAACAAACTGCAGGTGCGGCGCGAGCTGGTCCGCCTGGTCGGCGAGGACAGGTCGACCGGCTCCTTCAACCAGATTTCCGCGGAGGACTATGCGCGGATAGTCGATGCACGCAAGAAGATCCACGACGGTGACGGCAATGCGCGCATCGGCGTCATCGTTGCTTCCGGGGACATCGACGACGGCAAGGCGCCTCCGGGCACCATCGGCGGCGATTCCCTGTCAGAGCTGATCCGCGAGGCTCGATCCGACAGGGACATCAAGGCCGTCGTCCTGCGTGTCGACAGTCCGGGCGGCAGTGTCGCGGCATCGGAAGAGATCTATCAGGAGCTGCAGGCGCTGCGCGCGGCCGGCAAGCCGCTCGTGATCTCGATGGGAGATCTCGCGGCCTCGGGCGGCTACTACATCTCGGCGCCCGCCAACCAGATCTGGGCGAGCCCGGCGACGCTCACGGGCTCGATCGGCATCTTCGCCATCATCCCGAACATCAGCCAGACGCTGAGCAAGGTCGGCGTCGGCGCCGACGGTGTCGGCACGACTCCACTCGCCGGCGCGCTCACGATAGACCGGCCGCTCAGCCCCGAGATCAGCGGCCTCCTGCAGTCACAGGTCGACCGCGGCTACCAGGAGTTCCTGGACCGCGTGGCGGCGGGACGCCGCGAGACTCCGCAGCAGATCGATGCGATCGGACAGGGGCGGGTGTGGGCCGGCGCGGATGCGCGGCGGCTCGGGCTGGTGGACCGTCTGGGAACCCTGGAGGGTGCGGTGCGGGCGGCGGCGCAGCTCGCCAAGGTGACGCAGTACCAGGTGGAGTTCGTGCAACCGCACTTTTCGTGGGCGGAGCAGGTGTTCGAGCAGGCGCAGTCGCGCGCCGCGGCAGCCGCCGTATCACTCTTCCATCCCGATACGCAGTCGCTCGGGCTGCTACAGATGGCGAATCGCCTCGACCCCGTCGCCGGCAGCCTCGAGCAGCTGACACGCTTCAGCGTGCCGGGGCACCTCTACTCGTACTGCTTCTGCGCCGCCAACAATTAGAGACTCTTCCAGTCCAGGATGACCTTGCCGGAGCGGCCCGAGCCCATGATGCTGAAGGCCTGGGAATACTCCTGCACCGGCAGGTGATGGGTGATGATGGGCTCGAGCTTCAGGCCGCTCTGCAGCAGGCTCGCCATTTTGTACCAGGTCTCGAACATTTCCCGGCCGTAGATGCCCTTCAGCGTCAGGCCCTTGAAGATCACCTGATTCCAGTCGATCGCCGTCTCGTCGGGCGGGATGCCGAGGATTGCGACCGAGCCGCCGTGGTGCATCGTGCGCAGCAGGTCGCGGAAAGCGGCGGCATTGCCTGACATCTCGAGCCCGACGTCGAATCCCTCCTGCATGCCGAGGTCCTGCATCGTCTGATCGAGAGAGTCCCGCTGCACGTTGACAGCGCGGGTCGCGCCCATTTTCTTCGCGAGCTCCAGTCGGTAGTCGTTGACGTCCGTGATTACGACATGACGTGCCCCGACGAAACGGGCGATCGCAACGGCCATGACCCCGATGGGACCGGCACCGGTGATCAACACGTCCTCGCCCACCATGTTGAATGCGAGGGCGGTATGCGTCGCATTGCCAAACGGGTCCAGGATCGAGGCGACATCGTCGGTGATCGAGTCCGGGAGCTTGAACGCGTTGTCGGCGGGAATCGCGAGGTATTGCGCGAACGCCCCGGGGCGGTTGACGCCCACGCCTACTGTGTTGCGGCAGAGGTGACGGCGTCCGGCGCGGCAGTTGCGGCAATAACCGCAGGTGATGTGACCTTCGCCCGAAACGCGATCGCCGGTCTTCAGGCCCCGCACTTCGGAGCCGAGGTCCACTATGCGTCCGGAATACTCGTGCCCGACCGCCATCGGCACCGGGATGGTCTTCCGCGCCCACGCGTCCCAATTGTAGATGTGCATGTCGGTGCCGCAGATTGCGGTCTTGCCGATCTCGATCAGCACGTCGTTGTGGCCGACCTTGGGCTCCGGCATCTCATCCATCCAGATGCCGGGTGCCGCTTCTTTCTTGACCAGTGCCTTCACTTGATGACTCCCAGCTCTTTGCCAACCGCCGCGAAGGCCGCGATGGCCTTGTCGAGCTGCTCGCGGTTGAGCGCCGCCGACATCTGCGTGCGAATGCGTGCCTGGCCCTTCGGCACGACCGGATACGAAAAGCCGATCACGTACACGCCGCGCTCGAGCAGGCGATCCGCCATGCGGCCGGCGAGGGCGGCATCGCCCAGCATCACCGGGATGATGGGATGCTCGCCCGGCTTGAGATCGAAGCCGAGCTGCGTGAGTCCGGCGCGGAAGTAGCGGGCGTTCTCATGCAGCTGCGTACGCAGCTCCGGCGAGTGCTCGAGCAGATCGATGACCCGCAGTCCCACTGCCGCGACAACCGGAGGAATGCTGTTGGAGAAGAGGTAAGGGCGCGAGCGTTGCCGCAGCCACTCCACGACCTCTTTCCGTGATGCGACATAACCCCCGCTGGCGCCGCCCAGCGCTTTGCCGAGGGTGCTGGTCAGGATGTCGATTCTCGAGGCGACCCCGCAGTGCTCCGGCGTGCCGCGTCCGCCGGGGCCCATGAAGCCCGTGGCATGAGAGTCATCGACCATCACCAGCGCGTCGTAGCGCCCGGCCAGATCGCAGACCGCCGGCAGGTTGGCGATGCTGCCGTCCATCGAGAAGACGCCGTCGGTGGCTATCAACCGGGTCCGGGCGCCGCCCGCCTGCTTGAGGCAGTCCTCGAGCTCCGTCATGTTGTTGTTGGCGTACCGGTACCGCTGCGCCTTGCAAAGCCGGATGCCGTCGATGATGCTGGCGTGATTGAGCGCGTCGGAGATGATTGCATCGCGCTCATCGAGCAGCGTCTCGAAGAGGCCGCCGTTGGCATCGAAGCAGGAGGAGTAGAGGATGGCATCCTCGGTGCCGAGGAAGCGGCTCAGAGCCGCCTCGAGCTGCTTGTGTACCGTCTGCGTGCCGCAGATGAAGCGCACCGAGGCCATCCCGAAGCCGAACCGGTCGATGGCGCGGTGCGCCGCTTCCCGCACCGCGGGGTGGTTCGCGAGTCCGAGGTAATTATTGGCGCAGAGGTTGACGACCTCGCGCTCACCCGTGCGGACCGTGCCTCCCTGCGGCCCCGCGAGCACGCGCTCGCTCTTGTAGAGACCCTGTTCCCGGAGTCCTGCGATTTCCGAGCGCAGGCGCTCGACGAGGCTTGGCATCATTCCGGGAATTATACCCGCGTTACTTCCCAGCGTCCCCGACGTCGATGACGGGCACGGCGGCCTTGCCGGCGACGTATCTCGGCAGCACGCCGTTCCACCTGGATGCTTCATACCAGCGAATGTATGCGGGATTCTGCCGCAGCGCGTCGCTGACCAGCTCGATGGCCTTGGCTTCGCCTTGCGCCGCGGCGATTTGCGCCTTGGCTCGTGCCTCTGCCAGCACCACGGCCTGCTGACCTTCGTATTGCCTCTGCAGCACTTCGTTGCCGGCCCGCACGGCCGCGGCCTTGGCGCTCATCGCCGCCTCCACCGATTGCGTGAATGAGCCGGAATACTCGACCCCGGTCAATTGCACGTTGATGACCTGAATGCCGAACAGCCGCTGCAGGTCAGCCGAGATCGCCGTCTGCATCGCATCCGCGATCGCCGCGCGCTTGTCGGAAACGGTGAGCGTGTTGTATCGGGCGAACACCGCCTGTGCATCGTTGCGTACCACCGGAAGGACGGTGAAATCGATATCCTGGGCGCCGGTCCGGCCGACATCGTAGAGCATGTGGTATGCATCCGATGGCGGGACCATGTAAATCACGCTGACCAGGATGCTGACCGACTGGTTGTCGTTGGTGTAGACAGCCATCGGCGGCAGGGAATACACGGATTGGCTCACCTGCAACTGGTCCACGGTTTCCATGAACGGCATCTTCAGGTGCAGCCCCGGGCCGAGCGGCTGGCGTTGCATCACGGTGCCTCCAAGCCAGCGTGTGAAAGCCACGTTTGCCGGCGGTACCACGAACCAGGAGCTGGAGAACACTACGATCGCGATGATCGCGACTATGGCCACGAGGCCGGATCGGCGGGCCAATCCGAGTCCTGCGGCGCCGTTGCGGTCGAATGGAGGAGCCATGGTGGACCTCTGAAGCTTGGTCTGGTCGGGCGCGAACTCTAACGCAAACGCGCAACAGCCGCAGTATTGCTCAGTCAGACTGCTCGAGCAGAAGCCTCCCGTTCTCCTCCCGGGCCGCATACGTGCGCAGCGGCTCGTAGGCAGGAGGCGTCAGCGCCTCACCCGTGCGCAGGCAGAACCGCGCGCCGTGCCGCGGGCAGATGATCTGGCAGGAGTCGACTTCAGCGCCATCCAGGGGCTCACCGTCATGGGTACAGCGATCTTCGACGGCGTAAAGATCATTGCCGCAGCGCACGACGACCACCGCGAGCCCGTGGATCTCGACGGAGAGGGGAGCGGCCTCGGAGAGATCCGCGGCGCTGCCGACGTCGACCCAGGGCACGTGTCAGTACATCCCTGTCTGGAGCCGCGCCTCCTCGGACATCATGCTCTGGTTCCAGGGAGGGTCGAATGTCAGCTCGACATGCGCTTCACGCACGGTGGGAATACGCTCGATTTTGTCCTTGACGTCGTCGACGAGGATGTCGCCCATACCGCAGCCAGGGGCGGTGAGGGTGAGGCGCACCTCGATCGTGCGCGTGCCGTCGTCATTGGGCTGCACGGCGCAGTCGTATACCAGGCCGAGATCCACGATGTTGATCGGGATCTCGGGGTCATAGCAGGTACGCATCTGAGCCCAGGCGAGCTCGCGCACGTCGTTCTCGGTGGCGTTGGGCGGCAGCTCAGGCGATTTGACGGGTTCCTTGCCTATGGCGTCGGCGTCCTCGCCGGAGATGCGGAAGAGATTGCCCTCCATATAGACCGTGAAGCTGCCGCCGAGGGCCTGCGTGATGTAGCCGGACTGGCCGGGTTTGAGGCTGACCTCGACGCCCGCCGGGACGATCACCCCTTTGACCTCGCGGGTGACGACGAAGGGCTCGTTCTCGTGGCCGCGCATGGCTCACTCGGTGGAGACGGTCGCCGCGCCTCGTTCCAGCGCGGCGTTTAGGGTGTGCCAGCAGAGGCTCGCGCACTTGACGCGCGCGGGGAACTCCCGCACCCCGGACAGGGCTGCGAGCTTTCCGAGCGAAGTGTCAGGCACGGCGTCCTGCTGAGTCAGAAGCGAATGGATGCGGCCGTACAGCGACTGCACCGTTGCCCTGTCCTTGCCCTTCACGGCTTCGGTCATCAACGATGCGGAAGCGGTCGAGATGGCGCAGCCCTTGCCCTCGAAGCGGATGTCCTCGATGCGGTCATCCTTCAGGCGCAGCCACACCGTGAGTCGATCGCCGCACAGCGGGTTGTGCCCGTCGGCGCGGCCATCGCTGGGCTCGATTCGACCGAAATTCCGCGGCCGCTTGTTGTGGTCCAGGATGACATCGCGGTAGAGTTCCTTGAGATCCATTACGAAAACACCTCGCGCGCCTTGCCCAGGGCAGCGACCAGGCTCGCTACGTCGGCCTCGGTGTTGTAGCAGCCGAAGGATGCGCGCGCCGTCGCCGGGATGTTGAAGAACGTCATCACCGGCATGGCGCAGTGGTGCCCGGTCCGAACCGCAACACCCTCCGCGTCGAGGATCGTGCCGAGATCGTGCGGATGGACACCCGTCATGGTGAAGGAGAGCACGGCCGCCTTGTTGGGCGCGGTGCCGATGATCTCGATGCCGGGAATGCGCTGCAGCTCGCGCGTGGCGTGCTCCAGCAGGCGATGCTCGTGCGCGGCGATCGCTTCCAGGCCCAGGCTCTCCACGTAGTCCATCGCGGCGGCGAGCCCGACCGCCCCGGAAATGTTGGGCGTGCCGGCCTCGAACTTCCACGGCAGCTCGTTGTAGGTCGTCTTGTCGAAGGAAACGGTCAGGATCATGTCGCCGCCGCCCTGCCAGGGCGGCATGGCGGCGAGCAGCTCCTCGCGGCCGTAGAGCACGCCGATTCCGGTCGGACCGTAGAGCTTGTGGCCTGAGAAGGTGTAGAAGTCGCAGCCGAGCGCGCGTACATCGACCGCAGAGTGGGGAACGGCCTGGGCGCCGTCGACCAGCACGACTGCGCCCTGTGCGTGGGCGGCGTCGATCATGCGCTTCACCGGCAAAATCGTCCCCAGCGCGTTGGCGACATGCGCGATCGCGACGAGGCGCGTGCGCGGCGAAAGCATCGCCAGGAACTGATCGAGCTCCACCTCGCCGCGGCGGTTGATGGGCGCAACCTTCAGCGTGCAGCCGGTCTGGTCCCGAACCATCTGCCAGGGGACGATGTTCGCGTGATGCTCCAAGCCGGTAATCAGGATCTCATCCCCTGGCCCCAAGCGCGGCCGCGCGTAGGACTGGGCGACGAGATTGATACCCTCGGTCGTGCCCCGGACGAAGATGATCTCCTTGGTGGAGTGCGCATTGATGAAGCGGCGTACGCGCTCACGTGCGCCTTCATACGCCTCCGTTGCGGCCTGGCTCAACGCGTGAACGCCGCGATGTACGTTAGCGTGACTGTGCGTCTCGTATCGCTCCACCGCGCGGAGGACCGGCAGTGGACGCTGTGCGGACGCGGCGCTGTCGAGATACACCAGCGGCCGGCCGTTGATCGACCGCTCCAGAATCGGAAAGTCACGCCGCACGCGCTCGACATCGAGCGCGGCTGCAGGCGCAATACGGGTAGCCGTCACAGCCATTACAGCAGCTCCTTCAACGAGTCGGCGTCGGCCATCTGGCCGGCGAGCTCGTGCTCGATATGCCGTCTCAGGTCGGGTATTTCAATCTTCGACACCACATCCTCGAGGAATGCCCACTTGAGGAGTCGCAGCGCCACCTCGGCGGACAAACCCCGGGAAAGCAGATAGAAGAGCATGTTGTCATCCAGCTTGCCCGCGGTCGCGCCGTGGCTGCAGCGGACGTCATCCGTGTAGATCTCGAGCTGCGGCCGTACGTCGATCTCCGCCTCTGGACCCGCAAGCAGGCCGCGAAGCGATTGCCGCGAATCGGTGCCGGAGGCGGCTTCGCGGACGGCGATCTTGCCGTTGAACGCGACGCGGGCGCGCCCCGAGGCGATCCCGCGGAAGGTCTGCTCCGTGCGGGCGCGCGGCGCAATGTGCTCTACGAGCGCGAAGTTGTCCTGCACCTGCTGGCGGTCGCCCAGCGCGGCCACCGAGAGAGCGAGCTCCGCCCCCGGCCCCGCCATCCGCACGTGAGTCGTCGACCGGGCCGACAGGGCTCCGGTGTTGACGGCCAGGAGTCGATAGCGGGCGTCCGCCGCAAGGACGGCCGACAGAGTGTCGAGCCACGTGGCGCGTGCGCCCGCCTGCTGCAGGCGATAGTGAGTCAGCTGCGCCCCCCGCCCAATGTCCACGTTCACCGAGCTGTTGATGAAGCTGGCGCCCTCGCCGGCGCTGATGTGTCGCTCGACGAGGATCAGGTGACTGGTGGGATCGAGGCTGACCTGGATACGGGGGTAGGAGGTGCCGGTGTCGGCGCCGCCCAGCGCAACGAATATCAGCTCGACTCTCGCGGGCTCCCCGGACGTGCCGCTGACATGGATTGCGGCGGTGTCAGTGGCAAACGCCTCGTTGAGCAATGCGAGGCGCGCCTCGGGCAAGGTGCTCAAAGGGGGGAGGGCGGCGGGCCGCCTGCGCATCGTGAGCCCTGCCTGCTCTTCAGATGAAGAGAGCTCCGGCGCAAACGCTCCGTCGACGAACACGTACCGTACAAAACGTTGCAAACTGGCCGGCAGGCTCGGCCCGGACGATGCGGCTGCAACCGGCGCCAGCCGCGCCCGCTCGAGCGGCCGCAGGTTGGCGTACCGCCAGTTCTCGTCCCGTGTGGTGGGCAATCCGGCTGCGGTAAGCGCCTGGATCGCCTCCTGCCGCCGCGCCGGGCTCACGACCCCGGCAGGCAGCGACTCGCGAACCGCGGCGTACTCGTCCAGAACGCGCTTGGAGAGAGCGGCGCTCATGTCATGCCGCCTCGCCGGTCACCCAGTCGTAGCCGCGCCGCTCGAGCTCGAGAGCGAGAGACTTGTCGCCGCTGCGCGCAATGCGCCCCTTGACCAGCACGTGCACGTGATCCGGCACGATATGGTCGAGCAGGCGCTGATAGTGAGTTACGAGCACGAGGGAGCGCTCCGGCGAGCGCAGGGTGTTGACGCCGTGGGCAACGATCTTCAGCGCATCGATGTCGAGACCCGAGTCGGTCTCATCCAGGATCGCGAGCCGCGGCTCGAGGACCAGCATCTGCAGGACCTCGTTGCGCTTCTTCTCGCCGCCCGAGAAACCCTCGTTGACCCCGCGGGAGAGCATGCTGTCCTCCATGCGCATCAGCCGCATCTTCTCCTTCACGAGCGTCAGGAACTCGAACGCATCGACCTCATCGAGTCCGCGGTGCTTGCGCGCGGCGTTCACCGCCGCCTTGAGAAGGTAAACGTTGTTGACGCCCGGGATCTCCACCGGATACTGGAAGCCGAGGAACACGCCCTCGCGAGCCCGCTCCTCGGGAGCGAGCGCCAGCAGGTCGCGGCCCTGGTAGGTGACGGAGCCGGCGATGATCTCGTAGCCGGGCCGTCCCGCCAGCACATTTGCCAGGGTGCTCTTGCCGGAGCCGTTTGGCCCCATGACGGCATGCACTTCGCCCGTGGGAACCGCAAGCGTCAGTCCTTGCAGGATCTCCTTGCCGTCCACCCTGACATGCAGGTTTTCGATCTTCAGCATCGCTCTCTCTCTACCTTCTAACCCACTGCGCCTTCGAGGCTCACCGCCAGGAGGGCCTGCGCCTCCACCGCGAACTCCATCGGCAGCTCCTTGAAGACGGTCTTGCAGAAGCCGCTCACGATCAGGTTCACGGCATCCTCCCCGGCGATGCCGCGTGAGAGGCAGTAGAAGAGCTCGTCCTCGCTGATCTTGGAGGTGCTCGCCTCATGCTCCACGGTCGCCGAGGGGTTCTTGACCTCGACGTAAGGGAAGGTGTGCGCACCGCACTTGCCGCCCATGAGGAGGGAGTCGCACTGCGTGAAATTGCGCGCTCCGTGGGCGCTTGGCAGGATCTTCACCAGGCCGCGGTAAGTGTTCTGGCCGCGACCGGCGGAGATGCCCTTGGAAATGATGGTGCTGTGGGTGTCGCGGCCGATGTGGATCATCTTCGTGCCGGTGTCGGCCTGCTGGCGGTTGTTGACGGTCGCCACGGAGTAGAACTCTCCGCTCGAGCCGTCGCCGCGCAGCACACAGCTCGGGTACTTCCACGTGATCGCCGATCCCGTCTCCACCTGGGTCCAGGAGATGTGGGAATTACGGCCCCTGCACTCGCCCCGCTTGGTGACGAAGTTGTAGATGCCGCCCTTGCCCTCCGCATCACCCGGGTACCAGTTCTGTACCGTGGAATACTTGATGAAGGCGTCATCCAGCGCCACCAGTTCCACGACGGCGGCATGCAGTTGGTTCTCGTCACGCATTGGGGCCGTGCAACCTTCAAGGTATGACACGTACGCGCCCTCATCCGCGATGATCAGCGTCCGTTCGAACTGCCCCGTCTTCGCCGCATTGATGCGGAAGTACGTAGAGAGCTCCATCGGGCAGCGCACGCCCTTTGGCACGTAGACGAACGATCCGTCAGTGAACACGGCGGAGTTCAGCGACGCGAAAAAGTTGTCGGTGTAGGGCACGACGCTGCCGAGGTACCGCTCGATGAGCTCCGGGTGCTTCTGCACCGCCTCCGAGAACGGGCAGAAGATGACGCCGGCTTCGATCAGGCGCTCCTTGAAGGTGGTCGCGACCGAGACGCTGTCGAACACCGCATCGACCGCCACGCCCGCGAGGCGCGCCCGCTCGTGCAGCGGCACGCCCAGCTTCTCGTAGGTCTCGAGCAGCTTCGGGTCGACCTCGGCGAGGCTCTTCGGCCCGTCGCTCTTCGACTTCGGCGCGGAGTAATAGGAGATGGCCTGATAGTCGATCGGCGGATAGCTGGTGTGCGACCAGTGCGGCTCCCGCTGGGTGAGCCAGTGCCGCAGCGCTCTCAGGCGCCACTCCGTGAGGAAGGCCGGCTCGCCCTTCTTGCGCGAGATGAGCCGCACCACGTCCTCGTCCAGCCCGGGCGGGACCGTGTCGGCGTCGATGTCGGTGACGAACCCGTGCTTGTAGCGGCGGGCGAGCAGGCTTTCCAGCTGATTTGCGGATTCACTCATGATTCGGTTCAGGAACGGACGGGCGCGCGGGTGGCCGCAGCCTTCATGTCACGCTCCAGCGCCGGCAGCGCGACCTGGGTGGGATCGATGCCGGCAAGCTGAGCGAGGCTGACGTCGTACAATGAGCGCCGGATGGCCAGGTTCAGCCGTTGCCACACTCGCCCGACCCGGCAGGTTTCCTCGATGTCGCACTGGCCTGCTCCCACGGAGCAGTCCGTGAGCGCCAGGGGCCCCTCCATGGCATCGAGAATCGCGGCGGCGCTGATCTCGGTCGCGGGCCGGGCGAGCTGGTAGCCGCCATGCAGCCCCAGCGTGGAGGCCACGAGCCCGGCGCGCTGCAACTGCTTCAGGAGCTTGCTGACTGTCGGCGCCGCAATGCGGGTCTGCTCCGCCAGCGCCGCGGCGGTTTGCACGCGCGCGGGTTGCTCCGCGAGCACTGCGAGGAGCACGGTGGCGTAGTCTGTGAGTCGGCTGATACGAACCATGGCTATGAGCCCAAAACCAAGGGGGTCTGCAAAGTAGGACTATTTTAGTACTGATTGCCCCGGGAACCAAGCGCCGTCTCATGGGTTGCCGTAAGCCGGTGTGGCGCTGCGGGTCGACACCAACGGCCATCTTGCGCTCCGGCGCTATTTGGTATCCTTGGCGTATCCATTCACGCGAACGATCGGGGGCGGACGCCGACAGCACGTGTGCTCGCGGCCGGTCCGCCGTTGCTGGAGGAAGGTAACGATGAATCGCAATGAGCTCGCCCGCATAGCCCAAGCCATGGTCGCCAAAGGCAAGGGGCTCCTGGCCGCGGATGAGAGCAGTGGCACCATTCTCAAGCGCTTCGATGCCATTCGCCTCGACTCGACCGAGGAGCATCGCCGCAACTACCGCGAGATGCTCTTTACCGCCCCGGGTGCGGCGGAAGCCATCAGCGGCGTCATTCTTTACGACGAGACCATCCGACAGAAGACGGCCGATGGCGCACCGTTTCCGCAATACCTGACGCAGCACGGGATGATCCCCGGCATCAAGGTCGACCTGGGCGCGAAGCCCCTTGCCGGCTTCCCCGGCGACACCATTACGGAAGGGCTCGACGGCCTGCGCGAGCGGTTCGTCGAATACCGCGCGCTCGGGGCGCGCTTCTCGAAGTGGCGCGCAGTCATCGACATCGGCGACGGCATTCCGAGCGCATTCGCCATTCAGGCCAACGCTCACGCGCTGGCCCGCTACGCAGCGCTGGCTCAGGAAAACGACATCGTGCCGATCGTGGAGCCGGAAGTGCTCATGGATGGGGCGCACTCGATCGACCGCTGCGAGGAAGTGACCAACGCCACGCTGAACGCCGTCTTCAACCAGTTGTTCGAGCACCGCATCTATCTCGAGGGTATGGTCCTCAAGCCCAACATGGTCATCTCCGGCAAGAAAGCCTCGAACCGCGCGCCGCCCGAGGCGGTGGCTGAGGCGACCATCAGGACGCTCAAGCGTCACGTGCCGCCGGCCGTCCCCGGCATCGCGTTCCTCTCGGGCGGCCAGTCGTCGGCCGAGGCGACGCTGCATCTCTCGTTGATGAACCGCATGGGCCCACTGCCTTGGTCCCTGACCTTCAGCTACGGGCGCGCCCTGCAGGACACTGCGCTGAAGGCGTGGGGCGGGAATGCGGCGACGTTCGCCGCCGGGCAAAAAGAGTTCGCCCGCCGTGCGAAGCTCAATGGATTGGCGACCACCGGCCGCTACAGCTCCGAGATGGAAAGCCAGGCCGCTTGAGCAGCCCCGCATCTCTCCAAGACGCGCCGTCCGGTTCGGCAGATGACGCGGTTGTCGAGGCGCGGGATGTGCATTACGCCATCGACGGGCGCCCGATCTTTGCCGGGCTCAATTTTAGCGCGCGGCGGGGCCTCATCACGGCAGTCATGGGACCGAGCGGCACGGGCAAGACGACCCTGCTGCGGCTCATCACCGGCCAGCTCTTCGCCGACAGCGGCCAGGTGTTGGTGTTCGGACGCGACATCGCCAGTCTCTCGAGATCGGAGATCTACGCCGACCGCTCGCGGATGGGTATGCTCTTCCAGAATGGGGCGCTGCTCACAGACATCGACGTCTTCGAGAACGTCGCCTTTCCAGTGCGCGAGCACACGGACCTCCCGGAATCCGTGATCCGCAAGCTGGTGCTCACCAAGCTCGAGGCGGTGGGCCTGCGCGGGGCGGCGGACCTGATGCCGGCGGAGCTTTCCGGCGGCATGGCGCGGCGCGCGGCGCTGGCGCGCGCCATCGTGATGGACCCGGAGGTGTTGCTCTACGACGAGCCGTTCGTTGGCCTCGATCCCATCTCGCTGGGTGTGATTCTGCGGCTGATCAAACAGATGAACAAAGTCCTCGGCATCACCAGCATCGTCGTGTCCCACGATGTGCAGGAGCTGGCTACCATCGCCGATCAGAGCTTCCTGCTTTCCGGCGGCTGCGTAGTCGCCTCCGGCACGCCGCAGGAGCTGGCGCGCAGCGACTCCGAGACGGTGCACCAGTTCATGACCGGTAGCGAGGAGGGGCCGGTGCGCTTCCACTATCCGGCACCGGATTACGCCAGCCAGCTTCTCGGATCGGAGGAAGAATGAGCAACGGAGTCCGAGACGGCATGGTCGTCGAGGGGCTGCGCAAGACCGGCGTCACCGGCATTTTCCTGGGCCGGCTGCTCCTCGCCTGCATTCCGGCGCTCGCCCGACCGCGGCTCATCACCGCGCAGATCTTCAACACCGGTGCGCGCTCGCTGATCATCATCATGCTCTCGGGCCTCTTCACCGGCATGGTGCTGGGCCTTCAGGGTTATGAGCTGCTGCAGCGCTTCGGCTCGGAGGAGGCGCTGGGCGCCGCCGCGGCTATCTCGCTGGTCAAGGAGCTCGGCCCGGTGCTGACCGCGCTCCTTTTCGCCGGCCGCGCGGGTACCGCGCTGACATCGGAGATAGGCCTCATGCGTGCGACGGATCAGCTCACCGCGATGGCGGTCATGGCGGTCGACCCCATGCGGTATGTCGCTGCGCCACGCTTTCTCGGAGGACTGATCGCGATGCCGCTCCTTGCCGCTATCTACAGCATCGTCGGGATCTTCGGCGCGCAGCTCATCGGCGTGCAGCTGATGGGCGTCGACCGGGGTGTCTTCTGGTCCCAAATGCAGAGCGCGGTGGGCCTGCACGATGTGGTCGAGGGCATCGTCAAGAGCCTGGTATTCGGCGCCGTACTGAGCCTCATCGCGGTCAACGAGGGGTACCAGTCACAGCCCACCGCCGAAGGCGTGGCGCTTGCGACCACGCGGACCGTGGTCGCCTCGTCCGTGCTCACGCTGCTGCTCGATTACGTACTGACCGCCGCTTTCTTGTAAGAGGATTGCCCCCATGCGCCCCACTCGCTCACTCGAGATCGGAACGGGCCTTTTCGTCCTGCTGGGCCTCGCCGCGCTCTTCTTTCTCACCACCCAGCTCCCCGCGAGCGGGCTCAAGCTCAAGGTCGGCAAGCCCACCGGCTATGCCGTGAGCGCCGAATTCGACAACATCGGGGAGCTTAAGGTGGGCTCGCCCGTTACGATGGCGGGAGTGCGGATCGGCGAAGTGACGAAAATCGGTTTCGACAACCAGAACTACCGGGCGGATGTGCACCTGCACATTTATCCGCAGTTCAACCAGATCCCCGAGGACAGCTACGCCAGTATCGAGACCGAGGGCCTGCTCGGCGGCCAATACGTCGGCATCAGCCCGGGCGGCCTCAGCACTTATCTCACGAACGGCAGCCAGATCCTGCAGACCCAGTCCGCCATCGTGCTGGAGAACTTGATCAACAAGCTATTTGCGAACTTCGCCAGCGGCAGCAACGGCGGTAGCAGCAGCGCAGGTAGCGGCAGCAACAATAACGGCAATAACAACGGCAAGACCCCGAATCAGGGCCAGAAGCCGCAGGAGCCTCACCCATGAGACCTTCCCATTTTCTGCTCGCCGCGACGCTGGTAGCCGCGGGATGGCTGATCGAGGCGCCGGTCCCGGCCGCGGCCGCGGCGCAGGCATCGTCGGAACAGCCCTCGCAGGTGATCGACGCCGCCGCCAACGGCTTGCTGAAGGCGCTATCTGCCGATCGCCAGACCTACCAGAACGATCCTGCCAAGGTCCAGGGGCTGGTCGACCAGTACATCCTGCCGCATGTCGACACCCAGTTCGCGGCCCAACTCGTGCTCGGCAGGTACTGGAAAACCGCCACCCCGGAGCAGCGCCAGCAGTTCGTCAATGCCTTCTATCACTCGATGATGAATAATTACGGCACCGCCATCGTCAACTTCACATCGAACACGCTCAAGGTCTATCCGAGCCGTGTGAATCCCGGCGATCAGAACGCCACCGTCCGTACCGAGATGGCGCGCAACGGCGGGCCGCCGGTCTCCGTCAACTACTACATGCACATGACTCCCGACGGCTGGAAGGCTTGGGACGTCGTCATCGACGGTGTCAGCTACATCATGAGCTATCGCCAGGATTTCCAGCCCCAGATCGCCCAGCGGGGGCTCCCCGCGGTGATCAACGGCCTCGAGCACGGTGAGAAGCCCGCCCAGATCGGCAAGACGGGCGGTGGCTCGTGAGCAGCCCCATCGCGAGCGCTGCCCGCCGCGCCTCTGAGGCCGCCAAGTTCGAGGTCGTGACGACCGCGCCGGGTCGATTTGCGATGCGGGGCGTGCTGACCTTTGCCAACGCGCGCCGCGCGCGCAGTGAAGGGCTGACCGCCCTGCACGCCTCGACTGAGAGTGACCTCGAGATAGACTGCTCCGGGATCACGCAATCCGACAGCGCGGGCCTCGCCGTGATGCTCGACTGGATGGCGATCATGAAGCGGGAGGGGCGGCCGCTCTGCTTTTCCGAGGTCCCGTGCCTCCTGCTCGCCGTTGCCCGCATCAGCGGCGTCGAGGACATGCTTCGCCGGTGCTTTGAGGTCGCAAGCAAGTCATGAAGCAGCCCAGGGCCGCTCCCTGGGCTGCGTCGTCAATCCGGTTGGACTACTGCTGCTGTAGCTCTTTCAACTCTTCCTCGGCGCCGCCCTGCGTCGATTGACCCTTGACCATGAAATCGCGGTGCTGCAGGTAGGCATTGCGCTCGAACCCGTACGGGTCGTAAGTCTTCTCCGCCATGTCGGTCAGGGGCAGGAGGCTGGCGCGCACGCTCACCTCATAGACCAGTAGCGATCCGTAATCCCAGTACCAGTAGTGGCTCTTGATGTAGGCCCACGGCTCTGCGTACGCGTCCGGTATGCGCCCAATGCCGTCCCTGACATCGGACGGGCCTATGAATGGCAGCACCAGGAACGGCCCGGTCGGAATTCCCCATTTCCCGAAGGTCTGGCCGAAATCCCGGTCCTCGAGCGTCAGCCCCATGTGCGAGGCCGGATCCAGGATGCCACCGATGCCAATCGTCGTGTTGACCAGGAACCGTCCCGTGTCGCGCGCGAAGGGTGCGAATTGCCCCTGCAGCAGCGCATTCACGATGACGTCGGGATAGGTCGCGTTGTTGAAGAAGTTGGTGACACCGCTGCGGATAGGCTGCGGCAAACGCACGTAGCCCCTGGCGACAGGCTTCGCAATCGCGCGGTCGAAGGCATCGTTGAACTTGTAAACGCCCCGGTTCATACGCTGCCAGGGGTCGCGCGCGTCCCGCTCCGAGGGCGGCACTGTCGCGCAGCCAAGGAGGGTCAGCACCAGCAACGACAGGGTGGCCATCCGGAGCATCGCCGGGCGAATTCTTGTTGGCATGGGAGGTCCGTGCAGAGACTTTACCGGCATTGTAGCAGCCGGGCGGCCCATTGCGGGCCTGGTCATTCGTCCTGGCCCTGCTGGCGCGTGCTCGCGAGGTAGTCGCGGACTTCCTTCAATCGCGCCCGGATCCGCTGGCGTTGCACATAGGTCAGGCGCGGGCTGCGGAGCGCGAGTTGGTACTGCTCGGCGGCGAGACGCAGATTGCCATCAGCAATCTGGTATTCACCCATGTAGTAATACGCATCGCCCAGGTCGCCTGCGGCGCTCGCGGCACGTGCCGTGAGCTCGATCTGATCGGGCGTCGGGTCGATGTTGTTGAAGAGGTCCAGCAACACATCGTGCGCCTGCGCATTCTTGCCGTCTGACATCAACGTTTGCGCGTACCGGATCGTGATGGGTACGTTGCGCGGGAAGAGCTCTTCCGCCAGCTGGAAGGTCGCGAGCGCCTGCTGCATGTCGCCCGCCTTGGCCTGCGCCTGGCCGAGGGCCGAGTAGAGCAGGTGCAGGTCACCGTGCTGGGCGATCAATTTCTTCAGGACGGGCACGGCCTGGGACGCCTTGTTGTCCTGGATCAACGCCAGCGCATCGCCGTACATCGTGGGGAGGCTGTGATCGCCGTTGGCGATCTGCTCCGCGTATTGGCGAGCCAGATCCTCGTCGCCGGGCGCGGTGAGGACACGCACGCGTTCTCTGATCAGGTAGAAATCGCGCGAGCTCGTGTCCGGTACCGGCGGGTATTGCGCGGCGCGCTCGCGAGCATCCGCGATGCGGACGGAGTCCACCGGGTGGTCCTGCAGTATTGCCGGTACCCAGCCGTTCTGCACACCCTCGTCCCGCATCATCCGGTCCCAGATGTTGCCCATCGCCTGAGGGTCGAAGCCCGCGGCGGCCATGAGTTGGATGCCGACCCGATCGGCTTCCTCTTCCTCACTGCGCGTGAAATCGATCTGATGCTGTGCGGCCAACCCCTGGGAGGCGACGATGCCGCCTTCAATCGCATCACCGCCGCCGCCGCCGAGGGCGCCGAGCAGAATCGCGGCCAGCATTCCCGCGAGCGAGATCATGCTGGCCTGCTGCTGGTCCTGGATTCCGCGCAGGACGCTGTTTTCGACGATGTGCGCGGTTTCGTGGGCCATGACGGCCGCAAGCTCGGACTCCGAGTGGCAGTAGTTGATCATGCTGGTGAAGATGAAGACCCAGCCTCCGGTCACCGCGAAGGAGTTGAGCTCGTCGCTGGTGAGGACGACGTAATGATAGTAGCCGCCGCCGTCCGCGCTCTGTGAGGCAAGGCGCTGACCAATCTGCTGTATGTATTCCGAGGTCTCCGGGTCGTTGAAGAGCGCGCGCTGATCGCGCATCTGCATCATGACGGAGTAGCCGAGCTCGTATTGCCCCTGCTTGTCGAGAATGCCGTTCGCCGCGCTGCTGAGGTCGGGGAGATCCGAAGTCACGGCCGAGGGCAGCTCGGTCGTGAGCTGGTTGGACGGCAGGTACGGGAGCGGAGTGCCCGGCGGGGCCGCGACCGCCATGGTGGTGGCGTTCAGGAAGGCGAACAGAATGATCAGGACGAAGGCGCGCATCTTGGATTCGACCGCAGCCCGAGGGGCCGGTTTCCCTGCATTAACAGAAACTTACAAATCCGGCGGTCAGCCGAGCTGGCAGGCCGCCGGCTACCGGAGGACAGCTTACAGGATATCGGAGGCGAAGTCCGCCAGCCGCGAGCGCTCCCCTCGAACCAGGGTTACATGCCCCGAATGCGGCCAGCCGCGGAACCGGTTTACCGCATAGGTGAGGCCGGAGGTGGTTTCCGTGAGGTAGGGGGTATCGATCTGGGCGACGTTGCCCAGACAGGCGAGCTTGGTCCCGGGTCCGGCACGGGTGATGAGCGCCTTCATCTGCTTGGGCGTGAGGTTCTGCGCCTCGTCGAGGATGAGAAAGCGGTTGAGGAAGGTGCGCCCGCGCATGAAGTTGAGCGAGCGGATCTTGATCCGGTTGCGCAGCAGGTCATTGGTCGCAGCCCGCCCCCAGTTGCCGCCCTCCTGGCCGCCCGTCAGCACCTCGAGATTGTCCATCAGGGCGCCCATCCACGGCTCCATCTTCTCCTCTTCAGTGCCCGGCAGAAAGCCGATGTCCTCCCCCAGCGGGATGGTCACCCGGGTCATGATGATCTCCACGAAGCGATTGCTCTCGAGCGTCTGCATGAGCCCCGCGGCGAGGGCCAGCAGCGTCTTGCCGGTGCCCGCGGGCCCCAGCACGGTCACGAAATCGATCTCCGGGTCCATCAGCATGTTCAGCGCGAAGTTCTGCTCGCGGTTGCGCGCCGTGATACCCCAGACGTTGTGGCGCTCGTTGCGGTGATCGCGCATCAGCTCGATCACCGCAGTATCGCCGTTCAAGCTGCGCACCGTGCCCTCGATGCCCTCGGGGCTGTCCTCGTACAGCCCCTGGTTCGGCTGCCACTCGCGCACCGCCGGACCGGTAATCTCGTAGAACGTGCGCTCGCCTTCCTTCCAGGAGCGCATGCCCTGACCGTGCCGCTCCCAGAAGTCCGCGGCGAGCGCGGTCATGCCGCTGTAGAGGACATCGGAGTCCTCCAGCGTCTTGTCGCTGTAGTAATCCTCCGCGTGCACTCCCAGCACGGCTGCCTTGATGCGCAGATTGATGTCCTTGGAAACCAGGATCACCCGGGCATCGGGGCGCTCGTTCTGCAAGGCGAGAGTCTGTCCCAGGATGGCGTTGTCATTGCCCTGGCCCGGAAGGCTCGACGGCAGGGTGCTCGACAGTTGGCGCGTCTGGAAGAAGAGCCGGCCGGAGGAGGGTTTCTTGCCGTGGTTGCCGGAGTAGCCGCTCGGCAGCTTCAGGCCCAGATCGATCTGTTCCTTGGTGGCATCGCGCATCATGTCATCGAGAAAGCGGCTCACCTGGCGCACGTTGCGCGAGGCTTCCGAGAGCCCCTTCTTGTGCGCGTCGAGCTCCTCGAGCACGACCATGGGGAGATAAACGTCGTGCTCCTCGAACCGGAAGATGGCGGTCGGGTCATGCATCAACACGTTGGTGTCGAGTATGAAGAGGCGCCGGCCGTCGCGCGGCCGCGCTCGCGGCTCTACACGCTCGGCCTGCGCGCTGGCCGGCCCTGGATCAGAGAGACTTCGCTGCTTCAAGCACTTCCTCCGCGTGCCCCGGAACCTTTACTTTGCGCCACTCTCGCCGCAGCACCCCTTTGGCGTCGATCAGGAAAGTGCTGCGGTCGATGCCGAGATACTTCCTACCGTAGAGGCTTTTCTCCCTGATGACATCGAACAGCTTGCAGACCTCCTCCTTCTCGTCCGCCAACAGCGTGAAGGGCAGCGCTTCCTTGGTCTTGAATTTCTCGTGGCTGGCGACGCTGTCGCGGGAGATGCCGACGATCTCCGTGCCGGCCTTGCGGAAGGCGGCATGCAGATCGCGGAAGTCCTGCGACTCGCGCGTGCACCCCGAGGTCATGTCCTTGGGGTAGAAATAGATCACCAGGGCGCGACCTGCCGCATCCTTGAGGCGCCAGTTGTCCCCGCCGGTCGCGGGCAGGGAGAATGGGGGCACTTTGGCCCCGGGCTCGACTTTGGGCATCGTCAGGACTTCACCGGTTCCAGGATGGCATCGAGGTTGAGGGAATCGCAGAACTCCATGAACTCCTCGCGCAGGTGCGCGACCTGGATGCGGCTCGGCACATTGACGATCATCTGCACGGAAAACATGGGGGCGCCCGTGTGGGCCGCCGGATAGCTGCGTGTCGAGACCTCCGCGATATCGATCGTGCGGCTCGCGAAGAAGCCTGAGAGGCCCGAGACGATCCCGGTCTGATCGAGGCACACGACATCGATCGAGTACGGCAGCATGTCCGTGCGCGCTGTACGGGGTTCCGTACGCTTGAGGTGTACGCTGAGGCTGGTCGTCTCAGCGAGGCGCTTCAGCTCTGTTTCGAGCTTCGCCAGCGCGTGCCAGTTGCCCGAGACGAGCAGCAGCATGGCGAACTCCGTGCCGAGCGCGGCCATGCGGCTCTCGGTAATATTGCCGCCACACTCGCTGATCACCCGGGTCAGCTCGTGGACCATGCCGGTGCGGTCGCTGCCGATGGCCGAAACGGCCAGGTGCTGCTTCATCGGGTCAATAGGCTCGGTGCGTTCCAAGGTGCTGCGGGGAGTGTACCGGGTGAGCGGTTCGCTGGCGATGCTTGTGGGACACGACTTCGTCCTGGGCGCAATGCCCTTTATACTTCTCTGCTTACCTGCCGCATAGCGGCATTACCCAGGGTTTCGATGCTCTCAGGCAGTCTCGTCGCAATAGTCACGCCCATGCGGAGCGATGGCACCATCGACCACAACGCCTGGGAGCGTCTCATCGATTGGCACATCGAGAGCGGCACTACCGGACTGGTGGTCGGCGGGACCACGGGTGAGTCGGCGACAGTGACGGACTCGGAGCTGTGGGAGCTCACGCAGCGCGCGTGCGAGCGGGCGCAGCACCGTATCGCGGTCGTCGTGGGCGTGGGCTCGAGCAGCACCGCGACCGCCGTGGAGCGGACCGGTCGCTTTTCGCAATTGCCGGTCGAGGGCATTCTGGTGGTCACGCCGGCGTACAACCGCCCGACGCAGGAGGGCTTGTACCGGCATTTCGCGGCGATCGCGGAAGCCTCCGCCAAGCCCCTGATCCTCTACAACGTGCCGTCCCGCACCTCGGTGGATATGCTGCCCGCGACCGTCGGGCGGTTGTCGCAACTCGAGCGGATCCGCGCGGTCAAAGAAGCGGTGCCGGGGTCAGAGCGGGTGCGCGAGCTGCTCGCCGTCTGCCGGCATGGGTTCGTGGTGCTGAGCGGTGATGACGCCACGGCGCGGGAGGCGATGCTCGCCGGCGCGCGCGGCGTGATCTCGGTCACCGCCAACGTCGTGCCGCGCGCCATGTCGGCCATGGTGAGCGCGGCGACAAACGGTGACCGGGAATCCGCGGCGCGATTGGACGCGCCGCTGGCGGCGCTGCATCGGGATCTTTTTCTCGAAGCGAATCCGATACCGGTCAAATGGGCGCTGGCGCAGGCCGGCAGGATCGAGCGTGGCATCCGGCTGCCGCTGACGGAGCTGTCCGCGGCTCACCAGCCCGCGGTGTTCGCGGCGCTGCAACGAGCGGCTACGCTCCAATAGATTTTGAAGAGAAGGGGTCCCTTAATGACGTCCAGAGCCGCCTTGGCTCTTGCTTTCGCCGTGCTGCTTGCGCTCAGCGGCTGTAAGACCATCCACCACATCACTCACGACGACAGCTGCAACAAGCCGGAGCCGTACCAGCGGGCGACCAGCATCACGCCGCTCGCCATACCGGAGGGCATGAGCACGCCCGACACCAGCCACGCGCTGGATGTTCCGCAGCTCAACGAGCCCGCGCCGCCGCCGCGCACGGTAAAGGATCCCTGCCTGGCCGCGCCGCCGCCCTTCAACGTTCCGGACGCGAACGCGCCGCCGGGTGAATAAGCGCCGGATGCGCCACCGGGCCCGCCGGCCCGGAGCGTAGTATCATGCGCGCCAGCGCGCCGCCGCCTGGTTGGCCGAAGCGGCGCGCTTTTCATGCGGAGAGGTGGCCGAGCGGTCGAAGGCGCTGGACTGGAATTCCAGTAACATCTCAACGGGTGTTCGTGGGTTCGAATCCCACCCTCTCCGCCAGACTATCGCCAGCCTATCGATTTGGGGGGCATTTATAATGATGCGCAAGCTCCTTGCGGAGTTCATCGGTACGGCCTGGCTCGTCCTGGGCGGCTGTGGCGCGGCGGTGCTGGCGGCCGCTTTCCCCCATCTCGGCATCGGCTTCGTCGGCGTCGCCCTTGCCTTCGGACTGACGCTGCTGACGATGGCCTATGCCATCGGCCATGTGTCCGGCTGCCACATCAATCCGGCCGTATCGGTCGGTCTCTGGGCCGGCGGGCGCTTCAACCTCGCCGATCTGCCCGGCTACATCATCGCGCAGGTTCTCGGCGGCATCGCCGGGGCAGGTGTGCTCTACCTGATCGCCAGCGGCCACGTCGATTTCAGCACCGCGGGAGGGTTCGCCAGCAACGGTTACGGAGCCCACTCGCCGGGCGGTTATTCCCTGCTGTCGGCTTTCGTATGTGAGGTGGTGATGACGTTCGGCTTCCTGTTCGTCATCATGGGCTCGACGCACGGCAACGCTCCCAGAGGCTTTGCGCCGCTCGCCATCGGCCTGTGTCTGACCCTGATTCATCTCATCAGCATCCCAGTGACCAACACGTCGGTGAATCCTGCCCGCAGCCTGGGGCCGGCCCTGTTCGTAGGGGGCTGGGCGCTGCAGCAGCTTTGGCTGTTCTGGGTCGCGCCCCTCATTGGCGGCGCGCTCGGCGGCTTCAGCTACCGCTGGCTGAGCCCCGACGCGCCCAAGCCCGCTCAGGTCACGGGCGACTGAGCCAGGGACCTATCACAGGAGCGCCGTGTCTCACCAGGTGATCGAGCGCCTGCGGCGCGTATTGCCCGCCGGCGCGGTGCTATCGAGCCCCGAAGAGCTCAAGCCCTACGAGTGCGATGCGCTGACGATGTATCGTCAGACGCCGCTCGCCGTTACGCTTCCCGTGGATGAGGCGCAGGTCGCCGCCGTGCTTCGTCTCTGCCACGAGGCGAGAGTGCCGGTGATCGCGCGCGGCGCCGGCACGGGACTGTCGGGCGGTGCGACTCCCCGCCAGGACGCCGTGCTGCTGTCACTGGCGCGCTTGAACCGCATCATCAGCGTCGACCCGCTCGCGCGCACCGCGCGAGTGCAGCCTGGGGTGCGCAACCTCGCCATCTCGGAGGCGGCCGCGCCGCACAAGCTCTACTACGCGCCTGACCCCTCGAGTCAGATCGCCTGCACCATCGGCGGCAATGTCGCGGAAAACTCCGGCGGCGTTCATTGTTTGAAATACGGCCTGACCGTGCACAACCTGTTGGCGCTGCGTGTGCTGGACGTGACAGGCGAAGTCCTGGAGGTCGGCTCCGCGGCGCCGGATGCGCCAGGCTACGACCTGCTCGCGCTGCTGACGGGATCCGAGGGGCTGCTCGCTGTGGTCACCGAGGTCACCGTGCGCCTGATTCCCAAACCTGATTGCGCGCGGGTGGTGCTCGCCGTCTTCGATGACCTCGCCAAGGCCGGCCGGGCGGTTGCCGATGTGATCGCCGCGGGCATCATTCCCGCGGGCCTCGAGATGATGGACCGTGCAACCATCGCTGCCGTCGAGCCTTTCGTGCAGGCGGGCTATCCGCTCGATGCCGAGGCCATCCTGCTGTGCGAGTCCGACGGCACGCCCGCAGAGGTCGCGGACGAGATCGAGCGTATGGAGGCCGTCATGCGCGATGCCGGCGCCACGGAGTGTCGCGTATCGCGCGACGAGGCGGAGCGGCTGCGCTTCTGGGCCGGACGCAAGGCGGCGTTTCCGGCGATGGGCGCGCTGTCGCCGGATTACTACTGCATGGACGGCTCCATTCCCCGCAAGCGGCTGGCGGCGGTGCTGCAGGCCATCCGGCAGATGGAGTCCAGATACGGCCTGCGCTGCACCAACGTCTTTCACGCCGGCGACGGCAACCTGCACCCGCTCATCCTCTTCGATTCCAACATCCCGGACGAGGTCGCGCGGGCGGAAGCGTTCGGCGGTGAAATTCTCGAGCTTTGCGTCCGCGAAGGCGGCAGCATCACGGGTGAGCACGGTGTCGGCATGGAGAAGATCAACCAGATGTGCGTGCAGTTCGGCAGCGCCGAGCTCGAGACCTTCCATGCGGTCAAGCGCGCCTGGGATGAGCTCGGGCTGCTCAATCCCGGCAAGGCGGTGCCGACATTGCATCGCTGCGCGGAGTTTGGACGCCTGCACGTCCATGGCGGCAAGGTCCCCCATCCGGAGCTGCCGCGCTTCTGATGCCCGATCTGCCATCCCTACAGGATCGGATTCGCGCCGCCGCCGCGGCGCGCCGGCCACTTTGTATCCGCGCCGGCGGCAGCAAGGACTTCTACGGCGGCCCGCTCGAGGGCGAGCCGCTGGATGTCAGCTCGCTCTCGGGCATCACGCATTGTGAGCCGACGGAGCTGGTGATTTCGGCGCGGGCGGGGACGCCTCTCGAGGAGCTCGAGCGCGAGCTCTCGGCGCATCGTCAAATGCTGGCGTTCGAGCCGCCGCGGTTCGATGGACGCGCTACCATCGGCGGTGCGGTGGCGAGCGGCTTAGCGGGGCCGCGTCGCGCATATTGCGGGGCACCGCGCGACTTCGTACTGGGTGTCGAGATGATCGACGGGCGCGGCGAGCTGCTGCGCTTCGGCGGCAGGGTCATCAAGAATGTTGCGGGGTTCGACGTGTCGCGGCTGATGGCCGGCAGCCTCGGCACGCTGGGCCTGCTCACGGAGATCAACCTGAAGACCGTGCCGCGGCCCCGCGCGGAGTGCACTCTGCGGCTGGAGATGGACCAGCCGCGAGCGCTCGAGTCCATGACTCGCTGGGCGACTCGGCCGTTGCCGCTTTCCGCGACCGCATGGCATGACCGCACGTTGCACGTGCGTCTGTCCGGCGCGGAAGCGGCAGTGCGCGCGGCGCGCGAGGTTTTGGGTGGCGAGGCCATGAACGGTGCCGATGAATATTGGGCGAGTGTACGCGAGCAGCGCCTGCCATTCTTCGAGGCGGCGGCCGAGCTCTGGCGGGTCTCCTTGCCGGCGCACTCGCCTGAGCTGCCGGTTCCGGGACCGACTCTGATCGAGTGGGGCGGAACCCAGCGCTGGCTGCCCGGTCCGCAGGACGGTGGAACGTTGCGGACTCTCGTCGGGCGTTGCGGCGGTCATGTCACCCTGTATCGAGCGTCCGTGAAGCCGCGCGAAAGTCCGTTCCACCCGTTGTCTGCTGCCATGCTATCCGTCCACAAGCGTCTGAAGACCGCATTCGATCCGCACGGTATCTTCAACCGCGGTCGTCTGTATCCGGATCTATAACAGTGCAAACCCGACTGAGCGCCGCTTTCCTCGAAACGCCCGATGGCCGGGAGGCCGACGGTATCCTGCGCAAATGTGTGCACTGCGGCTTCTGCAACGCGACCTGCCCGACCTATCAGTTGCTGGGCGACGAGCTCGACGGCCCGCGCGGTCGCATCTATCTCATCAAGGAGATGCTGGAGGGCGCCGAGCCTTCACGCTCCACTCAGCTGCACCTCGATAGATGTCTGACTTGCCGCGCGTGCGAGACGACCTGTCCGTCGGGTGTCCGTTACGGGCGCCTGCTGGATATCGGCCGGCATCACATCGAGCAGGTAGTGCCCCGTACGTTACGCGAGCGGTTATTCAGGCGCGCATTGCTGACCGTCGTTCCGCATCGGCAGCGGTTCGCCGCGCTGCTGGGGCTGGGGAGGGCGTTTCGGGGTTTGATGCCGCGCGCTCTTCGGCGAGCGGTGCCAGTCGCGCGTCCCGCCGGCGCCTGGCCGGCCGCGCGTCATCAACGACGCATGTTGGTGCTGGGGGGCTGCGTACAACCAGCCGCGGCTCCCGAGATCAACGCCGCCGCCGCGCGCGTATTGGATCGGCTGGGCATTTCGTTGATTGCGGTGAGCGATGGGTGCTGCGGCGCCCTCGCGCATCACTTGTCCGAGGAGGATAGATCCCGGCAGCAGATGCGACGCAACATCGATGCGTGGTGGCCGGAAGTCGAGCGAGGCGCCGAAGCGCTGGTGGTCACCGCCAGCGGGTGCGGTGCCATGATCCGCGACTACGGTGTTCTGCTGCGTGATGACCCCGAGTACGCGCGCAAGGCGGCGCGGATCTCCGAATTGTTTCGCGACGTCAGTCAGGTGGTTGCACAGGAGCTGGCACAGGCTGATGCGCTGCCGAAGGCCGTGCCCGCACAGAAGGCGCGTCTGCGAGTGGCATTGCACTCGCCATGCACGTTGCAGCATGGCCTGAAGCTCCGCGGCATTGTTGAGCCGCTGCTCCAGCGGGCAGGCTGCACTCTAACGTCTGTTGCCGACGGCCACCTCTGTTGCGGATCGGCTGGCAGCTACTCCCTCTTCCAGCCGGAAATCTCGCGCCAGCTCAAAGCCAATAAGCTCGAGGCGCTGCAGGCGGATTCCCCCGATGTCATTGCAACCGCGAACATCGGCTGTCTCATGCACCTCGCCTCGGGCACCGACCGCCCGGTGCGGCATTGGATCGAGGTGCTGGAGCAGGTATTGGCAGCGTCTACTGCGTCATCATCATGACGGCATTGGTGTTGTCGTCGTTGAAGTAGATGATCTGATTTCCCTGGCCGTCGACAGTGGCCACGATACCGAACAGGGCGCCGGGAGTGCCGCTCGTGTCGAGCTGCACGGGGTCGCCGACGAAGCCGCCGGGAAGCACGGGAGAAACCTCTACCGCGAGATTCGGCATCTGGCCGGTGCCTATGTTGATGTCGCTGTTTGCGACGATCAGGTCGCCATCGGATAGCAGCGCTGCGCTGAGCGGCGCAAAGAGCGGCTGTCCGTCTGCAATCACGCTGGCGGAGGACGCGGATGGACCGCTGAATGTCGGCACGGGAGTGGGAGGAGAGCTGGTCGAACTGCATTGCCCGGCGACCATTACGCCGGACGCTCCGATCTGCGACACGTTCGCCAGCGCTATGACGCTGTAGGAACTGGTATCGACCACATACAGGGTGTCGACCGAGGGGTCATAAGTGAGCCCGGCCGGCGCGTATATGCCGCCAGGCTGTCCGCTGCCGCAAAATCCCTGGACGATTTGCATGAAGGCCGTCTGGGTGTCCCCGTTCAGGGTAATGCGATCGATGGTTCCATTCGCATTCGAGACATAGAGGGCGGCGGAGTTCTGGCCACTGGCCGCGACGTAGGCCTCACCCCAGGGTTCGGCGAACGTGTCCGTCGAGAACGGCGTGTTCACGGCGCCGGAAGGGTCGACGAGCGGATTCTGGTTGGCGGAGTAGGCCGCGGCGGCGATGCTGCCGTCGGCGAAAATGGCGAGCGCGTTGCATCCCTGCAGCGAAGCGGATTGAGCGATCCGATACGGCATCGCGCCCGCGGTGGGGTGCAGGCCGACGATGGTCGTGCCCAACCCCTGGGTGTTGGTAGCGCCATCGTTGAAATTGCAGGCGATCAGGTCGCCGGCGGTGACCAGACCGGCCGTCACGGGAGCGATTGCCAGGCCGTAGGGGTTGCCGCCATCCTCGATCGGGTCAACCGTGGAGCCGATGGTGGTAATTGTGCTGGGTGACAGCATGCTGAGTATGGACGGAGCCACGGTAACCGCGCTGGTCGTTGCTGACATCGAGCCGCCGGGTCCCATGCAGGACAGAGTGTAAGTAACAGTGCCGGTCCCGACTGGCGCAACGGTGGCTGATCCGCTGGTGGACTGACTTCCGCTGAACGCGCCGCCGATGTCGCTCGATGCGGAAGCGGTACAGGACGTCGCGTTCATCGTCGTCCATGCGAGTTTTACCGCCTGTCCGAAATGGATCGTCGATGCCTGCGCCGGTGAGCTGAACATTACGCTGGGCATGGGCGACATCTGAGTCGTGCTGCCGCCGTAGCCGCCGCCCATGCCGCCGCCACCGCCGCAGCCTGCCAGAAAGAGAACAAACGCATAGGGCGCAGCCTTGAGGAGATTCGACGAATCGCGCGGATACATGGTGGACACCCATACTGACCGTGGCTCGACGAGTAAGTGCCCGGGCGTGGCAAACGCGGTTCAAACGCGGTTACTCGCCGAACGTCCGCGCCAGGAAGTAGATCCCGAGCCCCAGGAACAGCGCGCTCGCGACGTAACGCAGCGCTTTGAGGGGCAGGCGGCCCGCGAAGGCCTGACCGCAGAAGATCGCCGGCGCATTGGCGAGCAGCATGCCGGTCGTGGTGCCGGCGACCACCGCGAACAGGTTGGAGTAGGCAGCAGCCAGGGCGACTGTCGCGATCTGCGTCTTGTCGCCGATTTCCGCGATGAAGAAGGTGACCAGAGTGGCCAGGAACGCGCCTCTGCGTTTGCCGCCGGCGGATTTCTCATCCAGTGTGTCGGGCTTCAGCGTCCACAGCGCCATGACGATCATGCTGACGCCGACGGCGGTATCGAGGATCCGGGGTGTGAGCGCGCGGCCGAGCCGCTGGCCGATGAGCGCGGCAACGGCATGATTGGCGAGGGTGGCGCAGAAAACACCGGCGAGGATGGGCCACGGCCGCCGCAACCGCGCCGCCAGCATCAGGGAGAGAAGTTGGGTGCGATCGCCCATCTCCGCGACGGCCACGGTCGACAAGCTGATCAGGAAGGATTGCATCGCGGACCTCGACCGAGCGGAGCGGACACGACGGCCGAAGGCCCCCGTCGCTCGCACCGAGGGTTTCAGCCGTTGGTCTCGCCATGCCGCTGTGGGCCCCGTACGCCATGGGCGGAAGCGCCCAAGTATGTTGACGTACGGCCCGGCTGGAAGCCGGTCGACTACTCCCCAAGGGGAAGATTACTTGTAGCAGAGCATTCAGGTGGAGCGCAAGGCCCCGCCCGGTTCATTTGGTTGCGTTCGCCGGCGCAGCGCGAAATGCCGGATCCACCGGGCGTGCCCAAGGCACCAGAGCCAGTAACAGTCCGGCTGCGCACGCCGCGACCCCGGCGACGAGCGCGAAAAATTGCCACGGCGGCATTGCGCTCCAGAGTGTGCCCAGCAGGCCCGCGCCGAGATTGCCGAAGAACGAGGCGACGAACCAGGCGGCGATCATGGTCGCCGCGATCTTCGGCGGCGCGACGCGCCCGAAGAGTCCGAGTCCAACGGGGAGGATGAAGAGCTCGCCCATCGTGAATACGAAGAAATACGAGGCGAGCCATACCCAGCTCGCCCGCGTCCCCGACGCGCTCGCATGTAACGCTACCACCGACAGCAGAACGAAGGACGCCGCGAGGGCGAACGCGCCAATTGACATCTTTGCCACCGCGGAATGGTCCTTGCCGCGCGCTGCGCGCCATGACCACCATGCGAGGACGACCGGTGTGAACAGGAAAATGCCGAGGGAGTTCAGCGACTGGAACCAGGTCATCGGAATCGCCCAGCTACCGATGCTGCGATCCACACCCGTATCCGCCCAAAGCGCGACGGTGTTGCCCACCTGCTCATAGGCCGACCGATAGACGATGACCAGCAGCAGCACGGCAGCGAGCACGAGGACGGTGCGGCGGTCGAGCTTCTCCGGGATGCCGCGTGCCGTCCTCTCGTCGGCACTGCGACCAGGCGGCGCCTGTTGCCCGGCCGGCAGCAAAGGTGTGCCGACGATATACACGATGAGACCGGCGATCATGCCGATGCCGGCCAGAGTGAAGCCCCAATTCCAGCCCCACAACTCGCCCACGGTGCCGCATGCGATGGGCGCGATGAATCCGCCAACGTTCACACCGACATAGAAAATGTTGTAAGCCGCGGGCTTGCGCGGGTCGTCGTCGTCGTACAGCTGGTTGATCTGACTCGCCAGGCTGGGCAGGAAGAGCCCGTTGCCGATCGCAATCGTCACCAGGGCGGGGTAGAAGGTGGGCGCGAAGGCCATCATGAAATGGCCCGCCGCCATGATGCTGCCGCCGAGCAGGACGGCGCGGCGGCGACCGAGCCAACGGTCCGACGCTATGCCGCCGAGGACCGGTGTGAAGTAGGCAAAGCCCGAATAGAGCCCGTAGATGAGCGAGGAGTGAGCCTGCGAGATGAGCAGTTGCTCGGTCATGTAGTAGACGAGGATGGTGCGCATCCCGAAGAACGAGAACTCGCTCCACATCTCGGTCAGGAAAATTATCGTGAGACCCCGCGGGTGGCCGAACCACGTCTTCTCCCTGGCGGCAGCGGGGCTGATGGCGGTGGCGCTCACTTTTCGAGACCCGGGGGTTGCGCCAACTCCGCGAAGCGCCCCGGCGCGACCACCGCCGGAGCGAAGCTCGCCAACTCCGGCGGCCGCGGTTCATCGCGGACCAAAGCGGCGGCGAGAGCCGCGGCGGCGGGTGCTGTCTGGATGCCGTAGCCCCCCTGGCCCGCGAGCCAGAAGAAGCCCGGTGCGGCCGCGTCGAAACCGATGACCGGCGCCCGATCGGGCGCGAACGTCCTCAGTCCGGCCCACTTGCGGCGCACGCGCGCGATCGTCACCCCCGTTGCCCTTTCCACGCGGTCGATGGCGATGGCGACGTCGAGCTCCTCGGGCTGGACGTCGCTGGGCTCGACGGGAGTCTCATCCGCCGGCGAAATGAAGAGCAGGCCCGCGTCAGGCTTGAAGTAGTAGGCCTCTTCGATGTCGACCGTCAGCGGCCATGAGTCCGATATCTCACGCGCCGCGGGCTCGACCAGTACCGCGGTGCGGCGGCAGGCTTGAAGCCGCATCGGCGCGATGCCGGCGAGCATCGCCACACGATCGGCCCACGCGCCGGCGGCGTTGATCACGACGCGAGCCCGGAAGGTTCCGGCCGTGCTCTGGATGAGCCATTGCGCGCCACTGCGCGCGAGTGCCGTGACCTGCGCGCCGGTGATTATGGTGCCGCCGCGTTGACGCAGGAGTCTGAGGTATCCCTGATGAAGCGCGTCCACGTCGATGTCGGCGGCATCCTGCTCGTAAGCGCCGCCCGCGGCCGCCGTCTCCGGCAGCAGCAGTGGCGAGAAGGCCAGGGCCTCCTCGGGGCTGACCCGGCGCACACGCCGCGCCACGTCTTCCATCGCGAGAAAGGTTTCCAGGGCGGAGGCCTGACTCGCCGCGGCCACATGAAGCCAACTGCGGCGCTTGAGCAGTGGATATGCACTGAAGTCGGCCGGCGGTTGGTGGAAGAAATGACGGCTGGCGCGTGTCAGCGCGCGTACCGCCCGATTGCCGTAGGACTCGGAGAAGACGGCCGCGGAACGGCCGGTCGAGTGGTAGCCGGGCGCATCCTCTCCCTCGAGCACCAACACCGGGTGGGTGCGCGCGAGCTCGGCCCCCGTCGATGCGCCGGCGATGCCGCCGCCGATGATGAGGATGTCGGTTTGCGAGCTCATCACGGCAGGCCCTCGGAGGGCACGCCGGGCTGGCCGGCGCGGAACATCGCCACGGCGTTGAGAAGGATGGCCATGACCACAGACGGCGCAATGATGCTGCTCATGGCGTAGCCGACCGCGAGGGAGTTGTGGAAGACTCTGTCCGTCACCAGGGCAACGAGTGTCGGACCGAGGCCGAGCCCCACGATGATGTTGTTGAAGGCGAGCGTGGATGTGCCGAAGCCGCGGCTCTCCTGCGGCAGGATGTCGAGTATGGTCGCGACGGCGATCGTGCCCATCGCGGAGGAGATGAATATCCAACAGCTGGCGCTCGCCAGGGCCGCGCCGGGTGCGCCGATGATGCCGACCGGGATGCCGAGAATCCCGCCCAGAGCCACGATCACGAGCAGCGGATAGCGGGCGCGCAGTCCCCAGCGCCTGGTCACCCGGTCCCAGATGAATCCGCCCGCGGGCGTGCCGATGAGACCCGCGACGATTGCGATCGACCCGAGTCGAGCGCCCACTTCTCCCGGCGACCATGCGAAGCGGCGCATCAGGAGCGCGGGAGTCCAGGAGAGCAGGGCGCCATCGACGATGCACCAGAAGGCCAACGCACCGTAGAGCGGCACCAGGACTCTGGCGTGAGTACGGAAGACGCCGGCTATCTCACCGAGCTCGAAGAAGCGCGTGCGGAAAACACCCGTTGAGAAGCTGCGGCCCGGCGGCTCGTACAGCGTGAGCATGGCGGCGGACATCGCCAGGCCGGCAATTCCGGCGCTGAGGAGGACCATCCGCCACGGTGCCAGCGCGCCAAAAAGCGGGAACGCCCGCATGGGGTGCGCCTCGGCCAGCTGCAGCAGCCCGCCACCGATGGCAATGGCCGCCCCCGCGCCGACGACCATGCCGGTGAGAAACACACCCATGGCCGTGCCGCGCCGATCAGGCGGGAAATACTCGCCGATCAGCGAGATGGCGGCGGGCGCGAGCGCCGTCTCCCCGGCCGCGACGAGCAGCCGCGCGCCGAGCAGGCCGTCGTACGAGTGCGCGAGGCCGCAGGCCAGCGTGCCGGCGCTCCAGACGGCGATGGCAAGAACGATGAGTGCCCGGCGCGGCACGAGATCGGCGATGCGTCCCAGGGGCAGTCCGAGAAACGAATAGAGCACCGCGAAAGCCGCGCCCGACAGGAGGCTCAGCTGGGTGTCCGTCAGATGGAGGCTGGCGCGGATGGGATCGACCAGAATGGTCAGGATCTGCCGGTCGGTGTAGGAGAGGATGGCCCCGAGTGTGAACAGCACGACGCCCCACCAGGCCGTGGCCGGACTGGGGTAGGCGCTCTCGTGACCGCCGCTGGTATCCAAGGACTCGCGACTCCGCCTGAGATTGAAGCGAGCACATTTTTAGCGTATAGAAAGTTTTTTCTCAACCAGAAAATCCGGAGAAAGGCATGCGCGTCTTCACGGCAGGACTCATCACCGAGACCAATACCTTTGCGCCATGGCCTACCGGGAAGCGTGGATTCTCGGAGATCGGACCCTTTCGCGGCGACGCCACCACGCGCGGGCGGGACGATGAGACCGGCGTCGTCGCCAGCATCTGGAAGGGCCTCGCGCTTCGGGACGGACATGAGTTCGCGGAAGGCTTCTTCGCTCACGCGCAGCCTTCCGGGCCGACCCTGCAGTCGGTCTACGAGGAGTACCGCGACGAGATACTCGTCGACTTGCGGGCACGGATGCCCGACGTGGCGCTCTTCTTCCTGCACGGCGCCATGGTGTCCACCGGCTGTGACGACTGTGAGGGCGACATTCTCGGCAGGGCTCGCGCCATTCTGGGGGCCGGCGCGAAGATCGGCGCCTTACTCGATCCCCACTGTCATCTGACGCCGCAGATGGTTGCGGCCGCGGATGCCATCATCCTCATGAAGGAATACCCGCACATCGATTACGCTGAGCGCGGCCGCGAGCTCTATGAAATCTGCGCCGGCGCGGCCCTGAAACGCTGCCGTCCGGTGACGCATCTGTTCGATTGCCGGATGGTCGGCTTCTATCCGACGACCACGGAGCCGATGGCAGGCCTCGTGAGGCGCATGAAGGCGGCGGAGCAGCGACCGGGCGTCCTCTCCGTGAGCTTCGGGCACGGTTTTCCCTGGGGAGATACGCCGGAGACCGGCTCCAAGGTGTTGGCCATCGCCGATGGCGATCCACGCCTGGCGGAAGCGGTGGCGGCAGAGATCGGCCACGCGATTTACGACCTGCGCGCGACACTCCTGCCCCGATATCCCGACATCGCCGCGGCGCTCGAGCGCGCCCGGAGGCGCGATGGCGTCGTCGTACTGGCCGACACAGCGGACAATTCCGGCGGCGGGGCGCCGAGCGACAATGTGTCGTTGCTGCGGGCCATGCTGGGCGCAGGCGTGAAGCAGGCGGCCTACGGCAGTATCTGGGATCCGGTGACTGTGAGCACGTGCGCCGAGGCCGGCGTCGGCGCGACACTGCCGCTTCGCATAGGTGGCAAGTGCGGGCCTGCATCGGGTGACACGTTGGATGTCGTTGCCACCGTGAGGGCCTTTGTCACCGACCACAGTCAACAGGGTCTGGGTGTCGCACGCAGCGCCATGGGCGATGCGGTCTGGTTGGAGATCGAGGGCATCGATGTCGTTGTCATGAGCGTGCGCACGCAGACGTTCTCGCCGGATGCCTTCACGGGCCTCGGCATCGATCTCTCCTCGAAGCACGTCATAGTCGTGAAATCGAGTTGGCATTTCCAGGCGAATTTCGCGCCCATTGCCGCTGAATTGATCCCGGTGGCGACTCCCGGCGCCATCCAGATGAATTTCGCCGCGATCGACTATCGCAGGAAGCGGGATCAGGAGTTCTATCCGCGCGCGGCCGATCCGCTCGGGCGTGGCTAGCGGGTGCGGCGGGGGCGCGGCGCGGGTCGGGCGCTATCCTGCTGCAAGGCTTCCTTGAGCTGCGACTCCGGCCCGGAGCAGATCGAGAGTACCCGGCAGGGGCCGGAGTCAGCCGCAAGATAGGCGTGGCCCATGCCGCTGTCGAAGTAGATCGAGTCGCCTTTGCGCAGCGTGAGCGGTGCGTAGAGCTCCGTGTGGAAGATGACCGTGCCTTCCAGCACGTACGCATACTCTTCGCCCGGGTGGCGGATGAGCTCGCCAAACTCCTCGAGCGAGCGCGTGCGCAGCTCCGCGACGATCGGGACGAAGCGCTTGTTGAGAAAATCGGCCGCCGGATAGATGTGGCCGTAGTTGCGGGTCTCGATCACCTGGCCCTGGCCGCCCGGCGTGTAGCTTCGCCGACCGATGAGCACGCCGTGTCCACCCCTGAGGGCCGGCGAGAACAGCTCCGAAATATCGACGCCCAGGCTCGCGCTCAACAGCGCGAGCTTGTCGTAGTTCAGCGAGATGCGCTCGTTCTCGATCTTCGACAGCGTCGAGATTGGCAGGCCGGTGCGGCTGCTCACCTCGGCCAGGGTCCAACCGCGCTGATTGCGCAACGCCTTCAGCGCCGCGCCGGGGTGCGCGGTCACCCGTCCGTTGACCACCGTTTCGGCCGTCTTCAGTGCTTTTGCGCTCATGGCGGCCATTTAAATCGAGTGCCCCGAAAATGTCGAGGATATCCGCAGCGGAAAAAAATTGCATATTTGGAAAGCAGAGGCTAGATTTGTCAAAACCGTAAAGGGTGAGGGGTAGGGGTCAGCCATCGCGTTCTGACCGCCGAAACGCGTCATGAATCTTCAGATCGACATTGAACGTTGGCCTCTGCGAGCTCCTTTCCGGATCACCGGCTATGAGTTCACGGAGTCGGAGGTCATCGTCGTGACCCTGACGGAAGGTGGTGCCTCGGGCCGGGGAGAGGCGGCGGGGGTTTACTATCTGGGCGAGACTCCGCAGAGCATGGTGCGGCAGCTCGAGGCGATCAGGCCTCGGCTCGAAGAGGGCGTGACCCGAGAGGCGCTGCGGTCACTCCTGCCCGCCGGTGGGGCACGCAATGCGCTCGATTGCGCGCTCTGGGATCTGGAGGCACGAAGGTCCGGCGTTCCGGCCTGGCGGATCGCAGGGCTGCAGGCGCCGACACCGCTGAGTACGACCTACACGGTAGGCGCGGACACGCCGGAGGCGATGGCGCGCACGGCTGCTTCGTACCAGGGCGCCGGGCGGCTGAAATTGAAGCTCACGGGAGAGGGCGATGCCGCGCGGGTCCATGCGGTGCGGGCCGCGCGACCTGACGCCTGGATAGGCGTAGATGCCAACCAGGCATATGACCCCGTCTCGCTGCGCGCTGTTCTCCCGGCATTGGTCGCAGCACATGTCGAGCTGATAGAGCAGCCGGTGCCCATCGGCCGCGAGCACGAGCTCGCCGGCTTCGTTTCGCCCATTCCGCTGGCCGCGGACGAGAGCGTCCAGAGCCTGGACGACCTGCCGAATGTCGTCGGGCTCTTCGACGTGGTCAACGTCAAGCTCGACAAGTGCGGTGGCCTCACCGCAGCGCTGCAACTCATCGCGGAGATCCGCCGCCTGGGCATGAAGCCCATGGTCGGCTGCATGGCCGGCACCTCGCTCGCCATGGCGCCGGCGTGTCTGGCCGGCGGCCGGTGCGATCTCGTCGATCTCGACGCGCCGATGTTCCTCGCGGAAGACCGACGGCCGGCCGCGCGGTACAGCGCAGGGATGGTGTTTTGCCCGGATGGCTGGGGTGTGCCCATGCCGGCGGCGAAGAGCAACTGACTCATGAGGTGCCAAGTGAAGCAGATTTCCATCAGCGGCGGCTGGCTGCCAAGAATGCTGGCTGCAAGCGCCGCGTTTTCTGCGACGCTATTGCTGCTCGCTGCCGGCGCGGCGAACGCGCACAGCTGCACGCCCCCGATCGACTGGCGCCCCAAGGCCTCGCCGCTGCCAGTAGCGAGACGGCTGCAGCGCCCCGGCGGCACCGAGCGACAGCGGCACGCCCGCCCTCACGCCCGCTGACGTGGCGGCATTCCTCGACGGCATCGTTCCGTATGCCATCCATCGCGGCAACATTGCCGGTGCCACTGTTGCGGTGGTTGCCGGCGGCCAGATCGTCTTCGCGAAAGGCTATGGCTACGCGGACGTCGACAAGCGGCAACCGGTGATCGCGGACCAGACGCTCTTTCGGCCCGGCTCGGTCTCGAAGACCTTCACCTGGACGGCCGTGATGCAGCAAGTGCAGGCCGGCAAGCTCGATCTCGATCGCGACATCAATGACTATCTCGACTTCAGGATCCCGGAGAAATTCGGACCCATCACGCTGCGCAACCTGATGACCCACACGCCGGGGTTCGAAGACACCTTCGACGGCAGTTTCGTCACGTCCGTGCAGCAGCTCGTGCCGTACCGGGATTATCTCGTCAAGCACATCCCCGCGGAGATCTTTCCGCCCGGCAAGGTCGTGGCGTATTCCAACTACGGCGCCATGCTCGCCGGCTACATCGTGCAGCGGGTATCCGGCGAGCAGTTCGACGAGTACATCGAGCGCCACATCTTCCAACCGCTCGGCATGGATCATTCGACCTTCGCGCAGCCGCTGCCGGCGGCCCTCGCCAGGAACATGTCGCAGGGATACGTCACGGCTTCCGACAAGAAGCCGGGCCCCTTCGAATATATCGAGGTGGCGCCGGCGGGCTCGCTGTCCGCCACCGCGACCGACATGGCGCATTTCATGATCGCCCAGCTCGAGGGTGGCAGCTATAACGGCGCCTCGATTCTCGACGCTGCCACCACGCAGCTGATGCATACGCCGCAGTCGCGCATGGCGCCCGGGATGAACGGCTACGACCTCGGCTTCTACCAGGAGAACCGCAACGGGCTGCGGATCATCGGTCATGCGGGTGATACCAATTATTTCCACAGCGATCTGCATCTGCTACTCGACAAGGACGTCGGATTCTTCATCTCTCTCAACAGTCTCGGCACGGACGGTGCGGCCGAGCAGGTGCGGACGGGGCTGTTCCGCGCGTTCCTCGACCGGTACTACCCGTACACGCCGCCGGTCGAGCCGACCATCGCGCACCCGCAGACCGACGCGGCGCGGGTGGCCGGCTGGTATCTCACGTCCCGCCGCATCGAGAGCGCGCTCGGGATCCTGAATGCGCTCACGCAGTCGGCCGTCACTGCTCTTCCCAATGGCGAGATCGAAGTAGACATGCTGAAGAACCTCGCCGGCATACCGCGGCGCTGGCGGGAGGTCGGCCCGCTCACCTACCGCGAGGTCGGCGGGCAGACGCATCTCGAGTTCGTCACCGATTCCAACGGGCATGTCAGCTATTGGATCGCCGACGACTTCCTGCCGGTCATGATCTTTCAGAAGGTCCACGGTCTCAGCCAGAAGGGCGACGTGACGTGGATCGGGTCGGTTTTCCTGACGGTCCTCGTCCTCACGCTCGCGATCTGGCTCGGCGGCTGGATCGTGCGGCGCCGGTTCCAGAGGCCGCTCCTCGTCACGCCGCGCGAGAAGCAGCTGCGTCTGGCTTCCAGGTTGGGGGTGGTGGTGATACTCGGCGCCATTCTGGCGTGGGTCGCGACGTTCGCGGTGCTACTCAAGAGCGGTGGCGGTATCGGCGGCCTACTCGTTGTCGCCTACATCCTCGGGGCTCTGGGCGTGCTCGGCGCGTTGGCGATTCTCGCGGAGGCCGGCAGGCGCCTGCTGCACGGACCGGGCGGATGGTTGGTGCGCTGCGGGGAGGGGCTGCTCGCGCTTTGTGCGCTATGGGGCCTGTGGGCGATCTTCGCCTTCGGTCTCGCCAGCTTCAGCTTTCATTACTGACGTTGCCGCGATGCGGATGAGCATGAAAGTGAAGGGCGCGATGCTGACGCTGCTGGCGCTCATCGGGCCGACGCTGGCGTCCGCCGATGCGCTTCCGGATAACGTCGGGCCACCGCAGCTGACAGCGGAGGATCTGAACGCCTTTCTCGGCGGCATGATTCCCTATGCCATCGCTCAGGCCAACATCGCGGGCGCTTCCGTCGCGGTGGTGGGCAACGGCCAGCTCATCTTCGCCGACGGATACGGCTTCGCGGACATGAAGTCTCGCCGGCCGGTGGTCGCGGACCAGACGCTCTTCCGGGCAGGTTCGGTGTCGAAGCTTTTCACCTGGACGGCGGTGATGCAGCTGGTCGAGCAAGGCAAGCTCGACCTGGATCGCGATGTCAACGACTACCTCGATTTCAAGGTGCCGGAGCCTTACGGCAGGCCCATCACGCTGCGTGATGTGATGACGCATTCCGCGGGATTCGAGGACACGGTCACCGATCTCTTCGTCAACAAGCCGAGCCAGATGTTCCCCCTGCGGCAATATCTTCGCAGGCACATGCCGCCGCTCATCGAGCCGCCGGGCCGGGTGGTCGCCTACTCGAACTATGGAGCGACGCTCGCGGGCTACATCGTCCAGCGCGTCTCCGGTGAGCCGTACGACGAGTACATCACGCGCCACATCCTGCAACCGCTCGCGATGGATCACTCGACGTTCGAACAGCCGCTGCCGGCGAATCTGCGCCCCTCCATGGCCAGCGGCTACAGACAGGCATCGGATCGGACCACGGTTCCTTTCGAGCTGGTCGAGGCTGCGCCCGCCGGTGCGCTCACCACCGATGCCACGGACCTCGCGAAATTCGCGCTGGCGCAGCTGGGCGGCGGGAGCGGGGGCGGCGCGCAGATCCTGACGACGGCAACGCTCCAGGAGATGCATACGCCGCAGGGCCGGCCGCTTCCCGGCATGAACGGCATGGACCTGGGCTTCTACGACGAGAACCGCAACGGCCTGCGCATCATCGGTCATGCCGGCGATACCGGCGCCTTTCCACGCCGACGTCCACCTGCTGCTCGATAAGGGCGTCGCCTTCGTCATCATGCTGAACAGCTCGGGTGCTGGCGGCGCGGCGGAGCAGGTGCGCGTTGCCATCTTCCGCAGCTTCCTCGACCGTTACTTTCCGTACACGCCGCCGGAGGAGGCAACGGTATCCGATCCTGCCAAGGATGCCGCGCGTGTGGCGGGCTCCTATGCGTCGAGCCGACACACGACGCTGAGCATCCTCAATGCCATCAGCCAGTCCTCCGTGACCGCGGATCCGAACGGACAGATCGAGGCGAGCGAGCTCACCCACTTGAGTGGAATCCCGAAGCACTGGCGGGAGGTGGGCCCGCTCACCTGGCGGGAGGTGGGCGGACAGGCGCACCTCAAGTTCGTCACCGACAAGACAGGTGAGATCGGGTACTGGGTATCCGACGACACCATTCCGGTCGACATCAACGAGCGGGTCCACGGCTTGGGGCAGAGCTCACTGCTCAAGCTTTTGGGAGGGCTCTTCCTCGTCGTAATGCTGCTCACCGTCGGGATATGGGTCGGGGGCGCCATCATCCGCCGGCGGTTCGCGCGCCCGCTGGCGCTGACACCGCTCAAATCGGCGCTGCGCCTGGCCGCGCGCATCGGCGCGGTCATTTACCTGATCCTCGTCCTGGGATGGGTGGTGTTCTTCGCGAGTCTCGCCGGTCTCGACGCCCTGGTCGGTGGCGAGCTGTTGGGTCGGTTCATCCCGCTCTATGTGCTCGGCGTGCTCGCGATCCTGGGCAGCCTCGCAATGATCGCAAACGCCGGCTTACGGCTGCGGACGGGACCCGGGGGAATTCTGGCGCGCTGCGGCGAGCTCGTCCTGGGACTCGCGGGTATTTACGGCATCTGGGGAGTGATCCATCTTGGCCTTGCGAGCTTTACGGTTTCCTTTTGACGAGGGTGCGCCCGCAACTGGTCGCAGTCGCGGCGGCGCTGGCTCTGCTCTCGGTCATGCCGGTAGCCGGCGCGGCACAGACGCGGAACGGTAGCGCCGCGCCGCCTGATCTCGATCATTATGTTGGGCGCGCCATGCAGGCATTTGGTGCTCCCGGCATGTCGCTCGCCATCGTGCAGAACGGCAAGACCGTAGTTCGCCAAGGGCTACGGCGTGCGCAGCATCGCCAGCCGAGAACCGGTCACGCCTAACACCGCCTTCCCGATCGGCTCGGAAACGAAGGCATTCACCTCGGCCGCGCTGGCCGTTCTCGTCGATGAAGGGAAGCTGAAATGGACCGACCGGGTCGTGGACAAGCTGCCCGGATTCAAGATGTACGATCCGTACGTCACCGAGCACATGACCGTTCGCGATCTCCTGACTCATCGCACCGGCCTGGGTCTCGGCGAGGGCGATCTGCTCATCATCCCCGGCCACCACTCGTAGCCGCTCGGATGTCGTGCACGCGCTGCGCTACCTGAAGCCCAAGACGGGCTTCCGTGAGGTGTTCGCCTACGACAACATCACATACATCGTCGCCGGCGAGCTCGTGCAGGCGGTCTCAGGCGAGACCTGGGAGCAGTTCGTCGAGCAGCACATCTTCGCCCCGCTCGGCATGACTGATTCCCGCACGTTCTACGATCCGACGGCGCCAAATGCCGTTGCGCTGCATGGCCGCACCGATGGTCCGATACGCGGCATGGGCAGAGAAAGAATCCTGACGGAAATCCTGGACGCGAAGGCTGCCGCGCCCTGCGGCTCGATCAATGCCAGCGCGGTCGACATGGCCAGGTGGATGGGGATGTGGGAAGAGGGCGGCAAGCTGCCCGACGGTGGCCAGCTCCTCAGCGCCGCGGCGGTGCAAGAGCTCTGGAACCCTGTCGTCGTCATTCCGTCCGATTCCTTCGGCGCCGTTTCCGTACTGCTGCCCGAGCCCACGTTCCAGGACTATGCCCTGGGTTGGTTCGTGGAAGATGACTACGGTCACACCGTAGTCGAGCACACAGGCGCCGTGTTCGGCGCCCTCGCCGCGCTCTACTTCATTCCCGACAGACATGTCGCGTTCTCCGTCATCATCAACTCCGAGGACGGTGGCGCGAGGCGCGCCGTGGTCGACTACCTGCTCGCCCACTATCTCGGCCAGCCGCAGCAGGATTGGATCGGCAATCTGCAGCGGATTCGCCGGCAACTCATCGACCAGACGCTGGCGCAGCTGAAGAACCTGCCGCAGCAATACAAGCCGAACGACAAATCGTCGCTGCCGATGGCGCGCTATGCCGGCACCTATGCCGATCCGTGGTACGGCACCATGACCGTCAGCAGGCGACCCGGAAACAAACTCTGGATCAACTTCGATCGCACGCCGAACATGCACGGCTCCTCTCGAGCACGTCGCCGACGACACCTTCCGCGCGCACTGGACCGAGCGTGGGATCGAGGATGCCTACGTGACTTTCAAGGTCGACAACGGCCGCATCACTTCCGTAGCGATGAAGCCGGTGTCACCGCTGGCCGATTTCAGCTTCGATTACCAGGACCTTCATTTCCGTCCCGCCGAGCGCCACCGCTAGCAGCTCAAAGCGGCGACCTAGACACGGGGAGAATGGTCATGTTCAGATCCGCACGTGTTGCATCGTCCATGCTGGTCGGCTCGACGTCTGCCTTTGTGGTGGCTCCGGCGGCGCGAGCCGACGATGCGGCCACGCAGCAGACGGCGGCGACGCTGCAGGAGATCGTCGTCACGGCGCAGAAGCGCCAGGAGAAGCTGATCAACGTGCCGATGGGAGTCACCGCGATCACCAGCGACACCATTCAATCGATGCACCTCATCGACTTCGCGGACCTCGAGACACAGGTGCCGGGCCTCTCGGTCGAATTGGAAGCGCCCCGGCCTCGACCGCTTGACCATTCGCGGTGAGAACGTCGGCGGCGTCGGCTCGACGGTAACCACCTACATCGATGACGTCCCGTTCGGCTCGAGCAACTGCGCTCGCCAACGGCGCGATCGCCGCCGGCGACTTCGACACCTGGGACCTGCAGCGCGTCGAAGTGCTGCGTGGACCGCAGGGCACCCTGTACGGCGCCGGCAGCGAAGGCGGCCTCCTCAAGTACGTGACCAATCCACCCGACCCGACCAAGTTCGCGGCCGCGTTCGAGCTCGGCGACGAGGACGTCGCGCACGGCGGCGACGGCACTTCCTACAAGGCCATGGTCAATCTGCCGGTCGCCGGCTGCCGCCGCACTCCGCCTCGATGGCTTCTACACGAAGCTGCCCGGCTACATCGACGATCCACAGCTCGGTGAGAGCGATGTCAATCGTGGCTACCGCGAGGGCGGCCGCGCATCGTTCCTGGTCGACGTGACCGACAATTTCTCGATCCGGTTGACGGCCTTCGGACAGACGCTGCACACCGACGGCTGTCCCGACGATCGACGTGGTCGGTGCCGCCGGCAACCGGTCGCCCCGCCCGCGGACCAACTGCAGCCGGACGATGGCAACTACGACCAGCATCGCTACATAACGAGCCTTCGACCTTCAAATACGACATCTACAGCGGCGCGCTCGACTGGAACCTCGGCTGGGGCACGCTGACCTCGGTCACGAGCTACGGCACAACCACCGAGAACCAGTTCATTCGATGAGACCTCGACCGCGGCCGCTCCCGGACTGAGCCGCGGCACGCTCGCGGACAGCTCCTACCTCCCGGCACGAACGCCGGAGTCGCCGAGACCAGCGACCTGAACATCAAGAAGTTCACGCAGGAGGTGCGGCTTGCCTCCGCGGCGGGCGAGGCGCTCGAGTGGCAGGTCGGTGCCTTCTACACGCGTGAATCCTCGACGATCGCCCAGACGCTGCCCTCGTTCATCATCCCGACCCTGGCGCGCACCGGCTCTGCCCTCGCTCGAGAATACGGATCTCGATGCGCTCTATCGCGAGTGGTCCGTGTTCGCGCAGGTCACCTACCACTTCACCCCGAAATTCGACCTGTCGCTCGGCGGCCGCTGGTCGGAGAACAAGCAGTCCGACAACCAGTTGCTCGGCGGCCTGCTGGTGAGTCCCGCGCAGACCACCGGCGGGCACTCGACCGGTACCGACTTGACCTACTCGGTCGCGCCGCGGTACCACCTGAGCCAGAACACCATGGCGTACATTCGCGTGGCGAGCGGCTATCGTCCGGGCGGCCCGAACGCGCTGCCGCCGATCAGTCCGCCGGCGTTGCGCCAGCTACCAGTCCGATTCGACCGTCAACTATGAGATCGGAATCAAGTCCCTTCAGCTCGACAACCGTCTGTCGGTCGATGTGGACGCATTCCTGATCAACTGGAAGAAGATCCAGCTGTTCGAGTATATCGACAACGTCGGCATCAACGCCAACGGTGGGCACGGCGACCAGCAAGGGCCTCGAGTGGTGCTTTGGGCTCACGCCAGTCGACGGCCTCAACCTAACGCTCGCCGGCGCCTACGTCGATGCCTACCTTACGGCGGACGCGCTGGCGACCGGTGGCCTCAACGGCAATCAACTGTCCTACGCGCCGAAATGGAGCAACTCACTCGACGCGGCCTACACCTGGAGGGCGTTCGCGAACTACAATGCGTTTGCCGGGGCAACCTGGAGCTACATCGGATCGCGCGTCAACGACTTCTCCGCGACCCCGGAGATCGCAAACGACGCCATCGTCTTCGAGCCCAATCCGCGCGCTGACTTGGGCGGCTACAACACCCTGAACCTGCGTGCTGGCCTCCAAAACGACCGCTGGACGTTCGAGCTGTACTGCAAGAACATCGCCGACACGCGCGGGATTGCCTTCTACACGAACATAGGCACGCCGAACTTCGGCGGGGACATCCGCTCGAGCAGCCACGCACGATCGGCGTAACGATCGATCTGCATCTCTGACGCCGCCGGCCCACGGTGGTATCTCCCTCGTGCCGCAGGTGCCCAAGGCGCCCGCTGCCCCCGTTTGCTATCATCGTCGCGGAGATTCCCGGGCTCGATGCATAAACTTTTGATTTCAAAGGATTAGCGCTCGAGCTCTTTGAGCCATGGTGGCCCGTGTCGGCTACTCCGCGACGACCAGTCGTGAACCCCGTCAGGGCCGGAAGGCAGCAGCGGCAGCGGCGATGTCGGGTGCCGGAGCTTTCGCTGATGCGGGCCGCCTCCATTTCGAGGCGAATCGATGACTGAGACCTACACTGCGCTGGCGCGCAAGTGGCGGCCGCGGGCCTTTGCCGAGCTGGTCGGCCAGGATCACGTGCGGCGCGCGCTCGTGAACGCGCTCGAGACCGGCCGCGTCCATCATGCCTTTCTCTTCACCGGCACGCGTGGTGTGGGCAAGACGACCATCGCGCGCATTCTCGCCAAGTGCCTCAACTGCGAAACCGGAGTCACGGCCACTCCCTGCGGCCAGTGTGCCACCTGCAAAGAGATCGATGCCGGGCGCTTCGTCGATCTCATCGAGGTCGATGCGGCCTCGCGCACCAAGGTCGACGATACGCGCGAGCTGCTCGACAACGTGCAGTATTCCCCGACCCGTGGCCGCTACAAGGTGTACCTGATCGACGAGGTACACATGCTGTCGACGCACTCTTTCAACGCGCTCCTCAAGACTCTCGAGGAGCCGCCGCCGCACGTGAAATTCCTGCTCGCCACCACCGATCCGCAGAAACTGCCGGTCACCGTGTTGTCGCGCTGCCTGCAGTTCAACCTCAAGCGGATTCCGCTGGCGCAGATCGCCGCGCATTTGCGCGCCATCCTGGAGAAGGAAGGCATCGAGTTCGAGCCCGCGGGTCTGGCGCTGGTCGCGCAGGCCGCGGACGGCAGCATGCGGGACGGGCTGTCGCTTCTCGATCAGCTCATCGCGTTCGGCGGCGGCCGTGCGGGCGAGGCGGAGGCCCGCGCGATGCTGGGCACGATCGCCAAGGACCACGTGGTGCAATTGGTGGAGCGGTTGGCAGCGGGGGATGCGGCGGAGCTGCTGCGTCAGGCCCAGGCTCTGGAGGAATTCGCGCCCGATCACGCTCAGGTGCTCGACGAGCTGGCTTCGCTTCTCACCCGCATCGCCCTGAAGCAGGTCGTGAAGGACTTCGACGGCGACGACCTGTACGCGCCTGAGCTGCTCGAGCGCCTCGCGCGCGCCATCCCTCCCGAGGACGTCCAGCTCTATTACCAGACGGCCATCATCGGCCGGCGGGACCTTGCCCTGGCTCCGGATCCACGCACCGGCTTCGAGATGGTGCTCCTCAGGATGATCGCCTTCCGTCCGCAAGCGGGCGGCGGCGAGTCTCGCGCTCCGGTACCGCCACCCGGCTCGAGAAGCGCGGCTTCCGCTCCGGCCAAGGCCTCGGTCGCGCCGAAGCCCGCCTCGAGCACTGCGGCGCCGGTTTCTGCGACGGCGTTGGCCAGTGATGCGGCGCCGCCTGCCGCTCACGGCGGTGCTCAGGATTGGGCTGCCATCATTGCCGCTACCGAGCTGCAAGGCGCGGCGCGACAGCTGGCGGCGCATTGCGTACTGGTCGGCCGTCAGGGCGCCATCGTGCGCCTGGCGCTCGACCCGCGCAGCAAGTTCATGCGAACCGCCGCCGTGGAGGAGAAGCTCGCGCAGGCGCTCTCGAAGTACTACGGTGAGCCAGTGCGGCTGGAATTCACCGCCGTGCTTCCACAGGCCGAGACTCCGGCCCAGGCCGGCCAGCGCATCTCTCAGGAAGAGGGCGAGTCCGCCCGCCGCGCCTTCGAGTCCGACCCCGGCGTCCAGGGCTTTCGCGACCGTTTCGGGGCGACGATGCTTCCGGAAACCATCCGGCCGCTAAAATGAGCGCGCGCGGGCCGCAGGCCTGTTTCAGCCAATAGAGGATCCGATGCCGAATTTCAACAACCTGATGAAGCAGGCGGCGGCCGTGCAGGCCAACATGCAAAAGGTCCAGGAGGAGATCGCCGCCCTGGAAGTGGTCGGCGAGGCCGGCGGCGGCATGGTGAAGGTGACCATGAGCGGCCGGCACGAGACGCGCCGCGTGCAGATCGAGCCCGCCGTGATCGGTGACGACCGCGAGATGCTCGAGGATCTCATAGCCGCGGCCGTGAACGATGCCGTCCACAAGGTGGAAGCGAAGGTGCAGGAAAAAATGTCGACCGTGACGGCCGGCCTGCAGCTTCCTCCCGGCATGAAACTGCCGTTTTGAAGCATTCCCCCCGACTCAACCAGCTGATCGAAGCGCTGCGATCGCTCCCCGGCGTTGGACCGAAGACGGCGCAGCGCATGGCGTTCCATCTGTTGCAGGACGGGCGTCCGGCGGCGCGCGTGCTCGCGCAGGCGCTCGATGGGGCGCTCGACTCCGTGACGCGTTGCCGGCGCTGCCGCATGCTCACCGAGGAGGAACTGTGCTCGATCTGCGCGGCCCCCCAGCGCGAGGGGTCACTCCTGTGCGCGGTCGAATCCCCGGCTGACGTCGTCGCCATCGAGCAGTCGGGCAGCTACCGGGGACGCTACTTCGTTCTCATGGGACACCTGTCGCCGCTCGATGGCGTCGGCCCGGAGCAGCTCGGCATCCGCGAGCTGGAGGCCATCCTCGAGGAAGGTACGGTGCGTGAGTTGATCCTGGCCACCAATCCCACCGTCGAGGGCGAGGCCACGGCGCACTTTCTCGCGGAGCTTGCCGCTCGCCGCGGGCTGCTCGCGAGCCGGATCGCGCATGGCGTGCCGATCGGCGGCGAGCTCGAGTACGTCGACGGCGGCACGCTGGCGCACGCGCTCGCCGGCCGTCAAACCGTCGCCTGACTCAACGTCTCTGTTTCGGCCCGCGAACCGCTGTCAGGTCTTCGGCGAGCCGCCGCAGGCGCCGGTAGCTCTCGTAGCGCCTGGCGTCCATCGATCCCGACTCGACGCCCTGTCGCACGGCGCATGCCGGCTCGCGCATGTGCCGGCAGTCGTTGAACCGACAGCCTGGGGCGAGGCGCGCCACCTCGCGAAACCCCATGGTGCGCGGATCGAGATGATCCACGGCGGGCGCGAAGTCGCGTACGCCCGGGGAATCGATCAGCTTGCCCCCGCCCGGCAGCTCGTAGAGTCGCGACACGGTGGTGGTATGGCGTCCTTCCTCTTCGCGCATCAGTCCACCGATCTCGACTTCGACATCGGGCGCGAGACGGCGCACGAGCGATGACTTTCCGACACCCGATTGTCCGACCAGAGCCGCGATGTGCCCGGCGCATGCCGACAGCAACGCGTCGACACCGTCGCCCGTGGTGGCCGAGACCGTCATGCAGGCGTAACCTGCCGCCGTGTAGACGTCGAGTTGCGTCCGTACCGCAGCGTCGATGCCCAGTTCTGCTTTGTTGAGCACGGGCGTTGCGGTCACACCGGCTGACTCTGCGGCGGCGAGGTACCGGTCGGCCACGAAAGGATCGGGCGGCGGCATTGGCGCGATGACGACCAACAGCAGGCTGAGGTTGGCGAGAACTGCCTCGACGCCGCCACGCGCGTTCGACCGGTAAAGCGCCGTTCGCCGCGGCAGCACCTCGATCGCGTGCACCTCTCCGTGGTGAGGGTCATCGCGGCAGCGGACGTTGTCGCCGCAGACGGCTCCGAGGTCCCGTCCAAAGGGGCGGGCCTTGACCGTGCGGCCGGAAGCGTCCTGCACCAGCAGGTGCCGGCCGAAAGCGGCGATCACGCGCGCGTCGAAGGTTGCTACACTCACGGTATGCCGAGCGCCGACAATTTGATCTGGATCGATCTCGAGATGACGGGCTTGAAGCCCGACACGGACTCTATCATCGAGATCGCCACGATCGTCACTGATAAGGAGCTCAACGTCCTGGCTGAAGGGCCGGTCATGGCGATTCACCAGCCGGACGAGGCGCTGGCGCGCATGGACGACTGGAACCAGCGGCAGCACGGCTCCTCGGGCCTGCTGGTGCGCGTGCGCGCCAGCCGTATCAGTGCGCACCAGGCCGAAGCGCGCACTCTCGAGTTCCTGTCCACGCTGGTGGCGCCAGGCGCCTCGCCCATGTGCGGCAACGGCATCTGCCAGGATCGGCGGTTCCTCGCCCGCCAGATGCCGCAGCTCGAGAAGTTCTTCCACTACCGCAACCTCGATGTCAGCACCCTGAAGGAGCTGGCGCGGCGGTGGGCGCCGGAGATCGCGGGCGGCTTTGCCAAGCAGAGCTCGCACCTGGCGCTGGCGGACATCCGCGAGTCGATCGAGGAGCTGCGCTATTACCGGCGGCGGCTCTTCGCCCCGGCTTATGCGGGCGTCACTGGCTCGTAATTTTTTCCGACTCGCCAGCCAGGAACATCCACGTCTCGACGACCGTATCCGGATTCAGGGACATGCTCTCGATGCCCTGATCGGCCAGCCAGCGCGCGAGGTCGGGATGGTCCGAGGGACCCTGACCACAGATGCCGACATACTTGCCGCGCCTGCGGCAGGCGGCAATGGCCATGGCGAGCAGGCGCTTGACCGCCTCGTCACGCTCGTCGAAGTGCTGGGCCACGATGGCGGAGTCCCGATCGAGACCGAGAGTGAGTTGGGTCAGGTCGTTGGAGCCGATCGACATGCCGTCGAAGTGCTCGAGATACTCGTCCGCGAGCAGCGCGTTGGTCGGCAGCTCGCACATCATGATGACCTTGAGGCCGTTCTCGCCGCGGCCGAGGCCGTTCATGGCCAATAACTCCGTCACCTTCTTCGCCTCCTTGACGGTGCGCACGAATGGAACCATCACCTGCACGTTGGTGAGGCCCATCAGGTTGCGTACGCGCTTCAAGGCGCGGCATTCGAGCTCGAAGCAGGGGCGGAAGTTCTCGTCGACATAGCGCGAGGCGCCACGGAAGCCGAGCATCGGATTCTCTTCCTCCGGCTCGTAGCGCCCGCCGCCGATGAGGTTGGCGTACTCGTTGGACTTGAAGTCCGACAGCCGCACGATCACCGGCTCCGGCGCGAACGCCGCGGCGATCTGCGCTATACCCTCCGCCAGCTTCTCCACATAGAAGGAAATCGGGTCGGCATAACCGGCCATCTGGCTCTGGATCTGCGCTTTCAGCTCATCGTCCAGGCGCTCGTACTCGAGGAGCGCGCGCGGATGCACGCCGATCATGCGGTTGACTATGAACTCGAGGCGCGCCAGCCCGACGCCGCGGTTGGGAATCGCCGCGAAGTCGAACGCCCGATCGGGGTTGCCGACGTTCATCATGATCTTCACGGCGATCTTCGGCAGCGAGTCGAGCTCGATCTGCTTGCGCTCGTATTCGAGCAGGCCCGTATAGACGTAACCGGTGTCGCCCTCGGCGCAGGAGACGGTGACCTCCTGGCCCTCGCTGACACGCTGCGTAGCATCGCCGCAGCCGACCACGGCAGGGATGCCGAGCTCGCGCGCGATGATGGCAGCGTGACAGGTGCGACCGCCGCGGTTGGTCACGATGGCCGCCGCGCGCTTCATGACCGGCTCCCAGTCCGGGTCGGTCATGTCGGCAACCAACACATCGCCCGCCTGGACGCGCGCCATCTCGGCGACGTCCCGGATGATGCGCGCGGGCCCGGAACCGATGCGCTGGCCGATGCTGCGGCCGGTGGCCAGAACCCGCGAGCGCGATTTCAGGTGGAAGCGTTGGATCGTGCGTCCGGCGCGGCTCTGTACGGTCTCCGGGCGGGCCTGCAAGATGAAGATCTTGCCCGTGGCGCCGTCCTTGCCCCATTCGATGTCCATCGGCTGGCGGTAGTGCTCTTCGATGACGAGCGCCTGGCGGGCGAGAGCGGTGAGATCCTCGTCCGCCAGGCAGAAGCGCTTGCGGTCCGCCTCCGGCACCGCGACGGTCTGCACACGCTCGGCCGACCCGGGCGGGGCATAGACCATCTTGATCGCCTTGGCACCGAGGTTGCGGCGCAGCACCGCATGCTTGCCGGCCCGGAGCGCAGGCTTGTAGACGTAGAACTCGTCGGGATTGACCGCACCCTGCACCACCGTCTCGCCGAGACCGTACGATGCGGTTATGAAGACGACGTCGCGGAAGCCGGAGTCGGTGTCGAGCGTGAACATGACACCGCTGGCGCCGAGATCGCTGCGCACCATGTGTTGCACGCCCGCCGATAGCGCTACCGTGCCGTGGTCGAATCCCTGGTGGACGCGGTAGGAAATGGCCCTGTCGTTGAAGAGGGACGCGAATACTTCGTGCATCGACTCCAGCACCCGCGCTTCGCCGCGGACGTTGAGGAAGGTTTCCTGCTGTCCGGCGAAGGAAGCGTCCGGCAAGTCCTCCGCGGTCGCCGAGGACCGCACTGCCACGGCGATCTCCGCCCCGCCGCTCATTCGCCGCAGCTCGTCCTTGACCGCCTGTTGCAGGGCCGGAGGGAAGGGTGTTGCGAGCACCCACTGGCGGATACGGGCGCCGGCGGCGGCCAGGCGCGTCACATCGTCGACGTCCAGCGAGGCGAGCTCCGCGCGGATACGGCCGCCCAGGCCGTCCTGCTCGAGGAATTCCCTGAAGGCATGCGCGGTGGTGGCGAAGCCCCCTGGGACGGTCACGCCGAGCTTGGCGAGCGAGCCGATCATCTCGCCGAGCGAGGCGTTCTTGCCGCCCACGCGGTCAAGGTCTCCCATTCCTAACCGCTCGAAGGGAATGACGTATTCGTTCAAGGGAACTCCGGCTAGTATATGGCGCTGGATCCGGGCTCCTGCCCGGCCCAGCGCTGCATTGAGCAAAAAGCGTGGTTTTTGCTCAATGCTCCGCCACCTGCGGCGGCGGGGCACATCCCTGTGTCTGAGCTGCGCGCTCGTGACGCTTCATGATTCGGGGCCGACATGAGTCGATACGCAAACTCGTTGGATGATACGCGATCGGGCCGCACACCATGAGCCGTCGAACCGTATTCTTCGTTTCGGACCAGACGGGTGTGACCGCGGAAACGCTGGGTCACAGCCTAATGACCCAGTTCGAAGGGCTGCAGTTTCGACCCCTGACTTTGCCATTTGTGTCGACCCTTGACAAGGCGGAGGAGGCGGTACGCCGGATCGACCGCGCCGCGGAGGAGGAGGGGCTCCGGCCGATCATCTTCAGCACCCTGGTGCAGGATGAGCTGCGCGACGTGGTGATGCGCGCCAACGGCCTCTTTCTCGACTTCTTCGCCGCCTTCGTCGGACCTCTGGAGCGGGAGCTCAACACTCGCTCCACCCATCGGGCGGGCCGCGCGCACGGCATAGCGGATCTAAGCGCCTACACGGCGCGCATCAATGCTACCAACTTCGCGTTGGCGAACGATGACGGTACCGGCGGCGATTATACGCATGCCGATGTCATACTCCTCGGCGTCTCACGCTCGGGGAAGACTCCGACCTGCCTCTATCTGGCGCTGCAATACGGCGTGTTCGCGGCCAATTACCCTCTTACCGAGGACGACCTCGAGTCCGGACAGCTACCCGCCCGGCTCGAACCGCACCGTCGCAAGCTTTATGCCCTGACCATAAAGCCCGAGCGCCTGCAACAGATCCGCAACGAGCGTCGGCCGCAAAGCCGTTATGCTTCCCAGCAGCAGGTGAGCTATGAGTTGCGCGCCGCCGAGGCGCTGATCGCGCGTCTGCGGATCCCGACGCTCGACACCACGGAGTGCTCGATCGAGGAGATCGCCAGCCGCATTCTCAACACCACGGGTATCGAGCGGCGGCTACGGCCATAGGTGGAAAATAGCCGCGATCAAGCATGGAACTTGCAAGGCGTAGCCGGCCGTCCGCGGCGTGCCACGGCATGACGAAAAGTTCCGGGACACCCGTCGAAAAATCCACCCTCGCACTGCTTGAAGTGTAACCGACGTACGTTATAGTCGGGGCGATGCTAGATGACACCCTGACACGAGTCTCCTGGCGCGCGCGGCCCCGCAGCTTCGTCGCGCTGATGAGCCTTTACGAGAGCAATTTCATCCGCCTCGGGTGGCTCGCGGGGGATTTGCAGCGTTTGGAAGGCCGGCACCGCTCGCAGGTGGCCGGCGATTGTGATCTCCTTCTCAGCGTCACCGGCCGCTCGCCCTACACCAGCATCGCGCAGTTGACCTACGTCCTGCCGGAAGCCAGCGGTGCCGTCGCCTACCCCGATATGCGGCTGTGCATCTACCATGACGCCCATCTCGTCGAGGCCCAGGAATGGGCCGCAGTCCACAGCCAACCCGTTCTCAGGACGCTGCGCACGCTCGTGGAGCGTGAACTGGATCAGCGCTGGGCGCGTAACATGATGTTAAACAAGTGGCTGGAATACTGCGCGGAGCGGGGGCATCGCTTCTCAACGGCTACCAGGCTCACCGCCGCCGAATGAGAACCGGCGGGCCGCCGCCGTACGTCTCATGATGGCGCTTCGACAGCTCGGCTTCCTGAAGGTCAATTTCCGCCGCGAGGACCCCGCGGAGGAAGACCATCGCGTGCTCGCCCTGTTCCGCAACCGCGCGGAGCTGAAGAAGGCGTACGGCGAGCTGCAGGAGGAGATCTATCGCCTGAAGGACCGCATCAAGCAGCAGGAAGGCGCCACGCAGCGCGTGCAGGAGATGCTGAGCGCGCTCGAGGTACGCCTCGGATTTTCCGAGACGGCGTTTCCGGCGCTCGTGTTCTATCAGCTGCGGCGGCTCTGGCAGACGGGGCACGAGCTCATCGAGAGGTTCGTCGCGGAGCTGGTCGCGCAACAGGACGAGCGCGAGCGGCGCCAACACCTCGCCGAGCACAATCGGCGCGTGTTCGCCAAGCGCCAGGGCGTCGAACAACGGCTGCGCGGCGCCGAGCAGCTCGCGGCGGCGGAGGCGGCGCGGGTCGCCGATCTCGAGGGCCAGCGCGGCCGGCTGCGGCGGTTCTGGCACTACTTCAAGCGCCGCGCTCTCGAGCAGACGATCTCGCAGGCGCGCGCCGCGGTGGCTGCGGCCGACGTTGCCTTGGGCGCTGCGCGTGAAGAGGCAGAGCAGGTCGCCGGCGAGCCGGTACCCGAGTTCCCGGGGCTTTCTCTCGAGGCGCGCCGTGCCATCAACATCGCGGCGATCGCCTATGCCGAGGTGCTCTGTCTGCGGCTCGCCAGCACCCAGCTCGTCATGCAGGCGCGCGAGGCGACTCGCCATCGCGAGGCCACCGACGAATACGGCTCACGCCCCGAGTGCGAGGCGCTGATGAAACAGATCGAGCGCGCCGACGATCTGCTGCGGGGCCGCGCCAGCCTGGCCCAGGAAGTCAAACAGAGATCGGAGCGTCTGCAGCAGGTGGCGCGTTATCGGGCGGCAACGGACGCGGCGCCGACGGCGGAGTCGCTGGCGTTCTCCGAGGGCGATGCGCTGGGAGCCGCGCCGGCCGGTCTTGCCGCCGCGCGCATGCCCAACGTCCTCGCCGAGGACACCTGGGATCTCTACCGCGTCCTGCTTCGTTGATTGGGATCCCGCGGTCCAGGGCGGGCCCTGGACCGCCAATTCATGATTTTGGGATGCTCATGCTTGCGGTCTTCTCGATGGGCAGGCCGGAGCGGTCGAGCGCGATCATGTCGGCCATGATATCCGCCGCCTGATCCATGATCACGTCCGGGATCTTGTCCTTGCCCTTGTCGATCTGATCCACGTTGGTGAGCGGCGGCAGCAGTCCGAGTGTGGCGCGGCGCTTGTTGTCGAGGGCCAGCAGCATCTTGTCGTCACGAGTGCGCTCCTCGCGCCGCGCCGTGAGATTCAGCGACACCGTGTGCTCCGTACGCTCGGCATTGATGGAGTCGATATCGGCGGCCAGCCATTGATAGTTGGGATCATGGGCGGTACGCGCGGTCTCGTCGCTCTCGAGTTGCGCGACGGACGGCACGGCTGACATTCCCGTGCTGGTCTTGAACGGCACGCCGGAGATGCGGTCCCACGGCAGGGAATCGGGCTGATCGGCCTCGCCGACCTCCTTCGGATCGATGGGTGAGGGCAGCACCACGTCAGGCACGACGCCGCGGTGTTGGGTGCTCTCGCCGGTAACGCGGTAGAACTTCCCGATGGTGACGGTGAGCTGCCCGTCGACCGGCTCGTCGCTCCAGCGATCGAGCGGCACGAGGTTCTGCACCGTGCCCTTGCCGAAAGTGTTCTGGCCGATGATCGCGCCGCGGTGGTAATCCTGGATGGCGCCCGCGAAGATCTCCGACGCCGAGGCACTGAAGCGATTCACCAGCACGGCGAGCGGCCCGGTGTAGGCAGGGCCCTCCTCCGGATCGTCGAGTACCTCGATGCTGCCGTTGCGATCGCGCAGCTGCACGACCGGGCCGTGTGGGATGAAGAGACCCGTGAGGGCGGTCGCCTCCGGCAGGTAGCCGCCGCCGTTGTCGCGCAGGTCGAGCACCAGCCCGTCGATGTGCTGGTCCTCCAGCTTCTCGAGCAGCCGCAGGACGTCGCGGGTGGTGCTGCGGTAGTTCGGGTCGCCGGCGTTCTCGGCGGCGATATCCTCATAGAAGCTCGGCACCGTGATGATGCCGATCTTGTAGGTGCGGCCGTGATCGGTGACGGTCTTGAGCTGGCTCTGCGCTTCCTGATTCTTCAGCGTCACTTTGTTGCGAACGAACTCGAGAACTTTCTCCTTGGAGCCCGGCGCCGCGCCTGCAGGCAGTACCTGCAGCCGCACGGCGGTACCCGCTTTGCCGCGAATGAGTTGCACGACGTCATCGAGACGCCATCCCTCGACATCGGTCAACGGCCCCGCGGGGCCTTGGCCGACGCCGGTGATGCGGTCATTCGCTTTCAAGTTGCCGGACACAGCCGCGGGACCTCCCGCGATGACGTTCATTACGGTGACGTAGTTGTCGAGGAGCTGCAGCGAGGCGCCTATGCCCTCGTAGTTGAGGCTCATCTGAATGCGGTACTCCTCGGAGTTGACCGGCGAGAAGTAGGTCGTGTGCGGATCGTAGGTGCGCGCGTAAGCGTTCATCAGGTCCTCGAACACGTCCTCGGACTTGACCTGATCCACGCGCTGGATCACGGTTTGATAGCGCTTGCGCAGGATGTCGGTTGCCTGCTGCCACGTCTTGCCGGCGAGCATCAGCGCCACCACGTCGTTGGTCACCCGCTTTTTCCACAGCTGGTCCATCTCAGCCTCGGTGGTGGGCCAGGGCGCATGGTCGCGGTCGAAGTCGTAGGTCGCGGTCGTATTCCAGTCGGGCTGCGATTGCAACAGGCCGATCGAGTATTGCATCCGCTCGCGGTTGCGCTGCTTGAAACGGTCGAAGATGAGGAATCCGGGGTCGACGTCCCCGCTGTGGATCATGTCGTCGAACTTGCCCTGGTAGACCGAGAACTCCTGGACGTCGCTCGCGAGGAAATAGCAGTGCTCGGGGTCGAGCCCCTCCAGGTATTGGTGGTACACCTGCCGCGAGAAGCTGTCGTCGATGACCTCGCGGCTGTAGTGGGTCTCTTCCAGGATGCGGCCGATCTTGCGCGCGATCTCGCGCTGATCTTCGGTCGGGGCCAATGCCCCCGGCGGCAGGATGGAGGCGGCCCTGGCCGGGGCGCGCAATGCGGCATCCGTGCAGGCGAGCACGAGGGCCGAGAGAAGGGTGAGGGCTAGCCATCCGAGCGGACGGCGAAAGATCTTTGGCATCTGCAGCTTTCCTAGGGCATCTACGGTTTCTAGGACGATTCCATAGGGTTTCAAGGGGTAGCGGTCATCTTCAGTCGCGGGGCAGCCGGCGCAGCATGGCGAGCCAGAGCCTGCCCAGCAGGAGCAGCGCTGCCGGGCCGAGCGCGACGGCCCAGTATCCCAGCCAGCCGTGTGCCAGGCCCGCGAAATAGTCCCCATAGAGGGCCAGGGGACCCATCCCGTGGGGGTCGTCGCCGCGGGTATAGGGCCCGAGGGCCCGGTGTCCTACGATCCAGATGAGGAGGGGGATCACCAGCAGGCCGAATGCGAGCGCACCCCCGTAAAGCGCCATCTCCCGCCGCGTGCGGGTCTCGAGGCTGAAGGCTTGCGCCTGGGCGAGGGGCTCAGCGCTGCCGGAACGCTCCGTCATGAGGGCAGTGTAGCCGATCGGCCCGTGTCCCAGGCCATAATGAGAGGCTATGCAGAAGATCAGAGCAGCGGTCATTGGCGTCGGCTACCTGGGGCGGTTCCATGCGCAGAAATACGCTCAGGCAGCGCAATGTGACCTGGTGGGTGTCGTCGACGCCCGACAGGAGGCCCGTGAAGCCGTCGCGGCCGAGGTGGGGACCCGGCCGCTTGCCGATTATCGGGAGCTTCTCGGAGCGGTCGACGCGGTCAGCGTAGTCACGCCGACCCCGGCGCATTTTGCGATCGCGCGCGACTTCCTGGAGTCGGGCGCGCACGTGCTGGTCGAGAAGCCGATCACCGAGACCCTCGAGGAAGCCCGGGAGCTGATCGCGATTGCGGCGCGCCGCGGCCGGATATTGCAGGTGGGCCACCTCGAGCGGTTCAATTCGGCGATCCTGGCGGCGGAGCCCCACCTGCGGGCACCGCGCTTCGTCGAGTGCCATCGTCTGGCTCCGTATCGCGAGCGGGGCACCGATGTGAATGTCGTTCTGGACCTAATGATCCATGACATCGACATCGTCCAGACGATCGTCGGGGCGCCCGTAAAGACAATCGATGCGGTCGGCACGCCCGTGTTCTCGGACGACATCGACATCGCAAACGCGCGCATCACCTTCACCAACGGCTGCGTCGTCAATGCGACGGCCAGCCGCGTCAGCTTGAAAACTGAGCGCAAGATGCGCATCTTCGAGGACGACGCCTACCTTTCCTTGGATCTGCAGCAGAAGATTCTGACGCTGATCCGCAAGCGTGGCGCCGGAGAGCCGGCCGGACCGCTGCCGGTCACTATCGAGGAGCAGAGTTTGGATCAGGGTGATGCGCTGAAAGCCGAGATCGATTCCTTCCTGACGTGCATCCGCGACGGCCGCGCTCCCGTGGTAACCGGCGAGGCTGGCCTGATGGCGTTGGAGACCGCCATGCGCGTCACGGAGCAAGTCCGCCGCTCCGCGGCCGAGCGCGGGAGAAGGGGAGCGAAGCCCGATGTCGAAGCAACCTGAGCATCTCCGCCACTCGCCGCGCCCGGTCACGCTGGCCGCGGTGCAGATGGCGTGCGGCTGGGACGGCGCCGCGAATATCGCGAAAGCCGAGCAACTGGTGCGGGAAGCCGCGGCGCGTGGGGCGCAGATCATCCTGCTGCCGGAGCTCTTCGAGACGCCGTACTTCTGCATCGAGCAGGATGCGCGTCATCTGAAGCTCGCGCGCACCGTCGATGACAATCCCGCGGTCAAGCATTTCAGCGCGTTGGCCCGCGAGCTCGCTGTGGTCCTGCCCGTCAGCTTCTTCGAGCGGGCCGGGCCCGCCTATTTCAACTCAATCGCCATCCTCGATGCGGACGGCTCGCGGCTCGGCGTCTACCGCAAGTCTCACATTCCCAACGGGCCGGGATACCAGGAGAAGAATTACTTCAGTCCCGGCGACACCGGCTTCAAGGTCTGGCAGACCCGGTTCGCGCGCATCGGAGTCGGTATCTGTTGGGATCAGTGGTTTCCCGAAGCCGCGCGCGCCATGGCGCTTGCCGGTGCGGAGGTTCTGCTCTATCCGACGGCCATCGGCACGGAGCCGCCGCCCGCGTTACCGGTGAATTCCCGCGAGCACTGGCAGCGCACCCAACAGGGTCACGCCGCCGCCAATCTGATGCCGCTTCTCGCCTCGAATCGCTACGGTCTCGAGCGCTCGCTGCAGGATCCCGGCGGGCTCTACATCCGCTTCTACGGCTCGTCGTTCATCACTGATGCGCTGGGCGCGAAAGTCGCGGAGGCTCCGGAGGAAGGGGATGCGGTGCTGACGGCCGCGTTCGACCTCGAGGAGACCAGAGCCCTGCGTGACAACTGGTTCGTCTTTCGCGACCGGCGCCCGGACCTTTACGGCGCGTTGACTTCTCTCGACGGACTCGAGAAGACCTGACGGTCAATGTTTGTCGATCCAGGCGAGCGCGTCCTTCAGCTCCTTCACGAACCGCGCGTATTCGCTGCGCCGCTGCGCATCGTCCGGGATGCGGAGCAGGAAGGACGGATGAATGGTCACCCAGAGATGCGCCGTTGCTGAAAGCCTGGTGGGTGAGCCGCGAAGCTGCGAAACAATCACGGGGTGACCGAGGAGCGCACGGGCCGCGGTGCCGCCGAGCGCCATCACCAGCTTCGGCGCAACCAGGCGCAATTCCTCATCGAGCCACCAATGGCAGGCCTCGATCTCACTCGCGCTCGGCTTGATGTGCAGGCGCCGCTTACCGCGCGGCTCGAACTTGAAATGCTTGACCGCGTTGGTGATGTAGACGGAGTCGCGGCCGAGCCCTGCGTCCTGCAGCGCCCGATCGAGAATTGCCCCGGCAGGTCCGATGAACGGATGGCCCTGCAGATCTTCGGAGTCCCCGGGCGCCTCGCCGACCAGCATGAGGCGCGAAGGCGCCAGGCCTTCCCCGGGCACTCCTTGCGTCGTCGCTTTCCAGAGTGTGCAGCGGCGGCACGCATCCACGGCGCCGCGCAGCTCCGCTAGTGATACCAGAGTACGCGCACCGGTGAGCCCGCCATCGTCCTCACGGCCAGCCCGCGCGCGCTTTGACAGCGGCTCGGATTCCTCGGTCGTCATCGTCTCCGTTCAATGAACGACCGCCACGGTTGGTTCCGGCGGGGACAGAAGATGGTCCGCTGTAGGTATTACAACACCGACGCAGAATGGCAACACAGCGTCGATAATTGGGTTATTTCGCGAGCAATACATCACGCTCCCGGCCTTTCGGCCGGGAGTGCGATGACCATTGGTGGAGGCGGGGGGACAGTACTTCCACCGCTTTCGCGGTGGCCTGGACTATGCCTTCATCCGCGCCGCTGCACGGCTCGGATGCGGAGCGTCTTATCCCGCTGTACCAGCGGAATCCTAGTACTCACCCAGGACACCGAGTCCGCGGCGAGCCTATGAGTCTCTACAGGGCAGGCCTGAGGTTGGCCCTCTTCCTACCCCTCGGCGTTGCCATGCCACCCTCCGAAGAGAGTGCCGTCAGGTTTCGCCGATGTGAGCTCCGTTCTCAGCCGACCCTCTCGGATCGGCGCGACCCTTTGATCGAACCCCCGTCCGCAAGTCCTAGACTTCAGGATCTACGTACGTAGCCACTCTTTGGTTCTCACGCTGCGCTACCCGAGGGGCAGGGAAGACGCCGCGCCAGCGGACGGTAACTCTTAACGATCCGGCCCGTCGCACGCGCGGATCGCGGTCCTGTGAACGCGTCCCCTGATTCGGTCGCACAGGCACGAGCCGGTCAGAGGTCAGCTGCGTTTAGGCAGCTAGAGCGTAGTTGTCGTCGTTGGCAACTATGAGATTGCAGCGAGATTTACGAGGGCACTGCGCCTCGGTACGCCCCTAGAAGGTTCGCAACCCACGTCGAAGCCGGTCGCCCCCAAAGGTATCGATAGGATACCCGAAGACGGCCGCCGGGCATACAGAGTTCCCCGCCGGGACTGCGCTCGAGCCAGCCGCTCGTCGCCGATTTGCGGCAGTTCCCACCGCGCACGCTTTCCGGTAAGGTCGCGCGCCTTTCATGCGCTACCCGGCACCACGGGGCGCACGGTCGGGTCGTTCTGGGAGTCGCACACTATGGTGAAAAAGAGCATTGCGGCCGTGGCTGTCGCGCTGACGGTTCACGGTCTCGCCCACGCTGCGGACGCGGGGTCGTCATGCTCATGCGCAGCCGCGTCACCGCCGGTTCCCGCTGGCACCTGGGCCGCGGCGGCGCAGCTCGGACTCATCGTGACCAGCGGCAGTTCGACCACGAAAAGCGGCAATGCCAGCGTCAACGCGGCGCACGTGATGGGCCGATGGACGGTGAGCGGTGGTCTCGCGGCGCTATACGCCAGCACCGGTGACTACAGCACGCAGCAGGACACGAACGCCAATCTGCAGGCGGATCTGGCGCTGAGCAAGCGTACCTTCTGGTTCTCGACCGCTCGTTGGGATCGCAACCTCTTCACCGGTTTCCAATACCAGGACAGCGTCGCGACCGGTGGCGGCTTCAACTTCGTGCAGACGCCCGCTACGCAGATCGCCGGTGAGCTCGGCGTGGGATATCGCATCGAGAACCCGGAAACTCTGACGACGGGTCCCGTCGGCAACGTCATCGAGCGCGATCGCCTGCCTGGGACTTTGGAGCGCGAAGCGGTGTTGCAGGCGGGCTTGAATTACTCGCACGCGATCACTCGCCTGACCAAACTGACCAACACGCTGCTGGTGCAATATGGCACCAGCGACACGACGACGACCGATAACCTCGCGCTGACGCTCCAAGTCGATGCGTCGCTGTCATTGGCGGTGGGCATGCAGCTGGTGAATAACACCAATCCGCCGCCAGGCAGCGCCCGGCACACCGACTCCGTGACGACGGTCAACCTGGTCTACGCGCTGAAGAATCCGAACCTGTCGCCCACGGCAACCTCGCCGGTGAGCGTGAGCGGCTTCAACTTACCTTAGTTGATCGGCACCTCTAGCCGCGTTTGAGCAGCCGGGCTTTGTCGCGCTGCCAGTCGCGGTCCTTCTCCACGGCGCGCTTGTCGTGTTGCTTCTTGCCTTTGGCGAGACCGACCTGGAGCTTGGCGCGCCCGTCCTTCCAGTAGAGCTCCAGGGGTACCAGCGTATAACCCTTGCGCTCGACCGCGCCGACGAGGCCGCTCAGCTCGCTATGGCGCAGTAGGAGTTTGCGCGTGCGCACGGGGTCCGCGACGACATGGCTGGACGTGGAGGGTAGCGGCGAGATGTGCGCGCCGATCATGAAAGCCTCGCCGCCGCGCAGATAGACGTAAGCTTCCGCGAGCTGGGCGCGTCCCGCACGCATGGCTTTCACCTCCCAGCCCTGCAGCACGAGCCCGGCCTCGTAACGCTCCTCGATGAAGTACTCGAAGCGCGCCTTGCGGTTCTCGGCGATGAGGCGGGGGGCAGTTTCGGCCTTTGAGGGCATGATCGGGGCTGTGGATAAAGCGGGTAATCGGGCTCGGGGCGCCATTGTAGGGGGAAGCTTGTCGGCGGGGCGGTGATATTGGGACAATCGCGTCCATGCGAGAAATCAAGCGCTCGGCGCTCGTCGCCCAGCCGCCGAGCCGCCTGTTCGCGCTCATCAACGACATCGACAGCTACCCGCGTTTCCTGCCGTGGTGCACCCACGCGCGCGTGGAGTCCCGGACCGACCGCGAGATCGTGGCGACGCTCGGCGTCAAGCAGGGGCCGCTGCACGGTGAGTTCACCACCCGCAACGAGCTCGAGCCCGACAAGCGAATTGTGATGCACCTGGTGAACGGTCCGTTCAAGACCCTCGAGGGTCAGTGGCTGCTCACTCCCATCGGCTCCGACGGCTGCCGCGTGGAGCTCACCATGCGCTTCGCCTTCAAGAACACTCTGTCGGCCATGATGTTCGAGCACAAATTCGCCGAGACGATCGGCTCGCTCGTGGAAGCATTCGTAGCCCGCAGCCGTGGCTGACAAGCATTGCGAGGTGGCCTACGGCGATAGCGCGCGCCAATACCTTTGGCGTGTCGCATTGCCGGCCGAAGCCAGCATCGCCGAGGCGATCGAGGCCGCCCGCCGCCAGGCGCCGGAGGTCGACGTCCCGTGGGACAGTGCTCCCGTCGGTATTTTCGGTGAGGCGCGCAGCCGTGCCGACCTCCCCGCCGACGGCGACCGCATCGAGCTCTACCGCCCGCTGCCCAACGACCCCCGCCAACGCCGCCGCGCGAGAGCTAGAAAATAGAGAATTTGGTAATCGGAGCCTGGCGACCGGGTCCGACCGGGCGGCCCTTCGGCACGTTGTAGAGCGCGAGACGCTGCACCTTGTCCCCGGTGAAGTAGACGATCACCCGGCTCTCGATCGGCCGGCGGACGTAGCCGCGCTTGTAGTAATAGATGTAGTCCCAGCGGTCCGTGTTGAAGACGTCCTGCACCATCGGCGTGCCGAGGAGGTAGCGCACCTGGCTGCGGGTCATGCCCACCTTCAGCTGGCTCACGGTCTTGCCGTCTAGGTAGTTCCCCTGCTGAATGTCCATACGGTACACGCAGCCCGTCAGCCCAAGCAGCAAGCCGAGCGCGGCGAGGACTAGCAGGCGCGGACGCGCCGGCGGGCGAAAAGGGAAATTCAGGGGTTCACGTCGCATGTAAGTCCGTCGCAAGGGAAAATGCGCAATAATGGGCGCCGATGATACCTGATCGCGAATCCGCCGCGGCTCATCCGACGCGCGGCCCGATTTGCCGGAGATGACGCGGTGGAAGGCAAGGACCTTCGTAAAGCGGGCCTGAAGGTGACGCTGCCTCGCCTGAAGATCCTCGAGATCCTCGAGGGCGGTGCGACGCGGCATCTGTCAGCCGAGGACATCTACCGCACCCTGCTCGACTCCAACGAGGACATCGGGCTCGCCACCGTCTATCGGGTGCTGACGCAGTTCGAGGCCGCGGGCCTGGTGACCCGGCATCACTTCGAGGACGGGATGGCCGTCTTCGAGCTCAATCAGGGCACGCATCACGATCATATCGTCTGCCTGGACTGCGGCCGCGTCGAAGAGTTCATGGATTCCGGAATAGAAGAGCGCCAGACGGCCGTCGCGCAGCGGTTGGGTTTCACCATCCGTGATCATTCCCTGATCCTCTACGGTAACTGCCGCAAGACCCACTGCCCCTACCGGCGCCCGCCCAAGCGCTTACCTGCCACCTGAAGCATCTCGCGCGCGTGCTCGCGCGCTTTGGAGCTGACATCCACCCCGCCGAGCATGCGGGCGAGCTCGTCGACCCGGTCTTCGCCGGATAGAGCCGTCAAGGATGTGCGTGTGGTCTTGCCGTCTGTCACCTTCGTGACGCGTAGATGGTGATGGCCCTGCGAAGCGACCTGGGGCAGGTGCGTCACGCACAACACCTGACCGCGCTCGCCGAGGGCTCGCAGCTCGCGCCCGACGATCTCCGCCACGGCGCCGCCGATGCCGGAATCGACTTCATCGAACACCATGCTCCGCGTTTCTTGCGCGCTGCCGGCGACCTGTACGGCGAGCGACAAGCGCGAGAGCTCGCCGCCAGAGGCGATCTTGGCAAGGGCGCGCGGCGGCTGGCCAGGGTTGGTGCTGACGCGCAGCTCGACATCGTCGATGCCGTGTTGTGCAGGCTCCGCCGTCCGGCTCTGTGCGACATCGACCTCGAGACGGCCGCCTGACATCCCGAGGGTCTGCATGCGCGCTGTGATGTCCTTGGCAAGCGAAGTGGCGGCAGTGGCTCTCTTCGCTGATAGCTTCTGCGCCTGTTCGCGGTAGCGGTCCAGAGCCGTGGACAGCTCCTTGCGCAGCACCGCGAGATCGATTTCCGCCCGCTCCAATTCCTCGAGCTCCGCGCTGAGCTGCGCCGCGCGCGGCAGCAGCTCGAGAGGCGTCACGCGGTTCTTTCTCGCCAGCTCCTCGATGGCGGCCAGGCGCCGCTCGACATCCTGCTGCCGCTGGGTATCGAGCTCCAGGCCCTCGCCGTAGCGCTCGAGCTCGCGCGCCGCCTCGCGGATCTGCACTGCCGCATCCTCCGCGAGGGTTACTACGGGCGCGAGCTTCGGGTCGAGCGCCGCGGCCGCGCGCAGCGACTGAAGTGCGCGGCTGACGTTGACATGCGCGTTGCTGTCCTCGGCCTGGTAGAGCACGGCAAGCGCCATCTGCGCGGCCTCGGCCAGGCGCCCACGATTCATGAGCCGGGACCGCTCCTCCGTGAGGCGGGCCACTTCGCCTTCCTCCAACCGGAGCGCCTGCAGCTCCCCTGCCTGAAACTTGAGCAGATCGAGCTTCGCTTCGCGATCACGCGCCCGGCTTTCCAGCTCGAGGGTGCGCTCGAGCATCTCGCGCCAGACGCGAAAGGCGATACCAACCTGGCCTGTCAGAGGCTCGAGCCGCCCGTATTCATCGAGCAGCTCGCGCTGCGCGGCGGCGCGCGTGAGCGACTGGAATTCGTGCTGACCGTGGATGTCGATGAGAATGCTGCCGGCCTCCCGCAGCAGCAGCACCGGAATGGGCTGGCCGTTGACGTACGCCCGGGAGCGGCCGTCGGCCGACAGAACCCGGCGCACCATGAGCTCGTCGCCCCTCTCGATCGACTGCTCCTCCAGCCAGCGCATCAGTCCGGGGGGCGCCCTGCGTACATCGAAGGTCGCGGAAATCTCGGCCCGCTCCGCCCCGTGGCGGATCATTTCCGGTCCACCCCGGCCGCCCGCCAGCAACTGCAGGGCATCGACCAGAATCGATTTGCCGGCGCCGGTCTCGCCGGTGAGAACCGTGAGTCCCGGGTAGAGCTCGAGCTCGATGGCCTCGATGATGGCAAAGTCGCGGATTTGCAGTCGGATGAGCATGGTGGCTCAGCGCTCGGCGTCGCCGCGGCCCCAGTGGAGCTTCGACCGCAGCAGACGGAAGTAGTCGTAACCCCTGGGGTGCAGCAGCCTGATTCGCTCGCCGGCGGCCTTCACCTCCAGCCGGTCTCCCGGGGATATCTGTCCAAGAATGGTGCCGTCGCAGGTCACCTGGCCGCGGGTGTCGGGCCGCTGCAGCAGCTCGATCTCGATCCGCTCGCGCGCGGACACCACTATCGGGCGATCCGAGAGGGTATGAGGACAGATCGGTGCCATGACGAGCGCATCGAGGTGGGGCTCGATGATCGGACCGCCGCAGGACAGAGCGTACGCGGTAGAGCCGGTCGCGGTCGCTATGACGATACCGTCGCCGGCGTGGGTGTTGACATATCGCCCGCCGACACGAGTCTCGAAGTCCAGCATCCGCCCGGTCGCCATCTTCTGCAGCACGACGTCGTTGAGCGCGAGCGCTTCCGAGACCGCGCCGCCCGATTGGCGCAGGCAGGCGGCGAGCAGCGGGCGCTCGTCGGTCTCGAGCCGGCCCTCGAGCGCGGCGTCGACGCAGCCCAGCATGTCCTGGGGCATCACGTCGGTCAGGAACCCGAGCCGTCCGCGATTGATGCCGAGAAGCGGTACACCGTGGCGGGCGACGAGGCCCGCGGCGTAGAGCAGGGTGCCGTCGCCGCCGATCGCGATCATGAGGTCGGCGCGGCGCGCGAGCTCGCCCTCGGGCACGCGCACCAGGGCCAGCCCCGAGCCCGCCATGGCATCCGCGGTGTCGCTGACTAGCACCTCAATCTGCCGGGCCGCCAGATGCGCCTGCAAGGCCTGCGCGGACTCCGCGACGCGCGAGTCCTTGAATCTGCCGACCAGCGCGCACGTGCGGACAGGGAGGGCCATCCGCGGGATCGTAGCAGGACGGCAGGGGGCTTGCTTGACGGTCGCCTCGGCCGTCTATAGTTTGCGATGTAGGGTTTGACACTTATGACAGCAGAAGGCCGCGACGAGCAGCTCAACGAGCGGGCGCAACACCTGCTGCGGGCGCTCATCGAAAGCTACATCCGCGACGGGCAGCCCGTCGGCTCCCGCTCTCTCTCGCGGGATTCAGGCCTGCAGCTTTCCTCGGCGACCATCCGCAACGTGATGGCCGATCTCGAGGAGCTGGGCTTCGTCGCATCGCCGCATACCTCGGCAGGACGCATCCCGACGGACAAGGGATACCGGTTCTTCGTCGATACTCTGTTGCAGGTGCAGCCGGTCGAGGAGGTCGCGGCGGCAGAGATCCGCCGCCAGCTCGGGGGCCGCCACGAGACGGCGCACGAGAGCTCGAAGGATCTCATCGCCACGGTCTCGCAACTGCTTTCCAGCGTGACGCGCCTCGCCGGCGTGGTGACGTTGCCGCGCGCCGCGGAGGCTTCGATCACGCAGATCGAGTTCGTCGGTCTGTCCGACAACCGCGTCCTCGTCGTGCTGGTTTACGGCGAGCGCGAAGTGCAGAACCGCATCATCCAGCTCGAGCGCTACTACTCGCCCGATGAGCTCAAGCGCGCCTCCAACTTCCTCAACGAGCAGTTCCGCGGTCGCTCGCTGGCGCAGGTGCGTCAGGAGATCCTGCGTCAGCTCAGCGAGACCCGCGCCCACATGAATCAGGTCATGCTGGATGCCATCTCCATGGCGCAGCACGTATTCGAGGCCGGCGCCGGCGGCGACGATCAGCTCGAGTACGTCATCAAAGGCGAGACCAATCTCATGGGGGGGGTGGGGGAGCTCTCGAGCGTCGAGAAACTGCGGCGCCTCTTCGAGGCGTTCAACGAGAAGCGCGATTTCCTGCACCTGCTCGATAACAGCCTGCGGGCCGAGGGCGTGCAGATCTTCATCGGCCACGAGTCCGGGTATCAGATCCTCGATGACTGCAGCGTCGTGACGGCACCCTACGGCTCGCCGGACTCGGTTGTCGGCGTGCTCGGCGTCATCGGGCCGACGCGGATGGCCTACGAGCGGGTGATCCCGATCGTGGACATGACCGCGAAGCTTCTCGGTGCCGCCTTGAATTCCCGTCGGTAAACCGTTATCTCATGCCGCGTCCCAGGGAGCGGCCCTGGGCGGCTTATTGATTTGCTTTCGAACTCTTGTCGGAGGTTTCTTGATGGGTACGGAGATGGAGTCCGGGATGCCGGAATCGGCGTCCCCGCTTGCCGAGCTCGAGCGCCTGCAGCAGGCCCTTGCCGAGGCGGAGGAGCGGGCGCGCAGCCACCGGGATCAGTATCTGCGCGCGGTGGCGGAGCTCGATAACGTGCGTAAGCGCGCGCAGCGCGACATCGAGGCAGCCAATCGCTACGGCCTCGAGAAGTTTGCCGCCGAGCTCCTGCCCGTGCGCGACAGCCTGGAGCTTGCGGTGCAGAGCGCCGACCACGCAGAGATCGACGCCCGCAGCCTGAAGCAGGGTCAGGAGGCGACGCTGCAGCTGCTTGCCAAGGCCCTGGAGCGGCTCGGCGTCACCCCGATCAATCCCGTCGGAGAGCCCTTCGACCCCAGCCGGCACGAGGCGATGCTGGCGCAGGAATCGGCTACCGCGAAGCCCGGGACGGTGCTGCAGGTGGTGCAGACCGGCTACGAGCTGAACGGCCGGGTCATCCGCCCGGCGCGCGTGATCGTGGCCAAGGCTTAGGCGCGGGCCCGTCCCCCGAGGCCCGAAAGGGCGCAGGGGGCCTTGAATCGGCGCCGCGCACACCCAGAAAGTGCATCGATATCATCCCCCTTTTGAAAGAGATTCTGGCGGAGTAGACACATGGCAAAGGTAATCGGCATCGACCTCGGCACGACCAATTCGTGCGTGGCCATCATGGAGGGCGGCAAGCCCCGCGTGATCGAGAACAGCGAGGGCGACCGTACCACCCCATCGATCGTTGCCTTCACGAAGGACAACGAGGTACTGGTGGGCCAGCCCGCCAAGCGTCAGGCGGTCACCAATCCGCAGAACACCCTGTTCGCCATCAAGCGCCTGATCGGACGCAAGTTCGACGACGAGGTGGTCCAGCGCGACGTCAAGATGGTGCCCTACAAGATCGCACGCGCCGACAACGGTGATGCGTGGGTGGAAGTACAGGGCAAGAAGATGGCCCCGCAGGAGGTCTCGGCGCGCATCCTCATGAAGATGAAGAAGACGGCGGAGGACTACCTCGGAGAGGCGGTGACCGAGGCCGTGATCACCGTGCCCGCCTACTTCAACGATTCCCAGCGCCAGGCCACCAAGGATGCCGGACGCATCGCCGGCCTCGAGGTCAAGCGCATCATCAACGAGCCGACCGCGGCTGCGCTCGCCTATGGCCTCGACAAGCAGGGCAGTGACCGCAAGATCGCCGTTTATGACCTGGGTGGCGGCACGTTCGACGTCTCGATCATCGAGATCGCGGAGGTCGATGGCGAGCGCCAGTTCGAGGTGCTCTCGACCAACGGCGACACCTTCCTCGGCGGCGAGGACTTCGATCTGCGGATCATCAATTTCCTGGCCGACGAGTTCCAGAAGGAATCGGGTGTCGACGTGCGCCGGGACCCGCTCGCGATGCAGCGCCTGAAGGAGGCGGCCGAGAAGGGCAAGATCGAGCTCTCCTCCACCCAGCAGACCGACATCAACCTGCCGTACATCACGGCGGATGCGTCGGGTCCCAAGCACCTCAACATCAAGCTGACCCGGGCGAAGCTCGAGTCGCTGGTCGAGGACCTGGTGCAGAAGACCATCGCGCCCTGCCGCACCGCGCTCAAGGACGCCGGCGTCGCCGCGACCGACATCGCTGAAGTCATCCTGGTCGGCGGCCAGACGCGCATGCCCATGGTGCAGAAGTACGTGAAGGACTTCTTCGGCCATGAGCCGCGCAAGGACGTCAATCCTGACGAGGCGGTCGCCGTCGGCGCGGCCATCCAGGCCGGTGTGCTTGCGGGTGAGGTGAAGGACGTTCTGCTCCTCGACGTTACGCCGCTGTCTCTCGGCATCGAGACGCTCGGTGGCGTGATGACCAAGCTGATCGAGAAGAACACCACGATTCCGACCAAGGCGTCGCAGGTGTTCTCCACGGCCGACGACAGTCAGACAGCCGTCACCATTCACGTCCTGCAGGGCGAGCGTGATCGTGCGGCCGACAACAAGTCGCTCGGCAAGTTCGACCTGAGCGACATTCCGTCCGCTCCGCGCGGCATGCCGCAGATCGAAGTGTCCTTCGACATCGACGCCAACGGCATTCTCAACGTCTCCGCCAAGGACAAGGCCACGGGACGTGAGCAGAAGATCGTGATCAAGGCCTCGAGCGGACTCACCGAGGACGAGATCAAGCGGATGGTGCGTGACGCCGAGGCGCATGCCGCCGAGGACAAGCGCTTCCGCGAGCTGGTCGAGACCCGAAACAAGGCGGACGGCATGATCCACGCCGTCGAGAAGAGCCTCAAGGACCTCGGCGACAAGGTGGATGCGGCCGAGCGTGCCAAGGCCGAATCCGCGATCTCGGATCTGCGCACCGCGCTCAAGGGCGATGACCGCAACATCATCGAGAAGAAGACCGAGGCGCTTGCGCAGGCATCCGGCGGAATCGCGCAGCGCGCCCACGCAGCCGGACAGGCGGGCCCCGAAGCAGCCGCCGGCGGCGAGCAGGGTTCCTCCGGGTCAGCTGGCGGCAGCTCCGGGCAGAGCGGACGCGACGATGTGGTCGACGCCGAATTCGAGGAAGTAAAAGACAAAGACCGTAAAGCGAGTTAGTTGATTGGGCAAAAGTCGCCTGCGGCGCTTTTGCCGGCCAGCCGACTCACTGGCTTTGGCCTCGCGGCCCAGGGAACGGCCCTGGGCCGCTTACTGACTTGCTTTTGCACTGCGAGTCGCGCGCGACCTATGACACACTACATAAATGTCAAAGGCTGATTACTACAAGGTACTCGACCTACCCAGGACGGCCACCGAGGCGGAGATCAAGAAGGCTTATCGCCGCCTCGCCATGAAGTATCACCCCGACCGGAATCCCAACGACAAGGAGGCCGAGGAGCGCTTCAAGGAGGCCAAGGAGGCCTGCGAGGTGCTCACCGACCCGCAGAAACGGGCCGCGTACGACCAGTACGGCCATGCTGGCGTGGAGGCCGCCGCCGCGCAGGCTCGCGGACGGCCCGGAGGCTTCGGCCCCGGCGATGCGTTCAGCGATATTTTCGGTGATGTGTTCGGCGATATCTTCGGAACGGCGCGCCGCGGCGGTCGCTCGCAGATGTTTCGCGGCGCCGACCTGCGTTATGAGATGGAGCTCGAGCTCCCGCAGGCCGTCTTCGGCCACTCGGTGGAGATCGAGGTACCGAAGCTCTCCGAGTGCGAGACCTGTCACGGCACCGGCTCGTCCAAGGGCAGCTCGCCGGCGGCGTGCGACACCTGCGGCGGATCCGGGCAGGTGCGCATTTCCCAGGGCTTCTTTCAGCTGCAGCAGACCTGCCCGCGATGCCGTGGCGCGGGCACCATCGTCAAGAACCCGTGCGATACCTGCCTCGGGCAGGGTCGCGTGCGCCGCAGCCGTCAACTGTCAGTGAAGATTCCGGCGGGTGTCGATACCGGGGATCGTATCCGCCTGACCGGCGAAGGGGAGGCTGGGCGCAACGGAGGTCCGCCAGGAGATCTCTACGTCGAAGTCCACGTGCGCGAGCATGCGATCTTCGAGCGGGACGGAGAGCATCTGAGCTGTGAAGTGCCGATCAGCTTCGCGACTGCCGCCCTCGGTGGCGCGGTAGAGGTGCCGACGCTCGACGGTGATGTGACGGTGAAAATCCCGGCCGAGACCCAGTCGGGACGCGTCTTTCGATTGCGCGACAAGGGCGTGAAGCCGGTGCGCGGCAACTCGCGGGGCGATCTCTTCTGCCGCGTCGTGGTGGAGACGCCGGTGCATCTGTCCACCGAGCAACGGGACCTGATCCGTCAGCTCCACGATTCGCTGCAGCAGGACCGACACCGTCACGCGCCGCGCGAGAAGGGATTCCTCGACGGGGTCAAGCGCTTCTTCTCGGGCGCATGAGAGTTGGATCCGTGGCGCCGGCGCGAGTTGTCATCATCGGCGTCAGTGGGCGTATGGGCCACGCGCTGGTGCGCGCTGCCAGCGAGCTAGCCGCCGTGCGGATCACGGCCGCGGTGGCTTCGGGGCGCAGCGCGAGCCTTGGGCGGGATGCCGGCGTGCTCGCGGGCACGCAGCCTCTCGGCGTGGAGGTCACGAGCGACCTGACCGCGGCGCTCGCAGCGGCGGACGTCGCGATCGACTTCTCCCAGGCGGATGCGACTCGAGCCAGCATCGCCGCCTGCCGCGCCGTGCGCAAGCCGCTGCTCATCGGCACCACCGGATTCGCGGCCGAGCTGACGGAGCCGGAGCTCGATGCCGCCGCCGGCGAGATTCCACTGCTGATCGCGCCCAACACCAGCCTCGGCGTTGCGCTGCTGACGGCGCTGGTCCGCAAGGCGGCCCGCGCTCTGCCTGCCGAATTCGACGTCGAGATCATAGAGGCGCATCACCGCATGAAGCGGGACGCCCCCTCGGGGACCGCCCTTGCGCTTGCCCGGGCGGCGGGTGAGGGGCGGGGCCTGCCGCCCGCGGAAGCGCCCGCGGGAACCGCCGCCGGGCGGATCGGGCCCCGACGGCAGGGGGAAATCGGGTTGGCAGTCGTCCGCGGCGGCGACATCGTCGGGGAGCACACGGTGCTCTTCGCGGGTCCCGGGGAGGAGCTGCGCCTGAGTCATCGGGCAGGCGACCGGGCGATCTTCGCGCGTGGGGCGCTCCGGGCAGCCCTCTGGCTGCGAGGTCAGCCGCCGGGTCGCTATGACATGAGCGATATTGTCGATGAGGATCATGAGCTTAGGTGATTGTGTGCGGCGTTTTGCGCCTGCGCGGCGCCGGAATTTTCCATGGACACCCAGGCCCCTGGACCGTAAAATTTCCGCGTAATCCGAGTAGGGATTAGTCCATGCAGGGCGGGAGGAAGTTCGAGAGAACTCCTCCCGCTTTGTATATGTGCGGGTAGCTGAGCGAGGTGAGTTTGAAGTGAGTCAACCCGCTGTACTGGCGCTCGCGGATGGCACCATCTTCCGCGGCCAGTCGATTGGTGCCAAGGGCAACACCACGGGCGAAGTCGTTTTCAACACCGCATTGACGGGGTATCAGGAGATCCTCACCGACCCGTCATACGCCCGCCAGATCGTCACACTCACCTGTCCGCACATCGGCAACACCGGCTGCACGCCGGAGGACCTCGAGTCCGCGCAGATCTACCCCGCCGGACTCGTCATCCGCGATCTGCCGCCGCGCGCGAGCAACTGGCGCGCCAACGAGTCGCTGAGCGAATTCCTGGAGCGCGGACGCGTCGTCGCCATCGCAGGTCTGGATACGAGGCGGCTGACACGCATCCTGCGCGAGACCGGCGCTCAGGCCGGCTGCATCATGACGGGTGAGCAGGTGGACACCGCTGCGGCCATCAAGGCCGCGCGCAAGTTCCCGGGCCTGAAGGGCATGGATCTCGCCAAGGTCGTCACCGTCAAGCGCAGCTATCAGTGGAACGAGGGCAGTGTCTGGCCGGAGAGCCCGCGCCCGCCCATCCGCTCGCATCAGCGGCTGCACGTGGTGGGTTATGACTTCGGCATCAAGCGCAACATCCTGCGCCTGTTGGCGGACTTCGGCTGCCGCATGACCGTGGTGCCGGCGCAGACCAGCGCCGAGGAGGCGCTGGCGCTCGCGCCCGACGGCATATTCCTCTCCAACGGCCCCGGCGACCCCGAGCCCTGTGACTACGCCATCAACGCGACCCGCAAGTTCCTCGAGACCGACATTCCGGTGTTCGGCATCTGCCTCGGCCACCAGATCCTCGGACTTGCGTGCGGCGCCAGCACGCTGAAGATGAAATTCGGCCACCATGGCGCCAACCATCCGGTACAGGACCTCGATTCCGGGCGCGTGTTCATCACCAGCCAGAATCACGGCTTCGCGGTCGATGAGGCGACGTTGCCTGCCAACGTGCGGCCCACACATCGCTCGCTCTTCGACGGCTCGCTGCAGGGCCTCGCCTTCAAGGACCGGCCGGCATTCGGGTTCCAGGGCCATCCGGAGGCGAGCCCCGGCCCGCACGACCTGAAGCCGCTGTTCGAGCGCTTCAATCATCTGATGCTGCGGCGGCTGCAGACCCAGCTCCGCCAGGCGGAAGAACAGGCGCGCCGCCAGGCGGGGATCCGCTGACATGCCCAAGCGGACGGACATTCAGAGCATCCTCATCATCGGCGCCGGCCCGATCATCATCGGCCAGGCGTGCGAGTTCGACTATTCCGGCGCGCAGGCCTGCAAGGCGCTGCGAGAGGAGGGCTACCGGGTCATCCTGGTCAACTCCAATCCCGCCACCATCATGACCGATCCCGGAATGGCGGATGCGATCTATATCGAGCCGGTCAACTGGCGCACGGTGGCGCGCATCATCGAGAAAGAACGACCCGATGCGCTGCTGCCGACCATGGGCGGGCAAACGGCGCTCAACACCGCGCTCGATCTGGTCCGCGAGGGTGTGTTGGAGAAACACGGCGTCGAGATGATCGCAGCTTCCAGGGCCGCCATCGACATGGCCGAGGATCGCGAGCAGTTCCGCAACGCCATGCGCGAGATCGGGCTCGAGACACCGCACTCGCAGATCGCACGCAGCCTCGATGAGGCATTGAGCGTCGCGGCGGAAATCGGCTACCCGATCGTGATCCGGCCGTCGTTCACGCTGGGCGGAAGCGGCGGCGGCATCGCCTACAACCGCGAGGAGCTCGAGGACATCGCGGCGCGCGGGCTCGACGCCTCACCGACCTCCGAGGTGCTGCTCGAGGAGTCGGTGATCGGCTGGAAAGAGTTCGAGATGGAGGTGGTGCGCGACCACAAGGACAACTGCATCATCGTCTGCTCGATCGAGAACCTGGACCCGATGGGCGTGCACACGGGCGACTCGATCACCGTGGCCCCGGCATTGACGCTGACGGACAAAGAGTATCAGCGCATGCGTGACGCCTCGATCGCCGTGCTGCGCAAGATCGGCGTCGATACGGGCGGCTCGAACGTGCAGTTCGCGGTCAGCCCGGAGGACGGGCGCCTGCTCGTGATCGAGATGAATCCGCGCGTGTCGCGCTCCTCGGCGCTCGCTTCCAAAGCGACCGGCTTCCCGATCGCCAAGATCGCCGCCAAGCTTGCCGTCGGTTACACACTCGATGAGTTGAAGAACGACATCACCGGCGGCGCCACGCCGGCCTCCTTCGAGCCTTCGATCGACTACGTGGTGACCAAGATCCCGCGTTTCACCTTCGAGAAGTTTCCGGCCGCCAACGACCGCCTGACCACCCAGATGAAGTCGGTGGGCGAGGTCATGGCCATCGGCCGCACCTTCCAGGAGTCGTTGCAGAAGGCGCTGCGCGGGCTCGAGACCGGTCTCGACGGCCTCTCGCCCATCCTCAAGCTGCCCCTCGACGAGGACGGCGAGACGAAGCTCGCTTACGAGCTGCGCGCGCCCGGAGCCAACAGGCTGCTGTACGTTGCCGACGCGTTCCGCGCCGGCTGGTCCTTCGAGCGCATCTCGGGTCTCACGCATATAGACCCGTGGTTCCTGGCGCAGATCGAGGAGCTGATCGCGGAGGAGAAGCGCATTGCGGCGGAGGGATTCGGCGATCTCACCGCGGAGCGGCTGCGGCTGCTGAAGCGCAAGGGCTTCTCCGACAGCCGGCTCGGCAGGCTGCTCGATCTGCCGGAGAAGGCGGTACGCGCCAAGCGCCACGACCTGGGCGTGAGGCCCGTGTACAAGCGCGTCGACACCTGCGCCGCTGAGTTCGCGACCTCGACCGCCTATCTCTACTCGACCTACGAGGAGGAGTGCGAGGCGCAGCCCACCGACCGCCGCAAGATCATGATCCTCGGCGGCGGTCCCAACCGCATCGGCCAGGGAATCGAGTTCGACTACTGCTGCGTGCACGCCGCATTGAGTCTGCGCGAGGACGGGTTCGAGACCATCATGGTCAACTGCAACCCGGAGACGGTCTCGACCGATTACGACACCTCCGACCGGCTGTACTTCGAGCCGCTGACGCTGGAGGACGTGTTGGAAGTCCTCGCGAAGGAGAAGCCCGAGGGCGTCATCGTGCAATTCGGCGGCCAGACGCCGCTCAAGCTCTCGCGCGCGCTGGAGGAGGCGGGTGCGCCCATCATCGGCACCTCGGCGGACTCGATCGACGTCGCCGAGGACCGGGAGCGCTTCCAGGCTCTGGTGCGCAAACTCGGCCTCAAGCAGCCCGCCAACGCGACCGCGCGCACCGAAGACCAGGCTGTGGTGCTGGCGCGGGAAGTCGGCTTTCCGCTCGTGGTACGTCCGTCCTACGTGCTCGGCGGTCGCGCGATGGAGATCGTCTTCAACGAGGAGGACCTGCGTGCCTACATGGGCCACGCCGTGCAGGTCTCCAATGACAGCCCGGTGCTCCTCGACCGCTTTCTCGATGTCGCGATCGAAGTCGACGTCGACGCCATCTGTGATGGCGACGAAGTCCTCATCGGCGGCATCATGGAGCACGTCGAGCAGGCGGGAGTGCACTCCGGTGACTCTGGTTGCTGCCTGCCGCCGAACAGCCTGAGCGCGGAAACCCAGGAGAGCCTGCGCGACCAGACGCGCAAGCTCGCGAAGGCGCTTGCGGTCGTGGGTCTGATGAATATTCAGTTCGCCATTCAGAACGGCGTCATCTACGTATTGGAAGTCAACCCGCGCGCCTCGCGCACGGTGCCGTTCGTCTCCAAGGCGACCGGCCTGCCGCTCGCGAAGATCGCGGCTCGGGTGATGACGGGCCGGAAGCTGCGCGATCAGGGCGTGACCGCGGGTCGCGAACCGCCGTATTATTCGGTGAAGGAAGCCGTGTTTCCGTTCGTCAAGTTCCCCGAGTCCGACCCGATCCTCGGCCCGGAAATGAAATCCACGGGCGAGGTGATGGGAACGGGCCGCACCTTCGGCGAGGCGTACGCGAAGGCGCAGACCGCCTCGGGTGTGACGCTGCCGAGAAAGGGCGTGTGCTTCATCAGCGTGCGCGACCGGGACAAGCCCGGCGCGGTGGAGCTCGCGCGCCGTCTCATCGCGCGCAGCTTCGAGGTGTGCGCGACCGAGGGCACCGCGCGCGCGCTGACGGAGGCCGGCATAGCCTGCCGCAGGGTGAACAAAGTACGCGAGGGCCGCCCGCACATCGTGGATATGATAAAGAACGACGAGATCGACCTGATCGTCAACACAACCGAGGGCAAGCTCGCCATACGGGAGTCGAACTCCATCCGTCGCGAGGCGGTGCACCACCGCGTGACTTACTACACGACGCTCGCGGCAGGGCTCGCCACCTGCGAGGCGCTCGATCACCTGGACGAAGTCGAGGTGAACAGCCTGCAGGACCTGCACAACGAGGCGCTCAGGTTGAGCGCATGAAACGCACTCCCATGACCCTGCGCGGCGCCGAGGCGCTGCGCGCCGAGCTCAAGCGTCTGAAGACCGAGGCGCGCCCGAGCGTCATCAAGGCGATAGCGGAAGCACGCGGCCACGGTGACCTGTCGGAAAACGCCGAGTATCACGCCGCGCGCGAGCAGCAGGGTTTCATCGAGGGCCGCATCGGCGACATCGAGTCGAAACTCGCCACCGCCGAGGTCATCGACCCGAGCAAGCTGACGAATACAGGCAAGGTCGTCTTCGGCGCAGTGGTGGAGCTGGAGGATCAGGACGACGGCAGCCGCGTCGTCTACCAGGTTGCAGGCGAGGACGAGGCGGACATCCGTGCGGGACGTATCTCCATTACGTCTCCGATCGCGCGCGCCCTGGTCGGCAAGTCCGAGGGCGACGTCGTCGAAGTGTCGGCGCCCGGCGGAGTCCGATCCTATGAGATCGTGACGGTCCGCTTCGAGTAGCGGCTAGTCCGGAATGACTATCCGCGGCAGCTCCGGCCGCGGCCGGTAGAGGACCGCCACGTTGCCGATCCGGTGCACGAGCGAGCTGCCGGTGCGCTGGGCCAGCTGCTCGAAGAGCGCATCGCGGGCCTCCCGGTCGCCGCCGGGCGCTTTGATCTTGATGAGCTCGTGGTCGGTGAGCGCCCGGTCGGTCTCGCGGGCGACGGCGTCAGTCAATCCGGCGTTGCCCAGCCGCACGACCGGCTGCAGCTCGTGGGCGAGGCCGCGCAGATGTCGGCGCTGGCGCTCGGAGAGCGTTTTCTGTAGCGGTGGCACCGAAGCAATTCTACAGCCTGGCATCGCCAAACGAGTGGAAGAGGTCGATCGGCGCGAAAAACTGCTCAAACCGGGAGCGATCTGCCGCGATCTGGGCGCCGCGCCGGGTGCCTGGAGCCGGTACGCCTGCCGACGATTCGTTCGCGGCGGCCGGGTGCCGGCCACCGATATACTGCGAGGTGGGTCGGCCGAGCTGGCGCTCGATATGGCGGCCAAGGTCTTGAAGGGCGAGGAGATGCCCTGATCAAGGTTTTCAAGGGGCTGGCTTTCTGCTGGCCAAGGATTTTCGCTTGGTGTAGCGTGCTGGAAGCTGAATCAGGTTCGGGAGTAGACAAACTGCCGGTTGCCGGCAGGCGAGGCCGCATTTGAAGATGAATGATTTGACCAAGAACATCCTTCTATGGGTGGTGATCGTCTTCGTGCTGCTGCTGGTTTTCAGCCGGTACATGCCGAGCGTGAGCCAGCAGGAAGAGCTCAAGTACTCGACCTTCCTGAACGATGTGAAGGCGCACCAAGTCGACAGTGTGGTCTTCCAGGGAGACATGCTCTACGGCGTGATGAAGGACCACACCCGGTTCAAGACCTACAACCCTGAGACGGACTACACCGCGCTCATCGGCGCGCTGGAGAAGAACAGCGTCGGCATCTCGGGCGAGCCCCCGAAGCAGCCGAATTTCCTTGCGCAGCTGCTGCTGCAGCTTGCGCCGGCGCTGCTCCTGATACTGGTCTTCGTCTATATGCTGCGGCAGATGCAGGGCGCCTCGGGCGGCCGGGGGGCAATGTCCTTCGGCAAGAGCCGCGCGCGACTGCTCGGTGAGGATCAGGTGAACGTGACGTTCGCCGACGTCGCCGGGGTCGATGAGGCCAAGCAGGAGGTGTCGGAGATCGTCGACTTCCTCAAGGACCCGGGCAAGTTTCAGAAACTCGGCGGCAAGATCCCCAAGGGCGTGCTCATGGTGGGCTCGCCGGGCACCGGCAAGACGCTGCTCGCGCGCGCCATCGCGGGCGAAGCCAAGGTGCCGTTCTTCACTATTTCCGGCTCCGACTTCGTGGAGATGTTCGTCGGCGTCGGCGCCTCGCGCGTGCGCGACATGTTCGAGCAGGCGAAGAAACACGCGCCGTGCATCATCTTCATCGACGAGATCGACGCGGTGGGCCGCCACCGTGGCGCGGGCCTCGGCGGTGGCCATGACGAACGCGAGCAGACATTGAACCAGCTCCTCGTGGAGATGGATGGGTTCGAGGGCAACGAGGGCATCATCGTCATCGCGGCCACCAACCGTCCCGACGTGCTGGATCCTGCCCTGCTGCGGCCGGGGCGCTTCGACCGTCAGGTCGTGGTGCCGCTGCCGGACGTGCGCGGGCGGGAGCAGATTCTGCGCGTCCACATGCGGCGCGTGCCGCTGGCCGACGACGTCAAGCCGGGGCTCATCGCGCGCGGCACGCCGGGTTTCTCGGGCGCGGATCTGGCCAACCTGGTCAACGAGGCGGCTCTCTTTGCGGCGCGCGCCAACCGGCGCATCGTCAGCATGGAGGAGTTCGAGCGTGCCAAGGACAAGATCATGATGGGCGCGGAGCGGCGCTCGATGGTCATGACCGAGGAAGAGAAGCGCATGACGGCCTATCACGAGTCCGGCCATGCGATCGTCGGCATGACGGTGCCGGAGCACGATCCGGTCTATAAGGTCACGATCATTCCGCGCGGCCGCGCGCTCGGCGTGACGCAGTTCCTGCCGGAGCAGGACCGCTACAGCATGTCGAAGCGGCGGTTGGAGAGCGCGATCGCGACGCTCTTCGGCGGCCGCATCGCGGAGGAGCTGATCTTCGGGCCGGAGTCGGTGACGACGGGCGCCTCGAACGACATCGAGCGCGCGACGGAGCTGGCGCGCAACATGGTCACGAAGTGGGGTTTGTCGGACAAGCTCGGACCGCTCACGTACTCGGAGGAGACCGGCGAGGTATTCCTCGGGCGCAGCGTGACGCAGCACAAGCAGGTGTCGGATGTCACGGCGCACGCCATCGACGAAGAGGTGCGGAGCGTCATTGAGAGTCAACTATCAGAAGGCGCGGCAGATCCTGACCAGCTCGCTGGAAAGGTTGCATGCCATGGCGGATGCGCTCATGAGGTATGAGACCATCGATGAGGAGCAGCTGAAGGACATCATGGCGGGGAGGCCGCCTAAGCCGCCGCCGGGGTGGGATGAGACGCTGTCCAATCGGCCGCCGCGGGCGCCTGCGGAGGGGCCGGCTGCTCCGGCTCCGGGTGGCACGGCAATTGGGCCGCCTGCTGGGCAGCACTAGGAGTTAAGAGTAGTTGCTTCTGTGCCCGCGAGGGCACGGCCGCGAAAGGCGTTTCCCGGGGCCGCCGCTAGTACGTCCATGTAGGCTGCGCGAAAAACATCCCTGTTTTTCACGCCCCCGGGAAACGCCTTTCGTGTCCATGCCCTCTCTACCTCACGAGATCGGGCTTGGCCAAGTCACATTCGGTACTGCATTGTCGCGGACGGGTGCTCGGGCTCGAGCGACCGGTTGTCATGGGGGTGCTGAACGTCACTCCCGACTCGTTTTCGGATGGGGGGAAGTTCGTGCAGCTGCATGCTGCAGTGGAGCGGGGCATGCAGATGGCGGAGGAGGGAGCTGCCATCATCGATGTCGGGGGGGAGTCGACGCGGCCGGGTGCGCAGCCCGTGGGCCTGGACGAGGAATTGCTTCGGGTCGTACCGGTCATTGCGCGCTTGCGCTCCCACACTGACGCCATTCTTTCCGTCGATACCAGCAAGCCTGAAGTCATGCACGCTGCGGCGGCGGCGGGTGCGGCGATGATCAATGACGTGAGGGCTCTGCGCGAGCCGGGGGCGCTGGAGGCTGCGGCCATGTCGGGCTGCGCGGTCTGCCTGATGCACATGCTCGGTGAGCCGCGCACGATGCAGGACTCGCCCAGCTACCAGGATGTAGTGGGCGAGGTTCGGCAGTTTCTCGCGGCGCGGGTCCAAGCCTGTATCGCCGCGGGGCTTGCCGCGGAGCGCATCGCCCTCGATCCGGGCTTTGGCTTCGGCAAGACTCTCGCGCACAATCTGGAGCTGCTGCGCCACCTGGGCGAGATCTCGGTGAAGGGACTGCCGGTGCTGGCCGGGCTGTCGCGCAAGTCGATGGTGCGCACCCTGACGGGGCGGCTGCCTGAGGAGCGAGTCCACGGCAGCGTGGCTCTCGCGGTGATTGCGGCGCTGAACGGTGCGCGTATCCTCCGCGTTCACGATGTAGCCGCGACCGTGGATGCCCTGAAGGTAGTCAGTGCTGTGCAGGACGGCCCGGTTGCACCGAATCCGAGCATGTAACGCGATGTAACACGAGGATTCCTCTTTGACCCGAAAGTACTTTGGCACCGACGGCGTGCGCGGCCGGGTGGGTGAGCACCCCATGACCGTGGACTTTGCGCTGAATCTGGCGAGCGCCGCGGGTCGTGTGCTCGTGCCCGACGGGGGTACGGTCCTCATTGGCAAGGACACTCGCCTTTCCGGCTACATGTTCGAGTCCGCCCTGGAAGCGGGCTTCGTCGCCTCGGGCGTCAATGTGATGCTCATCGGGCCGCTGCCGACGCCGGGCATCGCCTACATGACGACGCATTTCAACTGCGACTTCGGCGTCGTCATCAGCGCCTCGCACAATCCATACGACGACAACGGCATCAAATTTTTCGACCGCAGCGGCGCGAAGCTCTCCGACGAGCTCGAGGAGCGGATAGAGGCGGAGCTGGCGCAACCCGTCATCACCCGCACCTCCCGCAGCCTCGGCCGTGCCACCCGCGTCGACCGCTCGCGCATCCAATACCAGGAGTTCTGCGCCTCCACTGTGCCCACCGGCGTCGACCTCACCGGAATGAAGATTGTCGTCGACTGCGCCAACGGCGCCGCCTACAAGGTCGGTCCCCGGGTGCTGGCCGATCTCGGCGCCGAGATCGTCCCCATCGGCTGCTCGCCCAACGGCCGCAACATCAACGACGGCTGCGGCTCCACGGCTCCGGAGTTGCTGCAGCTCACCGTCCCCGGGGTGCGCGCTCATCTGGGCGTCGCGCTCGACGGCGACGGCGACCGCCTCGTGATGGTTGACCATCTCGGCCGCATCCTCGACGGCGATCAGCTCCTATACATCATCGCGCAGGCGCTCCACGGCAGCGGTGCGTTGCGCGGTCCAGTGGTCGGCACGGTGATGAGCAACTTCGGCCTCGAGGTGGCATTGCGCGAGGGGGGCATCGAATTCCAACGCGCGCAGGTCGGCGATCGCTACGTACTCAGTCTCTTGCGCGAGACCGGCGGCATCCTGGGCGGTGAGACATCGGGCCACATCATCTGCCTGGACAAGACGACGACCGGTGACGGCATCGTGAGCGCCCTTCAGGTGCTTGCCGTCATGAAGCAGACCGGCCGCTCCCTCGCCGAGCTCGCCTCCGGCATGCGCAAGTTCCCGCAGGTACTCGTCAACGTGAAGGTCGCCGCCCGCTTCGATCCGGCCAAGGTCCCCGCCGTGTGCGAGGCCGTGCAACGTATCGAAAAGCGCATGAACGGCGAGGGCAGGGTAGTCCTGCGCCCCTCGGGCACCGAGCCGGTCATCCGCGTGATGGTGGAAGGCCGAGACGAGAGCGCGACCCGGGCCGCAGCCACCGAGCTCGCCGAAGTGGTCCGCTGTGCCGCTGACTAGCAAAAAAGAGGCTCGATGGCTATGATCCGCGCCCCCGCTAGACCCCTGGCTCCCCATGCGTCGCCCGATCGTTGCCGGTAACTGGAAAATGCACGGGACGCGCAGCGACAATGCGCGCCTCATCGAAGAGATCACTTCGCGCTATCCCGCCAACCCGGCAGCGGAGTGCATCGTCTGCCCGCCGTACGTGTATCTGCAGGAGGTCGGCCGCCAGTTGCGCGACTCTTCGATCTTCCTCGGCGCGCAGGATGTATGTGCCGACCCGCATGGTGCATTCACCGGCGAGGTTTCGGCCGCGATGCTCAAGGACGTCGGCTGCCAGTACGTGATCGTCGGGCACTCGGAGCGGCGGCTCCTCTACCGGGAGAGCGATCAGCTCGTCGCCCGCAAGTTCGCCGGCGCCCAAGCCAAGACGCTGGTGCCGATCCTTTGCGTTGGCGAGCAGCTCGCCGACCGCGAGACCGGCCGCACCGGCGAAGTGGTGGCGCGCCAGCTCGATGCCGTTCTCGATCTGTGCGGCGCGCAGACATTGGAGAGCGCCGTGATTGCGTACGAACCGGTCTGGGCGATCGGCACCGGCCGCAACGCCACGCCGGAGCAGGCGCAGGAGGTCCATGCCTTCATCCGTGCCCGCATAGCCACCCGGGATGCTACAATCGCGGGAGGCACCCGTATCCTCTACGGCGGCAGCGTCAAGGCGAGCAATGCAGCGGAGCTCTTTGCGATGCCGGACGTCGATGGCGGCCTGATCGGCGGCGCTTCGCTCAAAGCGGATGAATTCTTGGCGATCCTGGCCGCAACGGGACCGCGATAATTTTTTATGTTGCACGTAATTCTACTGTTCGTTCAGGTCATCTCGGCGCTCTGCATCCTCGTCCTGGTGATGCTGCAGCGCGGCAAGGGCGCGGAGGCCGGCGCAGGCTTCGGCGCGGGCGCCTCGGGCACCGTATTCGGCGCGCGCGGCGCGACCACGGCGCTGTCGCGGGCAACGGCGATCTTCGCCGCGGTCTTCATGATCAACAGCCTGGTGCTGACATACCTCGCCACGCGCCCGCAGCAGCAGCAGACGAAAACCCTTCTGGACATCGCCGGCCAGGCTCAGCCGCCGGCACCGGCACCGGCTGCGACGCACCAGCCCAACTCGACGCCCGCGAGCGCGCCTGGCAGCGCGCCGGCATCGGCTCCGGGCGGGACGCCGCCGCAGCCGCAGAAGTAATCCGGCGCGAGCGCGATCCACGACTCGACGCTCGCGACGATTGCCAGAGACGTATTGACGATTGCCGACGTGGTGGAATTGGTAGACACACTAGCTTGAGGGGCTAGCGCCGCAAGGTGTGGGAGTTCGAATCTCCCCGTCGGCACCAAAACGGGTCAAAACGGGTTGTTTGAAGCGCTGGATCCGGGCGTCATGCCAGGCCCAGCGCGCCATGTGCCTGTGCGCTTGGATCGCTGCTAGAATGGGCGGCTTCCAGCGGGAGCACGATGCGACAAGATTGGCGCGTGCTCGCTGTGGCAGGCTTTCCTTCGGGCGACTGGCATGCTGACCAATTATCTGCCGATACTGATCTTCCTCGTCATCGCGACGGGCCTCGCGCTGGTGCTGCTGACGCTCGGCACCGGCATCGGGCGGTTCTTCTCACGTAATCCCCGCGACCGCGACAAGCTTTCTCCGTACGAGTGCGGCTTCGATGCCTTCGAGGACAGCCGCATGAAGTTCGACGTGCGTTACTACCTCGTCGCCATCCTCTTCATCGTGTTCGACCTCGAGATCGCCTTCCTCTTCCCGTGGGCCGTGGCGCTCGGAAAGATCGGCTTCGCCGGCCTCATCGCGATGGCGGTGTTTCTCGCCATCCTCGTGGTCGGATTCATCTACGAGTGGAAGAAAGGGGCGCTGGAGTGGGACTAGATCCAGAGGGCGCAGAAGGCTTCGCGCAGCGCGGTTTTCTCACCACGCAGGTAGACAATCTCCTCAACTGGGCGCGCACCGGCTCGCTCTGGCCGATGACCTTCGGTCTGGCCTGCTGCGCCGTGGAGATGATGCATGCCGGTGCGTCGCGCTACGACCTCGACCGCTTCGGCGTGGTGTTTCGCCCAAGCCCGCGCCAGTCGGACGTGATGATCGTCGCCGGAACGCTGGTCAACAAGATGGCTCCGGCTCTGCGCAAGGTGTACGACCAGATGGCGGAGCCGCGTTGGGTGATCTCCATGGGCTCGTGCGCCAACGGCGGCGGCTACTATCACTATTCCTACTCGGTGGTGCGCGGCTGCGACCGGATCGTGCCGGTGGACGTCTATGTGCCGGGCTGCCCGCCGACGGCCGAGGCGCTGGTGTACGGCATCATCCAGCTGCAGAAGAAGATCGCGCGTACCAGCACGATCGCCAGATAGACCAGGCAGGCATCGAGAATGGCTGAACCGACCTCCCCGCCGGACGAGAAGACTGCGGACGGCGCGACCCCGATTGCCTCCGAGCTGTCGCGCAGCATCGAGACCCAACTGCACGACGTCGTGCAGCGCCTGCCATCGCTGCCGCGTGACCTGGCGTATGAGGTGAAGCCGGAGGCGCTCCTCACTGCCTGCCGCACCCTGCGGGATGCGCCGGATCTGAAGTTCGAGATGCTGATGGATCTCGCCGGTGTCGACTATCTGCACCACGGACGTGACGAGTGGCAGACCGAGAGCGCGACGCGCTCGGGCTTCAGCCGCGGCAGGGTGGCGCGTGCGACGGCGCCCGATCCGGCCATGCCGGGCCGCTTCGCCGTCGTTTACCAACTGCTTTCCATCGCGCACAACGCGCGGGTCAGGCTACGGGTGAACTGCCCGGATACGGCGGAGCCCACGCTCGACTCCGTGAACGACATCTGGGCGAGCGCCAACTGGTTCGAGCGCGAGGCCTTCGACCTGTTCGGCATCCTCTTCCGCGGCCATCCGGACCTGCGCCGCCTGCTCACCGACTACGGCTTCATCGGGCATCCGTTCCGCAAGGATTTCCCGCTCATCGGCAACGTCGAGGTCCAGTACGACCCGGAGAAGAAGCGGGTCGTCTATCAGCCCGTGAGCATCGTGCCGCGCGTGCTCGTGCCGAAGGTGATCCGCCACGATCATCGTTACGAGGCCGCGCTCAGAGACCCGGAGGCACCCCGCTGATGGCCGCGAATCCGATGAGCGAGATCCGCAACTACACGATGAACTTCGGGCCGCAGCACCCGGCAGCGCATGGCGTGCTGCGCCTGGTGCTGGAGATGGACGGCGAGGTCATCCAGAAAGCCGATCCGCACATCGGTCTATTGCACCGGGGGACCGAGAAGCTCGCCGAGTCGAAGCCCTTCAACCAGTCGATCGGCTACATGGACCGGCTGGATTACGTGTCCATGATGTGCAACGAGCACGCCTACGTGCTCGCCATCGAGCGGCTGCTCGGCATCACGCCGCCGGAGCGTGCGCAGTACATCCGCGTGCTGTTCGATGAGATCACGCGCATCCTGAACCACCTGATGTGGCTCGGCGCGCATGCGCTCGACATCGGCGCCATGACGGTCTTCCTGCTCTGCTTCAAAGAGCGGGAGGAGTTGATGGACGTCTACGAGGCGGTCTCCGGCACCCGCATGCACGCCACGTACTACCGGCCCGGGGGCGTCTATCGCGACCTGCCGGATGTGATGCCGAAGTACCAGGCGTCGAAGTGGCGCTCGCAGAAGGACGTCGATCGCCTCAACGAGTCGCGCTCGGGCAGCATGCTCGATTTCATAGACGCATTCGCCCAGCGCTTTCCTGCCTCCGTCGACGACTACGAGACCCTGCTCACCGACAATCGCATCTGGAAGCAGCGGACCGTGAACATCGGCGTCGTGACGCCGGAGCGGGCGATGCAGCTCGGCTTCTCGGGTCCCATGCTGCGCGGCTCCGGCATCGTGTGGGATCTGCGCAAGAAGCAGCCCTACGAGGTCTACGACCGGATGGACTTCGACATCCCCGTGGGCGTCAACGGCGACTGCTATGACCGCTACCTGGTGCGGATCGAGGAGTTGCGGCAATCGACCCGGATAGTCCGCCAGTGCGTCGAATGGCTGCGCAAGAATCCCGGCCCGGCGATGATCGACGACCGTAAGGTTCGCCCGCCGCGCCGCGAGCGCATGAAGGATGACATGGAATCCCTGATCCACCACTTCAAGTTCTTCACCGAGGGTTACGACGTGCCCGAAGGAGAAACCTACGCCGCGGTGGAAGCGCCAAAAGGCGAATTCGGCATCTATCTGGTCTCCGACGGCGCCAACAAGCCGTACCGGCTGAAGTGCCGCGCGCCGGGCTTCCCGCACCTGGCCGCGCTCGAAGAGATGGTATGCGGCCACATGCTGGCGGACGTGGTTGCGGTGATCGGCACACAGGACATCGTTTTCGGGGAAATCGACCGTTGAGCAACGAGACTCAGACTCAGGACGCCGGCTCGCGCGCCGACGCCACGACGCTCCTCAGCGAGCACACCCGGCACGAGATCGATCACTGGGTCGCCAAGTTTCCGCCCGGCAGGCAACGCTCGGCGTGCATCTCGGCGCTTCGTGCCGCCCAGGAGCAGAACAAGGGCCATCTCACGCCGGAGCTCATGGACGCGGTCGCGGCGTACCTCGAGCTGCCGCCGATCCAGGTCTACGAGGTGGCGAGCTTCTACTCGATGTTCGAGATCCACCCCTGCGGCCGCCATCACGTCAGCATCTGCACCAACATCTCGTGCATGCTGAACGGTGGCGAGGATCTGGTGGCGCATGCCGAGCGCAAGCTCGGCATCAAGCTCAACGAGAGCACGCCCGACGGCCGCATCTTCCTGAAGCGGGAGGAGGAGTGCCTCGCCGCCTGCACCGGTGCGCCGATGCTGATGGTGGATCACGTCTTTCACGAGCATCTCACCCCGGAGAAGCTCGACAAGATTCTGGATGAGCTGAAGTAGCGCCATGCCGATCAGCCCCGACAAGATGAATCTCGTGGTGTTCGAGCCCCTGAAGCTCGAGCGCTCCTGGGAGCTCGCGAGCTACCGCCAGATCGGCGGTTACGAGGTGTGGGAGAAGATCCTCGCGGAGAAGCCTCCGCGCGAGCAGATCATCGACGCAGTGAAGGCGTCGGGCCTGCGCGGCCGCGGCGGCGCGGCTTTCCCCACCGGCACCAAGTGGAGCTTCATGCCGCGCAACTCCCCGGTCCAGAAGTACCTCGTCTGCAACTCCGATGAGAGCGAGCCCGGTACCTGTCATGACCGCGACATCCTGCGGTATAACCCCCACGCCCTCATCGAGGGCCTCGCGATCGGCGGCTACGCGACCAACACCACCGTCGCGTACAACTACATCCGCGGTGAATTCCTCGGCGAGCCGGTGCCGCGGTTCGAGGCGGCGCTGCAGGAAGCCTACGACGCCGGTCTCCTCGGCAAGAACATCCGCGGCACCGGCATCGACTTCGACATCCATACCTTCGTCGGCGCCGGCGCCTACATCTGCGGGGAGGAAACGGCGCTGCTCGAATCGCTCGAGGGCAAGCCGGGCAAGCCGCGCTTCAAGCCGCCGTTTCCCGCCAACTTCGGCGTATACGGCCAGCCCACGACCATCAATAACACGCTGACTTTCGCCTCGGTGCCGACGATCCTGCGCAAGGGTCCGCAGTGGTTCGCCGCGCTCGGTCCGGCAAACTCCGGCGGCACCGTGATCTACTCCATCTCCGGGCACGTGGCGAAGCCCGGTAACTTCGAGCTGCCGCTCGGCATTCCCTTCAAGGACCTGCTCGAGCTCGCCGGCGGCGTGCGGGGTGGCAGGCAACTGAAGGCGGTGATCCCGGGCGGCTCCTCGGTACCGGTGGTGCCGGGGGATGTGATGCTCAAGACCAACTTCGACTACGACTCGCTGCGCGCCATCGGCTCCGCCGTCGGGACCGCGGCCATCATCGCCATGGACGAGACCACCTGCATGGTGCGCGTGCTCGAGCGCATCTCGCGCTTCTACATGTCGGAATCGTGCGGCCAGTGCACCCCGTGCCGCGAGGGCACGGGCTGGATGAACCGGCTGCTGAAGCGTGTGCTCGCCGGCCAGGCGCGGCGCGAGGAGCTTTCCCTCCTGCTCGACGTCGCCAACCACATCGAGGGCCATACCATCTGTGCGCTCGGCGATGCGGCGGCGTGGCCGGTGCAGAGCTTCCTCAAGCACTACCGGCACGAGTTCGAGTACATGATCGATCATGGCGGCCGCAGCATCGTCGAGGAGCAACTGGGAACGCGGGCGGCATAACATGGCTGAAGAATTCGTCAACGTCGAGATCAACGGCAAGCCGTTCAAGGCCCGCAAGGGCGAGATGATCATCCGTGCCACTGACGCGCACGGCGCCTACGTGCCGCGCTTCTGCTGGCACGAGAAGCTCGCCGTCGCCGCCAACTGCCGCATGTGCCTGGTGGAGGTGGCGAAGGCGCCGAAGCCCATGCCCGCCTGCGCCACGCCGGTGGCCGAGGGCATGAAGATCTTCACGGACTCGCCGCGCGCCATCGCCGCGCAACGCGCGACCATGGAGTTCCTGCTGATCAACCACCCGCTCGACTGCCCGATCTGCGACCAGGGCGGGGAGTGTGAGCTGCAGGACCTGGCGGTCGGCTTCGGCCGCGATATCTCCCGCTTCGTCGAGCGCAAGCGCTCGGTGCCGGACGAGAACCTGGGCCCCCTCATCGCCACCGACATGACGCGCTGCATCCACTGCACGCGCTGCATCCGTTTCACGGAGGAGATCGCCGGCATTCAGGAGCTCGGCATGATCGGCCGCGGCGAGCACATGAAGGTGCGCACCTACATCGAGAGCACCGTGCATCACGAGCTTTCGGGCAATGTGATCGATCTCTGCCCGGTCGGCGCGCTCGTCTCCAAGCCCTACCGCTTCACCGCCCGTGCCTGGGAGATGATGTCGGTGCCGCTCGTCTCGCCGCATGACGGCACGGGCAGCAACCTGTTCGGGCACGTGCTGCGCGGCCGGCTCATGCGGGTGGTGCCGCGCGAGAACGAGGCGATCAACGAGATCTGGATCGCCGACCGCGACCGCTTCAGCTACGAGGGCGTCTACAGCGATGAGCGGCTGGAGCGCCCGATGATCCGCCAGGGCAACGGCAAGGATGGCGAGTGGGTGGAGACCGACTGGGAAACCGCCCTGGCCAAGGCCGCTGAAGGCCTGCGTGGCCGCGGCGCAGGGCTCGGCGTGCTGGCCAGCCCCTCGGGAACGCTCGAGGAGCTCTACCTCGCCGGCCGCATCGCCCGCGGCCTCGGCAGCGGCAACATCGACTCACGCCTGCGGCAACGCGACTTCCGTGACCAGGATACGGACCCTCTCTATCCCAATCTCGGCCTGCGCATCGCGGATATCGACTCCCTGCACGGCTTGCTGATCGTCGGCGCGAACCTGCGCCGCGAGGCGCCGATCCTGGCGCACCGCGTGCGCAAGGCGGCGCGCGGCGGCGCCAAGGTGGCGCTGCTGAATCCGGCGGTTTTCCACTATCAGTTCCCGGTCGCGAGCTATGTGGAGTCGGCGCCGGCGGCTCAAGTCGCCGATCTCGCCGCCATCCTGCGCGCGGCCGCGGAAGCCGCGGGCGCCTCGATTCCGCCGCACCTCTCGCCGGCGGTCAGCGGCGCGCAGGTCAACGATCAACACCGTGCCGCGGCCGCGGCGCTTGCTGCGGGCGAGAAGCGTGCGGTGTGGCTGGGTGCGCTGGCGCTGCGGCATCCGCGTTTCGCCGACTTGCGGGCGCTCGCCGCCGCTCTGGCGCAGGTGACCGGAGCCTCACTCGGCGTGCTCGCGGAAGGCGCGAACGCAGCCGGTGCCCATCTCGCCGGCGCGGTGCCGCACCGTACCGCTGGCGGCAAGCCCGTGAGCTCTACCGGTCTGCCTGCCGGCCAGACGGCCGCCGACATGTTGGCGCGACCGCTCAAGTCCTATCTCCTGGTCGGCGGTGTCGAGCCGTGGATCGATTCACCCGGCAGCGATGCCGCGCGCACGCTGGCACAGGCGGAGCTGGTCGTGGCCATCACGCCGTTCGCGAGCGAGGTCTTGCGCAAGATCGCCCATGTCCTCCTGCCGGCAGGCACCTTCGCCGAGACCTCCGGGACCTACGTCAACCTCGAAGGGGTGTGGCAAAGCCAGACCGGCGCGGCCGCTCCCGTCGGGGAGTCCCGTCCCGGCTGGAAGATTCTGCGCGTGCTCGGCAACCTCCTCGGCCTCTCCGGTTTCGAGTATCAGTCATCCGAGGACGTCAGGGAGGAGTTGGCGAAGCTCGTCGGGGCACCCACTGCGTACTCGGCCCCGACCTACTCGGGCGGGCATGCGGTCGGGCAGCAGGGCGGCACGCAGTCGGCGCAGAATGTCATTGATATCCCGATGTACCAGATCGATGCAGTGGTGCGCCGGGCTCCCTCCCTGCAAAGAACCCGCGAAGGGCGCACAGCCGCGGTGACTTACTGACCATGTTGCAAACACTTGTCACTGCCTGGGCGTCGCTCCCGGGCATCGTGCGGACGACGGTGTGGATCGTGATCATCACGGTCGTGCTCATTCTCTGCGTCGCGTTCCTGACGCTCTGGGAGCGCAAGGTCATCGGCTGGATGCAGCTGCGCCGCGGACCGAACCGCGTAAAACTCCTCGGCCTCTTCCCCGGGCTCGGTCAGCCCTTCGCGGACGTCTTCAAGCTTCTGACCAAGGAAGTGATCTTCCCGACCAACGCCAACAAGTTTCTCTTCGGCGTGGCGCCGATGATCGCCCTCATTCCGGCGTTCGCGGCCTGGGCGGTGATCCCGCTGTCGCCGGAGCTGGTCGTATCCAAGGCCAACGCCGGGCTTCTCTACCTGCTCGCACTCACCTCCATGGGTGTCTACGGCGTCATCATCGCCGGCTGGGCGGCCAACTCGAAATATGCGTTCCTCGGGGCGCTGCGCTCGGCCGCGCAGATGGTGGCCTACGAGATCGCCATGGGCTTTGCGCTGGTCGGTGTGCTCATGGCATCGGGCAGCATGAACCTCGGTGACATCGTGCGCGCACAGGAAGGTGGATTCTTCTCGCAGAACTGGTTCTGGCTGTTTCCGCTCCTCATCGTCTATTTCATTTCGGGAGTCGCCGAGACCAATCGGGCGCCGTTCGACGTCGCGGAGGGCGAGTCGGAGATCGTCGCGGGCTTCCATGTCGAGTACTCCGGGATCGCCTTCGCGCTCTTCTTCCTCGCCGAGTACGCCAACATGATCCTCATCTCGGCGCTGACGGCGGTGTTTTTCTTCGGCGGCTGGCTCTCGCCCTGGCAGGGGTGGCCCGTCATCGGGCAGACGATCCTCGGTGAGCCGAGCTTCTTTTGGCTGGGACTGAAGATCTTCATGGTCCTTTTCCTGTTCCTGTGGCTGCGGGCCACCTTCCCGCGCTACCGCTACGACCAGATCATGCGGCTCGGCTGGAAAGCGCTGATTCCCGTGACATTGGTATGGATCGGGGTGGAGATGGTGCTCGCGGCCTATCACATCGGCCCCTGGGCGCGGCCCTGGTTCCACTGAAGGAGGCGAGTGCGATGGCCAATCCGCTGAAGACATTCCTCATGCCGGAGCTCATCAAGGGACTCTCGGTCACGGCGCGCACCTTCTTCTCGCGCAAGTACACGCTCAACTATCCGGAGGAGAAGACACCGCAATCGCCGCGCTTTCGCGGGCTGCACGCGCTGCGCCGGTATGCCAACGGCCAGGAGCGCTGCATTGCCTGTAAGCTCTGCGAGGCCGTCTGCCCGGCTGTGTGCATCACGATCGATTCGGATGTCGCGCAGGACGGCACCCGGCGCACCACCCGTTACGACATCGATCTCTTCAAGTGCATCTACTGCGGCTTCTGCGAGGAGGCCTGCCCGGTGGATGCCATCGTGCTCACCCGCATCCACGAGTACCACATGGAGCATCGTGGCGAGAACATCATGAGCAAGGACAAACTGCTCGCGGTCGGGGACCGCTACGAGTCCATGATCGCCGCCGACAAGGGGGCGGACGCGCCGTACCGCTGAAGGCACGCAAGGCGTAAACCATGCTAGTCCAGATCCTGTTCTACATCTTCGGCACGCTGCTCGTCGCCGCCGCGCTCGGGCTCATCGTCGCGCGCAACCCGGTGTACTCCGCGCTCTTCCTCGTGCTCTGCTTCCTGAACTCCGCCGTCATCTGGCTGCTCACCGGCGCGGAGTTCCTGGCGCTGGTGCTCGTCCTCGTATACGTCGGCGCGGTGATGGTGCTGTTCCTCTTCGTCGTGATGATGCTCGACATCGACCTCGCGGAGCTGCGTCGCGGCTTCATCCGCTTCGCCTGGCTCGGCTGGCTGACCGCCGGCGCGGTGATCGCCGAGATCGCCTGGGTCGTATGGTCGCACCACATCAATGGGCTGCAGGTCACCAAGAGCACGATTCCGGAGGCCATCGACTACAGCAACACGCGGGCGCTAGGGGAGGTGCTCTACACGCGCTACGCTTATCCGTTCGAGCTTGCCGCGATGGTGCTGCTGGTGGCAATCGTGGCGGCCATCACGCTCACCATGCGCCACCGGTCGGGCTTCAAGGCGCAGGACATCTCGCGCCAGGTATCGGTGCGGGCCGCCGACCGCATACGCATCGTGAAGGTCGAGGCGGAGAAGCAGACATGATTGCGCACGGCATCACTCTGGCCGATCTCCTCACTCTCTCCGGAATCCTGTTCGCGCTCTCCGTGGCGGGCATCTTCCTCAACCGCAAGAACGTGATCCTGCTGCTCATGTGCATAGAGCTGCTGCTGCTGGCCGCCAATTTCAACTTCATCGCGTTCTCCCGGGTTCTGGGCGACATCAACGGTCAGGTGTTCGTGTTCTTCGTGCTCACCGTGGCGGCGGCGGAGTCGGCGATCGGACTCGCGATCGTCGTCGTGCTGTTCCGGGAGCGGCGCAGCATCAACGTCGAAGACATGAACACCCTGCGAGGCTAGCGTCGAATGAATCCGCACCTGCTGATCCTCATCCCTCTGCTGCCGCTCATCGCCGCTGCGATCGCGGGCATCGGCGGGCGCGTCGTCGGACGTGTGGGGGCGCACACCATCACGATCCTCGCCGTCGCCGTATCGTGCGGACTGTCGATGTACGTGCTCAAGCAACTCTATGCGGACGGGGTGCCCACGTTCGATGGTCCCGCCTACACGTGGCTGGTGAGCGACGGGGTCCACATCGACGTCGGATTCCTGATCGACCGCTTGAGCGCGCTCATGATGGCGGTGGTGACCTTCGTCTCGCTCTGCGTGCACGTCTACACCATCGGTTACATGAAGGACGACCCCGGCTACACCCGCTTCTTCAGCTATATCTCGTTGTTCACCTTCTCGATGCTCATGCTCGTGATGTCGAACAACTTCATGCAGTTGTTCTTCGGCTGGGAAGCGGTGGGCATGGTGTCGTACCTGCTGATCGGCTTCTGGTACACGCGGCCGAGCGCCATCTTCGCCGGCCTGAAGGCGTTCATCGCCAACCGGGTGGGAGACTTCGGCTTCGTGATCGGCATCGCGGCTGTGTTCTCCTTCACGCACTCGCTGACGTACGGCGCGGCGTTCGCCGCGGCACCGGGGCTCGCGCATCAAATCATTCCGATCACGTCGGCGAGCGGCGTCAATGCGCTCACGCTGATCTGCATCAGCCTGTTCATCGGGGCCATGGGCAAGTCGGCGCAGGTGCCGCTGCACGTGTGGCTGCCGGACTCCATGGAGGGCCCGACACCTATCTCCGCACTCATCCATGCGGCGACCATGGTGACCGCGGGCATCTTCATGGTGGCGCGCATGTCGCCGCTCTTCGAGTACTCGGAGACGGCGCTGTCGTTCGTGCTCGTCATTGGCGCGACCACGGCCTTCTTCATGGGGCTGATCGGCGTCGTTCAATACGACATCAAGCGCGTGGTTGCCTACTCGACGATCTCCCAGCTCGGCTACATGACGGTAGCGCTCGGAGTATCGGCGTATAGCGCAGCGATCTTCCACCTGATGACCCACGCCTTCTTCAAGGCGCTGCTTTTCCTGGCGGCCGGCTCCGTGATCATCGGCATGCACCACGAGCAGGACATGCGCAAGATGGGCGGTCTCGGCAAGTACATGCCGATCACCGCCGTCACCTGCTGGATCGGCGGGCTGGCGCTGGTCGCGACGCCGTTCTTCTCCGGCTACTACTCGAAGGATTCGATCATCGAGGCGGTGGGTGCCTCCCACCGTTGGGGTGCGACGTATGCTTACTGGTGCGTGCTGCTCGGCGCATACGTAACCTCGCTATATACGTTCCGGCTGCTCTTCATGACCTTCCATGGCGAGGAGCGGTTCCGTCACGTCGAGGCGGCTCACGACCATCATGACGAGCATGGCGGTGAGCATGGTCATCACGCCGTGCAGCCGCACGAGAGCCCGTGGGTGGTCACCGTGCCGCTCATTGCACTCGCCATCCCGTCGGTCCTCGTCGGCTTCTTCACCGTGGGACCGGTGCTCTTCGGCAGCTATTTCGGCAACTCCATCTTCGTCCTTCCCGCCAACAACGTGATCGGCGAGATGGCGCGGGATTTTCACGGCCCGGCGGCGTTCGGCCTGCGCGGCTTCATCGGCGCGCCGTTCTGGCTGACGGTGGCGGGATTCCTGACCGCCTGGGCGTGCTTCCGCCGTCCGGCCCTCGCGGACCAGGCTGCCCGCACCCTGGCCGGGCTGCGCACGCTTCTCATCCAGAAGTATTACTTCGACTGGCTCTATGAGAATGTCGTCGCGGCCTTCACGCGGGGTCTCGGCTTCGGTCTGTGGAAGGCCGGCGACCAGGGCCTCATCGACGGCGCGATGGTCAACGGCTCCGCGGAGGCCATCGGCTGGTTCGGCGGCGTCCTGCGCCGCGTGCAGACCGGCTACCTCTATACGTACGCTTTCTGGATCATGATCGGTCTGGCGGCGCTGCTCGGCTGGTTCCTCCACCGCGGCTGAAGCGCGAAAGCACGAGAATGCACGCACATCTGTTATCCGTCCTGATCTGGCTGCCCATCGTTGCCGGCGTCGTGGTGCTTCTGCTCGGCGAGCGCAACATCGCCGCGGGGCGCTGGTTGGCGCTCGCTGCCTCGGTTGCGACGCTCGCCGTGTCGTTGCCGATGCTCGCGCATTTCGACACCCAGACAGCGGCCTACCAGTTCGTGGAGACCGCGCCGTGGATTCCGCGCTTCAACGCCGTCTACGGGCTCGGGGTCGACGGTATCTCGCTGCCGCTCGTGGTGCTCACCGCCCTGATGACCATTCCGGTGGTGATCGCCGGCTGGACGGTGATCAAGGTCCGGGCCGCACAGTATTACGCCGCCTTCCTCATCATGGAGGGGCTGATGATCGGCGTGTTCTCCGCGACCGACGCGCTGCTCTTCTACTTCTTCTGGGAAGCGATGCTGATTCCGATGTTTCTCATCATCGGCATCTGGGGCGGTCCGCGGCGCGTCTACGCCACCATCAAGTTCTTTCTCTACACTTTCCTCGGCTCCGTGTTCATGCTGGTGGCCCTCATCTACATGTATGTGAAGGCCGGCAACTACGCGATCGCCAGCTTCCAGGCGCTGCCGCTCACGCTGCTCGAGCAGCGCTGGATTTTCTTTGCGTTCCTGCTGGCCTTCGCCGTGAAGGTGCCCATGTGGCCGGTGCACACGTGGCTGCCCGACGCCCACGTCGAGGCGCCGACGGGAGGCTCGGTGATCCTCGCGGCCATCATGCTCAAGATGGGCGGGTACGGCTTCCTGCGCTTCAGCCTGCCGATCACGCCCGACGCCTGCCGTGAGCTCAACATGCTGATCATCACGCTGTCGCTGATCGCGGTGATCTACATCGGCCTGGTTGCCATCGTCCAGGCGGACATGAAGAAGCTGATTGCCTACTCCTCGATCGCGCACATGGGCTTCGTGACGCTCGGAGCGTTCGTGGTCTACGAGATCGTCCGCGCCACCGGGCAGACCCAGGGGGCAGGGATGGGCATGGACGGGGCGATGGTGCAGATGGTGTCCCACGGCCTCATTTCCGGCGCGCTCTTCCTCTGCGTCGGGGTCCTCTACGACCGTGTGCATAGTCGCGAGATCTCCGCCTATGGCGGCGTCGTCAACACCATGCCGATCTTCGCTTCCTTCATGGTGATGTTCGCGCTTGCCAACGCGGGTCTGCCCGGCACCTCGGGCTTCGTCGGGGAGTTCCTGGTCATCCTCGCGACCTTCAAGGCGAGCTTCTGGTACTCGACGCTCGCGGCGGTGACCCTGATCCTCGGCGCCTCCTACACGCTCTGGATGGTCAAGCGGGTGGTGTTCGGCCCGGTGGCCAACGATCACGTGGCGAAGCTGACCGACCTCAACGGCCGGGAATTCTTCATCCTCGGAGCGCTTGCCGTGCTGGTACTGGCGGTCGGCATCTGGCCGGCGCCGCTCCTGAGGATCGTGGAGCCTTCGATCCATCATCTGGTCGCTCAGGCAGTCGCCAGCAAGATCCCGCTGTGATCTGCCCCTAGGACACTCACGAATGACGTACTGGCACAGCATCAGCCCCGCGATCCCGGAGATGTATCTCGCCTTCGCGATCTGCGTGGTGTTGCTCTTTGAGGTTTTTGTGGGCGTCACGCGTCGCGGTGCGACTTCGACTCTCACTCTCATCCTCCTGGTGGTGGGAGCGGCGCTCACGGCGCGCTACAGCAACGTAGACCACCACGCCGTGCTCTTCGATGGCAACTACGTCGTCGATCCGCTCGCTTTCGTGCTGAAGCTCGCCGGCTTCCTGTTTGCCGCCATGGCGCTCGTCTACTCGCGGATGTATCTCGAGAACCGCAACATCCTGCGCGGCGAATATGACGCTCTCGCCCTGACCGCGCTGCTCGGCGTCTTCGTGCTCATCTCCGCCAACAGTTTGATCACCGTCTATATCGGCGTGGAGCTGCTGGCGCTATCGCTGTACGCAATGGTGGCGTTCGATCGGGAGTCAGGCATTGCAGCCGAAGCGGCCATGAAGTACTTCGTGCTGAGCGCGCTTGCTTCCGGCACGCTGCTCTACGGCATGTCGATCCTCTATGGGCTCACTGGAACGCTCGATCTCGAGGCGATTGCGACCCGGCTGCACTCGCCCACGAGCCTCGGCGTGATCCTCGGACTGGCGTTCATCGTGGTGGCCGTCGGCTTCAAGCTGGGGACGGTGCCTTTCCACATGTGGCTGCCGGACGTTTACGAGGGTGCGCCGACCAGCGTGACGATGTTCGTCGGCACGGTACCCAAGATCGCATATTTCGCGCTGGCGCTGCGCCTTCTTGCGCACGGGCTCGCCGGTACGTCCGCCGACTGGACGCTGATGCTGACGCCACTCGCGGTGCTGACCCTGGTCGTGGGCAACCTGCTGGCCATCGTACAGACGAACATCAAGCGGCTGCTCGCCTACTCGACCATCGGCAACGTGGGTTTCATCGTGCTCGGCTTCATCGCCGGCACCCCGGACGGCTACACGGCGGCACTGTATTACACGCTGGCGTACGTGCTCATGGTGGGCGGCTCGTTTGGCGTCGTCCTGCTCATGAGCCGCAAGGGCTTCGAAGCCGACAGGCTCGATCACTTCAGGGGCCTCTGGCAGCGCGATCCCATGCTCGCGCTCGTCATGTTGGGGCTCATGTTCTCGACCGCCGGGGTGCCGCCATTCATCGGTTTCTCGGCGAAGCTCAGGATCTTCCAGGTGCTCTGGGAGACGAATCACCTCTGGCTGGTGGTGATCGCCGCGGCCATGTCGGTCGTTGGCGCGTTCTACTACCTGCGCGTCGTCAAGCTGATGTACTTCGATGCGCCGCCCGACGATCTGCCGGCCACGCTGCGGCCGCAGGGTGCGCGGATCGCGCTCGGCCTCAATGCCGCGGCTGTGTTCTTGCTGGGCGTCATGCCGGCTCCGCTGCTTGATCTTTGCGGGCGGCTGATTCATTAGTCTGAAGCGCTGGAGCCGGGCATTGCGGGCACCCCGCTGTGCCGGCTGTGCTCCGGAAATAGAACATACGGTGCGGCCTTGCGCAGCGGTCAAGTGCCTGGTGGCCCCGGCGGCGATCCGCGGCTAGTCTTGTATGCATGACGCCCGCCGCCGACGTCGCAGCGCGGTCCGACAGTGATCGCTTGATCGAGGAGCTGGCGAGTCGCCTCGGCTCGCTGGGTGTCGAGGTCGCCGACATCGCCGGCCATCTCGAGGACCTCGCCACGCGTGTCTCGGGGCAGGCTGCGCAATTCGAGGAGTTGCATCAGGCGACCGAGACCATGGTCGCGGGCAACCGCGAGATCGACCGCGCCGCGCGCGAGGCTCAGCGCGCCGCTTCCAATGCCGGCGGCGAGATCTCCGAGTCGCGTACTCTCATCGGCGGCGCGGTCGATCATATCGGACGGCTGACGGCCGCCGTCGGGCGTATCCAGGAGCGGCTGGGCTCCTTCGCCCCCGTGCTGGCGCAGATCACCGCCGTGGCCGCCGCCATCGAGAGCATCGCCAAGCAGACACGGCTCCTCTCGCTCAACGCCGGCATCGAGGCCGCGCGCGCCGGCGAGGCGGGGCGCGGATTCGCGGTCGTGGCCGCCGAGGTCAAGACTCTCGCGGAGGAGACACGCACGGCCACGGAGCGGATCACGGCCGCCGTGCGCTCGCTTGCGGAGCAGATCGATGGCCTGATCACCGAGGGCGGCGCGGCCGACAAGCACGCGGGAGAGGCGGGACGGGGAGCGCAGCAGGTGCAGGGCGTGATCGCGCGTGCCCACGGCGCCTTCGGCACCGTCAGCCGCGAGATAGATTCCATTGCACGCTCGGCGGCGGGCAATCTCGAAGCCTGCAACGCCACGCTCGCCGAGCTCGGCGGCCTGGCCGAGGGAGTGCAGCTATCCTCCACCAGCCTCGCACAGGCCGACAAGCGGGTGGAGGGGCTTCTCGGCTTGAGCGAGGGACTGATGGAGCTCATCGCCGTGAGCGGCATCGAGACCGCGGACACGCCCATCATCCGCTCGGGGATCGAAACCGCGAAGCGGATAGGGGAGCTGTTCGAGTCGGCGATCGCGCGCGGGGAGATCACCGAGGCGCAGCTCTTCGATGAGCGTTACCGCGAGATCCGCGGTAGCAACCCCAAGCAGTACCTTACCGACTATGTCGAGTTCACCGACCGTGCGCTGCCGCCCATCCAGGATCCGCTGCAGCGGTCGGACCCGCGGATCATCTTCTGCGTGGCCTGGTCGCGGGGCGGATATCTGCCGACGCACAATCCCAACTACCGCCAGCCCCAGGGCAGGGATCCGGTCTGGAACGCGGCGCACTGCCGCAATCGCCGCCTCTTCAAGGATCGCGCGGTGCAGAAGGTCGCGCGCAACACCAAGCCTTTCCTGCTGCAGACCTATCGGCGCGACATGGGGGGCGACAACTTCGTGTTGATGAAGGACCTGTCATCGCCGATCTGGGTGCGCGGCCGGCATTGGGGCGCCTTCCGCATCGGCTACCGGCACACGTGACTCAGTCGGCGGCGAGCACGGTGCCGCTCGCTTCCCCGAAACCGATCCGCGCGCAGCCCGGCTGCTCGCACCAGCCCCGCAGGATCACCCGGTCGCCGTCCTCCAGGAACGTGCGTGTCTCGCCCTCCGCGAGTGCGATCGCGCGCTTGCCGCCTTCGGTCAGCTCGAGCAGCGAGCCCGCCTGATCGGGTGTCGGACCCGACTGGGTGCCGCTGCCGAGGAGGTCGCCGGGCTCGAGGTTGCAGCCGTTCACGGTGTGGTGCGCCACCATCTGCGCGACCGCCCAGTAGCTGTGGCGGAAGTTGGTGCGAGCCAGCACCCGCGGTGCGGATCCGGCGGCGCGCATGGCGCTGGTCTCGAGCGCTACCTCGAGATGCAGGTCGAGCGCGCCCGCGGTCCGCAGCCGGGCGCAATCGAGATAGGGCAGCGGCTGCGGGTCCTCCGCGGGCCGGCTCCACGGCAGCCGGTAAGGGGCGAGCGCTTCCAGGGTCACCACCCAGGGCGAGATCGTGGTGGCGAAGCTCTTGGCGAGGAAGGGGCCGAGCGGCTGATATTCCCAGGCCTGCAGATCGCGGGCGGACCAGTCGTTGAGGAGGCAGAGGCCGAAGACGTGCTCCTCGGCCTGCGCCACCGGGATCGGCGAGCCGAGCGGGTTGCCGGAACCGATGAGCATCCCGACCTCGAGCTCGAAGTCGAGACGCGCGCTCGGCGCGAGCTGTGGCCGCTCGGCGCCACGCGGCATGACCTGGCCGTGCGGGCGCCGCACCGGCAGGCCCGAAACGCCCAGCGAGGAGGCGCGGCCGTGATAGGCGATGGGCACCCACTTGTAGTTGGGCAACAGTGGCTGGTCGGGCCGGAACAGGCGCCCGACCGCGGTGGCGTGGTGAATGGAAGCGTAGAAATCGGTGTAGTTGCCGATTCTGGCGGGCAGCGTGAACTCCGCATCGCGCCGCGCAATGAGCGCGGTACCGAGCTCCGCCGCGCGCGGCGCGCCCTCGCGCAGACATTGCGACAGGCCGCGGCGCAGGGCGACCCGCGCCTCGCGTCCGAGCGCCATCAGGCGCTGCAGCGAGGGCTCCGCGCAGGCGGCGAGCGCCTCGGCCGGAAGCCCCTCGAAGGGACTCAACATGTCGAGCGCGCCGAGGTCGAGCACGCTGTCGCCGATAGCGACGCCGCAGCGAAAGTTCTCCGCGCTGCCCGCGCGCCGAAAGACGGCGAACGGCAGGTTCTGGATGGGAAAGTCGCAGCCGGGGAGGTTGGCGGCAGGCACCCAGCTGCGCAGCTTCGCATCGTGAGTCGAGTCGGCCGCGCTCATCCGCGGCTGTCCGGGCTGAAGCGCTTCGTGAGGCCGCTCCAACACTGCGCGTAGTCGGACTGCAGCTGCGGCAGCTCCAGCGCGCGTCGCGTGGGCCGGATCAGGGTACGCGTCTCGAACATGAAGGCCATCGTATCGCTGATGCGCTGCGGGCGCGTGGTATCGGCGCGCAGCGCGCGCTCGAAGGTTTCGGCGTCCGGGCCATGGCCGGTCATGCAGTTGTGGAGCGATGCGCCGCCGGGCTCGAAGCCGCCGGCCTTGGCGTCATAGACGCCGTGGATCAGCCCCATGCATTCGCTGGCGACGTTGCGGTGAAACCAGGGCGGCCGGAAAGTATCTTCCATCGCCAGCCAGCGGGGCGGGAAGATCACGAAATCCACCGCATCGACGCCCGGGGTGTCGCTGACGGATTGCAGCACCAGGAAGATCGAGGGATCCGGATGATCGTAGCTCACGGAGCCAATGGTGTTGAAACGGCGCAGGTCGTACTTGCACGGGGCGTTGTTGCCATGCCAGGCGACGACGTCGAGCGGTGAATGATCGAGCGTCGCCGTCCACAGCTCCCCGCCGAGCTTCGCTACCAGTTCCATTTCGCCCTCGCGGTCCTCGTACCACGCCACCGGCGTCTGGAAATCGCGCGGGTTGGCGAGGCCGTTCGAGCCGATGGGGCCGAGGTCGGGCAGTCGCATCGGCGCCCCGAAGCTTTCGCAGATGTAGCCGCGCGCCTCACCGTCCGGCAGCTCGACCCTGAAGCGCAGCCCCCGGGGAATCAGCAGCACTTCCTGCGGTGCGGCCTCCAGGATCCCGAGCTCGGTCGCGACGCGCAGCCGCCCGAGCTGCGGCACGATGAGGAGCTCGCCGTCGGCATCGTAGAAGAACCGATCGCGCATGGAGCGGTTGGCGAGGTACCAGTGAATGCCGCAGCCCGTGTGCGCGTCCGATGAGCCGGTACCCCCTAGCGTCAGCAGGCCATCTACGAAATCGGTCGGCTCCCGAGGAATGGGGGGTGGGCTCCAGCGCAGCGGATTCGGCGTCAACGCGAGCGCTTCGAAGCGTCCCGCGAGCGCCCGATGCGGCAGCGGCTGAAAGGGGCGCGCGAGCATCGCGGCCGGACGGATACGATAGAGCCAGCTGCGGCGATTGGTCTGCCGCGGCGCGGTGAAGGCGGTACCCGAGAACTGCTCGGCATAGAGCCCGTAAGGGCAGCGCTGCGGCGAGTTGCGGCCCTCGGGCAGGGCGCCGGGCAGCGCCTCGGTGGCGAACTGGTTGCCGAATCCCGTCAGGTATCTCAGGGGCGCCGGCTGCGCGCCGCTGTCAGCAATCGCGGTGCTCATCGCTAGCTCACTCCCGGTATGCTCTGCCTTCTATGATGACACAATTAGTTGCGAGCGCAACTACTCCCGGGAGGGCGGCGTGAGCGTCCGGGCTCCCAACGAGCTCGGGCTCGAGCTCGCGGCCTTCGTGCCATATCGGCTCAACCGCCTCGCGGTCGGCGTCAGCAATCATCTCTCCGACATTTACCGGGAGCGCTTCGGCCTGGATATCCCCGAGTGGCGCGTCATGGCCACCGTCGGCTCGCAGCACGGCTGCACCGCCCAGCATATCGCGCAGAGCACCAGGATGCACAAGACCCGCGTGAGCCGCGCCGTAGCTCATCTGGAAAGTCGCGACCTCATCGAGCGCGCCTCTAGCGTCGCCGACCGGCGTGAGCGGGAAGTGCGTCTCACCAAGGCCGGGCGCCGTATGTACGCGGAGCTCGTGCCGCTCGTGCTCGAGCGCGAGCGGCAGCTGCTGGCATGCCTCACCAAGGAGCAGCTGCGCGGGTTTCTGGCGGGAATGGAGGCGCTCGAGAGCTTCCTGGGCCTGCAGCAGGATTAGAAGATGGCAGTGCCTTCCTCGCCGCAGCTTGGCTCGACGGTAGTGGCGCGCTCGGCGCTACTCACGCTGTCGGCCGCTCCCGCCGACCACGCGTTCAGCCTGCAGGTCGCGCGCATCTCGGACCATCGGCCGATCGTCGGTCCGGGGAATGTCACGGTGACCCTTGATGGGCACAGCCAGCCGGTCACGGCGCAACCGGATGGGACCTACCTTCTCTCGACCCGCGATCAAAGCGGAGGCGCTCACTCCCTTGGCGTCGTAGTCTCCCATGATGGGATCCGCGAGCTTCTCACCGGCACCGTAACCGTGCCGCAGCAGCGCAGCGCCCTGGACGTGCTCGAGGGCCACGGCATGTTTGCCTGGTGGGTGCTCAACATCGCGGTGGTGCTGATCGCGGTGATCGTGATCTCCCGCCGCCGGGGCTGAGGAAAAAACGAATACTACGGGCCGATTTCGCGGCTGACGCGATCCTCCGCGGCATCGAGTTTCGCCTGCTCGCGCGGCGTGATGTCGCCGCCGTGCATCGCAGCCATGCGCTGCTCGTGCGCCCGGATGCGCCGGTCGGCCGCGTGCAGGCGGGCTGCCTGCGCCGGCCCCAGCTGGCCCATCCTGACCTTCTGATCGATGCGCATGTCCTGTTTGGCCAGACGGTCATTGACCTCCGCGCGCAGCGGGTGCTGCGCCGCCCAGGCGCCTTGGGCCATGGCCGGGGCAGTGAGGCAACCCAGCGAGACGGCGGCGGCTGCGGTCGCGAGAACGGAACGATAGCTTTTCGACATGCGGGCGGCTCCTGCAGTTACCGGGTGGATTTACTGGCCGATGCGACGGCTGACGTGATTCTCTTCCCTGTTGAGTCTGGCATCCTCGTGCCTGGTGAGATGGCTGTCGTGCCTCGAAGCCATGCGCCGTTCCTGCGTGCGGATGCGATGATCGGCGGCATGCAGGCGGGCAGCCTTCGCCCGGCTGATCTGACCGCTCCTCGCTTGCTGGTGAATGCGCGCATTCTGATTGCCCAGCCGGCTGTTGACCTCCACGCGCCGCGGGTGGTTGGCCTGCCACGGAGTGTCTGCAAAGGCCGGGGCCGTGAGGCAGGCGAGCGAGACCGTGGCGGCGACAGCGGTGAGGACGGTGCGGATGGATTGCGACATAAAAAGGGCTCCTCGCGGCACGATTGCCGGGGTTGCATTGCGCCCGATTCGCGGGCTTTCAGGCGTTAACAACGTCGCAGGAACAGGCAGGGTTACCATTATTACCAAAAGTTAACCCGTGTAATCATGAGCCACGCATCACATTGTCGTCGCCTGGCGACGCGACTCGTATGAACGACAACGCCAGCTCGATATCCGAATCCGAACCTCAACCTGAAGCCCGTCGCGGACTGAGCGCTCGGGAAGCCGCGGAGCGCCTGCGGGTCGAGGGCCCGAACGCGCTGCCGGAGCTCGAGCGACGCACGGGGCTGCGCATCATCCTGGAGGTCGTGCGGGAGCCGATGTTCGCGCTGCTGCTCGGCGCGGGCGTGTTGTATCTGCTGCTCGGCAGCCGCGGTGAGGCGCTGGTGCTGTTCGCGTTCGCCTGTTTCTCGGTGGCGATCGCGATCATCCAGGAGGGCAGGAGCGAGCGGGTGCTGGAAGCGCTGCGGGATCTGACGAGCCCGCGCGCGCTCGTCATCCGCGACGGCGGGCAGATTCGCATCCCCGGCAGGGACGTCGTACGCGGCGATCTGCTGGTGCTGGCCGAGGGCGACCGCGTTCCCGCCGATGCGCTGTTGATTTCCGGAGACGACATACAGGCCGACGAGAGCCTGCTCACGGGAGAGTCCGTCCCCGTGCGCAAGCGCGTTGCGCCGGCGGAAGTCGCGGCGGCGCAGTTGCCGGCCGCCGCCGCGGCACCGGGGGGCGATGACCTGCCGCTCGTCTTCTCGGGCACCATGATCGTCACGGGCGGCGGTCTGGCGGTCGTCACTGCGACGGGGGCGCGCAGCGAGATCGGCCAGATCGGGCACGCCGTTACCCGGATCACGCCGGAGCCGCCGCGCCTGCAGGTGCAGACGCGCGGCTTCGTGACGGGCTTTGCCATCGTCGGCTTGTCGTTGAGCGCGCTCGCCGTGCTGCTCTATGGACTGCTGCGGGGAGCGTGGCTGCAGGGCCTGCTCGCCGGCATAGCGCTCGGGATGTCGATGCTGCCCGAGGAGTTTCCTCTGGTGCTCACGGTGTTCATGGTGATGGGCGCCTGGCGGCTGTCGCGCTCGCACGTGTTGACCCGACGACCCGCGGCCATCGAGACGCTGGGCGCCGCGACCGTGCTCTGCACCGACAAGACCGGGACGCTCACCCGCAATCTCATGTCGGTCGAATGGCTGGAGCGGGATGCGCAGTGCGCGGCGGCGGTGGCTCCGGCCGCAGGAGCGCGCGCGCTGCAGCCGGGGCTGCAGGAGTTGCTCGCGACCGCCGTGTTGGCGAGCCGGCCCGAAGCAGTGGATCCGATGGATCGGGCGCTGGTGCGGCTGGCGGCCGATGTTGGTGTTGGCGCGGCAGGTGCGGAGCTGGTCCGCGGCTATCCGTGGCTGCCGGAGCTGCCGGCGCTCGTTCAGGTCTGGCGTCTGCCGGGCGGATCCCTGGCGGCTGCCGCCAAGGGCGCGCCGGAAGCGATTGCCGCGCTTTGTCGTCTCGATGCCGCCGCTCTGCAGGTGATGCGCGGCAGAGTGGAGGAGCTGGCGCGCCGCGGCATGCGGGTGCTCGCGGCCGCTTCAGCACGGCTCGCAGCCGCCGCGCCGCCTGCGAGTGCGCTCGATCTGCCCCTCGAGCTCGCAGGCCTGATCGGCTTCGTGGACCCGTTGCGCGCGGGCATCCCGCAAGCCGTGCGCGAATGCCGCTCGGCCGGGATTCGTGTGGTGATGATCACCGGTGACCATCCGGAGACCGCGCGCGCGATCGCGGCACAGGCCGGCATCGAGCACGCAAAGGTCATGACAGGTCCGGAGCTGGCGCGGCTCGGGGACCCGGCGCTTCTCGAGCGTGCGCCGGAGGTGTCGGTCTTCGCGCGCATCACGCCGCAACAGAAGCTGCGCATAGTCACGGCTCTCAAGGCTCGCGGCGAGGTCGTCGCGATGACGGGGGACGGTGTCAACGACGCTCCGGCGCTCAGGTCGGCGCACATCGGCATCGCCATGGGCCAGCGCGGGACCGACGTGGCGCGCGAAGCATCCTCGCTGGTGCTGCTCGACGATGATTTCAACTCCATCGTGCGGGCGGTGCGGCTCGGGCGGCGCATCTACGACAACCTGGTGAAGGCGGTCAGCTACATTCTCGCGATCCATCTGCCGATCGCGGGTCTGGCGCTGCTGCCGATCGCGTTGGGAAAGCCGCTGGTGTTGACACCGATGCTGATCGCGATCCTCGAGCTCATCATCGATCCGCTGTGCTCGATCGTGCTCGAGGCCGAGCGCGACGAGCGGGACGTCATGGCCAGGCCGCCGCGCGATCCCGCGAGCGAGCTGCTGTCGCGTCCGCTGTTGGTGACGGGCTTTCTGCAGGGGGCGCTGGCAATCCTGGCGGTTTGCGGCGTATTCCTCTACGCAACGCTTCACGGCCTGCCGGCGGAGACGGTGCGCTCGATGGGCTTTCTCGCGTTGGTATGTGCCAATTACGCCCTCATCTTCGCCAACCGCAGCTTCAGCGCCTCGCCGCTCGCGGGCTTCGCGCGCCCGAATCCTTCCCTCTGGGTGAGCTTGGCGGCGGCCGCCGCCGCGCTGGCCGCGATCTTCCGTATCCCGGCCCTGGCCGCGTTCCTGCACCTGGGGCCGCTGCGGGCCGGCCAGGTGCTCCTTTGCATTGCGGCGGCGGTGGCGCTGCTCGGGGCTCTGCAGGGGGTAAAGCTCGTGGTGCGCCGATTGTGAGCGGCAGCCAAGTCCCAGTCCGAGCTCGCTCTGTGAGGCGATTCACAGGGACTACGCCCAAGTGTCACCGGTCAGCGCGCCTTCAGGTGGCGCGTTGTACGGTATGGTAACGGTGGGAAAGGTCCAACCGGTTAACAGACAGGCATGAACATGGTACGAATCAGGAATGGCATCGGCGTTGCGGTAGCGCTGGCAGCTTCGCTCTTCGTGGCGGTGGCGCCGGCGCTGGGACAGGATCACGGCGGTTTCCACGGCGGCGGAGGCGGGCATTTCCAGGGCCACGGCTTCGGCGGCCATGGGCACTACGCAGTGCCGTCGCACTGGGCCGGCATGCATCCGAACTGGGGTGGTGGACCCCGTGTGGGTGGTGGCGCCTGGGTACGCCCCTGGGGCCCGCGCTGGGTGCCGCACTACTGGGGCGGCGGTTATTGGCGCGGCGCCTTCTGGCCGCATGTCTACCTGGGCTGGGATTTCCCCTGGTTCCTGGGTGTGCTGCCCGTGGGCTATGCGACCTACTACTGGGGCGGCGTGCCCTATTACTACTGGCAGGGCGTGTACTACGCGTGGAGCCCTGATTACGACTCGTACGTGGTGACGGACCCCCCGCCGGTCACGGGTGGCGTGGAGGAGGGAGCCGCCGCACCGCCGCCTGCCGGCCAACAGCCGGCCGCTGCGCCCGGGCAGGAGGGTGCCATGAGCCTCTACGTCTATCCGAAGAACGGCCAGAGCGAGCAGCAGACGGCGAACGATCGCTACCAATGCCACGAATGGGCCGTTGGGCAGACCGGGTACGATCCGACCAATTCGGCCAACAGCTCGCAGGCAGCCACGGCCACGCCTGATAGCTACAAGCGCGCCATGACGGCTTGCCTGGACGCACGCGGTTACAGCGTAAGATAGGCGGAGACAATAACCGCAGACCGAGCAGTCGCGGCCGCCGCGGGACGTGATAGCGTGGGGACCCTCTGGTCCCCACGCTGAGATCACAGCCATGCCGCAGTCCGCGCAGTCCGTATTCCTGTTCGACGTCGACAACACGCTGCTCGACAACGATGCCGTACAGGACGACCTGAGCGCCCACCTCGAGAAGGAGTTCGGCCGCGCGCAACGTGACCGTTACTGGGCCATTTTCGAGGCGCTCCGCGCGGAGCTCGGATACGCGGACTACCTCGGCGCACTGCAGCGCTACCGGCTGGAGAATCTGGACGAGCCGCAGCTCCTGCTGATGTCGTCCTTCCTGATCGATTACCCGTTCGCGAATCAGCTGTATCCGGACGCGTTGGAAGTGTTGGCGCACTGCCGTCGCTTCGGGCCGACCGTGATCCTATCGGACGGGGATGTGGTCTTTCAGCCGCGCAAGATTCGCCGCTCCGGGCTTTGGGACGCCGTCGAGGGGCGCGTGCTCATCTATCTGCACAAGGAGCGGATGCTCGACTCCGTGAAGCGGCGCTATCCCGCATCCCATTACGTGATGGTGGACGACAAGCTGCGCATCCTCACCGCGATGAAGGGCGCGTGGGGCGCGTCTCTCACCACGATTTTCCCGCGGCAGGGTCATTATGCCAACGACTCGAAGGAGAGCGCCGCCTATCCCGCCGCGGATGTCACCGTGGAGCGGATCGGCGATCTCCTGGAGTGGCAGCCTTAGATTCTACGCTTGGGTCTCGCTCCGCCGCTAACAGCACGAGCGAGCACTCGGCGCGCTCGAGCAGCGCCGAGGCGACGTCACCGAAATTGAGCGGATCGCCGGGTCGCGGGCTGACGCCCATGACCAATACGTCGTGCCGGCCTGCCCCGATCTCACGGAGGATCGCAGCATCGGGATCGCGGTGGCTGCGCACGGCGGAGCGCACTTTGACGGAGTAAGCACGGGCGAGTTGCACGATCTCGTCGGTGATGGGGTTGTTGGCCGGCTCGTCTTCGATCTCATCCTGTCGGCCGAACAGCCCGCCAAAGCGCCTGTGCAGCGTGCGCCGCGCGCCGCGTCCCGCAATGTGGAGCGCCGTCACCGAGCCGCGCGAGCCTTGCGCCAGTGCCACCGCCAGCTCCGCGCCGCGACGTGACACGCTGGTTCCCGACACCGGTACCAGGATGTTGAGCGGCGCCCGCAGTCTTCCCGCGCGGTGCTCGCGCCGCGCGAGCACCACTGCAAAGGGCCCGGAGAACTCCGCCGCGGCTTGCGCGATCGCGCGATGAAATGTCGCGCCGCGCGCGTCAGGCTCGCGGCCGATGAGGAGGAGGCCGTATCCTTTACGGTTCTCGGTGCGGATCGCATCGCCGCCAGGCCGCGGCTCCTCGACTCTCAGCGTCAGGTCGATCCGCTCCGAGCCGCCTTTCTCAGCGCTTCCCGACTCGGCTGCCTGGCGGATGACGGCCGTCGTGTACTCGGCCGCCGCACCTTCGGCGACCGTGCGCTCGAAGTGCAGCGCCGTGGTTGGAATCTGACGCACGCCGGCGATGAGGCCCGCGAGGCGCGAGGCGAGCTGGCCGCTGGGGCTCGCATCCGCCGCGAGCAGCAGCCGCTCGACGCCCGACAGGAAGCCCCGCTCCTCCAGTGCCTCGCGCTCGAGACGCGCTGCTTCCTCAGGCCGCATCGGCAGACGCTGCAGGGCCCAGCGCAGCATCGGGGGCATGGCGAGCGTCGTCACCAGAGCCATCACGACGATGGCGGTGAAGAAGCTCTCGTCGATGAGGCCCATGGTGAGCCCGATGGACGCGATGATCACCTCCGTCGAGCCGCGGGCGTTCATGCCGGACCCGACTGCGAGCGACTCTGCACCCGTGAGCCCGGCCAGACGGCCGCCGAGGAACGCTCCGGAGAACTTGCCCACGCTCGCCACGACAATGAGGCCGGCCGTGAGCAGCAGCATGTTGGCGTGGCCAAGGGCGGCGACGTTGGTGGCGAGGCCCGCTGTCCCGAAGAACACCGGCATGAAGAGCGCCACGATGAGGCCGCGCAGCTGCTCCTCGATGTGGCGCGTCAGGATGGGCGACTCGCCAATCAGAATGCCGGCGACGAAAGCGCCGAGCACGGTCTGCACGCCGATCGCATTCGTCGCCAGCGCCATTGCGCCCATGATCACCAGGATGACGGTGATCACGGGTAGCTCGCTCACGAAGTGATCGTTGGTCCAGCGGATGACGTGGAAAACGAGCCGCCGTCCCAATGTGATGCTGAACACCAGGAACGCGAGGGTGCCGAGGACGCTGCGCGCTACACCGCCGACGTCGACGCTGCCGTGTTGGGCCAGCCCGAGCAGCACGGACACGAAGATCCACCCGATCGCATCGTCCATGATCGCGGCTGCCAGGATGATCTGGCCGACCGTGCGCCGGATGAAGCCGAGCTCCCGTACCAGGGCGGCGACGATCTTCACCGATGACACCGCGAGCGCGGTACCCATGAAAAGCGCGAGCAGCAGCCGCTGGCCCGGCCGGATCAGCATCGAGGCCGGCAGCAGCTCGATCGCCAGCACGCCGAACAGGAAGGGCAGTGCAATGCCGGCCAGCGATACGTTGAGGGCCGCGCGGCCGCAGTTGCGCATGACGGAAAGATCCGTCTCCATGCCCGTGAGCAGAAGAAGCAGCAGGACCCCGACCTGCGCCACGGCATCGAGCATCGCCTTTTGCGGCGGCGAATGCGGGAAGAGCGCGAGCTCGGCCGCAGGCGACATGAAGCCGAGCACCGACGGTCCGAGCACGACGCCGGCGAGGAGCTGTCCCATGATCGGCGGCTGGCCCCAGCGCGAGAGCAGCTCGCCCAGCAGCCGGCCGACTACCAAGAGCACCACGATCTGCGACAGGAAGACGGCGGCCGATGCGCCCATTTCCGCAGGATGCAAGCCGGTCACCCAGGTAACTATCCCCGCCGGAGTCTAGCCGGCAACGCATGGCCGGGGCATGCCATAATTTATCTCTATGCTGCCGGCCGAGCTCCTATCCGCGCCCGCGAGCGCCGCGGGCTCTCCGGCGCAGCGCTATGCGGGCGCGACGATTCTCATCTGCCGCCCCAATACGCGCCTCGGCAATACCCTGCTGATGACGCCGCTGGTCGAGGAGATCGAGGCCACGCTGCCTGCGGCGCGGGTAGAGATCCTGACGGCGTGCCCGTCCGCGCAGGAGGTCTTCCAGGAGTTTCCCTCGGTGAGGCGCGTGCACGACTTGCCGTTTCGCGGCTTTCACCATCCGCTGCGGCATCTGCTGACGCTGGCGCGTGTGAGGCGGATCCGTTACGACATCCTGATCGATCCATCCCCGAGGTCCTGGACTGCGCGCTTCCTGACGCGGCACATGGCGGCCGGGCTCAAGCTGGGCTTTTCCCGTGGCGGGAAAGCGGAGGGTGTCGATGTCGGCGTCCCCTTCGTGGGCGCGCCGGTGCACATGGGGGACTATCCCGTTTATCTGCTGCGGCGCGGCATCTTCGGGCTCGATGATGCAGCCGCACGCGCGGAAACACCCAAGCTCAGCATCCGCCTGAGCGAAGCCGAGCGCAGGGCCGGTAGGGAAGAAATCGAGCGCGTGATCGGCGCGGGGCGCTCCGGTCCCGTGGTGGCCGTGGCGGCTCATGCGACTGGCGCGAAGCAGTTCAGCGTCGACTGGTGGCGTCGCATGGTCGCGAGCCTCCATCTGCATTGCCCCTCCGCACGGGTCATCGAGATCCGGCCACCGAACGGCGTGGCGGCGCTGCCGGAGCTGCCCGCGTACTACTCGCGGCGGGTCCGTCAGGTGGCCGCGGTGGTGGCGGCTGCGGATTGCTTCGTGTGCGCCGACTCCGGCCTCATGCATCTCGGCGCGGCGACCGACGCCACGACCGTGGGGCTCTTCAAGGTGACGGATCCGCGACTCTACGTGCCCCGCCGGGGCGCGAGCTGCGCAGTTACCGCCAGCGACGGCGCGCCGGAGCTGGTCGCCGAAAAGGTCGCGCAACTGCTGTCATGCCACGATTTCCAACCGGGCGGCCAGCAGTGAGGCGCGATCCGCGCTCGGCCCGACGAGGATATCGATTGCTCCCGGCTCGAGGGTAGGCTCGAGATCGGGACCGAGCGAGCGCAGCTCCGCCACGTGCAGATGCAGGACCAGGGTGTCGCGCGCGCCCGGCTCCAGGGTGATCTTGCCGACACCGTGCAGCTCGAGGACAGGGGGCGCGACACGCGACTTCAGGCGTCGCGTGAAGAGAAACACAGTCTCCTCCGCCGTGCGTGTGCCCTGATTCTCTACGTCGACGCGCACTTCCACCGTGGCCGATGCGTCGGCCGATTGCGGCGTCACCCGCAAGCCGCTCATGTTGCAGCGTCCGTAGCTCAGGCCATGCCCGAACGGGAAGAGCGGTGCGTTGGATTCGTCGATGTACCGGCTCGAGAACGGACCGGTCGGATCGGTCGGGCGCCCGCTGCTGCGCTCGCCGAAGTAAAGCGGAATCTGCCCGACCGCCCGCGGCCAGGTGATCGGTGTGCGTCCACTCGGCGCGATGCGGCCTGTCAGGACGTCCCCGAGCGCATGGCCGGCCTCACAGCCGGGAAACCAGGCGACGAGCAGTGCGCTCGCCTGCTCCGCAAGCCAGGGAACGATGAGCGGCCGCCCGCAGAAGAGGACGGCAATGACCGGAACCGACCTGGCGGCGGCACGCTGCAACACGGCTTCCGCCAACTGTCGCTGCCGGCCGGGCAGCCCCGGATGCGCGCGCGATGCCGCCTCGCCGCTCATCGTGGCCGCCTCGCCCAGGCAGAGGACCACGGCCTCGGCGTTGTCGCACAGCTCCAGGGCAGCGGCGATGCCGCTCTCGTCATCGCCCGCGATGTCGACTCCGCTCGCGTGGAAGATCTGGCTGCGCGGCAGCGCCGCGCGCATTCCGGTGAGCACGCCGATCTGCTCCTCGGGCTGCGCCGCGCACCACCAGGGGCCGCGCATCTCCGCGGGCGCATCGGCCAGAGGTCCGATGAGCGCCAGGCGCCGCAGGCCGCTGAACAACGGCAGCGCCTCGTCGCGGTTGCTCAGCAACACCACGGAGCGCGCCGCGATCTCCCGGGCGAACCGATGCCGCTCGGCGACGGTCGTGACGCTCTCGGCGCTGGCGCCGCGCCCATAGGGATCCTCGAACAGGCCGAGGCGAGCCTTGAGCGCCAACACCCTGTACACCGACTCGTCGATCTCCGCCTGGCTGACGAGACCGCGCTCGAGCGCGACCGGCAAACCCTGGAGATAGGCCCCTGAGACCATGTCGATGTCGACACCCGCCTTGAGCGCGAGGGTCGCTGCCTCGATGAGGTCGGCGGCGACGCCGTGTTGGATCAGCTCGGCAATGGCGTTGTAGTCGCTGACCAGCACGCCATCGAAGCCGAGCTCCCGGCGCAGGCGCCCACGGAGCATGCCGGCATGGGCAGTCATGGGAATGCCGGCCAGGTCGGTGAAGGCGGGCATCACGGCTACGACGCCGGCGGCGATCGCGGCCTCGAAGGCCGGCTCGTGGACCTCGCGAAGTGTCCGGTCGGAGACGTCCACGGAAGCGTACTCGCGGCCCGCGGTCACCGCGCCATAGGCGCAGTAGTGCTTCGCCACGGCTGCGATCGAGTCGGCGGACCTGAGGTCGGCGCCTTGGAAGCCCCGCACCTTGGCCTCGGCCAGCCGCCGCCCCACCCAGGGTGACTCGCCCGGGCCCTCGACGGTGCGCCCCCAGCGCGGTTCCCGGGACACATCGAGCATGGGTGCGAAGGTCATGTTGATGCCGTCCGCGGCCGCTTCCCGGGCCGCCTCCCGTGCCGTCCGCGTCCAGGCTTCAGGGTCGAACAGCGCTACCTCCCCCAAGGGGGCCGGGAAGAGCGTACGGTGGCCGTGGATCACATCCAGGCCAATCAGCAGCGGAACACCCAGGCGGGATTCCTCGACTGCGATACGCTGCATTTCGCGGGCGGCCGCTGCCCCGATAAGATTGAGCAGATTACCGATCCTGCCGGAGCGAATATCGCCGGTGGAGTGGCCGGTGATCACCGGCCCGGTCACGGTGTGGCTGGCGGCCATCATGGTGAGCTGACCCAGCTTCTCGGTCAGGGTCATCCGGCCGATGAGTGTCTCGATGTGCGGCGTGTCTTGCGGTTTCATGCGAGTACGATGATAGATCGCCCAGACGACAACAGCGACAGTCACCCCCCGGAGACGGAGGCCGAGTATTCGGGCCTCGTGCCGCAGCTGGGGATGATCGTCCGGGCGCTGCTCACCTCTCCGGTCGCGAAGTCGATCCTAGCGCTGACCGCCGGAACGTCCGCCGTGATCGTGGCCACCGCCTACGGGCAGGTGTGGCTCAACAGATGGAACCAGCCGTTTTACGATGCGCTGACACGGCGGGATTTCAGGGACTTCGTCGTTCAGCTCGGCGTGTTCTTCATCATCGTGGCCGCTCTCCTCGTGCTCAACGTGGCGCAGCGCTGGCTGGTCGAGACGTTGAAGGTGAAGCTCCGCGAGGGGCTGACGCGGGACCTCATCCGCGACTGGATGAGCCCGCGGCGCGCCTTCTGGCTCGCCAACGCGGGGCCGATGGGGGTCAACCCCGATCAGCGGATGCATGACGACGCGCGCCATCTCTGCGAGCTCTCGGGGGACCTCGGCAGCGGCCTCATTCAGGCGACGGTGACGCTCATCGCCTTCGTCGGCGTTCTCTGGGTCCTGTCCCGCGGCTTCTCGCTCACCATCGCCGGCCGTGGCTTCGCGGTGCCCGGCTACATGGTGTGGGCCGCGATCATCTATGCGGCGTTCGGCTCCCTGCTCTCCTACTGGGTGGGCGGGAGCCTCATCGGGCGCAACGCCGAGCGTTACGCGCGCGAGGGGGACCTGCGCTTTGCCCTGGTTCGGGTCAACGAGCACCTGGATGGCATCACCCTCGCCGCGGGCGAGGAGGGTGAGCGGCGGCGGCTCGAGACCAGCCTGCAAGGCGTGCTCAAGGCCACTCAGCGGCTGGTCACCGGCCTGACCAACCTCACCTGGATCACGGCGGGTTTCGGCTGGGTGCTGCTGGTGGCGCCGATCCTGGTGGCGGCGCCGCTGTACTTCTCGGGCCGGCTCTCCTTCGGCGGCCTGATGCAGGCTGCGGCGGCCTTCACCACGGCGCAGGCCTCGCTGCGGTGGTTCGTCGACAACTTCCCCATTATCGCCGACTGGCGCGCGACGCTGCTGCGCGTAGCCAACTTCCGCCGCGCGGTCGTCACCACCGACGTCAAACACGAGGTCGAGAGCCACATCACGTACGCGGAGGGCATCGTCGGCCGAATCGTCATCGAAGGCCTCGAGGTATCGTCCCCCGCCGGCCGCGACATGCTGCGCGAGAGGGCGGTGGAGGTACGCACCGGCGAGCGGCTCCTCATCGTGGGCGAGCCCGGAACCAACAAGACACTGTTGTTCCGCGCGCTCGCGGGCCTCTGGCCGCTCGGCACCGGCCGGATCGTCATGCCCGCCGGCGAGCAGATTCTCTACTTCCCGCGCGGTACACCTTACCTGCCACAGGGCTCGCTGCGCGAAGTGCTCGCCTATCCGCTGAAACCCGACGGCTTCGACGCGGACTCCTGCGCGCGGGCCCTGCTGCGGCTCGGGCTCGAGCGGCTGGTGCCGCTGCTCGATGTCGTGCGGCGTTGGGATCGCGAGCTGAGCGAGGACGAGCAGCTCGCGCTCGCTTTCGCCCGCGTGCTGCTGCAGGCGCCGGCCTGGGTCCTGATCGACGATGTGTTCGGCTCGCTCGACGGCCACACCCTGGAGCGGGTCATCGAAGTCTTCGGTGACGAGCTCGCGCGCACCGGCGTCGTTCACATCGGCGGCGCGCAGGCGCGCGATCCGCTCTTCGCCCGCGTGGTCCATCTGGTGAAGTGCCCGGTGGAACGCGCCGCCGATCCGCCGGCGCGCGGCAAGGCTTCCCACCTGCGTGAAGGAAGGAGTTGATTCCGTGTCCGATACCGCCCAATTCGAGGAAATGAGCCCTGCGCGGCTCGCCACGCTGAGCGATGACGAGCTGCTCGAGCGCGTGCAGCGGCAGACTTTCCGGTTCTTCTGGGAGGCGGGGCACCCCGTCAGCGGCTTGGCGCCCGACCGGCGCCCCGCTGGCAAGGGGCAAAGCAGCGACCTCGTCACCACGGGCGGCTCCGGCTTCGCGATCATGGCGCTGGTCGTCGCCGTGGAGCGCGGCTGGATCAGACGGGAGCAGGGCATCGAGCGGCTGGGAGCCATGCTGGATGTCCTCGTGCGCGCAACCTGTTACCACGGCGCCCTGCCGCACTTCCTCGATGGACGCACGGGGGTCACGCTTCCCTTCTCACGCAAGGACGACGGCGGCGACCTCGTGGAGACGTCCTTCCTGTGCATGGGGCTGCTCACGGCCCGGCAGTACTTCGACCGCGACACTCCGGCGGAAGCGCGGGTGCGGAACATGGTCTCCTGGCTGTGGGAGGAGGTCGAGTGGGATTGGTACGCGCGCGCGGCCCGCGGTGTGCTCTACTGGCATTGGAGTGCCAACAACGGCTGGGCCAACGAGCAGGAGATCCGCGGCTGGAACGAATGCCTGATCACATACGTGCTCGCCGCCGGCGCGCCGCGTTATCCAATCGTCGACCACATCTATCATCGTGGCTTTGCCACCGGCCGGGACTTCATCAACGGCAGGAGCTGGAACGGCATCGAGCTGCCGCTTGGGCCGGCGTTCGGCGGCCCGCTCTTCTTCGCGCACTATTCGTTCTGCGGTCTCGATCCGCGCGGGCTCCAGGACCGCTACGCCAGTTACTGGGAGCAGAACCTGCGGCACGTGCGCATCAATCACGCGCACTGCGTTGCCAACCCCAACCACAATCGCGGGTACGGCGAGCACTGTTGGGGATTGACGGCCAGCGACGATCCCGATGGCTATGGCGTGCATGCGCCTGACAACGACAACGGCACGATCGCGCCGACGGCGGCGCTCGCGAGCTTCCCGTACGCGCCGGTGGAGGCCATGAAGGCGCTGCGGCATTTTCTCGGCACGTATGGGGAGAAGATCTGGCGGCGTCACGGATTCGTCGACGCCTTCTGTCCGCGGCGCGACTGGTATGCGGACAGTCACCTCGCCATCGATCAGGGTCCGATCATTCTCATGATGGAGAACTTCCGCAGCGGGCTTCTGTGGAAGCTCTTCATGAGCGCGCCTGAGGTCCGGACGGGCCTGCGGCGGCTGGGCTTCTCGAGCCCGCAGCTGCCGGGATGAGGACGACCGCGGTGGAGACTCTCCCGGCCTGGATCGAGCGGCAGTACGGCCACGCGGCACGGCAGATGTTGCGCAGCATCTCGCCGCTCGGCGTGGTCAAGACGCGACCGGGCTTCGATCAGACCATCCGTCCGGCGCCGGGCGCGGTGGTGGCCTCGCCGGTCCCGGCTTCCTACGATCCGGACCCGGATTACTTCTTTCACTGGTACCGCGACTCGGCGATCGTGATCGACGCCCTGCGGCTCGTGCACGCCGCGGGACAGGCGGGTGATGAGGGGCCGCGGCTCTTCGGCGAGTTCGTCGGCTTCAGCGCCGCGCTGACACAGCTCGATGGGCGCCGGCTCGCGGCCGCATCCGGCGAATGGCGCCCGCGCGTGGCGGCCGATTTCGTGCAGTTTCTGCGCCCGGACACGGAGCTGCAGCGTGTTCACGGCGAGGCGGTTGCCGCGGAGACGCGTGTCAACGCGGACGGCACGCTCGATATTTCCAACTGGGGGCGGCCGCAGAACGACGGGCCGCCATTGCGCGCACTCACTGTGCTGCGCTGGCTGCGCGCTGTAGCCCTCGACGATGCCCTGAGGATGACGTGCGACGGGCTGCTGCGCGACGATCTGCGCTTTACGCGCGCGCATTGGCGCGAGCCGTGCTACGACATCTGGGAGGAGGAGAGGGGGCTGCACTACTTCACCCTGCTCGTCGGCGCGCAGGCGCTCGACGACGGCGCCGAATGGCTCGAGGCGCGGGGTGAGGAAGCCGAGGCTGGCAGCTGTCGGGCGGAGAGCCGGGCGATTCGCGACACGCTCGACGGGTACTGGCTGACGGACCGCGGCTACTACCGCTCGCGGACGCTGGAGTCGGGCGAGCCGTCGGCGAAGGAGCTCGATATCGCCGTCATCCTGGCGGCGCTACAGGCGTCCGATGATTGTCCCACCCACTCGGTGCGCGATCCGCGGATTCACGCCACACTCGGTGTGCTCGACAGTGTGTTCGAGTCCGACTATCCCATCAACCATGGGCGGCCGGCGGCACGCGGGCCGGCGCTTGGGCGCTATCGCGCCGACCGTTATTATTCCGGCGGCGCCTACTACTTCGCGACACTGGCGGCCGCCGAGCTCTGCTTTCGTGCCGCCCGCGTCAACGGCGGCCGCGGTGCGCTGCTCGCGCGCGGTGACCGCTACCTCGAGACGGTTCGCGCCTTCACCCCCGAAAGCGGCGACATGTCAGAGCAGTTCGATCAGCGCACCGGTGAGCAGACTTCGGCCAAGCACCTCGCCTGGAGCTACGCGGCCTTCATTTCCTGTGCGGCGGCGCGGCGCGCGGCCGCAGGCCTCCAGGTCGGCCCGGGCGGCGGCCCGGGGCCGGCCCGGTAGGGCTCGCGGCATGCGCACCGCGCTCGGCATCGTCCTCTCGCTCGTGCTGCTGCCGCGGCTCGCGGCGGCGCAGAGCCTCGAGTTCAGCGCCCCGGCCTCGGTGGATGATCCCAGGACGCCGGCCGTGATGCGCGATCTGGCATCGCGAATCATCCCGGGGTACCGCAACGACAGCCAGGAGCAGTATCTCGCCAACATGTCGGCGCTGCAGCTCGTCGCCGGCAGCTTCGATGAGGCCTATTCGGCGCGGCTCGACCTGCAGCAGTTGCGGGGCGGCACTCCCCACCGGCCCCCCGCGGATCCCGCGATGGTCTACGACCTGTTCGCGCACGCGAAGTCGCTGCAGGCGCAGTACCGGCTGCCCTTCGCGCAGGCGTTCGATCTCGCCTTCTGGGAAACCATTCCGATCTTCGACAACCTCGACGGCTACCGCGTGGAATCCTGGCTCGAGGTGCCGCCCGCCGTGTACGCCGACGCCCTGCAGGCGAGCTTCGACCGCTTGCGCGGCCGCGAGCGGATCAGCGAGCCCGAGGCGCTCGCGCTCATCTGGCAGTATGTCGCTTTCGATGCCTACCGCAGCTTCGGCCCCATCGCTCCCGGGCTCATCTCGCTCGATGACGACCGGCGCTACAACATCCAGGACGACGTCGCGATCGATGTTCCCGGTTACGGCACGGTGCTCGCGCTTCTCATCAGGCCCCGCAGCTCGACCCAACTGCAGACGACCCTGCTGCAATATCGAATCGACCCGGGCGGCTACGCCGATGCGATCGAGGCGGCCGCGTATGGCTTCGCGAGCATGGTGGCTTTCACGCCCGCGGTACGCGCCGGGCGTCACTCCTGGCAGGTGATTCCGTTCGAAGGCGAGGGGGATCGCGCCCGCGCGGTGATCGCCTGGATCGCCAAGCAGGCCTGGAGCGATGCGCAGGTCGGCATGTACGGGGACGGCTACAGCGGCTTCGTCGCGTGGGCAACGGCAAAGCGCCTGCCGTCACAGCTGAAGGGAATCGCCACCTCCGATGCGATGGCGCCCGGTGTCAACTTTCCCATGGATGGTGGTATCGGGTTGAGCGCCGCCTATTGTTGGTTGCAGCGCGTCGAGACGGAACGTGATACCGCTCCCGATGCCGGGCCGGCGTCGATTCCGCAGGCTGCGCCCGATGCGAGCCCGGCGGCTCCGGCGGCCAACACGAGCCCGGCAAGCGCGGGCAGCCAGCCCGGGCCCGCTGCCGCACCGACGGCCGCACCGGGCAGCCCGGACTGGTGCAGCGCGCTCGCGGCCAAGTGGTATGCCAGCGGCAAGCCGTTCCGCGACCTGCCGCGGCTCGCGGGCCGGCCGAGCCCGATATTCCAGCGCTGGCTGGCGCATCCCGCCTACGACGAGTACTGGCGGCGCCTGACGCCTTCGCCGCAGGAGCTCGCACACGTCGACATCCCCGTCCTGTCCCTGACCGGCTATTACAGCGGCGGCGAGGCGGGAACACTGTTCTATTTCCTGCAACACTACGCGCACGACCCGCAGGCAGCGCAGCTACTGCTCGCGGGCCCGTACGACCACACGGAGATGCGGGGCGGCAGGGCAGAGGCGGTCGTGCGCGACTACCGTACCGATCCCGCGGCGATCATCGATCTGCGGGGCGTCGAGCTGCAGTGGTTCGCGTACCTCTTTCTCAACCAACAGAAGCCGACCGTGCTGTCGGACCGTGTCAACTTCGAAGTCATGGGAGCCGGCGCCTGGCAGCACGGCGGTACTCTCGATGGTCTCGCCAAGGATCCCGTGCGGCTCTACTTCGACGCCGCGCCGCACGCCGGCTCCGGCAGCCTGACGCCGCGGGAGCCGGCCAGCCGTGTGGCTGTCAACATCACGGCCAACCTGGCGCACCGCAAGGACGGCGGCGAGCCCGCGCCGCCGAGCCTCATGACGGGCAGCGTGCCGGTGGAAAACGGCTTCGCTTTCGTCAGCGGCCCGCTCCCCGGGGGGCTCGAGATCGCGGGCCGATTCTCCGGGCGGCTGCTGGTGCGCACCAACAAGCGCGACCTGGACCTCACCGTCTCGCTGTACGAGCTGTTGCCGGACGGCGATTACTTCCATCTGTTCGCGCCGGCGGATGAGTTTCGCGCCAGCTATCTGCACGACCCGGGCCGCCGCCAGCTGCTCACGCCCGGTGCGGCGCAATGGCTGACCTTCACCGGCCGACGGGTCACGGCCGTGCGCGTCGAATCGGGCGCCCGGCTCGTGTTGGTGTTGCGAGTCGGCAAGAGCCCCGACCGGGAAATCAACTACGGCTCGGGCAGGCCCGTAAGCGGCGAGTCGAGCGCGGCTGGACGCGTGCCCGTGAAGCTGAGTCTGTTGCGCGGCAGCTACCTCGACCTGGGCGTGACCGAGCAGGCGGAACCGCAGCGCCCTGTTGCCGGACGGTGACAGTGGAACTTTATTGACAGGGAACTCCCGGGCCCGGCGAGGCGTTGGCCTTCAACAGGTGATGTTGTGGCCTCAAGGGCCGGGAGAAGCTTATGACGACTGCGCTAAGGTCCGGGTGGCTGACGGGTTCCCTCATGGCGGTGGCGCTCGCCGGCTGCGCCTCGACGCCGCACGGCGGCCTCGATTACTCTGCCAACAGGCTGGACAGCAACGCCCAGGTGTTTGCGCAGGACGCGACGGAGGCACCGCGCGGCTATGACGAGAATACGTCCTACACCGAGGACGCTCGGGACTTCGCCGATCGGGCTCATGAGTTCCGCCGCACGGTCGAGGACCCCGGCGCCGACAAGCGCGACGTCAGGGCGTCTTTCGATGACCTGTCGCGCAGCTATCACGCGCTGCGGGACGATGTCCAGCGCACTGACAGCGACTATGCGAGGCGCGATCTGGCGCCTGTGACGCAAGCCTACCTCGACGTCGAGGACGATATGGGCGGCGCGCCGAGTCGCTACTCCGATGCGGAATAACCCTGGCGCGGGCTGACCGGCCGCCGGCTGTGCGATAGCATAGGGGCATGCCGCCGGCACGCCCCGATCTCATCCGAGTCATCGATTCGCACACCGCCGGCGAGCCGACCCGGCTGGTCATCGAGGGGGGGCCGGAGCTCGGCGACGGCCCGCTCGAGGAGCGCCTGCGGCGCTTCCGCGAGCATTACGATCACTACCGCCGCGCGATCGTCAACGAGCCGCGCGGCTCCGACACCGTGGTCGGCGCGCTGCTATGCCGTCCCCACCGGCCGGACTGTCAGACCGGCGTCATCTTCTTCAACAACGTCGGCTATCTCGGAATGTGCGGGCACGGCACGATCGGCTTGGTCGCATCGCTGGCGGCCGTCGGCCGCTGCCAGCCGGGCCCGCTTCGCATCGACACGCCGGTCGGGCCGGTCGACGCCCGGCTGTACGACGATGGCCGGATCGATGTCGTCAACGTCAGGAGCTTTCGCAAAGCGCGGCAGGCGCGCGTCTCACTCGACGGCGCCGGGGAGATCCACGGCGATGTCGCCTGGGGCGGCAACTGGTTTTTTCTCGCGGAGCCGCCGGCGGTCACGATCGCTTTCGGCAACCTGGATTCTCTCACCGGGCTGGCTGCACGCCTGCGCCGCGCCGTCAACCAGCAGGGCTTCCCCGAGGTCGACCACGTGGAGCTCTTCGGGCCGCCGTCGCGCGCCGATGCGAGCAGCCGCAACTTCGTGCTCTGCCCGGGCGGCGCCTACGACCGCTCGCCGTGCGGCACCGGGACCAGCGCGAAGCTGGCGTGCCTGGCGGCGGACGGCAAGCTCGAAGAGGACGCACCCTGGGTGCAGGAGAGCCTGATCGGCAGCGCCTTCACCGCACGCTACCGCTGGCACGACCGCGCCAAGGGTGAGATCGTGCCGACCATCACGGGGACGGCACACGTCACGGCGGAAGCGGTGCTGCGCCTCGATCCGGAGGATCCCTTCCGCTGGGGGATCGTGCCCGGCTAATGCGCGCGCTCATCATCCCGGTCACGCCGTTCCAACAGAATTGCTCGCTGATCTGGGACGAGGACAGTCGGCGGGGCGCGGTGGTCGACCCGGGAGGCGAGATCGAGCGCGTGCTCGGCGAAGCCGACCAACGCGGGGTGACGCTCGAGAAGATCCTGCTCACGCACGCGCACGTCGATCATTGCGCCGCCACCGCCGAGCTCGCGGGCGCCAGAGGGCTGCCGGTCGAAGGCCCGCAGCGCGAAGATCAGTTCTGGATCGAGGCCCTGCCGCAGGTGGCCGCGCAGTTCGGATTTCCGCCGGCGAGCTCCTTCGAGCCCGACCGTTGGCTCGAGCAGGGTGATCGGGTCACAGTGGGCGGACAGACACTGGAAGTGTTGCATTGCCCGGGACACACGCCCGGGCATGTGGTGTTCTTTCATCCGGCGGAACGCTGCGCCTGGGTGGGCGATGTGCTCTTCGCCGGCTCGATAGGCCGCACCGATTTTCCGCGCGGCAATCACGCGGCGCTGATCAGATCGATCCGCGAGCGGCTGTTTCCGCTCGGGGATGACGTACGGTTCGTGCCCGGGCACGGACCGATGTCGACTTTCGGGGCGGAGCGCAGGACCAATCCCTTCGTCGCGGACCGGCTATTCGCCAAAAAATCGCCGGGAGCGATTTTTGACGGCGCGTAGCGCCGGCCCCGAAGGGGCGAGGCCCAGGAAGGGCCGAGCAACAGTTGAGGTGAGAATCCCATGAATGGCGCACAGCTTCTGGTGGCGGCCCTCGAGAACGAGGGTGTGAAGCGGATATTCGGTGTCCCGGGCGAGGAGAACCTGGACGTCGTCGAGGCGCTGCGCCGCTCCACCATCGAGTTGGTGTTGACGCGCCATGAGCAGGCGGCGGCTTTCATGGCGGCGACACACGGCCGTTTGACCGGGGAGGCCGGAGTTTGCCTCACGACCCTGGGCCCGGGAGCATTGAATCTGACGACAGGCGCCGCGTACGCGCTGCTCGGCGCCATGCCGATGGTCATGATCACGGGGCAGAAGGGAGTCCTGACCCGCAAACAGGCGCGATTCCAGATCGTGGACATCGTCTCGACGATGACGCCGCTGACGAAGATGGCACATAGCATCATCGGCACGGGCACCATCCCTTCCCTGGTGCGCGAGGCGTTCCGGGTTGCGCAGCAGGAGCGTCCAGGCCCGGTGCACCTCGAGCTGCCGGAGGACGTGGCCGCGGAAGAGGCGCCCGATGCCCCGCTGGTGCCGCCACACCCGACGACGCTGCCGATCGCTCATCCGGCAGCGCTCGATCGGGCGGCGGAGCTCGTGCGCCGGGCACAGTATCCGCTGGTGATGCTCGGCGCCGCTGCAAGCCGTCCGCGCCTTGCCGATGCGCTGTCGGATTTCGTCAGGCGCGTGCAGATTCCATTCTTCAACACCCAGATGGGCAAGGGGTCGGTGGCCGGCGGTTCCGGGCTCTACATGGGCACCGCGGCGCTCTCCGCGCGCGACTACGTGCATCAGGCCATCGACCGCGCCGACCTCATCGTCTCGATCGGCCATGACACGGTGGAGAAACCTCCGTTCCTCATGGGACCCGGTGGACCCACCGTCCTGCATGTGGGATATGTGCCGGCGACGGTCGAAGAGGTGTACTTCCCGCACGCGGAGCTCATCGGCGACATCGGACCCAGCCTCGCGCTCCTCGCGGACCGGTTGGAAGGAAAACTCCCGCGGGCAGATGCGCTGCTGTCGCTGCGTGACGGCATCCTGACGCGCATCGCGGAGCGGGCCACGGAATCCCGTTATCCGCTGACACCGCAGCGCATCGTGCACGATGTGCGTCAGGTAATGCCGGAGGACGGCATCGTCTGCCTCGATAACGGCATGTACAAGATCTGGTTCGCGCGCAATTACCGGACGCGCGTCGCCAACACGCTTCTCCTCGACAACGCGCTGGCCACGATGGGCGCGGGACTACCCTCAGCGATGATGGCGGCGATGCTTCACCCGGACCGGCGCGTGCTTGCCGTGTGCGGCGACGGTGGGTTCATGATGAGCTCGCAGGAGCTGGAGACGGCGGTGCGTCTCCGGCTCAATCTCGTCGTGCTCATCCTGCAGGACAACGCCTACGGCATGATCCGCTGGAAGCAGGCCGCGGACGGGTTCCCCGATTTCGGCATGACGTTCGGAAACCCCGACTTCGTCACCTACGCCAAGGCTTACGGCATGAAGGGGGTCAGGGTGGAGGGGGCCGATGGCCTGGCACCGGCCCTCGAGGCCGCTTTTGCGGCAGGCGGGATGCACCTGGTGTCGGTACCGGTGGACTACTCGGAGAACACTCGCGTGCTGGTCGAGGAGCTGGCCTCCGTCGGCGAGTAAAAGTCGCCGCGTTTTTCGGGCCGCGGGAGAGGGGTAGCCTTGTTTATATACTCTGAGTGGAATATTCTGTTTGGGTCATTCGAAATGGAAGAGCGGCTATGAAGACCCGTGACGTTCCTGTTCTCATCGTGGGCAGCGGTCTTTCGGGCCTCACCGCGGCGGTGATGCTTTCCTGGCGTGGCGTACCCGTACTTCTGGTAGAGCGTCACTCCGGGACGCTTCGAAACCCACGTGCACGCGGCGTCAACCTACGCAGCATGGAGCTGCTGCGCGTGGCAGGTCTTGAGCCAGACCTCGTCGCAGCCGGCGGCCACTCGTTCGAGGATTTCACCATTCACATCGCGGAAACGGTGACGGGGCGCGAGCTGCAGACGCTGGTACCTCGAGGCACCGCGCGCGCAGGTGGCGAATTCGATCTGAGCGGCCTGAGTCCCGCCCGCCCCAGCATGGCGGGCCAGGATCGTGTCGAGCCGATCCTCCGCCGTCATGCGGAGGCGCTGGGCGCGGAGCTGAGTTACTCGACCGAGCTCGTCTCGGTGGAGCAAGACGCGCAGAGTGTCATCGCGCGTGTACGGGATCTGAACACCGGCGAGGAGGAGCTGGTGCGGGCGCAGTATCTGGTCGCCGCCGATGGGCATCGCAGCCGGATTCGCGAGTGGCTCGGGATCGGCACACATGGCTACGGCACTCTCTCGCACAACGTGGCCGTCGTGTTCGAGGGCAACATCGAGGCTCACATCGGGCAGGGGCGCTTCGCGCTCTACTATCTGCAGAACCCGCGGTTCACCGGAGTGTTCATCAATGGTGACGAGCCGCACGTCGGGGTCGCCGCGATGGAGTACGACCCAACCGGCGACTCGCCGGCGGATTTCGCTCAGGAACGGGCGCTGCGAATCGTGCGCGATGTGCTCGGCGTGCCGGATTTCGCGGCCAAGGTCCTCGAGGTGCAGACATTCGAGCTCGCTGCGCAGGTTGCGGACGAGATGGCCCGTGGACGGGTGTTCATGATCGGCGATGCCGCCCACACCATGCCGCCCACCGGCGGACTCGGCGGGCAGACAGCGATACAGGATGGCTACGACATTGCGTGGAAACTCGCTCTGGTGCTGCATGGCGATGCCGGCGCCGCACTGCTCGACACCTATGCGGCCGAGCGCAAGCCGGTCGCGGAAATGACCGTCGCGCGCCAGCTCGCCAACTACGTCGAGCGCCTGCGGCCGGACCGCGCCGAGGTGGCGCGCCATGTGTTGGAATCCGCGGGACAGGTGCCCGACTACATGAGTGTTGCGTTCGGCTATCGCTACCGCTCCACGGCAATCCTCACAGAGTCGCCGGACGACGGCGCGCCTGCCGAGAGCCCCTTCGCGCCGACGGGTAGACCCGGCACGCGCGCGCCGCACGTCGCTTTCGTGCACCGGGGTGCAAAAATCTCCTCTTTGGATCTGATGGGCCGTGAGCTCGTGCTGCTCTGCGGCCCTGGGGGCGGCGGCTGGGCACGGGCAGGTGCTGCGATCGCGTGGCTCGCCGCGGTTCCGCTGGTCGTTTATCGTGTCGGTGCCGATCTGCTCGATGTCGAAGCGCGATGGCAGTCTGCCTTCGGGGTGGGCGAGTCAGGATCGGTTCTGCTGCGTCCTGATGGCTTCGTTGCGTGGCGCTCGCAGGGCACGGTGAATGCGCCGGTCGAGGTCCTGACCAACGTGCTGGCTCGCGTGTTGTGCCGGACGCCTGAAAGTCTCCGCCGGCCGGTCATCGCGCAATCCGCCCCGCAGGGCGAGGCAGCGTGAGTAAACGCAAGGTCTCGAACCCGTTGGCGCTGGCGGTGCTCGCCTGCCTCTACGAGCGGCCCATGCATCCGTACGAGATGGCTAGCACCATGCGCGAGCGGCACAAGGACGAGAGCATCAAGCTCAACTACGGCTCCCTGTATGCCGTGGTGGAGTCGCTGAAGAAGCATGAGCTGATCGCCGAGCGCGAGACCGAGCGCGAGGGCAACCGGCCGGAGCGCACGGTCTATCGCATCACCGATGCCGGGTGCCTCGAGCTCGTCGATTGGCTGAGCGAGCTCCTGAGCCGTCCCGCCAAGGAGTACACCCGCTTCGAGGCGGGGCTGTCACTGCTGCCGGTGTTGCCCCCGGAGGACGCCGCGGCGCTTCTCGAGCAGCGCTGTCAGGCTCTCGAGCTGCGCGCCGCGCAATCGCAGTCCCTGCGCGAGGTGTTCGCCAAGCGCAGCGTCCCGCGCCTCTTCACCATCGAGACCGAGTACCGCTGGGCGCTCGAGGCGGCGGAGCTCGAATGGACGCGCCGGCTCATCGCCGACGTCAAGTCAGGATCGCTCGACGGACTCGAGCTATGGCGGAATTTCCACCGGCGAGGCCCGCGGTGAGCGCTATTCCTTCGTTTTCAGGCTCGCGTCATTGGCCGCAATGAACGCCTTGATCTCGTCCGCCATGGTGAGCAGGCGCAGCCACTGCTCCTTGTAGAGCGTCACCGGGAAGCGGCCCATTCCGTACACCGACAGCGCGCCTTTCTCGCTCACCTTCATCGCGAGCTTGCCGCGGCCGGCTTTCTTCAGGCTCTCGTTCTCGGCGCGCAGCCGCTCGAGCTCGGATTGCATATCTTCAGTCACGGAAACTCCTCTACGAACGCTCAGGCGGCAGGTCGGGCGCCTGCGGAGCGCGCCGTCAGCAAAGCATAAGGGGAGAACTGCGGGTGCTTGAGTGCCTCGCGCGGGACGATGACAGTGGTTACCAACGCGAACTGGCCCGCCAGGCTCGCGTGGCTGACGCCGTCGGTGAACACCATCCAGGCGGAGTAGGGCGGGAAACGGATTTCCTCGTAGCCCTGCATGTCCTGCTTGAAGTCGTCGCTGTCCTTCATGTAGTTGTGCAGCCGGCGCATGGTGCGGTCATACGGACTGGAGTCCAGGGTATGCGCCAGCGGGTTGAGCCGGGCGAGACCGTTGATTGCGGCGCTGAAGGCGTGATCGGCCAGGCCTTTGTCGACCCGCAGCTTGAGATTTCCCGAGCCATCGAGCACGCCGGCAGCGACACCGTGCCGCTCGAGCACCTCCTGCAGGCTTCCCTTGCTCGCCCACACGCGGTCTTCGCGGTCGTTCACGTTCACGAAAAAGCGAAAGATGCGGTCGCCGTTCGTGGCACCGTAGGCGCCCGCGTCGACGTGCACGAGTTCGTTGCTTGCGTGAGCCTTGAGGTTGCGGCCCCGTTCCTGGATCGGACGAAAGCTGCACGTACCAACCCTGCAGGCCCCTCGCCATTGGGGCATGAGCCTGTAGAGGAAGCCGGCGACGTCGTCGAGATGTCGCTTCAGCACCTCGGATGTGCGCTTGCGCAGCGTCTCGTCGCCCTCGAGCCCGGTGACGCGTGCCCCTTCCGGGTGATAGCTGATGTTCTTCAGCTTGAGGCGCGAGGGCAGCTCCGTGCGCAGATACTCGAGCGTCTCGGCGTCCGGCAGGGGGATCGGACTCTGGGGGAAGTAGACGATCTGGTTCGATTCGAGCGCCAGCCCGATCCGCTCGGAGACATCGGCCGCGGCCGGGTCGATCTGCGATACGACGCTCATGAGGGCCTACTATAGCTCGGGCGCGCCCGAAGCGCCTGTAGCCGATAAACTATGCGCATGGGACAACCCCCCCGTACCGGCCTTTCGGCCTGCATCATCACCTACAACGAGGCCGACCGCATCGAGGCCTGCGTGCGCTCGGTCAGCTTCTGCGACGAGGTGATCGTCGTGGATTCCCACTCGACGGACCGGACCCGCAAGCTGGCCGCCGCGCTCGGGGCGCAAGTCATCGAGCGCGACTGGCCGGGCTACCGCTCACAGAAGCAATTCGTGGTGGACACGGCCCGCAACGACTGGGTGCTGTGCCTCGATGCGGACGAGCGGGTGACCGATGCGCTGCGGCAGGAAATCGAGCGTGTGCGTGCCGGTGGCTTCGAGGGGTACGCGGGCTGGTCGGTGCCGCGCATCACGGAATACTTCGGCCGCTTCCTGCGCCATGGGAACGCCTATCCGGACCGCCTGATCCGGCTGTTCGACCGCCGCCGCGGCGGCTGGATCGGCCGCGAGATCCACGAAAACACCCGCGTCGATGGCCGGGTCGGCCGGCTGCGCGGCCACCTCGAGCATTACTCCTACCGCAGCCTCGCCGACCATCACAACAAGATGCAGCGCTATGCGGAGCTCATGGGGCAGGCGCTCTATGCCGCCGGCAAGCGGTGCGGCTTCGGCAAGGTGCTGTTCAACCCGCAGTGGCGGTTCTTCCGGGGCTATGTCCTCAGACTGGGCTTTCTCGATGGCTGGCGCGGGCTGGTGTTCGCGCTGGTGGAATCGAACTACGTGCGCCGCAAATACCTGCACCTCTATATCCGCTGTCGCGGACTCGTTTAAGGGGGCACATCCATGTGCCTCAAGTTGCTTCGGCAAATGCTTTGAGTTTGCCCAGGGCCACTTCCCACTGCCGGCCGATCACCTCCAGGGTCCGCTTCGCTTCTTCGATCCGCGCGGCGTCGAGCTGCCAGAGCCGTTCACGGCCGGACTTCGTGTCGCGCACCACGCCTGCGTCCGACAACACCTGAAGATGCTTGGTGACAGCCTGACGGGTGATGTTGGTGTTCGCGGTGAGCTGCACGATCGAGAGTGCCCCGCCCGTGCAGAGCACAGCCACGAGCTTCAGCCGCGTGGGGTCGCCGAGCGCCGCAAAGACGCGGGCGAGAGCCTGGCTCGAATGCAGGATCGGCTTACCCGGCGACATGGCGGGTGATGTTATCCATCTGCGCGCTCCAGCCGCGGCTGTTCATCCGAAAGGCCTCCAGGCGGCGCTCCGGCGGCACTTTGTCGAAACCGGACTCCACCAGCGTCAATAATGTCGCATTGTCCGGAGCGTCCGTCAGCGTGAACGTCACCAGTGTCGGCTCTTCTTTCTTGTAGTCCACCTTGGGATCGATGGCATACGGGTGCCAGTGGAAGGAAAGCAGGCTCGGGGGCTCGATCCGTTCGATCCTGACTTCCCAGGTGATGTGCTCGTACCCCGCGATCGTGATCGGGCCGCGGACGAGCTGGCCCGCCGAAAATGTCTGGTCCTTGAGGTTGACGCCGAACCAGGTGCCAAATTCTTCGGCATCGGAGATGGCTCGCCAGACCCGCTCGCGCGGAGCTTTGACGACGACGCTGCGCTCGATGCGATCGGTATCGGAGGCGGGGCTCATGTGTGCTTCCTGAATGCAACCTTTTGGTTGCGTATGCGGAGTATGCGCCTTCCGTGGTGAAACGCAACTATTCAGTTGCTTTAAATCCGATCGCGCGCGATGTCGAAACGGCGGCGCGCCGCTCGGTAAATGCTCGAGGTACTTACCTTCCTGGAATCAATTGGAGAACCGATATGCTCTTTCTGTCGCTGTTTACTCCCGCAGCCGCGCCCAGCGGCCCGCCCTCCGCGGAGCACATGGCCGCGATGGGACGTCTGTGCGAGACGATGTCCAAGGCCGGCGTGCTGGTCGCGACCGGCGGCATCAAGTCGCGCAACACGGGGATGAAGATCGCGCGCCGCCAGGGACGCATCACGGTCGATGACGGGCCAGTGGCTGGTTCGAGCCTGATGCCCGCTGCCGGTTACGCGCTTTTGCGCGCGGCATCGCGTGAGGAGCTCGTGCGCCACGTGGAGAAGTTTCTGCAAATCGCAGGAGAGGGAAACTGCGAGCTCATCGAGGTGATGGAGCCCATGCCGCAGCAGGCATCGGCCGCGGCGTAGTCGTCGCTCGGCAGCGGCTGGCTGCGCTCGGAGCCGGCCGCTGCGCTGCCCGGTCAGCGAGGCGGGGGCGCTGTGTTGGCGGGGGGCGTTCCGGGGCTGCGCCGAGCCGCTGAAAGCCACACCGCGAGCCAGGGCACGTCGCGATAGGAGTCAGCCACCACCCACGCGGCGGCGGTCAGGGCCCAGGAGATTGCGAACTCGCCGCGCTGACCCGCGCTCATGAGGCCCGTCGCCAGGAGGGGCACCCAAACGAGCAGGGTGAAAAGGCCCATCTGCAGAGCCGAGAGCGCGGCCGCAAGCCGCGCACACACCCCGGTGAGCATGGCAGCGCCGGCCGCGAGATAGGCGCCGCCGGTGAAATATGCCCAACCCACATGCCACGGCAGCCATGTGGGAATGAGCGGCGCGGTCAGATTGAGATAGACGAAGTGCGACAGGCCGAAGGCGATCATTGCCAGGGCGTAAAGGGCTCTCGCGAGCCGTACGCCCATCTCGCCGGTCGCGAAACCGAGTTGCCGCCGGTCCCAGGGACCCGCGAACCAGGCGTACAGCACCCACGCGCCGGCAACCAACACCGCGGTCTCGCCCCAGTTCTGATAGCTGCCCTCCACCGTGGGCGCCTGTACGATGAGGGGCAACCTGAAGAGCACCATCCACAGCAGGAGGTAGGCGAACAACACGCGGCTGGTGGTGCCAGCGGTCCGTTGAAAGAAGAGGCCAGCTCCACAGATCAGGGACACCGCGGCGCAGAGATAGATGAGCCCCTCGCGTGTGGGGAAGTCCTTCGGCACCACGTCCCAGATCGGCGCGAAGTCGCCGCGGACCAGGCCGAAAATGCCGAAGGCGACGAGTGTCGCCGCAAAGAGCGCGTGGCCGACGCTTGCGATGCGCATCGCTTCGTCTCCCAAGGTGGGCTTTCAGGGCAGTTGGCGCATTCTAAGCGGCTTGCGGGGATTCTTGTAGTAATCCGTGGGCGAGACCCGTGCGCCGTTGCCCGTGATCGTGAGTACGACACCGTAGCTCGCGCTCCCGAGGCAGAAACTCAAGCGGCGCTGGGGTGGCAGACTGGTCAGCCAAAGCGGCAGGTAGCTCACGTTGCCGGCATGGAAAGTCGCGCTGATCCAACGTGCCACATCCAGCTCCGGATGTTGGGTCACGCCCGCGATGATGCGCATGATTTTGGCGTAGTCAGCCGGCCTCCTGACCTCGAGGCCAGCGAGTGCTCCGGGAGCGTTCAAGTCGATCATTGCGCCCGTTGCGCACGTCGCATCGGTGGTCATTGTGGAGACTGCGGACGTCTCCTGCAGAAAGCCGGTCGCGGCCGAGCCCAACATGGCGTTGCTGAGATAGGCATCGAATGGAGTCGCCCGGACTTTCGAGGTGTGCCTTTGTCGGGCAGTTGTCGTAGGTGCCACGACAATGGACCGCCGATGCCAAATGGGCACTGACCGCATCGCGGCTGCCAGCCCGAGTGCCGCAAGCAACGTAGCCGCCATCCCATAGGCGAGATGCCGCACGGGGGGGCGGCGTGCCCGGCGCGCCGCGGCGCGCATCAAGGCTGCATCTGCCGCATCGTACGCGGGGTCCTGGACAGCGACTCTGTATCCGGCGCAGAGCCGCTCGATGTCATGGCCGCTCATATCGACCTCGTCTCCTGGCTTGCCCATGTCGCCAGCAGCGCTCGCAGCCGCGCCACCGCGTAGCGCATTCGGCTCTTCGTGGCCTCGACACTGGCGCCGGTCGCGGCAGCGATCTCCTCCAGGCTCAACTCAGCCTCCGCTTTCAATAGAAAGACCGCTCGCTGCGGTGGCGGCAATCGATCGATGGCCGCCATCAGGGCGGTTCTCAGCTCGGCGTGGGCCGCCCAATCTTCCGGTACTGTTGCCCCTTCATCCGCGATCTCATGCGGATCAGGCGCCGGGTCGGCTGGGCCGAATGCGTTGCCACGCCGGTCATGAGAGCGCCAGTGATCCTGCAGCCGGCGGTGCGCAATTGAAAAGAGATAGGTCGTGAACTTCGCCGTGGGTCGATAAGATCGCGCGCCGCGTATGACGGCGAGCCATACCTCCTGCACGATCTCATCCGCCTGATCCTGGCCCCAGCAGAGCTTCGCGACGAAGCGGCGTACCGGAGCGCGGTAGCGGCGATACAGCTCGTTGAAGGCGGTCGCGTCACCGTCACGGTACCGTTCCATGAGCATTTGGTCCGAATCAGCCGTCGCGGTGCTTCGCGTTTCGTCCATCGGCGCCGGCCGCGGTGCATCCAGTGAAATCGGGCTCAGGTCAGGGAGGATGGAAGACGCGGTGGCATCCATCTGGTCATCCGTTCATGTGGCTACCCCATTAATCGCTACAGTGCTACAAATGGGGTTAAGAAACCATTTCACCGGCATCCGATGTCGAATTTCCAAGCCCCGTTTCGTCTAGCGGTGAGAGGCCCGCCACGCTACCGGGTGCGGCCGCGATCAGTTCCGTAGAGTCCGTAGAGGAGGACGCCGAGTGATCACGATTTCCGCCTTCAAATGGGTACCGGACGTTGCCAAAGGACAGGTGCGCGACCTCCGCGCCCGCTGGGCGCTCGAGGAGGCCGGGTTGCCGTACCAAGCGCGACTGCTGCAGCAGGGCGATCAGGACAAACCGGAATATCGGGTGCTGCAGCCATTCGGGCAGGTCCCCATTCTGATGGAGGATGACCTCGTCCTCTTCGAGTCCGGAGCCATCGTGCTGCACATCGGTGAGCGGAGCGAGACGCTGCTGCCGAAGGAAGCCGGGGCGCGTGCACGCGCGATACAGTGGCTGGTGGCGGCGCTCAATTCTGTCGAGCCCTTCGTGATGAACGTCGCCCTGATAGATTTCATTTACGCGAACGAGCAGTGGGCGAAGCTGCGCCGGCCGAGTGCCGTGGAGTTCGCCCAGCGGCGGCTGGCCGCGCTCTCGAACTCCCTCGGGGACAAGCCTTTCCTCGATGGTGAGCGGTTCACGGCCGGGGACCTCGTGATGGCGACGGTGCTCCGGATCCTGAAGAATACGGACATCGTCTCCCGCGACGCGCGGCTGGCGGCCTATCTGGAGCGATGCACGTCACGGCCCGCGTTCAAGCGCGCGCTCGATGCCCAGCTCGGAGATTTCGAAAAGGCCGCCTGAATCAGTTCAGTGTAAGGCCGTTGCGCAGGGCGGGGCTCTTCGGCAGGTTGTGCGCGGCGGCGCACCCCGGTTGATCCGGAGCTCTCACATGTCAGAACGCAGTATGCCGATTGTCCGCAAGCATCTCCTGAGCGCGCCGCTGGCTGGCGGCAGAAAGGTGAGCCGGGTGGAGATCAAACAGATCGACCTGCAACCGGGGCAGGAAACGGGGCTGCATCTGCATCCCGTCCCCGTGGTGGGCTACATCGCCAGAGGAACGATCCGCTTTCAGCTCGAGGGGGGGGCCGCTGCTGCTGCTCCCGGCGGGCAGCGGCTTTTTCGAGCCCGCCGGCATCCGGGTCCTGCATTTCGACAATGCTTCGACCCGGGAGCCGGCAACATTCATCGCCCACTACCTTCTAGGCGATGGTGATGAGCGGTTGATCGAGATGCTCCAATAGGTCAGAGAGAACTTGGGGCCTGTGCTGCACGGCGAGCCCAAGCAGGTACACGTCGGTGATCTGCCGTGGACCGTGGATTCTCGTCGCATCGAACACGCCTGAATCGAGCAGACTCGGCTCATCCGGCCAAAACTCGTGGATGCGCTCCGCGCACGCCTCTTGCAGTCGCTTGACGACGGCCTGAACCGGCATCTCGCATCAGATGTTCAAGCGGGGCGCAATTGGGGGCTTGACTATCTAAAAACGTATCGTAAGATATATCTGTCAATTCAATCTGGAGTGCACAATGCACCGACACTTTCATCATCACGACTGGCACGAGCATTTCGAAGACCACCGCGCGCACCTCATGGGTCGTCGCCACGGCCGAGGCTTTGGACACTTCGCGGGCGGCTTCATGGACGGCATGGGCATGGGCGGGCGCGCATTTCGCGCTGGCCGCAAACTCGCTTCGGGCGATCTGCAGCTGGTGCTGCTGGCTTTGCTCGCCGAGCGCGCGAGCTACGGCTACGAGCTCATCAAGGCGCTGGAAGAGCGCTCGGACGGCTTTTACAGCCCCAGTCCTGGCATGGTCTACCCGGCGCTGACATGGCTCGAGGAGATGGGCTACGCCAGCGTCACTGCCGAAGGCGTCAAGAAGCTCTACAGCATCACTGATGCGGGGCGCACGTATCTCGTCGAGAACGAGGAGGCAGCCGAGGCGATGTTGAGCCAGCTCGAGCACGTCGGCCGCAAGATGGGCCGTCTGCGCGAGGCGTTGGGCGGCATCGACGAGGACGAGGAGGGCGACTGGCGCGAGCTTGCGACGGTACGTCGCGAGATGAAGCGGGTTCTGCGCGAGAAGCGTCGCAGCTCCCCCGAGGAGAAGAGCCGCGTCATCGCCATACTGATGCAGGCCCTGGAGCAGATCCGGGGGAAGCGCTGATGGCTATCCTCAATGCACAGGGCGCCCTCGAGGCGCCCCCGAAAGCTGCAAGTCCGCTCAACGACCGCCGGGTCGAGCAGGTCATCGAAAGGATGATCGACGGCTACCGGCGGCCGGCCGACGGCGGTCCGCGATCGAGTGAGAAGTACGACCCACACGCCTACGCGGAGTTCGGCTTCTCTATCCATCCGGATCAGGGCGAGCTCATTTATCTGCTCTGCCGGGCGCTCGACGCTCGCCGAGTGGTGGACTTCGCCACGTCGGTGGGCTTCTCGACGCTGTATATGGCGGCGGCCGTGCGCGACAACGGCGGTGGCCGCGTCATTGGTGCGGAGATCGTGCCGGCCAAGATCGCCACCGCGCGCCAGAATCTGGCGGCAGCCGGACTCTCTGACTTTGTCGAGATCCGCGCGGGCGATGCACGGGCGACGCTGCGGGATCTCGGCGGCGCCACCGACTTCGCCCTCATCGACGGCTGGCCCGGAGAGCGGGAGCCCTCGCTTTCGCTCGAAGTCATGCGTGTTGTGGCACCACAGTTGCGCCCGGGAGCGCTGGTGCTCAACGACAACGGGGAGTCTGACTACCTCGCGTTCGTACGCGATCCGGCCAACGGCTTTCGCTCGATGACGCTGCCCTTGAAGGGGGGTACGGAGCTTTCGGTCAAAGCGCCCTGAAGCCGGGCGGCGCGCTGGCCGCGGGTCCTCTGGACGTCCGGCGATCTCAGCTGGTCTTCGCGATCAATTGGCGATCGATGGGCATGCGCTTGATTCGAACGCCGGTCGCCGCGAAGACGGCGTTGGCGATGGCGGGCTGAACGACGACTGTGCCGGGCTCGCCAATCCCGCCCGGGTGTTCCGTGCTGGGTACGATATGCACTTCGATTTGAGGCATTTCGTCGATGCGAACCATGCGGTAATCGTTGAAGTTACTCTGCTCGACCCGTCCTCCTGCAAACGTGATCTGGTTGTATAGGATGGTGGTGATACCGAATACGGCGCCCCCTTGAATCTGCGCCACCAGCGTGTCGGGATTCACGACCAGACCACAATCGGCTGCGACAACGACGCGTGTCACCCGGACATCCCCCTGATCCCCCACGGCCACATCGGCCACGCAGGCAAGATAGCTCCCGAATGCGTTCGCCAGCAGCGCAATTCCTCGGCCGCCACGGTCTCCAAAAGGCGAGCTGCGCGCAGGCGTACCCCACTGGGCCTGTTGCGCGACGAAGTTGATCACGGCCAGCGCGCGGGGATTTCGCGCCAGCAATGTGCGACGGAACTCCATCGGGTTGACGTTCGTCCGATGGGCGATGTCGTCGATGAAACACTCGACGGAGCAGACGCTGCTGTTGGGTCCCACTCCGCGCCAGAAAGCCACCTCCAGTGGCAGCTCGTGGCGTACATACTCGACGAGTATGTCCCCGACGTCATAGGGAGGCTTGATTGCGCCGTCGACGGCATCGACGTCGATTCCACCCTGGAAGGCGGGGGGCAGCCAGCGTGCCATTATCGACGGGCCGGTAACGCGATGGTGCCAGGCGACGATCCTGCCGTTCTCGACCCGGGCCTTCAGTCGATCGTTATAGAGAGGGCGGTAGCGCTCTTGGGTAATATCTTCTTCGCGCGTCCACACAACTTTCACCGGCCCTTCCACGTGTTGTGCGATTCGCGTCGCTTTGGCGACACCGTCGACCTCCAGCCTTCGTCCGAACCCTCCTCCAATGTAGTGGTTGTTGACGATGACCTTCGACGGATCCATGCCGAGAGCCTGCGCCGCGACGTTTTGCGCAAAGCCAGGGACCTGGGTGCCAACCCATATTTCGCATGTTCCGTCGTGCACATGAACAGTGCAGTTCATCGGTTCCATGGTGGCGTGTGCCAGGAGTGGGAACTCGAAGACGGCTTCGAACAGGGAGCCCGCCTCGAGTTTCTCGAGCGCATTGCCCTGGCGCTGAGCCGCGACCGCCGTGCCCCGCGAAGCCTTCTCCAATCCGTCCCAAAGCTGTGCCTGATCGAGCCCCGAGTAGGGACTGGGCGACCACTCGATGTCCAGCGCACCCATGCCCTGCAGCGCTGCCCACATGTGATCGCCCACTACGGCAACGAGGTCGTCGAGCACGACAACCTGGCGTACGCCGGGCACGGCGAGCGCCGCAGCCTGATCGACTTTCGCCACCTTTCCGCCCAGCACCGGTGAGGCTTTGAGAGTCGCGACCTTCATACTCGGACGGATGACGTCGATGCCGTAGACCGTCTTGCCGATCGCCTTATCCGGCGTGTCGATGCGCCGGGAAGGCTTGCCTATCAGGCGGAACTGGCTGGGGTCCTTGAGATCGACTTCGCGTGGCGGCTTCAGAGCCGCAGCGCGGGAGGCGATTTGTCCGTAACGAAGCTTGCGCCCGGAACCTTGGTGCGTAATCACGCCGCGTTCGGTCGCAAGGTCCGTCAGATCGACGCGCCATGTTGCCGCCGCAGCCTGAAGCAGCATCATCCGGGCAGTTGCGCCGGCTCGTCGCAGGGGTAGAAACCATGCGCTCGTGGTGGTCGAGCCCCCTGTGGCTTGGATCACGAATACCGGACTGCCGTAGTCCGCCTGATCGGGTGGTGCATGTGCCGCCACGACCTGATCGAGCCCCACGTCGAGCTCTTCAGCCACACACATGGCCTGCGAGGTGTAGACACCTTGCCCCATCTCGACGGCAGGCATGGTAATGGTCACTCGGTCATCAGGCCCCACATGGACGAAAGCATTCAGGCGCGCACCAGTCGGGATCGACCCGGCGGCACGCGCGGGGGCGAATTCGATTCCGATCAACAATCCGCCCGCAATGGCCGCGCCGCCGCGCAGCACTTGGCGACGAGTGACGTTTGATCCCATTGCGTATCTACTCCCACGTCCCGAGACACAAGCGAGCGTTCCGCGCCCGATAGTAGACCGGTCGCCTGCGGAAGCATAGCCGGGGGCTTAGGTCACCCGCGCCTTCTCACTTTTGGGTCGGCGAACCGTTCGCAATTTGCCGCTGCCTGCGCCGCCGCAAAAGAACGCGTCGCTGCCGTTCGATTCGAGCCCTGATACAGCGATACCCGGTGGCATGTCGAGCTGCTCCAAAACCTCGCCCGTCTCCGGATGGATTCGGCGAAGCTCACTGTTCTCGGCTTCCAAAGTGGCGTGCCACAGCTCGCCTTCAACCCAGGTGATGCCCGTTACGAAGCGGTTCGACTCGATGGTGCGAAGGATCGCCCCAGTCTCGGGATCAACCTGATGAATCTTGCGGTTGCGATACTGCCCGACCCACAGACTCCCTTCCGCCCACGCCATTCCGGAAGCGCCGCCCTCGGGCGTCGGCACCGTGGCGATCACGCTGCCGGTTGTCGGGTCGATCTTCTGGATGCGATCGCCGGAAATCTGGTACAGGTGCCGACCGTCGAAGGCAGTTCCCGCATGAGCGGGGACCTCGAGGGAGCGCACCGTAGCCCCGCTCACCGGGTCGACCGCTTTGAGCGCGTCACCGGCAGCGATCCAGACATTCGTGCCGTCGTAGCTGACCCCATTCACGTGGGTGACCCCCGGGAACGGGCCGTATTCCTGGAGAATTGTCGCTGCGGTCCGCTTCATGTGCCGATTCTCGCTCTGGTCGGTCGCTTGATGCTTTCATCCTAGCGAAAGGGCGGGGCGGCCGGGAGTAACAAGGCTGTCGGGAAACCTGGCACCGGTGGCGTCATCCAGCGGCGTGCACGGCCACGCCCGATTGCCTGCACCTTTCCTTCCGTAGCGAGGCCGTCCAGCTCGCGCTGCACGGTACGCTGGCTTGCGCCGAGCGCCAGTGCCAGCGCCGAACTCGACCATGCCTCGCCGTCCGCCAGCAGCGCGAGCACGATCGCATACGACTCATCCGTCGGCGGCGCGAGCACAACGACATCTCGAGCACCGCGCGGCACGAGCGCAAAGCCGGCCTTGGTCGCCACGATACCGGTGACCGCGCGCAGCGCGCCGCGCAGGCGGCCCATCTCGACGCGTAGTCGTGCGCGGTGCGACTCGTCGATGTGCTTGGCGCGGAAAGCACGCGCAAGCAGAGCGGCCCGCGGTACATCTTCGGGCCAAGCTTCCGCGAGCAGGCGTGCGAGGGCGAATAGAACCGGCCGAGTCTCCAGTGAGATCACTCTGCCGGAGCAACGGACCACACGGCGACAGGCATCGAAAACCAGAGCTTTCGATGCCAGCAGCGTTTCGACGTCGGCGAGTGTCAGGAGCCGCTCCTCGCGGCGCGCGATCAGCCGTGCGGCGGGCGCATCGAGGACAACAACTGTGGCTCGTACCTCGGCCAGAATCGACGGGATTCGAGCTTGGCGCGCGGCGGTTTCGGCCCGTGCCAGTGCCGCGCGCGCCACATCGATCTGCAGACGCCGCATCGCAATGCCTGCAACAACGAGCTCGTAGCCTGCTCGTGATGCGAGCGGCAGCGGAGCGGGATCGAACCGTGCGAGGAGTTGCTCGGCCTGGTCCACTCGGCCGATCAAGAGAAGATTGCGAGCCTGCAGATAACGCGCATGTGCGGCATTGGCACGATCACCATGCTTGGCAAGCGCATCATGCGCGGAGTCGAGAGCTTTCAGCGACCAGTTGAGCTCGCGCGAAACCAGCGCGATCTCAGCCTCGGCGACGGCACACCGTGCACGGGCGACGGTCTCACGTGGTCCGAATGCGCGCGCCGCGCGCCGCAGCAGCGTCTGGGCGCGGCCCAGATCACCGAGCTGAGCCATGGCAATGCCGCGAAGCGCCAGCGCCGGCGGATCGTCGCGCCGCGCGATGTAATTCAGCGCTCCGAGTGCATCACCCAATGCCAGTGAGCGAGCCGCGATGTTGATCAATGAGTCCACGGCAATCCCGACACACTTGTAACTCCCAGCCGCCTGCTGGCCGGCTTTAATCTAGCCTCACCATCAACGCCCGGCAAGCGTCGGGACATCGAAGGAGAAGTAACATGACGACACATTCCACGGTTTCACGCGACAAGTGGCTCGAGGCGCGCCTGGATCTGCTCGCAGCCGAGAAGGACCTGATGCGACGCAGCGATCAGGTCGCACAGCTGCGGCGGCAGTTGCCCTGGGTCAAGATCGACAAGCGTTACATCTTCGATGGGCCAGGCGGCCCGGTTGCGCTCGCCGATCTGTTCGAGGGGCGTCATCAGCTCATGGTGCAGCATTTCATGCTCGCTCCCGGCTGGGAGCAGGGCTGCCCGAGCTGCTCGTACATGGCAGACCACACCGACGGCATGACCGTGCACCTCGCGCACCGCGATGTAACATTCGTCGCCGTTTCTCGCGCGCCATTGACCGAAGTAGAGCGCTTTCGCCGACGGATGGGCTGGCGCTTCAAGTGGGTATCCTCCTACGGCACGGAGTTCAACTATGATTTCGGCGTCAGCTTCACGCCGGAAGAAGTCGCCAAGGGCAAGATCAATTACAACTACGGCAACTGGCCGCTCGTTGGCGAGGAGTGGCCTGGCGTCAGTATGTTCTACAAGGATGACGCGGGTACGGTCTTCCACACATATTCGACGTACGGCCGCGGCGTGGAGGTGATGATGGGGGCGTACCGCATGCTCGACCTTACACCAAAAGGACGCGGTGAGCGGGACGACACACCTTATAAGATGGAATGGGTACGGCACCACGATCGCTACGAGCCCGCGCCGGGCGCTTCGGCTGAGGCTGCGCACTGCAAGGCGCACGCGTGAGGGTGACCTGCCATGAGCACAACTCAGATCGCGCGGGAGGCCTCGACAGGAGGCGGAGCGGGGAGCGGCGGCGGGGCCGCTCCCCGTGTGGTGGGGTGGCTCGGCTTGGCAGCCGCGCCGACATTCGCACTCATGGGGTTGTGGACGGCCCTTTTCAGCGCGCACCCGGCCACAGTCGGCATGGCGATGGGCGGCTCATCTCCCATGAGCGGAATGACCTTGATGTATCTGCTGATGAGCGTGTTCCATTCATCGCCCTGGACGAGACTGATCGCCAGCCGAATGAGCGGATGGAAACCTGAGACCAGGACTCCTAAACTCCTTCGCATCGAACCTTGAGCGGTGGGTGATGGCGATGCTGAGCTGGCAAGTGGGTCGGGTGAAGATCACCCGCATCGTCGAGATGGATTTGCCGGTACCGGCCAGGGTCCTACCGCGGGCCACGGCTGCGGAGCTGCGCAAATCGGCATGGCTCTACCCGCACTTCGTCAGTGAGGACGACACCATCCTTAAGCTCAGTGTCCACGCGCTGCTGGTCGAGGCACCGGGGTTGAAACTGGTCGTCGACACCTGCGTCGGGAACGACCGGCCGCGCGAGATCACGGGCGGCCTGCCGCTGGCGACGCCGTTCCTGCAACATCTTGGTGAGGTGGGCTGGTCGCGCGACGGAGTCGACACCGTGGTGTGCACGCACCTGCATGTCGATCACGTCGGTTGGAACACGATGCTCGAGAACGGCAAGTGGGTGCCGACTTTCCCGAAGGCGCGTTACCTTCTCGGTCGGCGCGAGTACGACTTCTGGAGCACCTGCGATGACGCGGAGCAGCAGGCGATGCTCGGCGATAGCGTCAAGCCGATCTTCGACGCCGGCCTCGTCGAGCTGGTGGAGCTGGACCATGTGATCTCCCCGGAGATCCGGCTCGCGCCTTCCATCGGCCACACGCCGGGCCACGTCAGCGTGATGATCGAGTCCGAGGGCGAGCGAGCGGTCGTCACCGGCGACATGGCCCACCACCCCTGCCAGATGGCGCACCCCGACTGGGGGTTCGGCGACGACGACCCGAAGGCCGCCGTGCTCACCCGCTCGCGCCTCTTCGCCGAATGGGCCGACCAGACGGTCCTCGTCATCGGCACCCACTTCGCCGCCCCCACGGCCGGCCGCATCGTTCGCGACGGCGCAGCGTTCAGGTTCGCGGTGTGATGGAGGCGCCCTGGCTGCGAGTCAGCCCGCCAGGATCTCTTCCAGTCGGTCCGCGGCCTGACGCCCGAATCGACGGGTCACGGTGCGCAGCAGATCCAGGTCAATGGGGCCTGGAGCCGCCTGGTAGGCCGATCGGGCATCGAGGAGGTCCTGCGGGCTGCTGGCAAAGCACTTCATCGCGATGAAATCCTCGCGTCCTACGATGCGCAGCGTCTCGCCGCGGAAAGTGATCTCCTGGGTCCGGGAGAAAATCCCCGGGTCCATGTTGCGAAGGCCGCCCAAGAGCTCCACGCGGTTGCCGAGGTCATCACTCAGGACCAGCATGCCCGAGATGGGGTCGTCGGCCTCCGCGGTACGAAGCTCCGTGTCGAATCCCGCCCGTTCGAATGACTTTTCGAGCTTCGCCAGGCGACCGGGTTTCGTGAAGAGTAGCGCATCGACATCCGTGGTCGCGCGTACCACTCCAAGTACGGTAAGAGCGAAGGCGCCGATGACCGCGTAGTCGACCTTCTCGCGTCGCAGAGTCTCGACCACATCGAGGAGGAGGAGGGCGGACTGACCGCCTTTACCTGTTCTCAGCGGCACGGCCCGACTCTCGCAATTCGCTCGCCAGCTGATTGTGCTCGAGAAAAGCCTCGAGTCGCTGCGCGGGAGTCAGCCCCCGGAGGGATTCTTTCAGCGAGGCCTGACTAGCAGCGGCGATTTTCGATGGGAACGCCCGGGCCGAGGAAGATCGGCCGGGAGAAACGAAAGCCCCGGCTTCCTGCGGGGTGGGTCCTATCTGGAGCACAATGCGCAATCCAGCGCGTACTGCAATCCGCAGCAGCAACTCGAGCGAAAGATCGGACGTATGTCCATTGACGATTTTGCTGAGTGTAGGCTGCGGCACATCGAGCTGTTTTGCAGCAGCCAGCTGACTGATGCCGAGACGCTGCGTATGGCGCGTAATCTGAAGCGCGACGTCACTCCGCAAGGCATGCACTGTGTCGAAATCGGGTGGCATCGGGTCCGCTGCCGTTTATAATGAATCTATTATAATCGGTCGCCAACCTAAATACCATCATGTGTATCAACGACTTAGTGGAATAATGGTGTGCTGAAGGTCATCGTCGTGAGCGCGTCGCTTTTGCTGCGACGCCGCATGAGAGTCAGAGGGTAGATTGATGAAAAGCCGTTGGTCCGATGAAGATGCGAGCCGATGCGCGGGCGATCTTGCCTTGCGGGTATATACATCGCGATTGCTGGGGGCGGAGCCATCGCTCGTTCTGCATGGCGGCGGCAATACCTCCGTCAAGAGCAGCATCACCAACCTCTTTGGCGAGGAAGAGCGGGTCATCTACGTGAAGGGTAGTGGCTGGGATCTCGAGACGATCGAGCCCGCCGGATTCTCGCCGTGCCGCATGCAACCGCTGCTGGCTCTATCGAAGCTCGAGACTCTCTCTGACCCGCAGATGGCGGCAGAGTTGAGGAAGAGCCTGACCGACGTCAACGCACCGTCACCCTCCGTCGAGGCGATACTCCACGCCATCCTTCCTGCGCGATTCGTCGACCACACGCACGCGGATGCCATCCTGACGATGACCAATTCGCCGGATGGCGAGCATCGTGTGCGCGAGCTCTTTGGAGACCGGCTCGTCTACATCCCCTATGTAATGCCGGGATTCAAACTCGCACGGTTGTGCGCCGAGCTCTATCCCGCTCAGGTCCGCAGGAGCACGGTCGGCATGCTGTTGCTCAAGCACGGCCTGTTCACGTTCGGCGAGAACGCGAAGGAGTCGTACGAGCGGATGATCGAGCTGGTGAGCCTGGCGGAAGAGCATCTCTCCAAGCGGGGCGCCTGGACGTCGGCGCCGGAAGAGCTCCGTCAGGGCTCCTCGATCGGGTCTGGCTCCAAGACACTGCACGCTGATTTGGCGGCGCTACGCAAGGCAGTTTCGGATGCCGCCGGCTCGCCGATGATCCTGAGCGCCCATACGGATCGCGAGGCGCTCACATTCGCGACTCGCGCGGACGTCCAGGCGATATCGCAGCAAGGACCCGCAACGCCCGACCACGTCCTTCGCACGAAACGAGTCCCGTTAGTAGGCCGCGACGTGCAGGCCTACGCATCCGCCTATCGAGAGTATTTCCACGAGCGTGGCAACGCATCGCTCACCATGCTGGACCCCGCACCCCGCGTCGTTCTGGACCCGGAACTCGGTTTGGTCACGATCGGGCGCTCGGCCAAGGAAGCCGCCATCGTGGAGGATATCTACCGGCACACGATGCAGATCATCTCTGGAGCCACCGCTCTGGGGGGGTGGGAGGCCCTTCCGGCGCAAGACATCTTCGACGTCGAGTATTGGGATCTCGAGCAGGCCAAGCTTCGTAAGGGCGGGTCGATGCCGGCGCTGATGGGTGAGGTCGCGGTCGTTACCGGCGCGGCCTCCGGGATCGGCAAAGCCTGTGTGGCATCGCTCATGTCTCGTGGAGCCGCCGTCGTCGGACTGGATCGCTCTGCGACCGTGACCTCTCTACACAGTCGCAAGGATTACCTGGGGCTGGCCTGCGACATCACGAGCGAGTCCGAGCTCGTCCGCGCGCTCGAGGAGGGGGTGCGCACCTTCGGTGGCCTCGACATGCTGATATTGAATGCCGGGATCTTTCCGCCGAGCGCGCCCGTGAGCGCGCTCTCGAGCGACACCTGGCGGCAGACCATGAGCGTCAATCTCGATGCGAATCTCGTCCTGCTGCGCGAAAGTCACCCGTTGCTCAAACTCTCCCCACGGGGTGGGCGGGTGGTGATCATCGGCTCGAAAAACGTTCCGGCGCCTGGTCCTGGAGCCGCCGCCTATTCGGCCTCCAAAGCCGCGCTGCAGCAGCTCGCGCGCGTGGTTGCCCTCGAGTGGGGCGGCGACCGCATTCGCGTGAATACCATCCACCCGAATGCGGTGTTCGATACCGGTCTCTGGACGCCAGAAGTGCTTTCCGCCCGCGCTGCCTCCTACGGCCTGAGCGTCGAGGAGTACAAGACGAATAACGTACTCAAAGTGGAGGTCACGAGCCGGGACGTCGGCGAATTGGCTGCCGAGCTTTGCGGCCCCACTTTCGCCAAGACGACAGGTGCGCAGATTCCGGTGGACGGCGGGACAGTCAGGGTCATCTAGAACGAGGAGGGGGCTTTCCGCGATTCTTGCACCCAGACATCGAAGCACAGCAGATGCATTGTCAGCGGTCTTTCGGCGTCGCTCCTGGCTGCGATCTCGTAAAGCACATCAGTGGCACTGATTGAACCACCACAGCAGTCACAGGCCTGTTCCTCGCCGTAGCTGCCATAGATCTTCTGATTGTCCGCGCGGCTCGGCAACGTTCCCTCGGCAAGCCGCGTTCGTATGAAGGCACGCCGTTCGGCGTCGCTTGGAACAGACATCATGGGGTTCCTCCAGGCGAGCGAGACTGCAGAGGACGCTACGCCTTGGCTCCTGAACGAATAATTAACGTCCCCGCACGAGGCAATCCGGTGGAAGTCATGGATGATCGGGGGAGTACAATCATCTCGCGCGGTGCACGGGCTGGGCCAGCCTCATTGCGGCGAACGGATGATCCCATACCAACCATAAACGTGTACTGGATCGACCATGAAGAAATTCCTACTGCCTACCACATTGTGTGCGGCCCTGATCGCATCGCTCGGGCTCCCGCGTGCATGGGCGGCTCCCCTGGACAGCTCGGTGGTCAAGGTATTCGCCACCGTGCGCTACCCGGCGCCGTTCAGCCCCTGGACGAAGCAGGCACCACAGGACATTTCGGGCTCGGGGGTCGTGATCGAGGGAGATCGCATCCTCACCAATGCGCACGTTGTACTCTATGCGAGCGATATCGAGGTGCAGGCAACGGAGGCAGGTGACAAGATTCCGGCCACGGTCGAGGCCGTCGCGCCCGGAATCGACCTCGCCCTACTGAAGCTCGACGATCCGTCGTTCTTCAAGAAGCATCCGCCCATAGCGCGGGCGAACGTGCTGCCGCACATCAAGGATTCGGTGCTCGTCTACGGCTTTCCGATCGGCGGCAACACCCTGTCGATCACCAAGGGCATCGTCTCGCGCATTGAGTACGTGTCTTACAACTATCCAACCTCGGGCCTGCGCATCCAAATCGACGCCGCGATCAATCCGGGCAACAGCGGCGGGCCTGCCGCCGCCGGCGGCAAGATGATCGGACTCGCCTTCAGCCGCCTCGTGGGCGGGGACGCCCAGAACATCGGCTACATCATTCCGGACGAAGAGATCGAGCTTTTCCTCAAGGGTGTCGCCGCAGGACATTACGCCGGCAAGCCGGCGCTGTATGATGATCTGCAGACCTTGCAGAACCAGGGCCTGCGCCACTACCTCGGGGTGCCGGATTCGACCACCGGAGTCGTCGTCCTGAAGCCTTATGACTCGCTTGCCGGTAATCCGCTCGAGAAATGGGACGTCATCACGCGCATCGGCGACACACCCATCGACGATGAGGGAATGATCGACTTGAATGCAGACGTGCGGCTGAACTTTGAGTACCTCGTGCAAAAGGACGTGCGCGACGGCAAGGTGCCGCTCACGATCTTTCGGCACGGCGTGCTGCTGCACGTCGAGGAGCCGGTCGCGTATGACCGACCGCTGCTCATTCCGAGCCTCGAGGGACGGTATCCGTCCTACTTCATCTACGGCCCGATCGTCTTTTCCGCGGCTAACTCGGACATGCTCGCGGGGATACAGAGTAAGGCTCCGCTGCTCGCTATGCTGAGCTTCATGGGAAGTCCGCTCGTGACGCAACGGGGAACCGCACCGAGTCCACAGCGCCAGGATCTCGTGGTGATCGCCGCACCGTTCTTCCCCAACCGGCTCGTGGAAGGGTACGGCAATCACATCGGCGCGGTCGTCTACTCGGTCAATGGCACGCGCATCGTGAGCCTCGGGCAGCTGGTCGCGGTGTTGCGGGATTTGAAGAGCGACTACGTGACGATCGACTTCGACGGTCGCAATAACGAGTCGCTCGTCTTTCCGCGTGCGGCGCTGACCGCGGTGACCCAGGAAGTACTGACGGACAACGGCATCCGCGCGCAGGGCTCACCCGACATGCTCGCGATCTGGCAGGGAAGCGCGGGCAAATGACACCGACAAGGAGCCGTCTCGATCCACCTTGATTCCGTCCAATACGACGTCGCCAGGGCAGTGATACGCTCGAGTCCCATCACGACAGATCGCCGCTCCATACCATGGAAACGACTGTGTTGGACCTGCGGATAGGTACCGTACGACTGTCAGCCACGCTTCGTCGGGATCTGGCGCCGCAATCGTGCGAGTGCCTTATCAGCATGCTGCCTTATAGTGGCACCGTCATACACGCCCGCTGGAGCGGGGAGGCGCTTTGGTCGCCTCTGGCCGGCAGCTGGCCTGCCGGCCGGCATATTCCACGCGAACACGCGACGTCCGAGCCGAAGGTCGGAGATATCCTGCTTTATGCCGGTGATCTGAGCGAGCCGGAACTCCTTATCCCGTACGGTACCACCCGCTTCTGCAGCAAGGCCGGACTGCTCGAAGGCAATCCGGTATTGACGATCGGCGATTCGCTATCGGTTCTCCCCGAACTCGGCCGTGGTGTTCTGTGGAACGGCGGGATGCCATTTCGCATCGAGAACCGGTGAGTGCGGCTCGTCGTGCTTTTATCGATGACGCCAGGTTTTCGCTGCGGCGGCATGTGAGTCCGCCGCAGCGAGCCGGTATGACCGCCCGTCAGCGTCCTCTAGTCTGCCGCTTCTCGCGCTTTGCGGCGCGCTTCTCCTCGAAGGTCTTCGCCGGCTTCTTCTTCGTCTGCTTTTTTTGATCCATGCCTTTGCTCATGGGATTCTCCTGCTTTGAGAGAATTTGGAGTATACGTCCCCCGGGCCACGCAATTCTATTGCCGCCTGCGCCAAGCCGGCGACCTCCTTGGCGACCCGTCGCTCGAGCTGTAATATCTCCCGCCCCTGTCTCTAACAGCCGGGATCCATGAAAATGGCACGCGTCCGAGTTGACGGCTTTACCATCTCACTTGACGGATACGGAGCTGGTCCGAATCAGGACACCAGGAATCCGCTCGGCGTAGGCGGGACAGATTTGCACCAGTGGTTGGTCCCGACACGCACTTTCCAACGGACCTTATTTGGGGCCGACGGTGGCACAACGGGGATCGATGACGACTTCGCTGCCCGGGGCTTCAAGAACGTTGGCGCCTGGATTCTCGGAAGAAACATGTTCGGACCGATTCGCGATTCCTGGCCCGACATGAACTGGAAAGGATGGTGGGGGGACAACCCACCCTATCACGTTCCAACTTTCATCTTGACTCATCACCCGCATCCGCCCATCCAGATGGAAGGCGGAACGACATTCTACTTCGTCACCGGCGGTATTCACGAGGCGCTTGACCGGGCGCGCGACGCAGCCGACGGAATGGATGTGCGCATTGGCGGCGGACCTAACACTATCCAGCAATATCTTCGTGCGGGCCTCATCGATGAGCTGCATGTCGCCATCTCGCCGGTCCTGCTGGGCGGGGGAGAGCGGCTGTTTGAGGGGATTGACGTGCGCGCTCTGGGATACGAATGCGTTCAGTTCGTCGCGTCGGAGAAAGCTACCCATGTTGTACTGCGGCGCCGGGGACACCAAAGCGCAACGGAATGCAACGTCGCGCGATGATACGCATCATTGTTTGGACCTGGCGCTGAGAGGGGTTGACGTCTTGGGCCGGGGCGATCCTGGTCTATCCGGTCTTCCACCCTGTCGCGCAGCGCATCGTACCCATTCCATTCTGGAATGAGTTCCATTCGGAATTGACGGATTATCACTTCATTGGTGGGTAATTACCATTGTCCTCACGCAGCGATCAAGAGAGACCCGTGTACGAAACCATCAAATGGCCCGAAGGAATGCAACCGAGCCGCTCGCCGATCCACTTCACCAACGAGCTGGAAGCCGCCGCTTCGCGCGAGACGATCTGGTCGTTGCTCACAGACCCGGTCGCGTGGCCGAGCTTCTATCCCGGCGTCCAGCACGTGCAGTTGCTGGATGGTCACACGTGTTTCGGCGCCGGCACGCGCTTCGAGACGAATCTCGCCGGGCAGGACGTCTACGCGTCGGTGCAGGAGTTCGAGCCGATGACGCGCATCGCCTGGGGCGGCTATCCGAAGGTAGCCGAGCGCTCCAAGGCCTATCACGCCTGGATCATCACGCCCACGGCCAACGGCTGCCATCTGTGGACTGAAGAAACGATGCAAGGTGGGCATTGGATCGAACTGGCGAAGCAGGCGCCGGACGTCTTCTGGCTCACTCACGAAAAGCTACTCAAGAACCTTGCCGAGGTTGCGGTCGCCCGCGAGAAGTCGCGTGCCTGAGTATCTGGAGGACGAACATGGTCGACAAGGTGATCTGGCCCGAGCAGTACGATCCGCGCATCTCGGCCATCTACGCGCTCAACGACATCGACGTCAAAGCACGGCCCGAAGTGGTCTGGAAGCTGCTCGTCGATGCCGAGCACTGGTCGCGCTACTTTCCCGCCGAAGACCAGGTCAAGATCCTGTCCGGCGGACAGGAACTCGCGCTCGGCACTCGATACCACCGGGTGACAGTCGGCTATCCGATGTCGCTCGTGGTGACCGAATGCGTGCCGAACCACCGGCTGGCGTGGGCGACGACCGTTGACGGTGACACAACCGGCTCCAGCGCCTACCACGGCTGGGTCATTACGCCGACGGACGAGGGCTGCCACGTGCTGACCGAGGAAACCCAGCAAGGCGAGTTCTTCCTCGACGTGATCGGGCGCCAACATCCCGGTGCGCTGTACCGCTATCACCAAGACTGGGTCGAACGCCTCGCCCACGCGGCGGAAGCGGCAATGGCCAACATGGCACGCTGAATTGCCCAGCGGAGACGAATTCCATGCATATCGAACCGATCGCGCCGGGTCGGTCACTGTTCCGGCGAGCAGGGTCGCGACCAGCGTCGCGGTATTGCGTGATCATGCGTGGTCATGCATAATTGTGCATGATTCAGAGACATTTAAAGGAAGCGACTGCAGTTCGACCTGAGCCGGAGGCCGGTATTCAGGCCGTTGTATTCGATTTAGGCGGCGTCCTGCTCGACTGGAATCCGCGCCATCTGTATCGCCGGCTCTTCGGTTCCGACACCGCGGGTATGGAACAATTTTTGGCAGAAGTCTGTAACCCGGCTTGGAATGCCAAGCAGGATGCCGGACGCTCTTGGGACGAAGCGATTGCTGAGGCAACCGCGGCGCATCCCGAGGACGCCGCTCTGATCAGGGCATACCGCGAGCAGTGGGAAGAAATGCTGGGTGAGCCGTTCGCCGATTCGATCGCCGTGCTGGATGAATTGAGGCGCACCGGGATGCGGCTCTACGCACTCACCAACTGGGCGCAAGATACCTTCCCCTACGGGCTCGCACGTTATCCATTCCTTCAGTGGTTCGACGACATCGTGGTCTCGGGTAGAGAAGGTGTTATCAAGCCGGACCCGGCAATCTTCAGGTTGCTCCTGTCGCGGTTCTGTCGCGCGGCAAGCGGCTGTGTTTTCATCGATGACACGCCCAAGAACGTTGAGGCGGCCACGCAGCTCGGCTTTCACGCCATCCATTTTTGTAACGCCCTTCAGCTGCGAGGCGACCTTTCGGGCTTAGGCATACTGCCGGGGCAGCCAGCCAGGGCCAACGCATGAGTTCACCGCCGAGCGAGGCCCTGCCAGAAGAGAGGCAGCGCGAAATCCTGCGCCGCTTGACTAGTCACGGGCGGGTGCTGGCAGCGGAGCTCAGCACCGCCCTCGCTGTGTCGGAGGACTCAATTCGTCGCGATTTGCGGGAGCTCGCCGCTCGAGGGCTCTGCCGTCGCGTTTACGGCGGGGCGCTTCCGATTACACCCGATCTGCCGCCGGTCAATCTGCGGCGGGGGTTGCAGGTAGAGAACAAACTGCTCCTCGCGCGCCAGGCGGTGAGCCTGGTCCGCGCGGGCCACACCCTCCTGATCGACGCCGGTTCCACCAATAGCGCCATCGCCGATGCTCTTCCGGATCGACTGGGCCTCACCATTGTCACGACGGCGCCGGATATTGCTCAACGGCTCATGGATCGGCAGGGCTTTGAGATTTTGATGATCGGCGGTCGCATCGATCAGCGCGCCGGCTCGGCGGTCGGTATTCAGGCCGCGCTCGAGATTCGCCGTGTCCGCGCGGATCTATGTTTCCCGGGAACGTGTGCGATCGACGCCGACACGGGCATCTGGGGCGTGAACAATGAAGAGGCGCTCGTGAAGCGCGCAATGATCGAGAGCAGTGGGGAAACCGCCATCGTCGTAACCACGGATAAATTTGCTGCCGTCGCCGCTCACCAAATCGCGGCGCTCGATCAGATAGATCACCTCGTCGTCGAGCACGGCGTCGACAGAAACATCCTTGCCGCATTCAAGGCAAAGTCGATCAACGTGCACCGCGCCGATAAAGGCTGATGGGGGCCGCGGTCTTCGTTCCCGAGGCCGCGCGCCTTCGCGGGACCTCCCTTGAGCGCCCTTAGCGAAATCGCAACGGTCGGAAGCCGAGAGCGGCGTTCCACCCGCATGCTTTTCTTCATCGGCGGGATCAGCGCAGCGGCGTGGGCGGCATTGGTTCCATTCGCAAAGTCCCGGGTTGGCCTCGATTACGGCGCACTTGGGCTGCTGCTGGTTTGCCTGGGTGCCGGCTCGATTTTCGCAATGCCTACCGCTGGTGCGCTCGTCGTCAGATATGGTTGCCGCAAGGTGCTCACCGTGGCCACCGTGATACTTTGCGCGGCCCTGCCGCTGCTCGCGGTGTTATCGACATTCCCTTCACTTGCGGTGACGCTCTTTGTCTTTGGGGCAGCCTTAGGTTCGGCGGATTGCGCCTTCAATATACAGGCCGTGATGGTCGAGACCGAGAGCAAGAGACCGCTGATGTCCGGCTTTCATGGTTTCTATAGCCTGGGCGGGATCGTCGGAGCCGCAGCGGTAAGCGGGATGTTGACCCTCGGTGCGACGCCTTTGCTCGGTGCACTCACGGCTGTCGCAGGGATGTTGACGTTGCTTGCGGCGGCATATCGAGGGCTTCTGCCCTACGGAAGCGCTTCAAAAGGGCCGCTACTCGCCCTCCCGAGGGGCATCGTGCTGCTTTTAGGCTCGCTGTGTTTTGTGGTCTTTCTGGTTGAAGGTGCCATGCTCGATTGGAGCGCCGTGTTTCTCACCGAAATACGGGGCATGCGATCGGCCGAAGCGGGCTTCGGGTACGCTTGCTTTTCCGTAGCCATGACGCTTGGCCGGCTCACGGGCGATGCCATCGTCAAGAAGCTCGGCCCGAAAGTCATCGTGGCGGGTGGTGGGTTGCTTGCAGCCCTGGGGATCATCGTCTCGACCGTGGTTCCCTCATGGCAGATCGCTCTCGGGGGGTACGCCCTGATCGGAGTAGGGTGCTCCAACATCGTGCCGGTTCTTTTCAGCGCAGCCGGTCGCCAAAAAACGATGCCGCAGGCTCTCGCTGTGCCGGCGCTGACGACCCTCGGGTACGCGGGGATACTCGCAGGCCCTGCCGGCATTGGATTCATCGCGCGCCACAGCAGTCTCGGCGCAGCCTTCCTGTGGCTCGCCGCACTAATGCTGGGCGTCGCGATCAGCAATCGGGCATTGGACCCAACTGCGTGAAATTGATCCAGCAAGAGCAAGACTGGCGGGTCGCCAATGGTTTAAATGAGGACTCTTGACCAGCGACGCGGCCAGAAAGCTGCTCGATCCCTCGAATCACAGCGCGCTCCTCGTGGTGGGTCCCGGGCTTGGTCTTCTGTTGAAATTGATAGATTGGCAACCGCCGTGGATTTGCACTATAAGGGTTTTTGGCGAACGGTCCTAGAGGTCATTCGGATCATGAAGCCGGACGTCGTATACACGATCATCTTCATGAAGGACAAAAAGTACCTGGCAAGCCCAACTGTCCTTGGCGAGTTTGGGCGCGAGGTTCGCGTCGAGGTTCCCAATGAAATGCGGGTTTTGGCTTTGGCCATGGCACCCAACCAGGAAGGGCGATCCTTCACGTCTGCCAAGATGTTTCTTTTCAAGGGTAGCGCCTGGCAGCAGATCAAGGAGATGACGATGGAGGCACATTTATCCAAGACCCCGTCGTTTGAATACTCAGTGCCAGACACCCCCTATCGCTTCGTAGTGATGCAGCGAATGATTGTGCCAGCTGCGAACGAAACCGAGCCGTGACGCCGAGACGTCGTCCACGAATTCAGTATTTGGCCGGAGGCGGAAATTGAGCTACACAAACCGGCCTGGGTTCGCCCGAGTCTTTGGGATCACGTTCCTCGGCGCGTTGATGCTCGGCGCCGGCGTCGTGCAGCATTGGGCAGAGGCAGCTGCCGCTGGCGTGAGTGTAGGGTGGGTCGATGGGCCACGGCTCGCCCATTCAGACCGGGAACCCGGGAACTGGCTCACTGACGGCCGTGACCAGGGAGGTACGTTTTTCTCCCCGTTGAGGTCAATCAACTCGAGCAACGTGGGGAGGCTCGGCTTTGCGTGGCAATACGACCTTGGTACAAACCGGGGTCAGGAGGCGACGCCAGTTGTCGTCGACGGCGTGATGTATACCGCGGGTGAGCGCGGGTACGTCTACGCCCTGAACGCCATGACCGGCAAGGAGATCTGGCGATTTGATCCTAGCGTGGCTCCACAAGCGATGCGAAATCCGTGTTGCGACCTCGTAAATCGCGGGGTTGCGGTCTGGAAAGGGATGGTCTACGCGGCGTCCGTTGACGGCAGATTGCACGCACTCGATGCCGCGACCGGCAAAGAGCGCTGGAGTGCCGATACGATCGTCGATCATTCTTTGCCCTACTCGAGCACCGGAGTACCGATTGTCGCTGGCAATGTCGTGGTCATCGGAAACAGCGGCGCGGATATGAGCAAGCGGGGCGTGCGCGGCTATGTTGCCGCATATGACCTGAAGACCGGTGCACTGCGATGGCGATTTTTTACCGTCCCGCCGCCCGCGGGCCAGCCTCTCGAGGATGCGGCCCAAAAAATGTCGGCGAAGACTTGGAATCTAGAGCCGGGTGCTCCGTACGAGGGCGGTGCAACCGTTTGGGATGGTTTTGCCTACGACCCAAAGCTGAACCTGGTGTATTTCGGCACCGCGAACGCTGCGCCTTACGATTTGCGGGAGCTCGGCCCCTCGGTGGGTGATTGCCTCTTTGCTGCAAGCATCATCGCAGTCAATCCCACAACCGGTCGGCTCGCCTGGTACTACCAGGAAACGCCTCACGATAGCTGGGACTTTGATGCGACGCAGAAGATGATCCTTACGGACTTGCCGATCCATGGCAAGCCCCGGCCCGTCCTGATGCAGGCCTCGAAGAACGGATTTTTCTACATCCTCGACCGCAGAACCGGAAAACTGCTGTCGGCCAAGGCGTATGTTTACACGAACTGGGCTTCCCGTATCGATATGAAGACCGGGCGGCCGGTCCTGACTGGGCAGGGCGACTGGTGGAAGGGACCCAAGAATGTCTATCCGTCCTGGGGTGGGGGTCACACTTGGAACCCGATGTCCTACAGCCCCAGTACGCACTACGTGTACATCCCGGCGCTCGACGTCCCGAACGTTTGGGTGGACCTGGCGAGCAATGGCGGGCGGGTCAGGTATGTCGACGGATTTTTCACGGTCAACGGAATCATGCCGGACGAGACCTATGACCCGAAGAGTCTGGCGCCGCTGTTCGGACGCTTGCCAGCAAAGAAATCCTTGCAGGGTCCGCCAGTGCGGGAAATCCTTCGAGCCTGGGATCCGGTCGTGGGCCGCGTCGTATGGCAACACACTACCTCCTCCGGTGTCCGCGGATACGATGGCGGAGTTCTCTCCACGGCCGGCAATCTGGTGATACAGGGTAGAGGGTCCGGAGAGCTGTGGGTGTACGCGGCCGACAGCGGCAAGGTACTAAAAGTCATCAGTACGGGCACGCACATCATGGCTGCGCCAATGACTTACACGGTCGATGGCGTCCAATATGTGGCGGTCCAGGCGGGATATGGCGGGGCTGCCATAACGGTAGGTCCAGCGCCGCCAAGCAGCGCGGCGGCGACATATCAGAACGTAAACCGCATCATCGCGTTCAAGCTTGATGGCGGCTCGGTTCCGAAGCCGCCCAAACTCGAGCCCACCATATTTGCGAAGCCGCCTATCCAGACCGCTTCCAAAACTGCGATCAATCGGGGCGAAGTACTCTTCGTTCAGGAGTGCTCCCGATGTCATGTGTTAGGCGTCAGCGTGACCCCGGATCTCAGGACCATTCCTCTGGGTCAGAATGGCTTTCTCGAACAGGTCGTGCTAAAGGGCGCCCTCGCGCAGGGCGGAATGGAGAGATTTGATGATGTGCTGAGCGAGGCGGACGTTCAGGCGATTCGCGCCTACCTCATCGACCAGGCGTGGCAAGCCTATCGCGAGCAAGAGAGGTCCGTGAAGTGACTACTAGAGCAACCGACAAGTGCGGCGCTTAACGCACGAGAGGCGGCCAAAGTGCATTTTCGACCCTCGATCATCGCGGCGGCATTGGCCTTGGGCCCTCTGTCCGGAGCCCCGCTCGTCTCAAAGCGAACATCAGCGGGCGGCACCTATTCCGCGACTACAGAGATGGATTGACCGGGACGCGCGGCCTCGTGATATAGGTCGTCCAAATACCTTGCGATTTCCGAGGACGTCTGGATTTCTTGTGGAATCGCGAGGTTATCCACCCTCGTACGCTTGCCGAGAGCGATGTGGTAGGCGACCCAGTGATCGTCTTCCCGACGAACTTCGATTTGGAACCGACCGTACACGTCAAATTTCATCGCACCTCCCATGGGCTTCGGCCTGCAGAATTCGGCCTTACGTGCTGGCGGTCAGTCGCCAGGCAACTCCCCGGTGACAAGGTATTGAAGCTCTGCCTCGGTCAGGTCGGCCTTCGCCCACAACCATCTTGCGCGATGCAAAAGTTCGCCGGGCACAATAACGCGGACACCGGGCTCTAGCGCAGCTCCCGCGCGCCCGGCTATCTGCGCGGGACAGTCATTGCGACGTAGATACTCGGCCACCACCAGGGGAGCAAGGGGAAATGCCAACCACACACGCCAGGGTTTTGCCATCAGATAAGGATAGTCAGCATTCGCAGACCGGACCGTGACCGATGACCGCTTGGGGGCACGAAGCAGACGCCCCCTATGCGATGGCCTCACACAGCCTAAGCACGATACGTCGCCAACCCCTCAGCTCGTGATATCTTTCCCACATAGCCCAATTCGCGCCTCGCCGCCGAATCATCAGTGGTGAATTCAACCCCGATCAACCGTACCATCGTCCTTGTCATAGGCGGATCGCGGTCGGCGGAGGTGACCAGTTCCATGAGCCGGCTCATGGTGAAGGCAACGCCGTAGGGAACCGAACGTAGCTTGTCGACGGACAGACCTTGAGTCTCCGCCAACCCGGCGACAAACTCTCGAAAGGTCAGCGTATCCGAATCGCCGATGAAGTAGACGCGCCCGCCAAGGTCACTATCGATCGCGCAGGAAATGGCCTCGACCACGTTGTCGACATGGCAGGTGGCAAATGGATAGTCCCCTCGCTTGATGAATGCGAATTGACCGGATTTTATAAGGCGTGGAAGCTCTCGGCTGAACGCATCCCCCGGCCCCCAAATGCCGGGGGGGCGAAGCGCAATCGTACGAAAGCCGGGCTGATCGGCCGCCAACACCGCGGCTTCACCCTGAGCCTTGCTCGCGATATAGGCGGAGAAGCTATCGGGAAACGTCTTCGCGCTTTCGTCGACATTTCTTACGGGTGAGCCGCACTTGTCCATGACGACGGCGGCCGCGCTGACATAGACGAATTTCTTCGCCCCTGCTTTTTGGGCCGCACGCAGAAGTGCGATGGTGCCGTTCACGTTCGTTTGGAAGTAAGGCGCGCGCGGGCCTGCGAAGCGGAAATAGGCAGCGGCGTGGGCAACGGCATCCAACTCCGGCAACGTGATCGTTTCCGGACTTCCCAGATCCCCCCTCACGGGCGTCGCGCCCAAAGCGCCCACCTTGCTGTCCGCAGATGTGGACCTGGCCAAAGCGAACACCTCGTGCCCATCGCGTACGAGCTTCGCGATCAGGCGCGAGCCAAGAAAGCCGGAACCACCGGTGACGAGAATCTTCACGAACTGTTACTCCATCATTGAGGGGTGCAGATGGACCGGATTGCGTTGTCGCGCATGCTCGCGACAACGGCTGCATCGGGTCTCCGCCGCTGGTGAGGGGATTGAGCTGCGACCGTGACGTAAAGAAGCGCCGCGGCGTTCGCCGAAGCCCACGCAACGTGGGTTGCGGCCTTGGTCGGAATAGCAAGCCGGCCTACGGCTTCGATTGCCGCGATGCGCTGGCCCAGCATCTCAAAAGCTTGCCGGGCAGCCGGGAGGTCGGCGCCTTGAAGGAAGCGCGCCAGCATTGCTGCGTACAGCCGCGGACGCCTTGCTGCGAAGGACACGTAGTTGTCCCAGCCCTGCTTGAGCGCGACAACCGGATCAGAGGATTGGATGGCGGCTTTTTTTCCAGCGAGGAATTGCTCGAACGCTTTCGCAATCGCGGCGCTTAAAAGGCCGTCAACGTTGCCGAAGTGGTGATAGAGAGTGGGTGCCGTGACATTCGCCATGGCACAAACCGCCCGCGTCGAAATCTGCGCTTCCCCTTCCTCTTCGAGGACTTTCAGCGCAGCCGCCACCAACGTCGAGTAGGTATCCATAAGCACACTATAGCGCTGCTATAGCGCACTGTCTATAGCGCCGCTATAGACAATTGTCATTGCCAGTCTAAGCGGCCATCCGAAGTGCGGTGCCGACCGCCCATCTTCATCTCAACCTATTCTCCTCGTGGTTCTAGGCTGGCTCCTGGCGCTTGTGCCGCTCGCAATGCTGCGTTGGCGGGCGATGAAGCGCTCGGCCGACTCCTCATTAACCGATCGTCCAGTATAAATGCGCGGCGGCTGGTCCACGACCTCGCCGCGGGTGTCGCACTGCGATGCTGGCGTGATTTAAAGATTAAAATCGCGTACTCATTCAATACTTACGCCTTGACGAAAGGACGTTCCCGGTGTACGCTTTAAATATGTACACAGGAGAAGTGCCATGCCTCGAGTCGCTGTAGAGGACAACAAGCGGATGAATCTGCGGGTGCAGCCCGACCAGAAGGCGACGCTGTTGCGCGCGGCCGCGCTCCGGAACACGGACCTGACCGATTTCGTGTTGCAGCAGGCCTTGCGTGAGGCGCGGGCCGTGATCGAGGAAGCCGAGCGCGTCGTGCTCACGAGGCGCGACAGTCTCCGGGTGCTCGACATGCTGGAACACCCGCCGGCACCGAACGCCAAGCTCCGCAAAGCAATCGCAGCGCTGCCGAAGCGGAGATGACAGTTCCCGCCTGGCGCGAAGAAGCGATCTCAAAAAAGCACGATCGCAAGTCCTTCGATTGCGGCGAGGCCGCGCTCAACGAATTCCTTCAGAAGTACGCGCGCCAGAGCCACGAGGCCGGCGGTGCTAAAACCTTCGTCGCGGTCAAAGAGGCCGACGGCAAGACGATCCTCGGCTACTACAGCCTGGCGCCGGCGGCGCTCGCTTACGCCGACACGCCGGAGTTGATGCGACGTGGACTTGCCCGTCACGACGTGCCGGGCTTCAGGCTCGCGCGCCTCGCAACTGATCTGAAGCTGCAGGGGCAGGGCCTCGGCGGCCAGCTTCTCGCGGCGGCCGCGCGCCGCTGCCTGCGCGTCGCCGCTGAAGTGGGCGGCGTCATTCTCATCATCGACGCCAAGAGCGAGCGGGTGGCAGCGTGGTATGCCAGCTATGACGCCGTGCCGTTGACGGACAAGCCGCTGACGCTCGTGATGGCACTTGCAACCTTCGAGGCCGATCTCAAGGCCGGCGGGCACCTCTAATGAGCACGCGCGGCCGTGCCGTGCCGTACTACTTGCGCGATTTCCTGCGGCATAGCGTGCCGCGAGCCCGCAATCGATCAGCTCCGGCCTTTCGCGGACTCAGTTGGCGAACGTCCAAGCCGTCACTTCCTGCGTAGACGGAGCGGTGTAGAGCGATCCGGTGAACCCGACGTAGGCAGTGTCGGCCCCCACCTGAGACGGAATGTCGACGTCGTTCCATTTTGTCGAGAACGTTCGACCGGTCACCGCATCCGTCATCGTCAGGGACAGCGTCGTACCGCTGTATGTCAGTGTGCAGTCTATCGGGTCACCGCTGGTCAGATCGATATTGGAGATGGTGGTCTGCGGCTCGTATGGTGTCTCGCCATGGGTGTAGAAACCCGTGGTGCCCCCATTCCAAAGGTCGAACTTCACGGCGACGCTCGAGGCGAGGCCGGCGTAGCCACCGTCCGGATGGTTGACGCCGTAATCCTCGAAACCGAAGGCATATGGGCCGCCGCTGACGCCACCGCCCACAGAGGCGAGGGTGCCGCCGGCGGCGCTGAGGCTCATATCAGAGGTGGCCGCCGGTTGGTTCTGGATGACGAAGAGCATGGTGTTCTGGTCGGCGTCCCCCGAGAGGTGCAACGTGAACCGGGTCGTGAACGACTGCACGTTCACCGGCGCGGCATAGAATGCCGACCCGATCTCGATGCTCTGTGAGCTATTGGTCAGCTGCAGCGCGGAGCCGGTGATCGCCCCCGTTCCAGCGGTCATCAGCAGGCCACTCGCGTTGGCGAAGCCGGCAGGAAAGTTGATGATCGGACTGCCGGCGGCCTGGACCTGATAATTGCGCTGCGCCGGCTCGCTGTTCGTGTAGCCGCTCTTGACCGCGATGGCCTCGAGGACCTTATTCGAGTTGACCATGATCGGGCCGCCGTAAAGGGTGGAGGCGCTCGTCGGTGGCTTGCCGTTGGTCGTGTAGTAGATCTTCGCGCTGCTGGGACCGGTGATGGTGACCGACTGCGATGACGTATAGGCGCCGGCGGCCCGACTGAAAGTGGGCTGGGCGAGGCGCGTGTCATATCCCCGCCACCAGCTCCAGGAGTCGATCAGCAGCGGGACCGGATTGATGGTGCCGCCGGTGAATCCGATGTATGCGGTATCGCCCCCCACGACAGCGGGTATGTTCACCGGCCACTGGAAGTAAGCCTGCTTTCCCGTCACCGTGTCGGTGAGGTTCATGGAGAGGATCGAGCCGTCATAAACGACGTGTGCCGACACGACATGGCCGCTCCCGAGATTTATTCCCTGCGGCATCATGTCCTGGACCGGCATGATGCCGTTGTCCATCAGCATTCCGCCGTCCAGATAAAGCCCGGTCATGCTGGGTGTCGGGCCGGTGAAGGACTCCGAGCCGCTCGAGCCATTGGGGGTGGCGTTGAAGGCGATCGCGACGCTCCTGCCGATGGCGGTGCCGGCGGGGTTTTCGGCGTAAGCGAAATATCCCAGGCCATTGGAGTCGCCGCCGGCGCCCATCCCGCGCGGGTCATTCTGGATGACGAAGGTTTCACCGTAGCCGTTCGCGGTGATCTTGAACGTGAAGTCGGTCGTGAACGCCTGGATGTTCTGCTTGGTCGTGTACCAGGCCTGACCGGCATCGTGCACCTGGTTGCCGGCGAGCTTGATCGCGCCGTTGACGAAACCGTCGGCATCATTGAGGTTGATGCTGGCGGGCTGAGACGAGAAGTTCGCGAAGCTGAAAATCTGCGTGGCACCCCCACCCGGCGGTGGCGGTGGCGGTGGTGGCGGCGGGGAAGAAGCAGCCGGCTTGACCGTGATGCTGAAAGCTGGAAGTGACGCGGAGGTGCCGGCGGCGCTCGCTTTGATCACGATGCTGGCATACGTGCCGACGGTCTTGGCGTTCGGAAATCCCTCGAGCGAGCCGGTCGACTTATTGAAAAAGGCCCAGCCAGGCTGGTGCGTGATGCTGAAAGTGACCTTCTTGCCGGCCGGAGCCGTGACCCGCGGCGCAAACCAGTATGGCTTGCCCGCCGTGACCGTCGTGACGGGTTTGCCGCTGATGGCCAGCGTAGCGGCACCAGCGGTCGAGGCCGCGACCATTGTGGCAAGAACGAGTGCGCCGAGCCGAAGCGCGCGCAATCCACTCTTCTCTGTCTTCATCGACACCCCGGGGCTAAAATTTTACTTATAACAGCGGAACCGGGGCAAAAGTATCGCGTCGATGCGCAATACGCAACCCGTCTGCATCGAGCGACAGGTGTGCGCCGTCGCCGGGTCAGGAGCCTCGAGGGAGATCGAGGGCGCCGCGGCTTGGATTCCGGGCGCCCTCGATATCCCTAACCAACACTCCTCAATTGCCAAACGTCCACGTTGTCACGTCCTGCGTGGACGGGGCGGTGTAGAGCGACCCGGTGAACCCGACGTAAGCCGTGTCAGCCCCCACATCCGATGGAACGTTGACATTGGCCCACTGCGTCGAGAACGTTCCGCCCGTCACCGTATCCTTCATCGTGAGGGACAGCGTCGTGCCACTGTACGTGAGCGTGCAGAGTATCGGGTCGCCGCTAGTCAGGTTGACGCTCGAGATGGTCGTCTGCGGTTCGTACGGAGTCTCACCGTTGGTGTAGAGACCCGTGGTGCCGCCGTTCCAAAGGTCGAACTTCACAGCGACACTCGAGGCGAGGCCGGCATAGCCGCCGTCAGGGTTGCCGACACCGTATTCCTCGAAGCCGAAGGCATATGGGCCGCCGCTGACGGTGCCGCCGATCGGGCCGAGGCTGCCGGCGGCAGCGCCGAGTGTCGTATCAGAGCTGGCCCCGGGCTGGTTCTGGATGACGAACAGCATCGTATTCTGATCGGCATGCCCCGAGAGATTCAGGGTGAACTGCGTCGTGAACGACTGGACGTTCACCGGCGCGTCGTAGAACGCCGACCCGATCTCGATGCTTTGCGCACTGTTGGTCAGTTGCAGCGCGGAGCCGCTGATCGCGCTCGCTCCAGCCGTCATCAGCAGGCCGCTCGCGTTGGCGAATCCGTTCGGGAAGTTGATGATCGGGCTGCCGCTCGGCTGCACCTGGTAGTTGGCCTGCGCCGGCTCGCTGTTTGTATAGCCGCTCGCGACCGCGATGGCCTGGACGACTTCATTGGAGCTGACCGTGATCGGGCCGCTGTACACGGAAGAAGCAGTGGTCGGCGGCTTGCCATTGGTCGTGTAGTAGATCGTCGCGCCGGAAGGCCCGTCGATCGTGACGGACTGCGACGACGTATAGGCGCCGGCGGCCGGGCTGAACGTGGGCTGCGCGAGGCGCGTGTCATATCCCTGCGACCAGGTCCACGAGTTGATCAGCAGCGGTACCGGGTTGATGGTGCCGCCGGTGAATCCGATGTACGCGGTATCGCCCCCGACGACGGCGGGGATGTCCACCGGCCACTGGAAGTACGCCTGCTTTCCTGTCACCGTATCCGTGAGGTTCATGGAGAGAATCGACCCGTCGTAAACGACGTGCGCCGCCACCAGGTCGCCGCTCTGCAGGTTGATTCCCTGCGGCATCAGGTCCTGAACGGGCATGATGCCGTTGTCCATCAGCAGGCCGCCGTCCAGATAGAGTCCGGTCATGCTGGGGGTCGCGCCGGTGTAGGATTCCGAGCCGCTCGAGCCATTCGGGGTGGCGTTGAAAGCGATCGCTACGCTGTTGCCGATCGCGGTGCCGGCGGGGTTCACGGAGTACGCGAAATATCCCAGGCCATTGGAATCGCCGCCGGCGTTCATGCCATGCGGGTCATTCTGGATGACGAAGGTTTCGCCGTAGCCGTTCGCCGTGATCGTGAACGTGAAGTCGGTCGTGAACGACTGGATGTTCTGCTTGGTGGCGTACCAGGCCTGGCCGGCATCGTGTACCTGGTTACCAGCCAGCTTGATCGCGCCGTTGACGAAACCCTCGGCATCACCGAGGTTGATGCTGCTGGGCTGCGACGCAAAGCTCGCGTAGCTGAAAATCTGGGTGGCACCCCCGCCAGGCGGAGGCGGAGGCGGCGGCGGCGGCGGCGGCGGAGACGTGCCCGACGGAGCGCTGACCGTTATGCTAAACGCAGGAAGCGAGGCAGTACGCCGCGCGGTGCTCGCTGAGATGACGATATTCGAATCCGTGCCCTCGGCTTTCGCCTGTGGGTCTCCCGAGAGTGCGCCCGTCGAGGCGTTGAAGCTGGCCCAGCTGGGCTGGTTCTTGATTTTGAACGTGACTTTTTCACCCCTGGAACCACTGACTTGCGGTGCAAACCAGTATGCGTTGCCCGCGGTGACCACGGTGACGGGGGTACCGCTGATCGTCAGCGTGGCGGCCCCAGCGGTCGAGGCCGAAGCTAATGCGGTCAGAACGAGTGCGCCGAGCCCGAGCGCGCTCGTTACCTTCGTGGTATTGCGTGACATGCGACCTCCAAAAATACTTATGCGTCTTCATCGACGCCAATCCCCGGGGCTCAAACTTTATTTCTCCCTGGATGGGAGACAAGCAAGACCGCGCGGAAAGTATCGTGGCATTGCCTATCACGCAACCTGTCGCCCGATGCAGACCGGGCGATCGCGGGGCGTCGCCGTGCCACGACAGTCTCGGGCCAGAAAGCGGCGCGAGCGCGCGGAGGCGTTAATTACGGTACTTTTATGCCATCACAACCGCTGGTGTTGGATGTTATGTGACGGCGGAAGCGGAGAATCGGCGGGCCCGGCAGACTGCGATCGGTGTCAGCGCAAGGGCCAAAAAAACCGGCATGCTGGTTCGAATCCAGACGCCGGTATTATTGCAGCCGCATTCGCGCTGGCTCATCCCTTCTGTTAGTTGGCGAAGGTCCACGCCGTCGCGTCCTGCGTGGACGACGGAGTGGGCTTGGGCGACCTCGGGGAGATCGACCGAATCGAAGTCCTTGAGGGGCCGCAAGGCGAATTGTTCGGGAAGAACAATAATGCGGGCGTCATCAACGTCGTGACCAAGAGGCCGTCGAACATCTTTGGTGTGACCGCAGAAGTCACCGGCGGAATCGTGAGATCTCCGCCTCGGTCACTGGACCCCTGGGAGATATTTCTGCGGCACGATTCTATGTCGCGTACCAGAAGCGCGACGGCTTCCTGAACGTTGACACCGGCGCGGGCACAAACAGAGATAACGCCACCGACAGCCGAAACTTCTACACCATGCGTGGCCAATATTTGCTCACGCCAAATCACGCGCTCAGTTTCCTGCTGATTGGTGACTACACGAAGCGTGACGAGTCATGCTGCGGGGCCATTCAAACGGCAGACGGTCCATTTTACGGGATCATCGATGCGCTGGCGGCGGTCCCGGCGCTTGGTGGTACAACCGGTACAACAGGTATCGCGAGTCCGCCTTTGTCGCCCTCCGAACGGGATGCCTGGGCCAGTCAACCGATTACGCAACGAATCCGAGATATGGGAGTTTCCGCCCAGCTCGATTGGGACTTTGGATTCGGCAAGCTCACCTCGATCTCTACGTGGCGTGATAACACGCTGATTGCGGGCGACGATCTGGACTTCACCGCCGTCGACATCGTTCAAGACCCCGCCAACGAAAGCAATCTCGTCGACTTCAAGCAAGTCAGCCAGGAGCTGCGTTTGGCGGGCAAGAGTGGGCGGCTCAATTGGTTGGTCGGTGGGTTTTTCTCAAACGAACTCCTGGCGTACAACTATGCCCTTTATGCCGGCGGCGATTTCGACCTGTATTTGAGTGGTCTTTCCTCGGCAGCCATAGGGCCGCCCAATTTTTTGTTGACCACCGAGCTTACTGGACAGCCGCCCGGCAGCTTATTCGTTCCTGGGGTCTCCGGGCAGGCTGACGCGTACCATGAAAGCTCAAAAACCTATGCAATCTTCACCGATGAGACCTACAGCATCACTTCCGGTTTGGATCTGACCGCCGGCTTGCGGTTTACCTCCACGAAGAAAACCGCGGACTCGAATTACGGGAGTCCGGATGGGGGCTCGGCGTGCGGCCAACTGCTGGGGAATCCAACCGTCGCTGGTGATCTCGCAAGTCCGGAGAATCAATTTCTGCTCGCGTTGGGATGAGCAACCCCCTTCAATCCGCTGTTTGCCGGCAAGTCGACCACCCAGTCATTGAGCGAGGGCAGTGTGGAGGGCACAGTCAAGCTTGCGTATCACTTCACCGAAGACGTCATGAGCTATGTCTCGTGGGCCAATGGAAACAAGGCAGGGGGTTTCAACCTGGCGCGTGTCACGGCGGGGCTAACCGGCATTGCACCGGACTTCGATACCGAATTCCCGCGTGAGTCGGTGGAGTCTTATGAGTTGGGAGTCAAGAGCGAGCTGGCGGATCACACCGTACGTCTGAATGGGGACGTGTGTGATCAGCAATACACGAATTTTCAGCTCAATACCTATACCGGTCTGCAGTTCGTTGTGAGTTCGGTGCCCGGTGTCGAGTCCAAAGGCGCCGAGGTGAATACGGACTGGGCAACTCCGGTGCCGGGTTTGTGGCTTGGCAGCGGCGTGGTCTACGCCTTTACAGACATCACGAAGTTCGGCGCATCTCTGCCCCTATTCGCGCCAAACGAGGCCACCGACCTCGACCGCCTGAATAACCGGCTTTCGTTTGCGCCGCTCTGGTCCGGTGTGGCGTCGGCGACCTACACGGCGGCGCTCTCCGGGGCGCTGCAGTTTCATGCATACGTAAGCGAGAAATACAGCTCCTCGTACAACACCGGCTCGGATCTCGATCCACGCAAAATCCAAGGCGCCTATGGGTTGCTGAACGCTCGACTCGGTCTGGGCGACCCAGACGGCAAATGGACCGTTGAGCTTTGGGGTAACAATCTGACCGATAAGCTCTCTACGAGTTTACCAGGTCGCCTTCGATGCGCCGTTTCAATACCACCAGATTGACGCCTTCCTCGGTGATCCTCGAACCTTCGGGATCACGGTGCGCTGCAAGTCCTGATATGGCTTGGAATGGTCCGGCAGAGGGGCGACCCTGACCACAAGAAGTGGCGTAAAAACAGTATCTTAGGATGTCAAGATCCGGCCGTTCTGGTTCAAGTAGGACATACTGCCCAAAGGCCCACTTGATAAAAGTGGGAAAGTGGGTAAAATGTGCGACCATGAAACCTGTAATGGCACTCACCAAGCACGTGGACTCAAAGGGCCGCCTGACCCTAGGCGAAGCCTTCGCCAACGAAACGGTGTTGGTTGAACCACACGGAGAGGACGAAGTGATCGTAAGGCGTGCCCGAGTCATCCCCGCAAGGGAGGCTTGGCTGTACGACAACAAGGCAGCACTCGCCTCAGTCCGCCGCGGACTGCAGCAGGCCGCCGAGCACAACTTCGTCGCAGGCCCGGATATTGCGGCGGACGCAGAACTCGCGGAACAGCTACAGGACGAGTAGGTGCCCTTCACGGCCCGGTGGCTACCCGAAGCCCAGGCTACCTACAATCGATTGCGTGCAGAAGCACAGGCGTCCCTGCAGAACCGCCAGAAGAACAACAAGGCGAAAGCCACAAAGGCAGAAGGCCTGTTCAAACAGGTGCGCAAGTGCGCCGAGCTTCTGGCCAACAATCCGAAACACCCCGGGCTGCAGGCGCACCCGTACAGTTCAATGCCTAACCCGTACGACCCGAAGCAGAAGGTGTTTGAGGCCTACGCGCAAAACCAGACGCCGGGAGCATACCGAGTGTTCTGGTGCTACGGGCCAGCGAAGGACGAGCTAACCATCATCACCATAACCCCGCACCCGTAAAGACAGCTGCCCTCGGCGGAGCTGCCAATGGGCCCATTTTGAAAAGTGGTAGCGGGGGCAGGATTTGAGATTTATTTTCCTCCGCGGAACCTGAAAATTCGTCTCCGATAGATCTGGGCGATCTACCGATCCGGTGAGCGGTGGGCAATTCCCCGGGTCAAACGGAACGCAAGCATTAGTGCACAGGCTGGTAAAGCGATGGCCACGATGCTGGACGTGGGGAATATGATAAAGGGGTCCCACAAGGAGCGCATCGTGAATGGGCATATCGCCGGGGCAGAGTAAATATCAACCCCCACGTTATAAAGTTGCCACACCAATACCGAGAAGCAGGGAAGCGCGATCGATGACTTCCGAGCAAGGCTCCCGAGCAGCACGCCAGACCCTGCTGCGAGGACTGCGACCGGTAGTGTCAAAGCCACGATAGACGAGAGTTCAAGACCGAGATGCTTGTGCGTTCTGGCAAATTGAATATACCAGTGCGGCCACGCCTTGGCCGCTAATCTACCTGTGATCTCTTCGTCCAGGAATGCGAAAACGACGCCAACGGCAGTAGCAGCCAGCAGCGAGGGGCCTTGCTCAGGTACCGTTCCATATAGCTTGCCCATACACAACCGACTGCCCACATTAACGCCTGATAATCACCTGGTACGTGCTCCACCTCACTTTTAAGAACCTCTGACCACGCAGGGCGGATAGGACAAAGGACGCTTGCCGCGTGTCCTACCAGGCGCCGTGCAACTCGCCGCTTCCATGTGGGTGAGGCGCTCATGCGATCACCCTGGCTCTTCGACGCATGACGTTCGCGCCAGCTGCAGTACTCTCTTCTTCTCGCGCCAGTTCAACGCCGAGAGTACTCAATCGATATGCGTGCCGCGGCGGTCGTCCTGCACGTTCCGGCTCCTGCCACCGCGAATCCAAAAATCCGCGGTCATTCAGCCGCATGAGCAGTGGATACAGCGTGCCGGAGGCCAGGCCCGTTGCCTTGGACAGCTCGTAACCATAGCGCCAAGCGCGCGGCTGCTCCAACATTGTCGTTAACAAGAGGCGAGTCTGGTGCGAGGCATTCGGAGGACGGCCCATCCCAATATCTCAACATATGTAGAAATATTGGTCAAGCCCCCTAACTAAGTGGGCAGCTTCACGTGCCAGCCGGTTCGTGGAGGCGCTGAGTCGCTGACCATCGAGCTATCATGTGTTCCGTTCATACGAGGCGACAATCCCATGGAGAGCTTCCAGGTCATACCGCTAATCCCAAAGCCGGCAACGATGGCATTTCCGGACTGCTTCCGACCCGCAGATCAGCACGAATTCCGTACAAGGTAGGGGTTCGTTAAACAATTCCGGAACGCGTCCGGAATTGTTGAGCGAACCCGGCTTGGTCAGGGCTGCGCCCCGACACCCCTCCGACATCGGACTCTTCGGATACTGGGAGGACGCTCCGCACTGCGCTCGTCGCATGTTGCCGGAGCTAGGATTGAATAGCAGGCGGATAAGATGGGAAGTCCGGCTCGTGAATCCTTGGTTGCGTGAACTGGCCCAGATTCTGGCCGCAGTGGCCGTCGAGGACACGGCCGATGGCCCGTACGAGCCGGTGGCTTCCGCCGACGCGGCGGGCGGGCGCGGCCCGCGGGAGTCCGGATAGAACGGCGCCGGGGCCAGCCAGCAGAACGGCTCCGGCGACCGGCAGCCCGAGCCCTTGCCCGTCGAGAAACGGTGATGTACACTTCTGGTATATATCAACGAGGGTCTAGCTATGTCGGAGAGCGGTATCGCCAAGATATTCATGCATGGCCGCAGCCAGGCCGTGCGCTTGCCGATGGCATTTCGCCTGCCCGGCAGCAGCGTACGTGTGCGCCGCGTGGAACACGGCATCCTTCTTGAGCCGATGGTCACGGACATCAAGGCATGGCTGGCCGAGCTGGACCGGTTTGCCGATGTTCCTTTCATGGAAGACGGCCGCCAGCAGCCGCCCATGCCGGAGCCGAAAGACACGTTTGAATGATCTACCTGCTCGACACGAACGCGGTCATCGCCATTCTCAAGGGGCAGCCCGTGGCCGTGCGTACTCGGCTGAAACGGGTGGCGCCGAAGGCGACAGCGATCGCCCTGTCCTCGATCGTATTGTTCGAGCTTTGGTACGGAGTGGCACGCAGCGAGCGGCAGCGCGAAAACACCGAGCGGCTGCGCATCTTTCTCTCCGGGGCCATCAGCGTCATCCCCTTTGACGCTGACGACGCCGCCACCGCAGGCGAGGTCCGCGCCGCCCTCGAGAAGACGGGCAAGCCCATCGGTCCCTACGATCTGCTGATCGCCGCCCAGGCCCTCAGGCTCAGGGCCACGCTGGTCACGGCAAACGTGTCGGAGTTCGAGCGAGTGCGTGGGCTCGTATGGCAGGATTGGGCCGCCAAACGGTGATGCCGATACCATGATCCGCGCGGCCCTGCATGCGCGCTATTCCACCGACAAGCAGCGGGAAGCCTCCATCGAGGACCAGGCGCGCAACTGCCGTCGAATCGCTGAGCGTGAGGGCTGGCAGCTCGGCAAGGCATACCAGGATCAGGCGGTCAGCGGTTCTCGCGCAGATCGGGCAGGCCAGTTCGACGTGCTACTGGTCGATGATATCTCGCGCCTGTCACGCGATCAGGTCGAGGCGGAAACGACGTTTCGTCGCCTGGAGCATTGGGGCGTGCGCGTCATCGGCGTCTCTGATGGCTACGACTCCGAGGCGAAGACCCGCAAAGTTCACCGCGCCGTTAAGAACCTGATGAACGAGGTCTATCTGGATGACCTCGCGGAAAAGACGCACCGCGGCTTGGAGGGACAGGCCCGCGCAGGCAACAACGCGGGCGGCCATGCGTACGGATACCGTCACATACCCATAGAGGACGCCGAGCGACGGGACGCTTTCGGCCGGCCGGTTGTGGTGGCCGTACGGCGTGAGATTGAGTCGGCGCAGGCGCAGACAGTCCGCAATGTCTTCGACTGGTACGCGACGGGCTACAGCCCTCGCTGGATCGCCGACGAGCTCAATCGCCTACAGGTCCGTTCTCCGGGTGCGAGCTGGCAGCGTAGAACGCGCCGGCGTGATGGGATTTGGCTTGCGAGTGCGATTGCCGGTGATACACGCAAGGCACTTGGGATACTCAACAACGACCTCTATCGTGGCGTTTACGTCTGGAACCGTTCACGGTGGGTACGCGATCCTGAGACGCACAGGCGCGTGCGTCAGGAGCGCCCCGAGTCCGAGTGGGTCGTGCAGCAGGTGCCGAACCTGCGTATCGTCAGTGACGAACTGTGGCGTCGCGTTAAGGCACGGCAGGTCGGCGCGCGGGAGAAGTCCGCCAAAATTCGCGAAGCGCTGCATCGCGCGGCGCGGACAGGGCGTCAGCCCAAGTACCTGCTGTCCGGCTTGCTCAAATGCGGCCTCTGTGGTGCGAACTTTGTCATCGGCGACCAGCGGCACTGTGTCTGCGGCAGCCATGTCAACGGCGGGCAGCACGCGTGCGGGAATCACCTGCGAGTCGCCCGCGTGATCGCCGAATCGAGAATTCTTGCCAGTATCAAGGCCGAGCTGCTGGCGCCGGAGTACCTGGACGAGTTCAAGCGTGAATTCCGCGCCCTGCGCGTCGCTCAGCACTCGGCGCGCAAGACCGCGTGGGAGGCTCGTGGGGCGCGGCTATCAGAGCTTGAACGGGAAATCGGACACCTGATAGATGCCATCGCCAGGGGGCTGCTGTCGCCTGCCGTCAAGGCCAGGCTCGAAGCCGCGGAGTCAGAGCAGACAGCGCTTCTCTGCGACCGCGGCGGCAAGTCCGACGGGGTGGCGGATTTGCTACCTCGGCTCGGTGACACTTACCGCGAGCTGGTCGAGAGCTTGGAGCACATCCCAGAGAGTCATATCCCGCGGGCGCGGGCGAGCTTAAGCGGTATGACCGGCGGCGCTATTCGCCCGATCCCTGACGGGGACGGGCGGTTCCTGACTGCCGAGTTTTCCCTGGATGGCGGCCGGCTGTTCGAAATGGCAACCGGCCAGAAAATAAATGTGGTAGCGGGGGGCTGCTTTGAGCTTTATAGCGGGTACTCCATCGCTGTGCCTGCAGTTCCCGCTAGCATCGCAACGGAATGGACCACTCTGCGACGTCTTGCGTCGATCGAATTGCCAAATCCGCCGCCACGGCCGCCGGGAATCCGGGGCAGGGAAGGCTCGAAGTGACTTCTGGTGCGTGATGCGATATCATCTGATGCATGCGCACCACGCTGGACATTGCCGATGATGTACTCCGCGCCGCGAAGGAACGGGCTCGGCACGAGCGAAAGACGGTTGGGCAGATGCTCTCCGAGCTGGCACGACAGGCTCTTACCGCTCCGCACGAGACTCGTGGCGTGAAGGAGCCAAAAGCGACTTATGGGCTTCGGCCCTTTGCCTCGCGCGGTGGTCTGGTCACCAATGAGCTGATCGACAAGCTCAGCGAGGACGACGCCTATTAGCATGCTCGCTGAGACTGCCATCAGCGGCTGCTAAGAAGTGCCTGCCGGTGATATCGGGGGAAGGGAACTGTGCGAGCGCTACTCGATGTTAATGTGCTGATCGCGCTATTTGACCAGGATCACGTATCGCATAAAGCCGCGATGACTTGGTTCGCTGCGCATGCAACGGAGGGCTGGGCTTCATGCCCAATCACCCAGAATGGTTGTGTGCGTATCATGTCCAACCCGTCATATCCCAATCCTTTACCGGTTCAAGCTCTCATCACGCGTCTCGCTCAGGCGTGCGCTCAGCCGATACATCAATTCTGGGCTGACGAGCCGAGTCTCTTGGATCCGGGCTGCTTCGACGCGACGCGAATTCACGGTCCGAAGCAGATTACCGATGTATACCTTCTCGGGCTCGCCGTGCGTCACGACGGCAGACTTGTGACATTCGACGGCCGGATATCGCTTTCAGCCGTTCGGAAGGCGACTGCGAAAAATCTCGTGGTGTTGTAATGAAGGTGCCGCCGCGCCCGGGCCATACGAATGCCGGCGAGCGTCCCTTATCTGGTTGCCAGGGTCGGAGGGAACCGCAGCGTTCTGCTGGAAGCCGCCGCAAGCGCGGCGGGCTGTATGGAAATTGGTAGCGGGGGCGTGCTTTGGAGCAACCAAAACTCATGTCGTGTGCTTTTCTCTGGAACGTGTCCTCAAGCCTATGGCCATACCCGATGTCTGCGGCAATGGCCATTTGCTCACGCCGGACAACCTGAAGGTCGACCAAGCGAAACGTCGCTGGCGCTGCCGCCGCTGTGGTCGGGCGCGAGCGGCCGAGTTTCGGGCGCGGCATAGGCCGGCGGCGTAGATTCTGGTCCATGTACGATAGATTAATCCAAGTGGATGTGATTTGTACTTGCGCAAATTGCGAGATGACCCAGAAATGCATGGTGCAGGCGCCCTGCCGACCCGATCCAGACGGAGGTCTTCCGACAGGGATGCACCGAACCGCAACGGAACGCAACGTCAAGCAATGATGCGCATCATTGTTTTGACTTGGCGGCGAGAGGGGTGGGTGCGCGGCGGCAAGCGACCACGTACTGTCATCCCGATCTGGTTTGGAAATCTCTCGTAAGCGGCCGGCCAGGAGTCTTGAGCACTGAACAGTTCACTCGTAAAGCGTGTACGCGCTTACATAGCATTTCAGTTTCCAAAGTCTTGCAATCTTCCTGGCTCCAAAATCCGATGGTCCCGGACCGCGGGGCGTGCTTAGCCCATTCAGAACGGCCAGGAAGTATACGGAGTTCTTCGAGTTGGCAGATTGGTAAGCAATGAACCGCACAGCGCCAAGCTGGCCATTGTTCTCGTGATAGCGGTACTCCACGAACGCCTCGATGTGTCCATCGGTCAGTGACACTCCGGACCTGACATCATCGACCCCGGCCGTAGTTGCCAGGATATTCACCATGCATTGCACTTCGGGCCTCAAGGACGGCAAAGCGTCACTGATGGGTGCATTTCCTGCCGAGGCCGTCGAAGCTAGAGGCAGGGTGGCGAGGGCGGCTGAAAAGGCCGCAATGATGACAGTGTTCATGGGAAAACTGTCTCCTGGTCCATTGTGCCTTCCAGTAACCGTATTTCACGACAGTTCGATCAGGGTTCGCCGCAACTCATGTGCCGGCCCGCTGGGCCAGTCGCAGCCAGGGGGCGAAGAATGGATCCTCGAGACGATAGCGAATCGTTCCGATGGCTTCCTCCTCGCGTACGACGCCACGCGCATCCAAGGCTTTGAGCGTCTTGTGCATCGTCGACGAGGCAAGTCCGTAGCGTGACAGTACCGCGGCCGAACGTAGGTTTGCGCCGTTTTGCTCGATGACCGCCTTGAGCGCAATCTTTTGCTGCTTGGTCAGACTGTTCCAGAGTTGAGTGTAGGAAGGGTTTTCGCGCGTGACAAGGGCGACCAAGGCCTCATCGACCCGATCCGGGGTCAGGGTGCCTCCTCCGCAAGCACGCAGCAGCTCCCAGCATGAATTCGCGAGCTGCTGGATATTGAAGGGGACATCCTCGGCCAGATCCAGTAGATGCTCCACGGCGGTAGCCTGAATCTTGAAAGATGAGTTTGTGAAGCCATGTTCCAAAAATTCGCGCCAGGCTTCGCGGGGGATAGGACCCAGAAATAGTCGCGAGCCGAGCTTCCAGAACGCTCGCGACGGATCATTGGTCATATCGGCTAGCAGCCGTGTCTTGGATCCGGCGAACACGTAGGCCGTGTGGTGATGTCGTTGCACCGTGCCGCGAATCTGCCGCTCGGCGGTGGCGCCGCCTTCTTGGACGATCTGCTGGAACTCATCCAGAATGACCGCAGCGCGTCGCTGAGCTCCGGCAGCCATGCGATCGATGATGTTGAGCACATCGGTGAGCAGGGGCAGTGTGGGGATGGTGCTTTTGCCGGAGGCACCGAAGGTGATGCTGATGCTCTGGTCGGCGAGGTCGTAATCGATTTGCGGTCTGAGTTTGGCCCCCAGACGCTTGACCGCGTCACCGGCTTTCTCCAGTGTAGGGGTGAGGTGTTTGGCAGCCCCGGCCAAGAGCGCTTCAGCGAGCCGACCGAGGCTCTCATAGACTTCGGCGTCATAGCGCAGGACCACGACCCCGGAATGCGCCAATTTCTCCTCGGCGGCAGCCAGTATGGAGGTCTTGCCGTAGCGGCGCGGACCGATGAGGAAAAGCTTTCCCCCGTTCTCGATCGTGCGGATAACGAGGTCGAGTTCCTGTTCGCGATCGATTAGGGAGGTGGCCTTGAGCTCTCCACCGAACTCGAACGGGTTCTGACGGGCGGATGCGGCCATGGTTTTTCCTCGATGGAACTGCGGGGATTATAATTCACATTTGGTGAATCACAAAATGTGAATCACAACGCGCGATCGCGCGGTGACCCCGCCTAATGAGTCCATTGGAGGACCACTTCGGGAAGGAGATTCCATGATGTAATCTCTCTCCCACAGAGAGAAGGGGCGATCGGAATAGCCGTGAACATGCCACTGGTAGTAGACACCCCGGAAGATCCTGAATTTCTCAAGCAATTCGCGCGCGCGAGCATGCTGCATGCACATCTAGACAACACCCTCAAGATGTTCGTCAGATCTTTCGACGAGACCAGCATCGAAGAGGCCCTGGAATACATCGGCTACCAGGGCGCGGCCAGACTCCGGAAGCGTGTCGTGGAGCGCGCTAGGGACCGCCTTGGCGAGGGGGAGGCATTGACGATGGTTCTCGATTTCATGAATCGATGCGAAAACATCAGCGAACGGCGGAACGATCTACTTCATTCGCCGATCGCACGCGAACGTGACGGCGAGGCATTTCGTATGCGTGCGCGCGGAGGTAACACCTGGGTTGAACTGCCTCGGCCAACAGTGCTCAAAGCTCTCGCAGATGAAACTTTCAAGCTGGTCGAGGAGATGAACCACCAGCGGCTAAACGGAGTCATCGGTCTCGCACTCCTGCAGCGCAGGAAGCAGCCGCCGACAAAAGAAGCGATTGCCAAGATGACTACGAAGGAGCTTTACGATCTCTTCGGCACCCGCTACCCGAAAGATTCTACTTGAGGGGTAGCAGCGGAAGGAGGATCTCAAAGGCGAGCGTCTGGCCGCGCGTAAACCCCCACTGGCTCGTATGATTTCTTTCACGGCCGTAACAGCCGGCTGGCCCTAGGGGCCGGTTACCGGGTGGAGCTGGTGACCGGCCTGCTCCAGGTGAGCTAGCAGGCCATCAGGGCCGGGTAGGTGCAGGGCTCCGACGGCAAGCAAGGTTCGGTGCGGCGACTGTAACAGTTCCAGGACTGTCGGCATCCACCGCAGCGTGCGCTGCTCAATCACCGCGTTTCGCACTACAGGTTCGGCCGCAAGCGGCGATTGCGATAGCAGAGTCTCAAATGCGTGGAGGTTCTCACTGATCCACGCGGCATACATGTCCTGCACGCGCTGTGGGTTTTGGGAAAGCGTGTCTAGCGACAGTTCTAGCAGCCGAATGTATCGTGAGTCTTCTATACGATCCGCGGACGCGATGAACTCCTGCCCTGTTTCAAGGAAGGAAATGGGCCTGCGATCCACCTTCGCGCGCGCCGTTAGCACTAGCTCAACGCCGGGCGCGAGCCGCATGTTTATCGCTCCCATTCCAATCAACAAGGCCCACAGTTTCTGACTTCTAAGTATCCCAAACGGATGGTTAACCGGCCACACTGCTGCAAGCCGTTCAAACAAGGGCTCCGGGAGTTTGTCTTTGGTCAACTGGCCCGCTGGCAGCGCCATGCCCCCGTGCACTGCAGGAACGAAGTGCAGTGATCCAGCGATCCGTAGACTGCTGCGGCCGATTTGATATTGCATACCCATTCGTGCGGCGATCGCGGGAACAGCAGTGATCCAACGCTAATGATCAACAGCGTCAGGGGAGAAGCGCACCTAGCAATAAATTGCCCGGTGTGCCAACGCGACCCATCGTGAAATAACGCGAGGATTTACAGCGGGGCACCACGACATTCATGATGTAACTCGCTGAATTTTATTGTTGCTTTTTAGCAACAATGGTAGCGGGGGCGTGCTTTGGAGCAACCAAAACTCACGTCGTGTCTTTGTCTCCGGAACGTGTTCTCGAGCCCATGGCCATACCGGGCATCTGCGGCAATGGCCATTTGCTCACGACCGACAACCTGAAGGTGGACCAAGCGAAACGTCGCTGGCGCTGCCGCCGCTGCGGTCGGGCGCGAGCGGTGGAATTTAGGGCGCGGCATAAGCCGGCGGCATAGATTCTGGTCCATGAACAAGAGAGTAATTCAAGTGGTCGCCGATTCGTAGCCGCGCAAACTGCGAGATGACCCAGAATCGCATGGTGCAGGTGGAGTTCCCAGGGTTTCCCGGAGACCTTATAACGGTCAATGGGTTCGACCGGAGAATGGGAAATGGCCAAGCCACCACGCAATCCGCGCGCTCGACTCGCCTACGAGTTCATCAAGGCTCACCGACGAGAATACCCCATCGAGGTGATGTGCCGGACCCTGAGTGTGGCGCCGAGCGGTTACTACGAATGGCTTCAGAAGCCGATATCGGATCGCGCACTGGAGGATGCGCGGCTGCTGACCCTCATCCGCGCCTCCTACAAGGCGAGTCATGGCATCTATGGAGCTCCGCGGATATTTCTGGACTTGCGGGAAGCCGGTGAAACGTGCAGCAAGCACCGGGTGGAGCGGATCATGCGGGTCAACAAAATCATGGCGCTCCATGGATATCGGGTGCGTCATTTTACGGTTGGGAAGCCGTCGGTTCTGATCCCGAACCTGGTAAAACGGCAGTTCAATGTCGAGAAGCCGAATCGCATCTGGGCAACGGATATCACCTATATCCGCACATGGGAGGGCTGGTTGTACCTGGCCGTCGTCATGGATTTGTTCTCGCGTAAGATCGTTGGATGGGCTACCCGACCTACCATACACCGCGGCTTGGTCTTGGATGCCGTGATGATGGCTGTAAGGCGGCGTCGGCCAAATGGAACCGTCATCCACTCAGACCAAGGGTGCCAGTACGGCAGTGACGACTGGCGCCGGTTTTGTCGGAAAAATCGGCTTGAACCCAGCATGAGTCGCCGAGGAAACTGCTGGGACAATGCGGTTGCCGAGTCCTTCTTCGCCAGCCTCAAGAAGGAACGCATCAAGAAGCGGATCTACAATACGCGGGACATGGCCACCATCGATGTTTCCGACTACATCGAATCGTTCTACAATCCGCGGCGTCGTCACAGCCACATCGGTGGCGTCAGTCCGGATGACTTCGAAACCGCTGCTAAGCGCCGTTAAACGAGTCTCCGGGAAACCCTGGGAACTCCAGTCGCCCCAAATCCTTTGTGGTTAGGCCAGGCTCGATCATCGGGAAAGCCCCCTCGCCAGAAAGGCGACCAAGTTTCTGTTGGAGAGCTACTGTCGCGCTTGCCTCCTTGGTGAGTTCCTCGTCCGAGTCATGCTGGGCCATTGCTCCAAGGAACATGCTGAACATCGTTACAGCTACGGTTAGAGCCAGATACAACTGTCGCTCTCGGCCGGCAAATGTCTTGGCGCCTAGATAGGTTGGAAACGAAAAAAGGAGCGCCTGGCCCCAGACTGTCGGATGGACGAAATCGTTTAGGGAGAGCATTTATCTAGGGCAACACCGATCTTACAGTCCCAGGCGTTCCTTCTGCTCGCGCGATTCAATCTCCGCCTGAATGTCCATCCGTGCTGCTCGGGGCGCCTCAGAGAAGCGCGCGCAGGAACGGCATCGCGGCCTCTAGTCGCGCCTTGGCGGCCCTGCGCCGCTCGGCGACGATGCGAGCTGCGGCCTGCACTAGCTGATCCCGCGTCAGCGGGCCCGAGAGGCCGGTCCTAGGGTCCGCACGTCGCTTGAGGTAGTTACAGGGCGCGCACGCTAGGGCTAGGTTGTCCAGGCCGTCCCCCCCCCCCCCCCCGCGGGGAGCTATATGGTCGAGGTGCGCGCCCAGGAAGTAGACGTCGGATGACAGGAGGAGGTTGGCGCCGCAGTACTCGCAGCGAAAGCCGGCGCGGCGCGCGAATCCTCGGAGGCCTTGGGCGGCATATGTGAGCTCCTGGGCGGTGAGTTGCAGGCGGGGGTCGGCTATGGCGGCGGACTCCACCGCCAAGGGGGTGGGCACCAGCAAGGGTGGCGACGCCGGACTGTACGCCTCCGGCGGCCTGTTGGTGTGTTGCGATCGGCGCGCGACAGCACTATGCTTAAGCTTGGGATTTCGCCCTTGTGTGCCAATTACTGACGGCACGATCGGGCTCGGGGTCTGGGCACTAGGATGGAAGATAAACAGAAGCACCTGGAATTCATCCAGGCCGCCGTAAATAGGATGGCCTCCAACTTCTTTCTGCTAAAGGGTTGGACCGTTACCCTGATCGCCGCGCTGTTCGCTCTCGCGGCGAGGGACTCGAACCCTATCTATTACCTGATCGCGTATATCCCTCCCTTCATGTTCTGGGTGTTGGACGGGTACTTCCTCTCGCAGGAGCGGAAGTTCAGGTCCCTGTACGATCATGTACGCAAACTTCACGAGCACGCCATCGACTTTTCAATGGACACCAAGCCGTTCAGCTCCGAGCGTCGAAACACTTGGATTGGCGCAATGTTTTCGAAGACGCTGTTGATTTATTACGGAGTTCTTATTGCAACGATGCTCATCGTGATGGGGATACTTATCAGTTAGGAGTGAGGCATGGCCAGAGAGCCGGTGTTTTACAGTTTTCACTACGGCAATGACGTGTTCCGGGTTCAGCAGATCCGAAACATGGGGGTCATCGAGGAAAACGCGCCCGTCTCCCCGAGTGGCTGGGAGGAAGTTAAGAGGGGCGGAGAGGCAGCGATACGCAAGTGGATCGACGACAATATGTCGCACCGACGGTGCGTAATTGTCCTAATCGGATCAGAAACGGCCAATCGCAAGTGGATTGACTACGAGATCGAGAAGGCTTGGAAGGATAAGCGCGGACTTTTCGGCATCTACATTCAGAACCTAAAGTGTCCCCGACAGGGCATCTGTACAAAGGGCGCAAATCCGTTTGCTACGTGGAATGTCGGCGGTCGAAAAATGTCTGAATTCGTAACCTGTTATGACCCCCCATCCTTCGATGCCTACGGTTATATCTCGCGGAACATAAAGGTCTGGGTGGACACGGCAATAGCGGAAGCTAAGGTTCGCTAGCCGCCATTCAGCGAGGGCAATTTCGGCCACGATCGGCCTTGTCGCAAGGGAAACCGCAATGATCTACGCGAATAACCTGAAAGGTCATTTCTGCCGGAAGCGCGAGGCCGGGAAATCTAGTCGCAATCCGCGGCGCCAAGCTAGTGCCGCCGACCCTTGATCCGTTACTGGCTATCGTTGTATTTGATCCACTTCTGCAACAGTTTGCAAAGCGGAAGCGAGTCCAGTCCGTCTTCCTGTGTCTCCTCCCGGGGAAGATGCTGCCGTTCTTGGCTGCCGGCGCGCCGGAGATTCAGTGTGTCGATCTGGGTCCGCCAGTCGTGGTGGTTCCTGCGGCACCGGATTCCAGGCGCGTCAACCCGATACTACGTCAACGTGCAACCGACCCAACTCTGCTGACAGGTGCACTAGTCATTTGACATTCTGAGTACTATACTGAATCGAGGATAGAGAAAAATCGAGCAGCCGAGTTGCTCAGAATTGTGGGGTGTCACGATGACATGGCGAAGAAGTCCCCTCATTGGGCGGCGTCACTACCAGCTCATCCATGCTGGTTACTTTCCCCAGGCCGGCACGATCGCCGTAAGTTCGGCGGTTGCATCCAGATTTTACCTACTGCGCACGTTAGGGCGGAGCCCGCGCGGCGATCCCACTACATCGCGCGACGGTCGAGCTGGTCGTCGTAAAGCCGCGGCCCAAGCAACCCCAGGTCGAGCGAGGAGCAGCGCCATGAGCCGCCACAGATCCAGCCCTCTTCAGGCGTTCCCTATTGCGGGGGTATTGCTGTTCCTCGTTGGCGCTTCGGCCTCGGGCTGCGCAACGGTACCGAGTGCCAGCCTCGGGAGCGCCGCGACACTCGCCAAGGCGGGTGAGGCAGCCGCAACACAAATGGAGCAAAACGTAACCATATCCGCGCAATCTCTCACTCTCTTTCGGCAAGCAGCGGCGTTCAATGACGGGTTCAATTCAGCCCCGGGCGCGTCTTCCGCGTTGATTCAGAACGTGCAGGCGATCCAAAAAAAGCTGACGCAGTATGGGACCCTCCTACAGAGCCTCTCGTCTGCATATTCCGCCATGTACGACCTGGCTGAGTACGGGGGAAGTGCGTCGTTGGACTCAGCCATGAGTAGTCTCGGAACTGACGCGCAGCAGTTCGGCAAGCAGATAGGTAAGCCGATTACAGTTTCCGCCAGTGTGACCAAAGGCCTGCAGGAAGGCGGCAATGTTCTGGTCGGCTCGATTCAGACCGAGGAGGCAGTCAAAGCCAGCGCGATGATCGAGTCCGTACTGAAGCAGGTCATCGCGGCGTTGAGCGATCCCAATGTTCGCAATGCCATGCTACCCATACAGCCAGAGCTGAAGGGCCTTATTGACCAGGCTGCATTCACCATCTACGCGCAGGGTGCATATTCTTACCGTCCAATTCTGGATGCGCTCGGAGCTCCGCTCGGGCTCGAGTCGGTCCCGAACGCGGATGCAGTCGTCAGAGGCAGCGGCCGCCTGCGGGCCGGCCTTTCAGCGGTCGTGAGCAACACTGTCAATAGCCAGATCGCGAGCGCTCAGCAGGGGTACGACCAGGGACTTGCTGCACTGCAAGCCCTCCTGAAGCAGCACGAAAGCCTTCAGGCGGGTCAGCCGGTCTCAGTCCACAACGTACTCGACCTGGTTAGCCGTCTCAAAACGCTTGCCCAGGTTGCAGCACCGAAGTCCGCGGGGGAAACAAAATGAATGCTGTGCCGATGAGTGGTACGAACGTTCTGGCCAGCCTGGCGGCCGCCGCAGACGCGGCCCGACAGGCGTATATGACCGCACTTCAAGCAAATCCGGGCGCCGACCTCAGCGCCCTTTACGCCAAGGAGATTGCGGCCCTAAATGCATGGAGCGACGCAACCGACAAAGCGCTGACTGCGAATCCGGCCGTTGCTGCGGCACAGAGGGCTCTCGACGCTGCGACGAGCGCGATCAGGAATGACCTGAAGACGGTCACCGCAATCGATCAATGGGTCAGCCGGTTGGACAACCTGGTTCAGCTGACAACCAAGGTGGCCGGGTATTTCCTGTAGCACTCCCTCGCAGCACTCACGTCACCCGACACAGTCTCCAACGGCAGAAAAGAACGGCCGGGAATAGTTCGATGTCAACGACACAGATCATCATAGTCGTAGTCCTAAGTCTTGGCGCCACGCTCACACTGTGTTTACCCTTGATCCATTATGTGATTGTGGGCTGGCGAGCGCGTCGCGACGAAATCATGGACGGGCTGAGTGGCGAAGCCCGGCAGGCTTATTTTCGGATGTTCATCCCTTGTGACGAGCCTCTGAACCCAGAGGAGGCATCGCAGAAGTTTGAGGAGATGTACACCCATTGGTATGGTCGCCGCTACTTTGCAGTGCCCGCCGTATTGCTGGTCCTCAGCAGCGGTGCCGCGGTCACTACCGTGGTATTGACTGCGCTCGCTCTCCTCAAGTACATCATTAGCCCACTTTTCGTGCTCCCTATTTCAGCCGTGGCCGCAATCTCCGGTGCCTATCTCTGGGTTGCGAATGACCACATTTCGCGTGCCCGTAGGCTGGATTTTGCACCCTCGGACGTAATGTGGGGTGTGTTGCGCCTGGTGATCTCAGTGCCGATGGGATTCGCGTTTGCAAGCGTAGTACCCCACAAGCTCGAGATCTTCACTGCGTTTGCCTTGGGGGCATTCCCGCTGACTTCTCTTATCGCGCTTCTGCAGCGACTCACGACCAAAGCACTCGGCGCTGACACGACTCCGGATGAAACCAGCGACGACATAATCAATCTTCAAGGAGTGAACAAACCTATCATGGAACGCCTGTGTGGCGCTTCATGTCAACTTGGACAAAACGGCTGAGTCAAGAAAGGAGACTCTCACTGCTTAGGCCGCCATGGTCATCCGCTGCTGGTTGCTCGACTTACGGTGCGCGCGGGCCGCAGCGATTCGCCGCGCACGCTCCTCTCGAACCTCATCCGGCTGTCCGCGATGCCACGTGGCCGGGGTCATGTATCCCAGGGTCGCGTGTAATCGCTCCTCGTTGTAGTGGTGCATCAGCCGCGCGATGATCGCCTCGGCCTGCAGATAGTTCTGTCCGTATGCGTCGTCAGTCTCCGTTCTCACGGTGCCATTGAAGCGCTCCACGATGCCGTTCGACTCCGGATGGCGCGGTTTGGTCTTGATATCGATCAGGTTGTGCGCCTTGATGACCGCTGCAACTGGACTTGACCCGGTTTGGTACACACCCGAGAGTGTGAATTCGAGGTGTTTGCCATGGTCAAGTCGAAGGTATCAAAGTCGAAGTACGGGAAGCGGTACCCGAAGGCGTTCCAGCACCAGATGGTCGAGCTGCATCGCGCGGGCCATCCGCTGAGTGATCTTTCGCAACGGTTCGGTCCCTCCATCTGGGCGATCAGTCGGTGGGTGAAGCAGGCCGATCGTGATGAGGGTCGCGGGGACGGCGGCCTGACGACGGCTGAACGGGAGGAGCTGACGCGGCTGCGCCGCGAGAATAAGCGGCTGCAGATGGAGCGGGAGATCCTGTCAAAAGCAGCGGCCTGGTTCGCACAGGAGACCGTTCCGAATTCGAAGCGCTCTTCGGATTCGTGAACCAGAACCAGGCCATCTACCCGGTGAGCGCGATGTGCCGGCTGTTGAAGGTCTCCACCGTCGGGTTCTACCACTGGTGGGATCGACCGATGTCGGAGCGCGACCGCAAGGATGTGGAACTGACTGCGCTGGTCCAGCAGATCCACGAGAGTTCCTTTGATGGCACTTACGGAGCGCCGAGGATCCATATGGAGTTGCGCTTGGAGCACGGGGTGCGCGTGGGGCGCAAGCGGGTGGCGCGGCTGATGCGCCGTGCGGGCTTGAAGGGAGTGCAGAAGCGTCGCTTCCGTTGCACGACGCGCCCTGGAAAACCCGAGCAGTACGCCCCAGACCTGGTCCAGCGGCATTTCACGGCGAGCCGTCCGAACGCCTTGTGGTTGGCCGACGTGACCTACATCCCCACTGATGAAGGATGGCTGTACCTGGCGGCGATCCTCGATGTGTTCTCCCGGTACGTAGTCGGATGGGCGATGGCGGAGCGTCTGGCCAGCGCCCTGGTGCTGCAAGCATTGGACATGGCCCTCGCGCAGCGTCACCCCGAGAAAGTGATTCATCACTCGGACCACGGAAGCGAATACACGGCTGTGGCCTTCTCTGATCGCTGTCTCGAGCTCGGGATCGAGCGTTCCATGGGCAGTGTCGGCGATTGCTTCGACAACGCGATGATGGAATCCCTCTTTTCCAGTCTGGAGGCTGAGGTGTTGGATCGGTATCACTTTACGACACGCGAGGAAGCATGCCGTAAGGTCTTCACCTGGCTGGAGGGGTGGTATAATCCGCATCGTCGTCATTCGGCGTTGGGATACTTTTCCCCTCGCGAGTATGAACAGCGAGTCGCTCATAAGCCGACGCGTCATCCTGACAGGCTTCTCCCGCATCCGCGGGAGACTGCGCGGCGGTGAAGCCATGGAAACGAAGAAGCCAGATCAAGAGGAGGTGGTGCACAGGTCACGGTGATGCTCAAAGTCCTACCTGTGTACCGAATCGGGTCAACCCCAAACGTCGCGGTTGACGAATTCACTGCCATGATCATGCACGATGCGCGGCTTGGCCTCGCCAGCCACCTCCAGCGCCGCCTCCAACTCGATCGCCACCGATTTGCCGTCCAGGCTGATCAGCAGCTTGTGGTGCACGATAAAGCGGCTGTAGGCGTCGACAAAACTCACCAGGAAGTAAAATCGTGCGGCCACCCACACGTACATCACATCCGTGTGCCACTGCTGATTGGGTGCGACGGGCCGGAAATGATATTCCCCGCTCGAGGCCGCGGAACGTTTCCAGCGCGACAGCAGATCCGCCTCCCTCAGCACTCGGTAAACCGTGCTTTCCCCGACGCTTGCTATACCCGCATCCACCATCATCCAGGTGAGTTTGCGATAGCCGATCTTGGGAAATCGCAGCGCAAACCCGCAAATCGCCGCCCGCTCTTCGGGCAGCAGCTCGTACGCCCGCCACGGCGTCCCGATCCGATCTACCAGGCTCTCGCGCCCCTTCCAAGCGTAATACACGCTGCGCGGAATCCCCAAGGCAGCAAGTGTGCGATACATCCGCCACCCCGAGCGCTGTTTGGTTTGCTTCACGATCTGCATCACCGCCGCTTTCGTCTCCGCCGGGACTCGAGATAAATCTTCCAACCTCAGATCTTTTTTTTCAGCTCCAGGTTCTCCGCCGTGATCTCCGCGATCACCGCCCGCATGCGTTCAATCTCCGCCTTGTGCCGCACCTCCGCATCGTCTTTACGCGGTTTGCGCTGCGCATCGCGCTTCAGCGCCACGGCCGAACCGCCCTGGGCGACCGCCCGCCACCGATACAAGAGCGACGGCGCCAAACCATGCCGTCGGCATACCTCGCTCACCGTCACCCCAGGTTGCTCCGCCTCGCGCAGAATCTCGAGTTTCTGCTCCGCCGTAAATCGTCGATATTCGCGTTTGCTCATTTACTTCGCTCTCTCTGCAGGCCGCCCGCAGCAGACCGAAGTCTCTCATTTCTCCGCTAGCTGTTTGTCCGGATATCGATGAAGCTACACAGCCTGGCAAACGAAGGCGTCACGACTATTACGCAGATCGCGTATTGCGATCCCGTTCGTTTGACCATGAAATCCAACTTGCCATTTAACTTCATCATTGACCTGATGAATCAGGCGTTAGCGTGGATGTATTTGGAGGACTTGCTCGATGTGGTCAGGCCGAGAGGGATGAGGGGGGCCTGCGAGATCAAGTTTCTGATGACCGACTTCGATAGTGCGACCTGGAAAGATGCGGAGGAAAAGAATGCGCACGATATTGCTGTCGCGGCATTACCTCTCCTGGCAGCAGCCTGCAAACAGGCCCCGCAGACCTTGCAATTCGCATTTCGCCAGATCGCAGACGATCCATTTACGACATTCCTGGAAACCATCTGGAGTATCACGGAGTCTGGGTCCGGAGTCGAGTCTGGCGCGACGAAAGAGTCAGCAACCGCGAGCTAGGTGCATGAAAGCGCGTGTCCAAAGGGCGCACAATCGGGTGTATCAGCCGTGACGGCGGAGGTTGCGAATGTTGTGATCGATGCGACCGGGCTCGTCGGTGCTGCCGTCGCGTTTCTGATAGGCCTGGCGCAGTACCGACGCGCACAGCAGTGGAAGCGGGCGGAGTTTCTGGCGCAGGAGGTAAAAGAACTGGAAAGCGATCCGCACGCAATGATCGCCCTGACCATGGTGGACTGGCCCCAGCGATCCTTCCGGTTGCACGCTCTTGAGGACTCGAAGAACGAAGCCCTCACGTTAGTGACATATGCAACGCAAATTAGGGCACTGCGACCCCACACGATGGCCGATGTAGGCCAGGGAGAATCCGCGCAACCGCCCCAGGAGTCTAGCGACAGCGCGCGACCGGACAAGTATCCCGAAGATCCGCTGATCCGCGACTGTTACGACGCGCTGCTTAAACGATTGGATCGCCTGGGCGCATACCTTCATCGGCATTTGGTGTCTGCCGCAGATTTGGCGCCATACATCGGGTACTACATCGACGATATCGCGGCAATGACCTCAGACCCTACCGAGGCTCTTTGGACTCTCAGTCTACTGACATATATTCACTTCTACCATTTTACGAACATACCCGGGCTGTTTCGAGAATTTCATTATGACGTCAGCCCGAGCGGCAAGCTCTACAAGTCACTGCTACGGGTTGTGGCGGCGCCTGAGCATCAGTTTGCAGAAGAACTGCAGTCCCAGGCCGCGCAGGAAGCGTCACAGGCTCGCTGAAAACCAGAAGTGTCCACTGGTAGTCAAGCAAGTGTGGTCTGTTGGGCAGAGCAGGGCAGCTGGTAAAAGAAGGCGCACTCCCTTTTTGAGATGGAGCAAGCTCCCTCCACGGGCAGCTCGCTGCCACCCCGGAGAGTCCCGGGTGTGGCGCGCGAGGTGGCGTGGCGGAATTAAGTGCGCCGCGAAGCGGTCGCGATATCCGCACGAGAAGTCGCTCGCATGCGAAATCCGAAAGAGGCAACCGCTGCCGCTCGCATGTGTGTCCTCATTTGCCTCGATTTGTGCCTCCAAGACGCGGTTCTGCTGCTGTAGCGTGGCAGCCTCTTGGAATGACGACAGAGAGTACTTACACAGCTGTCCCTTCCTCGCGGCAGTTGCGGAGGATTTCGGTTAGGCGCGATGGCGAGATATGAGACGGCGCCAGTATTGCTTCAGCTGGGAAGGCTTTGACCCGAAGCGCGTTCGAGTTGGAATTTGGGCAACCAGACGACGAATACGCGCGGAAGCGCGACGGCTGGGCTAAGGGTCGCGAGTGACGGTTGCGCCCGAAAGAGCGGCAGCTCCTTATCCATTTGTTGTTTTTATGCAACATTGGTAGCGGGGGCGTGCTTTGGAGCAACCAAAAGTCATGTCGTGTGCTTTTCTCTGGAACGTATCCTCGAGCCAATGGCTATACCCGATGTCTGCGGCAATGGCCATTTGCTTACGCCCGACAACCTGAAGGTCGACCAAGCGAAACGTCGCTGGCGCTGCCGCCGCTGTGGTCGGGCGCGAGCGGCCGAGTTTCGGGCGCGGCATAAGCCGGCGGCATAGATTCTGGTCCATGAACGATAGAGTAATTCAGGTGGATGCCGATTCGTAGCCGCGCAAAGTGCGAGATGACCCGGAATCGCATGGTGCAGGTGGACTGCCGGGCCGGCCCAAACGGAGGTCTTCTGAACGCGATGGGCCAAATCGCAACGGAATGCAATGTCGCGCGATGAAACGCATCGATGCGGCAATCCGGTGTACGAGGGTGCAAATTAGCAGCATCGAAGTGCAAGGATGAGGCGCTTCGCCGTGCCTCTAAGGGGCACGGCGGGGTGGTAGCTTGCAAATCCGCTTATCTTGGTAGATATTCCATATTCCGGAATATGGAATAATTCGATGGAGCTCAAACCTCAAGACCTCTTCGTCCTGTATAAGCGGGCTGCGAACCCAGGTCAGCCCTGGACCTACGCTACGCTCGGTGCCGCGCTCGGAATGAGCCCATCGCAGGTGCATCGCAGCGTGCAAAGAGCCGTCGCGGCAGGGCTCGCAAGTTCGAAGCGCCGGGGGCAGTGGCATGTGCTGCCGGAAGCACTGATCGAGTTTTCAGTCCATGGCGCGCGGTATGCCTTTCCGGCGGTCCTTGGCGCCGCCAAGCGAGGGGTGCCGACTTCCTTGGGCGCATTGCCGCTATCAACTGAGATCAGCAGCGCGCCTGGGGAGGCGCCGGTGTGGTCGGATCCGCGCGGCAAGGTCAGGGGGCCGAGCCTGAGTCCGTTACACCGTGGAGCCCCTGAAGCCGCGCTGGCCGATCCGGTTCTTTACGAGTTGCTCGCGTTGCTGGATGCGCTGCGTGTGGGGCGCAGCCGCGAACGCACGCTGGCGCAGCGGCTGCTGTCGGAACGTCTGAGCAAGTCCAGTGCGCCCTGACGACCCAAACTACGAGTACCTGCTACTCATCGCCGATGCGCCGGGTGACCTGCGCGATAATGTAGTGTTCGTCGGCGGATCTACGGCGGGTCTCTTGTTGACGGATTCCGCGGTGGAGGGCATCCGCGCCACCAAGGACGTCGATGCCATCGTCGAGGCCGCGACCCTTCGTCAGTACTACGAGCTAGAGGCCCGTCTGCCAGCCTTGGGCTTTGTAAGGGACGCCGAGAGCGACGTGATCTGCAGGTGGAGGCATGCCGCCACCGGAGTACTGTTCGACCTGATGCCGATAGACCCCGGCATTCTGGGCTTCTCCAACCGCTGGTACCCAGAGGCAGCGCGGACCGCAATCCGCGAAAGACTAAGCGATCGCGTCGAGATCCGACGAATTGCCGCGCCTGCCTTTATCGCGACCAAGCCGGAGGCGTTTGTGAGCCGGGGCCGCGGCGACTTTCTTTCGAGTCACGATCTCGAAGACGTCCTCACTCTCGTGGACGGGCGCCCATCCGTTGTCGACGAGCTGCGGAAGGCGTCACACGAGCTGCGCCAGTTCGTACGCGAGACTGTGGGTGCGCTGATCTCCGAACCCCGCTTTGAGGATTACCTTCCGGGGCTACTGGCCGAGAGCAGCCGAACGAACATCGTGCTGGACAGGTTGAAGAGTTTGATATTGTGAGGTGCCATGCACACCGAAGTGCCAACCGCTCCACGGCGCAGGTTCCGGCGCGGCAGCATCGGCGTGGCAAAATAGGATTGCATTACAACGCTTTGCACAGAGCCAAGGAGCCATGGCTCGCCCAGTGGTTGGATCGCGTGGCGTTCAGTCTCAATTGGACCACTCTATCGCCGGTCTGTTGAAAAAGTCATCGAGCTTGATGAGCTGGGGTTCTTGACTCACCTTTAGTGAATCCCAAAATGTGAATCACTGCGCGCGATCGTGCGGTGACCCGGCCTAATGAGTCCTGGGGGACCGCCTCGGGCAGGCGCTGTCGGCCGATATCGGCCCCCAATTGCCCCCCGGTTTGCGGTCATTCGCACAGCGAGCTATCCGTGACGCTTGTCAGCCGATTTTCTAACGGATTCGCGTCATCTCAATGAGAGACTCTTCGACACCTTTTAGGTTTTTAGATTTTGCGTTCATGATTCTCTCAAGCCATACGCCATCTGCTGCAAGTCTTACGACACGAAGCTCAATTCTCGAATCAGTTTTTGAATGTCTCTTTAGGCGCTCGCTCAGCCAGGTATCCCACACCCGTCCGACCTGATCTTTAGAGGCCAACAGACTCAAGAGCGCGCCCCACACCTTACGTTCCGCTGCACCTTCGGAGAATGCGGCCCTAATGTATGCACGAGTAAAGCATCCGTCGGAATTCTCTTCCTCCGCCATCAGTCGGTCAAACTGCTTGTCCAATCGCGTCAGTAGCATCTGCATCAGCTCCGTCACCAACGTCTCTTTGCTATCGAAGTGATGAAAGAAAGCCCCCTTGGTAACGTCCGCCAATTCGCTCACTTTGTTGACGGTGACATCAGCTATACCCTTGGTCGCAGCGAGTTCGAAGGCGGCAGATAAAAGGGATTCTCTAACGAAGAGGGGGTCCTTTTTTTTCATGTACGCGTTTTTTACTTTGGGCGCCTTCATTTTCGAAAGTCTCCTCAACGTCTCAAAATTGTATTCCTTTGGATGAGACCAGCGGCGCAAATAAACTGGTTGCAATAAAAGATACCAAGTGGTATCTTTGGCAATAATGCTCTTCAAGACGAACCATGACGCTGCTGTATCAGGGTTGCCTTCATTCCATTCGGCACTCAAGAGTCGCGGTGAGATCGTCGTCTTTTAAAGACCGTTAAAGCTCCCGAAGTGATAGGGCGATGTTAAAGAACAACTTGTAAGGTGAAATCATGACCGGTTTAGCATTGAGCGAGGTGAAGACTGCCGCTGACTCAGAATTGGCAGTAGCCCACCTTCTCTTTAAAGTGGCTGATCTAAAGAGCAGTTGCCAATTCTACTCGAATCTCGGCATTCCTCCATTCTTTACTGACGAAGAGGTCGCAATTATTGAACTACGCGGAGGCACTCATCTTATCTTGCTATCAGTTGATTCGAAGGCTGGAGAAGACATCGCGGAAAGCTTGACAGGACAATTTCATAAGAGATTTTCTGAGCAATTTGACCTCATGATTGAAGGAAAAGGTTTGGATGAGTTGAAAAAATATCGGTTAGAGCTAATCAGTCGGGGAATCGCGGCGGGAGAGATCCCTGATGAAACGTTTTTTGGACATCATCTTTTTTGCACAAAGGACCCCGATGGGAACGGTATAACGATTTATACCAGCCACTCAATTTACTGATGTGCCATTGATTGCTGCGCGGGCGCCCGGGTGATGGGATACCGTTGGGCGCGGTCGTTCGGCCTGCCGTAAAGCCGACATTGACCGCGGACCGCTTCGGTTAAGGATTCATCGGACGCCTGCCCCAATGCGCGAGGCTATCCGGGCCGGATGGGGCTGGCGGCCAGGCGTCGGATAATCCTCCAGGGACGAAACTGCGAAGGTGTACCACCTGCGTCGGTAAACGTGCTCGGCTTCGATGGCTTTCGTTTTCGGCTTCCGAGTGAAGCGAAGCTGCTAGCCCAGCAGCCCAGTGTCTTCGCGCGATGGCTGAAAGGTGTCCTCCGGGTCACTTCAAGGTGGATGGCTTGCCATAGAGCAGCACCCATAGAGCAGCCAAAAGCGGTGGTAGGCCTGAGTGTCAGCGTGCCAATCTCCGTCGGGCCCCGCCCCTTTTTGCCGTGGCCTTCAGCCGGCCGATTTGTTTCCTAGGAAACAGATTCGAGAGCAGCGTGTCACCTAAGGAGTAATGGCTCGGTTGCGCAGATCGTAACCACCTGACGGGCGGGTAATTTGGACGGCGGGAGGATCGTGTTACAGCCCACGCCCAGCCCGAAACGGAACTCCATCATAAACGACTGTTTTGACGCTCCGCTTTGCTCCCAGGTTTCCGGAATATTGAAGCCGCCGGATCTCAAGATGGATACCGCCGCTTTCGAGAAATCGGGAGTGGGATGGTTCGTGACTCTCACGCCTTGGGCGGTTCCTCGGCCGTCGATACTAAACTCGACGGCGACTGCTGCCTGCCCTCCGACACTCAATTCAGCTAGGGGATAGTATTGGGTGGTTAAGGATTCCATCAGAAATTTAGGCATCTCGCCGGGGGCGAGCGGCTTCTCGGGCAGTGGTTGCACGAGTTCGAAAGCGAGGCCCGAGGTGACTTCCTTGGCAGCGGCATTGAGGCGCTTTCTCGCGGACCATTGTTCACCGATAGCCGAAACCGCAATCTCGTAGAGATGCTCACCGACCACGAGATAAAAGGCGCACTCATCCTCCGTTAGTGGATCGACGTGCTGCGCATAACACGTTCCCCACGCCGGTCGGCCGCCAATCAAGAGCATGGGGAGTGCGCGACCCATCGGATGAATGCCGAGTTGCTTGAATAGCGCATCCCGGTACCCCTCATCCGCAATGTTCCCTTGCGGCACCGTTTCATCGTGCCGGAAGATCATGGCCGAGGTTCTTTCGTCAAATTGGATCCCGACCACGTCTTCCCTGAGAAGCTCCTGGAAGCCGAAGCTCTTGGCGCTATCCGGCAGATTCGTCAACTTGACGCCGAGGGCCGGGTAATCGAGGCTCATTGCGTGGGCGGCGAACGGCGAGACTAAGGCTGCAATCCAACATGCAACGACGGCCGACTTCTTCATTTGCGACTGCCCCGGGGATCGGATTGAGAGCAAAGAGATGCCGCAGTGACCGCTGGATCAGCGATGCCTCGCGCAGCTCTTGCGCATGCGCTGAAGTCTTTCTTGTAAGTTATTGATTTAAAAATGGTAGCGGGG
>CAWEXF010000020.1:0-57259 GCA_963812925.1 uncultured Pseudomonadota bacterium | reverse complement strand
ACCCACTGCCACTGCGCCCGATGCCCCTCTCGATTCGCGTGTCTCAGCGCTATCCCGCGCAAGCGAGCGCATCCTGGCGGCCATAGGCGCGTGGCCTCTGATACCGCGGTCACGCATGCAGCCATACGAGCGTATGCGCGTGTGGCACGAGAGCGTGCAGCCGCGTAGCACCGACGTACTCGAGTTCGACGCAGCGTACGCAGGCGAGCCAAACCTCGGCTACATCGTCGAGAATCGCCTCATCCAGACGGCAGCGCTCACGGCCTTCGAATCCGCCGGCGGCAAAGTCATCGCGGGCCAGCTGTCCCGGCTGCGCGTACGCGATCATCACGTGGAACTCGAAACGAGCGCAGGCACTTTGGCCTGCCGACTGGTTGTAGGCGCGGACGGCGCCCGCTCGTCGGTACGAGAGTCGATCGGCCTTTCCGCTGATACGTCCAGCTACCGCCAGATCGCGATCGTGGCCAATGTCCGCACGGAGCTGCCCCACGAGCGTACCGCGTGGCAGCGCTTCCTCCGTACCGGAACACTGGCCTTTCTACCTCTCGCCGACGGCTGTAGCTCCATCGTCTGGTCCGCGGACGACTCCGCTGCCGAAGCGCTGCTAGCCATGTCGCAGAGCGACTTCGAGCAAGAGGTCCTGCGCCAGTCCGACGGTGTGTTAGGCGCCGTGAAGCTACGTACCGAGCGCCTATCTTTCCCACTCCATAAGCTGACCGCTCACCGTTTCACGGCGCACCGCTGTGCATTGATCGGCGATGCCGCGCACGTCGTACACCCACTGGCAGGACAGGGCGTCAACCTGGGCCTCCTCGACGCCGCCGCCCTCTGCGAGCTGATCTCCGCCGCGTTTCGCGTGCGCGAAGACCCCGGCGCCCAAAGTGTCCTACGCCGCTACGAGCGCTGGCGCAAAAGCGAGATCGAGCCCATCGCCCTCGCAATCGACGGCTTCAACCGCTACCTGGCCCACGGCGTCGGGCCGCTGTCGCGCATGGCGCAGCGCGGCCTCGCATTGGTGAACCGCACCGACGAAGTCAAACGCTTCTTCATCACCCGGGCTCTAGGGTTGGCCGGCGAGCTACCCAAAGTAGCGCGGCACCCTCCCTCGAGCGAGCGTCCGACTCTCAGCTAAGCGGTATGAGGTCGACCTTCGACGCGCATATGAAGTCGTTCTCGCACAATCCCTTGATGGCATGCGTCGTGAACTGCACACGGCAGTAGTTGTATCCCACCTCGAGGTCCGGATGATGATCCTCGATGTTGGCGATATGAGCGAGCGCGTTGACGAAGCTCATCGTCCGATAAAAGTCCTTGAACTTGAACTCCCGCCGCAGGTACGGCCCTTCCTTCGACAGCACCCAGTCGCCAGCGAGGTGCTTCATGAGCCGCTGCGCCTGCTCACGCGAGTAGGGCGCGACGCCGCCCTCGCACGGCTTGCAATGCTTTTCAGTAAGCTCGCTCATATGTGTCTCCCGTGGCAATACTCTTCCTGCTGAACTTCCGAGCGATGTACTGCTCCAGCAATTCCTGAAACTCCTCCGCAATCCGATCACCCTTCAAAGTGACCGTCTTTTCCCCATCCTCATACACAGGCGCCACCGGCCGCTCCCCCGTCCCCGGCAAGCTGATCCCGATGTTGGCGTGCTTACTCTCCCCCGGCCCATTGACGACGCACCCCATGACCGCCACCGTCATGTCCTCGACGCCGTCATATTCCCGCCGCCACTCCGGCATCTTGTGCCGGATATGCGACTGAATGCTCTGAGCCAGCTCCTGGAACACCGTACTGGTGGTGCGCCCGCACCCCGGGCACGCCGTAACCAGCGGCAAAAATGACCGTAGCCCCATCGTCTGCAAGATCTCCTGCGCGACGATGACTTCCTGCGTCCGATCCCCTCCCGGCTCCGGCGTGAGCGACACGCGGATCGTGTCGCCTATGCCCTGCTGCAACAGCACGGACATTCCAGCGGTCGAGGCCACGATCCCCTTCGACCCCATCCCCGCCTCAGTGAGCCCCAGGTGCAGCGGATAATCGCAGCGCCCCCCCAAGTCAGCGTAGATCGCAATGAGATCCTGCACCCCGCTGACCTTCGCCGAGAGAATGATGCGGTCGTGGCTCATCCCCAGCTCCTCCGCCCGCCGCGCGCTCTCCAGCGCCGACAGCACCACCGCATTGCGCATGATCTGCTGCGCGCTCAACGGCTCCGCCCTGGATGAATTCTCGTCCATCAATCGCGTGAGCAGATCCTGGTCCAGGCTCCCCCAGTTGACGCCGATCCGCACCGGCTTGCCGTAGCGGCAGGCGGTCTCGATCATCTCCGCGAACTGTGGGTCGCGCTTGCTGCCGCGCCCCACGTTGCCCGGGTTGATGCGGTACTTGCCCAGCGCCTCCGCACAGCCCGGATGCTCGCGCAGCAGCTTGTGACCATTGAAATGAAAGTCGCCGATCAGCGGCACCGTCACCCCGAGCTGATCCAGGCGGTTGCGGATGTGGGGCACGGCCTCCGCGGCCTCGGCCGTATTCACCGTAACCCGCACCAGCTCCGAGCCCGCGCGCGCGAGAGACTTCACCTGCTGCACGGTGCCCTCGACGTCAGCCGTATCGGTGTTCGTCATCGACTGCACGACGATCGGTGCCGCCCCGCCCACTCTGATGGGGCCGATGGACACCTGGATGGACTTGCGACGCTGGATGGACGACATGGTACCTGCCGGAGAAGCGCTTCCTGGGGCCGCACATTTTACATGGTATGATCTCGCTACCCCATATTCGGTCTGTCCGGAGAGAGTCCGGCCACCGCCGGAACGCCGAAGGCGCAAGCTCCGCCCGGAAACGCTCAGGCACACGAACGGCAGATCGCGGGGTCTCTGGAGAGAGGTGGACGCCGCTGGCGCCCACCCACCGAAGGGGAGCGGCGCCGCAGGCGCCCGATCTCTCAGGTCACCGGACAGAGGGCGGCAAGGGCATCGTATGCCCATGCCGCTCGTAATTGGACCGGAGTGACCTGTGACGCGACGAACCCCGCTGTTCGACCTGCACCAGAAGCTTGGCGCCAGGATCGTCGATTTTGGCGGCTGGGACATGCCGCTGCAGTACGGCTCCCAGATCGCCGAGCATCACGCCGTGCGCCGCGGCGCAGGCGTCTTCGACGTCTCGCACATGTGCGTTGCCGACCTCGAGGGCGCGCGTGTAAGACAGTTCCTCCAGAGGCTCCTCGCCAACGACGTTGGCAAGCTGAAGGTGCCCGGCAAGGCGCTGTACAGCTGCATGCTCAATGAGGCGGGCGGCGTCATCGACGATCTGATCGTCTACTTCCTTGAAGAGTCCGCTTTCCGTGCCGTCGTCAACGCGGGTACGCGCGACAGCGATCTCGCATGGATGCGGCGGCAAGCTGCGGAATTCGGCGTCGACATCATCGAGCGTACGGACTTCGCCATGCTGGCCGTGCAGGGTCCGGAAGCACGCGGCAAGGCCGCGAGCCTGCTTTCACCCGGCGGCGCCAAGAGCGCGCTTGCTCTCGAGCTATTCTTTGGGCGCGAGATCGATGGTTGGTTTGTCGCGCGCACCGGCTATACCGGCGAAGACGGCTTCGAGATTATGTTGCCTGCGACGGAGGCTGAGCGGGTGTGGACGGCGTTGAATTCCGCTGGTGTTGCCTCATGCGGGCTTGGCGCGCGCGATACCCTACGCCTCGAGGCCGGCATGAATCTCTACGGCAGCGACATGGACGAGCGCACGAATCCACTTGAATCCGGCCTGGCCTGGACGGTCGCGCTCGAGCCGCGCGAGCGGGCTTTCATAGGCCGCGAGGCGCTGGAGGCGATTCGCGCCCGCGGCTTGCAGCGCAAGCTGGTCGGCCTGGTGCTCGAGGGACGTGGCGTCCTGCGCTCGCATCAAAAGGTGCTGGTGCCCGCTGCCGGCGAAGGCGAGATCACCAGCGGAACCTTTTCTCCCACTCTGGAGCGCTCGATCGCGCTGGCCCGAGTGCCGGCCGCGGCGGGCACCAGTGTGCAGGTCGATATTCGCGGCAAGCTGCTCGATGCGCGCATCGTGCGGCCGCCGTTCGTCCGTCACGGCAAAGCGCTGGTCTAGTTGCCCATGGACACACGCCCACCCCGAATCATGAAGCGGTACGACCCCACAACCAGGCACAGGATGTGCCCCGCCGCCGCAGGTGGCGGCGCGCTGGGCCGGGCAGGAGCCCGGATCCAGCGCTTCATCCCACAAGTGATTTGAGCGCCATTGATTCCGAACCGTTACCCCGATCTTCAATCCAAGTCTGGAGCGCCGCATGAGCAACGTTCCCTCCGATCTCAAGTACACGAAGACCCACGAATGGCTGCGCACGCTGCCCGACGGCACGGTGGAGGTCGGCATTACCGATCACGCCCAGCATGCGCTCGGCGATCTGGTGTTCGTTGAGGTGCCCGAGGCCGGGCGCAAGCTTTCAGCCGGTGAGCCGTTTGCCGTCGTGGAGTCGGTCAAGGCGGCCTCGGATGTCTACTCGCCCATTGCGGGCGAGGTGACCGTCGGCAATGCCGCACTCGCCGCGGAACCGGAAGTCATCAATTCCGATGCCTTCGGCAAGGGCTGGCTGATGCGCGTGCGGCCCTCGGGCGGCGCGGGCTCGCCGCTCCTCAGCCCCGCGGAGTACGAGAAGCTGATCGCGGAGGAGGGCGACTGATGGCATTCATCCCTCATACCCGCGAGGATGTCGCGTCGATGCTCGAGGCCATCGGCGTCGGCAGCATCGAGCAGCTCTTCGACGAGATCCCCGCCAATCTGCGGCTGCCGGCGCTCGCCGGCGTGCCGGAAGCCGCGAGCGAAATGGAGATCGGCCGGCTCATGACCGAGCGCGCGCGCCTCGATGGCCGCCCGCTCTGCTTCATCGGCGCAGGCGCCTACGAGCATCACATCCCCGCGGCGGTGTGGGCCATCGCGAGCCGCGGTGAGTTTTACAGCGCCTACACTCCTTATCAGGCCGAGGCGAGCCAGGGGACGCTGCAGCTCCTCTACGAATATCAGACCATGATGGCCAGCCTGACGGACATGGAGGTCTCGAACGCATCGCTCTACGACGGCGCGAGCGCCATGGGGGAGGCGTGCCTGATGGCGGTGCGCGCCAACCGCAAGTCGCACTCGAAGCGGATCCTCGTACCGACCACCGTGCACCCGCACTACCGCAGGACGGCTGTGGCCGTGGCGGGCAATCAGGAGCTGGTCTTCGAGGAGCTGCCCTACTGCACGGAGGAAGGCTGCATTCCCGCCGGCGCGCTGGCTCGCTACGACGGCCACGACATCACCGCGCTCGTCATTCAGCAACCGAACTTCTTCGGACGCCTCGAGGACGTCGATGCGCTCTGTGACTGGGCGCACGCGCGCAACATCCTCGTGGTCGCCGTGGTGAACCCGACCTCGCTGGCGCTCTTGAAACCGCCGGGTCAGTGGGGTGCCAAAGGCGCGGACATCGCGGTCGGCGAAGGCCAGCCACTCGGGGTGCCGCTCTCCTCGGGCGGTCCGTACTTCGGCTTCATGGCCGCCCGCATGGAGCACGTGCGCCACATGCCGGGCCGCATCATCGGCCGTACGTTGGATGCGGCCGGCCGCCCCGGCTTCACGCTGACGCTGCAGGCCCGCGAGCAGCACATCCGCCGCGCCAAGGCAACTTCCAACATCTGCACCAACCAGGGGCTGCTGGTGACCGCCGCGACGATCTATCTGTCGCTGATGGGACCCGGGGGCATGGAGCGAGTCGCTGCCGCGTCGCACGCGCGCACGCGCGAGCTCGTTGGCGCGCTGACCCGGGTGCCCGGAGTGCGGCGCCTGTTCCGCGGGCCCGTCTTCCACGAGGAGGCTGTGGCGCTCGACCGCCCGCTGGCACCGGTGCTGGAGAAGCTCACCGCGCGTGGGATCCTCGGTGGCCTGGACCTGAGCGAGCACTACCCCGAGCTCGGGCCCGCGCTGCTCGTCTGCGCGACCGAGACCAAGACATCCGCCGATATCGAGCGCTATGCGAGCGCGCTCGCCGATTGCATGCGCGAAGCGCGCGCGGCCTGAGACTGCAAGATCATGAGCACCCGACTGGAAAAACCCATCTTCGAGTATTCGGTCAGCGGCCGCGGTGCCGAGGACCAATGGCCGCGTGATCCTGGACCGGCCGCGGCCGATGACTTGCCGGCGAAACTGCGCCGGGCCGGGCGGCCGCTCCTGCCCGAGGTCAGCGAGCTCGAGGCCGTGCGGCACTTCACCCGCCTCTCACAGCTCAACTTCTCGATCGACACGCACTTCTACCCGCTCGGGTCGTGCACGATGAAGTACAACCCGAAGGCCTGCAATCAGTACGCCATGCTGCCTGAGCTGCTGGCGCGCCATCCGCTGTCGCCCGAGAGCGTGGGGCAGGGATTTCTCGCCTGTATCTACGAGCTGCAGGAGATGCTGAAGGCCGTGACCGGGATGCAGGCCGTGGCGTTGAGCCCGATGGCGGGCGCCCAGGGCGAATTCGCCGGCGTCGCCATGATTCGCGCCTATCACCGCGCGCGCGGGGATCTGCAGCGCAACGAGATCATCGTGCCGGGAGCGGCCCATGGCACCAACCCCGCCACCGCCACGATGTGCGGCTGCGTGGTGCGCGAAGTACCCGTCAACGCGGAGGGCGACGTCGACATCGAAGCACTGAAGGTCGCTGTCGGTCCCAAGACCGCGGGCATCATGCTGACCAACCCCTCCACGCTCGGCGTGTTCGAGCGGCGGATCGAAGAGGTGGCGCACACGGTGCATGGCGCCGGCGGCCTGCTCTATTACGACGGCGCGAATCTCAACGCCATTCTCGGCAAAGTGCGGCCGGGCGACATGGGCTTCGACGTCATTCACGTCAATCTGCACAAGACCTTTTCCACGCCCCACGGCGGCGGCGGCCCCGGCGCCGGGCCGGTCGGAGTCAGCGCGCGGCTGGCGCCGTTCCTGCCGGTGCCGATCGTCGGGCGGCGCGGCGAGCGCTATTGCTGGCTGACGGAGCGGGATCTGCCGCAGTCGATCGGCCGGCTCTCGGCGTTCATGGGCAACGCCGGCGTACTCCTTCGCGCCTACATCTACATGCGCATGCTCGGCCGCGAGGGAATGGCGAAAGTGAGTGAGCACGCCACGCTCAACGCCAACTATCTCCTCGCGCGGCTGACCCGTGCAGGCTTCGATGCGGCTTATCCCGACCGCCGCGCCACTCACGAGCTCATCATCACTCTCAAGCGCCAGGCGAAGGAGCTCGGCGTCACGGCCATGGATTTCGCCAAGCGGCTGCTCGATCACGGCATGCACGCGCCGACGACCTACTTTCCGCTGCTGGTGCCGGAGTGCCTGCTCATCGAGCCGACGGAGACCGAGAGCAAGGCGGCGCTCGATGCCTTCATCGCCGCCATGAGCGCGATCCTCGCCGAAGCCGCGCAAGAACCTGAGCGCGTCACCGGCGCTCCGCATACCATGCCCGTACGGCGCCTGGATGACGTTCGGGCGGCCAAACAATTGGACCTCACGTGGAAGCCGGCCGGAGCCCATGCGATCCCCCCAGCCTCTTAGCCTCTTACTGCTCGCCGCCTGCGCGCCCCTCTGCCTTGCCGCCGCGGCGCCCCAGGCCACCGCGCGGCTGCCGGGCGGGACACGCCAGGCCGCGCATCTCGCTCACCAGGCGGTGGTGGGCGAGGCCAACCCGACTTGGGCAGCCACGCTCGAGCGCATCGCGAGCAGTGTCGTCTCCATCAACGTCGATGAGGTGCGCGCCTTCGACACGGATTGGAACGAGACCGCGCAGGCGACCGGTTTCGTCGTGGACGCCAAGCGCGGCATCATTCTCACCAACCGTCACGTCGTGACCCCGGGACCGGTCACCGCCGAGGCGGTCTTCCTCGACCGCGAGGTGGTGCAGCTCTACCCGATCTACCGCGATCCCGTGCACGACTTCGGCTTCTACCATTACGACCCGAAGAAGCTGCACTACATCCAGCCGAAGCCGCTCGAGCTCTATCCCCAGGGTGCCGCGGTCGGCAGGGAGATCCGGGTGGTGGGCAACAACGCCGGTGAGCAGCTGTCGATTCTCGCCGGCACCCTCGCCCGGCTCGACCGCGAGGCGCCGGACTACGGCTTCGGCAAGTACAACGACTTCAACACCTTCTACCTGCAGGCGGCGTCGGGAACCTCCGGCGGCTCCTCCGGATCGCCGGTGATCGACATCCAGGGCCGCGTCGTCGCGCTCAACGCCGGCGGCGCGGACAATTCCGCATCGAGCTTCTATCTGCCGCTCGAGCGCGTGCGGCGGGTGTTGCAGCTGATTCAGCAAGGCAAGCCGGTTCCGCGCGGTACGCTGTACACCGTCTTCGGCTACACGCCTTACGATGAGCTCGAGCGCCTGGGGCTGCCGCTCGGCATCGAGGGCGCCGTGCGCAGGCAGTTTCCGCAGCGCACCGGCATGTTGGTGGTCGCGAGCGTGCTGCCAGGCACACCGAGCTCGCTGGCGCTGCAACCGGGTGACATCCTGCTGCGGGTCGACGGCCGCTATGTGACCACGTTCGACCCCCTCGAGGAGACTGAGGACTCCTCGGTCGGGCGCCAGATCCGGTTGGACCTCGTGCGCGGCGGCAAGCCGGTGTCGGTGAGGCTGGCCGTCGGTGACCTGACCGCCATCACGCCGAGCAGCTACGTGCAGTTCGGCGACGCGGTGGTCAACACGCTTTCCTACCAGGAGGCGCGCCAGCTCAACGTGCCGCCGCGCGGTGTGTTCGTGGCCAATCCTGGATACGTGTTCGGCGCCGCCGGGATTCCCCGCGGCGCGGTCATCAGCCAGGTCAACTCGATGCCGATCAACGATCTCGGCGACTTCCGCCGGGCGCTCGGCAATCTCGGTGACGGCGATTACGCCAACATCCGCTTCACGACGGTCGATGACACCAACGGCAGCGAGCTCGGCTCCTTCCGCATGGACCGGCTGTGGTACCCCGCGCAGCACTGCGTCCGGGACGACGGCCTCGGCACCTGGCCCTGCACGCCGCTCGAACCGGGGCCCGCGCCCAAGCCCGATCCGGTGAGCTCGACGCGCTTCCCGAAGTACCAGGACCCGCGGCTGACGGCTCTTGCGCCCTCGCTTGCGACGGTGGCATTCAGCATGCCGTACTCGGTCTCCGGTGTGACCGAGCACTTCTACCATGGCACCGGCCTGGTAGTGGATGCGCAGCGCGGCCTCGTGGTGGTCGACAGAGACACGGTGCCCGTCTCGCTCGGCGACGTTACCGTGACGTTCGCGGGTACGGTCCAGGTGCGTGGACGAGTCGTCTACGTCGATCCGGTACATAACTTCTCGATCGTCGCTTACGACCCCAGGCTCATCGGTACGACGCCGGTGCGAGCCGCTACTCTGAAGCCCGAGAAGCTCGCGCCGGGGGAGCCGATCTGGGTGGTAGGACTCGGTGACGACAGCCAGATGCACTCGCGGGCCACGGAGGTCGCCAGCATCGACCCGCTCTCATTGCCGCTTTCGCGGACCATGCGCTTCCGCGACACCAACATCGAGACCATCGGCCTGGTCAACCCGCCGAGCGACTTCGACGGCGTGCTCACGGATGCGTCCGGCAACGTGCTGGGAACGTGGTCGAGCTTCGCGTATGACAACGATAGCGGCATCGCGCAGGCTCTGCGCGGAGTGCCAATCGGCGTCGTCGCAGACATGGTTGATCGCGTGCGCAGCGGCCGTCCATTGCATTCCCTGGATGTCGAGCTCGATCCCGAGCCGCTTGCCAGCGCACGCCAGATGGGGCTCTCGGCGGATTGGACGACGCGGCTTGCGGTTCATAGTCCCACCGAGCGGCAGGTGCTGACGGTGATACGCACGGCCGGCGGTTCGCCGGCGTCCTCGCTGCTGCAGCCCGGTGATCTCCTCCTGGCGCTCGACGGCAAGGTGGTCACGGAATTCCGCGAGTTCGAGCAGGCGACCGAGGATCACGCCGAAGTGCAGGCGACCGTTTGGAGAGGCGGCGGCGAGCAGACAATCACAGTGCCGACGGTGACACTGTCCGGAGCGGAGCTCGGGAGAGTCGTCCAATGGGCAGGCGCAACGTTGCAGGCACCGTTCCAAGCGATGAGCGCGCAGCGGGGCATTCCTCCCGTGGGTGTTTACGTGGACTACTTCGCGTACGGATCGCCTTCGGCGCGCTACGGGCTCTTCCCGGGACGCCGCATCGTGCAGGTCGATGGTCAGCCGACGCCTGATCTCGACGCGTTCATCAGGGCGGTTGCCGACCGACCGGACCGCTCTTCATTGCGGCTGACCACGATCACCTGGAACAATGCTCCGGATGTGATCACCCTCAAGCTCGATAAGCACTACTGGCCGGCCTACGAGCTTCTAAGAACGCCCGACGGCTGGACACGACGTTCTATCGATTAATGGCGCTGGATCCGGGCATCCTGCCCGGCCCAGCGCTCCGCCACCTGCGGCGGCGGGGCACATCCTTGTGCCTGGAAAGCAAGAAGCGCTAAGCGCTATGAGCTGCCTCACGGTTTTTGGCTTGTCGTCAAAATGCAACGCGTGGTTTGGTCGCGGGATCGCCGGCCGGGCTTGCTAGAATCCGCACCCATCATGGTTCGAGTGGTCAGAGCTACCCAAGTCGAGATCGAGACCGCCGTGCAGGCGCTGCGCGACGGCGAGCTCGTCGCTTTTCCGACGGAGACGGTCTACGGGCTGGGCGCGAATGCGCAGAACCCGGCCGCGGTCCGCAAGATCTTCGAGGTGAAGGGTAGGCCGAGCAGTCATCCGGTGATCGTGCACCTCGACAGCCCGCGCTTCCTGCCTCGGTGGGTGCGGGAAGTGCCGGAGGCGGCCATGACGCTCGCGGAGCGGTTCTGGCCAGGCCCGCTCACCATGGTGATGTCTCGCGCCGCCAACGTACACGATGCCGTGACGGGCGGCCAGGATACCGTCGCCATCCGCGTTCCCTCGCACCCGATGGCGCAGCAGCTACTGACAGCCTTCGGCGGCGGCATCGCCGCGCCTTCGGCGAACCGCTACGGCAGACTTTCGCCGACGCGCGCCGAGCACGTGCGTGAGGAGCTCGGAGAGCAGATAAAGGTGATTCTGGACGGCGGCGAATGCCAGATCGGGCTGGAATCGACGATCATCGCCTTCCAGGGACAGAGCGTGCGGCTGCTGCGTCCGGGCGCGATCACCGCACCGCAGATCCGACAGGTCATAGGCGAGCTGCTCATCGGAGCGGACGTCGAGTCGCCGCGTGTTCCAGGTGGCGCGTCCTCGCACTACGCGCCCACGACTCCGATGACCATCGTGCCTTCCGGCGAGATAGACGCCCGTGCTGCAGCCCTCTCGGAAGGTGGGCGGCGCGTGGCGGTGTTGGCGCAGCGGCTGCCGTTGAAGGCCCACAAGTACGTTACCTGGATCAATGCCGGCCGGCGGCCGGAGCAGTTCGGGCATGATCTCTACAACAACCTGCGCACGCTGGACAAAGCCGGCTGTCAGCAAATCCTGGTCCAGGACGTGCCGGAGGGTGAGCGCTGGACCGCAATCCGCGACCGGCTGGTGCGGGCGGCGGCCAGTGTCAGCGACGTCGACGACAGCGGCACGATGGCGGTATTGCCATAAAATCGGTCCGTGACTCGCCGTCCTAGATTCCTCGATCCGTTCCAGCCCGCGGAGGTGCGCCGGCTGGTGCAGCAATTCGGCTCGCCGCTGATCATTCTCGACTGCGAGCGCGTGCGCGTGCAGTTCAGGAAGCTGCGCGCCGCGCTGCCCGGCGTCGACCTCCACTATGCGCTCAAACCCATGCCGCACGCGGCAGTGGTGCGCACGGTGCTGGAGCAAGGCGGCTTCCTCGATCTCGCGACGACCGGCGAGGTGCAGCTGGTGCGGCGTCTCGGAGTCGCGCCCGACAGGTGCATTCACACGCACCCGATCAAGCGCCCGCAGGACATCCGCAACGCTCTCGATTTCGGTGTGCGCACCTTCGTGGTCGACAACCCGGACGAGGTGCGCAAATTCGCGCGGCTGGGCGACCGCGTCGAGCTGCTGTTGCGCGTGTCCTTCCGCAGCCCGGGTGCGATGTGCGACCTGTCGCGCAAGTTCGGCTGCGACCCGGAGGACGCGCTCGCGGTCGCGCAACTGGCGGCGGAGCTCGGCATCACGGTGCGCGGCATGTCGTTCCATGTCGGCTCGCAGGCCGCGGACTCGGCCAAGCACGTCGAAGCCCTCGTGGCTTGCGCGAAGCTCATGTCGGCGGGGCGCAAGGCGAAGCTGGGGCCGCTCGATACGCTCGACATCGGCGGCGGTTTTCCCATCGATTACGCGCAACCGGTGCAGGACATCGGCAGGTTCTGCGAGCCGCTGCGTGAGGCGCTGGCGAAGCTTCCCAAGAGGGTGCGTGTGATCGCCGAGCCAGGCCGCTACATCGTGGGGCCGGCCGTGATCGGTGTCGCGTCCGTGATGGGGCGCGCGCGCCGCGAGGGACACTGGTGGTACTACCTCGACGACGGGCTCTATGGCTCCTACAGCGGTCAGATCTACGATCATGCGCGCTATCCGGTGGAGCCGCTGCGCGACAGTGAGGAGCGCCTGCCGTCGGTGCTGGCGGGCCCCACATGCGACAGCATCGATGTCATCGCGGAAAATCTGCTGCTGCCCAAGCTGGAGGCGGGCGATCTCATTGTCGGAAGAGCCATGGGGGCCTACACGTGGGCCAGCGCCTCGGAGTTCAACTTCTTCCCCAAGGCGACGGTGGTTGCCGTGAACGGCACACCCGGCGACACCGGTACCGTGATGCCGTTCCCGTTGTGAGCGTTCGGCTCAAATCGCCGGCCACCGCACACCGGCGGAGGCAGCGCCGCCGTACAATGGTGCGGCAATTTGCAGATCCACGGAGGCGGCTTGATTCGTAGCGTAGTGTTCGACGTCGGCTGGGTGTTCGTGCATCTGGATCACCAGCCGTTCCTCGACTTTCTGTCCGCTCATGGAGCGGAGGCGCCTGATCTCGATTCCGTGCTGGCGCGCATCGCGCTCGAGGAACACGAAACCGGCCGCATGGATGGCCAGGGATTGCTCGCGCGCTGCGCCGCTCTGGCGTCGCGGCCCATGGACCTCGAGGCGGCGCACTCGAGCTGGGTCGACATGTTCGAGCTGCAGCCGGCGATGGTGGAGCTCGCGCGCCGGCTGAGCGATCGCTACCGTGTCTACATTCTGTCCAATGTCGGCGATCTGCACTGGACACATCTATCGCGTGAATACGAGCTGCACCGCATCGGTCACGGCGCGCTGCCCTCGTTCCTCGCCGGGGTGATGAAGCCGCACGAGGGCATCTATGTGGAGGCAGAGCGGCGTTTCTCGCTGACGCCGGCGGCGACCGTTTTCATCGACGATCGGGCGGAAAATATCGCGGCGGCGCGCCGCCGCGGCTGGCACGGCATCGTGCATGGCGGCTACGACACCACGGTTGGTTCGCTCCGCGAGCTGGGAGTCGCGTGTTGAAAACCGACCCCAAGGCCGAGCCGGAGACGGCAATTCACCGGCAGGTGGCCGCGGCCAGGGCGGGTCGCGAGCCGCGCGTCATCGCGCGCCTGTTTTCGGGTTGGGCGGTATTCGGCGAGCGACAGTTCCTGCGCGGCTACGCGTTGCTTCTTCCCGACCCCGTCGTCCCCAGTCTCAACGCCCTCGGCGCGCACGAGCGCACGCTCTTCCTGCAGGACATGGCGCGCCTGGGAGACGCGGTGCTCAAAGTGACGGCAGCGGAGCGAATCAACTACGCCATCCTCGGCAACCTCGAGCCGGCGCTCCACGCCCATGTCATTCCCCGTTATGCGGATGAGCCGGCCAAGCTGCGGACCAGCCAGCCCTGGGCCTACGACTGGGACGCGGCGCCGCTGTTCGACCGCGCGGCTCATCAGGAGCTGGCGGAAGCGCTGTTGAAAGAGCTGTCGCGCATGGGTGTCACCAAGCCGATGCGCTTCGATCCGGGAGCCAACACGAGCCCTGCCGCCTGAGCGGTTGGCTGCTTGCCCGGTAATTGCCCGGCTCAGTCCGGCATGGGAGTCATGCGGCCGGCGAGGGCGTCCTCGAAGCCGAAGTTCCGCAAATCCGGCACGCGCTGCGGGTAGAGAATGCCGTCGAGGTGGTCGACCTCGTGCTGCACCACCCGCGCATGAAATCCCTCCACCGTGCGGTCGATGGGCGCACCTTCGAGGTCGAAGCCCCGATACCGCAGGTGCCTGAACCGGGGCACGAGCCCGCGCAACCCGGGAACCGAGAGACAGCCTTCCCAACCCTCTTCCTGGCTCTCGCCGAGCGGTGTCAGCTCGGGGTTGACCAGCACGGTATAGGGTATCGGCGCGACGTCGGGATAGCGCGGATTGGACGTCACCTCGAATATCACCACTCGCAGGCTGACGCCGACCTGCGGCGCCGCGAGGCCGGCGCCGTGCAGAGCGCGCATGGTGTCGTTCATGTCCGCGACGAGTGCGGTGAGGTCCGCGTCGAAGCGCTGCACGGGAGCAGCCACCTGGCGCAGCAGCGGCTCGCCCATCTTGAGTACCGGTCGCACGGCCATGGGCAGGAATGTATCACTTCAGCCAGTGCGATGGTCCCGGAACACCAGCGGATGCTCGGAAGGAAGCGCAGTGCCGCGCCGCTCCGCGCGATCCACGGCCTCCGTCACCAGGTGATGATGGGGTGAGAGATCGCACACCGGGTCCGCATTGGCCGCATCACCCGTGAGCAGGTAAGCCTGGCAGCGGCAGCCGCCGAAGTCGCGCGCCCGCTCCGGGCAGCTGCGGCACGGCTCCTTCATCCAGTCTTCACCGCGGTAGTGATTGAATGCCGACGAGTCGTACCAGATGGAGCCCAGGCTCGCCGCGCGCACGTTCGGAAAGGCCAGGCCCGGCAGCATTCGCGCCGCCTGACAGGGCAGTGCGACCCCGTCCGGCGCGATGCCGAGGAACACCCGTCCGAGGCCGCTCATGCAGGGCTTCGGGCGCGTCTCGAAATAGTCGGGCACCACGAAGAACACCCGCATGCGCGCGCCCACGCGCTCCCGAAAGCGTGCGGTGACTTCCTCCGCGCGCTGCAGCTGCGCCCGGGTCGGCAGCAGCTCGCCGCGATTGCGCCACGCCCAACCGTAGTACTGCGTGTTGGCCAGCTCGACGTAGTCGGCGCCCATGCGCTCGGCCATGCCGAGGATCTCCTCCACGTGGTCGATGTTGAGGCGATGCAGCACGACGTTGAGGACCATCGGATAGTCATACTTCTTGATGAGCGCCGCCGCCCGGGATTTCAGCTCGAAGGTTCGGGTGCTGCTGAGGAAGTCGTTCATCACGCGCGTGCTGTCCTGGAAGGAGAGTTGGATGTGATCCAGGCCGCCCTGCCGCAGCGCCTGCAGACGCGGCTCCGTGAGACCCACTCCCGAAGTAATGAGGTTGGTGTAGAAGCCGAGCCGGTGCGCGGCGGCGACGATCGTCTCGAGATCGTCGCGGACGAGCGGCTCGCCGCCCGACAGTCCGAGCTGCACCGATCCCAGCTGCCGCGCCTGCTCGAGAACGCGCAGCCACTCCGCGGTCTCGAGCTCGGGGCCGACGCTGCCGAAGTCGGTCGGGTTGTAGCAGAAGACACAGTGCAGCGGGCAGCGGTAGGTGAGCTCGAGCAGCAGCCAGAGCGGCGGTCCGGGGCGTGCGGAGCCATCGCCTCGATGCGGGGCCGGCGCGGGCATCGGCTCGCTCACGCGAGCAGCTCCACCCAGGTCCGCTCCACCGCGATGGCGATGAATGCGCAAACATCCGGCGTCAGCCCCGCCAGCTCATACGTGCCTTCGAGGTCCGTGACGATGTCGGCGACCGTGCGCCTGCCGTTGCATCGTGTCAGGATCGCGGCAGCGCTCTGGTTGAGCTTCACCATCCCCTCGGGATAGAGGAGCACATGCGCCTCCTGCGCCGGCTCCCACTGCAGCCGAAAGCCCCGACCGATTGCCGGCCGCGCCGCCGTGTCGACGCTCCCCATCAACGTAACCCCATGTCATTGCACCCCGTATTTGAGAGCCATGGCATCATTCATTTGCCAGAGAACATCGAGCTTGAACTGCAGGATCTCGAGCGCCCGCTCCTGCTCCACCCGCGTGCGAAACCGCGCCAGCGTCGTCGACAGAGCGAGTTCGGCATCGCGATTGGCGAGGCTCACGCGGCTCTGGAAGTAGTGCAGACCGCCGCGGTCGATCCACGGGTAGTGCTCCGGCCAGCCGGCCAGCCGCTGCCGATGGATCTGTGGCGCGAAGAGCTCGGTCAGGGCGGCGCAGGCCGCCTCGTGCCATGGCGCGCGGCGTGCAAAGTTGACGTAGGCATCGACCGCAAAACGCACGCCCGGCAGCACATCGGTCAGGCTCTCGACCTGCGAGCGCTCGAGGCCCACCGCGTCCGCAAGCCGCAGCCACGACTCGATGCCCCCGGGATCGTCGCCGCAACCGTCGTGATCGAGAATGCGCTGCACCCAGTGGCGCCGGACCGCCCGGTCGTCGCAGTTGGCGATGATCGCGGCATCCTTGCGCGGAATGTTGCTCTGATAGTAGAAACGGTTGGCGACCCAGCCGCGGATCTGCTCCGGCCGCGCGCGGCCCGAGTTCAGCATCACATTGAAAGGGTGATGGATGTGATAGGCATGTTCCTTGGCGCGCAGCCGGCTCTCGAACTCGGGCAGGCTCCACGGAGTCGCGCTCATAGCTCGATCTCCATTCCGTCCCAGGCCACTTCGATCCCGCGGCGGCCGAGCTCGCCCCGCTCGGGAGAGTCCTCGTCGAGGATGGGGTTGGTGTTGTTGACGTGGATCAGGATCTTGCGGGTGTGATCGGGAAGCCGTCCGAGCCACTCCAGCATGCCGCCGGGGCCGCTTTGCGCGAGGTGACCGATGTCGCGCGCCCGCTTGCGCGACAGGCCGAGCCGGAGCATCTCATCGTCCTGCCAGAACGTACCGTCCACCAACACGCAGGCGGCGGACTGCATGGCCAGCCACGTGGTGTCGTCGATGGCGCCCAGGCCGGGGGCGTAGAAGAGGGCGTTGCCGCTGCGCTCATCGGTGATGCTGAGCGCCACGTTGTCACCTGCCACGGGAGACTCGCGATTGGGGGAGTAAGGGGCGGGTTTTCCCGCGACGGGCACGGCGCGCCAACGGACACCCGCGAGCCCCTCTACGTTGAAGTCCGTGCCTTCGAGTGCCATGCGCCGGCGCTCGATGCGGCAGTAGTGGGACAGCACGTCCAGGATCGGGTTGCCCAGGGTCAGATCGGCGTAGACCGCATCGGTGCACCAGAGCTGCCACGCGTGCGTCGACTCACGCAGCATGTAGAGACCGGTCGTGTGATCGACCTGTCCATCGACCAGCACGATGGCGCGGATCGCCGTGTCGCGTGGCGAGCGGCCCGGCTGAAAGTCCGGGTGGGCGCGAAGCTGGGCCAGGATGTCGGGGGAGGCGTTGATCAGTACCCAGGCCGCATCATCGCCGCCGACCGCGATGGATGACTGGGTTCTGGCGCGGGCCCTCAGGGTTCCCCCACGCACTCCGGCGCAGTTGCGGCAGTTGCAGTTCCACTGTGGAAAGCCGCCGCCCGCGGCAGACCCGAGGACGCGAATTCTCATTCGCAGCTACAGTGCGGGCGGCGCATGCGCCGCCAACGCGACACATGCGCCGCGCGCTTCCCGGTCAGCGATTGGCGATATACATCGTGATTTCCATGCCAAAGCGAAAGTCAATCGCCTGCGGAGTTTCCCATTTCATGACCAGCTCCTCGTCGTTTACCGTGAAACCGGGCGGAACGGCCCAGCGCCCCATCCTCGCCAACGCGCGCCGCTCCGGGGAAGCGGATCATCATGAATCGCGCCTCATGATTTTCATGAGTCGTAAATGCCGCGGCGCTGATACGATGGCGCTCAGAGTCTCGAGCCCCGGCATTTGCCGATGAAGCTGCGTACGCGCCTGCATCTGGTGGTCACCGGCCTGACGGTCGCCTGGGTGATCGTGCTGGTCGTATCCGAGGTGCAGCTCACCCGCTCGCGTGTAAGGGAGGACATCCTGTCGGCGAACCAGGTGACCATCCAGCTCCTCGGCCGCCTGGTCAACGTCTACGGGCTGATCGGCGGCGCGGGCGCGGTCGGCCAGTTCCTGACACAACTCGGCCACGTGCGCTCCAATGACATAGTCCTCAGCTACCCCGACGGCCGCGTGGTCTATCATTCGCCGCCGGCCACCTACAAGGCGGGCCGCTATGCGCCTGCCTGGTTCGCGCACCTCGTCGCCCCGAGCATCCCGCGTTACATCTTTCCCCTGCCCTCGGGCCTGCAGCTCATCGTGCAGGCCGCGCCCTCGCGCGGCATCCTCGATGGCTGGGATGCCATCAGGCGGCTGTTCGCCATAGCCGCCGTCATGCTGATCATCGTCAACGGCATCGCGTTCTGGATGGTCGAGCGGGCTGTGGCACCCGTCGTCATCGAGCAGCGGCTGGATGAGGAGCGACGCCTGATCGCGCACGAGCTGCACGACGAGTTCGGACAGTCGGTGACCGCGATTCGCAGCCTGGCGCAGGCGATCGTCGGCCAGTCGAGCCAACCGCCGCTGCAGGAGGCGGCACGCCTCATCTCGGATGAGGCCGCGCGCCTCTACGACGCCATGCACGGGCTGATACCACGGTTGGCGCCGACCGCGCTCGACAGCCTCAGTTTCTCCGAGGCCCTGGAGGGCCTGGTGCGCGACCTGCAGCGGCGGCATCCCGCCGTCGTGCTCACTCTGCGGCACCAGCTGCCCGTCAACCCCGGCCCCGGTGTCTCACTTGCCGCCTACCGTGTCGTGCAGGAGGGGCTCATCAACGCCTTGCGCCACGCCAACGCCTCCCGGGTCGAGGTCGAGTTGCGTGCCGAATCCCGCAAGCTGACGGTGACCGTCACCGATGATGGTGTCGGCCTGCCCGAGGACTGGTCGCGGCCCGGCCACTACGGGCTGCGAGGCCTGGGCGAGCGCGTCGGCCACCTGGGCGGCAAGCTGACTCTGCGCAACAGCGAGCGCCGCGGCACACTGCTCATGGCGGAGATACCGCTCACCGGCCTGCCGCGGGTGAGCGCATGATCCGCATCCTGCTGGTCGATGATCACGCGGTGGTGCGTACCGGCTTTCGGCTGCTGCTGCAGGCCAGGTCCGACATCGCCGTGGTCGGTGAGGCGGAATCCGGCGAGGCCGCCTGCCAGCGCTACCTGGAGCTGTCGCCTGACGTGGTCGTCATGGATATCGCCATGCCCGGCATGGGCGGCATCGAAGCGCTCCGGCGCATCCGCGCGCACGACCCCCAGGCGCGGGTGCTAGCGCTTTCTGCGCACGATGACCCCATGCATGCCCGGCGGGCGCTGCGCGAGGGCGCCCTCGGCTTCCTGTCCAAACGCAGCGCGCCGGAGGCTTTGCTCGAGGCGGTGTGGAGTGTCGGCAGCGGGCAGCGCTACATCGATCCGCGCGTCGCGCAGCGGCTGGCGCTCGAGGACATCGGGGGGACGGAATCATCACCGATCAAGCGGCTGTCGGAGCGGGAATTCGACGTTTTCATCCGCCTGGCGCGCGGCGCCAGCGTGCAGCGCATCGCCGATGACCTGAGGCTCTCGGCCTCCACGGTCGGCACGCATCTCTACAACGTCAAGCAGAAGCTTGGAGTTTCCAACCAGTCCGAGCTCACGCTGCTGGCCATTCGGTACGGCCTCATCGAGGCGTGAACGGCGGGCTGTCGGCGGCGGGTATCCGGCCGATCCGGCGGGCGGTCAGGCGCTCCAGTGAGCGTCGTGCCGCGGCTTTCGCGATGTGCTTGCACCAGAGAGGAGTCTCGCGCTGCCCCTGGCGGCCGAACCGCTCGCAATCGCAGGTCCAAACGATGCGCTCATCGCTGGTCTGCAGCACCCGCACGGTGCGGTTGGAGAAGAAGTACGTGCCGAGGACCGTGGCATCGCCACGGTGAACCTGGCGCTTGGGGAGCCGGAAGGGCATGGGCCGGAGCATATCCCGGGTCGCCTGTGGAACGCTTGTGGATTAACTGTGTACGTCCTGTGATGTATCGATTCCGGGGCAAAAAAATCAGGCCGCCGAGGGCGAGACGCAACGTCAGCCGATGTCGGCGAGGACGGCAGGCACGTGCCGCCTGAGTAGTACGTTGCGCGCTTCCCACTGCGCCGCCGCTTCCAGCGTCTCGAGGAAGCGCACCTCGCCGCCGGCGAGCGTGGCGAGCGGCAGGCCGTCACGGTAGAGAATCCTGTTGCCCGCGAGCGCGGGCAGTCGTGCGCCGGGCGTGAGGATTCCGAGCAGGTTGAGCGGATCCGCCGCGGACAGCGACACCCATTCCCCCTCGCGCGTGCGGCGGCGCATCTCCCGCAGGAGTCCCACCGCCTCGGGCGCGGCGAACTGCTCGCCCGACAGCCCGGCGACGAAGCGGCCGCCACGGATCTCGCCGCGCGCCTCGAGGCGGCGATAGCAGAATAGAAGCTCACGCCAGGGCGGCAGCCAGTCAGCCTCGCGGGCAATCAGGCGCCAGAAGACGACCCCCCAGCGCCGCAACAGTCCGCGAGCGACCAGCTCTATGGTCTCGGCGTCCGTGCGGCCGTTGGTGACGGCACTTTGCTCGCGCCGCACCAGCGCCCAGCGCCCGGCCGAATCCATGCCGAAGAGCGCGCGGCGACGGCGGCGCAGGCCGGTGGCGGATCGGCGCCGATCGGAGGGCACCAACAGGGCGCGCAGTCCGCCGAAGCTGTCGGAGTTGACCAGCCCGAGCCCGACGAGCTCGGCCAATCCTTCCTCCGCCTGCGCGGGCAGGAGCCCGGCAGCCTCCACGATCTCGTCGAAGAACGAGGCGCCGTGGGCCCCGAGGTGTTGCAACACGCTGCGGGCTTTCGCTGATGGCGCGGCGGCATCCACGGGTCCGGCCAGCGCCGCCCAGGCGCGGAGGTGTCGCCGCCCGAGCAGGGCGATGGGCGTGCCGCGGACCGGGCCCGCGGTCGGTCCGGACTCCGCTCTGCGGCGGGCGAGCCGCGCCCATACGAAGCGGCCGGCGAGACACTGCTCATCGAGCCAAGCCGGGTCGTACTCGTTGATGCGCGCCGGCAGGATCTCCGTCTCCCAGGCAGCTGCCGGCGCCTCGAAGGCCTCGAGCTGCGAGAGCACCGCCGCCACAGCGTCGGGCCCTTCCATGCGCGCACGCGGCGCGGCTCGCTGCCACTCGAGCAGGAACCGCTGCAGATCGCGCGGCTCGACTGGCTCGATCTCGGCGCGCAGGCGCTTCACGGTGTAGCGATGGATGCGCGCGAGCAAGCCGCGCTCGCACCACTCCCCGTCATCGGGCGCTTGGGCGGTGAAACGGCCATGCATCACCGACCCTTCGGCCTGCAGCGCCGCGAGCGCCGGCGCCATTCGGCCCGCGGCAACGCCGATGGGCGCGGCCAGGGTGGCGGCGGCGACCGGGCCCAGCCCCTGCAGGCGTCCGCGCGCAATCTCGACCAGAGCCTCGTCCTCGTCCCAGTGCCTGGCGTACTGCGCCGGCGCTTCGATGGGCGGCTCTGGCCGCGCACCCGGGAGGACCGCGTGCAAGAGCGGCAGACGCTCGGCGGCGACCCAGAGCGCGCCGCCACCCGTGCTCAGGCGGGCAGCCCTGCGGCCGGCGGCGAGGCTGGCGGCCCATCCTGCCCAGTCCGGCCGTCTGCCGACCTCGGCCTCGGTCATGAAGGTGAGCCAACAGAGCGCATCGTGCAGCTCATCGGCATCGGCAGCATCGGGCCACGCTTCCTCGCGCGCGCGGGCGATGGCGGCCGGATCCAGAGCGCCGAGATCGCCGGCGGCTTCCGGGTCGAGCCAGCGGCGACTCAACACGGCCTGCGTGCGCCGCTCCTCGAGCGGGGCGTCATCGAGGAATGCGTAGGGCCGCGCCGACAACACTTCCAGGGCGAGAGGCGAGGGCTCGGTGAGGTCCCGCGCCACCACCGTTACCGCGCCGCTCTCCAGTGCGCGCAGCAGCGCCTCGAAGCCGTCGATGTCCATCGACTCCTCGAGACAGTCGCGGATCGCCTGGCGGACGAGCGGGTGATCCGGGATCTCGAGCTCGCCCGAGAGGTTCTCGGCGCATGCGACCTGGTCGGGAAACACCGCGGCGAGAAGGTCCTCGGCCGCCATGCGCGCCAGCGGCGCCGGGACCTTGCGGCCGCCGCGAAACCGCGGCAGCGCGAGCGCGATCGCCGCGCTCCAGCGCCAGCGCGCAGGGAACATCGGCGCCGCGCACAGCGCCTGCACGAGGAGCGGCCGCACTGTGTTGGAATGAAGGTAGCGCGCCACTTCCTCGAGCTCGAAGCTGTGCGCGGTGGTGAGCGACAGTACGATGGCGTCCTCGGTCGCCGCTGCCTGCAGCTCGAAGTTGAATGAGCGGCAGAAGCGCTTGCGCAGCGCCAGCCCCCAGGCGCGGTTGATGCGGCTGCCGAAGGGCGAGTGGATGACGAGCTGCATCCCGCCCGCCTCGTCGAAGAAGCGCTCGAAGACGACCTTCTGCCGGGTGGGCAGGGCGCCGAGAGCGGCGCGCGCGGCTGCGAGATGGCCCGCCGCCTGCACGGCCGCCGGTCCGGCGATGCCGACTGCGTCCTCGAGCCAGCCCACCGCCGCCTCGAGGCCGCCGTCGAGCCGGCTTTCGACCTCGCCGCGCAGGCGCGAGACGCCCTGCGACAGCTCATCGGACCGGCCGGGCGCCTCGCCGAGCCAGAAGGGAATGGAGGGCGGCTGGCCGTGGGCGTCCTCCACCCGGACCGTGCCCTGCTCCACGCGCAGGATGCGATAGGAGGTGTTGCCCAGTTGGAAGACATCGCCCTGCAGACTCTCCACGGCGAAGTCTTCGTTGACCGTGCCGACGGGCTGCGATTGCGGTTCGAGCAGCACCGTGTAGTCGGCCGTGTCGGGTATCGTCCCACCGGAGGTCAGGGCCGTCAGACGCGCGCCGCGCCGGCCGCGCACTTTGCGGTTGACGGCGTCGTAGTAGATGAGGGCGCCCCGACGGCCGCGGCGCGTAGTGAAGCCGTCTGTGAGCATCCGGACGATATCGTCGAGCTCCGCGCGCTGCAGGTCGCGGTAGGGGTAGGCGCGTTGCAACAGGGCGAAGAGCTCATCGAGGTCCCACTCGCGCGCGGCGACTTCGGCCACGATCTGCTGCGCCAGCACATCGAGCGGCTTGGCGGGAATGCGCAAGCGATCGAGCTCCCCGCGCCGGACGCAGTCGAGCAGTGCCGCGCACTCGATGAGATCGTCGCGCGACAGCGGGAAAAGCCTGCCTTTGGGCGTGCCGCCCAGGCTGTGACCGGAGCGTCCGACGCGCTGCAGCAGGGCTGCGATGGACCGCGGCGAGCCGAGCTGACAGACCAGATCCACGTCACCGATGTCGATGCCGAGCTCGAGCGATGCGGTCGCGACGAGAGCCTTGAGCTCGCCGCGCTTCAGGCGCGACTCCGCCGCGAGGCGCAGCTCCTTCGCCAGGCTGCCGTGGTGCGCCGCGACCAGCGTCTCACCCATACGCTCCGATAGATGGCGTGCGACGCGTTCCGCATGTCGGCGGGTGTTGACGAAGATGAGCGTCGTGCGATGCTCACCCGCTAGCTGGGCTAGACGGTCATATACCTGTGTCCAAACGTCGCCCGACATGACCGCTTCCAGCGGTGCCGCCGGCACCTCGATCTGCAGGTCGCGGCGGCGGACGTGACCGATATCGACGATCGCGCAATCGGCTTGCCCGTCGGCGCGCAATTGTCGGGTGCCGACCAGAAATCGCGCCACCTCCTCGATCGGACGTTGGGTCGCGGAGAGTCCGATGCGCGTCAATCGGCGCCCGGCGAGGGCCTCGAGGCGCTCGAGAGACAGCGCCAGGTGCAGGCCGCGCTTGCTGCCGACCATCGCGTGGATCTCATCCACGATGACGCTGCGCACGCTCGTGAGCATGGCGCGCCCGGACTCCGAGCCGAGGAGGATGTAGAGCGACTCCGGAGTGGTGACCACGATGTGCGGGGGACGCCGGCGCATGCTCTGTCGCTCGTGCTGCGGCGTGTCGCCGGTCCGCACGAAGGTGCGGATCTCGATATCGGGCAGCTCCATCGCGCGCAGCTCGTCGCGGATACCCGCGAGCGGCGCCTCGAGGTTGCGCCGGATGTCGTTGGAAAGCGCCTTGAGCGGGGAGACGTAGACGATGTACGTCTCGTCCCGGAGTCCGCCGCGCTCCAGAGCCTCGCGCACCAGCAGGTCGATCGCGGCCAGGAAGGCCGCGAGTGTCTTTCCGGAGCCCGTGGGCGCCGCGATCAGAGTATGCCGGCCTGCCTGGATCGCGGGCCAGGCGAGATCCTGCGCCGGCGTCGGCGCTTCGAAGGCGCGCTCGAGCCAGCGGTTGACGGCGGGGTGGAAGGCCGGCTGTAAGACTTGCGGCATGGGTACGAAGCGCGGGTGACGCTCAAGTGCGATCCGAACGCGATCAGAGTAGAGTATCTCGATTCGTCACTGTGCGGAGAGCCGCTGGATGTGGAACAAGGCGACGGAGCCGGAGGAGTCCTTCCGGGACAAAGCCATCTGGTGGTCGGCCGGAATCGTCATCGCTGCCGCCATCGCCATCGGTGTCTACTACCGATATTACTCGCCAGCGCCGGCAGCGCCGCCACCGCATCCGGCGCTCACGCCGCAGGCCGCGGCGCCCCCCGTCCCCGCCATCCAGCATCCGATCCCGCCCGAGGCTGAGCAGCAACAGGCGCCGCTTCCGCCGCTGGACCAGAGCGACCCCGTGGTGCGCGAGTCTTTGACGGGACTGCTCGGCAAGCCGGCGGTGGTGAAGTTCCTGGTACCGCACGAGATCGTCCGCGACATCGTGGTGACCGTGGACAACCTGCCCCGCAAGAAGGTGGCGGCGGAGTTGCGGCCGGTGCAGCCGACCGCGGGCGACACTGGAGTCGACACCCAGGCCGGGCAGACGATTCTCAGCGACCAGAATTACGCGCGCTATGCGCCGGCCATGCAGGTCGTGAGCGCAATGGATCCGAAAGCGCTGGCGGCCGTCTACTTCCGCCTCTACCCCCTCTTCCAACAGGCGTATGAGAACCTGGGCTACCCGGGCAAGTACTTCAACGACCGCATGGTCCTCGCCATCGACAGCCTGCTGGCCACCCCGGATGTATCGGGCCCGATCGCCCTGGTCCGGCCGAAGGTGTTCTATCAGTTCTCGGATCCCAAGCTCGAGGCGTTGCCCGCGGGGCAGAAGCTGCTGATCCGCATGGGCCCGCAGAACGCCGCCGTCATCAAGCAGAAGCTGCAGCAGTTCCGTGCGGTCATCACCGCCACGCCGCCGCAGATGAGTCAGCCCTCGTCGCCGACCGCTGCGCCGGCGCCGGCGAATCCGCCGGCGCCGGCCAATCCGGGGGCACAGGCCAGTCCGCTACCTCCGGGCACACAGGCGACCCCCTCCAATCCGCCTCCCTGATTGGCGCAAAGCGGCCCAGGGAACGGCCCTCGGCCGCTCACTGATCTGCTTTTGTGCGGCCGCGTCGTTCGTCGCCTTGGCGGCCTGCAGCCGCGGACCCCATCATCCCGATTGGGTGATCCACTCCTCCATCGAGATCGTCGGTCCGCCGCCCGTAGACGGCTACCGGCTGATCTTTCCCTACATCGTGGGCGACTTCTACGGCTCGTCCAACACCGGCGCGTTTGTCGCGCCGGTGAGCCGGACATCCGGCGGCTTCATCCTGGATCTCAATCGCACGCAGGGAGCGCTGGAGAGTGAGCTCGGGCCCACCGACTTCGAGCTCCGCTTCATGAAGATTACGCCCCGCGATGCGCGCCTCGCCCGGCTGGCGCCCGTCGCCCTCCAGCGCGATGGCATCGAGCCCGTGGGCACGATGGACTGGCTGGATGCGCCGTCCGGAAAATCGCTGATGCTGGTCTACGTCGACCGGCCCGCCCGCATCGAAGGCGCCGTTACCCGCGGCGGGAATGCGTTTCGCTATGACATCCGCGTCGCCAAGCCCGGCTACATATGGATCGGCGCCATCCGGACGGGTGAACACGACACGCTTTACACCACGGTGCCGCCGCCCCGGCAGCCGGTGTTGACCATCACCACCAAACGGTAGAATGAATCCATGCCGGACCCTTCCCTGAGTCACGCGCTTGCCCTGGCCGACTGGCAGGCGTTCTACACGCTCGTGGGCTCGTCGGCGGGCGCGCTCACGGGACTCACTTTCGTCGTGATCACGATCTCGGCGGAGAGAGGCCAAGACACGGGCTCGGCGACGACTCGGCTCACGGGTACGCGCCTGTTCATCACCCCGACCGCGGCGCATTTCAGTGCCGCGCTATGGTTGTCGGCGCTGCTCTGCATTCCCGGACAGACGGCGGTGACACTCGGAGTCCTGCTTGCCGCCACCGGTGTGGGCGGACTGATCTACTGCGCGACACTCGTCCGTCAAATGGTCGGGTTCTCTTCCGGTGGTTACAAGCCATTCGGCTCCGATTGGATCTGGAACGTCGTTCTCCCGGTGCTCGCATATCTGGCGCTGGCGGTCACGGGCCTCAATCTGCAATTCGAGGTGCTGATTTCCCTCTATGCGGTAAGCGCCGCGGTGTTGCTGCTTCTCTTCATCGGTGTCCACAACGCATGGGACGTAGTGGTATGGATGACCACGGAACGCCATGCGCATCGCGAGCAGCGGCAGCAGCGGCAGGAACGGAAGCATCAGGAGCAGCAAGGTGAGAAGCGAGATTGAGCGCCACTGACTGGTCGCCTGCGACCTATCTCAAATTCGAGGACGAGCGTACCCGTCCGGCCCGCGATCTGCTCGCACAGGTGCGCTCCGGTGCCGTGCAAAAGATCGTGGACGTGGGCTGCGGGCCGGGGAATTCCACGGAATTGCTCGCGGCCCGTTATCCGGCGGCGGAGGTCATCGGCCTCGACAACTCGCCGGCCATGCTGGAGGCAGCACGCCGGCGCCTGCCGAGGGTGCGCTTTGAGTTTGCGAACGCGGACGTCTGGGTGCCCAATGCGGACGTCGAGCTGGTGTTTGCCAACGCGATCTATCAGTGGGTCCCGCGGCATCTCGAGCACCTGCCGCGAATCCTGGCGGCTCTACCGGCGGGAGCCACTCTTGCGGTGCAGATGCCCGACAACCTGTCGGAGCCGACGCACCGGCTGATGCGCGAGGTGGCCCACGCAGGCGCGTGGAATGGACGCCTCGCTGGCGCGGCGCGTGATCCACTACCGCCCGCAGGCGTCTACTACGATGCGTTGCGACCCATGGCTGCGCGGCTGGATATCTGGCGCACGACCTACCATCACGTACTTCCCGGCGCCGATGCCATTGTCGAGTTCGTCAGCTCCACGGGGCTGCGGCCTTTCCTCGATCCGCTCTCGGAGGCGGAACGCAAGGAATTCATCGCCATCTATAGTGCCAGAGTCGCCGCTGCGTATCCTCCGCTTGCCGACGGCAACGTGCTGCTGGCCTTTCCGCGCCTGTTCCTCGTTGCCGAGCGAAAGTACCAATAACCTATTGCCTCAGGCGCCTTTGTGCGCCTTGTCCCAACGCTTCACCACGGCCATGGTGTTGGCGACATGATCGGCGGGGTTGAGGTTGGTATACGAGTAGAGGATCTTGCCGCCCGGCGCGATGACGTATGAAGTACGGTTGGCATACTGGGGATACTTGGCGAGCACCGCATCATATTCCTTCATGATGGTGCCGCTCGCGTCGGAGGCGACGGGAAACTGCTTGCGGCACTCGCTGACGGAAAAGCGCTGCAGCTTCGCGATCCCGTCGTGGGACACACCGATCACCGTGGCGCCCAGGGCCTTGAACCGGGGCATTGCCTTGGCGAAGTCGTGTGCCTCGAGCGTGCATCCCTGCGTGAAGGCGGCGGGGTAGAAGTAGAGGACCACCGGGCCTTTTTTCAGCGCATCGGCCAGAGAGAAGGTGTAGGTGTTGCCTGCGAGGGAGGCCGCAGCCGTGAAATCCGGGGCCGTGGTGCCGTTGGGCAGGGCCGCATACGCGCCCGGGGCGGCGACGAGGAGGAGAGTCAGCGCGGAAGCGAATGAGCGTCGCATGGATCGACTCCTGAGCTGGTGCATGGGCACGAATCATTGCGCAACCGCGCGGCGCCGTCATCTGATTCCGGCCGATCCGGCCGTCGTTCCGGCGTATCCCACCAACTCAACGTAGCCGCGCCCGGCGACCGGTCGTCCGGCGCGGCTGCCGGATACATCGACCGCTCCTTCCCAGTACCTGGGGGATGTCACGAGCTCCTGCTGCGCAAGCACGGGGCGAACGGTGACATCGAGGCCGGTTGCCGGCACGACCAGGCGCCATCGCGACGGGTAGCGGGTGCCGCCCGCGTCGGTCCAATGGTCCAGCACCTCCACGTGCGCGTCGCTCCGAGACAGCGGCCGGGCGTGACCTGCCGAGTCCACCCAGGTGCCAGCGCTGTAGGGATCTTCGGTACCATCGCGATCGCGCAGGAAATAGAACATGAGGCATGAGCCGTCGCCGAGCTGCAGCCCGAACCAATCCCAGCCCACCTCCCGCGGCCCGAGGCTGCCGCTGCCCCATTCCCGGTCGAGCCAGGCCAAACCGCGCACCCGAAGCGGCCTACCGTCGGCCACGATCGTCCCCTGAACGGCAACGCGCGGGATGGAGTAGTAATAGGTAGCGTTTCCTGGCTCGCCCGACTTGCGACTCAACCCGCGCTCGGCGTTGGGTACGGGAGGCATCAGCGGTTGCGCGGTAAGCGAGAGAGTGTAGCCCTGACCGGCAGCCTGCACGGTGTTCTGGCCGATCTGCCAATTGCCGATCCAGACCCGGAACGGATTCGCCTGCGCGCCCGCAAGCCCGAGCGCGCCGCGGGCCCGCTTCACGGCGAAGCGGAATGTATGTCGTGCAACATCGGTGACGGCGAAGTGTCCCAGATAGACCTGACGCGTGCGCCACGGAGAACCTCCGCCGCCGGTTTGGGAACCAACAATGCCGGGGCCGGCGGCGCCGGGCGCCAGCGCGAAGCGGAAGATGGTCAGCTCGAACCCGAAGCGCTCGCCACCAACAGCGTCCAGGTTGCCGGTCAGGTACCACCATTCCTGGCGGTAATCCGGATGGGGTCCCTGGTCGCGGGGAAACTCGAGCGGCTGCGGCGCAAGCGCCTGCGCGAACGCGGGCTGCTGCGCACGGACGACATGGGCCGGGAATGTCACTGCCAGCGCCGCTATCGCCGCCATCGTCGCAGGAGCCGCCGAGCGCACCCTCATTCCTCCCGCATCTCGGCTGCGATCGGTCGCACGGCCGCTCGCCAGGCCGGATACAGACCCGCGAGGAGCGCCGCGGCAAGCGCCAGCGCGAGCGCATTGAGGAATTGCGCGCCGCGCAAATGCATCTCGATGTGCCAGCCGAACGCGCGCCTGTCGACGACCTTGGTGAGCACCACCGCGATGATGAGGCCGGCGGGCATCGCCGCGAGCAGCGCGGCGCCGCCCATGAAGACGGTCTGGGCCGTGACGAGCGTTGCCGCGCCCCGAGGGGTCAACCCGAGCGCGCGCAACACGGAGAGCTCGTGTTTCCTGTCGAGCTCCCACGCCAGCAGCGCGCTCACCAGGCCGACCGCCGCGATTCCGGCCGCCAACCAGTAGAGCACCCGCGTGATGATGAAAGTCCGGTCGAAGATGGCGAGCGACATGGCGCGGATGTCGGCGTTGGATCGAATCAGCAGCGCCTGCCGGCCGCCGGAGGCGGCCCGGAGGCGGGGCATCTCCTGGGCCGCGACCACGCCCGGCGCGAGATACAAACCCAGTGCCGTGATGGCGTCGTCATGCCACAGCCGGCGGTAGACTTCGATGCTCATCATCGCGCTGCCGCGCCCGCTGCCATACTCGTGGTAGATGCCGGCGATCGGAAATTCGCGCGGTCCCGTCACCGTGACCAGTGAGAGGCGATCGCCCGGCCGCAGATGCAGGCGCCAGGCGAGCGAATCGGACAGGAGCAGGGCGCCGCTGTCGTAAGCGGTCCATATGGTTCGCGGATCACCGGCTGTCACGTCGATGCCGGCATAACTGCCGGGCGCGAGGTGCAGGGCATCGAGAGCGATGTCGCCGCGTGACGAGCGCACGACGACGGAGCGACTCGAGCTGTGGTCGGCAACACCGGGCGTTGCGATCAACGCGTTCAGCACGGCGGGCTCGATCCGGCGCTCCGGGCTTCCCACGCCCGGGCCGGGCGCAGCAACGTAGATGTCCGCGCGCATCGTCTGTGTGAGCCAGTCGCGGAGAGATACGCGGAAGCTCTCCACCATGATCGATACTCCGATCATCGCCGCGACCGCCATCCCCAGCGCCGCCACGGCGATGCCGGTGCGGCTGAGGGAAGCGGCAACATCCTCCAGGGCGAGGCGTCCCACGGTGCTGATGCCGGCGAGCGCCCGCGAGGCGAGTCTCGCCAGTGCGCGCAGCACCGAGGGTGTCAGCGCCGCGACACCCAGGAGGAGCATGAAGAGCGCCGCGAAGCCGGCGAACACGCTGCGGCGAGACCCTGCGATCAGACCGCACGCCGCAAGCGCGAATGCCAGACTGAGCCAGGACAGCCGGGCGGCTACGAGTGCCGCGCGGCCCTCGAGCACGGAGCGTCTGAGCCCGAGCTGCGGGACACTGCCGGCTGCCTCGAGCGCCGGCAGCAGGCTTGCTACCAGCGCGGTGCCGAGGCCGGCGCCGAGCGCCTCGAAGATAGTCCCGGCGGGCAAAGCAACCTGCTGGACCGCGACGACGTAGTAGAGATCATTGACCGTCTGCGATACCAGATGAACGAGCCCGTGGCCGACCGCCAGCCCGAGCACTATGCCGAGCCCGGCTCCCGCCGCGCCGAGCGCGGCCGCTTCGCTGAGGACGATCGTCAGGATTTCCCGCCGGGTCGCGCCGATCGCCCGCAGCACCGCGATGTTGCGTCTGCGCTGGATCACGGTGAAGCTGACAGCGCCATAGATGAGCAGTGCGCTGACGAGCAGCGCCAGCAGGCTCATCGCGGTAAGGTTGGTGGCGAAGGCGCTCGTCATGTCGAGCGTTTCGCGCACCTGGCCGGCGGCCTGCTCGAGCTGCGCTCCGGGTGGCAGCTCGCGCCGCAGCCCGGCGAGCGCGGCCCGGCCCGCGGCCCCGCGTGGCATCCTGACATCGATACGAGTGAGGCGGCCGGGCAGACCCAACCATTCCTGGGCCTGCGCTATGTCGGTGAGCATCAGTGTGGCATCGCCGGGCCGATCGCCGCGCAACAGGCCGATGAGGATTGCCCGCTGCGAGACACCGCCGACATCCACTGTGAGCGGCTCACCTACGTGCAATCCCAACTGGCGGGCGGCGCCGGCAGCCAGAACGACCGCGCCGGGCTCGAGAAACCATTGTCGCAGCTCGGTGAGCGTGCTGTCGTCAACGGCGCCGGTCGTCATGTCTTCGTTTGGTCCGTCCATGGCAGCGTTGGCGAACGGGTCCACGCCAACGAGCTGCATCACGCGTCCGGCAACGGTGATATAGCCTGTCACTTCGGGGGCGTAATCGGGCTGCGGGTCGCCGCTCGAGGGGGCCTGGGTGACGAGCTGCACATAGAGCGACTGATCGAGACCCTGCGGGCCGCCGGTAATGACCTGCGTCGCGGGGCCATTGACCGCCTGCATCGACAGCTCGAATGCCCGGCGTGAGCTGGCGGTGGCGATGTTGACAGCCACGATCGTGGCGACGCCGGCCGCGAGAGCTACCAGCGCCAGCGCGAGTTGCGCCGGTTGCCGCAGGTAGTGGCGCAGGCTGGCGGCCCAGAGCGTAGGCGCCGGACCAGGCATCAGCTGCAGCCGGTGCGGCGTGCGGGAGCGCGCGCGGTGGCCAATTTCCCCTCGTGCAGCTCCAGAATGCGGTTGGCGCTGCGCGCCAGCCAGGCGTCATGAGTCACGATGATGAGCGTCGTGCCGCGCGATTTGCTCGAGGAGAGCAGGACTCGCAGTACCTGCGAGGCGGTCTCCTCGTCCAGGTTCCCTGTTGGCTCGTCGGCCAGCAGCACGGCCGGCTCGTGCGCCAGCGCACGCGCGATCGCCACGCGCTGCTGTTCGCCGCCGGAGAGCCGATCGACGGCGCTGTGCAGCCTGTCGCCGAGTCCGACTTCGGTGAGGATGCCGGCGCTGCGCTTGCGGGCCGCGGCACCGCGGATCCCGTTGAGCTCGAGGGCAAGCCGCACATTCTCCTCGACGTCGAGTGAGGGTATGAGATTGAAGAACTGGTATACAAACCCGAGATGGGCGCGTCGAAAGAGCGTGCGCTCCGGCTCCTGCATCGAGGTGACGGTTCGGCCTCCGATCGCCACCTCGCCGCTGTCGGCGCGGTCGATCCCGCTCACGATGTTGAGCAGGGTGGATTTGCCGGAGCCGCTGCGCCCCACGATCGCGACTACCTCGCCGGCCTCGATGCTGGCATCGACCCGGTCGAGCACCCGGTGCACACCCGCGCCTTCACTGAAGCTGCGGCAGAGTTGGCGGATGACGATCAAGCAAGTGATCCCAAAAGAGCCGCAGCCCGCATCCGGCCAATATACAATCCCCAGATGAAGCACGTCGTCGCACGAACCATGACCCGATCGGCTGCACTCGCTGCGGCCGCCCTCCTCGGTTGCAGCAGCCTGGCCTTGGCCCAGGGGATGACCGTTGCCCCACAGCAGTCGAAGCCCCAGAGCCCGGCGCAGACCAAATCCCAGGGCAGCTACAGCCTCGGACTCTCGATGGGCGAAAGCCTGCGCCGGGCTGCCGTCCAGCCCAGCGATGTCTCGACCCAGCGCTTGATGCAGGGACTGCGCGATGGGCTCAGCGGCAAGAGCACGTTCGGTCAGCAGAATCAGCTGGACATTCGCACCCTGATCGTCGCCGCGCGGGCCAGCGCCGGCAATAAGAACCATGCCGCGGCACACGCCTTTCTGGTCCGCAACGGCAAGAAGAAGGGTGTGGTCACCACCACGAGCGGCCTCGAATACGAGGTACTCAAGCCAGGGCAGGGTACCGCGCCCAAGGTGGGCGACTCGGTCGTCGTCAATTATCGCGGCACGCTGCTCGATGGCACGGAGTTCGACAGCTCCTACAAGCGCGGCCAGCCGGCAGATTTCCAGGTGGGACGGGTGATTCCCGGCTGGAACGAGGCGCTGCAGCTGATGAAGCCCGGTGCGAAGTACCGGCTCTTCATCCCGCCGCAGCTCGCCTACGATCTCAGCCCGCCGATGGGAGCGCCGATCCCGCCGGGAGCGATGCTCATATTCGATGTCGATCTGCTGAGCGTTCAGCCGCCGAAGCCGGCAGCGCCGATGTCCCCCATGCAGATGCCGCGCCCCGCGCCGCCCGCCCCCGGACAGCCACACCCGTAGCGCGCTAACCGGCCGAACATCAGGCATAGGGAGGTGCCCCGCCGCCGCAAGTGGCGGAGGTCTCGAGCAAAAACCGCGCTTTTGCTCGAGACCGCGCTGGGCCGGGCAGGATGCCCGGATCCAGCGCTTAAACAAGCGTATGAAAGACCTTCTGGATGTCCTCGTCCTGCTCTAGCTTGTCGATCAGAGCGAGGACTTCCGTCGCCTGTCCCTCGGGCAGCTCCGTGGGCACGGTGCAGATGTACTCGTGCTCCGCGGAGAGCGGCGTGATGCCGCGCGATTCCAAAGCCTCCTGCAGCTTGCCGAAATCGGCAAAGGCGCCGCGAATGACGAGCTGCGGCTCCCCCTTCTCACCGGTGCTCTCGCCCATCTCCTCGAGTCCATGATCGATGAGATAGAGCTCGAGGTCATCCTGGTCGATGCCTGTGGGGTCGAGGCGAAAGACCCCCATGCGCTTGAAGAGAAAGCCGACGCTGCCTGATGTGGCGAGATTGCCGCCGTTCTTCGTAACGATGTTGCGTACGGACGCGACGGTGCGGGTGGGATTGTCGGTCGCGGCCTCTACGAGGAGCGCCACGCCGTGGGGCGCGTACGCCTCATAGTGCACCTCGTGGTAACTGGTCGCGTCGCGTCCCGAGGCACGCTTGATCGCCGCCTCGATCTTGTCCTTGGGCATGTTGACGGCGCGCGCGTTCTGGATCACGCGGCGCAGCGTCGGGTTCGAGGACGGGTCGGAGCCGCCGGACTTCACTGCCATGGTGATGTCCTTGGCGATGCGCGCGAACTGCTTCGCCATGCGGTTCCAGCGCGCAAACATCGTGTGTTTGCGGACTTCGAAGATGCGTCCCATGGGGGACCTCGCCGATCAGGCCAGTTGCGCCTGCAGTACCCGCAACCTGCGGCGCTGCAGCCGCAGCCGCCGCTCCAGCTCCTTGAGCTGCTGCTGGAAACCGGAGTGGTCCCAGTGCTCGATGACGGCGCGCTTCTTCTCCTCCAGCCACTGCTCCTTCACCTTGGCCCATTCTGCGACGGCGGCGAGGAACGTGTCGTATTCGTGCGCGACGCGTTGAGTGAGCTCGCTCACCCGTGACGGCGCCGCCGCGGCGGGCAGGCTCGCGAGCTTTCTCTGCGCGCGGGTGAATTGCATCGACAGCAACGCCCGCTGGATCTGGAACACAGGGGTGCGCTTCAGGCGCCGCGTCAGCCCGACCCATTGCAGGCCCGCGATCAGCCATTTCGTCGGGTCCCACTGCCACCAGCGCACGCCGTTACGGTAGTCGTGCGCGAACTCATGATGGAAATTGTGGTAGCCCTCGCCGAAGGTGAGTACGGCGAGCACCGGATTGTCGCGCGCGGTGTTCTCTTCGGTGTAGGGGCGCTCGCCCCACATGTGCGCCAGCGAATTGATGAAGAACGTGAAGTGATGGCTGACCACCAGCCGCAGCACGCCGGCAAGGAAGAAGACGCCCCAGAAATCGCCCACCAGCCAGCCGGCCGCCATCGGCACCCCGAAGTTGGTGGCGAGCACGAGCGGAACGTAATGCCGATGCTGGAACGCGAGTATGCGGTCGCGCCGCAGGTCGGGGATGTTGCTGAAGTCTTCCTGGCCGCTCGGGTATTCCCGCACCATCCAGCCGATGTGCGAGAACCAGAAGCCGCGCAGAGCCGAGTAGGGGTCCTGGTCGACGTCATCGACGTTGAGGTGATGCCGGCGGTGGCCGCTGCACCAGGCCCAGGCGCTGTTCTGCAGGGCCATCGAGCCGAAGATCACGAACAGCAGGCGCAGGCTCCAGTGCGCGTCGTACGTGCGATGCGCCCACAGCCGGTGATATCCGGCGGTGATGGACATCTCATTGGCGATCAGGAAGACGCCGAAGAGCGCCCACGCGGCCCACGAAAGGTGGTGCGTCAGGCCGTACCAGGGGACGAGCACCACGGCACCCAGAAAAGTCAATGAAAACAGTATGATATTCGTCCAGATAAGGGGCGCCCCTGCGGCGGCGGGGGGCGCGGAACTCGGTACGGTGGGACTGGGCGGCATGGCGGTCGGGGGCTCCACGAGGTGGCCGGTCAAACTCTGTAAACATAGCACGGTTCCTCATTCCCGAGGGAACGGCGGGGCCATTTGGGAGGGCGCGCACGGTCCAAAGAGCAGGGCCCACGCCCGTGCCAGTCGGCCGTCCATGGCAGCCGGGCTGCGGCGCAAGTGGCGCTTGCGGTAACGCTGAAGCTGCCGGCGGCTCCGGTGGCGATCACGGCGCGTGTTGGAGACCCGCCGTTCCGCGGCGCACTCCTCAACCTTACAGGTGCGTAATGTCAGGTGTCGCGAAAGAGACACCGCGTTCCATTGCTGACACACTCGAGTGGCTCATTCTGCGGCCGATTCGCGCGGGCGCATCCGCGCCGGGTTTGCGGTTGCAGCCCGGTATCGCCGGGTGTATTGATAGCGCCCGACAACGCGACCGTGCCCGACATGCATCCGAAAACATGTCCGCCTAGGAAGGCGTCGCTTCCCCCCAGTTGTCTTTCGTGGAGGAGCGTGGGAATCGACCGTATTTCCGAAGAACCAAGAATTTGGAGGAGATATGAGCTATCTGTTTCGATCCTTGACCGCCAGGGCGATAACACTCGCCCGGACGGCACTCTCACAGAAGGGGGATATATGAAGTTATCAAATTGGCGCAGGGTACTGACGCCGGCCGCCATCCTCTTGGCGGCGGCTCTGGCCTGCGGAACCGCATTTGCCCAAATGGGATCGGATGCCGAGGAGATGCATGCGAGCGCAAATCCCAATCTCTGGCCGTCCATGGGCCAGAATTTGTGGCTCGATCGCCACAGCGCTCTCACGCAGATCACGCCGTCCAATGTCAAACACCTGCAATTGATCTGGTCGCAGTCCTCGGGCGCGCTGCGAGGTCACGAGGGTCAACCGATCGTGGTCGACGTCGGCGGCAAGCCGATGATGTTCTTCATCAGCGCGTGGCCGAACATCGTGCAGGCGCTGGACCTGTCGGACCCCGATCATCCGGTCGAGGTGTGGAATTACCTGAAGAAGACGGATCGCGATCTTTCGGCCGTGCCGCGCGCCTGCTGCGACACCGTCAATCGTGGTCTGAACTATGCCGACGGCAAAGTTATCTTCAACACGCTCGACGGATATCTCATCGCGCTGGACGCCAGGACGGGGGCAGTGGATTGGCAGGTCAAGCATGCCTATCCCGACGCCGGTGAGACCGTGACGAACGCGCCGCTGATCGCCAATGACAAGGTGATCACCGGCTTCGGCGGCGACGAGTTCGGAGCGCGTGGGCGTATGGAAGCCTATGATCTCGCGACCGGCAAGCAGGTCTGGAAATACTGGGACAACGGCACCGACGAGGACATCGGGCTCACCAGCGCGACCAACAAGGCCAATCCCCAATACGGCACTGCTGGCCACAATATCGGCATGCTCTATCCCGGCGATGAATGGAAGCGCGGCGGCGGCGCGGCCTGGGCCTGGTACAGCTACGACCCGCAGCTCAAGCTGGTGTATTACGGCTCGGGCAACCCCGGGCTGTGGAGCCCCGCCTATCGTTGCGGCGCGAATCCGCCCACCCAGGAGGCGTGCAACGACGGCAAGTGGGACAACAAGTACTCCATGAGCATCTTTGCCCGCGATGTGGATACGGGCAAGGTAGCGTGGGTGTACCAGATGACGCCGTTCGATCAATGGGACTATGACGGTGTCAACGAGCCCATCCTGGTCAACATGAAGATCAACGGCAGGGAGCGCAAGACGCTGGTTCACTTCGATCGTAACGGCTTTGTCTACGTTCTCGATCGGACGAACGGCACGCTCCTGGAAGCGCACAAGTACGTGACGGTGAACTGGGCCGAAAAGGTCGACATGAAGACCGACCGCCCGGTGAAGGTGTACGAGCATTCGCCGTTGCTGGTCAATCAGATGGCGCAGGCGTGCCCCTCGGCAATGGGCGGCAAGGATCAGCAGCCGGCCTCGGTCGATCCGAGCAATCCGCAGGTGTTCTTCGTGCCGACCAACAACTGGTGCATGCAGGACACGCCGCAGACTCGTACCAGCCTGCAACAGGGCGTCGTTTACGTGTTTGCCAACGTCTACATGTATGAGGAAGTCCCGGGCGTCTCGGGCCGCATAAAGGCCTTCAATGTCGTGACCGGGCAGACGGTGTGGAACCTCCCCGACAAGTACCCGAACTGGGGCGGAACGCTGAACACTGCCGGCGGCCTCGTGTTCTACGGCAGCACCGGCGGTGACTTCCGCGCGGTCGACTCCAAGACCGGTAAGATTCTCTGGTCGCGGAAGCTCGGCTCCGGAATCATCGGCAATCCGATCAGCTATTCGATCGGCGGCCACCAGTACGTGTCGATCATGGCCGGCATAGGCGGCTGGATCGGGCTGCCGGTGACGGCGGGCCTCGATCTCAACGACAAGTACGGGGCGATCGGCGCGACGGCGATGGCCAAGGCAACGCACCTCAACGAAGTTCCGCAGGGCGGCGAGGTGTATACGTTCCGTCTGCAGGATTAGCTACTTCAGGGATGTGATAGAGTGATCTGGAGCTCCCGCGCAGCGTGGGCTGCGCGGGGTGCTCCAGACCATCGTCTCCGACAAGGACAAGCGATGCCTTTAATGCAGCGACTCAACCGCTGCGTGATGCCGGCGGCCTTCCTGCTGACCACCGCCCTTCTCGCGGCCCCCGCTTTTGCCGATACCAACCCAACCAACTCCGCGGGCACTTCGCCCGGTCTGCAGGGACCCTGGACAGGCAAGGATTTCGATGACCTGGATGGGGCCGAGCTGGACGCCGCCAAGCAGGCGGCTTTGAGCGCGCACTTCCGGACCCTGCGCGTCTGCGCGGATCCGGGCAACATGCCGCTCTCCGATCGCGCCCAGGAGGGGTACGAAAACAAGATTCTCGATGTCCTCGCCAAGGCGATGGGCGCCAGACTGAGCTACTTCTGGCGCTCCTATGACGGCGACGTCGTGGGCCAGGCATTCGGCACGGCCGACGAGTGCGACATCCTGATCGACATGCCTGATCACGATCAGGATCTCCTCGCCACGGTTCCGATCTATCGCACGACCTACGTGCTCGTCTGGCGGACCAATGAGAACCTTGCCATCAAGAGCCTGGACGACGCCCGGCTGAAACAGTTGCGCGTGGGCGTGTTCCAGATCTCCGCGTTGCGTGAGGCACTCTCGAACCACGGTGTGCGCACCAACGTGCAGCTGTGGCCGGTGGCCAGCGACACCGAATGGGTCCCGGCGCATCAGCCCTGGCGGCAGGTCGAGCAGGTGGTCGACGGCAAGCTGGACATCGCGGCCGCGTGGGGGCCCATGGCGGGTTGGCTGCAGACCATGAAAGGCGCGCCGATCACCATTCAGCCCACCAATCTCATGGACAGCAACGTACCCATGGAATTCAGCCTGGGATTGGGCGTGCCGAAACAGGATGTGGTGCTGAAGTTCGCGCTCGACAACGCCCTCAAGGGGAACCGAGCCGGGATCGAAGGCATTCTAAGGAAGTACGGCGTGCCGCTGGTGCAGTGCCCCGACTGTGTCGTGCCGGGCAACTTGGCCGCGCACGGCAGCTACATGATGCAGTCCCTGGCCCAGACCGAGGGCAAGCCGACACACTGGTCGGTTTCGCGCGCGCGGGTCGATCAGTGGCTGGCGGAAGGGTCGAGCGTCAACGATGAGTTTTATGACGCCGTTATCGCCAATGACGTCGATCGCGCCAGCTATCTGCTCGGCAAGGGCGCCAACGTCAATGGACTCAGCAATCTGGGCGAGACTGCGCTCACGACTGCCGCCCGCGCCGGCTGCATGGAGATGATGCGGCTTCTCGTCAAGCACGGGGCGAGAGTGGATCGCCCCGACGGTGACGGCTTGACGCCGCTCATGGGCGCGGTGCAGCGCGATCAAGCCGCGGCCGTAGTGTTCCTGTTGGCGCATGGGGCGGCTATCGAGAAGGGAGCGCCTCCCGGTTTCACACCCCTGTCGCTCGCCATCGAGGAGCAGCAGTTCGATGCCGCCTATGCCCTCATCGAAGCGGGCGCGGACGTGAACACCCCGGCCAGCACGCACCGGCTGACGCCGCTCATGGTCGTCGCGAGCGAGTTGCCGCCGGAGTCTGACAGCATGGTGCGGATACTCCAGCAACACGGGCCGATGGAGATCGCTCGCGCCCTGCTGGCCCATAAGGCAAAGCTGAACACGGTCGACGCCGACGGGGTGACCGCGCTCATGATCGCGGCGGCGCATGACAATTCCCAGATGATCGCACTGTTGGTCCAGGCCGGCGCCAATCCACACATGAAGTCGGCGGCCGGTGAGACTGCGCGTGAGATTGCAGTCAGGAACGACAACCTCGGCGCCGTACGGATCCTCGATCTGCTCGTTCGGCGGTGAGCGGCGGACGCACGATATCCTGAGACAACCGGAGTAAATTATGATGAGACGCTTTGCAGGCGTGGCCGTTTCGACTTTGGCGCTGATTGGAGCCGGGTGTTGGCTGGTCGCGGCATCTCCCGCCGGGGCCGCAACCCCTGCCGCAACGAAGGGCTCTCCCATCACAGGCAAGCCGCCACTGCAGGTCGTCGCGACGGCTCCCAAAGGATCGCTTCACAACCCGTACGCCGGCAACGCAGCAATGGCCGTGGCCGGCCACAAGCTGTTTTTCAACTACGGTTGCAACGGCTGTCACGGCGGCGGCGGCGGCGGCGGCATGTGTCCGCCGCTCATCAACGGTGTCTGGATCTACGGCGGCGATGACGACACTCTCTTCCGCCTCATCTCGCTCGGGTCGGACAAGCTGGCCGCGGCCGGCTATTACCGGCAAACCATCGAGAACGTCGTGGCTCCCATGCCGTCAATGGGCCCGGTGATCAAGAGCGACGGAGATCTCTGGAAGATCATCACCTGGATCAGGTCCGCCTACGACGGCCCTCCGGAACACAAGTACAAGTGACCACTGGATGATCGGGCGACGCGCCGCTCGAATATCGGGGCTGCTCATGCTGGCTTTGGCCGGCGTGAGCAATCCCCACCCGGCGGCGGCCGGCCCCGCCGCCGCGCGCATCTTCCCGATCGTCTACCTCCGCGAAGCGTATCCCGGTCCCGGGATCATGCCCTCGCTTCTGGAGACCAACCCTGAGGACCTCGGGCTGGCTGGCGCCGAGGACGGCACGTCCGAGATCAATACGACCGGCAAGTTTCTGGGCTGGCATTTCAAGCTGTATGTCGTGACTCTTCCGACGGGCGCCGACGTGGCGGCGCAGGCCCGCAAGGTGTTCGCGCCGGGGCCGGCGGTCATCGTGTCCGATCTTCGTGCGGACGATCTCCTGAAGCTCGCCGATGCACCGGCCGCGAAGAATGCGTTGATCCTCGACATGAGGACGACCGACGACAGCCTGCGGCAGCAGGATTGTCGAGCGAACGTCTTTCACATCCTGCCGAACCAGGCGATGCGGGCCGATGCGCTGGCGCAATTCCTGGTGGAGAAACGCTGGAGCCGGTGGTTTCTCCTGCAGGGGCCGACGCCGCAGGACGCGGTTTATGCCGCGGACGTTCGCCGCGCGGCTGGCCGTTACGGGGCACGCGTCGTCGTCGCCAAAAGCTACGATTACAATCCCGGCTCACGCCGCAGCGACACCGGCTATCAGCAGATTCAAACGCAGATGCCTCTCGCGACGCAGGTCGGTTCCGATTACGATGTCCTGTTCGTCGCTGATGAGACTGACCTGTTCGGCGATTACCTGCCCTACAACACCTTCGATGCCCGTCCGATCGTGGGCACGCAAGGTCTGGTGGCGACGGCCTGGACTCCCGCCTTCCAGTCCTATTCGGCCCTGCAGATGCAGAACAGGTTCCAGCTGTTCGCGCACCGTGAAATGACCGAGCGCGACTATGGCGGCTGGCTTGCCGTCAACATCGTCGGTGATGCGGTCATGCGGGGGAGACAGACCTCTCCCGGCGGAATACGCGCATACCTGAGATCGGACGGCTTTCTCGTCGCCGGTTTCAAGGGGGAAGGCCTGACCTTTCGCACCTGGGATCAGCAACTGCGGCAGCCGGTGCTGATCGCGCAGCCGCTGATGGTGGTCTCCATGTCGCCGCAGGCTGGATTCCTCCACCCGGAGAACACGACCGATACCCTGGGCTTCGATCAGCCGGAGACACAATGCCGTCTCGCGCAGTGACCGGGCGCCGCGCGGCGCTGCTTGCAGCCGCCGTCGTCCTGTGTGCTTTCGCGGCGCGAGCCCGCGCCAGCGAGCTCTTCGTATCCAACGAAGTCGATGATACGGTGACCGTGCTCGACGGCGACAGCTACAAGGTGATCGCGACGATCCCGACCGATCAGAGGCCCAGGGGAATCATCGAGACCCCCGACCACAAGGCCGTCCTGGTGTGCGATGGCGACTCGAGCAACGTCGATGTCATCGATACCAAGACGCTGAAGGTGGTACGGAAGATAGATACCGGCCCGGATCCCGAAACGCTGGCGACGTCGTTGTCGGGCGACCAGCTCTACGTGTCGAATGAAAACAACGCCCTGGTCACGATAATCAATTACGCCACCGGCAAATGGATCACACAGGTGCCGGTCGGGATAGAGCCTGAAGGTCTCGCCGTCAACAGGGACGGGCGCAGCGTCGTGGTCGTCTCCGAAGAGACCAGCATGGCGCATTTCATCGATACCAAAACCTGGCAGGTCGTGGCCAATGTCCTCGTCGACACGCGGCCGCGGGTCGCGGTATACACTCCCGATCAGCGGTATCTGTGGGTGTCGTCGGAAGTCGGCGGCACGGTCTCGGTGATCGACCCGGGGAGCCATCAGATCGTACACGTCATCAACTTCCAGATCCCCGGTGTCGACAAGCAATACATCGGACCACTCGGCATTCAGTTCACGGCCGACGGCCGTACTGCGTTCGTGGCCCTGGGGCGCGCCAATCGGGTTGCCGTGGTCGATCCCAGGAGTTATGAAGTGGAGAAGTACATACTGGTCGGTCAGCGCCCCTGGCAGCTCACGTTCAGCCCGGATCGCAGCAAGCTCTACGTCGCTAACGGCCTCACGAATGACGTGACGATCATCGATGTGTCATCGGAGAAGGCGGTGAAGTCCGTCCCTGTCGGCCGCCTGCCGTGGGGCATCGCCGTGGTCCCGTGAGCTGCCCATGCGCGCTACCCGTCAGTTTGCCTGGTGCGTCCGCTCGATAGCCCTCACGCTTTTCGTGGCCCTCACCGCCGGGCACGGAATCGCCAGGGCGGACGCCACGCTACGCGTGGGGGTACTGAAGTTCGGCACCGTGAGCTGGGTCCTGGACGTCATCGACCATCACGAGCTCGATGACACTTACGGCATCGACATCGACCGGTTGGAGTTGGCGAGCAATCAGGCGACGCTGGTGGCGCTGCAGGCAGGCCGTGTCGATTGCGTGGTGGCGGACTGGCTATGGGTCTCGCGCCAACGCGCCGCCGGTGCGGATTGGACGTTCTTCCCGTTTTCGACCGCTCTCGGCGCGCTGGTCGCGGCGCGTGGCGCCCCGATCCATCGGTTGGCCGACCTGGGGAATCGGCGGCTCGGCGTGGCCGGCAGCCCCATCGACAAGAGCTGGATCATCCTGCAGGCACTCGCGCAGGAGCAGCACATCGACCTGGCACATGACGCGCGGCTGTCGTTCGGCGCGCCGCCGCTTCTCAACCAGGAGCTGCTGGCGGGCCGTCTGGATGCGGTGCTGACCTATTGGAATTTTGCCGCCCCGCTGGCGAGCCGCGGTCTGCCGGTGGCCCTCTCGATGAGCGATGCGCTGCGGCAGCTGGGCTTCAAGAGAGCGATTCCGCTCGTGGGCTTCGTCGTCTCCACCCGCTGGGCGCGGCAGCATCCGCAGGCGCTCGCCAACTTCGTACTTGCGACACGAGAGGCTGATTCCATCCTGGCGACGTCGGATGCCGAGTGGAACTGGCTCGGCGCAAGAACCGGAGCGCGCGATCCCGCGGAGCTGAAGGCGCTGCGTGACGCGTTCCGGGCCGGCATCCCGGCACATTGGGGCAAGGACGAGCGGCGCGAAGCCGAAGCGTTGTACGCGGTTTTCGCCAAAGTCGGCGGCCAGGCGCTGGTCGGTTCCGGCGCGACGCTGCAGCCAGGCACGTTTCTCGACACCGTGAATTACTGAATGAGCGTGGCCACCACCGCACAGCGCGCCTCGTGGTGGACGGTGGCATCCTCGCTCGGGCAGCGCATCGGCTCGATTGCCCTGTTTCTCGCGGTGTGGCAGATCGTGGCCGAGGCGATCCACAGCAGGCTGCTGCCTTCGGCCAGCGGCGTATTCGTCGCCCTGGCTGAGGAGTGTGTTCACGGGCCGCTCCTTTTCAACCTCGGCATCACTCTGGCGCGTGTCGCGGCGGCTTTCGCGGTAGCGATGGTCGTCGGCACGGCGATCGGGATCGTGATGGGCCGCTCGCGGACCATCGATGCGCTGTTCGACAGCTGGCTGGTGCTGCTGCTCAACCTGCCGGCGCTGGTAATCATCGTTCTGGCTTATGTGTGGTTCGGGCTCACCGAGGCGGCGGCGATAGGCGCCGTGGCCGTCAACAAGATCCCGAACACCGCTGTGACTCTGCGCGAAGGGGCGCGCGCGCTCGATCGCCGCTATGCGGACATGGCGGCGAGCTTCCACATCGGCCGCTGGCGGACGCTGCGGCACGTGATCATGCCGCAGCTGTATCCTTATACCTTCGCTGCCGCCCGTTCCGGCCTGGCGCTGGTATGGAAAATCGTGCTGATCGTCGAGCTGCTGGGCCGCAGCAACGGCGTCGGCTTCCAGATCCAGCTCTACTTCCAGCAGTTCGACGTGACCCGCATCCTCGCCTACAGCATCGCTTTCATGCTGGTCATGCAGCTGATCGAGTGGGCGGTCTTCCAGCCGCTGGAGCGGCGCGCCTCGGCGTGGCGCCAGTGACGCCCGCCTTGGCGGCAGACATCCGCGAAAAGCGGTATCCGCGCGCGCGCGGCGCGCAATCGCATGTGGCGCTGGCCGAGCTGTCACTGCAGGTCGAGGCCGGAGAGTTCGTGGCCCTGGTCGGCCCGTCGGGCTGCGGCAAGACGACGTTTCTCAACATCGTGGCCGGGCTCGACCGCGATTTTGCCGGCGAGATCCGGCTCGCGCCGCGAGCCGACGGCCAGCCGGCGCGCGTGGGCTATGTCTTTCAGGAACCCCGGCTGCTTCCCTGGCGGACGGTCTACGAGAACATAGCGCTGGTGCTGCCGCCGCAGCGCGACGCTGTCGTCAAAGACATGCTGCAGGCGGTGGGCCTCGCCAACGCGCAGGACCTTTATCCGCTGCAGCTGTCGGTGGGAATGAGCCGTCGCGTAGCCATCGCGCGCGCCTTTGCGATCGAGCCGGATCTGCTGCTGATGGATGAGCCGTTCGTATCGCTCGATCATGATACGGTGGAGCAGCTGCGTGACCTCTTGCTCAGCCTGTGGCACGCTCGACCGACGACGGTGCTGTTCGTGACGCATGATATCCGTGAGGCGCTGGTGCTTGCCGACCGCCTGGTACTGCTGTCCGGCACGCCAGGCCATGTCGTGGCGGACGTTCCGGTGAGCCTGGCGCGTAATCGTCGCCACAGCAGCGCGGACATTGAGCTGCTGCGTGAGGAGATCCTCCGCCGCCATCGGGAGCTGATTGGCGCCGCCGCCGCGGCGGCGACGGCCGTCGAGTAAACCGTGGACCGAAGCGCGCCAAACGCACTGAACCCGGAGGCACTGCCGCTCGTCGTCGAGAAGCTGAGCCATGCGTTCGGTCAGCGTCAAGCCCTGCGTGACGTATCCTTCGAGCTGAACCGCGGCGACCGCACGATGCTGCTCGGCCTCAATGGCGCGGGCAAGACGACTCTCTTCTCTCTGATCACGCGGCTCTACAATCACCGCGGCGGCTCGATCCGGATCTTCGGCTGGGAGATCAAGCGCAAGCCCTCGGAAGCGCTCGCCCGGCTCGGCGTCGTATTCCAGCTGCCGACTCTCGATCCCGATCTGTCGGTTGCGCAAAACCTGTTCTATCACGCTGCCCTGCACGGCTTGCCGCGTCGCGAGGCGGCGGTGCGTATCAAGCGCGAGATCGAGCGCGTCGGCTTGACCGATCGCATGCACGAGAAGGCGCGCACTTTGAGCGGCGGCCAACGGCGTCGCGTCGAGATCGCGCGTGCCCTGATCCATAAGCCGAAGATGCTGCTCCTCGATGAGCCTACGGTTGGATTGGACATCGCCAGCCGCCAGTTCCTGCTCGACCATGTCCGCATGCTGTGTCGCGAAGAAGGGCTCGCGGCGCTGTGGGCAACTCATCTGATCGACGAGGTCGACTCCGCCGCCCGCGTGATCGTGCTCCATCGGGGCCGAGTTCTGGCGGAGGGGCCGGTGCCGGATGTGGTCCGCGATACCAACGCCGCGTCGATTCGCGAGGCGTTCGATAACCTGACCGGCGAGCGGGGCGAATGAGGCCCGTCCATTATTACCGCTGTCTGCGCGGTATCGTGTGGCGCGAGGGCTTGCGCTTCGTGAATCAACGCGGCCGTTTCGTTGCGGCGCTGGTACGGCCGCTGGTATGGCTGGTCATCTTTGCCGCCGGGTTTCGTTTCGTGCTCGGCGTGTCGATCATTCCGCCCTACCAGACGTACATTCCCTACGAGGAATACATCGCTCCCGGCCTGATCGGCATGATCCAGCTGTTCCAGGCCATGCAGAGCACCTTGTCGATGGTGTGGGACCGCGAGATGGGCAGCATGCGCACCCTGTTGGTGAGCCCGCTGCCGCGGTGGTTCCTACTTGTCTCGAAGATGGTCGCGACGGTAGCCGTCGCGGTGCTGCAGTCTTATGTCTTTCTGGGCATTGCCTACTTCTGGGGGATCCAACCGCCGCCCATCGGGTATCTCACCGTGCTGCCGGCGTTGATTTTGTCGGGCATGATGCTGAGTGCGCTCGGCCTCTTCATATCGTCGGCGATCCGCCAGCTCGAGAATTTCGCCGGCGTCATGAATTTCGTGATCTTCCCCATGTTCTTCGCCTCGTCCGCGCTCTACCCCCTCTGGACCGTGCGCGAGGCGAACCAGAAGCTCTACTACCTTTGCATGGTCAACCCGTTCACGCACGCCGTCGAGCTGGTCCGCTTCGCGCTGTACGAGCAGTTCAACGGTGAGGCATGCGCCGTGGTCGTCGGGGCTCTCATCGTCTTCATGGCGTTGGCCATCCTGGGTTACGACCCCGGGCGCGGGCTCATCGTCCGCCGCGGCGGTGGTCCTGAGTGATCGAGGCACAAGGACGTGCCCCGCCGCCGTAGGTGGCTTCAAACTATTTCAAAACTTGTATACGCCCTGCACTGCGACCTCGCTCTGGTTGCTGCCGTACTGCACGGCCGGCGTTACGGCTTTGACGAATGTCGGCTCGCTCGAGGTGTCGTAACGGCCTTCGAGTCGCACCTCGAAGCTCGCCACCGGGTCATAGCCGAAAGTCAGCGTGGCCTCTTTGAGGTCCTGCGGCGCGCCGGTCACGACCGTGGTGCCGTCCTTGTCGTCGAGATACTCGCCGCGCAGCGACACGCGCCACTGGCTGTTGATCTGATAGTTCACATACGCGGCTACGCCGTCCCAATCGCCCCCGGTAAGAGTGTCCGGTGTCGCGGTGCTGATCTCCTGTTTGCCCCAGTCGTAGCTCAGCACGAATGAGAGAGCCGAGGTCGCGTTGATCGTCGCCGCCGTGTCGAAGAAGGTCCGCTCCGCCCCGTACACCGGGTCTTTGCCATCGTACGTCTGCGCCGTCAGGGAAAAGTACTTGTTGGGGTTGTAGGCGATGCCCAGCTCGCCGGTCTTCGAGCCGTAGTCGATCTTCGTGTAGTTCCAGCCGTTGTTGACCCCCACGATCACGCTGAAGGTGCTGCTGATCGCATAGGTTGCACGCACGCCGGTGTGAGTCATCGGCTCCGCGAAGAAGAGGAGCGAGCGCGAGAAGTTCGTATTGCCGGTCGGCGCAATGACCTCCGCGCCCGCCAGGGTGGTGAACTTGCCTGCCTGCACGGTCAGGTTCCCGGCGGCGTACTGAGCATATCCCTGCAGGATGTCGAACGAGTTCGCGCTGGCGCCTGCGCTCTCGGCGGCATCGACGATCTTCGCATCCTCGCCCGCGATCACGTCGACCACGGCGCCGAAGCCGGACTTCGGCTGATAGGCGAGCTGCAATCCCGCCTCATCGAGCTGGAACGTGTCGTGCGAGGTATCGAACTGATGATAGGTGTTATAGCCCGAGGAATCGTAATAGGAGGCCGCCACATAGCCGGCCTCCGTGATCCCGGAATTGGCCAGGATCTGGGCGAGCGTCGTGACCGGGGAGTCCGCCAGCGCCACCGCCGGTACGGCGCCGGCGACGGTGACCAGCGCGGCGATGTGGATTCGCTGCAACAACGGGTTCTGCATGGGGGCGCCTTTCTTTGTCGAAGTATGTCGATGGGCGGCCGGATCAAGCATCCCCTATGCCAAGTGAGTTTCGTTTTAACAATCAATATGTTGCATGAGATCAAGGCCCTGCCGCGGCCGTTGGCGCACCAGTGCGGTGCGGCGCCGCCCGCGCGCCTCCCAATCGGGTGCGTCGCATCGACGATCTTTGTGGTCCCCGTCCCACGAGCGCGGCGGCCGCCGCCAATGTCATAATTTCCTTTGGGCGTCAGTGCCGTCCGACATGTTTTTCAGACACTACAAATGAGTTACGCTGCGACAATCCCTCCGGATTCCACCAGAGCAGAGCCATTGGACTGTCGCTCGATGGCGACAGAGGGGCTCTGTTTGTGCCGCGAAAACCGGGCGCGGTCTGAGCGGATGATTTGAGCCGAACTGCCCGGGGGAGCATTGGTGTTATCGTTTCATCGAACGCAGCTGACCGCCGCGCTGGCATCACTATTCGTGCTGACCACAGCGATCGGTCAGACCGCCAGCACTCCGCAACCGCCGGCACCGCCGGCCAAGGCGCACCCGCAGGCCAAGGCGCAGGGTAAGGGACATCTGCGCGCCAAAGGACACGCGCAGGCCAAGGGGCATCTCCGGACCAAGGCGCCGGCGCAGGCGCCAGCGCAAGCCTTGACGCCGGCGCCGGCACCGCCGCCCTTCACCTTCGCCACGGTGCAGCGGTTTGCGCAGGAGCGGGCGGCGCACGCTTACCGTATCCGCTCGACACCGCTGCCGCGCGAGCTCGCGGACCTCAATTACCAGCAGTACAGCGAGATAGAGTTCAGGCAGTCCGCGGCGCTCTGGCACAACCAGTCGATGTTCGAGGTGCAATTTTTCCACCGGGGATTCAATTTCGAACGCCGCGTCAACATTTACGAGGTGCAACCTTCGGGTGTACGCGCCCTGGCGTACTACCCTTCGCTGTTCACGTTCGGGCGAGACGTGCCGCAGGTCGCGCTGCCCGCCAACCTCGGCTTTGCCGGCCTCGCAGTCCACTATCCCTTGAATACTCCGGGCTTCAAGGATGAGGTGATCGCCTTTCTCGGCGCCTCGTATTTCCGGGCACTGGGCCGCAACGCCGGATACGGCGTCTCGGCAAGGGGTCTCGCCGTCGATACCGCGACGACGGCAGGGGAAGAATTCCCTTATTTCACCGATTTCTGGCTGGTCCAGCCGCAGCCCAATCAGCGCTCCATGACGATCTATGCGCTCCTCGACAGCCCGAGCATCACCGGCGCATATGAGTTCGACGTGAGCCCAGGCACGATCAGCCAGGTGCTGGTCTCGGGAGTGCTGTATGCGCGGCAGACTGTCGACAAGCTCGGCATCGCACCGCTCACCTCCATGTTCCTCTATGGCGAGGGAACGACCCGTGGCCGGTTCGATGACTGGCGGCCGGAGGTTCACAACAGTGACGGCCTGATGATGCAGACCGGCACTGGCGAGTGGCTCTGGCGGCCGCTCGAGAATCCCGAAAAGCTCCAGGTCAACCGCTTCATGGATGAGAACCCGAAGGGATTCGGCCTCATCCAGCGCGACCGCGACTTCGCCGACTACCAGGATCCGGACTCCCAATACGAGCGGCGCCCGAGCTACTGGATCCAGCCGCTCGGGGATTGGGGCAAGGGCGGCATCGAGCTGGTCGAAATCCCGAGCGACGAGGAAATCCACGACAATATCGATGCTTATTGGGTGCCGAGCGCTCAATTGACACCTCGTGCGCCGTTCCGCTTCTCCTATTTGCTTTCGGCCTACCTGGACTCGGGCCACCGCTGGCCTCCCGGCGGCGAGGCGATCGCCACGCGTTTCGGCCCCGTCATGAACGGCGCCACCCCGGTGTCAGGCATGCGACTTGTTCTTCTTGATTTCGCCGGCGGCGACCTCGATTCTCTATTGCCATCGCAGCCTTTGCATGCGGACGTAGCGGCGGACGGCGGTACTATCAGCCATGTCACCGTTCAGCGCATTCCGGAGAGCGGCGTTTGGCGCGTGACCATGGAGGTAAAACCTACGGGTGACGACCCGGTGGATTTGCGCTGTTACTTGGATCTATATGGCGAAGCCCTGACTGAGACATGGACCTACCAGTGGACACCGGGAGCCTAGCTGTGAGCTTGGCCGTGGATGCCGGCCGCGTGCGCCGCGCGGCGCGCTGGCGCCGGGCGCTCTTTTTCTTTTTGACGCTGGTTACGGCCGCGGTGGCGACGGCGATGATGTGCGACATTCTCGCCGCCAACGGGTTGACCACGCTCGAGCGGATCGGCCTGGTGCTCTTCTACATCCTGTTCGTATGGATCACCGGCGCCTTTTGGACGGCGCTCGCCGGCATGCTGGTCCGTCTGCGGGGCGGCGATCCGCTGGGGCTCAAGCCGGAAGAGCTTGCCGGCCGGCCTCTCGCCGGACGTACCGCCATCATCATGCCGATTTACAACGAGGAGACCACGCGGGTCATCGCCGGCCTCGATGTCATCTGGTCCTCGCTGGCGCGGCTGCCGGAGCAGTCGGCATTTGATCTTTTCATTCTTTCAGACACCCGCAAGCTCGACGTTGCGGCGGCGGAAGAGGCCGCCTGGCGCCAGCTCACGGCGCGCCATCACGCCCGCGGGAGGATCTTCTATCGCCGGCGCCCGGAGAATGTCAGCCGCAAGGCCGGCAACATCGCCGACTTCGTACGTGCCTGGGGTGGCGCCTACGATTACGCCATCGTGCTCGACGCCGACAGCATCATGTCGGGCGAGGCAATGGTGAGCCTGGCAAGGCTCATGGACGCGAACCCGCAGGCCGGCATCATCCAGGCGCTGCCGGTGCCGGCGGGCCGGGAAACGCTGTTCGCGCGCCTGATCCAGTTTGCCGCCCGGCTGTCGAGCCCGATGCTCGCGAGCGGCCTCGCCTGGTGGCAGCTCGGAGAAGGCAACTACTGGGGCCACAATGCCATCCTGCGGCTGAAGCAATTCGCCGCCTTCTGCGATCTGCCGCGCCTGCCTGGAGCGCCGCCCCTCGGCGGCGAAATCCTGAGTCACGATTTCGTCGAGGCCGCCTTCATGCGGCGGGCGGGGTTTCAGGTCTGGCTGGTGCCGGACGACACCGGCAGCTGGGAAGAGGTCCCGTCGAACATCGTCGACTATGCGGCGCGCGACCGCCGCTGGGCGCAGGGCAACCTGCAGCATCTGGGCCTGTTGCCCATGCGGGGCCTGCACTGGCTCAGCCGGGTGCACCTGATCACCGGAGTGCTGTCATATGCCAGCTCCCCGCTCTGGCTGCTCGTGCTGCTCTTGAGCTCCACCGTTGTTATTCTGGACGCGGTCCACGGGCATCAATACTTCACGCCCGGGTCCTACGCGCTGTTTCCAACCTGGCCGCAGTACCGGGATGGCGAGATCGTGGCGCTGATGTCGATCACGGTGGCCGTGCTCTTCCTGCCGAAGTTCTTCGGCGCCGTGCTCGCGCTGCATGATTCGCGGCTGCGGCGCGGGTTTGGCGGCGGCGGGCGCCTGCTCGCGAGCCTCGGCATCGAGCAGCTCTTCAGCATCTTGCTGGCGCCCGCGATGATGCTCTTCCACACGACCTTCGTCGTGACCACGCTGATGGGCAAGCCGGTGGCATGGCATGCGCAGGAGCGGGGTGACCGCGGCATCGGCGTGCTCGAAGCGCTCCTGCGGCACAAGTGGCATCTCGTCATCGGCATTGCGTGGGGAACGGTGATCCTCGCGTTCGCTCCGCGGTACATCTGGTGGCTGCTGCCGGTGCTGGCCGGCATGGTGTTGGCTGTGCCGCTCACCATGCTGACCAGCCGCGCCGGAGTGGGACTGTGGTTGCGCCGCCATCGCCTGTTGCTGACACCGGAGGAAGTCGACCCGCCAGCGGAGCTGGCCGCGCTGCAGGCGCGTCTCGCTCCGGGCGCGAGCCCTGTGGGCGAGACTGAGGTGGGCGCGGAGCCGCCGCTCGCAGTGCCGGACAACGTGCCGCTCTCGATGCAGGCACAACCGCCGCGTTATCTGACCGCTCGCGATGCGCTGCGATTCGGGCGCTGGAAAAGCGCGAACTCGACTCCCGGCCCCTGACTGGTATTGCCTGCACCGCCACGGAGCGCGAACGGTGCCGGATGCACCACACCGGGGCGGCTCACCCGACGCGGTGCCCGGAAACGCCGGTAACGGATCATCAGGCGATTGGCATGGGCGTTGCTTGACGCCATGCCAGGAGGACTCCATGAGCGCGCTCGATTTCGCCAAGATCGCTTCCCGGCCGGCTTCCAACGAGGAGCTTGGGCCGAGGTCGCCCGCGGGCGGCAGGCTGCCGAGCCGGCGGCTTTCCCGCTCACAGATCGTCGAAGCGGCCACGCGGCTCATTGCGCGGCGGGGCAATCACCGCATTCCCTGGCCGACCATCGCCGTGGAGGCTGGCGGTGAGCCCTTCGGTGTCGCCCCCGAGTGGCTCGAGGACCCTTTCGAGCTCATCGATCAGTGCTATGCGCGCACGGCGCAGGCTCTGACCGACAGCCTGTTGCGCGCCGAGACCGCCCCCGGCAACGCGCTCGACAAGCTGGCGGCGTTTCTCGTGGCCGCGCTCGAGGCACGGCGCAAGCTCGGCACCCTGCTCTCGTTCCGACGCGGGCGCAATCTGCCGGATGCGCTGCAGCGGCGTCTGCATGAGCGCGACATGATGGTGCGCACGCGGCTCAAACGGCTGCTGGAGCAGGGCCGGAAGGATGGCTCGCTCGCGCGGCGCAATGCCGACAGCGCGTGCGAGCTGATTCTGGCCAGCCTCATGGTGCCCGATGTCGCCGTGACCGGCCCGGAGCAGCAGATCTGGGACAGCGAGCTGGTCGAGCTGCTGCTTGCGGCCCTGGCCGAGCCGCATCCGGCGGAGCCCCGAAGCACCGTGTAAACTCGATCTCCTGCCGCCTGTCCCGCGGCAAGGAGAAGACGTGCTCGAGCATCTCGACCGGCTGTCGCCGGACCCCATCCTCGGCCTCATGGCCGCCTTTCGCGCCGATTCGGAGCCGCGGAAGGTGGATCTCGGCGTCGGCGTCTATCGCGATGATGCCGGCGAGACTCCGGTCATGAAGGCAGTCCGCGAAGCGGAGCAGGCGCTCCTCGCCAGGCAGACGACCAAGACCTATGTCGCCGCCGTCGGCAACGCCGGATTCAACGAAGCCATGGAGCGACTGGTGCTCGGGCAGGGGCACACGGCGCTCGGCTCGGGCCGCCTGCGGACCATTCAGGCGCCGGGAGGGTGTGGTGCGCTGCGGTTGGGCGCGGAGCTCATCCGTGCGGCCGCGCCCGATGCGGTCGTGCATGTGAGCACGCCCACTTGGGCCAACCACGTGCCTCTGCTCTCGAACTGTGGGCTGAGGCTCGAGCGTTATCCCTACTTCGATCCGGCCACCGGCGGCGTGGCCTTCGACGCCATGCTCACTGCGCTCGATCGCCTGCCGCCGCGCTCCGTGGTGCTGCTGCACGCCTCATGTCACAACCCAACGGGCGCGGATCTCGAGGATGACCAGTGGCGCGAGCTGTTGGCGTTGGTACGCCGCCGCTCGCTGCTGCCTTTCATCGACATCGCCTACCAGGGCCTGGGCAGGGGAGTGGCGGAGGACGCCTACGGGCCCCGGCTCTTCTGCGCGGAGTTGCCCGAGGTGCTGGTCGCGGTCTCGTGCTCGAAGAATTTCGGGCTCTATCGCGAGCGCACCGGCGCGCTGCTCTCCCTGAGCGCTACGCCGGCGGCGGCGGATGCGGCGATCAGTCAGCTCATGCGGATCGCGCGCGGCCTCTACTCGATGCCGCCGGACCACGGCGCGGCCATCGTGCATGGCATCCTGGCTGACGAGCGGCTACGTACGTCGTGGGCGGCGGAGGTCGATGCGATGCGCTCGAGGATCCAACGGTTGCGTACCGCTACGGTGCAGCAGCTCGCAGCGGCCTGCCCGCGCAAGGACTTCGGCTACATCGTGCGCCAGCGCGGGATGTTCTCCTATCTCGGCGTCGAGACCAGAGCGGTCCACGAGCTGCGCGAGCGGCACCATGTGTACATGATGGACGACAGCCGGATCAACATCTGTGGGTTGCGAATGGACAATATCGGATACTTCGCGGAGGCCGTGGGGAAGACGGTCGGGTAGAGGGGGGCCGGCCAGATAGTCTGGCCGCGCGATAAATAGAAGAGGCGTCTCATGAATACTCCACCGCGCATGAAATTCCTTCGTGTTGCGTTGATCGTCGTCGGCCTGATATTCCTGGTGGGCGTCTATCCGCTCACCATCGTATGGCCGGCGGGCTGGGCCTGGCATCACTCGGGACAGTCCTTGTACCTGCAAATGATCCTGGGGATTTACGCCACGCTGGGCGTATTTCTCCTCATGGCGTCGCGGGATCCGCTGTCGAATCGCAGTCTGATCTGGTTTGCCATCTGGTCGAGCGTCGTACACGGCGGAATCATGGCCGCGCAAGCGATCGTATATCCCGAACACCGCGGACACCTGTTGGGAGACGTCCCGGCGCTCCTGATCGTGGCGATCGTGCTGGCGGTTCTGATGCCGCCTAAATCGGGAACGATACAGATCGCCGCCGGGCGTTGAGATCCGGCGCCGGCGTGCGGCCCGGGAGCTATAGCTCGATCAGGCCGTCGGAGAGCTGGTTGGTCTCGTTGGGGTCCGGCGGATAGTGCTCGGCCATGGCGGCGCCGCAGGCGCCGATCGCATCGACGAAGCCATCCACCACCCGACCCTGGCTCACCTGCGCCACGAACTTGTCGATGATGCCCCGCCAATGCTCTTCGCCGAGCCTCTCGTGGATGCCCTTGTCGGCCACGATCTCGACGTAGCGCTCCGCAAGCGAGACGAAGAACAGCACGCCCGAGTGGTGTGCGGTGAGCTGCACACCTTGAAGGTAGAACTGCGCTTGCGCCAGCCGGCTGGCATGCGCGTGCTTCACGTGCCGGGGAATGAGCTCGAGATGCAGGCCTGGCACCGAGAGAAGCAGGATGGCCAGGCCGATGAAAATGAGCAGTTGGATCTGGTAGAGATGGACCCAACTCATGGGCAGGCCGCCGAGCCGGCAGGCACCCGGAAACAGCAGCGCGAGTATCGCCGCCCAGAGTAGGGGCAGAAGAACGTAATGGTCGCTGGCGCGTGCCACGACGGCCACGAACTCGCCGCTCGTGTTCTTCTCCGCCGCATGGATGGCTGCAGTGATTCTCGCCTTGTCGTCTGCGGAGAAGTGGATCATGCCTCACCATCCGCCCGAGGCGCCGCCGCCACCGAAGGAGCCGCCGCCGCCGGAAAAACCGCCACCACCACCGAAGCCCCCGCCGCCAAAGCCGCCGCCGCGACCGCCGCCGCCACCCCCGCTCAGCATGCCGAGGAGGAGCCATCCCAGCCAGCCGCCCCCCATACGCCCCGCCCCGTAACCGCCAAACATCCTCCGCAGCAGCGGTAAGACGATGAAAATGAGGACGACGAACATGAGGAAACCGGTGCCGCCGCGCTCGCGGACCTGCTGTTGCTGGACCGCGAGTTGCTTACCGCCCAGCACCGATAGGATTGCATCGGTTCCGGCGGTAATGCCGCCGGCGTAATCGCCTGTACGGAAGTGCGGCGCAATGACGTTGTGAATGATCAGGACGCTTTGTGCGTCCGTGAGGGTGCCTTCGAGCCCATAGCCCACGTCGATGCGCGCCTGCCTCTCCTTGACATCGATGACGAGCAGCACGCCGTTGTTCTTACCCTTCTGACCGATGCCCCAGTGGCGTCCCAGCTGGTATCCGTAGTAGTCGATGGGATAGCCGTTGAGGGTTGGAAGTGTGACTACGACCAGCTGTGTGCCGTTGGCCTGGGAATAGGCAGCGAGCTTCTGGGACAGTTGATCGAACACATCCTGGGGCAGGAGGTGCGCATCGTCCACGACGGGGCCCGTCAGCGCGGGAAAGGGCGGCATGCCCGCATCGAGCGAGTTCTGCGCCAAAGAGGCGGGGACCGCCGCGAGCATGAGCAGCGAGGCAAGCAGCCAGCCTGGCCAATGGGCTGTGCGCGCCGTCAGCCTTGCGGTCACGGCTCGGCCTCTAGAACTTCACCTGGGGAGCCTGCTGCGCCTGCTCCGAGATCGTGAAGTTCTGGACCTGCTGATAACTGCCGTAGAAGAGCGAGTGGTACCAGCGGCCCGGGATGGTGGTGAGCTCGGTGTCGTACTGCTGCACCGCGAGGATGTAGTCGCGGCGCGCCACGGCGATCCGGTTCTCGGTGCCCTCGAGCTGGGCCTGCAGGGTGAGGAAGTTCTGGTCGGCCTTGAGGTTGGGGTAGTTCTCGGTCACCACCATGAGGCGCGACAGCGCGCCGCCCAGGGTTGCCTGGTTCTGCTCGAACGCCTGGAATGCCTTCGGGTTGGTGAGAATGTCCGACGGGATCTGGGTCTGGGTCACCTTGGCACGAGCCTCGGTGACCGCCTCGAGGACGTCCGCCTCATGGGCGGCGTAGCCCTTGACGGTCGCCACCAGGTTCGGAATCAGGTCCGTGCGGCGCTGGTACTCGTTCAGTACCTGGCTCCAGCTGGCATCGACCTGCTGCTTGTAGGTGGGGATGGTATTGATGCCGCAGCCGCTGAGAACCAGCAGGGTGCCCGCCATGGCGACCCATGCGGCATGCTTGAGGTGACGACGGGGCTCGAGCATCTGACGCCTCTCATTACAACCCGACCATGGCTGACGGACATCATAGCACTCCGCGAAGTATGATCGTTTTGTCCTGCCTGCCCTGTCACGTTTTGGGGAATGACGTGTCTTTAGGTGACCCATGAACAGGACTTGCGAAGCCGACGGAATCAGCGAGCTCGTCACGGCAGCTCGAGCCGGTGACGTGGCGGCTTACGGCAGGCTCGTTCAGGCCACCCAGGCGATGTCGCTGGCCGTTGCGGCGAGCGTGCTGCGCGATCCCGCGGGCGCCGAGGACGCGGTTCAGGAGGCCTATCTGCGCGCCTACCGGAGGATCGGGGATCTGGAAGACCCGGCCGCCTTCCGGGGCTGGCTGCGTCGGATCGTGATCAGCGCCGCGCTCAACTTGCGCCGTGTCCGCCGCGTCACACTGCTCGACCTGGACGATGTCGTGAGCACGCCGGTGCTCGATGAGACGGAGAAGCGTTGGTCCGACGCACAGAGGCATCGTCTGGCGGCAGCCCTGCTCACGCTGAGCGCCGAGGAGCGTCGCATTTGCGACCGGCGGTATCACGGCGGTTGGTCACTTGCCCGTCTCGCGGAAGCCGCCGGAATGACCGAGGCAACCATGCGCAAGCGTCTGCAACGGA
>CAWEXF010000019.1:0-165168 GCA_963812925.1 uncultured Pseudomonadota bacterium | reverse complement strand
AGTCATGCGCAGCGGACGCTCGCCCGGCGCAACCTGGTGCTGCAGATCCTGGCGCAGCAGGGCGTCATCAAACCCGACGACGCGCAGATTGCGCAGCGTCAGCCTCTCGGTGTCACCGCTGGCGCCTCGGGCGCCTACTATCCGGCGTACCTCGACCTCGTGCGCCGGACGCTACAGAGCGAGTACCCGGTGAAAGAGCTCACGGAGGCCGGCCTTCGTATCTACACCAGCCTCGATCCCCGTGTGCAGGAGCTGGCAGAGCAATCCCTGGACGCGGAGCTGCTCGTGCTGGACAAACGGCATCTCCGCCATCGCGTCAATGCGAAGCTGGAAGGAGCGGTCGTCGTCACTTCACCACAGAGTGGTGACGTGCTTGCGATCGTCGGCGGACGTAACGTCGACTTCGACGGCTTCAATCGCGCGCTGGATGCAAACCGTTCCATCGGCTCGCTCATCAAACCCTTCATCTATCTGACGGCCCTCGAGACAGGGCGCTACAACGCCGCCACCGTGATCCAGGATCAGCCGGTGAGCATCAAGCTCGCGAACGGTCGCTACTGGCGCCCGGAGAACTTCACGCGCCGCAATTACGGGCCGGTGCCCGTGGTGCGCGCGCTCGCGGAGTCGATGAATGATGCGACGGTGGGCGTCGGCATGGACATCGGGCTCGACAAGGTCTCCGCCACGCTGCAGCGGTTCGGCCTGCAGCGGGCGCCGGATCAGGTGCCGGCGATGCTCCTGGGGTCCATCGACATTCCGCCTCTCGAGGTTGCGCAGCTCTACAACGGGATCGCAAACGGCGGATTCCGTACGCCGCTGCGGGCGGTGAGGGCGGTCGTCAGCGCGGACGGCAAGCCGCTCAAGGCGTTTCCGCTGCAAGTGAATCAGGTCGCGCCTTCAGCGGAGGTTTATGAAGTCCAGAGCATGATGGAGCAAGTCATGACCCACGGCACAGGAGTTCCGGCCTTGAGCGTCCTGCCGCCGGGGCTCGTGACCGCCGGGAAGTCCGGCACGTCCTCTCAGGACCGCGACAGTTGGTTCGCCGGGTTCTCGGGAGGGCAGCTCGCGGTGGTCTGGATAGGATACGACCACTACCAGCCCACCGGACTGACGGGCTCGGAGGGCGCACTGCCGGTCTGGGCACATCTGATGGCATCGCTCGGCACCACCTCGTTCGTCATGCCGCCGCCAGAGGGGGTGACGGACACATGGATCGATTACCTGACGGGCCTGGGAGCGCAGCCTGGTTGCCCGGGCGCAGTGCCGGTGCAGGTGGCACTACCCACGGGGACGCAGGTGCCGCCGATGCCGGGTTGTGGGACCGGAACCACGGCTGAGACGTTGTTTCAACGGGCCGGGCAGTTGCTGCACCGGCTGGTGCATTGAGGGAGTTTGACGTCAAATGAAACTGATGGTGAGTGCCCTGGTGCTCGGTGGGGTGCTGACGGGCTGCGCGCTGCTGAATCCACCGCCGTCGTTCACTTCCGAGAGCCCCCCCGCCAATTCGCCGTCCCAGGCGCAACAGGCGCCGCCACCTCCATCTGCCTCGCAGCCCGCGGTGCCCCCGGGAGCGCAGCCACCCCCGCCGCCGGAGCAGCAGGCGCCGCAACAGCAGGAGTTCACGCTCGGACCGGCCGCGTCCGCGCTGGTCGGCGACGCGCACACGCAGGAGCAGAGCCACAACTTCGGATTGGCGGCGGAGAACCTGGAGCGGGCGTTGAGCATCGAGCCGCGCAATCCGCTGGTGTGGATCGAGCTGGGCCGGGAGAACATTCTCGCGGGCAACCCGTCGCAGGCTTACGGCATGGGGCGCAAAGCACTGTATCTGGCCAGCGGCGATCCGCGCGCGCAGGCGGGCGCGTGGCAACTGATCGCCGCGTCGTTGCGTGCGCAGGGGCGCAATGACGAGGCTTACACGGCGGAAGAGAAGGCCGTCGCGCTCGACCCGAACTAGAAATCACAGCAGCCGCTGCCACAGGCGCCAGAACCAAGCTTTCAGGTGCTGCCCGATGCCTTGCTGGCGCACAAATTTCCAGTCGACCCGTCGCGCGTGCTGCATGTCAGCCGTCATGCCCTTGCGGAGCTGGTCGGCGGCTTCGCTGCCTAGAACGATGACGTCGACTTCGTCGTTGAACAGAACACTGCGCTGGTCGAAGTTGGAGGAGCCGACGAGCGACCAGACGCCGTCGACCACTACGGTCTTCGAATGCATGATGCCGGCACTGCGCTCATAGACCTTCACACCTGCCCGCAGCAGGCCGGCGTAGTAGGAGCGCTGTACAGCGAGGACCTCGGTTTCGTCACTTTGTGAGGGCAGGATGACTCGGACGTCGACGCCGCGTTGCGCGGCGCGTTTCAGCGCGCGCAGTTCCTGGTACGTTGGAACGAAGTAGGCTGCGGTCATCCAGACGCTGCTTTGCGCAGTCCGTATGGCTGTCAGCACCGTCGTGTAATACCGGGTCTTGAGCTTCGAGGGGCTGCTGCCGATCACACGAATGATCTGCGTACCCGCCGCATGTTTGGGAGGTATGGTGACCGCTGCGAGCGGGGGCCCCTTCTGCTCGCGCCAGTGGCCGTTGAAGAGGCGCGCGAGCACCGGCACCACCGGCCCCCGAATTTCCAGGTCGGTGTCGTGCCATACCGGATGACCGCCAGCGGGCGTTGTCTTGGGGGCAATCCCGGGCCTGAGGGACGGGGCGCTTTCGTAGTCCGTGCTGAGATTGACGCCGCCGACGATCCCGATCTCATCGTCCGCTACGAGAATCTTGCGATGATCACGGTCGTTGGGAGAGTAGTGCGTGCGTGCCTTTAGAGGATTGATCGGGTTGTACTGCACGACTTGCACTCCGCCGGCGCGCAGCTTGTCGTAGAAGGATGCGGGTGTGCCGAGAGACCCGACGGCGTCATAAATGACGCGTACATGCACGCCAGCGCGGCTCTTCTGAACCAGCAGATCGCCGAGATCGCGACCGCCGCTCTGCACGTCCTGAAAGATGTAGTACTCGATGTCGAGGAACTGCTTCGCGCCGGCAATGGCGCTGAACATCGCAGGAAAGGTCGCGGCGCCGTCCTGCAGAACGCGGACGCTATTACCGGCGTAGAGAGGACCCTTCGCTACGATCTGCTCCACCGCAAGGTGGCGCTCCAGTGCGTCGGCGTTCGGCGCCTGGGCCGCCACGCGCGCAAGAACTCTGCTGGCCTGGCGCGCCGACAGTGGGCCCCGGGTGCCGTAGACGCGGATCGACTGGGTGCCAGCGGCCTCCTGCTGCAGCTGCCGCTCGCTGACGATCGGGACGTGCGCGCAGGCGGCGAGTCCCACGACCATGACGGCGAGCAGGGCAAGAATGCGCATGAGACTGTGGGTACCCCAAGGAACGGCACCTCAGGCGAGGCCCTGAGCTGTAGACCAAGATTCGTTCCTGCGCGGCGGGAGTGTTCCTGCGGACTCAATCCCTGGCTGTGGCGGCCGCGCTGCGCTCGGAGTGGCGTGCCTCGAGCTCTGCCGCTACGCGCTCCAGGCTCAGGCCGCGGCTCTTCAGGAGCAGGAGGAGGTGATAGATCAGGTCCGCGGACTCGGCGACGAGCTTGTCGTCCGTCTCCGCCACCGCGGCGAGCGCAACTTCGAGGCCTTCCTCGCCGACCTTCTGCGCGATGCGTTTCGGACCTGCGGAATACAACCGCGCCGTGTAGCTTCCCTCCGGGCGCTCGGCAATGCGCTGCGCGATGACGGATTCGAGGGCGCCGAGAAAGGTCAGGCCGGCGGGGGCGTCGTTGCCGAAGCAGGTGGCGGTGCCCGTATGACAAACCGGGCCGGCGGGCAGGGCGGTGACCAACAGCGTGTCCCGGTCGCAGTCGGTGCGCACACCGACGAGGCTCAGGGTGTGGCCGGAGGTCTCGCCTTTCTCCCACAGACACTGGCGGCTGCGACTGAAGAAGACGACGCGCCGGCGCGTCAGCGTCTCACGCAGGGCGTCGCGATTCATGTAGCCCAACATCAGTACGGCGCCGCTTTGCGCGTGCTGGACGATCGCGGGCAGGAGACCGCCGGTCTTGTCGAAGTCGAGTGTCCCGATGTCCGCGAGAGCGAGCGGGGCGCCGGGCGCCGCTGTCTGGTTCATAGTCTCACCTCGATGCCTTCAGCACGCAGCGCACGCTTGAGGTCGGGAATGGCGATGGTGCCCGTATGAAAGACGCTCGCGGCCAGCGCGGCATCGACGCCGGCATGGCGAAACACCGCAGTAAAGTGCTCCACCGTACCCGCGCCGCCCGAAGCTACGAGTGGCACGTGGCAGATCTCGCGGACCGCGTGCAGTTGCTCGATGTCATAGCCGCGGCGTACGCCGTCGCTGCCCATGCAGTTGAGCACGATCTCCCCCGCGCCGCGATCCTGCACCTCCCGCACCCAGTTGAGCACGTCGCGGCCTGACTCGCGGGTGCGCTCAGGATCGCCGGTGAACTGGTAGGCGCGGTACCCGTCGCTCGTGAGCTGGCTGTCGATGCCGACGACGACGCACTGCGAGCCGAAGCGGCCGCTCAGAGCTTCGATGAGGTCAGGATCGGCGAGAGCCGGCGAGTTGATCGATATCTTCTCGGCGCCGGCGTTGAGGACTTCCTCGGCGTCAGCCACGGAGCGGATGCCGCCGGCCACGCAGAACGGAATGTCCAGCACCTGCGCGACTCGCCCGACCCAGCCACGATCCACGGAGCGCCGCTCCGGGCTCGCAGTGATGTCATAGAAGACGAGCTCGTCCGCGCCCTCGTCGCGGTAGCGCGCCGCCAGCTCCATGATGTCGCCCACGACCCGGTGGTCGCGGAAGCGCACACCCTTTACGACCTGGCCGTCGCGGACGTCGAGGCAGGGAATGATACGTCGGGCAAGAATGGTCGCAGCTCCTCGGGTCTGATGCGCTCTTCGAGCAGGGCCTTGCCGCTCACCGCCGCGGTGGCGCCGATCCGGGCGAGTGCCGCGAGATCGGCGGCATCCCGCACGCCGCCCGAGGCCTGCCAGGCGATGCGCGGAAAGCGCTGGACGGCGCTGCGATAGAGCTCCAGGTTGGGTCCGGTGAGCGCGCCGTCGCGCTCGATGTCGGTGCAGAGCACGTGACGCACCGCCGCCGCCGGATAGAGCGCGAGTGCCTCCCAGAGAGAGATCGCGGTTCCCGATCTCCAGCCGCGAGTGCGCACCTGCGGCTCCCCGTGCGGATCGTGGCGAACGTCGAGCGCCAGACAGATGCGATCTGCTCCGAAGCGGCTCGCCCAGTCGATGACCTCGTCCGGCCGCTCCACCGCCGCGCTGCCGACAATCGACCCGCTCGACCCCGCTCGAGATGAGGTCCTCGATGACTTCGGGCGACCTGACGCCGCCGCCTACCTGCAGTCTGAGTCCCCGTCTGCGACGCAAGATCGACGATCACTTCCCGATTCGCCAACACACCGTCCCGTGCCCCATCGAGGTCGATCGACGTGTACCCAGGAAGCGCCCGAGCGCACGGTACTTCTCCAATAGCTCGCGCGGTGAGTAGTCGTAGCGAGTCTCCGCCGCGAAATCGCCCTGGTACAGGCGCACGCAACGGCCGCCGCGCAAATCGATTGCAGGAATCAACAACATGAGCCGGGTGACCTCCGTGCGCTCAATTCAGTCTGAGGAAGTTGCCGAGGAGCCGCGCTCCGGCGGACGCCGACCGCTCGGGGTGAAACTGAGTTCCCCAGAAGTTGCGGTGCCTGACGGCCGCGGAAAGCGCTTCTCCGTATTCCACCTGGGCAAGCGTCACGTCCGAGGTCGGCACGGCATAGCCGTGCACGAAATAGAAATACTCGCCCGGCTCGATCCCCTCGAGCAGCGGGTCCTCGCGTCGGGTCCATGAGTTGATTCCATCCCATGTGCGGCACCGGCCGCCCCGGCGCCGCCTCGAGTCGCCGCACCGTCCCCGGTAGGACACCCAGGCACTCGGTCGTCCCTTCTGCCGAGCGCTCGAAGAGCAGCTGCATCCCGAGACAGATGCCGAGCACCGGCTGGCGCAACGTCGGCAGCAGTTCCGCCAGGCCGGAGCGGCGCAGCCGCTGCATCGCATCCGCCGCCGATCCCACTCCCGGCAACAGAACTCGCGGCGCGGCCGCGATCGCCCGCGCGTCGCTGCTCACGACGGCTCGCGCGCCCAGCCGCTCGAGCGCGAATTGCAGCGAAGCGAGGTTGGCGCCGCCGCTGTCGATGATCACGGCCTCGGTCACAACACTCCCTTCGTGCTCGGCAGCTCGCGGCTCTCCCGCCGCAACGCCTGGCGGAGCGCGCGGCCGACGCCCTTGAAGCAGGCCTCGATCATGTGATGGCTGTTCTCTCCCGTGACGCTCACGTGCACCGCGGCACCGAGAGACTCCGCCAGCGAGCGGAAGAAGTGCGGCACCAGCTCCGTCGGCAGGCCGCCCACCGCCTCGCGGTTGAAGCGCCCGGAGAACTGGGCGAACGCGCGCCCGGAGAGATCGATGGCGACCTGCGCCTGCGCCTCGTCCATCGGCAAGAGGAAGCCATAGCGCGCAATGCCGACCTTCGATCCGAGCGCCCGCCGCAGGGCTTCCCCGAGCGCGAGCCCGCAATCCTCCACGGTGTGATGCTCGTCGATCTCGAGGTCGCCCTTGCAGGTGAGCTCGAGCGCGAAGCCGCCGTGCTTGGCGAGTTGCTCCAGCATGTGATCGAAGAACCCGATGCCGGTGGCGATGCGGATCGGAGAGGTGTCGTCGAGGTTGACGCGAACGTCGATCTCGGTTTCCCGCGTGCGCCGGCTAACCTGGGCACGGCGGGTCGTGAGTGCCTTGACGACCGCGGGCCACGTCTCATCCGGGGTTCCGTGGCGGCGCACCCGCACGCCGCGCACTCCGATGTTGGCAGCGAACTGCAGGTCCGTATCGCGATCACCCACGACCGCGCTGGTAGACAGATCCACACCGCTCGCGGGAATGTATTCCGCCACCAGGCCGGTGTTGGGCTTGCGACAGCCGCAGCCGTCGTCCTTGCGGTGCGGGCAGACGAAGACCGCATCGAACTCGATTCCCTGCGAGCGCAGCGCCTCGAGAATGAACTGCTGCGGCTGCTCGAATGCCGCCTGCGGGAAGGAGTCGGTCCCGAGGCCGTCCTGGTTGGTGACCATCACCAGGCGATAACCGTGGTGCAGGAGGTCCGTCAGGGCGGCGAAAACCCCAGGCATGAAGCGAACTTTCTCCAGAGAGTCGACCTGCTCGTCCGCCGGCTCCTCCACCAATGTACCGTCACGATCGATGAAGAGCGTCGCCGCGGGACCGGTCACGACCACGCCTCCAGCAAGCGACTGTTCTGCTCCGGTGTTCCAACCGTGATGCGCAGCGCGCGTCCGAGTCCTGGATAGCCGCGCGCATCGCGAACCAGGAGGCGCGCTTCGCGGGCGCGCGCCAAGGCCGCTCCGGCATCCGCGAATTCCGCGAGCACGAAGTTGGCGGCGCTCGGCCAGATTCTGCTGATGCCTGCCAGCCGGGGCAGCGCCCGCAAGAGCCGCTCGCGCTCCGCAAGCAACACCTCGAGGCGGGCCCGCGACTCGGCGCGAGCCTCGGGTGTCAGGCGGTCGAGGACCGCTTCCAGGGTCAACTGCGGTATGGCGTACGGCGGAATGATCTTGCGCAGCAGGGCGATGATCTCCGGGTCGGCGACGAGTGCGCCGCAGCGTGCGCCCGCCAGACCATAAGCCTTGGACAGCGTGCGCAGGATCGCGAGGTTGGGCAGCTCCGCCACGAGCCGCGCGAGGCTCGGTCGTGTGGCGAACTCGATGTAGGCCTCATCGATGACCACCAGCGCGCGTCCGGCCAGACGGCGTGCGATCCGCAGGATCGCAGCCTCGTCGAGCAGGTTTCCGGTCGGGTTGTTGGGGGAGCAGAGAAAGATCAGCTTGACGGCCGCGCTGCAATGGTCGAGCAGAGCCTGCTCATCGAGCGCGAACCCGTCCGCCGCAAGAAGCGGCACCTGCAGGACCTCCGCGCCCTGGATCCGCGCGCTCACCGAATACATACCGAATGTTGGCGGGCACACGAGCACCGCATCGCAGCCGGCGCGGCAGAAGGCCCGCGTCAGCAGATCGATCGCCTCATCGCTCCCGCGCCCCACGAGGACTGAGGCCGGAGTCACCGCGTAGAGTTGCGCCAGGCACTCGACCAGCGCCCGCGGTTGCGGCTCCGGGTAGCGGTTGAGTCCGGCGCGCGAGTCATCGTCCGCCGGGCGCCACGGCAGCTCGTTGGCATGCAGCCGCTCTAGGCTCGGCTCCCAGGAGGCATGCTCGTAAGGCTTGAGCGCCACGATGTCAGGTCGTGCCAGCTCCTGAACCCAGCTCACGGTGTGCTCCCAGACAGCGGCGCCGTGGCGCTCTCCGCAGCGAGAGCCGTGAGCCGACGCGTCACGGCGCCGGCGTGCGCGTCGAGTCCCTCGAGCCGCGCCAGGGTGACGGCGACGGGGCCCAGGGAGCGCAGGCCCTCGGGCGAGAGTTCCTGCACGGTGATCCGTTTGACGAAGTCGAGCACCGAGAGGCCACTGTAGGCGCGCGCATAGCCGTAAGTCGGCAACACGTGGTTGGTGCCCGAGCAGTAATCGCCCATCGGCTCCGGCGACCAGGCGCCGAGGAATACCGAGCCCGCGCTGACCACCTTCTCGAGCCAGCGGCGCGGCTCGCGCACCTCCAGGATCAGGTGCTCTGCGGCGTACTCGTTGGCGACTTCGAGGGCGCTTTCGAGATCCCTCACGACGATGCAGCGGCTGCTGGCGAGCGACTGCTGCAGGATCGCCTGGCGCGACAGGGTGCTCGTCTGGCTTGCAATCTCGGCGGCCACCTGCTCGGCGAGCGCGCGGCTCGGCGTCAGCAGAATCGCCTGCGCCTGCGCGTCGTGCTCGGCCTGGGCGAGCAGATCCGCGGCGACGAACTCCGCGCGTGCACTCTCGTCTGCGATCACCAGCACTTCCGAGGGACCCGCGGGCATGTCGCAGGCCGCACCTGCCGGGTCGGCCGCCACGACCTGCTTGGCGGCCGTCACCCAGGCGTTGCCCGGTCCGAAGATCTTGTCGACCTTGGGTACAGTCTGACTGCCGTACGCCATCGCGGCGATGGCCTGTGCGCCGCCGACCTTGTATACGGAATCGATGCCGCAGAGCCTGGCCGCGACGAGCACCGCCGGATTGGCCCGGCCGTCGCGGCGTGGCGGCGTGCAGAGCACCCGCCGCGGGCAGCCAGCGATGCGCGCCGGCACCGCCAACATGATTACCGCGGAGGGCAGGGGCGCGGATCCGGCAGGCACGTAGAGACCGACAGCAGAGATCGGCCGGATGACTCGCTCACAGCGCACGCCCGGCATTGTCTCGAGCGTCAGAGTTTCGGGTTGCTGCACGCGATGGAACCGCTCGACGTTGTCTATCGCGCGCTCGAGTGCGGCGCGCTGCTCCGATGTCAGCGTTCGCTCGGCCTGCGAGAATTCTTCCGGGCTTGCCGCGAGAGTCTGGATCTCGACGCCGTCGAAACGCCGGCTGTAGGCGCGTAGCGCCTCATCACCACCGGCGCGGACGTTGGCGATAACCTCGCGCGCGAGCGTCTCCACGTCGTCGCGGGCCGCTTGGGCGGGGCGCGCGAGCGCCGCACGGCGCTCGCCGGCGGAGAGCGTTTCCCAGTCGAGGATGCGCATCGCTCAGGCCAGCATCTTTTCGACCGGCAACACGAGCAGCGCGCTGGCGCCTGCCTTCTTCAAGCTTTCCAGCGTCTCCCAGAAGACGTTCTCGCGGCAGACGGCGTGGACCGCCACTCTGTCGGGAAAGCCCTCGAGCGGAATGATGGTCGGTGACTCGCTGCCCGGCAGGAGCTTGCGGATTTCGGCGAGCGCGGCGCGCGGCGCATGGAGCATGATGTACTTGCTCTCGCGCACCTGCTGCACGCCATCGATGCGCATGAGCAGCCGCTGCACCCATTCGTCCTTGTCGGGCGGCAGATCGAGCGGGGTGCGGATGAGCACGGCGTGGCTCTCCAGCACGGTCTCGACTTCGCGCAGGTGATTGGCCTGCGAGAGTCGAGCCGGTGGACACGAGATCGCAGATGAGATCGGCCCTGCCCAAGCGGGGCGCGATCTCCACGGCGCCGGAAAGCGTGACGATGTCCGCGACGATGTCGCGTTCGCGCAGGTACTGCTCGAGAAGGTAGGGGTAAGTCGTCGCGATGCGCTTGCCCCGCAGCGTCCGCGCCCCTTCGAATGACGTGCCCTCCGGCACGGCGAGCGCGAGACGGCAGCGGCCGAAATCCAGCGTGCGCACCTGCTGGAAGCGCGCCGGATGGCCGCGCGCGGCGAGCTCCAGCCGCTTCTCCTCGAGCACGTTGCGGCCCACGAGGCCGAGATCGCAGACATCCTCCTGCACGAGGTCGGGGATGTCGTCGTCGCGCACGAACAGCACATCGAGCGGCATGTTCTCGCCATACGCCATCAGCTGATCCTTGCCGCGCGAGATCTTCAGGCCGCAGCGCACCAGCAGGTCGAGGGAGGGATCGGTCAGCCGCCCGGACTTCTGGATCGCAAGCTTCAGGCGCAGCTCATCCATGGCGGGGCGCCTCCGGCTGCGCCCGCGGCTTGTCCAGCCTGGAGACGGCGAGCGCATAACCACCGTTGCCCGCGGCAAGGAAGCGCGCCACGCGACCGATGGTCGTGACGCTGACGCCGGTCAGGCGGTGGATCTCCCGGTAGGGCACCCCCCGGCCGAGATGGTCCACGACGGACCAACGATCCGCCATCGCCTGCAGTTCTGCCGGCGTGCAGAGGTCGCGCAGGAAAGCGCGTACCTCCTCAGCGTCGCGCAGGGTCGCGATGGCGGTATAGAGGTTGCGCTCTGCGAGCGCCTCCTGGCGGGGCGTGAGGCTGCGATGAGTTTTCATGACGTGCTGACGTAATAGCGTGCTAATACATTATCACAAAACTTGACGCGTTGCGCACCCGCACCATAAACTGCCCGCACTCATCGAGACCGGCTGAGGGATTAGGCCCTTAGACGCCGGGGCAACCGACAGGACTAACCATCCTGGAAAGGTGCCAACTCCTGCGATCGCAGCCGCGCCGCGCTTTGGCGCCCGCAGCCCGATCGACAGATGAGCGAGTTAGCGTAGCCTTGCCGCGCCGTGACCTTGGCGCGATCGGGATGGACGCGACGAACCCGCCAGTCCTGGCGGGCGCTCCGCAGGAGGGCTCTGGTGAGACCGAGCCAGAGGAATGCGGAGCTTTCATGAACGAGCCGGTGCTGATCACCCCTGAGGGTCGCCTCCACGAGGAGGGCGTACTCGTCGGGAGGCGCATGCGTGCGCCCGTGCTGCCGGCCGCCGAGCCGACGGTACGCGAGGGGGTGCTCGAAATCCCGGGCGAGCTCGCTCTCCATCACGGCGGACGGTTGACCGGAGCGCGCCTCGGCTGGCGCCTGGTCGGAGCCGCCAATGCTCCGGTGGTATGCGCACTGGGCGGAATTTCCGCGAGCCGGTACGTATGTCTCGGCGACCGTGACCACAGCGGTTGGTGGTCGGAATTCGCTGGACCCGCCCGGCCGCTCGATACCCACCGCTACCGCGTCCTCAGCTTCGACTACCTGGGCGGCAGCGGGGAGACGACCGGCCCGCGGTCCGGGGAGTCGTTCCCCAGCATCTCGAGCTATGACCAGGCCGAGCTCCTCGTGCGGCTCCTCAATCACCTCGGCATCGTGGCACTGCGCGCGATCGCCGGCGGCTCCTATGGCGGCATGGTGGCGCTGGCTTTCGGCGAGCGATATCCGGAGCGGGCAGGGCGGCTGATCGTGCTTTGTGCCACGGACCGGCCCCATCCGCTCGCGACCGCCTGGCGCAGCGTGCAACGGGAGATCGTGCGGTTGACGGTCGCGAGCGGCCGCGGCAGCGACGGACTCAAGCTGGCGCGAGCGCTCGCGATGTCGACCTATCGCAGCAGCGAGGAGCTCGCGGCGCGGTTCAGCGGGCCGCCCGCGCACGAGTCCGACCGGTTCGTCTTTCCGATCGAGCGCTATCTCCTGGCGCGCGGCCGCGATTACGCGGCGCGCCATCGGCCCGAGTCCTTCGTCTGTCTGTCGGAATCCATCGACCTGCATCGGGTCGATGCGAGCCGCATCTTCATCCCGACGATCGCGATCGCCGTCCGCGAGGACCAGCTCGTCCCGGTCGCGGACGTCCGCGGCATGGTGGCGCGCCTGGGCGCCGGCCGCTTCCACGAAATCTCTTCGATCTACGGGCACGACGCCTTCCTGAAGGAATCACAGCAGCTTCGCGGCGTATTCGCCGCGGCGTTGGAGAGCAACTGAGCCATGACCAAACTGACACGCCGCCATGCCGCCCACCAGGTTACCCACACGGTGCGCGCCGGCCTCGAATGTGACGATGCCACCGGAGCGGTGGTGCCGCCGATCCACCTGACTTCGACCTTCGCGTTCCGGGGGTTCGGCGAGAAGCGCCATTACGACTACACGCGCTCCGGCAACCCGACGCGCGACCTGCTCGGCGAGGCGATCGCTGAGCTCGAGCTGGGTGTCGGCGCAGTCGTGACAGCGACGGGCATGGCCGCGGTGACGCTCGTCGGCTACCTCATTCCGGCGGGGGCGCGCATCGTGGCTCCTCACGACTGCTATGGCGGCACTTATCGGCTGTTCGACGCCTGGCGGCGCCGGGGCGAGCGGGATGTCGAGTTCGTCGATTTCGGCGATCGCGCAGCCGTCAAGGCCGCTCTCGCCCAGCCGACCGCGCTCCTCTGGATCGAGACCCCGAGCAATCCGCTGCTGCGCATTACCGACATCGAGTATTTCGCCGCGCTCGGACACGCGGCCGGTGCGCTCGTGGTGGTCGACAACACGTTCCTTTCGCCCGCCTGGCAGCAGCCGCTGACTCTGGGCGCGGATCTCGTCGTCCACTCGACGACGAAGTACCTGAATGGGCACAGCGACGTGGTAGGCGGCGCGGTAGTGGCCCGCACCAAGGAGCAGCACGAGCAGCTCGTGTGGTGGGCCAATTGTCTGGGCATCACAGGCGCGCCCTTCGACAGCTATTTGACGCTCAGGGGCCTGCGCACGCTGCATGCTCGTCTCGAGCATCATGGCCGCAATGCCACCGGGCTCGCGGAATGGCTCGTGGGGCAACCCGGCGTCAAACACGTTTATTATCCGGGCCTCTCGACCCATCCAGACCACGAGCTCGCCCGCCGCCAGCAGCGCGGCTACGGCGCCATCATCACCCTGGAGCTCGAGGGCGGACACGATGCCGTCAGGGCCTTCTGCTCCGAGCTCATCTGCTTCTCGCTGGCGGAATCCCTGGGCGGCGTCGAAAGTCTCATCGCTCATCCGGCGACCATGACTCATGCCGCAATGGATCCGGCGGCGCGCTTGAAGGCAGGCCTCGTGGATGGTCTCATCCGCCTCTCCATCGGTATCGAGGCATTCGAAGATCTCCAGGCTGATCTCGCCGCCGGCCTGGAGCGCGCCGCGGCCGCGCGGCCGGACCGAGAAGAAGTGCTAGCCGCCGCCTGCTGAGCAGGGGGGCCGCATCTTGTTTCCTAGGAAACAAGATGCGCAGTTTCCTAGTCAACAGCTTCGCGCAGGGGGCATTATGAGCCTGCGCTGGCCCCCGTTTCAGTCGTTGACCGACAGCACCATGATGGGGTCGGCGATCTTCTCGGGTGCGATCTCCTGCTCCAGCGGCAGGACGGCGGTACCGATCGCGAAGAATTCGATCACATGGGTCTGCCAGCCGTGGCTGCCCTCGTGGATGTCGACGCCGACGACGCCCTCGGCCTTGGCGGCACTCGCCTCGGCCTGCATCCGCTCGACCGCAATCTCGCGCGCTTCGTACATCGCGGAGGTGAAATTCTCGAGCTCGACGTTGCGCCCTGCAGTGCCCAGCCCGGCCAGCACACCGCGGTGCGCGACGTGATAAACGCACGAGCCCATCACCATCTCGACCGGCCGGTAGCCGGAATGCAGCAGCGACCAGAAATCCTGGCCCGAGAGATCGGATGTGAACGGTCCACCGTCATGGGCCCGAAAGCCTTTGTGGCCGGCCCCATGCACGACGCCGGTGCCGATCGCGATGAATTCCAGCAGGTGCTCGTCCCACTCCAGGCGTTTGATCGTGAGCTTCACCCCCACGATGCCATCGGCACCCATTGCCGAGGCCTCCGCGCGCATGCGTGACAGCGCCAGCTCGCGCGCGTGATACATCGCCTTCGACAGGACGTCGAGCTCCTGGTTCTTGTTCCAGCTGCCGTACTGAATACCAACGTGATAGACGCAGGAGCCGACGCAGAGGCCGATAGGCTCGAACCCGGCTTTGCGCACCAGCAGAAATTCGTTGACGCTGAAGTCGGATGTGAACACTCCGCTCGCATGCGCTGCACTGCGCAGTCCCTTCAGCCGCTCCTTTGCGTGTTCCGGTATCTCGGTGCTCATCAGATCGCCCCTTCAGATTCATTCATACCGTAGGACTGATGGTGTGGCGTGGTGCCGGTCAGAGGTGTGCCGCCCGCGTGCATGTCGACCATCATCTTGATGTCGTGTGGAATCGGCACGCCCCGACGCGCATCAACCGTGGTGGCCACGACGATATGTCGCGCAAGATATTGCTTCGGTTGGTGCTCGACCTCGCGCTCGAACATCTGGCTGAAATTCACGTGCGCCAGCACGCCGTTGCCGTACGCCTGGGCGTTCCGACGCAAGTCAGCGTGCGCGCGCTGGCGCACTTCCTCCCAGAGCATCGAGAGCTGCGTCGCCTCGTTATTCCACCATCCGACGCCGCTCGCATTGCCGCGCCAGTCACTCATCCATTCGAAATGGGCGCCGACCGCAATGCCCGTTGGCACGACGTCGGCCTCGAGCAGTTGCACGAATTCGAGCGCCGGTACGGTGGCGATGACGGGCTTGGCACTCGGCTCCAGGCCTTCGACGTGTACGGCGGTGCCGACCAGCGTGAAGTCCATGCTGTTCGCGATGTAGATCGGGACGGTACGCATTTTCACGTCGAGCACCGCATTCGCCCCGGCGGCCTGCGCCTCCTGGCTGAGCCGTTCCAGCGCGGTCTGCCAGCCCTGAGAGTGCCCTTCGGTCCACGAAAAGCCGTAGTGCAGCCAACAGGTCGCCGAGACAGCCGCAATCGGCCGCAGGCCGTGCGAGCGGACGATCAAGAGCTCGGAAGGTGTCAGCGTCGCAATCCACGGCAGCGCGCCGGCGCGCGCGCCTTCGAGCCGGGCGCGCATCGGGGCCGGCACTCGGCCGGTCTGCAGCGCGGCGACGATCTCAGCATGGAGGGCGGCCTCCCTTTCCCGTGCCGCGAGCGTCTCGGCGTCAGGTCCCTTGAAGCGGTCGAAGATGCCCACGATCACTGCCCCATGAAACTGGTGAGCGACTGACTCAGGCTCTTCGCGTGCTCGGACGCCTTGTGCGTCTCCTCGGTGAGCTGCCGGAACCACTCAGCCGGGTCGACGAGTTTGGTGTTCAGGGTGATCCCGCGCACCACCATCGCAATGGATGCCTGTAAGCGTTTGTTGGCGAACTGCAGGATGTACTGGTGCTCGCCCAGGGCGATCTGAACCCCGGTAATCCGGCCGCGGCGCTCGAACAGGCCGCGCTGCTCCTGGACGGTGACGAGCTCGGGCATCGCCTCGCGCAGCGCGAGCGCGAAGGCCCGCAGGTTGCTCTCGGCATCGGACTGGAAGCGGCGGAGCCATGCCGCCTCGAGGTCAAAGTTGCCGGCGGCGCCCCCCTCGGCATTCACGGGCGCGGCGCCTGCTCGACGGCCCGCTGGTTCACGCCCTGCATGCCGCGGATCAGCCGATCGCGCACCTCGGTCAGTCGCGCCTCGCGCTCGCGGTCGCCGGCGGCGACCTGGCGCTCGATGTCGATGACGTCGTTCATCGTCTTGATGGCCTCGTCAGCGACCTGGGCCAGAACGTCGATGTTGCGCGGGTCGCCGCCGAGGCTTTGTGCCGCCGTGGTCGCGGCCTCGTGCGCCCCTTTGGCCGCCAGCAGGCTGATCTGCCGGCTCGCCTCATCGAGTTTCGCGGCCTCGTCGGCCGCGTGCCGGATCTGCACGTGCACGACCGCCTGGCTCGCGACGGCCATCAGCCGTGGTATCACGACCAACATGCCGTTCGATATCTTCATCAGGCGCGTTTCCGTGGCCTGCTTGGTCTGGCCGATGATCGGAATGAGCATCGCCGAGCCGACCAGGCTCTCGCGCATCTCGGCGATCTTGCCGCGGAAATTGGCGAGTGCGCCACGAAACTCGAGCACGTCCGCCGCGTCGGCCGGATCCCCGGTCGCCACCGCGTGCTGCCGCAACGCTTCGAGCTCGTCCTCGCCCCGGTCGAGCGCAATCTGACCGGCGGCGATCTCGACCTTGAGTCGGTGCAGGCTCTGACGAATCGCATTCGCCTGCTGATCGAGCAGGCCGATCGTGACCGTGAGATCCGCCTTGGTCTTGCGGGCCTTCGCCTGCTCCGCATCCATCAGGTCGAGAAATTTCTTGCGGTTTTCCTGGAAGCCCTTGAGGGCGGTGTGCGCATCGGCCGCCAGGCCGAGAAGCTTGCCGACGAGACCATGGCGGGCGCCCGGCTGGCCGCCCTTCGCCTCGGCCTGCAGATCCTGAATGCGCAGGATCTTGACTCCGTCGATGACCGTGGCGGCGATCTGCCCGACCTCGCCGGCCTCGCCCAGTCGGACGCCGCTCAGCAGTTGGCGCGAGGCCTGCGCGATGACGGCCAGAACCCCGTCACCGTGGGCCAGGAGGGTGCCGGTATTGCGGAAATCGATGGCCGCCGCGGAATGGTTCGCCGCCTCGAGGTCCTCGGCGCCGAGTTTCGACACCTCGACGAGGCGCGCCGCGCGCGGCTGCGGCACCAGCCGGGCATCGAGAGCTGAATCCTGTGATACGACCACGGCGGTGGTCGGCTGGGCTGCCGGTGCCGGCGTCGTGGAGGGCGGGGCGCCCGTATCGAGCCCCTCGATAGCGGATAGATCCAAGGGGGCGGTCGGCGGCGTCTCAGCCATCGTGGAAATCTACCCCAGCGGACCGCTGCGAATCAATGATCGCGTCGAATTCTGCCCAGCACGGCGTCGCCAACTTGTTGAGTCGATGAGGCTTTGCGGCGATCGCCGGCGATGTCGGGAGTGAGGGTGCCGTGCTCGATGGCTTGCGATACGGCATGCTCCAGCGCTTCAGCCTCGGCCTCGAGCCGCAGGGAGTGCCTGAGCATGAGGGCGATACTGAGGATCATGCCGCAGGGGTTGGCAATCCCCTGACCGGCGATATCCGGCGCCGAGCCATGGATGGGCTCGTAGACGCCGCGGGTGCCGTCACCAAGCGAAGCGGACGGCAGCAGCCCCAGCGATCCTGCCAACATCGAGGCCTCGTCCGTGAGGATGTCACCGAACATATTCTCGGTCACCAGCACGTCGAAATCGCGCGGGCGCCGGATGAGGTGCATGGCGGCCGAGTCGACCAGCATGTGCTCGAGCGACACATCCTGAAACTCTGCCTTCATCAACCGGATGGTCACCTCACGCCACAACCGCGAGGTCTCGAGAACGTTCGACTTATCGATCGACACCAGCCTGCGCCGCCGCTGCCGAGCCAGCCGTGCCGCCACCCTCACGATGCGCTCGACTTCCTCCACCGTGTAAGTGCAGACGTCTGTAGCTGCCCGCGCATCCCGACGCTTTTCGCCGAAGTAGATTCCACCGGTCAGCTCGCGCACGAACACGAGATCCACGCCCTCGATGATTTCCGGCTTCAGGGTAGAAGAAGAGAGTAGGGCGGGGTGCACCGTCACCGGCCGCAGATTGGCATACACCCCCAGCGCCTTGCGCAGCCCCAGGAGCCCCTGTTCCGGCCGCACTTTCGCCTCCGGCGCCGACCATTTGGGGCCGCCGATCGCCCCGAGCAGGACAGCATCCGCCTCGAGACACGCTTGCAGTGTGCTTGCGGGCAACGGGTTGCCGGTAAGATCGATGGCGGCGCCACCGAACGGCAGCTCGGTGAGCTCAAACTGATGTCCGTAGGCCTCCGCGACGGCACGCAGGCAGCGCACTCCCTGCGTCATCACTTCCGGCCCGATCCCATCACCGGGCAGAACGGCAATTCTCGCTTTCATGCGCCCGACCTCGCCTCATAGGCCCGGATCTCCTGATCGCGCCCGAGCAGGAATCCCAGCTCATCGACTCCATTCGTCAGGCAGTAGCGCGCAAACGGCTCCAGCGGGAAGCGAATCGCCTGTCCCGTCGGCAGCGTGATAGTCGTGCTCTGCAGATCGATCGTGATGTCCGCGCCCGGATGCTCCAGCAGCCAGCCGTGGGTGGCCTGATCGACGATGACCGGCAACAGGCCATTCTTCAGAGCGTTGCCGCGGAAAATATCCGCGATCTCCGTGCTCACCACCGCGCGAAAGCCGTAGTCCATGAGCGCCCAGGGCGCATGCTCGCGCGATGAGCCGCAGCCGAAGTTGTTGCCGGCGACCAGGATCGCGCAGCCCGCCGCCTCCGGCCGGTTCAGCACGAAATCAGCCTGGGGCGCGCCATCGCCGCCGTAGCGCCAGTCGGCGAAGAGATTGGCGCCCAGGCCCGAGCGCGTCGTCGTGGTGAGGAACCGCGCCGGAATGATCTGGTCGGTGTCGACGTTGCTCGCGGCGAGCACGACGGTGCGCGAGCGAAGAGTCTTGATCGGATCCAATGCTGCCAGCTCCTATTGTCGGCCCTACAGCAACTCGCGTGGGTCGGTGACTCGTCCCCGGACCGCGGAAGCCGCGGCCGTCAGCGGGCTGGCGAGCAGGGTGCGCGCACCCACTCCCTGCCGCCCCTCGAAGTTACGGTTGCTGGTGCTGACGGCGTAGTGCCCCTTCGGCACCAGATCCCCGTTCATCCCCAGACACATGGAGCAGCCGGATTCACGCCATTCGGCGCCCGCGTCGAGAAACACCTGGTGCAGGCCCTCCGCCTCCGCCTCGCGCTTGACTTCCTGCGAGCCCGGCACGACCAGCATCTGCACTCCCGCTGCCACCTTGCGTCCGCGCAGGACTGAAGCCGCGGCACGAAGATCGGACAGTCGCCCGTTGGTGCAGCTGCCGATGAAGACCACGTTGACCGGCTGCTCGGCGACGGCACGGCCCGGCTCGAAACCCATGTAGGCGAGGGATTTCGCGAACACCGCATCGCCCGGGCGCTGCGGAATCGACCCCGAGATGGGCATGACCATGCCGGGGTTGGTGCCATAGGTGACCATCGGCTCGAGAGCCGAGGCGTCGATGTCGACTTCCTTGTCGAACGTTGCGCCGGCATCGCTCGGAAGCTGCCGCCATTGCTCGACGGGCCTTCTCCCAGGCCTCGCCCTGCGGCGCGCGCGGGCGGCCCGCAAGGTAAGCGTAAGTCGTCTCGTCCGGCGCGATCATTCCGGCGCGTGCGCCGGCCTCGATCGACATGTTGCACACCGTCATGCGCTCGTCCATGTCGAGGGCGCTTATCGTGTCACCGCGATACTCGATGACGTGGCCGGTGCCGCCGGCGACCCCGATCCTGCCGATGATGGCAAGAATCAGATCCTTGGCCGTCACGCCAGCCGCCAGTTTGCCGCTGACATTGATGGCCAGCGTGCGTGGCTTTCTCTGCAGCAGACACTGCGTGGCGAATACGTGGCCCACCTCGGTGGTGCCGATGCCGAACGCCAGCGCGCCGAGAGCCCCATGCGTGCTCGTATGGCTGTCGCCGCAAACCACGGTCTTGCCGGGCTGGGTGAGACCGAGCTCCGGCCCGATGATGTGCACGATGCCGCGGCGGGCGTGCCGCAGTCCCAGAAGCTCCACGCCGAAGGCGGCGCAGTTGACCTCGAGCTCGCGGACCTGCCGGGCGGCGGCCTCGATGGCTATCGGCGCGCCGCCGAAGACCTGCTCCGTGCGGGTGGGCGTGGAATGGTCCATGGTGGCAAAGGTCAGCTCCGGCCGCCGCACCTCGAGTCCCCGCTCCCGCAATACCGTGAAAGCCTGCGGCGAGGTGACCTCGTGAATGAGGTGCAGGTCGATATAAAGGACCGCGGGCGTGTCGGGCGTTTCCGCCACCACCTCGTGACGGCGCCACACTTTCTCGAAAAGCGTCTGCGGGGAGGAAGCCATCGGCAGCCCCTAGACCGCCGCCTGGGCCGCCTGGGCCGCTTGCGCCGAGGCGCTGCGCTCTTCGCGCGAGCGGGTGCCGGCCTGCGCCAGCTCGATACGGTTGATCACCTCGAGGTAGGCCCGCGTGCTCGATTCGACGATGTTGGTGCTCACGCTCGAGCCGCGGTAGCTGCGTTGGTTGTGCTCCACGTAGACCACTGCCTCGCCCTGTGCATCCTCACCCTCCGTGACGGCGCGGATCTCGAACTTTCGCAGCATCACGCCGATGCCGGTCGCTGCCTCGATCGCCTTGAAGGCCGCATCGACCGGACCGTCGCCCGATGCCTTGCGCTCCACTGTGCGGCCATCCACATGCTGCAGCTGCACCATTGCGGTGGCGGGAGCGTTGCTCGCCGCCATGGTGTCGAGGCTGGTGAGGCTCCAGGGTCCGGCCGCGGTGCCTTCGGCACGCAGCACCAGCGCCTCGATGTCGCCGTCGAACAGCTCCTTCTTCTTGTCGGCGAGCGCCTTGAACTCCTCGAATACCCGGTTGAGCTCCGCCTCGTCGAGCTCGAATCCGAGCGCCTTCACACGGTCACGGAAAGCATGGCGGCCGCTGTGCTTGCCCAGCACGAGGTTGCTGCGCGCGAGGCCGACGTCCTCGGGACGAAGGATCTCGTAAGTCGAATGATGGCGCAGCACGCCGTGCTGGTGGATTCCGGCCTCGTGCGCGAACGCATTCTCGCCGACAACAGCCTTGTTGCGCGGAACCGTCATGCCGGTGATGCTCGAGACCAGCCGCGAGGTCGGATAAAGGCGGTTGGTCTGGACATTGGTCGTGACGTTGAAGAACGCCGCACGCGTCTTCAGTGCCATGACCACTTCCTCGAGCGAGCAGTTGCCGGCACGCTCGCCGATACCGTTGATGGTGCACTCCACCTGCCGCGCGCCTGCCACCACCGCGGTCAGGCTGTTGGCGACTGCCATCCCGAGATCGTCGTGGCAGTGCACGGAGAGCCGCACGCGGTCGATCCCGCGCACGTTCTTGCGCAGATAGCGGAAGAGCTCCGCGAACTCATCCGGCACCGTGTATCCCACGGTATCGGGAATGTTCACCGTGCTCGCGCCGGCCTCGATGGCCGCCTCGACCACCTGTGCCAGGAACTCGAGCTCCGTGCGCGAGGCGTCCTCGGGAGAGAACTCCACGTCCTCGCAGAGCTCGCGGGCGAGCTTCACCCCTTCGATGGCCGTGCGCAGGATCTCCTCCTGCGCCATGTTGAGCTTGTACTGGCGGTGGATGGCGCTGGTCGCGAGGAAGACGTGCACGCGGTGCCGCGGCGCATCGGCGAGCGCACGGGCGCAGAGCTCGATGTCCTCGCGGTTGCAGCGCGCGAGACCGGCGATGATCGGCCCCTGGATCTCACGCGAGACCGCCTGCACACTCTCCCAGTCTCCCTTGGAGGCAGCGGGAAATCCCGCCTCGATGACATCGACTCCCAGCTCCGCCAGCGCGCGTGCCACGCGCAGCTTCTCCGGGCGCGTCATGCTGCAGCCCGGGGACTGCTCCCCGTCGCGTAAGGTGGTATCGAAGATGAGCACTCGGTCAGGATGGGGAGCCATAACAGCGATCTCCGGGGTGACGTCTCGTCTCAGGCGCGTTTTTCGTTGAGCCAGGGCATGCGGGCGCGCAAGGCCGCGCCGACCTTCTCGATCTGGTGGTCGATGTCGCTCTCGAGGAGCTTCTGGTAGCTCTTGCGCCCGCTGGCGTTCTCCTCGATCCACTGCCGGGCGAACTTGCCCGTCTGCACTTCCTTCAACACCTTGCGCATCTCGTTCTTCACCCGATCGTTGACGATGCGCGGACCGCGAGTCAGGTCGCCGTACTTGGCCGTCTCGCTGATGAACTCGTGCATCTTGCGCAGGCCGCCCTCGTGCAGCAGGTCGACGATGAGCTTCAGCTCGTGCAGGCACTCGTAGTAGGCCACCTCGGGCTGATAGCCGGCCTCGACCAGAGTCTCGAAGCCCTTGACGACCAGCTCCGTGGCGCCGCCGCACAGCACGGCCTGCTCGCCGAAGAGGTCGGTCTCGGTCTCCTCGGCGAAGGTCGTCTCGAGGACGCCGCCGCGCGTGCCGCCGATGCCGTGCGCATAGGCGAGGGCCTTGGCGTGTGCCTTACCGGTCGCATCCTGCGCGACCGCGATGAGGCAGGGCACGCCGCGACCCTGTTGGTATTGCCGGCGTACCAGATCGCCGGGTCCCTTCGGTGCGATCAGGACGACGTCCAGGTCCTTGCGTGGCTTGATCTGCTTGAAGTGGATGTTGAATCCGTGCGCGAACAGCAGCGTCGCGCCGGGCTTCAGCGCCGACTCGATGCTCTCGTACAGGGATTTCTGCGCGAGGTCCGGCACCAGCATCGCCACCAGGTCGGCATCGCGCGCCGCGGCGACAGGCTCTGCGACTTCCAGGCCGTCCTTCTTCGCCTTCTTCCAGCTCGGGCCGCCCTTACGCACCCCGACGACGACATCGAAGCCGCTGTCTTTCAGGTTGAGCGCATGTGCGCGGCCCTGGCTGCCGTAGCCGAGCACCGCGATACGCGCGCCGCGCAGCGCCTTCTTGTCGACGTCTTTCTGGGAATAGAGCCTCATCATCATTCTCCCGACTTTCAAATTGCCAAAGCAAAAAAACGAAACCCCGCAGCGGCGGTTGCCGGTGCGGGGTTTGGTGTCTTTTCTCGTTCTGCCTGAGCGTCCTCAGGTATGCGCGAGTTCCCCGCACCGGCTGCTCGCAAGGAGCAGCAGTCCAATGGGCAGTGCCAGCAGAGGAAGCAGTGCGCCGCGCGGCGCTCTGAGCGCTGCGCAGGTCACGTCAAGCTTCTGCTTCGAGTGCCACGGCCGGTGTCCGGGGTTAAAAGGGTTGAATGCCAAAAGGGGCGAATGATCGGCTGATGTCAGCACATCCGCGGCGACTTTGTCAACGTGACGACGGTCTCCGTTATGCTCATTCCGTGTCCCAAGAGATGTTGCTGAGTGTCGACCCGGCCGCAAGCCGGCCGCTCTGGGTGGTGACGGAAGGGGAGCTGCAAAGCTGGCTCGCCGGCCAGCCCGCCCCGGTGGCCGCATGGGTGCGTGCCCATGGCTTCCAGGCGGAACGGCACCGCGTCCTCAGCCTGCCGTCGGCGGAAGGCGGTATCGGCGGGGCGGTGGCCGGGCTGGGTGCGCTGGCGTCCGCGGCCGATCTCACTCTATGGCATGCCGCGGGGTTGCCCGACCGGCTGCCCGCGCAGGCATGGCACCTTGCCACGCCGCTGCCGCCGTCTGCCGCAACCCGCTTTCTGCGTGGGGTGGCTCATGGGTGGCTACCGCATGAGCCGCTACCGGCTCGACGGCTCGGAGCCGCCGCGAGCCGTGCTGGTGCCGCCGGCCGGAGCCGACCTCGAGTACGCGGATGCGGCGGCGCGTGCGACCACGCTGGCGCGCGATCTCATCAACACTCCCGCCAATGACCTCGGCCCCGAGGAGCTCGCTCAGGCCGCCATGGATCTGGCCACCGACCACGGAGCGCGCTGTCAGGTGCTGGCGGGCGGGGAGCTCGCCGGCTATCCGATGTTGCGCGCCGTGGGCGCCGCGAGCGCACGCGCGCCTCGCCTGATCGACCTGCGCTGGGGAGAGCGCGACGCCCCGCGCGTGACCCTGGTCGGCAAGGGTGTGTGTTTCGACAGCGGCGGTCTCGACCTCAAGCCCGCGGCCGGCATGCTGCTGATGAAGAAGGACATGGGCGGTGCCGCCTGCGCGCTCGGCCTGGCCGACCTCGTCATGCGGCTCGGATGTTCCGGTGCAGCTGCGGGTGCTGATCCCGGCCGTCGAGAACAGTGTCGGCGGAGCCGCGTACCGGCCCGGCGACGTGTTGCGCTCGCGCAAGGGACTGACCGTGGAGATCGGCAATACCGATGCCGAGGGGCGCCTCGTACTGGCCGACGCGCTGGCGGAAGCCGATGTCGAGCAACCGGACCTGCTGATCGATCTTGCAACGCTGACCGGCGCCGCGCGCACGGCGCTCGGGCCGGAGCTCCCGGCCGCCTACTCGCCGAATGAGGAGCTGCTCACTGCATTGCGCCGGCGTGGCGAGGAGGAAAGCGATCCCGTCTGGCCGTTACCTTTGTGGCCGGGATACGACGACGAGCTCGCCAGCAAGGTCGCGGATCTCGGCAATGTTGCCGCGTCGCCGTTCGCGGGCTCCATCATTGCGGCGCTCTTCCTGCAACGCTTCGTCACCGCGACGCGCAATTGGTTACATATCGATCTCTACGCATGGAACGGCAAGGAGCGGCCCGGTCGGCCCGTCGGCGCCGAGGCGCAGTGTGTGCGCGGCCTTTTTCAGCTGATACGGTCGCGTTACCGGTGATATGCTGAAAAGCTCACACCCCTTCCACTGTTGACGAGGGACGATGGCGAAATCCCGCGGTGTTGATCCGCGCGCGCATTCGCGGCTGGTGGTCGACGGCATCAAGCAGACGCCGTCCCGCTCCATGCTGCGCGCCGTGGGCTTCAAGGACGAGGATTTCGCCAAGCCGCAGATCGGCATCGCTTCCACGTGGGCCAATGTCACACCCTGCAACATGCACATCGGCGAGCTGGCGCATGAGGCGGTTGCCGGCGCCGATGCGGCGGGTGGCAAAGGCGTCCTCTTCAATACCATCACCGTTTCCGACGGCATCGCGATGGGCTCCCCGGGCATGCGTTACTCCCTGGTCTCGCGGGAGGTGATCGCGGACTCGATCGAGACCGTGGTCGGGGCCGAGGGGTTCGACGGGTTCGTCGCCTTGGGCGGATGCGACAAAAATATGCCTGGATGCGCCATGGCGATGGCGCGCCTGAACCGTCCGTCGGTTTTCGTCTATGGCGGCACGATCCGCCCCGGGGTCGCGCGGCGGGATATCGTCGCCGTGTTCGAGGCGGTCGGCGCCCGCGCCGCGGGCAAGATCAGCGACGAGCAGCTGGCGGAGGTCGAGCGCACGGCCATCCCGGGACCGGGAAGCTGCGGCGGCATGTACACCGCCAACACCATGGCCTCCGCCATCGAGGCGCTCGGCCTGTCGTTGCCCGGCAGCTCCGCCCAGGAGGCCGTGAGCGGCGAGAAGCGCGCCGATTGCCGCCGCGCGGGCGAGGCCGTGGTCGCACTGGTGCGGCAGGGCATCCGGCCGCGGGACATCCTGACTCGCAAGGCGTTCCAAAATGCGATCACCGTGGTCATAGCCCTCGGCGGCTCGACCAACGCGGTGCTGCATCTGCTGGCGATCGCGCATGATGCCGGGGTGAAACTTCAGCTCGATGACTTCACTCGAATAGGCAGGAGAGTGCCGGTGCTGGCGGATCTCAAGCCCAGCGGCCGCTACCTGATGTCGGAGCTCGTGGCCATCGGGGGCATCCAGCCGCTCATGAAAATGCTGCTCGACGGTGGGCTGTTGCATGGCGATTGCCTCACCGTCACGGGCCGTACGCTGGCAGAAAACCTCGCTGAAACAGGTACGTATATTGCTGGACAGGACGTGGTACGGCCGCTGTCGCAGCCGCTCCGGAAGGAAAGCCACCTCGTCGTTCTGTACGGGAACGTAGCCCCCGACGGAGCGGTGGCCAAGATCACGGGCAAAGAAGGCGAGACCTTCAGCGGTAGCGCCCGGGTCTTCGACGGCGAGGAGCAGGCAACCCAGGCCATTCTTTCCGGGCGTGTGCGGGCGGGCGATGTAGTCGTCATCCGCAACGAGGGCCCGGTCGGCGGTCCGGGCATGCGCGAAATGCTGAGTCCCACGGGTGCCATCGTCGGCCGCGGCCTGGCGGACAAGGTCGCCCTGATCACCGATGGGCGCTTTTCGGGCGGCAGTCACGGGTTCGTGGTAGGACATATTGCACCGGAGGCAGCGGTGGGTGGCCCCATAGGGCTGCTGCGCAACGGGGACCAGATCACGATCGATGCCGTGCGGCGGCAGATCAGGGTCGGGCTTTCCGCCGCAGAGCTGCGCCGGCGGCGGGCGGCGTGGAAGCCCCGCAAGCCCTTCGCCACCACCGGGGTGCTGGCCAAGTACGCTTGCCTGGTGGGCAGCGCCTCCACCGGTGCGGTAACCGGTGCGGGGTCCGCGGTGAGCCGGGCGCGGGGGCGCTAGCTAATCTCCGTTCAGATATAGAAGCGTCATGCAGTTGTCACGTCGCGGAGCAGCGGTTAGAGTTCGCCCTCGCATCCACCGATGCAGGCGACGCGTACTTGTGGCGATGAGCCATCGAGGTGGCGCGACACTGAATCACTCAGGGGGATTGAGAAATACGAGCGCGTCGGCCCGGGGAAGGCTGAACACCCGTATCTCAGGCATGCACGAGCCGGCGGACCGCACCGCCGGCGAGGTCGGGTCCGGATTGGACCGCTTGCGGGCAGATAGAAAGACGGTTACTTTGCACCGCTTACGTTTCGATTCGGCAATTGCGGACTTGCAACAGCGACGCCTCACCAGCAACTCATGAGCGCTTACGTACAAGACACCCAGATCTTCACACGCCGCACGATCGTCCTTTTCGCCATCATTGCCATCCACGTATTCATTGCGTGGGTGCTGGCGACCGGACTGGCCACTCGCGCCATTCAGCTCGTTGCGCCCCCCATCCAGACATCGGTCGTCCAGCAGCAGAAGCAGCAGCTGAAGCCGCCGCCGCCGCCGCCGCCGCAAATGCAGCAGCAGCAAGTGCAGGTGCCGCCGCCGGTCGTCAACATCCAGATCCCGACGGAGTCGCAGACTCACGCCATCACGGTGGTGAGGCGGGTGGTGAAAGCGGCGCCGGCGCCGGCCCCCGTGCCCGGGACCCCGCTGGAGCCGCTGCAGAATGATTTCCCGTCGACCGACCAATACTATCCGGACGCGTCCCGCCGCCTGGGCGAGCAGGGCACCGCGCTCGTGAAGCTCTGTATCGGCGCCGGTGGCAGGGTCATCGGCGATCCGGCGGTCACCCGCAGCTCCGGCAGCTCGCGTCTCGATGAGGCTGCCCTCCGGTACGCCAAAGCCACCTCCGGCCACTTCAAGCCGGCGACGCGCGGCGGCGTGGCGTTCACGGAGTGTGTGTCGCTTCCGATCAAGTTCCAGCTCACTGACTCTTTCTGACCGTTCCTGACTCTCTCCAGAACTCTTATTAACGTCTCCTGCGCTTTCGTGATTCGAGGAATTTATGGGTAACAACGCTATTGCATCCGTCAACAACCCATACGGCTTGTCCGGTATGTGGAACACGGGCGACATCGTCACCCGTGCTGTGATCGTCCTGCTGCTGATTCTGTCGCTGGTGTCCTGGTACACCATCCTGATCAAGCTGTGGGATCAACGCCGACTGAAGCAGTCGGCCCGTACTGCCGAGAAGCAGTTCTGGTCCGCCCCGTCCGTCAAGGACGGTGTGGAGCGCCTGAAGAAGGGCGATCCCTTCCGCTCCATCGCCGAGGACGGCCTGCGCGCGGTTTCGCACCATGAGGGTCGACTCACCGACCGCATCGACATGAACGAGTGGGTCACCATGTCGGTGCAGCGCTCGGTCGATCAGGTGAACAGCAATATGTCGAAGGGTCTCGGCTCCCTCGCCACCATCGGCTCGACCGCTCCTTTCGTCGGCCTGTTCGGCACGGTATGGGGCGTCATGAACGCCCTCATCGCGATCGGTCTGGCCGGCCAGGCGAGCATCGACAAGGTGGCGGGCCCGGTCGGCGGCGCGCTCATCATGACGGCGCTCGGCCTCTTTGCCGCGGTACCCGCGGTGTGGGGCTACAACTGGCTGCTCGGCCGCAACAAGGTCCTGCAGGATGCGATACGCAACTTCGCGGGCGACCTGCACGCGTACCTGGTCAGCGGCGCCCGCGTGGCCACGGGCCCGGAGGTTGCTGCTGGCGCCCGTCCGGCGACGGCCGCTCCCGCCGCCGCGGTCCGGAAGTGAGAGACGAGTCGAAATCACGAGAGTGCCTCGAGGCCGGCTCCGCGCAGTGCGCGGAGCCGGCAGCTGCGTAGGAGCTTTGCAAGATGGCGATGAATGTCCAAGGCCCGGGCGACGCGCAGGGCGTGATGGCAAACATCAATACGACGCCGCTCGTCGACGTCATGTTGGTGCTGCTCATCATCTTTCTAATTACCGTTCCCGTGATCACCAAGACGGTGCCGGTCAAGCTGCCGAATGCCAACAACATTCCGACGCAGACCAAGCCGGAGGACATCACTATCGCGGTGGACGCGGCGGGCAACGTCTACTGGAATGAGAAGCAGATTCCGGACGACGCCCAGTTTCTCACCATGATCGAGCAGCAGGCGGTGAAGGTGCCGCAGCCGGAGATCCACATTCGCGGTGACCAGCAGGCCGCCTACAAGTCCATCGGCCACGTCCTCTACGATCTGGAGCGCGGCGGCATGGTCAAGGTGGCCTTCATCACCGAGCCCGATCTTTCGCACGGCGCGCCCACGCACTGAGGAGTCCTGAAGCATGTCCATGAATGTCGGGGGCGATAGCTCGGGCCCCATGTGTGATGTCAACACGACGCCGCTCATCGACGTCCTGCTGGTGTTGATCGTGACGCTCATCATTACGCTGCCGGTGATGACGCATGCGGTGAAGCTCGATCTGCCGCAGAACCAGAATCAGCAGCCGCCGCCGACGCCGCCCGAGGTGATCGACCTCGAGATCGATTTCGACGGTACGGTGGTGTGGAACGGCACGCCGGTGACCATGCAGCAGCTCGACGGCTATTTCGCCACCGAGTCGGCGAAGGACCCGCAGCCTGAAATCCACCTGAACCCGGACGGCATGGCCAAATATGACGTGGTCGCCAAGGTGCTCGCGTCCGCGCAGCGCAACCGGATGACCAAGATCGGGTTCGTCAACGTTTCCGAATTCGCCCAATAGCGGCACGAGATCAAATTATCCCATGCGAGACGATGTCATGAAGGTCAAAGGTAACCTGGTTGCGGCGATCGCCATCGGCGCCGCGGTGGCGTGTGGTGCCAGTCTCGCCGGGATTACCCCGGCTATGGCGGCGACCAAGTCGTCCACGCCCACAGTCAGCCGCGAGGTCGGCAAGCCGCTCAAGGCGGCGCAGGACGATCTGAAGAAGGCCGACTACACCGGCGCGCTGCAGCAGCTCGACACGGCCGACGCGCTGCCCAAGAAGAGCGCGTACGAGCAGTACCTCATCAACGAGATGAAGGGCTACGCGTACGTACGCACCAAGCAGTATCCGTTGGCGGCGAAAGCGTTCGAGGCGGAGCTGTCGAGCGGGTTCACGCCCCCCGACCAGGTCAAGACGCTCACCAACGCTCTGGCGCAGCTCAGCTACCAGGCCAAGAACTACGACAAGGCCATCGAGTTCGGCCAGCAGTCGATCGACAAAGGCTATGCCGATGCGCAGATGCCGACCCTGGTGGCGCAGGCCTACTACCTGAAGGGCGACTGGAAGGGCGTGGTGCGCTTCGAGAAGTCGCAGATCGCGGCGCAGGAGAAGAACGGCGGGTCGCCGAGCAACGAGTCGCTGCAGCTGCTCCTGAGCGGGTGCCTGAAGCAGAACCCGGCCGGTGACGACGCCTGCAGCAACGGCGCTCTGCAGGAACTGGTGATCTATCACCCGAAGCCGGAGTACTGGCAGCAGCTCCTCTATTCGATGTTCAAGACGGTCAAGAGCGACCGCAATCTCCTGCAGACGTACCGTCTCGCTGACGAGGTTGACGTCCTGAAGCGCCCGGAGGACTACACGGACTTCGCGCAGCTTGCGATCGAGGCAGGCTCCCCCGGCGAGGCGATACAGGTGATCCAGAAGGGCATGCAGGCGAACATCTTCCCCGATGCGCGCACCAAGGGTAAGGCAGCGCGACTCCTCGCCGACGCTCAAAAGGCGGCGAAGCGAGACCAGTCATCGCTGGACAGGTTGGCGCAGCAGGCCGCGACGGCGAGCAACGGCAATCAGGATGTAGGCCTCGGGCTGGCGTATTTCGGCTATCAGCAGTACGACAAGGCCGTCCAGGTGCTGAAGCAAGGTATCGCCAAGGGCGGCTTGAAGGACCCCGACTCGGCGCATCTGCTGCTCGGCATCGCGCAGTACAAGGCGGGCAACAAGACCGATGCGCTGCAGTCGTTCAAGTCCGTCAAGGGCGATCCGACCCTGCAGCACATCGCGACCCTGTGGAGTCTGCGCGCGCGTCAGGCCTGAGCTAAACAGCGTAGGAGAGAATCATGGCGATCAAGGCCGGCGACCGCATGCCTTCGGGCACGCTGAAGGTGATGACCAAGGACGGACCGAAGGACGTCTCGACCGATGAGCTGTTCAAGGGCAAGAAGGTCGTGCTGTTCTCGGTCCCGGGAGCATTCACGCCGACCTGTGACGCCAGGCACCTGCCGGGTTTCGTGCAGCTTGCCGACCAGATACGCGCCAAAGGCGTCGACACCATCGCCTGCATGGCCGTCAACGACGTGTTTGTGATGAACGCGTGGGGCAAGGCGTCGAGCGCCGGCGACAAGGTAATGATGCTCGCCGACGGCAATGGCGAATACGCCAAGGCGCTGGGCCTGGAGCTGGATGCCCGCAAGTTCGGCATGGGCACGCGCGGCCAACGGTTCGCGCTGCTCGTCGACGACGGCACGCTGAAGGCTGTGAACGTCGAGGAACCGGGCCAATTCAAGGTCTCAGCGGCGGAGCACATCCTCGGTCAGCTCGGGTAATCGCACTTACATTACGGAACTTTTTAGCGGCTGAGCGCACCGATTAGCATGCGCTCACGTCGGGCGCGCCGCATCGGACGGGGGCCCTCTCGGCTGTGAATCTTTCGCGACCGTTTGTCATGCGGCCGGTCGCGACGACGCTGCTCTCCTGTGGGCTGCTGCTCGCCGGAATCATTGCCTACTTCCTGCTGCCCGTCGCCCCCCTGCCGGAGGTCGATTTTCCGGCCATCTTCATCCAGGCGCAGCTTCCCGGCGCCAGCCCCGAGACCGTTGCGACCAGCGTCTCGACACCTCTCGAGCGTCACTTGAGCGCGATCGCGGGCGTCGAGGAGATGACCTCGCAGAGCTCCGTCGGCAACGCGCAAATAGTCCTCATCTTCGACCTCAACCGGAACATTCGTGGCGCCGCGAGCGATGTCGAGGCGGCGATCCAGGCCGCGCGCCAGGACCTGCCCGCGTCGCTGCGCAGCAATCCGACCTATCAGACCTTCAATCCCGCCGATGCGGCGATCATGGTCATCGCGCTCACCTCCAAGACCCTGCCCACGGGGCAGATCTACGATGCCGCCTCGACGGTCATCCAGCAGCGGCTGGCGGAGCTCGAAGGCGTTGGCGAGGTGGAGATTGCCGGGGCTTCGCTGCCGGCGGTCCGCATCGAGTTGAACCCGCTCGCGCTCTTCAAATACGGCATCGGCCTCGAGGATATTCGCGCCGCGGTCGCGGCTGCCAACGCCAATGCGCCGAAGGGGGCGATCGAGGGGCCGGCACGCCGCTATCAGATCTACGTCAACGATACGGCAACGACCCCGGAGCAGTACCGCTCCCTGATCGTCGCGTACCGCGACGGCACGCCGGTTCGCCTGGGAGACGTGGCGAGCGTGGGCGAAGGTGTCGAGGACGTGCGCCTCCTTGGCAGGGCCGACGGCCGGGCCGCCGTGCTGCTGATCATTCACAAGCAGCCGGGTGCGAACATCATCGCTACATCCGATCGCATCAAGGCGGTGTTGCCGCAGATCCGCGCCTCGATTCCGGAGGGGATCGATCTCGTCGTCACGAACGACTTCACGTCTGCGATCCGCACGTCAGTGCGCGACGTGGATATCACGCTGCTGTTTGCATTCCTCCTGATCGTGGCTGTCGTGTTGGTCACGCTGCGCAATCCGCGCGCGGCGCTGGTTGCGGCGGCGGCGGTGCCGCTGTCCCTCGCGGGGACCGTGGCGGTCATTTACTTTCTCGGCTTCAGCCTGAACATTCTCTCGCTCATGGCCCTGACGGTGGCGACCGGCTTCGTGGTCGATGATGCGATCGTCGTCATCGAGAACATCTCCCGCCATCTGGAGGCAGGCATGCCGCGTGTGCAGGCGACGCTGCAGGGAGTAAAGGAGGTCGGGTTCACGGTGCTTGCGATGAGCAGCGCGCTGGTCGCGGTGTTCTTCCCGATCCTTTTGATGGGTGGACTCGCCGGGCGCGTACTGCGCGAGTTCGCGGCGACGCTTGCCGTCACCGTGGCGATCTCGCTCGTCGTCTCGCTGACGACGACGCCGATGCTATGCGCGCGGATCCTGCGGACCCCGGAGCACCTCGGCCGTTTCCTCCACGCGGTTGAGCGCGGCTTCACCGCGCTGCGGGACCTCTACGGCCGCACGCTTCACGATGCCATCCGGCACCGGCGGCTGGTGGCGCTCATGCTGCTCGGCGTGGTGGTGCTCAACTTCTACCTGTTCGCCATCGTGCCCAAGGGCTTCTTCCCGCAGCAGAGCATGGGCGCTCTCATCGGATTCGTGAATGCCGACCAGAGCATCTCCTTCCAGGCCATGGAGAAGAAGATGCTCGCCATCGAGAGCATCGTGAGGCGCGACCCCGCGGTGGAGCATGTGGTCGCGTTCACCGGCGGCGGCGGGCCGGCCAACCAGGGGTTCCTGTTCTCACAGCTGAAGCCCCTGTCGGTGCGCCGCCTGAATGACGATGAGGTCATCGCGCGCCTGCGGCCCGAGCTCGCGAAGGTCACCGGCGCGCAGGCTTTCCTGCAGTCGGCGCAGATGCTCCGCTTCGGCGGCCGCCAGGGTGACGCCCAGTACCAGTACACCCTGCTGTCGGACGATCTGAGCGCGCTCGCCAGCTGGACACCGAAGATCACCGCCGCGCTGAAGAAGAATTCCGCGTTGCGCGATGTCAGCTCCGATCGGCTGGAGGGTGGTCTCGAAGTGCGCCTGCACATCGATCGCGCCACCGTGGCGCGTCTCGGCATCAACATGAGCGAGGTCGACAACACTCTCTACGACGCCTTCGGCCAACGGCTGGTCTCGACCATCTACCAGGATATGAACCAGTATCACGTCGTGATGGAGGTTGCTCCGAGCTTCTGGCAGAGCCCGGAGACGCTCGCCAGCCTTTACATCAGCACCGCGGGAGGCGCGCTGAGCGGCACGCAGTCGACCGCGGCCGCCGCGGGTGCTTTCGGGACCGCCGCCGGCCCAACCGCGACCAATGCCGTGCAGAACTACCGGCTCAACCAGCTCGTGAACAGTTCCGGCAACGCCTCGACCGGCGTCCGCGGTCAGCACCGCGCAGGAGACCATGGTGCCGCTCTCGGCCCTCAGTTACTACGGCCCCGGGCTGACACCGCTCGACGTGAATCACCAGGGGCCCTTCGTCGCGACGACGTTCTCGTTCAACCTGCCGCCGGGCGAGCCGCTGGGCACGGCGGTGGCGGCGATCCATCGCACCATGGAGCAGTTGCACGTGCCGATCTCGATCCAGGGAGACTTCGCCGGCACCGCCAAGGTATTCCAGCAGACAGCCCTCGAGGAGCCGCTGCTCCTCCTGGCCAGCATCCTTGCCGTCTACATCGTGCTCGGTATCCTCTACGAGAGCCTGGTCCAGCCGATCACCATTCTTTCGACCCTTCCCTCGAGCGGTATCGGGGCGGTGCTCGCGCTGCTCCTCTGCGGTGAGCAGTTCACGCTCATCGCCCTCATCGCGGTGATCCTCCTGATCGGCATCGTCCTGAAGAACGCCATCATGATGGTGGATGTGGCGCTCGAGACGCAGCGCGAGCACGAGGAGAGTGCGGCGGAGGCGATCCACGCCGCCTGCATGCTGCGCTTCCGTCCCATCATGATGACGACCCTGGCGGCCATGCTGGGCGCCGTGCCTCTCGCCGTCATGACGGGGCAGGGCTCGGAGATGCGGCGCCCGCTCGGCATCGCGATCGTTGGCGGGCTCTTCATCAGCCAGATCCTGACGCTCTACACCACGCCCGTTGTCTACATATATCTCGATCGCCTGCGTTTGTGGTTCATCAGAGTCGTGGCCCGGCGCGGTCCCAGGCTCACCGCGGCCTAGTCGCCATCAGGCACAGGGATGTGCCCCGCCGCCGCAGGTGGCGGAGCCGCAGGCAAAAAACCGCGCTTTTTGCCTGCGGCGCGCTGGGCCGGGCAGGAGCCCGGATCCAGCGCTGCAACTAGACGCCTTATAAAACTATCCGAACTCCTAGCAATCGCATTCTGGAGCGAAGCCCCGGCCGGGCGGGCGCGGGGTATGTTTTACTGGCGCCGGACGTCCAGGCAAAGCGGGGGCTGACCAATGTCGATGGCGGAGAAGATGCGGGCGCTGCTCGCCGCGCGGCGGCCGGGGTTCTCGCTTCCTCAGGGACTTTACGTCGATCGCGAGGCGCACGAGTTCGACCGCCACGCGATCTTCGAGCGGCACTGGCTGCAGGCCGGTCTGGTGTCGCAGATTCCCCGGCCCGGGGACTACATCACGTTCGAGGTGGCCGGCTCGTCCGTGATCGTCCTGCGCAACGATGACGGCGGCATCGGCGCGTTCTTCAATACCTGCCGCCATCGCGGCGCGCGGATCTGCCGCGAGAAGACGGGCCGCGCCAGCCGCCGGCTGGTCTGCCCCTACCATCAGTGGGCCTACGATTTTCAGGGAAATCTTGCCCAGGCTCCGCGCATGCACCCGGAATTCGAGCGCGCGGGAATCCGGCTCGCGCCGGTAAGCGTCGAGACCGTGGCCGGGATCATCTTCGTGTGCCTCAGCGAGGAGACGCCCGATTTCGCGCCGTTCCGCGCGGCCCTCGAGCCGATGCTCGAGCCCCATGAGCTGACCCACGCCAAGGTGGCCCATACCGCCACGCTGATCGAGCGCGCCGACTGGAAGCTCGTGATGGAGAACGCTCGCGAGTGTTATCACTGCCGGGCGGGTCATCCGCAGCTCCTGCGCTCGTACAGCGATTTCACGGCGGCGGACGTGTCCGGCCGCGCCGCGGAATGGATTGCCGCCTACGAGGCGCGCTGCGAGGCGAAAGGCCTGAAGAGCGGCTCGGTCGTCGGCCCGTGGTACGAGATCGGCCGCTACCCGCTGACCGAGGGCACGGTGTCCTACACGATGGATGGGCGGCCCGCGGTGACGAAGAGGCTCGGCCGCGTCGGCGACGGCGATATCGGAGTCATGTGGTGGGCACTGCAACCGAACGGATTCAACCACGTGGCGGGCGACTACGCGTTCTTCTTTCAGGCGTTGCCGACGGGGCCGTTGGAGACGACCGTCACCGGCACGTGGATCGTTCATGAGGACGCCGTGGAAGGCGTCGACTACGACCTGGCGCGGCTCATCGAAGTTTGGAGCGCAACCAACGACCAGGATCGTGCCCTGTCGGAGAACAACCAGCGCGGCGTTGAGTCGCTCGCCTATGCGCCGGGACCCTACTCGCAGACCAGCGAGCAACTGCTGCTGCGCTTCGCCGATTGGTACTGTGACGCCGCGGAGCGCTATCTGGCTGCGCACAGTCGATGATTCGGGACCTCGAGAACATCTGGATACCGATGGCCGACGGCTGTCGGTTGGCGGCCCGCCTCTGGATACCCGAGGGCGCCGAGGCCGCTCCCGTCCCGGCCATCCTCGAGTACCTGCCGTACCGCAAGCGCGACTTCACCCGGCGCCGCGATGAGTCCATGCATCCATGGTTCGCCGCTCGCGGCTACGCCTGCATACGCGTCGACATGCGCGGCTCGGGCGACTCGGACGGCATCCTGCACGATGAGTATCTCGCCCAGGAGCAGGATGATGCGCTGGAGGTGATCGCCTGGATCGCGCGCCAGCCCTGGTGCTCGGGCAAGGTCGGCATGATGGGCAAGTCCTGGGGTGCCTACAACTCGCTGCAAGTGGCGGCGCGCCGCCCGCCGGCGCTGGCCGCGATCGTCGCCGTCATGGGCACCGACGATCGCTTCGCGGAGTGCATCCACTACTCGGGCGGGGCGCTGCTCAACGACAACTTCTGGTGGGGCTGCATCATGCAGCTCTTCAACGCCCGGCCGCCGGACCCGCAGATCGTGGGTGAGCGCTGGCGCGGGATGTGGCGCGAGCGGCTCGAGGCCGAGCAGTTCTGGCCGGAGATCTGGCTGCGGCATCAGCGGCTCGATGACTACTGGAAGCATGCCTCGGTGTGCTTCGACTACGACGCGGTCCAATGTCCGGTCTGGTTCTGGGGCGGCTGGGCGGATCTGTATCGTGACACGCCGTTTCGTCTCGCCGAGCATCTTGCGGTGCCCCACAAGGTGACAGTCGGTCCCTGGGCGCATCTCTATCCGCACGAGGCGGAGCCGAAGCCGGCCGTGGGCTTCCTGCAGGAGTCGCTGCGCTGGTGGGACCGCTGGCTCAAGAACGAGGACAACGGCGTCGATCGCGAGCACCCGATCCGCCTCTACATGATGGAGAGCGTGCCGCCGGTGCCGCATCTCACGGAGCGGGCCGGCCGTTGGATCGAAGAAGCGGTGTGGCCGAGCCCACACGTCACCACCCGCGAGCTGGCGCTCAGCCGCGGCCGCCTCGAGACCGATCCAGCCACCGTCGAGCTCGCCGCGCTCGAGGTGGCATCCCCCCAGTCGACCGGGCTCGCCGCCGGCGACTGGGCGAGTTTCGCCGTGGCGGGCGACCTGCCCGGCGATCAATCTCTCGATGCCTTCGGCTCCCTGGAATTCGACGGCGAGCCCCTGACGGAGCGCATCGAGCTGCTCGGTCATGCTCGAGCCACGCTCGAGGTGGCCGTCGATCGGCCATCGGCGGTGGTGGTCGCGAGGCTCATCGACGTGGCGCCGGGCGGGCGCGCCACGCTGGTGGCGCGGGGTTTTCTCAATTTCTCGCAGCGGGAGAGCCGTGAGAATCCGTCGGCTGTCGTGCCGGGCGAGCCTTACCGCGTCACGGTGCAGATGACCGGGACGGCTTATGCGTTTCCACCCGGCCATCGGCTGAGGTTGGCCCTGTCGACGGCGTACTGGCCCGTCATCTGGCCATCACCCGAGCCAGTCAAGCTGACCGTCTTCACGGGCGCTTCTGCGTTGGAGCTGCCGATCCGGCAACCGCAGGCCGCCGATGCGCGCGTCGCGCCCCTGCCGCCGCCCGAGGCGGCACTGCCCTCGGGCATGAGCCTGCTGCGGCAGGGACGGCTCGAGCGCTCCGTTACGCTCGATCAGCTGAGCGGCGAAGTGACGCACCGGCTCTTCATCGACGGCGGCACGTTCGGCCCCTGGGGAAAGCTGCGCCTCGAGGCCCCGCGGATGGAAATGAGCCACGTCTACGAGCGTCTCTACGCCATTCGGCCCGAGGATCCGCTGTCGGCACGCGCCGTCATGATCCAGAGCTGCGAGCTCGGGCGCGGCTCCTGGCAGGTGAGAATCGACACCCGTGCCGAGATGACCTCGACCCGCACGACATTCGAGCTCGATGCCTGGGTCGAGGCGCGCGAAGGCTCCCAGGTCTTGTGCCGAAGAGAATGGAAAGCGAGTATTCCGCGCACCGATGTCTAGGTGCCGCGACAACACTCGATGAGCTCGGCGACCCGCAAGCCCGGTGACAAGGGTGACGGCTGGGCTGGCAATCAGGGGCTGTTCCGCGCGATCCTCGCCGGCCCCGGACACACCCTTGCGGATGCCTTCGCCAGCCTCGAGCGCGCCCCGCACGTGGAGCACATCCTGCGCCATCCGACGCGCGATCTTTTCTCGGCGCGCGTGAGCCTGCCGCCCGAGGAAGGCGAGGGCTATTGGGAGTTCACCCGTATCCGCGGCGAGATCTACGTCGTCGTGGCCAACTTCACCTACAAGGACCCCAGGGTGGAGCTGGTGCCGGGCGACGGGCTGGTGCAATTCAACTTCAAGATCTCCGGCGACATGGCGCTCGCGGTGAGCCGCACGGAGGTGCGCTGGAACCGCCCGTCGCTCCTGGTGTGGGCGCAGCCCAAGGGGCTCGATATCAGCGAGTGGATCGCGCCGCGCGCCCGCGAACAGTTCATCATCGTCAGCATGCGGCCGGAATTTCTGGCGCAGACCTTCCTGCCCTCCGGCGCGGAGATGCCCGGCCCGCTCAAAGGATTCGTCTCCGCGAGCGGCGAGAAGGTCAACTACTGCCAGCATCCGCTCTCGGCGCAGGCGTTCGAGGCGGCGACGCGGCTCATCAACAGCCCCCACACCGGGCCGCTCGGGCTGGTCTACACCGAGGCGCTCACCCTCGAGCTCATCTGCCATGCGGTCGCGACTCTGTCCTCACTGACGGGAGCGCCCGCCGAGGAGTACAGCGACCGTGAGCTGCGCTGCCTGCATTCGGCGCGAGCCATTCTGATGCGGCAGTTCGCTCCGGCGCCGACGATCGGTGACCTCGCACGCTCGGTCGGCATGTCGAAGTCGACGCTGACCAAGGGATTCAAGGCCGTGTTCGGCGAGACGATCTTCGACTTCAGCCTGCGCTGCCGTATGCGCCATGCGCTGACGCTGATGCGCGACCACGGACGCTCGGTAGAGCAGGCCGGAGAGGCGATCGGCTACGCGCATCCGACATCTTTCACCACGGCATTCCGCCGTCATTTCGGCATGCGTCCGATCGACGTGAGACGCGCGAAGTCCCGCTAGTCCGGCACAGGGATGTGCCCCGCCGCCGGAGGTCGCTTCGAACCAGCCGAACTCCTAGCAAAGCGCTGCGTGCGCAAAGGCTGGCCGCCAAGCCCGCGGGTATCGTCGTCCATAGACCATACCTAGAAATGCGGGGGCGACGCAGATGGCAATCTCAGGTTCGCGATGGGGTGGCCGCAAGCCGGCCTTGCCGATGCAGCGACGGGTGCTCACCACGGTCGGCGCGGCGGTCTGCGTTGCCCTGTATGGCGCGGCCCATTCGGTGCGCGCCGATGATGCCGGGCCGGCGACGGTAGCCGGCCCCTCGGCCCAGGCGACTCTAGCGGCCGCGCCCGCGGACGATAGCAGCGCACAGCCGACAACGCTGCAGGAGATCACGGTCACCGCGAGCCGCAGGACACAAACCGAGGAGTCGGTTCCCTACAGCCTGACGGTCATCACGCCACAGCAGCTCGACAATGCCAACGTGACCGACATCTCCTCGCTCACGAGCCAGGTGCCGGGCCTCAGCATGTACGATTTCGGCGCGCGCTTCGCCGGCGCCACGGTGCCCATCATCCGCGGCATCAACGCCACCGGCGAGCCGCGGGGGTTCCGCTCCTTCGAGCAGAGTCCCGTCGGAGTCTATGTCGACAACTCGCCGATGGACGATTACATCGGCCTCATCGACCTGCAGCGCATCGAGGTGTTGCGCGGCCCTCAGGGCACGCTCTACGGCGCCGGCTCGCTTGGCGGCGCGATCCGGCTGATCCCGAACGATCCGGAGCTCGACACGGTGTCCGGACAGGTGGAAGGCGGCGGCGACCGCATCGCCAATTCGAGCGGTACGGGCTACACCGTCGATGGTGTCCTCAACCTGCCGATAGGGCATGAGATGGCATTGCGCGTGGCCGCGAAGTACGACGACCAGCCCGGCTGGATCGATGTCTACGGGCTGATGGCGCGCAACGGCGCGGGAGTGAGCGCCACGCCCGAGCTCGCCGATCCCTCCGATCCGGTAAACAGCTCCGGCATCTACAGCAACCGTTCCGACTGGAACTTCCAGAAGACTTTCACCGGACGGGCCTCGCTCCTGTGGCAGCCCGTCGAGAGCTTCAAGGCCGTGGTCGCGCTGCTGCACACCGGTCTGCGCGGCGATGGCGGCCCGCAGGTGAATCTCAACTTTCCAGGCGGCCCGTCGCCGATCGATCCGAGCGAGATCATGCCGGCCGGCGGCCCCTACCAGGAGTTCTCCCAGGTCGACCAGCCGTTCTCCCGTTACACGAACCTGACCAGCCTCGACCTGAGCTATGACGTCGGGTTTGCGACGCTGTCCGCAACGAGCTCTTATCGCACGACGACCGGGCAATTCCTCGAGGACGACACGTACAACATCGGAGGTGTCGACGGCGGCGCTTATCTGCCCTACTACGCCGGCCAACCTGTCAACCCACGCTTCGTCTACGACTACCAGTTCAACGACTCGGAGCATACCTTCAGCCAGGAGGTGCGCCTGGTCTCGAAGACCCCGCTCTGGCATCGGCTCGACTACGTGGTCGGCGCGTATTACGAGGATCAGACGCGCCAGGGCGCCTGGAACATCGCCAACCCGGGCACACCCGAGCGCTCGGTGGCCCAGGGCTGCACCGGCGCGGTGTATTACGGCGCCACCTATCCCAACTGCCTGGTCACGGCCGGCCCGGGTGACCTCGACTTCACGCAGATCGACACCCAGCACTTCCAGGACAAGTCCGTCTACGGCGATCTCACCTGGCATCTTGCCGACCACCTGAGCCTCTCGGGCGGCGTCCGCCACTTCCAGCAGGAGTTCACGGACGCGCAGCTCTACCTGGACTACACGTTCCCGACGCTGGTGCCGGCGACGCCGCACAACGCGCCGGCCTCCACCAACATCGGCAAAGCGGACCTCTCGTACGAGTACGCGCATGACCAGTACGTGTATGTCCTCTGGTCGCAGGGCTTCCGCCGGGGCGGCGCCAACTCCGTGCCGCTCGTGGGCCCGTTCAAGGAGAGTCCGCTGCTCGCGAGCTATGCGCCTGACAGCACCAACAACTACGAGGCGGGCCTCAAGGGCCGGTTCGCGAACGGCTTGAGCTATTCCTTCGACATTTTCGATGTCAAGTGGAACAAGCCGCAGATCTCCGCCAGCCTGCCCTCCGGCAACCTCGCGGTGTACAACGGCAACACCGCGGAATCGAAGGGCTTCGAGCTGGAGACCATGGGACCGCTGTTCCTGCCGGGCCTCGCCTACAATGTCGGTGTGTCCTACGCCGACGCGAAGCTCACCAGCGACTTCTCGCTGCCGGCGAACGACGGCACGGGAGTCATCGTTCCGGGCCTCATCTCGGGCAAGTCCGGCGACCAGCTTCCAGGCAGTCCCAAGACCAGCATCACGGCGGCGCTCGACTACCAGCGCTTGCTCATCCCGGGGTACACGCTGGCTCTCTCGCTGAACGGCAGTTATCACGGCGTCGTCAAGCTGGGGCTCGCGCAGGCGGAGGGCAACACGCCGGTGCAGCAGTCCTCGACCTACCTGATCCTGAATACCTCGGCGGCGCTCAGTCACGATCCATGGCGCGCGACGCTGTACGTGACAAACCTGGCGAACAAGGAGGAGATCCTGGTGCCGCCATATAACCCGAACGCGTTCGACGATCTGACGGACGACTACATCGTCAATGAGCCGAGGATGATCGGCGTGCGCGTGGCCTACATGTTCTGAACGGCACAATGAGCTGTCTCTGCCTCCGCCCGGTTCTGTGGGCGGCAATCAGCATCCTGGTCGCCACGTCGGCAGTCGCCGGCACGCCTGCGGCTCTGACGGATGCCGACTATGCCCGCGCGGAGAGGCTCATGCCTTACAACACCGCGCCGCTGGTGTTGCACTCCGTCAGCGATGTGACGTGGCTGGCCGATGCACGATTGTCGTACCGGGTGTCGACTGCGGGCGGAAGTGAGCTCATTCTCATCGACCCGGCCCGCGGCACTCGCCGCACGGCACCCGATCATACCCCGTCCGCCCCGGCGCCCACGGTGGCGCGGTCACCTGACGGAAAATGGGCCGCGTTCATCCGTGACGACAACCTCTGGGTTCGTAGCCTGTCAGGAGGACAGACGATCCAGCTCACTTTCGACGGCGTGAAGGACTTCGGCTACGCAACCGACAACCCGGGCTGGAACCATTCCGACCAGGCGGTCGTCAGCTGGTCACCGGACTCGCGCCGGATCGCGACGTACCAGCAGGATCAGCGCGGAGTGGCCGACATGTATGTCGTGAGAACCGAGGTAGGGCACCCGGTGCTCGAAGCCTGGAAATACGCCATGCCTGGCGACAAGGTGGTGCCGACCATCCAGCGCGTGGTCATCGACGTCGCCGCGCGGAAGGTGGTCCGTCTGCAGATGCCCGCGGATCAGCGCCGTGCGGCGCACTGCTACGATCTCAACTGCGGGCCGGACGGCTCGATGACGGACGTGCAGTGGAGCCCGGATGGCAGTCACCTGGCGTTCGTGTCGGTGTCGCGGGATCACAGGACCGCCTGGCTGCGGATCGCTGACGCTGCGACCGGCGGCGTGCGCGATGTGATCCAGGAGCGGGTCGCCACTTTCTACGAGTCGGCGAGCGGCTGGGCGCAGGATGCCGTGAACTGGCGCTATCTGCCCGCGAGCCACGAGGTGATCTGGTTCTCGCAGCGCGACGACTGGGGGCACCTGTATCTCTATGACGCCCGCACGGGGCGCCTCGAGAACAGGATCACCACCGGCAACTGGAACGTCATCTCGCTGCTCAGCGTCGATCGCAAGCGCCGCGTGCTCTATTTCCTCGGCGCCGGCCGGGAGCCGGGCAGCAATCCCTACTTCTGCTATCTCTATCGCGTCGACTTCGACGGCCGCCACCTGCGGCTGCTGACACCCGAGCGGGCCAACCATGCGGTCACGATGGCGCCGAGCGGCCGGTTTTTCGTCGACAGCTACTCGACGCCCGACACGCCGCCGGTGACCGTGCTCCGGGACAGCAGCGGCCGGCTGCTCCGCACGCTCGAGAAAGCCGACGTCTCCCGCCTGCGTGCGCTTCGGTGGATGCCGCCGATTCCCATCACCGTGAAGGCGCGTGACGGGGTGACGGATCTTTACGGGCTGCTCTTCCGGCCGACCGATTTCGACGCCACCCGGAAGTATCCGGTGATCGATCGCATCTACCCCGGGCCGCAGATCGGCAGTGTGGGCGAGTTCGGCTTCCAGGCCGCGCATGGCGACTCGCAGGCCATGGCCGAGCTCGGCTTCATCGTGGTCGCCATCGATGGCATGGGCACCTCTTTGCGGTCGAAGCACTTTCAGGACGCCTACGGCGGCAATCTGAGCGATGACACGCTGCCGGACCAGGTGGCCGGAATCCGCGAGCTGGCGCGGCGCTATCCATGGATCGATGGCGGTCGCGTTGGCATCTATGGACATTCGGGCGGCGCCTACGCGGCGGTGGCGGCGATGCTGCGCTATCCGGCCTTCTTCCAGGTCGGTGTCGCGGAATCCGGTAATTACGACCAGCGCGGTTATGAGGCTGACTGGGGCGAGCAGTACATGGGCCTGCTGCAGCGCGGCCCCGGCGGTACGTCGAACTATGACGGTCAGGACGATCAGCGGCTGGCCGGCAATCTCCAGGGGCATCTCCTGCTCATGCACGGCACGACCGACGACAACGTGCCGCCTTACCTCACGATGCTGCTCGTACAGGCGCTGATCGATGCCAACAAGGACTTCGATCTGGTGCTGCTGCCCAATCAGAGGCACATGTATCGGGGCGCGGCGCGGCTCTATGCGGCGCGGCGCCGTTGGGATTACTACGTGCGCTACCTGCTCGGAGCGCAGCCGCCCCACGAATACGCGCTGCATCCGCCCGCCGGCACGCCGCTCGGGTACGAGTGGTGAGAGTCGGGGGGCAGATGACCGACCCGCTGCTGCAGCCTTATCAGTTGCGCCATCTCACGCTGCGCAACCGCCTGATGATGACCGCGCACGAGCCGGCCTATCCGGAGGATGGCATGCCGAAGGCGCGCTATCGCGCCTACCACGTCGAGCGGGCCAAGGGTGGCATCGCGTTGACCATGACGGCGGGTTCCGCCGTCGTGTCGCGCGACAGCCCGCCGGCCTTCGACAACATCATGCTCTACAAGGACGAGGTCGTCGGCTGGATGAAGGATCTGGTCGATGCCTGTCACGAGCATGACACCGCCGTGATGATCCAGATCACGCACCTCGGCCGGCGCACCCGCTGGGACCGCAAGTTCTGGCTGCCGATCGTGTCCTCCTCGCATCGCAAGGAGGCGGCACACCGCTCCTTCCCGAAGAAGATCGAGGACTGGGACATCCGCCGCATCGTCGCCGACTACGCGGATGCGGCCGAGCGCATGCGCGCGGCGGGGCTCGACGGCATCGAGATCGAGGCGTACGGGCACCTGATGGACCAGTTCTGGTCGCCGCTGACCAACGACCTCGACGGCCCCTACGGCGGCACGCTCGACAACCGCCTCCGCTTTGCTTTCGAAGTGCTCACCGCGGTCCGGCAGCGTGTGGGCCCGGAACTGATCGTCGGCGTCCGCTTCAGCGCCGATGAGCTCCTGCCCGGCGGCGTGACACGCGGGCAGGGCCTCGAGATCGCGCGGCGGCTCAAGGCGAGCGGCATGGTCGACTTCATCAATGTCATCCGCGGTCATATCGACACCGACGCGGCGCTGACGGACGTCATTCCCATTCAGGGCATGCCGAGCGCGCCGCATCTCGACTTCGCGGGCGAGATCCGCGCCGAGATCGGCATGCCTACCTTTCACGCGGCACGCATCCAGGACGTGGCCACGGCTCGCCACGCGATCGCGGCAGGCAAGCTCGACATGGTGGGGATGACCCGGGCGCACATTGCCGAGCCCCACATCGTGCGCAAGATCCGCGAGGGGCGCGAGGAAGACATCCGCCCCTGCGTCGGCGCCAACTACTGCCTGGATCGGATCTATCAGGGTGGATCGGCCTACTGCATCCACAACGCCGCCACGGGACGCGAGCTCTTCATGCCTCACGAGATCCCCCGGGCACCGCGGCGACGCAAGGTCGTCGTCATCGGCGCCGGGCCTGCCGGTCTCGAGGCCGCCCGGGTCGCCGCCGAGCGCGGCCACGAGGTGCTGGTCTTCGAGGCGGCCGCCGAGCCCGGCGGCCAGATCCGGCTCACCGCGCGCAGCCGCCGCCGCCGGGAAATGCTGGGCATCATCGACTGGCGAATGTCGCAGTGCAGCGCCCGCGGTGTCAGGTTCCGCTTCGAGACCCCGGCTGATGCGGCGGACGTCCTCGCCGAGGCTCCGGAAGTCGTCATCGTGGCGACTGGAGGCCAGCCCCATCTGGAAGTGCTGGAGTCCGGCAACGACCTCGTGGTTTCGAGCTGGGACATCATTTCCGGTAGCGTCGCGCCCCGGTCCGATGTGCTCCTCTTCGACGATGCCGGTGATCACGTCGGTCTGCAGGCGGCGGAGATCCTCGCTGCTGCGGGCGCGAAGGTCGAGTTCATGACGCCCGAGCGTATGTTGGCGCCCGAAGTGATGAACATGAACCTCGTCCCCTACATGCGCAGCCTGCAGAAACTCGACGTCACCTTTACGGTGACTTTCAGACTGATGCGCGTGAGCCGCGATGGCGAGCGGCTTCTCGCTACCGTCGGCAGCGACTACGACAGCACGCGAAGCGAGCGGCGCGTCGATCAGGTGGTGGTCAATGACGGCACCATCCCGAGCGAGGAGCTGTATTTCGCGCTCAAGCCGCTGTCGGCAAACCTGGGCGAGGTCGATCACGAGCGGCTGCTCGCGGGCCTGCCGCAGAGCCTCTGCCGCAATCCGCAGGGCGCGTTTCAGCTCTTCCGGGTCGGGGACGCGGTGGCCTGCCGCAACACCCATGCGGCGATCTATGATGCCCTGCGACTCGTCAAGGATCTTTGAGGTCCGCATTGCAAGAGGCCATCCCGATCGAGGTGCGAGCGCCGCAGCGAACGCTGACGGTGGCGGCCATCGGGTTGGCGCTGGTCGTGCTGGGCGCGAGCGTGTACAACATCCTGCCGCTGATCACCGCGGGGGCCGTGGACAAGCTCGGCTTCTCGACAGGTCAGGCCGGCGCGATGTCATCGGTGCTGACCTTCGCCTCGGGTGTCAGCGCCATCATGGCCGGTGCATGGGTACGATCGCTGCGCTGGCCGCGTGGGGCGGCAATTGCGCTCGGCGGTATGTGCGCGACGTGCGTGGCCGCCATGCTGACGCACGGCTACTGGCCGGTCGTTCTGTTGCTGGGGCTGGCCGCTTTTCTCGCCAGCGCCGCCTTCTCGCTCGGAATGACTGTCCTGTCCGACGGGCGCGAGTCCGCCAGGGGTTTCGGCGTGGCGATCGCAACGCAATCGGCGTATCAGATTGCGGCGCTGTGGGCAGGGCCCTCGCTGCTGCGGCTGTCGGGCCTGATCGGCGTGCTGGCGCTACTCGCGATCCCTTCGGGCTTGGGTGTCGCTCTGGCGCCGCTCCTGCCCGCGGCAGGCCGCGCGGTGAAGGCTCACGGCGCGGCCAAGGGCCTGATGAGGCCGGCGACGATCGCCGCGTTCATAGGCTTCACGGCGTTCTTCATAGGCGCAGGAGCCTATTGGACGTACCTGGAGCTCATGGGGCAGGCGCAGGGAATCACGCCGCAGCAGGTGGGCAATTGGTCGGCGATCGCGGTGGCGGCCGGCATTCCCGGAGGGGTTCTCGCGTCCCTGCAGGGAGATCGGCTGGGGAATTTCCGTCCGCTCGTGCTCGCCTGCGCTCTCATCCTCACCGCGGTCGCGCTGTTGCTGAGCTTGCACGGTGCGACGGCGTTTGGCGCGGCGGGCGCGATCTACTACTTCGCGTGGTGTTACGGTGTTGCGTACCAGTACGCCCTCGTCAACGCCGTCGACCCGACCGGTCGCGCCATCGCGATCACGGGAGGATGCGCGTTCTTCGGCTCAGCCGGTGGCGCGGCGTTGGCGGCGCTCTTCGTGACGCCACACGACTATAGCGCCGTCGTCTGGATAGTCGCCGTGACCATATGCGTCAGCACCGCGATGTTTGCGCTAGCCCAGAAGCTTTTCCAGCTCCGGGACGATCTGAAATAGGTCGCCGACCAGGCCGACGTCCGCCACCTCGAAGATCGGTGCCTCCGAGTCCTTGTTGATGGCGACGATGGTGCGCGCATCCTTGATGCCCGTGAGGTGCTGGATGGCGCCCGAGATCCCGATGGCGACGTACAGCTGCGGGGCGATGATCTTGCCGGTCTGGCCCACCTGCAGCTCGTTGGGAGCGTAACCCGCATCCACCGCGGCGCGCGAGGCGCCCACGGCGGCGCCGAGCTTGTCGGCCAGCTTGTAGAGTGTCTTGAAGGCGTCGGCGCTGCCGAGGGCGCGTCCGCCCGAAACCACCCGCGAGGCGGTCTGCAGGTCGGGCCGGTCGCTCTTGGCCGCGGAAACCGACACGAAGCGGGTATGGGACGGAATCTCCGCATTGGCGGCGGTCTTCTCGACGGCCGCCGAGCCGCCGGTCGCGGCGGGCTGGAACGAGGCCGAGCGTACGGTCCCGACGACCTTGGCGCCGGGCTCGACTTCCACGGTGACTATGGCGTTGGCTGCATAGATCGGCCGGCGGAAGCGCGTTGCGCTCTCCACCGCCATGATGTCGCTGATCTGCGCGCTATCGAGGAGGGCCGCGATCCGCGGCATCACGTCCTTGCCGAAGGTCGTCGAGGGTCCCAACACGTGAGTGAAAGGGCCGGCCAGGGCCGCGATCTGGGGCGCGACGACCGCGGCGAGCGCATGCGCGTTCGCGGGATGGTCGACTGCAAGTACGCGCGTGACGCCCTTCAGCGCCGCCGCCTCAGAGGCCACTGCACTGGCCTCGGCGGCACATACGGCGACGGTGATCTCGGCGTCGGGGATGGCTGAGGCACAGGTGACGCACTTGGCCGTGCTGGGATTGAGGCGTGCGCCATCGTGCTCGGCGACGATCAGTATGCGATTGCTCATGATTACAGGACACCCTTGCTCTTGAGCGTGGCGACCAGCTCCGCGGCATCTTTCACCTTGATGCCTTTTTGTCGCTGCGGCGGCGGCTCGAAGCGCACGAGCTTCAGACGTTGCCGCTGCTCGACACCGAGCGCGGCCAGTGTCAGCGTCTCGAGCGGCTTCTTTTTCGCCTTCATGATGTCCGGCAGCTTGACGTAGCGCGGCTCGTTGAGACGCAGATCCGTCGTGATCACCGCCGGCAGATCGATCTCCAGTGTCTCGAGACCGGCGTCGACCTCGCGCGTCACGCGTGCCTTCTCACCGTCGAGCTCCACCTTCGAGGCGAAGGTCGCCTGTGGACGCTGCCACAAAGCGGCGAGCATCTGGCCGGTCTGGCTGTTGTCGTCGTCGATGGCCTGCTTGCCCAGGATGACCAGGAAGGGCTGCTCGCGCTCGACTAGCTTGAGCAACGTGCGCGCGGCCACCAGCGGCTCGATGACACCGTCGGCCTGCACGTGCAGCGCGCGATCCGCGCCCATGGCGAGGCAGGTCCGCAGTTGCTGCTGGCAGTCGGCGGGCCCGATGCTCGCGACCACCACTTCCTCGGCGCCGCCGCGCTCTTTGATCCGCAACGCCTCCTCGAGCGCAATCTCATCGAAGGGGTTGACGCTCATCTTCACCCCATCGGTGATCACGCCGCTGCCATCCGGCTTGACGCGGATGCGCACGTTGTAGTCCACCACTCGCTTGATGCCGACCAGGATCCGTTTCATTTGTCGAATCGACTCACGTTAACGCCATATTTAGGGCACTATAGCAGACGTTCGCGCTAGAATCGTCCGCTCGCGCTGCGCACAGAGTTCAACGGGGTTCGCATCAAAAGTATGCTTGGGTACGCGGTCCGCCGCATTGCCGGAACCGTCCCGACCTTGCTGATTCTCGTCACGCTCTCCTTTTTCGTCATCCGTCTGGCCCCCGGCGGCCCGTTCGATCAGGAGCGCACTCTGACGCCGGAGGTGCGCGCCAATCTCGATCATCTCTACGGCCTCGACCGACCGCTCGGCGTGCAGTATCTGCATTATCTCGCGGGCCTGGCGCATGGGGACCTCGGTCTTTCGTACAAGCTGCGCGATGAGAGTGTCGCGGGCCTCATCGCGCAGGGATTGCCTGTCAGCGTGACGGTCGGCTTCGCCGCGCTCGCGCTCGCGATACTCTGTGGGGTGCCACTGGGCATGTGGGCTGCGTTGCGACGCGGCGGCGCGGTCGATTACGCCGTCACCGGTCTCGCGACCCTTGCCATCGCTCTACCTACGTTCGTCACCGGTCCGCTGCTCGCGCTCGTCTTCGGGCTGGCGTTGCGCTGGCTGCCGGTGGCCGGGTGGGAGCGGGGCGATCCCCTCTATCTCGTCCTGCCGGCGGTGACGCTCGCGTTGCCCGTGTGCGCGGCGATCGCCCGGATGATGCGCGGGAGTCTGCTGGAGACGCTGAGCGCCAGCTTCGTGCGCACGGCGCGGGCCCGGGGCCTGGGCCCGTGGCGGGTGCTGTTGCGGCACGCTCTGCGGCCCGCTCTGCTGCCGGTCGTGAGTTATCTCGGGCCGGCGGCGACCTACGTCTTCACCGGGTCCCTGGTGGTCGAGACGGTATTCGCCCTACCCGGTACGGGGCGCTATCTGGTGCAGGGCGCACTCGATCGTGACTACACGCTCGTGATGGGCATGATCGTTCTCTATGGCGCGCTGACACTGCTGCTCAATCTCGCCGCCGATCTCGCGTATGGCTGGCTCGATCCGCGGGTGCGGTATGAGTGAGGCGCAGGCTCTCGGCCTGGGCCCGGTGCCGGCGCGGTCGGCACCCCGGCTGCGGCGGCACCGGGCGGCGCTCGCGGCGGCGGCGGTGATCGTGGCGTTGGCGCTGCTCGCGATCGTCGGACCTTGGTTGAGTCCGTACTCCTACGATGCCCTCGACTGGCAGCACCTCGCCGTGCCGCCAGGTCTCACCGCCTCGCATTGGCTGGGCACGGATCCGCTGGGACGGGACCTCTATGTGCGCACGCTCTATGGGTTGCGCCTGTCGCTGCTCATCGGCGTGCTGGCCACCGCCGTGAGCGTCGGCATCGGGGTCACGTGGGGCGCAATCGCAGGTTATGTCGGCGGGCGCACCGATTCCTGGATGATGCGCACGGTGGATGTGTTGTATGCGCTGCCGTATCTCTTCGTCGTCATCATTCTCGCGACGGTGTTCGAACGCGGGCGAGTCGCGATGCTGCTGGTCGCCATCGGCGCCGTTGGCTGGCTCACGATGGCGCGCGTCGTGCGCGGCCAGACGCTGTCGCTGAAGCGCCGCGAATTCATCGAGGCGGCGCGCGCGACCGGTCTCGGGACGACGGCGATCCTGCTGCGGCACATCGTTCCCAACCTCGCCGGCACGGTGGCGGTGTATGCGACGCTGACCGTACCGGAGCTGATCACCTACGAGAGTTTCCTCAGCTTTCTCGGCCTCGGCGTGCAGGAGCCGCTCGCGAGCCTGGGAAGCCTCATCAACGAGGGCGCGCGCCAGATGCTGACGGCGCCGTGGATGCTGCTGGTGCCCGCGGGGCTGCTCTTCACGCTGCTTCTTTGTTTCAACCTCCTCGGCGACGGCTTACGCGATGCCCTCGATCCCGCCGCGCACTGAGGAGGAGGGCGCCGGCGCGGTGCTGCGCATCTCGGAGCTCAGCGTCACCTTTGACACGCCGCGCGGCGAAGTCCCCGCTGTGCGTGACGTATCGCTCACCGTCGACCGCGGCGAGTGCCTCGGAGTGGTCGGTGAGTCCGGCGCCGGCAAGACCCAGCTCTTCCTGGCGGGTCTCGGCCTGCTGCCGCCGACTGCCCGGGTGACGGGCAGCGCCTGGCTCGGCCGCGAGTCGCTCATCGGCCGCCCGCAGCGGGAGCTCGACCGCATCCGCGGCGCCCGGATAGGCCTGGTTTTCCAGGATCCGATGACCTCGCTCACGCCACACCTGCGTGTCGGCGAGCAGATTGCCGAGCCCATCGTCAGACACAACGGGACGGGCTGGAGCGAGGCGCGACGGCAGGCGCTGGCGCTCCTCGAGCGTGTGCACGTGCCGGATGCCGCGCGGCGGATGCGCCAATATCCGCATGAGCTCTCGGGCGGGCTGCGTCAGAGAGTGATGATTGCGATCGCGCTGTCATGCGATCCCGAATTGCTGATCGCCGACGAGCCGACTACCGCGCTCGACGTTACCATCCAGGCACAGATCCTGGCGTTGCTCCTGGAGTTGAAGCGCCAGAGCGGTATGGCGATGGTGTTGATCACACACGACTTCGGCGCCGTCGCCGGTGTCGCGGACCGCGTTGCCGTCATGCAGTCCGGACGCATCGTCGAGTTGAATACGGCCGCCGCGGTGCTCAAAGCGCCCCAGCATGAGTACACGCGGGCGCTGCTCAGTCAGGTGCTCACTCTGGATTCGATTGCGTTGCCCGCGGCCGCTGCGGTGCCGGAGTCGCCCGCCGCTCGGGAGGGCGCGCTCGGCATCTCTTCGCTCGCGGTGCAGTACCTCCAACGCGACACGTGGCGCGGCGGTAGCCGCGTGCTCCACGCATTGCACGATGTCAACCTGGAGTTGCGTTCCGGGGAGGCGCTCGGCGTGGTAGGGGAGTCCGGCTCCGGCAAGTCGACGCTGGTGCGGGCGGCGTTGCAGCTCATCCGGCCGGACGCCGGGCGGGTGACATGGATGGGCCGCAGCCTGGCGGAGCTGCCGGCGCGGGAGCTCAAGCGGCTGCGCCGCGACCTGCAGATCGTTTTCCAGGATCCGCTGGCGAGCCTCGATCCGCGCCTGACCGTCGCCGCGATCGTTGCGGAGCCGCTCGAGGTTCACGAGCCGGGCCTCGAGGCCGCGGCGCGGCAACGGCAGGTGATGGACATGCTGGCGCGCGTCGGTCTGGGTGCCGAGATGGCGGCCCGCTATCCGCACGAGATCTCCGGCGGCCAGTGCCAGCGCGTCGGTATCGCGCGGGCGATGATTCTCGGGCCGCGCCTCCTGGTATGCGACGAGCCGGTGAGCGCGCTCGATGTCTCCGTGCAGGCGCAGATCCTCGATCTGCTCGCCAGCCTGAAGAGCGAGCACGGCATGTCGATTCTGCTCGTCAGCCACAACCTCGCCGTCGTGAGGCGGCTCTGCGATCGGGTCCTCGTCCTCTATCGCGGACGGATGATGGAGCTCGCCGACTCGCGAGTGCTGTTCTCCCAGCCGCTGCATCCCTACACCCGTGAGCTGCTGGACGCGGTGCCGGTGGTGGACCCGGAAGTTCAGCCTGGCAGGCTGGCGCTGGCACTGACGCGGCTAACGCGAACAGAGGACGCACAGGGGGACGATGCGGCGTCTACTGGATGCTCATTCCGGTCGCGCTGCCCGTACGCAATTCCCGTGTGCGCCGCGCAGGTGCCCGCGTGGGAGACGGCGCCCGGCGGCGGCAGGGTGGCGTGTCACCGTTTCCGGGAGATGGCCGATGGTATGCTTGGCCCGCAGACACAGGAACGCCCATGAAGCCCGACCCCAGCATTCGCCCGAGCGACAGCCTGCGCAACGTCCGTTATGAGATCCGCGGTCGTCTGGCGCGCCGCGCCCACGAGCTCGAGCGGCAAGGCTACGAGATCGTCTCCCTCAACATCGGCAACCCGAAGGCGTTCGGGTTTCGCACCCCGGAGACGATGCGCCTGGCGATGATCGAGAATCTCGCCGAGGCCGAGGGCTATTGCCACCAGAAGGGCATCTTCCCGGCGCGTGAAGCGGTGGTGATGCAGCAGCAGGCGCGGGGCGTCACCGGGGTCACTGCGGAGGAGGTCTTCATCGGCAACGGCGTGAGCGAGCTCATCGACCTCGTGCTGCGCGCGCTCCTCAACAGCGGCGACGAGGTGCTGGTGCCGAGTCCGGACTACCCGCTCTGGACGGCCGCGGTCAACCTGAACGGTGGCCGCGCAGTGCACTACCCCTGCCGGCCGGAAAATGGGTTCGTACCCGACCCCGAGGAGGTCGCGCGTCTCGTCACGGCGCGAACGCGCGCCATAGTCATCATCAATCCCAACAATCCGACCGGCGCGGTCTATCCGCGGCCGGTGCTCGAGGCGCTGGCGCGGCTCGCGGAGCGCTCGGGGCTGGTCGTGTTCAGCGACGAAATCTACGACCAGATGGTCTATGACGCCGCTGAGTTCGTGCCCATGGCGACGCTGGTCCACGACACGCTGTGCGCCACGCTTTCCGGCCTCTCCAAGATCTACCGGGCCTGTGGCTATCGGGTGGGCTGGGCCGTGTTCTCCGGCCGCACCCGCGCCGCCACGGATTACCTCAACGGGCTCGAGCTGTTGAGCTCGCTGCGGCTGTGCAGCAACGTGCTGGCGCAGTGGGCGGTGCAGACGGCTCTCGGCGGCTATCAGAGCGTGAAGGATCTCGTCAGCCCCGGCGGCCGGCTCTATGAATCACGGCGGACCATCCTGAGTGCGACCGACAGCAGCCGCTTTCTGCAGCTGGCGCCGCCAGGGGGCGCCATGTACGCGTTCGTGGGTGTCGACACCCGCGAGCTGCCCGGCTTCGACGATCAGAAGTTCGCCCTCGATCTCCTCGAGCAGAAGCACGTGCTCGTGGCGCCAGGCGTGAGCTTCAACGTCCCGTACCGCAATCATTTCCGCGTCACGACACTGCCCGACCAGGCAACGCTGCGCGAAGTGTTGGTGCGCATCGAGGCGCTGTTGCAGGGCTATGCGGCCGCCGGTGAGACCGGAGGCGAGGCCGAGGCCAGCAACGTGGTCGAGGCCATCTCTCGGTTCAAGTAAAAGCGCAAGAATCCGCGCTAACTTCTTGTATTGCTGAAGCTTCCGCATCACATCAATGGAGTCCTCGGGCGCGGGGGCACGGTCGTCGTGCCATCCCGTCAGCGGGCCCACGCGCTTCGGCTGGCTCATGCGAGCGCACAGCTCGCCCGGGGAAAGCGGGTATGGTCGAGCCCTGACACGCTGCCGCTCGAAGGCTGGCTGACCCGGGAGATCGAGCGCTGCGCAGCAAACCAGGGCGGCCTGCCGCGGCTCCTCTCTCCCGCGGAGGAGTGGTTGCTGTGGCGTCAGGCCACGGCTGAGGCCACCGCGAGTCTCGATCTCATCAACCGCGCGTCGCTCGCGGAATCTCTGCGCCGCGCCGGCAGTCTCGCGGCGGAGCTGGGTGTCGATCTGCGAAAGATCCGTGAGCCGCCCGGAACCGAAGGCGCGCTGCTCGTCGCCGTGCACCGCGCCGTCATGGAACGGTGCGAGGATCTTGGCGCCGCACTCTTGCCGGAGGTCCTGTCTCGGCTGCCTTGCGTCGGGGACCACCGGCCGGTGATCTTCGCGGGGTTTGTCGCTGCCTCGCCCCGTCTGCAGGCGATCGCCGGCGCGCGTGCGCAACACGGGCACGAGACCCTGCAGTCTTCGCCCGCGGACGCCGCCGCGCCGGGGAATCTGCGAGTCGTGAGACCAGCAGATGCGATGGAGGAGCTGGAGCACATCGCCGCGTGGTGTTGCCAACGCCTGAAAGCTGCGGCCGACGACCGTATCCTCATCGTACTGCCTGGTTCCGGCGGCCGGCGCGAGCGCCTTGCCACGCTGATCCGCCAGGCCATCGATCCGCGCGGCTGGCTGGCGACCCACACCGCGCGGAGCCAAGTCGACTGGGTCGGTGAAATCGAGGTCGCATCGCCGGTCATCATCGAGGGTGGTCAGCCGCTGGCGAGCCTGCCCGCGGTCGCGCATGCGCTCGCGAGTCTGACGTTGCTCGGGGGACAGCCCCTGGAGATAGAGCGGCTGGCCGAGTGGCTGCGGGCGCCGTCATGGGCGGAGCCTGACCCGGCGGCGCGTGCGCGGCTCGAGCTGTGGCTGCGGCAGCGCGGCCGGCTGCAGCTCGATCCGCCGGCGCTGCTGGAGTTGCTGCGGCGGGCACCGGCCGCGATTGCCGAGCCGGCGAGGGTGACAGCTCAGCGGCTCGAGCGGGCCATGGGTGCGCTCGCGCCCGGCTCGGGCACGCCGCGCGAGTGGTCGGAAAGATTCAGGGCGGCGCTCGAGGTGTTGGGATGGCCGGGCACCCCGCGCCAGCGCGCCAGCGCCGAGCAGCAGACTCTGATGCGCTTTCACGAGCTGCTGGACGAGCTGGGTCAGCTGTCCGCGGCGGCGCGCAGCATGACCCGCGATCTTGCCTTGCAGTGGCTCAGCGAGCTTGCGGCGCATACACCGTACCGCCCTGCGGATGATGATGCCCCGGTAACCCTCTCTTCGTCTTACATGGACCCGATCGTGCGGTACGACGCGGTGTGGGTGGGCGGCCTGAGTGCGGAGTCGTTTCCGCAGCCTGTTGCACCCGACCCCTTCGTGCCCCTGGCGGCGCAGATCGCCGCCGGCTGGCCCGCCGCGAGCGCCGCGGGGCGCCTGCAGGAATCACGCGCGCTCATCACCGCCTGGCGCGCGGCCGGCGCGGAGCTGGTTCTCAGCGCCCCGGCGCGTGACGGCGACATCGAGCTGTTGCCGAGTCCACTGCTCGAGGAGTGGCGGTCGGCCGCGGAGCCGCCGGCGGAGGAGCGTCGACCGGTGTGGCTGCCGGCGCGGCTGCATCGCCCGGGGAGGCTGGTGGAGTGGCGAGACGACACCGGTGTTGTGTGGAGTCCAGGGGTGCCGCTGCCCGCCGGCACGCGCAGCCTCGAGCTGCAGAACAACTGTCCTTTCCGCGCATACGCGGAGTTGCGCCTCGGCAGCGTAGAGCTCGACGTGCCGGAGCCGGGTATTGCGCCCGACGAGCGCGGGCAACTCCTGCACGCTGTCATGCAGAAGCTATGGGACCGGCTGGGGGACTCGCGGGCGCTGGCCGCGCTCGCGCCGGAGGCTCTCGATGAGTTGCTCGCGACATGCATCGACGCCGCGGTGAGCGAGCTCGATCCGCATGGTGAGGAACCGCCCGCCGGGCCAGCGTTGGCGCGCGAGCGCCGCCGTACCTCGAGACTGGTGCGCAAGCTCCTCGAGGTCGAGCGCGCACGCGCGCCCTTTCGGGTGCAGCGCACGGAGTATGGGTCGCGGCTGCGCCTGGCCGATCAGGAGCTCAAGTTGCGCATCGATCGCCTCGATGCCCTCGAGAGCGGCGGCATCGCCATTCTCGACTACAAGACCGGCAGGCGAGTGAGCGCCGACTGGTATGGCGAGAGGCCTTCCCATCCGCAGCTGCTCGCCTATCTCGCGGCTGTCGGCGCGGGGGTCGTGGCCATGGCCACCATCAACGTCACGGCGAAGGAAATCAGATTCGACGGCATCTCCGCGACCGAGAAGCTGCTGCCAAAAGTGGCCGGCGTGAAAGGTCCGGAAGGTCGGTCGGAGGATGCGTGGCAATTGCGCGTGCATGAGTGGCGAGCCGTCGTGGAGCGGCTGGCGCGCGACTTCGCGGCAGGGCGTGCGCCGGTCGATCCGCTGCCGCGGGCATGCGACTACTGTCATGTCGCCAGCGTCTGCCGCGTGGGCGATGACATCGTCGTGGATGAGGGCGCCGAAGATGGCGCACAGTGGACGGACGACGATGAGTAAATCGCCCGGCCCGCACGGTGATCCGGCCGCGGCCGACGAGTTGGCGCGCGAGCGCGCGATCGACCCCGGCCTGTCGGTACTGCTGCAGGCGCCCGCCGGCTCCGGGAAGACCTCCATCCTCACGCAGCGACTGTTGCGACTCCTCGCCGTGGTCGATGAGCCGGAGGAGATCCTGGCGATCACCTTCACGCGCCGGGCGGCCGCGGAGATGCGGGCGCGGGTGCTGCGGGCTTTGCGCGGGGACACGGCTGACGATGCCCAGGGCCGGCGCCTGCGCGCGCTCGCGGCCGCGGCGCTGCAACACTCGCAGGCGCGCGGCTGGGGCCTGGCGGAGGATCCCGGCCGGCTGCGCATCCAGACCATCGATTCCTTCAACTTCAGGCTCGCGAGCCAGCTTCCGGTGACGGCCCACGCCGGCGGCGAGCTCGTGCTCAGCACCCATCCCGAGGAGCTCTACCACCTCGCGGCGCGCGAGACGCTGTTTGCGGCCGAAGAGGACCCCGAGCTGTCCGCCGACATGGAGCTGCTCTTCGAGAGGCTGGACAACCGCTGGGGTCACGTCGAGCGCCTGCTGGCGGACATGTTGCGTCAGCGCGCGCATTGGCTGCGCTACGTGTTGGGTAACGAGCCCGACGTACTCTGTCAGCGCGTCGGGTCGAGTCTCGCGCAGATCGTCGACGAGCGGCTGAGCAAAGCATGCCGGTCATTGGGCGCCGATCTCTGCGCCGTGGCGGGCTGCCTGCCCGGCGTCGGCCCGCTCGGGAGCCAGGCGCGCTGCCTGCAATCCTGGAAGGCCCTGGCGCGGCTCGCGCTCACCGACAAGGGAAAGGGACACTGGCGCGTGAGGATCAACCGCGCTCTCGGCGCTGGTTTCGAGGTAGCCGCCGCCCAGGAGGCGCTGCGGACCTGCATCGAGAGGCTGGGCGCGATGCCCGCGGCGCGCGAGACCCTGCGCGATGTGCTGGCGCTGCCGAGCCCGGCGCTCGGCGCCGCGGACGCCGCGGCGCTCGCGGCCCTGTCGCGGGTGTTGCGGGCCGCGGCCGTGCAACTGCAGGCGCGGTTCGCGCTCGAGGGCCGGGTTGACTACACCTACATCGCCGGTGCCGCGCGAGCGGCGCTCGCCGAGGGCGGCCTGCCGACCGATCTCGCCCTGCGTACGGGACTTTCCCTGCGGCACATTCTCGTGGATGAGTTCCAGGACACCTCCGTCGCGCAGCTCGATCTGCTCGAGACGTTGACCGTAGGCTGGGAGCCTGACGATGGCAGGACGCTGTTCGTGGTCGGCGATCCGATGCAGTCGATCTATCAGTTTCGCGAGGCCGAGGTCGGCTGCTTCCTGCGCGCCCGCGATCTCGGGGTCGGCGCCATCCGGCTGACGCCGCTGCAGCTGCTGCGTAATTTCCGCTCGACGCCCGGGCTCATCCGCTGGACCAACGAGGCGTTCGGCCGGCTTTTCCCGCAGGCCGACGATTTGCGCGAGAGCGCCGTGACGTTCACCTCGAGCCTGAGCCAGCAGGATGAGGCGGCAGCGAGCCCAGGCGCGGGCCCTGGCGCCATCGAGCTTCGCCTGCTGCGCGACCGTGCCGCCGAGACGGACGCGATCGTGGCGAGAGTCAGAGATCTGAAAAAGAGCGATGCCGAAGCCACTATCGCCATCCTCGTCGCCGCTCGCGCGCATGCGCACGCTGTCATCGCCGCGCTTCATGGCGGCGACATCGATGCGATCGGGGTCGAGCTCGTGCCGCTCGGGGAGGTGCCGGTCGTGCGCGATCTCGTGGCGCTCACGCGGGCGCTCTGCCACCTCGGAGACCGCACGGCATGGCTCGCCGTGCTGCGGGCGCCGTGGTGCGGGGCGTCGCTTGCAACCCTGAGCGCGCTTTCTTCCCGCGGCGACTCGCGGCTCGTCTGTCAGGCGCTGGCCGAGCCGGAGCGCCTGGAGGAGTGTCCCGCGGAAGAGCGCTCGCGGCTGGAGCGGGTGCGGCAGGCGCTGGAGGAGGGAGTGGCGCAGCGTGATCGCATGCCGCTCGCCGACTGGCTGGAGGGAGTGTGGATCGCACTCGGCGCCGCGGACGCCTATCCGGCGGCGGAGTTGCGTCACGCGCGCGCTTTCTTCGACGCGCTGAGCGAGCGCACCGCAGCCGGAGAGTGGCGCGGCATCGTCACCCTGGACTCGGTGTTGGCGGACCTGTACGCGCAGCCGCGGGCGCGCACGCCCAGGCCGGTGCAGGTCCTGACCATCCACGGCGCCAAGGGCCTCGAATTCGACCATGTGCTGGTGCCCGGGCTCGATCGCGATCTCAACCGCGGGCGCGAGCCGCTGTTGCGCTGGCTCGACCTGCCGCGGCGGCAGGAGGGCAGCGATCTCATCATGGCGCCGGCGCCCGTGATCGGCGACGAGGAGCCGGGCGAAGTCAACACGTACCTGAAGCGCCTGATGGCCGGTCGCGCCGGGCACGAGCAGATCAGACTGCTGTATGTCGCGGCCACGCGAGCCAGGCGATCGCTGCATTTGTACGCGGCTCCCAAACCGCGCGCCGACGGGCTCATCGCGCCGCGCCCGCGGACTCTGCTGGCGCGCCTGTGGCCCGCGCTGGAGGCGGATTTCCGCCAATCACTGTCTGCTCCGGCCGCCGGCGACACCGATGCGCTTCGCGACGCAGCGCGGCCGCCGCTGCGACGGCTCGCTCCCGGATGGCTGCCGCGCCGACTGCCGCCGGCACCGGCACTGACGCGCCTGCCGCTGGCGCAGCGCTCGCTCGAGCCGCCCGAGTTCAGTTGGGTGGGCGAGACGGCGCGCCATGTCGGCACCGTGGTGCACGCAGCCCTGCAGGCCCTCGGAGCCGCATCCGAGCTGCCGCCGCGCGCGTGGGTCGAATCCCGTGCCGGCCTCTATCGCGAGCAACTCCGTCGCTACGGTGTGCCGGAGCGCGATCTCGAGCGGGCCGCAGCCGTGGTGGTCGAGGCGCTGGCCCGGACCGTGGGCGATGACAGAGGCTGCTGGATCCTCTCACATGAGCATCGCGAAGCGGCCGGCGAGCTCGCCCTCACGGGCATCGTTGGCGGCCGGCTGACGAGCGTCGTGGTGGATCGGTCCTTCGTCGACACGCAGGGCACCCGCTGGGTCATAGACTTCAAGACGAGCCGCCACGAAGGCGGCCGGCTCGAGCAGTTCCTCGACCAGGAGCTGGAGCGTTATCGCGGGCAGTTGGCAACCTACGCGGCCCTGGCCCGGGGCCTGGGTCCGCAGCCGGTGCGGGCGGCGCTCTATTTCCCGCTGCTCGGCGCCTTTCGCGAGGCTCAGTAGGTTCCTGACATCGCAAACTGACGCCGTCCCTGGGCATCCGGCGAGCCGAGAAACTGGATAGCGTTGATGAGAGGTTGACTCGCGGTCGGGCGCGGCGTCACGTACCCCGACAGATCGTACCCGGGCTGCGGCGTGAGAACGATCGTCCCATCGACCTGAAGCGGCCCGCTGCCTGCGTCCTGCACGTTACCCGTCGGTTGCGACCCTCCGCCTGGGAAGGTCACGGTGAAACTGCCGAGCGGAGTGACGTAGCCACTGTGATCGACGAGATTGCTCGCCTCGATGCTGCCCTCGAGCGCGGTCACGATGCCCTTTTTCGTGACCTTCGCAAGCGCAAGGTCGGCGTGAACCGAGCCGGTGAGGGTCGGCGGCACCGCCGGAATGACCGCCGGGTCGAGAGGGAGCGACGCTGTCAGGTTGCGCGCAACGACAGTGCCGCCGAGACCGATCTCGACATCAGCCCGGGCGAAAGTCGCCGGAGGATGCTCGAGATCGATGTGCGCCGCGAGCCGGCCGACGAGCAGCCGCCCCGGCCGCAGCTGCCAGGTGAGATCGCCGAGCGCGGTGCCCTGCACCGTGAGCCCGCTGCAGTAGCCGCTCCAGATGGAGCCGTCCACGCTGGCACAGTTGAAATTCGCGCTGTTCTTCGGCAGCAGCCAGCTCGCGGGCAGGCGCGCCAGCACGATCGCGGCGAAAGCCACGATCACCAACACGATGACGGTTGCGGTACGCTTCATGCGCAGGAGCCGGGATTGATGGCTCAGGGACTCTTCAGAACCAGGGAAGCGTCGACCAGGCCGGGCTCGCCCGCGCTGTCGATGGTCGCGCTCTCGATCTGCACGCCGTTCTGCTCGCTCAAGCGCGCGATCCATCCGACCAGAGCGTCGAACGGCGCCTTCTGCAGCTGTACGTTCAGGTTGCCGGCGCCGCTCGGTTGGCTGCCGGCGAGCGAGCTGCCGAGCCCGGACTCACGCGCCGACTGATCGACGATCACGATCAGCGACTCCCCCGAATTGCTGCGCACTGGCCCCGCCGCGGCGATCTCGGGCGCCGCGTTGCGCATCCAAACGAGGTCCGCCTGCTTGCGCGTCACCTGATCGTGCAGGCGCGAAACGCTGTGGTCGAGAGGCATGATGACTGCAAGCACGAAGAGGATCGCGGCGATGGCGCCGCCGACGAGGAGCACCCGGCGGTCCCGGGAGGAGAGGGACTGGAGTTTGGAGGCAAGGTCGAGCGCCTGCGCCATGTCAGCTTCCCGGGGACATCTGGATGCTGCCCTCGTACGAGGAGCCCTTCGGAGTGCCCGCGGTCAGCCGCGCCTGCCATCCCTGCTGGCGGAGCTGGCGGCTCAGCCGATCCAGTGACTCGACGGATGGCGCCGACGCCTTGAGCTCGAGCGCACCGTCGCGGAAGGTCATCGCTTCGAGTACGGCTTCGGGCGCGGCGCGATGGGCCTGCACCAGCGCCTGCAGTGCGGACAGAAAGCCGCCGGATGCCTGGCTCGCTTGCGCCGCGGCGAGGCGTTGCTCCATCACGCGCCGCGCTTCGTAAGTGACAGGCTGGCCCGGCATCGCCATCTCGAAGACCTGCTGGATGGAGGTGTCGAGTCGGTGGTCGGTGTGCTTGAGGACGCTGAGCTCGGCAGCCTTGCCGGCCACGTGCAGTCCGATGAAGGCTGCGAGCAGCATCGCCGCCACCCGCCATGCGTTCCAGCCCACCGGGTGGGTCGCGGCCGGAGTGTAGGGGCCCTGCAACAGGTTGGTAGCCGCGGTCGTGGCCAGCTGTTGTGCGAAGAGCGACAGCGGTCCGCCCGTCAGCAGCTGAATCTGGATACCCTCGAAGCGCTCGCGGGCCGACTCCACCAGGGCGGAATGACGGTGCCACTCCGCCGCGCCGGTGTAGAGGATGAGGCCGCGGCCGCCCGGTGTGCCGGGCTCCATGCCGGAGAGCGCGATCTCGAGCGCCTCGGCCAAGGCGTCGGCGGGCAGCGTCACCACGTTTCCCGACGGGGGGCGCACAACCACCGCGTCCTCCTCGAGCAGGGCCACAGCCTGACCGGGGTTCTGCGGCAGCAGCTCGCTGTCGGCATACAGTGCCTCGGGCTCGAGGCCGCTGGATCTGAGCAGGGTGGTCCACTCGTCCATGAGCTTGCGAGCCACCACCGCGACCGGGACTCGTGTCGACTCCCCCTGGCGGCGGCCGATGGCGAAATGCAGATCCTCGATGTCCTCGGCGAGCTGCTCCTCCAGCGCAAAAGGCACGAGTGTCTGCAGCTTGGCGCCCGCCTTGGCCGGGGGCAGCTCCGGCTGCGCCAACAGGACGTCCGCGCCCGGCACCAGCACGACGACGTGCCGCCCGGCCGCGCGCGGCGCGGCGAGCGACAGCGGTCCGCCGTGGGCAGGGCCGGCGGCGGAGCCGCGCCCGTCGACCACGAGCCAGGTCGCCTGCTCTTGCGGCGTACGCGGAAGCCTGAGGAGGAGCCAGTCAGCCATGGGGCGTCATACTAGCAGCGGCACGCTCAATCGGGCGTGAAGCTGCGCAACTCCGGGCGAGCCATACCCGTCGTATCCTGGTAGAGCAGGGTGTAAACCGAGAATTCGGCGGTCCCGAGGGTGACGTAGCTCGTCAGGCGGAACCAGTTCGATTTCTCGCAGAGCAGCCCCGAGATACTCTGCTGCACGTTGCTTCCGGTGCTTGTCGTGGCGCCCGCGACGGATCCGGTCTGCACGTCGCCGGCGGCTGTCATGACGTCCGCCGGGCTCGGGAAGCAGCCGCCGGCAGGCCGCGCGGTCTTGCTGGAACTCCTGCGGATTGGAGCTGAACTGCTGGTGACCGATGAGCGCATCGAGCACGAGACCAGAGGCGGTACAGGTGTTGATCTGGACACCCAGGGGGAGGGCGACGATGTAGGGCGACAGCGCGTCGAACTCGGCGCGCGTGACGCCGGGCATCGCCAGCAGCTCGCTGGTGCTGCTGATCGGCAGGTTGGGCGTGCGGTAGGGCGGGTCCATCTCCATGTAGACGCTGTCCTCGGCGCCGTCGGGATCCATCGGCTCCGTGTTCTTGTCGATCCAGTCGACGATGTAGTCAGCCAGCTTGGGATCCAGGTTGAGGTTGGTGAGCAGGCGCTGGAACGCCGTGATCGCGGCCGTGTTGGGCGTATTGCCGTCCGTCAGGACCAGCTCATTGATGTTGAACCGCCCCTGGAGGTCTTCCAGTGACGCCTCGAGGGTCACGCCGGGGGTCACCTCCGAGGGAGGCAGCGGCTGACTCCAGGGCTGGCCGGGGGCGGTGTAGCTGAGGTTCTCCTTGTACGTCTGCTGCAACGCGTAGGCGGCGAGCGCTTCCGCACCCTCGGCGGCGAGCAGCGCCTGATCGAACTCGAAGGTCGCGGCGGCGCGGCGCGCGGTCATGGCATTGTCGTAGGCCATCGCGGCCGCGATGATGGTGCCGAACGCGACCAGCAGAATCGCGACGAGGAGCGCTACGCCACGTTGCTGCCGGGGCGAGGCCACACCGTCGCCGATACGGCGGCCACGTGCAATCCCGGGTTGCGAGCGATCATTGGTCATTGGGGGTCTCGAAGATGCGCGTGATCCTGCCCCACTGCTGCGTATCCAGAACGACCTGCACCGCGAGAGGCCGCATCCGGTAGAGAGCGTCCGCGACGTTCTCGCCGCCGGTGGGAGCCGGCGGCCAGTTATCGACCCATGAATGGGTGTTCGACATGTACTGGAACGACACACTGCGCACGTGCTTCAGCAGATTGCGCTTGACCGGCAGGCTCGAGAGCGTCGCGTCGAGCACATTCCAGTGCTCACGCACCAGGGTGCCGTTGTCCAGAACATAGGCAACGCGCTCGAGCTCCGTGCGCGGCTCGCCTATGGGATTGCTCCACCCGCCGCGTGTCAAAATGACGAGCGGCGTGGCCGTATCCGAATCGGAATCGTCCGTCGTATCAGTTGTGGCAGAGCCGCTGGATGAATCGGATGTGTCGGACGCATCGGACGACGTGTTTCCCTGCAGGCAAGGCAGATACCCGTTGCCGCCCGGGTCCCGCACCGGCCGGGGCGCAATCTGCACGAAATCCTGCTCCATGATCTGCATGGCGCTCTCGAGCTGCACCAGACTCTGCTGGTGCCGGGTGATGGTGCCGCGGTTCTGCAGCGCCTGGTTGATGGCCCCGTAGCCGATCGCGAACATCACGGCGGCGATGAAGAGGGCCACCAGCAGCTCGATCAGCGTGAATCCTCCACGGGCTCTCATTGCAATCCTTGCGTGGGAGTGGAGGTGGTGGGAGCAGCGGCGCCCGGCTGGCCGGGGATGCCGGTCGGCAGACTGTCGATGGGTTCCTGGGACCATGGCGGCGGCGGCGGATCGGTCGAGGGGGCAATGGCGCTGCCCATGAAGCCGATCGCGCTGGCGTACCAGCCCTTGTCATCGCCGGCGGTGCTGTCGGCGGGCTTCACGTCGACCTCGATCTCCACCATTCCCGGTATCTGGGTGGTGGTGACTTTCTGCTGCCACTCCCAGCTTTGCCCGGCGTAACTGACGTTGTCATTGCTGGTCCCGGCCTGCGGCACGGAGTCTGACAGCCTGACGGTCTCGATGCGGTTCAGTGCCACCCAGCTGGCGAAGGTCTTGTCCTGGAGATACATGGTGGTGTTGGCGGAGGAGGTCAGCGACTCCAGGACCGCCGCCATGCCGATGGCGACGATGGCCAGCGCCACCAATACCTCGATCAGCGTGAACCCCCTCGCGGCTCTCACTTGTCGCCCCCGACCATCGGCTTGGCGACGATGTCGCCGTCCTTGTTCTCGGCCAGCGTGATGCTGCGGCCGGCGCTCGCGCGCTCCAGCTTGATGCTGAAGGAGGACAGATCGCCGCTCGAGAAGATCATCACCTGCGGGGCGAAGGCGGTCGCATTCGTATTCGAATCAGAGTCGGTGTCGGCATCCGAGCTGGAATTCGAGTTGGAGTCGGAGCTGGAGTCCGAGCTCGAGCTCGTATGCGGCACGCTGGGATGCGACTGCGGGGTCGATGTTGAGTCGTCCGACGAGGAATCGGATGGCGCCGTTGGCGGCTCCTTCACGTTCTCGTCCAGCACGATCGGCCGCGCATCCACCACCAGCTGGAAGTCGAGTCCGCTCGGCATCGTGCGCTCATGCAGGGCGTCGTCCTCGTCGATGGTGCGCCACGCGCCGGTGCGCACGTCATAGACCACGAAGTCGTAGCCATGCTGGCCGAAGACGATGCCGAAATCGCGCGTCTGCAGCTCCGCCTGGTCCCGGGCGTAGTTCATCAGTGACAGCAGTCGCTTGCTCTCGGTCTCGAGCTGGGTGTCCTTGCCGGCGAAGTTCAGCGACAGCAACATCCCCGCGGTCAGGACCCCGATGATCAGGACGACGACCAGGATCTCGAGCAGCGTGAAGCCGGCATGTCGCGACGCGCGGCTCGCGGCAGGCGCGCCGGCTGCGGCCCGCGCTCCGCGGTTAATCGTTGAGGTTCCAGTTGCCAATGGTGTCGTTGCCGCCGGGCTGACCATCGGCACCCAGGGTGTAGAGGTCATAGGGCTGTCCGTGCGTACCCGGGTACTCGTACTGGTATTCGCGGCCCCATGGGTCTTTGGAGAGCTGCTGAATGTAGGGGCCGTGCCAGTGCGTGACCGCCGGGTCGTTCGGCTGCTGGCTGAGCGCCTGGAGGCCGTCGTCGGTGGAGGGGTAGACGGAGTTGTCGAGGCGGTATTCCGTCAGCGCGGTCTCCAGGGCCTGGATGTCGGCCTTGGCCTTGGTGACGCGAGCCTCGTCGACCTTGTTGACGACCTGCGGCACGATGACGGCCGCGAGCAGGCCGATGATGATCACGACGACCATGATCTCGATCAGCGTAAAGCCGCGCGCCTCGCGGGCTGCGTGGCGCAGTCGCCAGGTCAGGCGGCGGGTCTCGGGGCGCGCCGCCTTGGCGGCAGCGAATGTCGCGGGGTACGGTCGATGGTTCGTCATGATGAGCTGAGTTCTTCCTACGGGGCGGCGGCGCGTCGGGCGCGACGGGGAATCATAACCGCGGACGCGGTTGCGTGCGTTTGCGCCGTTCGACAGTCCGTGCGGGGAGCGGGTTCCTCGATCGGGTGGCTATAATCGCCGGAATTTTTCGATCGCGCGAGGGTGTATGACGTTTGGCTTCGTATTTCCGGGGCAGGGCTCACAGTCTGTCGGCATGCTGGCCGGGCTGGCTCCGGCCGAAGCCGAGTCGGTGGTTCGCGACACCTTTGCCGAGGCGTCGGCCGTGCTCGGGTACGACCTCGGCGAGCTGGTGGCACGGGGGCCGGAGGAGCGCCTCAACACTACGGAATGCACCCAACCCGCGATGCTCGCGGCGGGGATGGCGACCTGGCGCCTCTGGCGCGAGCGTGGGGGGCCTGAGCCCAAAGTGGTCTGTGGCCATAGCCTCGGAGAGTTCTCGGCCCTGGTGGCCGCCGGTGCGCTGGATTTCGCGGCGGCGGTCGGTCTGGTGCAGTTCCGCGGCCGCGCCATGCAGGAAGCCGTCCCCGCGGGCACGGGCGCCATGGCCGCCATTCTGGGGCTGGAAGACGCGCAGGTGATCGAAGCCTGCCGCGAGGCGGCCCAGGAAGCGGCCCAGGGCAGCGTCGTCGAGGCGGTCAACTTCAACTCTCCCGGACAGGTGGTCATCGCCGGCACGCGCGCGGCCATCGAGCGCGCCATCGAGGTGGCCAAGCGCCTGGGTGCCAAGCGCGCGATGGCCCTGCCGGTCAGCGTTCCCGCGCACAGCAGCCTCATGGGCCCGGCCGCGCAGCGCCTGGGCGAGCGGCTCGCCGCCGTGGCTATTCGGGCGCCGCGGATCCGTTTCGTCAGCGCGGTGGATGCGGCGCCGCACGATGACCCTGCGGACCTGCGGCGGCTGCTGGTGCGCCAACTGGCAAGTCCGGTGCGCTGGACGGACACCGTTCGCTCGCTCGCCACGGGCGGCGTCGGCACCGTCATCGAATGCGGCCCGGGCAAGGTGCTGACGGCGCTCAACCGTCGCATCGAGCGCGGTCTCCAGTACATGGCGCTCGAGGATGCGGAGTCGCTGCAGGCCGCCCTTGCGGCCGTTCAGGCTTGAAAGAGGAATATACGAATGCTCGAGAATGACGTAGCGCTGGTGACGGGGGCCTCCCGCGGAATAGGGCGGGAAATCGCGCTTGCCCTGGCCGGGGCGGGTGCCCGGGTGATCGGCACGGCGACGACGTCCGAGGGTGCGGCGGCGCTCACGGCGGCACTGGCGTCGCATGGATACAACGGTCGGGGCGCCACGCTGGATGTCTCTGAAGCGGCGTCCATCGACGCCCTGATGGGCGAGCTCGACGCCGCCGGCGACATGCCAACCATCCTCGTGAACAACGCCGCGGTCACGCGCGACACGCTGCTCCTGCGGATGAAGCCGGAGGACTGGGACCGCGTGATCGCCACCAACCTTACCTCGGTATTCCGTCTCTCCAAGGCGTGCCTGCGGCGCATGATGAAGGAGCGGCGCGGCCGCATCATCAACCTGACTTCCGTGGTCGGGTTGACCGGCAACCCCGGGCAGACCAACTACGCTGCGGCCAAAGCAGGCATTCTCGGCTTCACCAAGTCGCTCGCGCGCGAGGTCGCTTCGCGCGGCATCACCGTCAACGCGGTCGCTCCCGGGTTCGTCGACACCGACATGACTCGGTCTCTGGCCGAGGAGCAGCGCGCCGCGCTGCTGACGCAGATTCCCGCCGGACGGCTCGGCGCGGCCGCGGACGTTGCCGCCGCGGTTCTCTTTCTCGCTTCTCCGCAGGCGAGCTACATCACGGGTGAGACCCTGCACGTCAACGGTGGCATGTACATGCCGTGACCGGTTCGCGGCGCCCCGGCGTGCCCGGCGAGGCGGATCGCGGCGGCGCGGGGCGAAACTCGTTGGACCCGCGCAACAGCGGGGGCGTGGGCGGGGCGATCCACGGGGCGATTTCGGCGCCGGCCCCCACGCTGATTCCCCAGGAAAAACAACCACTCAGAGCCTTTGCACGGCGACTGGCAGGCCCGGGGGTGTTCCCCTACAATACCGCGCCCGCGCCGCCGGCCCACGCCAGGCGGCATGGGCACGTATTTCCGCAATCCAATTTCTAAAACATAAGGACCATCCGCTAATGAGCACAGTTGAGCAGCAGGTCAAAGCCATCGTGGCCGAGCAGCTTGGTGTCAAGCAGGAGCAGGTGACCAATGACGCCTCCTTCGTAGACGATCTGGGAGCCGACTCACTCGACACCGTCGAGCTCGTGATGGCTCTCGAGGAGGAGTTCGAGATCGAGATTCCAGACGAAGATGCCGAGAAGATCACCACGGTCCATCAGGCGATCGAGTACATCAACGAGCGCCGCAACAAGGCCTGAGCCGCGGCCTGATATCGCGCTCGGGCGCCGCGCAGCCTTCGAGGCGCCGCGCGCGCAGGATTCACGGGGTTCGGCTGTGCGAACCCCGACCGTGACAGCGGCGCGAAGCGCGCCGCAAGATTCCCCAGGAACCTCATTAGAGACGGGTGGCGTGTGAGCAAGCGTCGTGTGGTCGTAACGGGCATGGGATTGATCTCGCCCATGGGCAGCGCGGTCGAGACGGCGTGGCAGGCCATTCTCGCCGGCAAGAGCGGCATCGGACCGATAACACGGTTCGATGTCTCCAACTTCCCCGTGCGTTTCGGTGGCCCGGTGCAGGGCTTCGTGCCAAGCCACTACTTCAATACCAAGGAGCTGCGGCGCATGGACGAGTTCATGCACTACGGCGTCGCCGCGGGCATCGAGGCCGTCCAGGACTCCGGGATCGACTTTTCCAAGACCGACGCCAACCGCTGTGGCGCGGTCTGTGGCGCCGGCATCGGCGGCCTCGGCACGATCGAGGCCGAGTACCACGAGTACGTCAAGACCGGCAACCCGCGCAAGATCTCGCCGTTCTTCGTGCCTGCCACCATCATCAACATGATCGCCGGGCACCTCTCCATCAAGTACGGTCTCAAGGGACCCAACCTCGGTGTCGTGACCGCCTGCACCACCTCGACGCACGCGATCGGCATTGCGATGCGCACCATCCAGTACGGCGATGCCGACATGTTGATTGCCGGCGGCGGCGAGATGGCGACCACGGTATGCGGTCTCGCGAGCTTCGCCCAGGCGAAGGCGCTGTCGACCCGCAATGAGGCACCGGCCGAGGCCAGCCGGCCGTGGGACCTCGACCGCGACGGCTTCGTGTTGAGCGATGGGGGCGGCGCCCTGATTCTCGAAGAGCTGGAGCACGCGCGCCGGCGCGGCGCGCGCATCTACGCGGAGCTCGTCGGCTTCGGCATGAGTGGCGATGCCTACCACATCACGTTACCTCCTGAAGACGGCGAAGGTGCGCGTCTGGCGATGGCGAATGCGATGAAGGATGCCGCGCTGAATCCGGACGATATCCAGTACGTCAATGCGCACGCAACTTCGACGCCGGCCGGTGACAAGGCGGAGACGCTCGCCATGAAGCGTGCCTTCGGCGACCACTCGCGCCGGATCGCGGTCAGCTCGACCAAGTCGATGACCGGCCACCTGCTCGGCGCCGCGGGCGTGCTGGAGGCGATCTTCTGCATCCTCGCGATCCGCGATCAGGTCGCGCCGCCCACCATCAACTATCACACCCCGGACCCCGACTGCGATCTCGACTACGTGCCGAACACGGCGCGGCCGATGAAGATCGATGTCGCCCTGTCGAATTCCTTCGGCTTCGGCGGCACCAACGGCTCCGTCATCTTCAAAAAATTCACCAACTGATATGTGTCTATTGGCCAGCCGTCTGGCCGCTTGATGGTGTGCTTTCGCACGCGAGGCACTAGTTGATTCTCCGCGAGCTCAACGTTCCCCCCGACGTCCTGAGGCGGCTCGCCGTGGCGCAGCCGGAGCGCTACCCCGTGCTGTTCGACAGCGCGGCCGACGGGCCGCTCAGCCGCGCGAGCGTGCTCGTGGGACAGCCGACCGGGGCAATCTGGCTCGATGCGCACGGGCATATCCGGGCGCAGGGCGCGGTTCCACCGGGCGTCGTGGTGCCGGGCGAGGGGTTCCTGCGCGCCCTCGAGCGGTGGGCCTCGAGTGACAAGGTCGGCGCGCTCGATCCAACTGACCTGCCGTTCCGCGGTGGCTGGGCCGTCTTCCTCGGCTACGAGCTGGCCGCGGAAATCGAGCCGCGACTGGCTCTACCGCGCCCGTCTGCCGCGCACGCCTGGCAGGCCTTCGCGCTGCGCGTTCCGTGTGCGCTCACTCACAACGAGCTCTCGGGGAAAGTCCTGGCCATCGCGGAAGAGGGTGCCGAGGCGGCGCTCGATGCCATGGAGAGTGAGGCCCTCGAGTTGGCTCGCGGCGGCTCGGGCCAGAGCGGCACGCCGGCGCCGCTCGCGGTCGCCCGCGTCATGGAGGAGGACCCGGCCGCTTACCTCGAGCGGGTGAGGCGCGGCAAGGAATACATCCGGGCGGGCGACATCTATCAAACCAACCTGTCGCGGCCCTGGCGGGTCGAGCTGCGCGGCGAGGCGGATGTCGGCCGGCTCTACGAGCGCCTGCGCACCGTCAATCCGGCACCGTTCGCGGCACTGGCGCAGTGGCGCGGCGAGGCGCTACTCAGCTCCTCCCCCGAGCGGCTGGCGTGCATCGCCGGCCGGCGCATCGAGACGCGCCCCATCGCGGGCACCCGACCGCGCAGCCGGCAGCCGGGCGAGGACGCGCGCGAGACGGCAGCCCTGGTGGCGCACCCCAAGGAGCGCGCCGAGCACATCATGCTGATCGACCTGGAGCGCAACGACCTCGGACGGGTCTGCGAGGCCGGGACGGTGCGCGTCGAGGAGTTGATGTCGATCGAGTCCTACGCCCACGTGCACCACATAGTCTCCAGCGTAACCGGCACGCTGCGCCGCGACGTGACGGCGATCGAGGCTTTGCGCGCGGTGTTTCCGGGCGGCACGATCACCGGCTGCCCGAAGTTCCGCTGCATGCAGATCATCGCGGAACTGGAAGGCGAGGGTCGCGGCGCCTACACCGGCTCGCTCGGGCTTCTCGGGCGCGACGGCAGCATGGATTTCAACATCCTGATCCGCACCATGACTATGGCGGGGCGAGCGATCGAGTTTCGCGCCGGCGCCGGCATCGTCGCCGATTCCGATCCGGAGCACGAGCTGGAGGAGTGTCGGGCCAAGGCGCGAGGGCTGCTCGCGGCCTTCGGCGACGTGCCGCGGGCCGGAGCCGCGGCGTGAACGGGCCCGGTGTCCTGATCAACGGTGACGCCGCCGCCGGCCTGTCGCCGCTCGATCGCGGGCTGCACTTCGGTGACGGCGTCTTCGAGACGATAGCCTGCCTCCACGGCCGCCCCCGCTTGCTGTCGCTGCACCTCGAGCGGCTGGCGCATGGCTGTCGCACTCTCGGTTTCTCACCACCCGCGGCGCAGTCGCTGCGAGCGGAGATCGAGCACCTCGCGGCTGCGGTCGATCGTGCGATCGTCAAGCTGATCGTCACCCGAGGTCCGGCAACTGTGCGCGGTTATGCACTCAGCGGCCGCGAGCAGGCAACACGCGTGGCGATTCGTTATCCTTGGCCGGTGGAAGAGCCCGCCTTGCAGCAACGGGGGGTGAGCGTGCGCGTGGCGGCGATGCGCCTCGGCGAGAATCCCGCGCTGGCCGGCCTCAAGCACTGCAACCGCCTGGAGCAAATCCTCGCGCGCAACGAGCCCGAAGCCGCCGCCGCGGACGAGGCCCTGATGCTCAGCCGATCCGGAAAGGTCGTATCCGGCACCATGACCAACGTGTTCCTCGTTGATGGCCCACCGGGATCGCCGCGCCTGCGCACGCCCGCCATCGACCTGTGTGGAGTGGCGGGCGTCATGCGGCGCGTGGTGCTGCGTGAGGCGGCCCGCGCCGGCATTCCGGCAACGGAGTCCGCCCTCTGGCCCGCGGATCTCGCGGCCGCCACGGAGGTCTTCCTCACCAACGCCCGGGTGGGCATCTGGCCCGTGGGCCGCCTCGAGGATCGGACTCTGATTCCGGGTTCCGTGACACGGCGCCTGCAGAGTCTGCTGCAGCCCCTGCTGGCGGAGCCGGCCGATGCTTGAGGCGCACCGGCATCGCGGCCGGGTGATCGTCGTCGCGCTGTTGGCACTCGTCATCCTGGCGGCGGCCGTGGGCTACACGCTGCTGGGTGAGAACTTTCGTGCTCCGGGTCCGGCGACGGCGGCCGTGAGACTGAAGGTTGCCGCGGGGGAGAGCACCCGCGCCGTGCTCGCGCGACTCACGGCCCTCGGCGCCGTCGCTCACCCCCGGGAGGTGGAGCTCTATCTGCGGCTGCATCAGCGGATTCCGCGCATCGAGGTCGGCACCTACGAAGTGCCCGCGCAAGCGAGCCCCGCCGACATCATCCTCATGTTCGATCAGGGCAGAGTGGTGTTGGATCAGATGACCGTGGTCGAAGGAGCGACTTTCGCCGACTTCCGCCGGGAGCTCGAGGCGCAGCCGGACGTGACGCATACCTTGCGCGGCAAGAGCGACACGCAAGTCATGAGCGCGCTCGGCCATGGCGGCGAGAGCGCCGAGGGCCGCTTCTTCCCGGACACCTATCGGTTCGCGCCGGGCACCAGCGACCTCACCATTCTCGCGATGGCCTACGAGCGCATGGCAGCCATGCTGGCGAAGGTCTGGGAGCAGAGGAGCCCCGATCTGCCCTTCGATACTCCCTACCAGGCGCTCATCCTCGCTTCGATCGTCGAGAAGGAAACGGGCGTTGCCGATGAGCGCGCGCGTGTCGCGGGCGTCTTCGTCAACCGCTTGCGCCGCGGCATGCGTCTGCAGTCGGACCCGACGGTGATCTACGGACTGGGCAGCCAGTACGACGGCACGATCCACACGGACGACCTCACGGCGGATACGCCATATAACTCCTACACGCGCGCGGGCTTGCCGCCGACACCCATCTCACTCCCGGGCCTGGAGTCGCTGCTTGCGGTAGTGCAGCCCGACCAGACGGATGACCTGTACTTCGTGGCGACCGGGCAGGGCGGCCACCACTTCTCGAAGACGCTTGCCGAGCACGACGCGGCGCTGCGGGTGTATCTGGTGCACCTGCGCGAGGAAGAGCAGGGGACGGCGCGCCACCAGGCGGGAGGCAATCGATGAGCAGGGGCTCGTTCATCACCCTGGAGGGCATCGAAGGCGCCGGCAAGTCCACCGTCGCGCGCACCATCTGCGAGTGGTTGGGCGGCCGCGGGATGCCTGTCGTCCTCACCCGGGAGCCCGGCGGCACGCCGCTCGCCGAGCGGGTACGGCAGATAGTGCTCGAGCGCGGCGAAGAGCGGCTGACCGCGGCGACGGAGACGCTTCTCATGTTCGCCGCGCGAGGCATTCATGTCGAGAATCTCATCCGGCCCGCGCTCGAGCGCGGCGATTGCGTCGTGTGCGACCGCTTCACGGATGCCAGCCGCGCCTATCAGGGAGCCGCGCGAGGTGTCGAGGCGGCATGGATCGAGTCACTGGCGAGCCAGGTCCAGGGCGGCCTACAGCCGGACTGCACGCTGCTGCTCGATCTGCCGGTGCCCATGGGTCTCGCGCGCGCGCGCAGCCGCCACGGCGGTGCCGCGGACCGATTCGAGGCCGAGGCCCAGGCATTCTTCGAGCGGGTGCGCGCGGGGTATCTCGAGCTGGCCCGGCGGGAGCCTGCGCGCATTCACGTGATCGATGCCGCCGCGCCGCTCGCAGCGGTCGAGCGCCAGGTCGTGGCCGTGCTCGAGCGGCTGCCGCTGCCCGGAACCCGGGGCGGCGCACCATGACTCCCAACTGGCTCGGCGCGGAGACCGCCCGCCTGCGCGGCGCATATACGGCCGGCAGGCTGCCGCACGCTCTACTCATCCACGAGGCGCCGGGCGCCGGAGGTGAATGGCTCGCCGGCTGGGCTGCGCGCATGGTCCTCGGCACGAATCAGGCGGCGCAGGGACAACATCCGGACCTCACCATGATCCGCCCGCTCGAGGAGTCGACTCAGATCCGCATCGAGCAGGTCCGCGAGCTCGCCTCGGAGCTCACTCTCACGGCTCATCAGGGCGGCTACAAGGTCGGCATCCTGTCGCCCGCGGACAGCATGAACCGCTTCGCCGCCAATGCCCTGCTGAAGACGCTCGAGGAGCCGCCTCAGGGGACGCTGCTCATTCTCGTCGCCACTCAGCCGTCACGCCTGCCCGCCACGATCCTCAGCCGATGCCAGCGGGTGCGGGTGCGCGCGCCGCAACCGGCCGAAGCCGTCGCCTGGCTCGAGACAACGCGGGGACCGGGTGACTGGGAGCGGGTACTGGGCGTCCTCGGGACGGCCCCGCTGGCGGCGGCCGAGGCCGACCCGGCGGCGGTCATCGCGGTCGCCGCAGAGGTCCGCCAGGGGCTCGAGGAGGCCCTCGGGGGTGGGGGGGACCCCGTGGCCACGGCCGAGCGCTGGGCGCGATCGGAGCTACCTTTGCGCCTCAAATGCGTTGAGAATTGGCTCACGGAACGGATCCGCGCCGGGTTCGCCGGTGGGGGCCTTTTTACAGAAGTGCGGGCTGGCGCGCACCCCCGTGGGCACGCCGAAAGCTTAGACTTGCGCCAGCTTTTCGGGCTTCTGGACGCCGTCCAGGAGCTCAAGTCATCGTTCGAGGCGCCGATCAACCGGGGACTGGCGCTCGAGAGCCTGCTGCGCGGCCTCTCGGCGCTCCCCGCTCAACCAGAGCCTGAGGAAAAGATTTGAGAGCAGGTGGGAACAAGCCGGGCCTGTTGACGCTCACGATCAAAGACAAGAGCGCGCTGTACCTCGCCTACATGCCGTTCGTGAAGAACGGCGGCCTCTTCATCCCGACCAACAGCAACTACCGCTTGGGGGATGAGGTGTTCATGCTGCTCAATCTCATGGGTGAGGACGAGAAGCTGCCGGTCGCGGGGCGTGTGATCTGGGTGACCCCGAAGGGCGCGCAGGGCAAGCGCACCGCCGGTATCGGGGTGCAGTTCAGCGAGCAGGACCACGGGCAGACGCAGAAGAAGATCGAGACCTATCTCGCCGGCGCGCTCGCCGGCGACAAGGCAACTCACACCATGTAGGCCTCAGGCCGATCTGCGCAGCGAGATACCGCTGTGTGTCAGGCCGCCCGTCAGCACGTACGCATCGAAGCCGCGCTCCACCAGGATGTAGGCGGCCGCGGAGCTGCGCCGGCCGGTGTCGCAATAGACGACGTACGGCACGTTGCGGTCCAGCGTCGTGAGCTTCAGCCGGATGAAGTAGAGCGGGATGTTGAGCGAGCCTTCGATGGAGAGGTTCTGGTGCTCACTCGGCAGGCGCACGTCGAGCCAGCGGCCGCCGCGTTCGATGATCTCGCGCGCCCGGTCGTAGCTCACCCATTGCAGCAGCGGCTCGTTCATGAGCTCGCGGAAATCCTGCTTGTTGAGGCGCATCAGCACCCCGTCGGTGAGCATTGCAACGGTGGCGTTGCGCTTGGCTTCGGCGATCAGAGCCTCCTCGCCGAAGGTGTCGCCGACGCCGAGCTCGGCGAGCTTGATGCCCTCTTTGTTGAGCGGCGTCTCGCGTGTCACGACGCACTTGCCGCTGACGATCACATAGAAGAAGTCGCCCTCGTCGCCCTGCTTGATGACGACGTCGCCGGCGCGGTACGGCACCCGCTGCAGGCGCATGAAGATGGCCTGGATGTTGGCGGGGGGGATGCGGTGGAACGCCTTGGTCGAGAGCAGCGTGGTCATCCAGTCGTCGCCCGCGGTGCCTTCGAGCTTCGATTGCAGCTCCGCAACCTCGTAGGTGCCCGTCTGGTCCCAGGTGATCACGACATCGAGCAGCTCGCTGTCGATCGAGAGATAGCTGACCTCGTCGACCGCGCGCGCGGTCACCCGCCGCGGCAGCTGCGGTTGCAGCGGGGCGCGCGCCTCGGGCGTGCCGCCACGGATCATGGCGACGGTGCGCTCGGCTTCCTTCATCTCCACCATGCCGGAGACGAGCCACACGGTGCGCTTGTCGGTGTCGCCTTCCTTGAAGAGGGTGCGGCCAGCCGGCATGGTGCGCACGACGACTTTCTTCGCAAGCGCCGCGAGGTTATCCCGCTTCAAGCCGTCGAGCGGCGCGAAGGTCTTGAGCAGTTGAACGCTTGCTTCGCGTTCTTCGAGCATTTTTATGCGGCCTGACTATTGGGTCCGAATGCGCCCTAACCGGCGCGGCTCGTGCCGTGAAAAATTATGTCCGATGGTAGCACAGGGTCCCCGCAGCACCGGGGAGCCGTTCACGGTTTTGGGGGTGGGCCCGGGCCGGCGGCGCCGGTAACCAGGGCCCAGCCGGAATCCGGCTGGAAACGGGTACCGTAGCGGGTGGCAAGCTCCTCCAGCCGCTCGACTACCGCCGCCACGCCCCGACTGCGCGCGTAGGTGAGGGGGCCGCCGCGGAAGGGCGCAAACCCGGTGCCGAAAATGACGGCCGCATCGATGAGGTCGGCATCTTCCGCGATCTGCTCGCGCAGACACGCGACGCACTCGTTGACGAGCACCAGGATCAGGCGGTCGATGAGCTCGCGCGGCGGCGCCTCCGCCGAGGCGACGGACTTCACCGGCTTGCCGTCCCTCCACAGATAAAACCCGGCGCCGCTCTTGCGCCCCAGCTTGCCGAGCGCGATCAGCTCGCGCAAGCGCGTGAGATCCGGCCCGGGGCGCCCCAGCTCCGAGGCGATGATCTCGCCCACGTGCGCGGCAACATCGAGGCCCACGACGTCGGTGAGCTCGATCGGGCCCACCGGCATGCCGAAGGCCACCGCGGCCTCATCGATCACGGCAATCGGCACCCCCTGTTGGGCGGCGTACATGGCCTCGTGCAGGTAAGGCATCAACACCCGGTTGACGATGAATCCGGGGGCGCTGCGGCAGGGAACGGGCAGCTTGTCCAACCTGCGGGTGAAGGCGATCGCGGTCTGCAGTACGGCGGGATCGGTTGCCTCGGAGTGGATGATCTCGACCAGCGGCATCTGTGGCACGGGATTGAAGAAGTGCAGGCCCGCCAGGCGCCTCGGCTCCGCCAGATGCCCGGCCAGGGATTCGAGCACGATGCTCGAGGTGTTGGTGGCGAGGATGGCGCCGGGCTTCATCCGCGGCTCGAGTCGGGTGTAGAGCTCGCTCTTGGCCTCCAGGCTCTCGAAGATCGCTTCGATCACCACGTCCGCCTGGGCGACGCCATCGCCGGCGACGTCGGCGGTCAGCCGCGCGGTTGCCGCCTCGACCTTCGCCGGATCCCGCAGGCGCTTCTCGAACAGCTCGCGTGCGCGCTGCAGCGCCGGCTCGATGAGCTTGAGCTCCCGATCCTGCAGCGTCACCGTGAACCCGCGCAGCGCCGACCAAGCCGCGATGTCTCCGCCCATGACCCCGGCACCCACGACGTGCACGTGCTCGAGCGGAGTGGCGGACTTGCCGCCGAGGGCTTTGAGCCGATCCTGCAGCAGGAAAACGCGGATCAGATTGCGCGCGGTCTCGGTAGTGAAGAGGTGCGCGATGGAGCGGGCCTCGGCCTCGAAGGCGACGGCGCCATGGGCGCCATAGCGTGCCCACAGGTCGATGATGGCGTACGGCGCGGGGTAGTGCTCGCGACGTGCCTTGTGCGCGACCTGCCCGATGAGAGAACGATGCGTCAGCCAACGCACGAGCGGCCAGCTCAGCATGCGCTCGGCGAGCCCGGGTCGATGCGCCGGGGGAGGATTGAGGATGAGGTCGCGCGCCGCCGAGCGCAGCTCGCTCTCCGGCACCAGCTTGTCCACCAGCCCGAGGCGCAACGCCTTGTCCGCGCGCACCGACTTTCCGGTCAACATCATCTCCATCGCCGCGCGCACGCCGATCAGGCGCACGCTGCGCACCGTGCCGCCGAATCCGGGATGGATACCGAGCTGCACTTCCGGAAAGCCGAGCGCCACCCGCTCATCATTCACGGCGATGCGGTAGCGGCAGGCGAGGGCGAGCTCGAGGCCGCCGCCCAGCGCGAAGCCGTGAATCGCCGCGACGGTGGGGCAGCCGAGCGCCTCGAGGCGGTCGAACACCTGCTGGCCGGCGTGAATCAGGCGATAGCCGCTCTCGGGGCTGGTGACGCCGGTGAACTCCTTGATGTCGGCGCCGGCGATGAAGCCGCTCTTCTTGGCCGACAGCACCACGACACCGCGCGGCGGCGGCAATGCGATCCGATCGAGCAGCGCATTGAGCTCGCGCAGCACGCCGCTGGACAGCACGTTGGTGGAGGTGTCCGGCTTGTCGGCCAGCAGCCAGATGATGCCATCGCCGTCGCGCTCCATCTTCCAGGCAGAAGTGGAGGCCTCGGTATTCTTCACGTTTCCCCCTGCGGCGCGCTCAGGCCGCTGCCGAGCTCTGCTCGGTGTTGTCCGCGCGCACGTGGAAGTCGCAGACGAGCGGGCGGTGATCCGAGTACCGCACGTCGGGCACGCGGAAATCGGTTACTTCGATTCCCTCGCTCACGAGAATGAAGTCGAGCTCGACGCGCGGCACGCGTGCGGGAAAGGACGGCAGGCCCGCGGAATTCGCGCTGCGCAGACCGGCTGCCCGCATGAACAGGTAGATCTCATGCGTCCCCCAGAACGTGTTGAAATCGCCTGCCACGATGACGGGCTTCTTCGACTTGACGATGAGATCGTGGAGCGAGCGCAGCTGGTACTGGCGGTGGCGGAACTTGAGGGAGAGATGCACCAGGAACACGCAGACGTTCTCGAGCTCGAGCTCGATGATGAGCCGCTTGATGCCGGTGTCGAAGTAGTGGAAGCGCTCGCCGTGCACGTGCGGCGCGGAGAGGAACGCATTGCCCTGTTTGCGCACGATGGGCATCAGCTGATTGATCGAGCTGGCGCCGTACTTGCACTGGAAGGTCGAGTAGTGGCCGAGCTCGGTGGCGATCGCCTCCGCCTGGTTCACCATGCCGGTGCGGATCGATCCGGTGTCGACCTCGACCAGGCCGACGACATCCGGGCCCTCGGCGCGCAGGAATTCCGTGATGCCGGCGAGGACCTTGCGGTTGCTGCGCAGGTAGCCGGCACCCGGCAGGGGTAGGTGGAATGCCGGGCCGGTGCCCGTGGCATAGCGGATGTTGTAGACGACGAGACGCAACCCGGGGCAGTCCTGCACGGCGGCAAGCCAGAGGGACAGATTGTATTGCATATCGGCCGTGGCCGTGGGGCGGCCCCGGGGCAGCGGCTGCCGGCGGCGACAGTGCGGCCAGGCTTCGCGCCAGCCCGCTCTTTGTGCGAAACTCGACCCTATGTCGCAGGCCAATCCCATCCGGCTCTTCGTCACGCATGCCTGGGAGCCCGGCGATGATTACCTGCGAGTATTCGAGTACCTGGAAAGCTCGAAGAATTTCTTCTACCGGAACTTCAGCGCGCCCGAGAAGCGGCCCGCCGGGGACAAGGAGGCTGCCAAGGAGGAGCTGCGCCGGCAGATCGCCCCGGTCGAGGCGGTCATCGGCCTCGCGAGCCTGTTCGACGGCAATCAGGACCTCGTGACGTTCCAGCTGCTCTACGCGCAGGCCAGTCAGAAGGCAGTGGTGCTGCTGAAGCCCTTCGGCTCGCAGAAGCCGGTGCCGAAGGCCCTCGCCGACCTTGCCGATGAAGTCGTCGAATGGGACGAGCGCGCGCTGGTCGATGCCATCCGCCGCCAGGCGCGGCACGAGGACACGACGCGCTGGGACACGATCGAGTTCAAGCTCGAGTGATCACTGGGATGATCACTGGCCCCAGCAGGTCGATGTCGTGTCCGTGCCGCCCGAGTTCTGCGCGCTCTGCTGCCCGGAGCTGAGTAGGGTAAACGATACGCAAGACGAGTCGCCGGTCTGCGGCGAGCTGCGCGGGGTCGCCGTCAGCGTGTAGGTCGTGCTCGTGATTGCTGCGGTGATGGAATAGTACCCGCTGGGCGAGTTCGTGGTCCCCGATACCACCGGACAGGTGGCCGGCGCCGTCGGCGTGTAAGTGAAGTTCTGCGAGTAGCAGCGTTGCAGTGCCTGCGCGTCCTGCACCAGTGTGCGCGTGGCATCCGTGCGGTCAGCCTGGCGGATGTAGGCCGTGTAGGCGGGGATTGCAATCGCGGCCAGGATGCCGACGATTGCCACGGTGATGACCAGCTCGATCAGGGTGAAGCCGGCGACGGCAAGCGGGTGATGGCGCTTCATGTGCATTTGCTCATTGCCCTTCGTGGACGGTCACGTTGGTGACCTCGGTGTCGGGCGACGACGCCGGGCCGTTGAGCTGCACATCGACTCGTTGACCGGTGGTGAGTGAGCTCAGCTCATCGGCCGCGGGACTGCCGGGCGCGATCGTATAGGTCTGGCCGTTGACGGTGATCGAGTCGCCTTGGATCGACGTCAGGGTGCCCGTGACGACCGGGCCGGCAAGCTGGTTCGCCTGGGCGGTGCCGGCGGCCAGCAGCGCGGCCGCCATGGTCGCGGCCAACACCGGGATGATCCTGAAAATTCTCATTGCCGCACCTCCCACCACGCGTTTCGTTGCGTCACCCCGCCTGCCTCGCCGAGGGTATAAATCGTCCCATTGGAGAGCTGCGTCTCCTTGGCGCCGCAGTCCGCCCCGGTGCAGCTCTTCTGCACGATGGTCGGTTCCGAGGCATAGACGCCCGGGAGATAGACCCCAATGGGATTTTGACCGCTGGCCGTCTGATTGCCGCTGTTGAGCTGCCCGCTGTTGGCCACATCGAGCATCGGTGTCGGGAAGGATCCGCCGGTGGCGTAGTCGAGCGCGAGCTGCCAGGAATTGCCGCCGCTGGTACAGGGCGAGCTGTTGGGCTGATAGGCGTTCACCACGAGGACGCCGCCGTCCTCGATCTGCGGGTTGGTCACGAAGCGAAAGCCGGGTGCGAGCCCGAAATCGATGTACCAGCCGCGCTGGGTGGGCAGGTTGACGGGATTGACGGTCGGCTCCACCAGCACCGTGATCGGGCCGCTCGACGAGCTGACCGTGCTGACCGCCACCGTCTGTTGCGCGAGATTGGCGCGCGTCGGAATGCCGTTGAACCCGAGCGGCGAGGCGGAGCCGGTGGGGGCATCGAAAATGCCGTACAGCGTCTGCACGCCGGTCGTCGCCAGGTCCGGGTAGCCGAGCAGCTGACCGGTTCCGACCGCGACGATGGTGCCCGGGAGCTCGGGGAACTCCGGGTTGAGCGAGACCGCCGGCACAGTGGTGATCGGCTGGATGTTGCCGCTCGCATCCCGCGTCTGGTACAGCACGCTGACCGCCCAGAGGGCCGGGTTGCTGTTCGAAATGTCGATGCGCCAGATATTGCCCTGCAGATCGCCCGCGTACACCATGTTGTCGGTGCCGGTGACGCTACCTTGGGTGGGTACCACGGCGATGCTCGAGAGCCCGTTGGCGAGCGATGTGTTGCAGGCAGTGGGCTTGGCCGCGCACAGGTCGACCTTGGCGATCATCGTGCCTTTCTGCGGGTCGACCGCGTAGAGGATCGGCTTCTGATTGGGGCTGTTGTAGCCGTTGCCGAACAGCACGAGCCAGCCGGCGCTGGTGTCGGCGATCTGGGGCTGGCTGAAGGAGAGACCCATGTCCGTGTCGGTGAACTCCCACAGCACGTCCGCGGACAGCTGCGCCTCCGAGCTTATCGTATCGGCATTGGTGATATCGAGCGCGAACACGGACTTGCCGCCGGCGCCCTCGGTGCCGGCGAGCACCGTGTGCCAGCTCGAGTCGCTCGCGAACTGCACGTCCGCCGCGCTCGGCGAGCCGTTCACGTAGTACAGGTGGCTCGCGTTGTAATAGGGGTTGACGAGATTGATGAGGTTGGAGAAAACACCGTTTGGAATGTACGCGAAACGCTCGTTACCCGTCGCCGCATCGATCGCGTGCAGCATGCCATCGTTGGCGCCGACATAGATGATCGGCTTGCGGCTGGCGTGTGCCGTGGCGAAGGCGAAATACGCCGGCGTCTGCGAGGCGCCGCTTGGTGCGCCGACGTAGAGCGGCGCGCTCGCCACGATGTCGCCCAGCTTGTGCGCGCGATTCCGGAACGTGCCGCTGTTGCGCTGCTCGAGCGCGCTGTTGCCGCGGAGGTAGCTCAGAACATCCGAGCCGTTCGTGTCGGACGTGAAGGTCGATAAAGCCTCGCCGAGTCCCGTCGTCGAGGAAATGCCATTGGGGGCGAGCGCCGGATTCCACTCCAAGGGAGTCCCCGCCAGGGCAACCGGATCCCAGGTCGCGATCATGCGGCCCGAGCTCCAGCTCTGGGCGTCGAGCTGCACTCTGGCGCTCCACACCTGGGCTCCCGTACCGGTATTGACGACCCCGGTCGTCGGGTTGATCGGATACTCGAGCAGATCGCCGGTCCAGTCCTGATACACATCGGAGGTGGTGAACTGCGCCTCATAGGCGACCGCTCCCACGCGCAGAGGCGTCGAGTTGACGGTAGCGGAGGCCGTTGACTGGGTGGCGGAGAGAATGCTGACGATGATTCCCTGCAGATCGCTCGTCAGGGTGGTGGGGCTGGTGGCGGCGTAGTAATTGGCGGTACCGCCGGCAATCGCCATGGCCTTCAGGACATTGGCCGCGGTCGGGTTTTGCGTCGGGTCCACGCCCGCACCGAGGCCGACCACGTATGTCTTGACCGGACTGCTGCCCGAGTTCAACGCCGCCAGCTGGTTGATGGTGTCGATCACCGCCTGGTCGTTGGTGCCGGCCGCATTCAGCGAGCCGTCGGAATTGAAGGCGACGGTCTCACCCCAACTGGTGGCGGAGGTCGTGCCCGGCGGCGGCCAGGAGTGCCCGCTCAGGTCCAGGGTCGGCAAGCCGTCGGTCAGCAGGATCACGTAGCGCTTGGCGGCACAGCCGTTGCTGGAGGGCGGGTTCTTGCTGGTGTAATAGGTATTCGCCCCTTCCAGAAGCCCGGGCAACGCCGATTGTCCGGCGCTCGCCTTGATCTCGGTCGTGCTGGTCGAGTTGGTCTCGGGCTGCAGGTACGGGGTGAACTTGGCGATTGCCGTGGCGACCGTGCCCGAGGTCGGGGTGGCGCCGGCGGTGGTCATGGCGACCAGCGTGCTCGCCGCGGTGGCGGACTGGCTGGCGCCATAGCCGAAACCGCGCTCGACATACATGGTTTGCGGCGTATACGGCACGTATCCCGCGTTGGTCGGTGTCGTCTCGGTGGCGCAGCCGTTGATCTCGTGGCTGTAGGTTTCGGATATGGCGGCGGGGTTGGAATTGTATTGCCCGAGCGTATAGCTGGTGAACGGATTCGCCGGATTCGGGCCGCCGTATACGAGACACACCGGTGCTATGCCGCCGCCGGCGTATAGCACGTCATTGATCTCCGGGTCGTCGCTGCTCGCGCCGATCTGCATGTACAGCGAAGTGGCCACGCTGCCGGTGACGTCGCCGCTGCTGTCGATCGCGTGGCAATCCTGGTAGATCGTGTTCGTCGTCGTCAGCGACGTATAGTTGTAGCACGGATTCGTGACGTAACGGTCGCCCGTGATCTCCGTATTGCTGAAGGCGAACCCGCTCGTGCTCGGGCTCATCTGATAGACCCAGGTCGTATATTCCGTGAGGCTCGAGGTGCTGTAGTCGAGCAGCGCGAAATCGGCGTTCGCCATGTAGGCAGTCAGCATCGCTGAGATGGAAGCCTTCGCCACATTGAGGCGACTCGCGGAATTGTCGAGCAGCTCGCTGCCTGAGGTGACCGTGTAGGGCGCCAGGCTGCCGGAGCCGGCGTTGACCGGAGGCGTGTAGCCGGACGGGATGGTGTAGTTCACCGGCGAGCTCGAGCTCTGCAGCAGGTTGTAGGAGGAGCTGAGGGCCCCGGAGCCGGTCATGATGGCGCCGCTGAGATCGCCGTCCATGGACTCGGAGTTGCCGATGGCGATCACGATCTGCGGATGTCCCGGGATGGCAACGGTGAGCGGCACCTGCGCGATCGAGACGGGAGTCGGCGTGGTCGCGCCCGCGGCGATGCCCGCCATCAGGCCGGCCGTGAGGCCGATGAGGCCTGCGAGCGAGCGCCGGAAGGTCGAGCTGTGTGACGGCATGGCGGTCGGACCTCTCACTGCAGGGGCATCGAGGAGATGATGGTCTGGAGAGTTACATTGGAGCTGCTGTCGCCGCCCTCGGCATGGGCGGTGATGCGGTAAACCTGCCACTGTGGATTGGCGCCGTACGCGCCGCCATTGAGCGGCGAGCCGGGAGGGGCCACCGGCGGCAGGCTCTCGATGATGATCTGCGCCGGCTGCGGCGCCTGCGGCACGTTGCCGAGCGCGGCGCCGCTGTATTGCATCGACTGCGTGCCCGGGCTGTTCCAGTTGATCGTGTCGGCGACGCTGGCCGAGCTCGTCTCCAGCTCCTGGCTGAGGTTGTAGAGGCCGTTGTTGTCGGTGAGGAAGTCGCCGGCGCCGTGCAGCGCGACGATCGCCTGGCCGTCGCGCAGCGCGGCTTCCGCGGATTGCAGGGCAAGCTGATGGTTGTCATCGTTGCGCGCCATCCCCTCCTGGGCTGTTTGCAATCGCGCCGCGGTGATGCCGATCAGCGTCAACACCAGCAGCAGGATCAGCGCCACGACCAGGATCGCGCCTCTGCTGCCGCGGGGAGAGGGGGTCCGGAGGCCTGCGAGCGGCGCCCGGCGCTGGTCAATGCAGGTCATTGCGTATTCCAATGGTCTTCACGAAGACTCGGCGGAGGCGGGTGTCCTTCGGCGCGGTGATCGTCGTACCGAGGAGGTTGAAAGTCTGTGCCGTCGCGGGGGCCGCCACGGAGCCCGTCGGGCTTGCCACTAGAACGGCGATCTCGACACTCACCACCTCCGTGAAGTCCGGGACCTGATCCGCGGTCACGTACGACGTTCCGGAGCTCGTATTCAGGCCGTAGAGGATCTGCATGTTCTCGACATCCTCGACGACCTCGGAATCCGTGAAGATGTTCGCACCCACCTGCCCATTCAGCAGATCGAGGCGCCGCAGCGCCGAGTCGCCGTCGGCACCGACGCCGATGTAGAACACCGTGGTCGTCAACGGATAGACCAGGGCGCCGGCCGAGAACCCCACCGGCAGAGCGGTCACCGCATTTCCCGGTGGACCCGTGCTGCCGCCGAAATTGACGGTCGCGGGACTGCCGCCCACGACGCCGCTGATCTGGAAGGGCACAGCCTTGGTGCAGTCGGAAATCACCGCGAGCTGGTTGGGCTGCAGATTTCCGGCGCTCGAAACCGTGAGACTGCTCGTTCCCGCTACCGTGGCGGCGGTCGTGTAAACGGGCGTCGATTGCGGCAGACTCGAGCGCAGCACCAGAACGTCGCTTCCCTGCACTTCCTCGCTCGTGGCACCGGTGAACGTCGGGTCGAGGTTGGGTGTCCAATCGGCAGCGGGAGCGCCGGACGCGGGCGTCGCTGACACCGTGAGCGCGCCACCAGGAGAAGTTCCTGTCGCCTCGTAGCCGCCGACGCCGAGTTGAAAATCGTACGGCAAAGGCGCGGCGCTGGAGTTGAGTACCGCATTGTCCACGGTGTAACTCACGATACCGTCCACGGTGGTCTCGCCGGCGGGGGTGCAGCCGATGTAGCCGGCGCCCCGCGCGATTTGGGCGATGGTGTCGAGCGTGAAGCGGCCCTCGTCGGCGAGGGAGGCGACGCCGGTGGTCGACTGGTAAGCCTGGCGTGTGCCGACGAACACCGAGATCAGGGCAAGCGTCAGCATCAGGCCGAGGGTGACGGCCACCATCAGCTCGATCAGCGAAAAGCCCGAGTGCAGGCGCCTCACAGCATCGTTTCCAGGGTGACGGAGACGGTTCCGGCGGCGGCGCCGAATGTCTGTTGCGCAACGGTGTCATTCCATTGCACGGTGATCGTTGCGGTGACGTCGGTCCCGCCGGTGACGGGGTCCGTCACACTGGCCGTCGCGACGGTGCCGCCGCCCGAAGGTCCGAGCCCGGCGGTCAAGGCCTGCTGCCAGTTCCACATGTCGTACTGCGCGATCATCGCGGTGCCGCAGGGTGAGCTGGCAGGGCATTGCGTGCCTGGATTCGTGGCGGCGCCGGATGAGCCGTTGTAATTGCCGTTCACCGCCGCCTGCCGGTTTGCCCGCATGGAGTCCAGAATGGAGTAGGCGAGCGCCGTGGCCTGGGTACGCAGATACGCGCTGTCATTGGCGCGGGAGGACACCAGCAACAGCTTGGCGATCCCCAGCAGGCCTATGCTGAGCACGAGCAGGGTGACGAGGACCTCGATCAGGGTGAAGCCCCTGCCGCGGCGTGTCGGGTGAGTGGTGTGCATGTGTTGCCCGTGCGAATCGCGCATCACGGACAGGAGAGGGGGGCGCCGCTGAGCGTCTGGCCCACGGTGGAGGAGGACGCAATCGATCCCGTGGGACCGACTTGCACGTAGCGCGCCTGGGTGGCGCCGCGAGGATCACACAGCGTGAAGGCCGCTTGGGCAGACACCATGCCCGTGGAAAGAAAGGTCACGGCGGTCAGGCCGCTTGCTTCCGTCAACGTGGTGCCCGTAGCCAGCGACGGTACGGTCAAGGCAGGCGTGGAGCCTGATGCACTGCTGAGGACGATCCATCCCTGCGACCAGGGGCTCGCGGCACTGCAGGTCGTGCCATTCGCCGTCGGGCAGACAGAGACCGCCGTATCCTGCTTGATCGCCTCGCTGCGCGCCGCGTTCAGGCTCATCACGAGGGAGTTGGCGGTGGTCCATTGCCGGTCGTTCCGCAGAAAATTCTGGAACGCGGGGATCGCAATGGTCAAAAGGATCGCGGCGACCGCGATCGTGATCAGCAGCTCGATGAGCGTGAAGCCGGAATTCGCCCGCGCGGCGTGGCCACGCGGATTGGACGCCTTGCAATGGGCACCGAACGGCCCGCTGGATGTCCGATGGCGCAACGGTTGGGTTCCTGCAACCTAATCTCTGCGCCCGACTCTACCGAACGACAGCGCGGCTTTCTGAGAATTGCGACAGGTTTTTTTACATCCCTGCGACCAGGCGCTCTCCTGGCGGGACGGACGGAGTGGCTGAGCCGGAACGGCCGGCTACGAGCCCTCGATCGAGCTCAAGCGCGAGCGATCACTGTGACGGCCAGCAATACGAGGAGTCATCGGTACCGCCGCTGTTCAGGGCCGTACGCTTGCCGTTCGATTCGACCGTGAAGGAGGCGCAATAGGTGTCCTGATCCTGGCCCTTGCCCGTCACCGGCAGCGCCGTGAGTGAGAACGACGGCTGGCTGGCGTTGCTCGGGTCCGGGATGGTGGGCGTACTTATGTAGTAATAGCCGCTGCCCACGGGGTTGCCCGACCCGAAACCGGCGTAGCCCAGATTGCTGGCGGTGCTGGTGTAGGCATTCTGGGTGGCGTAGTAGCGCTCCTCGCGCGAGGCGAGCTCGACGAGGTAGTTGCGCGCCTCGGTGCGCCGCGATTCCCTGATCTGACTGAGGTACGTCGGGATGGCGACGATGAGCAGGACGGCCACGATCACCACGACGATCATCAGCTCGATCAGCGTGAAGCCGGCCGCCCGGAAGGCGCGCGCCGGGTGGAGGGTGGAGATGCGATGCTGGTGTGTCATGGTCGCGCTCTATACTAACGTAGTTGGATCCAGGTCTCGCGATTGCCGCTGATATTGTTGGCAGGTTGGATCTGCGTGGGCGTGCCGGCGCCGCCGCTCGTGCTCTGGTAGATCAGGTAGTAGTTCGCCGTGCTGCCGTTCGAGTTGGTCGTCGTGACCTCGCTCGAGCTGCCGCTGGCGTTGGTCTGCAGGGCGATCGTATGGACGTTGCCGTTGTTGATGAAGAAAGGCGGATTGTTTATCGGGTTACCGTTCGACACGTTGAGCGCATAGCTCCAACCCTGGTCCTGATCCGGCGTGCACATGAGCGGCGAGTTGATCGCCGGCAGGATGGAGTTGAACTGGATGGCCGTGGTCACCAGGATCGGGTTGTAGATGACCTGCTCGTCGGTGCTGGAGCCATACCCGGAGTTCGTGCCCGGCAGGTTGATGTACCAGCCGTACTGGCTGTTGCTGGACACGGCGCTGGTGCCGGCGCTGACGGTGGTGGCGCTGCAGGTGGTGGTTCCGGCCCAGCAGACCATGTACGGCGTCTCGATCGAGGGCAGGCCGGTCGTGGAGTCGTAAGTGACCGTCTGCAGCTGCAGGTTCGAGGTGCTCATGGTGCCGACCGTACTGGCCGGCATGCTGGCGAACTGCGTGCTGTTGAGCGCGTTCCAGCCCGTCATGTTCCAGTCCCAGATGCCGTAGAAGGACTGCTGTCCGGTCGCGTAGCTGGTGGCGCTCGACTCGGTAATCGGGAATTTCTCCCCGGTGCCGAAGAACAGCATGAGCTGCACGCCCGTGGTTCCCTGCACGAACACCGGATAGACATCGCTGGTGATCGGCTGCGAGGCCGTCGTGAAGAGCGGGCCGGGGGTGACCGCCCAGGAGCTCGGATTGGAGCTCGTCAGATCGAAGCGCCAGACATTGCCGAGCACGTCGCCCGCATAGACGTAATCGACGACGTGGTCCTGGTCCATGTCGACAGGGTGAGCATAGGCGATGCCGTCGCTGGTGCCGGACTTGCCGGTGCTCAGGTAGTACATCGTCTGGGCGCCGCTGCCCGGAGCGATGGTAAGGATGAATATGCCGGCATCCCCGGTCGAGCTGTTGAGGCCGTTGCCGAAGATGAGCGCCCAGTCCCCATTGTGCAGCCGCCGCACCGTCGGCGTACCGTAGGTATTGCCGAGACTGAGGGCGCAGTTGGTCGCATTTGCACAGGTAAAGCTGCCAGGGTTGGTGGTCGCGGATGTACCGCCCTGCCAATCGCCCATCACCAGAGTGGCGGCATTGGACTCGGAGAAATTCGCCGGTGTCGTGACATCGAGCGCATAGAGCTCGGGGCCGCCGGGGCCGAGGCCGCCGATTACCCACGTGTGCCAGGCGCCCCCGTAGTAGAGGTCGCCCGTGCCGGGAGTTGCATCGACGAAGAAGTTGTGGCCGTACTGCGGGTTGGCGTAGTCGAGATAGCTGTTCGATGCGCTATGCAAATTATCCAGCGCGCCCTGCGGCGAGTACGCCAGAACTTCCTGTCCGGTATTCGTCGTGCTGTTGTAGATGGTTCCCGTCGTGTCCCACGAGCCGGCACTGAAGCCGTGCACGAAGCCGTCGTTGGCGCCGACGTACACGACGTTCTGGCGCGTGGCCTCCGCGGTGACGTAAGTCGAGTACGACTGGCCGGAATTCTCCGCCATGGTCGTGCTCGGGTGCAGCTTGTCCAACCAGGTGGCGGGGGTCTCATAGGCGTCATAAATCGACTTCGATGGCGGCCCTACCCAGGAAGAGCTCGAGTCGACGATGTCCGCAAGCACGGAATCCAGGTTGCGGTAGACGCCGCCGTTCTCGATTTCCTCAGCCTGGTCGCCGCGCAGGAATTGCAGTCGGTTGGCCGTCTGTGACGAGTCGCCGGCATCGAGTGCGGTCTGCTCGGCGGTGGTGAGGTTCGACCACTCGAAGGGAATGCCGGCCGTGCCGCTCCAGGTGAGCATGACCCGGCCACCCGAGCCGGTGACCCAATTTTGAGCCGCTACGGGACCCGCCACCCCGGTGGTTGCGCATGTTGCGCCGCTTGCCACCCCGGTCAGCTCGCAGGAGCCGTCCCAGTTGGCCGTCCCGCTGATCGTGAGCACGCCGTTGGTGTTGATCAGGGAGTTGGCCGTCAGCGTGCCGGTCCAGTTCTGCGGATTGTAGTAGCCGAAGTATGCCTGCGAGCCGGTCTCGACCTTGGACGACTGTTGCTGGTTCACCGTGGTCGAGCTCGCCGCCTGGCTGGCCGGGTCCGCCTTGAAGCAGAGGACCTCATGAATGTTCGAGCTGCCGCCGGTCGAGCCGGCAAAGCCAAAGCGGACTGTCGCGGGCAGAGGGCCGTTGGAAGCGGTGATGCTCTGGTTCTTGATGACACTGGTCCAGGCGCCGCCATTGAAGCTGTACGACAGGCTGAGCAGGCCGTTGGCCGTAATCTTCAGGTCGTACGTGATCGGGTTCGCTCCCGTGCCGTATGTACTCGGTGAAACGGGGGGCGAGCGACGCGAATAGCCTCCAGTCGCGTACTCGTTGGCGATCTGCACGGTCGCGGGCAACACCTCGAAGGCATTGGGGATGGCCGGATAGTCGTACAGCGTCGGACCGGTTACACCGTTGATGGTGGCCGAGGTCGTGGTAGTGTTAGTCGGCGCCGACGGGGTGGAGTAGTTCCACAGCGTCCCTGTCTGACAGGTCGCGTGTACGGCGTCCTCCCAGTATGGGTTGCCATTGCTGTCGGTCGTGGTCTCCAGGCTCGCCGGATAGTAGGCCGGATAGTTGGCGTTCAGCCAGTACCAGTCGACGTTGCCGGCGCCGCGCAGGCCGATGCGGTTGGCCCACTGGCCGCCGCCGGAGGCTGTGTTGTCGCCGGTCACGGTCGCGTTGGCGACACCGAGGGTGTTCGTGGTGCCGTTGAGGAAATTGCCGTATTCGTCGATGCCGAGTCCGATGTAAGCCCCGTACATGCCATGATAGTCAGTGTTGGCGTTGGAGCAGGTATAGCCCAAGCTTCCGCCCCACGACCCGACGTTGTCGGAGGTTCCGTCGGGCTCCACGGCAGTGCCTATTGTGACGCCGCCGTTGACCAGGAAGAAGCTCATGCCGTCGGCGCCGTCGCTCTGATTGGGGGCCGTGGCCTCGGTGACAGTGGTCTCGGTGCAATTCGTGCCCGACAGCGTGTAGCCGCTCGCGCAGCTGTAGGTGTTCGCCGACGGGGAAGTCGTCACGGTCTTCGAGCAGATCTGGCTCTGGCTGACGTTACCCGTCGGGGTATAGCCGCTGGGGCAGACGTAGTGCGAACCGCTTCTGCTCGGCGAGGCGGTCAACGTCTCCGAGCAGGTCGTGCTCGCGCTGACGTTACCCGTGGGCGTGTAGCCGCTCGGGCACACATAGGTCGCCACGGTGGCCGCGACCGTCGTCGTGGTGGTGCACTCGCCGCTGCTCGCGGTTGAGCCCGACGGACAGCCCGCGCCGTTGCCGCCGGAATCGCCTCTGTACGTTACGGTCTTGAACGTGATATCGAGTCCCTGGTCCGTGGAGTAGGTGTTTGCGGAGATGATGGCGCCGTTCTGGGAGTGGCCGCCGCTGCCGCAGCCGCTGCCTGAGTTGATGCAGCCGTTGGTGAAACGCAGGGCTCCCTCCCCGAACGGGTCGGGAAGGGTGACGGCGGTACCCGCCACGCCGTTATAACCGCCAACCAGGTTTTCAGTGTAGTAACTGTCCGCGGTGCAGCCGGGCGGCTTTCCCGGCTCACCGGCCGGGGCGGCCGTGCTCGCGGTCAGGCAGGCGCCGTTGAAAAAGTACCAGGGATTGGTCGTCCCGGTGCCGACGAAATCCTCGGACACCAGCGCCTGCCCGAAGCCCGGGCCGCAGTACAGCACGGCGCTGAGGATCACGAGCGCGATGAGCCAGATTCTATTGCCACGCATGATGTGTCTCCGAATCGTCACGGGCCACCGCCGCCGGTAGCCGTGTAGCGGATCTGATAGGTGCTCTCGACAACGGCGATCGTGGCGGTACCGCCGCCATACGACCAGGCGTCGACCTGATAGTCGATTGCATTGGCGTAGGTGGCGTCGGTTCCGAGATCGGCGATATACACCGTGGGTGCGGCGGCATAGCTGTTGGCGCCGCCCGAGGTGCTGAAGAGATTGCTGGTGCCGGATATCGGGTTATAGCTGTAGCCGATCGCACTGCCGCCGATGTTCCACGGTACGACCGCAGCGGACAGGGCGTCGGTGGATGTGGCGAGGGTGTTGGAGCAGATCTCCGGCGATGCAGTCGTAGTGAACGTCGCCGACGAGCACACGGTCAATGAGTTGCTGCCCACGTTACTGACCAGCCATTGCTCGGCATAGGTCTCGCTGCTGGCGGCAGCCTGCAGCGCGCGCTGCTTGTCCATCACGTTGCCCGCGATGCGGGTCTCGAGGCCGACCCCGCGAAGCATTGCCAGCGCCAGGAGTGTGACGACCACGAGCAGCAGGATGGTCGTGATCAGCACCATACCGCGCTCACTGCGGACCGGATTGGGAGCTCCGTTTCTCATAGGACGAAAGACCCCGTGCGGCCCATGATCGCAATCACTCGCGTGAAATACACGTACTGCGGCTGGCCCGGAGCCTTGCCGTAGAGCGGGTTGAGGAACTGCAGCTGAACCTGCATTGACGTGACGGCTGGCCAGTCACTGGCGCTCGTCACGGCCGCGGCGTTCATATAGGTGTCGACGTTGTCGTCCGCGGGAGTAACGTAGTTCGTGGTGTGCACGCCGTACATTATCGACATGCTCTGCACTCCACTTGCCAGCTCGACGGCCGTATTCCACGCGCCGGTGCCGGCCTGCACGTCACAGTAGAGGCCGTTGATGCTGGGGTTGGTCGTATCCGCGGCGATGTAGAAGTTGTTCGTATACGTCTGTGTGATTCCTACGGTGCCGTCACAGAGATTGATGTTCTGGCCGGAGGTCGTCATGTATCTGACGAAAAGAACATCCGTCCCGTACGCACCGCTGTCGTATACGTACCAGCCGGCGGCCAGAGGAGCGAGCGCCCCCTGGGGCGTCGTGGTGGAGTCGGAGGGGAGGGCGGTCACTATGGTGTTGGTATTGGGGCTGGGGTAGTACCCGGCCCTCTCCACGATCGCGCCGAGCGTGGACATCGCGAAGCGCTCGTTGTCCTCGAGCTGCGAGAAGGCGTCATTCGCCTGGAAGGACATCTTCACGCCCTGCTCGACCGTCAGCACTCCGCCGATGAGGAAGAGCGCGATCACGATCGCGACCATGAGCTCGATGAGGGAAAAGCCGCCTTCGCGCGCGACCGGCATCGCGACACCTTGGGGGCGGCGGGTGCAATGGCTACGCGGGCTCATGGCTGGACCACCATAATGTAGGTCTCTGACGCAAAGCTGGTAGGCGCGCCTGTGGCAGCTTCCTGCTGATTCGCCGCCACCGTGTTCTCGTTCCAGTTGATCGTGACCGTGCAGCTCGCGGGGTTGGTGACCGTGGCCGCGAGGCAGCTGATGCTGGAGGTGGAATTCTTGAGCAATTGTGCGAGCCCGCCGATGTTCGAGGAGCCCGAAGCCCACTGAGTCAGGTCGTAGCCCGCCAGGTTCGCGGGAGTGCACGTCGTGGTGCACGTGGGCGGCGAGCTGAGAGCCGACCCGAGATGAGCCGAATTGGTGGCGCTGAGGGCGGCCGTGCCGTTGGTCACCGTAATCGCCACTGCCACCGTGCTGGTCCAGTCGCCGGAGGTGCCGTCCCAGAAATCGCGATCGGCATGCATGGCGTCAGCGAGGCTCTCCGCCTGCAGGGCGACCAGCGCGCGGAGCCGCGAGCTGCCGGTGCTCGAGAGTACGACCGCTTCGAGCTTCGCGATCCCCAGCATGCCCACGCAGATGATGATCATCGCGATCATCACCTCCACCAGGCTGAAGCCGAGCGTGCGGCCGACTGTGGTGCGCAGGTTCATGTGCAGCCCGACGTCGTGCTGGTGACGATGTTCATCATGCCCGCCCGGTTGATCAGCAGGCAGCGCGAGTACTTCGAGCTCCCGGTCGGATCGTGCAGCGTGACCTTCATGGATGCGACGCCGAGATTCGCAAAGCCGTTGCCGCTGAAGTTGATCTGGTAGGTGTTGTTGCTCGATTGGAAGGTGTCGCCGTTGCTGGAGAAACCCTTGTCCACCCTCACCAGGGGATCGCTCGCATCCACGGTCGTCACGTTGTCCGGGTTGGAGTAGACGATCCAGCCTTCCTGCCACGCGGGCGGCAGGGTGGCCGCGTCGCAGCTGGTGCCGGTCTTCGATACGCATACGCTGACCTGCTGACCTTCGCGGATGGCCTCGGCCCGTGCGAACTGCAGGTCCCCGAGGAGGGCATCGCTTTCCGTGGCCATCCGATTGTTCGTCGTCACGTAGTGATACGACGGCATCCCGATGGTCAGCAGAAGCGCGACGATCACCGAAACCGTGAGGAGCTCGACCAGGGTGACGCCCGCTTGTCGCACAGGCAGCGCACAGAGCCGCCCGCGCGGTAGGGCGATATGGCCGGAAGTTGTGGTCTGATGTCTCACGCGTTGTGTTTCCGCGACTCGTCTGTGCGGCGGACTGTACTGGAACGGAGGCGCGGCCTCGTGTGACTTGCGACAGTATTGGGGGGCTATCCGACCGGCGGCCGTTTCGGGCGGATGGGCGGGACCGGCGACATGCGACGTGATGCACGTCCTTGACACGGGGGCCGGAGGCGCCAGCAAGCCGATCCGGTGCATTACGTCACAGGCGAGGGGCGCGGCTCTCGATACGCTCCCGGCATGTGCGAGCGATATGTCGTGCCGGATCAGGACCTCGCGGAAAGCGAGCTCGCCCCGGAGTGCAAATGGTGGCGGTTCTCGGCCAGCTTCAATGTGGCGCCGTCGCGCTACGTGCCGGCGGTGCGCCTGCACGGTGGCCGCTCCGAGGCAGTGATGATGCGCTGGGGGCTCATCCCATCCTGGGCCAAGGGCGACCTGTCCGCCGGACACTGGCTCCGCCTCTCGTCCGGCCACCTGGAGCGCAGTCGGCTCTTCCGCGGGCCGTGGCTGAATGGTCAGCGCTGCATCCTTCCGTTCGCCGGCTTCTATACCTGGCGATTGACGGCGGCCGGATACCGGCAGCCTTATTTCGTGCGGGCCGAGGGTCGAGCGGTGATGGCCGTCGCAGCCCTATGGGACCGCACCGAGGACGACGACGGCGACGTCATTGAAGGCTGCGCGATCCTCACGGTGCCCGCGAACGCGCAGCTCGCATCGATCCAGACGGCGACGCAAGAAGTGCCAGCGATCCTCGACCCTGAGGAGTGCGGCGCGTGGCTTCGCGGCACGCCCGCCGAGGCGCGCTCGCTGCTGCGCACAGCTCCGGAAGATCTGCTGAGGAGCCATGCGGTAAGCCCGCGCATCAACTCGCTGGCGTGCGACGACCCGGCCCTGGTGCGGTCCGTAGCGTAACTCGCCGGTCGATTTGTCGATTTCCGGTCCGGCCTCTCGTATATATAGAGTGCGGGGCAGGGCAGTGGGCCACAGGACCGCCGCGGGAGAGCCTATGACACAGTATCTGGTTGCCATCCACCATCCCAACGACTACGACCCGTCCACGGAAGGCGAGGCGATGGCCCGCGATATCGATGCGCTCAACGAAGAGATGAGCGCTGCGGGCGTCACGGTTTTCGTTGGCGGCCTCGGCCCGCAGAGCAGTGCAAGGTCGCTGCGGACGCAGCCCGATGGTCGGGTGCTCGTCACCGACGGGCCGTACCTGGAGAGCAAGGAGCACATCGGTGGCTTTTGGGTGCTGGAAGCCGCGACCTTGGACGAGGCGCTGGAGTGGGGCCGCAAGGCCGCCATCGCGTGTCGGGCGCCCGTCGAGGTGCATCCGTTCCTGCCACCGCAACGAGTCGCCGCTGTCAGAACATTAACAGAAAGTTAAGCGGCTTGACTTTGAGAAGGCGGGTGATAGCCTCGCGTCGATAGCTCGAGTGCCGCTCCGATGAACGGGGGAATGTAAGCCATGCGGCGTCTGCTTTGTTGGCAACTGTCAGTTGCGCTGCTACTGGCCGGGATGGCGGCGGTAGCTCAGGTTCCCACTTCCGACCAGAGTAGTCAGGCGCCGGTAAACCCGCCCGGCGCCAACACCACGTCGACCACCACCGACGAAACGCCGCCCAACGCTCACTCGGGAGTGACGGTCACCGGCAAAAAACCCAATACCGAGCGTCCGCTGCCGAAGCTGGCACCGAACGAATTCACGAAATGCGCCAATCGGCAGAGAATGGGTCTTTATAACCCTTCTTCCGGCGAACCTTCCGCTTCTGACCTCAGCCAGATGGGCACGACGTCGTGGGTCTGCGAGCGGCAGCTCAGTGAGGAAATGAAGTTCGTGCTCGATTCGTGCCTCGATCGCAGCGGCAACACTCCGCTGCCTAGGATCATCCAGGCCTGCACGGAGTCGGTCGACCACAAGCTGCTGGAGAGCGATCAGGTCTTCTTTCTGTTTGGGAGTCGTGCCGGTGCGTACTTCGCCTCCGGCGATTGGCAACATGCACTCGACGATTACGCCGCAGCCATAAAGCTGGCTCCCCATTACGGCAAGCTGTACTACGACCGTGGCGTGGTGTTCGCGTCGCGGTCCAATGACGCCGCTGCGCTGCAGGACTTCGATACCGCCATGGGCCTCGACCCCAAGCTAGTCGTACCGACGCTGCTTCGCCGCGCGAAACTCCACGCCGCTCGCGGCGATTTCAGCAGCGCGCTCGCGGATTATTCCAAGGCGATCAGCCTGCAGCCGAATACGGCGGAGTTATGGAGCGACCGGGGATATGTCGGCTCTTAGCCAGCGTGACTACAGCAGTGCAGTCAAGGACGAGGCCCAGGCAATCCAACTCGATCCCAAGCTGGCTCGGGCGTATTACCTCCGTGGCGTAGCGTCTGCAGACCTGGGTGACCGCGTGAATGCAGTCGACGATCTTCACGCTGCAGTTGGGATGGATGCTTCGCTGGCCCAGTACGTGCTCATCCAGGGCAAGAACGTCAACCTGACGTTGCCGCCTCTCTAGAAATATCTACCACGGCATAACGGGTGCAACTGCAGCCCAGTCGCGCCGCGGCAGCCCAGTAGTCGAAGAGCCGCTTCTACGCGGTTGACGTGCGTCGGAAGCGGGAATGGACTGGCGCGCGCACTGAGCAGTGGCTTGACTGCGGCGCCGGAGATGTCCGTGGTGCATGGGGCGGTCTGTTCCAGCGCCGCACAGGAGGGTGATGCCAGCCGGGTCGGAGCATCCCTTACTTCGCATAATATATATTATGTAATATCAATACTTTGGTGACTGGGGTTGACGGACGCATGATGAGCAAGTAATAGCTTTATGACGTTTCGCTGTCCTGCCTCTATCGCTAAATCCAGGAGCGACACGTTCACATCGGTGGCGATAAACATGTAGAGCTGCAGGCTTGGATTCAGGCCGTGCTCGAGCGCTTTGTTTAGATCGGCAGCGTCCCCGTATATGACTTCCCTCGCGATTGGCCACATGGGCCAATCCTCTCCAAGCGCTTTACGAAGCCGACTTTTTCCATACTCACCACCTACCAAGATCTGACCTTCGGCGAGCAGCTAGGTTCCGACTGTCGGGCTCGATCGGAGTGCGGTTTCGACCCAGGAGTCGGTTTGAACGTCGCGGTTCACGCCGTCAAGGCCTTCTGGGCCGCCTCGAAGACGTCGCGCGCCGACGTCATACCCGCCACGTGCTCCGTACCCTCGACTCCGAGGTCCATCCATCCTGCATTCACGGCCTCGAACATCTCTTCGGCAGGTCCGGTGTGGCCCTTCGGGACGCCGAATTGCTCGAACGCTTCCGCCCACCCTGCACGCGGAACTGCAAAGGCTTTCACGTCGAGATTCAGGACTTCTCCCAATTGCTCCGCGACTTCATCCGCGGCGACCATCGAACCAAGCTCGACGACGCGCTGCCCTGACCACGCTGGCCCGGCCAATAGGGTTGCGACTTCGGCGCCGATATCGTTCGTCGCTACCATGGTCGATTTCCGGTTGGTCGGATTGTAGTAGACCGGTAGCGTTCCGCCCTGGGCGACCTGCAAGCCGTAGAGGAAGTTCTCGAAGAATCCACCTGCGCGCACAAATGCGATTGGCGATATCAGGTCGCGAAACCCTTGCTCCAGAAGCGACAAAGCCGTGATCATCCCAAGCCCGCTGGTCCTGTTCGCACCCATCGACGAAAGCGCTACCACGCGCGGCGGCGCTGCCTTGGTGAGCGCCTCGATATAGTTCGCAATCACGCCCTTGGCCTCTTTGTAATCGGGCGACGGAGCCCAGACAGCCGGTAACATGACAAACGCGCCTTCGACGCCTTTGAGCGCCCGCTCGATGGCTGCCGAATCATTCCAATCACCGTCTACCAGTTCCACGCCCTGGTTGGCCCAGCTTGACGCCTTCTCGCGATTGCGGACTAGCGCGCGTACTTCCTTGCCGTGCGCCAACAGATGTTCTGCCGTTGCGCCACCTACTTTTCCCGTGATTCCCATTACTAAAAACATGCGTTTTCTCCTGGTCTTGGGGGACAGAGCACTGCCCCTGTTGATTCAACGAATGAGCGGCAGAATGGCCCGGATCCGGGGATCGCGCGCGTAGAGGCCGCCCCATGTGATCGCGCCCAGAAGCAGGGAAATGATCTCCGGCGGCGTCCCGAGCTCACCAATGCGGACATGGGCGCAGATCGCACCTCCCAAAAAGCCCGTCACTAGGATCGCGCCGAGGACGGCAGTGGCCGGGATGGCGTAAAGGATGGCGCAGGCGAGTATGACCGGACCCACGACGCGGGTCAGGTCCATCGCGAACCCGGTTTCCTGCAACATGCTCGCGATCTGTGCCGGCGCGAAAAGCTGAATAGTGCCGTCTGCCACCAGAGCGATAACGACAAACGCGCTCATTATCCGGCCGGCCCACAAGGCACGATGCAAGGTCATAGTTTCGGACACCTGTCATTCTCCAATGGGAAATCCCATATTCGGAGCTTACTGTGTCTCTTAGGTATGATAATCACCGAGGAGATGAACTCACTGTTCTCTCTCTGGTGAACAATACCCGAGGCACGAAAATGCAGAATCTCGAACCCATCCTCATTTTCATAACGGTAGCGGAAATGGGGAGCTTCACCCACGCGGCCGAGAGCCTGGGCATTCAAAAAGGAAGGGCCTCAACGGCGGTCCGCAAGCTGGAAGAGGATGTCGGTGTCAGGCTTCTGCACCGGACGACGCGTAGCGTGCAGTTGACGGAAGATGGACGGGTATTTCATGCACGTGCCCGCGATCTGCTCGCGGACGTTGACGATCTCCACTCGATGTTCGCAGGCGATCGAGTGGCACTTCGCGGGCGTCTACGCGTCGATCTCCCCACCGAGGTGGCACGGACAACGATCGTGCCGGCCTTACCGGATTTCATGGCGACTCATCCAGAGTTGGAGCTGGAGATGTCGAGTACGGATCGCCAAGTTGATCTGGTTCAAGAGGGGTTCGACTGCGTATTGCGACTTGGTTCCATCGGGGACGAGACGCTGATTGCCCACCCGCTGGGCAAGTTACGCATGGTCAACGCCGCCAGTCCTGCCTATCTGGCGCGCTATGGCGTCCCTCGATCTCTAGAAGATCTGCAGCATCAGAAACATCAGGTAATTCATTTTTCGACGATGCTGGGCGCAAGACCCCACGGATGGGAATATCCGGACGGCGACAGCTACGCGACGCTTCAGTTGCCAGGTGCGCTACACGTCAACAGCGCGCAGACCTACGAAGCCGCTGCCCTCGCCGGCCTTGGCCTGATTCAGGCGCCACTTTTGGGGCTTGGCCGATACTTGGAAAGTGGAGCGCTCGTGGAGATCATACCCGAGTTTCATCGCCGGTCGCTCGCCGTGTCCCTCGTCGTAGCACATCGGAGCAGTCTGTCGCGCCGAGTCCGCGCATTCATGAAATGGATCGAAAACGTGCTGACGCCGTATCTGGAATAGCCGTGTTGTCAGCCAACCAACTGCAGTGGCCAGAACAGTAGATTATGGGAAATCTCACGCGCCCCATACCGAAAGACCAGGTCGGCTTCGGCGGTGGATGAGCGCGCGAACATGCATGGGAATATAGCACCGGTCGCACCACCAGCGGCCCCGGAAAGGCAGCGGTTGGCCCCCAAGTGCCGGCAATCAGCCACATAGGGCTGGTCATGAAGGGATCCCGACCCATACCATGCTGACAGGCTCTGTACGAAGTTGGGGGATTTGCTCATGCAGAAGAACATAGGGTCATGCCTGCGCACAGTGGCGCTTTCGTTGCTCGTAGCGGGACTATCGATCGGCCACGCTCTGGGAGCGGCAGCGACAGCGACCTCCCCGGGGCGAATGGCGCCGCTATCGCAATACCTGCCGAAATCCATCGCCGCTGACGTGGCGCTTGCACGCAGCGCAGCGCCGGCGGCGATCTCCGGCAAGGCGCAGATCCTGGCGCTCGGCCGCCATGGCTATCAGACTGCCGCGCAAGGGACGAACGGATTCGTGTGCCTCGTCCAGCGGTCCTGGGAGGGTAACTTCGATAACAGGGATTTCTGGAATCCCGCCGTGCGCACGCCCATGTGCTACAACGCAGCCGGAGCCCATTCGCTGCTGCGGGAATTCCTCGAGCGCACCGATTGGGTTCTTGCCGGAATGTCCGCGGCTCAGATGGCGGAGCGCACCAAATTCGCGCCGCCCGCGAAGGGCTCCATGGCCTACATGATGTCGCGACAGCAGGTGATCTGCTCCGCTGCAGGATGCAACCGTTGGTATCCGCACCTCATGTTCTTCTTCCCGAACGATGAAACGCCGGATTGGGGGCCGAATCAGAACGGCGGTCCGGTGTTCTCCGGACGTTTCGACCCCCGTACCGCGGTGCTCTTCTTACTGGTGCCGGCTTGGTCCGACGGATCGCCAAGTCAGGCAGGCGACCACGACCACAATATGTGAGCGGAGCGGCCGTTCACGCCCTGGAAGAGAAAGTGCCCGGCTGGGTACTCAGCCGGGCACTCCTGGTTATGCGCCGCCCGGCCCGAAATGATAGCTGGCTTCGAGCCATCCCTGCCGCCCGTACGGCAGGTAGTAGCCGACCGCGTAGTTCGGCCAACCGAAGCTGGTGTCTATCTTCTGGGTGTCGAACAGATTGTCCACAATGACCATGAAAGTGGCATTGCCCGCCCTGTACTGAGCGCTCACGTTCACCAGGGTGGTGGGCGTTAGCCAACCGGTCTGAGCTTCATTGATGATCTGGCCGTAGCGGTCGGCCTCCACGGTGGCGCCGAGGTTATCCAGAGTCCACGTGAGAGTGGATGTGCCTTTGTTGGGGAAATCCGACCCGCCTCCCGGGACATCGAACGAGCGCACGAGGTCCAGAGGCTGGCTGCCCTGCCCTTGGTCGAACCAGTGGCTCATCACCATCGTGTACTTCGTATCCCAGACGAATTTACCGATCCCGTTCCAATCCCAGCGCAGCAGCAAGTCGAAGTCCATGCCGTCGGTGCGCTCGTAGGCGGCATTGATCGGATAGAGGTTGATATTCGTAATTGCGTTGGGTTGATAGACCGCGGTGGGCGGATTGCGCTGCACTGAGTCGATGGCCTGCACACACTGCGACGAGGTCGGGTCCAGTTGCCCCAGGAGGCATTCCGATTCCGTCTTCAGCAACTGATCGTAATCGATAAGCGTCACCTCGTTGTCGATGCGCAGGTTCCAGTAATCCACGGAGATCTGCAGCACCTGCGGGATGGGCTCGAATACCACGCCATAGTCGAAGGAGCGTCCATTCTCGAAGCCAAGATTGCGGCTGCCGAACTGGGTGTAGTTGGCGCCCGGGGAATAATTGGCATATGGGCAGCTCGACAAAGGATCGTTAGCGAGCGCGCACCGATAGTAGTCGGTTGTCTCAGCTTCGTAGCCGAAAGACTTCGACTGGAAGATGTAGTTCATGTCCGGTGCACGGAAGCTGGTGGCGTAGTTGGCGTGGAAGCGAAGCATCTCGATCGGTCGGTAGTTCAATGTGACCGCGCCCGTGGGCTTGCCCTCGCTTGTGCCGGCAAACGTATAGCGGTCATAGCGGCCGGCAATATCCGCGCTCAGAGTCTTGAGAATCGGAACGTTGAATTCCAACGCGGCGGCGTAACGCGTGCGATTGCCGTCGGAGGCGAAATCCTGGCCCGTGTCATAAAATACACCCTGATTGATCCCGGGGTCGGGATGTTCGGTAAAGCCCTGATCGCCCCATTCGAGATCACCGGCCGCGCCGACCGGACCCGCGGGCAGATTGAACAATTGTGCATTGGTGGTCTGCAAAGTGACAGTCTGCAGCCAGGAGTCGTTGTTCGTATGAATGACGCCCATCAGGCTGTTGAATTGAGCCGGAGTGAGAGGCTGATCGAAAGCCGCCGTATTGGGTGAGTAGATCGGCACCCCGCTGCCGTCGGTGCCGAGTTGCGGTCCGAGGAAGTAGGAATCGACGCTGGACAGCAATTGGGGCGAGGTATTGTAGTCGGTGTAGATGGAGGCGTTGTAGGTGCCCTTGTACTTCCAGGAGGTGGCGCCGATGTCGCCTTCGATGCCGGCGGTGATGATGCCGGAGAAGTCATCCCAGTCGTTGTTCAGCCGGTCTGTTCCGCCGGTCTCTTCCGGTCCGAATGCCCGGGACCAGCTTTCATAATCGCCCGTATCCTGGTTGAGGAAATATCCTGTCGTCGAGCCGTCCGATGTCCACGACTGTCCGCGCGTGTTGTTCCAGATGTGATTCCAACCCAGGATTACGTCACCAAACACGTCCGTGCTCGAGCTGAGCGCATACTTGATGTTGCCGTAGAAATTCTCAGCCTGGTTGCCGGTCTGAGTAGTCCAGTCATCCGGCAGGACCTTGCCGCTGCCGCAGTACGGACCGTTTGCGTCATCCGAGTTCATCGCCAGCGCAGTGCTGTTCTGATATAGCCCGGTGAACGGCGCACAATTGCCCGGAGGCGTGTCGTTGTTGCCCAGGGTCAGATCCGTTCGCTGCCAGACTACGAACGGAGGGTAGGCGCCGGGCCCGGTACTGGTGGATGTCATGAAGTCACGCTGCTCCGCCCAAATGGGCTCGACGCGACTGATCTCCAATGAGAACACCGTACTCAGGTTGCCCCAGTTGCCGCCCCCGGTGACCTGCACCCTGCCGTTGCCGCCGCCACCGTGCTGGGTGGTGCCGCCTTTCACATCGACGTCAATCCCCTGGTAATGATCCTTGGTAATGATGTTCACCACTCCGGCGATGGCATCGGAACCGTAGATCGCCGAGGCGCCGCCATTGAGCACCTCGATGCGATCGATGGATGCCGAGGGGATGTCGGCCAGGTTCACGAAGTTCACCGCCCCGTTGTAGGGGACCGGGTAATCCGCAACTCTTTGGCCGTTGATCAGGATGAGCGTGTGATTCGGGCCCAGCCCGCGCATGCTGATGGTGTTCGCGGCCGGGGTGAACGTATTGCCGAAGTCCGCGCCTTGGGTGAAGCCGGTGTTCTGAGTCAGATTGCTCAGCGCGTCGAAGGCATTCGTGAAACCGCGGTCCTCGAGCTGCACGCCGGTGATGACCGTGACTTCGGGATTAATGTTCGCCGCGTTGGTGGCGATACGTGATCCAGTGACGACGACCTCCTGAAGGGCCGGCGCTTGCGTGTCGCTCGAGGGGGCGGGGGCAAGAACCTGGGCCATTGAGACCGAGGAAAGGACGACGGAAGACAGCGCCAGGCCGAAGCCTGGGAGGAATGCCGTGGCTTTCATTTTTCTCCTTTGATCGCGTGCAAAGACTACGCCGGGCCGCTTCAGGCGGTCCGCCGCCGCGGGGTGCTGCGCCAAACAGTAAGTCTCAGGGAATCGAATGGCTAACGATGATGCGGCAGTGGTCTGCGCTCGTGTGACCGGAATATAACCACTCGCACCACCTCTCCTGGACGCGTCGTCACATTCTTCTCCCCTCACCCGCGAAATCGTACTCGACGCACGGTTACTGGACAAGTGCCGCCATCCGGAGTCAGGTCCATCCTGTGGCCTGCACGCGCGGAACCCTTGACACTCCGAGGCGCCGCGTTCACACTTTACCAACGGGTTTAATTATAAATAATAGCCGGACCAGGTGCCAGGCGGGCGCCGAATCAAGGATCCAGGCGAATGATAAGGCGCGATCGCTCGCGCCGAATCGACCGCGGGACATACACGGTGGCTTGTGGGATGAAGCGGCTATTCAAGGGGACGAGCCGGTAACCTCGAATTGGGGGCGCGGGACATTTCGCGCCGAAGTTTCGATCCCCATCCTCTGGCAGACCGACTTCCTGGTAGCGCCGATATAGCTGCTTGACCAACAGGGCGTAACCGAAAGGCCGATGCCGGATGGCGGTCTCGGCTACCAAGACGCGCCACGCTGAGATGGGTGGCGGGACGTCGCGCACGGCCTCGGCGACGGCGGCAGTCCAGGTGCGCTTCCACGATCAGGAGCGAATTTCGGACTTATACCCCCGAATATGTAGGCATTTACACCCATTTTTCCATTGCCCCCATCGGCACCCGTTTACACTAGGGCGAGATCTCAGGGGGACTTAGGCCTCGCTGTCGATTCCTGCGTGCTTGCTTCGTCTACCCGTGCAGACCAGAGGTGACAAATGAGAAAACTGATCTACGCAATCAACACGTCGATAGACGGCGTCTGCGATCACACGAAGGTGCCTCCCCCCGACAACGAGGTCGGCGACTATTACACGCGCCTCCTACGGGATATCGATGTTTTCGTATATGGCAGAACAACTTACCAGCTGATGGTGCCGTACTGGCCCGACATCGCAAAGAACCGCGCGGGAGACAAATGGGACATCGACTTTGCCGAGGCATTTGAGTCCGTGAGCAAGGTCGTGGTTTTCTCGAGGTCGCTGGCCAAAGTTGAAGAAGCAAGAACGAGAATCGTTCGAGGCAACCTCAAAGATGAAGTGCTCAAATTAAAAGAGGAACCAGGCAAGGACATCCTGGTCGGCGGCGTGAGCATTCCCGCTCAACTCATGGAGCTCGGGCTTATCGATGAATATCGAATTCTCGTCAGCCCGGCAGTCGTGGGAGAAGGGAAGCGGCTGTTTGACGGCGTCAACCTGCCGCAGCGCTTGCAACTGAAGCTCGTCGACTCGCGCACCTTCGAATCAGGATGTATTTTGCTTCGTTACTCGAAACAGTGACCCTACCATGAGAAAGCTAGTATTGAAGATGTCCGTATCCCTGGACGGTTTCGTCAGTGGACCGAACGGCGAAATCGACTGGATCTTTCGCAGCAGCAGCGCCGACTCACTCGAATCGCTCGTCGGCTTGCTTCGCCAAGCCGGCGCGCATGCGATGGGAAGCCGCACGTACTACGACATGGCGGCATTCTGGCCATATTCGGCCTCGCCTCTCGCGGACTCCATGAACGAGCTTCCCAAAATCGTCTTTGCGCGCCATGGCATCAAGGACGGCACACAGGTGGACGCGACGACTCGCGCGCTGGCTGACGCCAGGAGGGATAGCATCGGGCAGCGAGCCGTCACACCGACCGAAGCGGTCCTGCAGTCGTGGGCCAAGCCGACAGTGGCAAGTGGCGACATGGCGGCAGAAGTCGCCCGGCTGAAAGAGCAACCGGGTAATTTCATCCTCGCGCACGGCGGTGCGCGGTTCGCGCACAGCCTCGTTGCGACCGGTCTGATCGACGAATATCGACTGGTGGTTCATCCGGTGGCGCTGGGCCGCGGGCTGCCGCTGTTCTCAGGCCTGCACCAGCCGATCGATCTACGGCTCGTCAGCGCGACTGCCTATGGTGGCGGCGTCGTAGGGACGGTTTATCAGCCGGCATGACGGCGCTTTCGATGCAGACTCGGTTATCGCGCCGAGATGAAGATCAGCTCTGAGCTGAGGGGCTCCCGAAGTACGACCTGCAGACCAGACGTCATGAGCTTTTGCCCTGAAACCGTCGTGTCCGTGGATGTTCCATCTTCGAAGTGCAGGTGATATGTCGTTCGCGTCTGCAATCCCGACAGAGCGAAGAGGTGCTCGGGCTGCGCGGTGTCCGAACCGTGGAAAGCGAATATGACGCCATGCCGGCGCGCCGGATTCCAGTACTCCATTCCGTCCCAGTGCACGCCGTCCGGGCGCGGCGAGATATGGAAGAGCTGAGCATCGCGGATGAGAGGCCGTAGCCGCGCCTTGTAAAGAGCGATAGCCTCGCGCGCGGCAGTGTGCTGCTGCGCAGTCCAGCCGTTCGTGTTCTGCATGACCGTCAGCCATCCCATCATGCCGCTACGCAGCATGTAGAGGAAGTTCGCCGGTTTTGGCGTGGGCCATGTCGCTTCATACGCCTCGAGCATTGCCGGTGGCAGCACGAAGCTCGCGTCATAGAAGGCGCGTCTGTTGGCAAGCGGGGTGTAGGTGTCGGTAATCGAAAAATAATCGCCGTGCGCGGCGCTCCCGAAATCGACCATCCTGCCGCCGTCGTTGCAGATTTCCAGCAACAGTTGCGGATGGAGCTGTCGCAGCTCTTCGTAAATGCGGTAGTACGCGCGCACCGCGTGATAGCTCACATCGGTCGAGTTCGAGCTGGTCACGATGTCTTCGCCGTCGTAGTGATCCACGCTCATCCGCTGCGGATCAGGCGGCGCATGCGGATGGTCCTTGTGTGTGCATCCCTGCGCGACGAGATAGCCGTCATGCTCCAGCATGTCGAGGTGATAGTCCCGGACTATGCGGTTGACTTCGCCTTGCGCATACGCCCTCGCGGCAGGAACTCCGAGGTCGATCGTCTGCCCTTTGAACTCCTGCGGCTTCCAGTCTGGTGCCACATCGGCCACCAGCCAATCGCGGACTTTCGGATCGCGCAGATCGAGCGCGCCAGGTGTGGTATCGAGGCCCGCCTGGGCCCAATCCACCCAGAGGCCGAATTTCATGCCGTGCTCGTGCGCATCTTCGGCCAGCGGCGCCAGCCCATGCGGGAATTTCTGCGGATTGGGATACCAGTCCCCTACTCCACGAAACCAGCCGGCATCGAGGTGGTACATCTCGAATCCGAGGGCCGCGGCGTCGGCGATCATCTTTTTCGCCACGGCCTCACTGATCTCCATGCCCGCGCCCCAGCTGTTGTTCACCGTGAGTGGATAATCCGGATTGCTCCACGTATGTGGTGATCCGAGTACCGCCCGCACCCACGGTCGCAGTTGGTTTCCGGCGCCATCCGGCCCTCCCGAAAAGGTACCCAGAAACACTGTTGGCGCCTCGAAGCTCCCGCGGGGCACCAGGCGCGTCACCACCGGGCCCGGGTCCGGATCGAGCCCGAGAATGCCGCTCAACTGATCACCCGCGCGCCGCAAAGTGAGGCGAGTGCGGCCGCTGAACTCGATACCTGCATACCATCCGCGCCCATCCTGCCCTGGCTGGAACACGGCCTCGTAAGGAATGATCTCGCGCGGCTTTCCCGGCACCGGATGGGAGAAGGTCGTCGACCACCCCGTCCAGCGATAGCCTTCGGAAGCGCTAACCTCATGCGTGCCTACCGCCGTGGGCTCACCCGCGCCCTTATCGACGTAGAAATGCACGAGTTGCGTTTGCGCTTGTGTGCGCAACTGCAGACGCAGGCTGGCCATCGGCGCGAGCCAGTATTCACCGCCACTCAAGTTCTCGACGATGATGCGATGCTCCAGCGGGCCGAATTTCGCTCGCGCCCGCCACTCCCAGATGAGTCTCAGATGGGGTTGTCGAGATTCATAGACAAACGCAACCCTGGCGGACTGCACGGAAGAGAGCTGCCGCAGCAGCCGCCATTGGAGCGGTATCCGCTCCCGACCCCGCTCGACCGAAGTCGGCAGTCTCTCGGACCCGGTATTCACCCACCGCGGCCCGCTGGCCGCCCGGAGCCCGAGCAATTGTGGCGCCTCTGCGCCGGCCTTCAAGTCAACCGCTACATCGGAGGTCGACAGCGTGGCGCGCAGCTGTGCGTGGGCCAGAACAGGGATCAGGCCGATCGCCAGAAGCAAGCCAAGGCCGTGAGTCGCCCGCATTTACTTTCCGGCTTGGGTCACGGTCCGACAGGTTATTCCCGCGGCAGTCCTTACGACCACGCAGTCGGACTTCGACTGGCCGTCGTGAATCAGGCCGAGCAGCGGCGAGTCCGTCGCGCTCGCCGTGAATATCACAGGATTTTCAGCTTTGGGGCTGAAGAGATAAACCCCTCCGAAGACGAGATAAGATAAAAGGCCGACGGCAAACGAGTACGTCATGGCTTCGTAGGCGATGTTCGATTGCTTCAGCCACCCTTTGATTTCAGTGCAGCGCTCGACACGCTCGAGCGTGACCAGTCGGACATGGGGGTGGCGGGGATCCGTCGGCTTTACCTCACATGCCTTCTTTGAAGCATGCACTTCGATCAGGTTCGCGAGCCGAGTGTAGCCCTGCAACGCGCGCACGCCGCAAGCGGCCGCAACGGTCATGCCGAGAATCGCAACAGCGACCGGGATCAGGGTAAGAAGCGCCGAATCGGGATGCGCGGTCAGGATGGAGCCGGTGAGGAGAAACGATCCGGTGGCCAGCCCGACGATCCACTTTGTCGAATCTATGTATAGCGGAATGGACTTGGGCGGCTCCGTGTAACTTACGTCCTCGCACTCGTCGAGCTGCTGATCCGGAACGGACGCGTGGGTCATCAGATCTCCATCCCTTTTCCGAGGATGAGACTTCGGGCGACGTAAGCTTCGGGATGCCCGACGACCCGCACCGGCGTGCCCCTGCTACTGAGCAGAGGCTTGAAGCTGCCGCTCTGCAGCAGCCGCTCCCGCAGCTTTCTCGCCCGCTCGATCGCGTCATTGCCCTTCAGCGCCTTGGATAGGTCCGGCCACTCATCCATCAGCTTCAGCAGATGGTCAGCGTACGAGTTGAGGAGCGCGGCGACTGCCTGACCCGAAAAGGCGATGGTCTCGTCGGAATCGGTGCCCTGAGCTACCTCGACCATCAGTCTGAAGAGCGCCTGCACATCGTCCCTGGTGAGAACGCCGGGCCCTCTCTTCTTGGTACCGTCAGGCAGCACGCTGGCCATGGTTCAACCTCTTGCTTGCATTCGGTGTGAATCACTGCTCGGGCAGCACCATTGGGCTCCGGCGCGCCCGAAAAATCAACCAGGTCGCGCCGAGCGCGAACCAGCAGCAGCCGACGATCTTGGCCGCGGCGCTCATGTTGGCAATGACGTACGCGATGATGGCGAAGCCGACCGCCGGTGAAACCAGATGGGCCAGCCAGCGCCTGCTGCCCTGGCGCCAGAAAAAGTGCGCAATCACGGAGGCGTGCAGGAACAGGAACCCGATCAGCGCCCCGAAGCTCACGATGCTCACCAGCAGCATCAGGCGCGACGCAAACACCAGGATCAATCCGGCAGCCACGATCGCGACGAGAATCGTGGCGCGGTCGGGTATCTGCGACCACGCGCTGACGTGCGCCAGCGCCGCGGGCATCCTGCCGTCCCGCGCCATGCTGAACAGCAGTCTCGAGATCGCTGCTTGCGCCGCCAGCCCTGCGGCGATGCACGCTACGAATATGCCACCCATCGAGGTCGCGGCCTTGAGAAGGCCGCCGCCGATCGTGTAGGCGATGTCGTAAAACGCTGCGTACGTCGGCATACCCGGAGGAAAGTCGTCGTGCCCGAGGACGAACAGCGACGCCAGATAGCTCTCGCCGATGAACAGTATGCCGGTGAGGAGCAGGCATACCATCGTCGCCTTGCCGACCGATGCCGCGCCGCCCTTCGATTCCTCCGACAACGTCGAGATCGCGTCGAAACCCATATAGTTGAGGACGCCGAGCGACACCGCGCCTGACACCACTCCGAGGGAAACCCGCCCACCGTTGAAAAAGGGAGTCACGGACAAGTGCGCGCCGGCGACACCCTTGGCCGCCGCGACTGTTCCCATCACGAAAAAAAGGCCCACCACCGCGATCTGCAGCAGCAGAATGACCATATTGGCCCGGGCCACTGACTGGATCCCCCGCAGGTTGACCAGCGTGTTGCCGACGAGCAGCAGGATCGCCCAGGCCCACAGCGGCACCTGGGGTACGAGCGAGCCGATCGCCACCGCCGCGCCAATGTAGATGACCGCGGGAGCGAGCAAATAATCGAGAACCATCGCCCAGCCGGCGAGGAAGCCCGCTCCCTCGCCCAGGCTGCCCTTGGCATACGCGTACACGGCCCCAGCGTCGGGGAATTCCTGTGACATCATCGTATAGCTCAGGGCGGTGAAGAACATCGCCACGAACCCGATAGCGAAGACCAACGGAACCATGCCGTGGCTGGCGTCGAATACGATGCCGAAGCCGGAGAACGTCGCGGTCGGCGCGATGAACATCAGACCGTAGATCGTCAGATCGAAGACGGTCAGCGAGCGCTTCAGCTGGCCCTTGCCGGCGGGCAAGTTTTCGTGCGAAATCATTTGCTTATTGTACTTTGTGAAGGTCGAACCTATGAAACGCCGATGCTTGGTGACACTGTTTCTTCTCGCTCTTACCGGCACGGCGGTGGCGAGCCAGCCCGTACCGCCCTTCCCCGCTACCCCGGTACTACCACACCCCGCACACAGCGGCTACATCGCTGTCGATGGCGTCAAGCTCTGGTACGCGGAATTCGGCGAAGGTCCTCCCGTCATATTGATAGAGGGTGGCCTCGACACGACGGATGACTGGGCCTACCTGGCGCCGGAGCTCGCCGCACACGGGTATCGTGCAATCGTGTTCGATAGCCGCTGCCAGGGCAGAAGCACCTGCAGTCCGACGGAGCTCGGCTATCGCCTGATGACGCGTGACACCGCTGCGCTCATGACCGCCCTACACGTGGACCGCGCGTCTTTGATCGGATACAGCGATGGCGGGATCATCGGACTGGAGCTGGCCATTTACAATCCGACGCGCGTCGTATCGCTGTTCGCATACGGCGCCAATTCGAACCCGGGAACACTGGTCCAGCTGACTGCTGCCCAGAAGCAAGTCGAGGCTGACAGCGCCGCCTGGTCCAAGCGGGTCTACGAGCAAGCCTCACCCACTCCACATGACTTCCCCGCAGTAGCGCGCCGCATCGAGCGGATGTGGGATACACAGCCCCATCTGACCGCTGCGCAACTCGGCACCATCCGTGCGCCGGTATGGATCGTGGATGGCGACCGCGACATGATCGAACGCAGCGACTCCGATTTCATGGCTCGAAGCATTCCGTTTGGCAGCGAGCTCATCCTGCCGTTTGCGAGCCACTACGCGCTGTGGCAATACCCGAAATTGTTCGACGCCGCGGTGCTCCAGTTCCTGGCATCGACGGATGCGCCTCCGGCTCGCTGAGCGCCGCGGCCGGCTCAGGGATTGCTGAAAACAGCCCCGTGCGGAATCGCGCTTCCCTGCCAGCCATCCGGCCACGCGCGAGTGAGCTCGATCGTTGACGGCTCGAGTGTCAGTTTGCCGGTGCGACGGTTGATCGTTGCAAACCGGACCTTGGTCGCGAGCGCGCCGGGGCCGGTGATGGCCACGCGATCCCCACCCGGCTCGAGACTCAGCCAGTGCGGGTATTCGTCCGGTGGCAGAAGAATGCGGCCGACTTCGTGCGGATGTTCCGGGTCGTGCATGTCGAGACTCACGATCGCATGGCCGCTTTCCATCGTTTCCAGCAGAAAATCACCAGCGACCACCGGCACCTCGCATACACGATAGCCGAAGTCGTAGATGTGCTTCAGTGTGGGGTGCTCTCCCGCAAGGTCCTCCACCAGGTAGAGGCCACAATGGAACGATGGAACTACCACTGTTTTGCCGTCCGCGAGCACGCGAGGCTCGGATGTATCGGCTGCTTCGTCGTTGAACCAGTCAGCTTGCGGCGGCAGCTGCATGGTCGCGATCAGCTTGAGATCGGAGAGCCGCCAAACCTGCGCCACGTGACTGGCCTGCGCCCCCATCATGTCCCCGCTGCCGGTGACGACGCGGTTCAGCTTTTCGACGACGGTCACGCTGTATGGACGAATATCAGGATATCCGGGCACGACCGCCGAGGCGGTCTTCACTACCTGACCATGCGGATCGATCTCTACCAGTCCACCCGGGGCGTGGTTGAACCCACCGGAATACTGAAAGGTCGCCAACGTATTGCCGCCGGGCAGGTAAACGAACGAATGGGGGTAGCTATAGGTGCTCACACTACCGAATTGCCGCACTAGTCGCGGATGCTGCGGATCACGTAGGTCGAAGACGTACGTTTGGTTCGCGGCCCAGTCGTTTGCGTAAAGGATGTCGTCCGGAGGCTCCGCATAGTTCGTATGGTGCGCCATCGCCGCATCCCCGACTGGGAGCATCGTGACGAGTCTGCCGAACGATGCGCCTGGGCGGATGTCGAAGACAGCGAGGAAGTCCTTCCCCAAGCCCTGTATTTTGCGTCGTTCGGCTGGCTCGGCCGACATCAGCGCCAGCGTGGAGGCCTGAGGATGCTTGGCTTCCATCGCCCATACGAAAAGATAGTGGCTGGGCGCTGGCGCGGCGGCTGCAATCAGCGGCAGGGTCAAAGCCAGGGAAAACAGACAACGCGAAATCTTTTTTATCATTTGATGCCCCCTCCCGATCACATTATCCATCAAGCGTTGCCCCCTTGCGCGCCGCCTATTTATTCCATAATATAGAAGTTATGCGTAGGCGGGAATATCTGGGTCAGCTCGAGCTGATGGTGCTGTTGGCTGTCGTAAGACCATCCGCACGAGACGCGTATGGCATCTCGATCGCCCGCGATATCGCGGGGAGCAGCGGCAGACAGGTCGCACTCGCGAGCGTCTATGCCGCATTGGAGCGGCTCGAGCGCAAGGGCTTCGTGCTCTCGAGCCTCGGAGAGCCTCGGGTCGAACGCGGCGGTAAAGCGCGCACGTATTTTCGACCGACCCCGGCCGGGATCAAGGAAGCGCGCGAGACTCACGCCATGCTCATGCGACTCAGCGGCGGCTCATCGGGGCTCGGGGGCGAACCTGCATGACGATGCGACAGCCTCCAGCGCTCGCCGCCTGGTTATTGCAGCGGTTCGTCTCCGGCTACCGGAGCGAGTCACTTTTGGGCGATCTCCTCGAGGAGTATCAAACAGGTCGCACAGCGGGCTGGTACTGGCGGGAAGTCATTGCGGCCCTCCTGGTATCCGCTCGGCGTGAAGCTCGCCTGCTCCTGGCTCGCTATGCCGCGCAAATCATCCTGCTGATCGTGGGGTTGACTGGAGCTGCGCTCACTTGGGCAAGCACGTCAGCCAGCACGGTGCTTGCTCCTGCCTGTGCACCCTCTTCCGTGACCGCGCCCTTGACCGAAAGTCCGGCATGCCGTTTGCCATAGCGCAAATCATTCGCGCCCTCTCCTGGCTCGCGGTACCTGTAGGCATCATCTGCGTAATCGATGACTGGCTGCTCAGGCCGAGACGCCGCACGGCGGCCGCCGCGGCATCGGTCGCCGAGCCACCCCTGATGACGCTTGCCTATCGTCTGCTGCCGGTTCTCATCGCAGCGGCGGTGGTACGGATATTCCTGACCGAACAGCTCGATTTCAGCATCGTGCTCGTGGTGATTGCGGCGGTTACGGGGCTCATCCTGGCTGTGGACGCGACGCTCCTCCGCCGGCAACGAGTTGCTGCGGCCGGGTGGGCCGGAAAGGATCCGGCGCTCGCCCCCGAACCGCTCACGGTCGATTACGCGCGCAGCTTCTTTCCGGTGGCTCTCGCTGTGCTGCTGCTGCGGGCATTTGTTTTCGAGCCCTATCGCATTCCATCCGATTCCATGATGCCGACGCTGCTCGACGGGGATTTCATCGTCGTCGAGAAGTTTGCCTACGGCCTGAAGGTCCCCGTTACGGACGCGAAGATCGTCAATACGGGGGAACCGAAAAGAGGCGATGTCGTGGTGTTCCATCCACCCATGCAGCCATCGGAGGTATGGATCAAGCGCGTGGTCGGCCTCCCAGGCGATCATGTGACGGTGCGTGACGACCGGCTCACGATCAATGGGAAGCCGGTGCCGTTCACGATCACAGGTCCCTACAATGATGGCTGCTATGCGAACATGCAGCTTGCTACGGAGCAGTTGGGTACGCATACGCACCAGGCGTTGCTATGCCCCGTACCTCTCGCGGTCAGCCCCGATCCTCTACCGGGATGCAAGAGGAGTGATGCGCGCGGGTATACCTGCGGCGGGGAGCCTCCTCCTGATGCAGCTCGCCTGTTCGAGCCGCAAGTAGTTGATATGGTCGTCCCGGCGGGCGAGTACCTGATGATCGGAGACAATCGCGACAACAGCGATGACGGGCGCTTCTGGGGATTCGTGACGGAGCGCGAGCTGCTCGGGAAGGCGACCTATATCTGGTTCAATTGGGACATCCATCGCAGGGGTGGCCCGATCTGGAGCCGGATCGGCATGAAGGTTCGTTGAGATCACCCTGCCTGCGGCGTCACCCGAAGGCGGTCCCAGTCAATGTTGACGCCTGGGATCGCGCTGATTGCTGTCGTGCCTTTGAGCGCTTGGAATGTGGGTCGTCCATAACGTCCACCTTCGAGCCGATAGATAGTCAGCATGCGGTCGATGGGATGGATAAACCACACTTCCAGGACTCCAGCGCGCTCGTAGATTGGTAGCTTGACAACCTGGTCGTGGGCGGAAGTCGTTGGGGAGAGAACTTCCGCGATCCAGTCGGGCGCTCCATGCATGCCACGCGCGTCGAGCTTGCTGAGGTCGCCGACGATTAGTACGTCGGGTTGTACCACCGTGTCGATCAGTTCGTCGGCTTCTCCGGCCTTCGGTAGGCGAACATCGAAGGGGGCAATATAGTGCCGGTAGGATTTGTCCTCGAGAGCCACTCTGAGTTGGTGACACAGCTCAGCGACTACCTCCTGATGGGATGGAGAGGGAGCTGGAGGCTCTCTGACATACACGGTGCCATCGATCAGCTCGCTGTGCCCACCTTCAGGCCAGGTAAGGTATTCCGCATAGGTGTGATGCAGTGCGTCGCGCTGTGGAAGTGCCATCGTCTTGTACTCCGTTTCGTGCCGGGCACCAGCAATCATAGGCGCCCTGTCCGTGAGTCGCAATTGTCAGCAGGCATTTAGCATCTGTACTCTGCGTCCGCAGCGCACGCTGAAGTTGACGTCGGTAGACGCGTGTTGGGTCAGGATGGCACAGTGCTTGCTCTTTCAGTCTCGAGGCTCGTAGGTGAACTTCTGACCCGCCACGGCGGCCTCGTACATGAGCCCTCCTTTGGCGATCGTGAATACCACGATGCCGTCTATATAGCGGCCGGCGGTCGTTGCGTTAGCCTCGGTTCCACTTGCACCGGCGCTCGTCCCGGCCGTGCTGGTGCTGGCCGACGCGGAAGCGGTAATGGCGACTGCGCTTGCCTGAGCGCCGAGTGAGAACTTCCCGGATTCGAAGCGCGCCAGATCCAGCTTCGTCTGGAAAAAGATGATCTCGCTGTAGGCCTGGCCGCCGGCCTGAAATCCGACACTGACCTGGTTCACCGTGGTGTCGCCGACCACACGGCCGTGTCTGTATACCCTGCCCTTGCCATGGGCGCCGCCGACGATGAATCCTCCCTTGCCGACTGTCGGGAATACGGCATATCCGTAGCTCGATCTGAAGAACCTGGCGCTGGCGCCGGCTTCCTTGAAGAGTGCGATGGTGTCGGAATAGCTGTCGGCAAGCGCGGGACCCGCGAGCAACGCCAGACCGGTGGCGATGAGGGATATCCGGGCGAGGAGTTTCGGGGCGCGGTCGAATCGATTCATGACGGCATTCCTCTCGGTTCAGAGTAGGCGCGGATATACGGCGCAGAGTATATTGCATCGGTGCGGACAAAACAGCTCACTATGGTCTCAGTCGCGCTCGTTCTAGCGGCAGCGCCCGTGTTTGCGCAGCCGCCTCGAACCGAGCGCACGGCCGCCGCCGTGATGACGGTCGAGCATGCATGGCTCGCCGCCCTGAACCGGCATGACGTGACGGCGCTCGCCCATATTCTCGGGCGGGAATTCATCGACAGCGATTTCCTGGGCAACGCAATCGCGAGAGCCCAGTACCTGACGTATTTTGCACGTCCGGTTGCGAGCCCAGCACCGCACGTCGAACAAAGCTTCGAGGACACCACGGTACGTTTCGTGGCCGGCGGCGAGGTCGCAATCGTCACTGGCCTCGTTGTCACTCGGCCGGCGACGGGCGCAGTCCGACATTCTCGGTTCACGGACGTGTTCGCCTGGCGTGACGGCCGGTGGCAGGCCGTCACCGGCCAGGAAACTCACTTCACCCCCGCGAAAGGCTAGACATGCGATCTTTCTCATCCGGCGCCGTGCGCGCGGCCGGCGCCGCCGTCATGGCCCTCGCCTGCCATCATGCCGGCGCGCAAGCCGTTCAAGTGACCTTGCAGCCCTACGCCAACACCGATCTACGCACGGTGCAAGTGACGGTGAACGGACACGAAAGCCCCTTCATCTTCGATACCGGCGCTGGACTGACGATACTCACGCCAGAGCAGGCCCGGTTTGCGGGCTGTACGCCGTTCGGGCTGGACACCGGTTTCCGGGCCGATGGCGGCAAGGTAACCTCGTCCCGCTGCGGACCGGTAACGCTGGAGATCGGGCGCTATCGGGTGGATCGCGAGGTCGCGGAGTTCGATCTGCTCGAGCTGCTGGGTAAAGGGGCGCCGCCCGTCGGCGGCATCGTGGGCCTCGCCTCTTTCGAGGGCCACGCAGTCACCTTGGACCTTTTGCATGATCGCGTGACGATCGAAACGCCGCGCAGTCTGGCTCTTCGAATTGGCGGCATGCATCCCGTCAACGTGCGCATCGTCCGGGGCGCGGGCGGCGATGTGGTGCCGTTCATCGAGGTACGGGCAAAAACCGGCACCCTGTGGATGGAGGTGGATAGCGGCAACAACGGCCCCGTGTTTCTCGCGCCCAACGCCCAGCAGCAGCTCGGAATCTCCATTGCGGCGCACGGCAAGCGCCAACTCGACCTCGATGTGATCGGACTCGGCCCTGTGCCCGTCACCGTCGCATCGCGCGACTTGATATACGACGGTCAGCTCGACCCTGCTTTCCTGCGCCAGATTCAGTTGACCGTTGATATCGAGCACGGCCGCGCGTGGGCCAGCTTCGACAAGCCAATGCGTTGACGCGCGGTTACAGCACCTCGAATATCCCCGCGGCGCCCATGCCGGTGCCGATGCACATGGTGACCATGCCGTAGCCCTTGAGGCCCTTGCGGCGCATCCCGTGCACCAGCGTCGCGGTGCGGATCGCTCCGGTAGCGCCGAGTGGATGACCCAGCGCGATCGCGCCGCCGTTGGGGTTGACGAGCCGCTGATCGAGACCGACGTCGCGAATGACGGCCAGCGCCTGAGCGGCGAAAGCCTCGTTGAGCTCGATCCACTTCAAATCATCGCGCCCGACACCGGCGTGCTTGAGTGCGGCAGGGATCGCCTCCTTGGGACCGATGCCCATGATCGCCGGCGGTACACCCCGCACGGCGAACGTGACGTAACGGGCAAGGGGAGTCAGCTCGTAGCGCTTGAGCATGTCCGCGGATACCAGCACCACCGCTGCCGCGCCGTCTGACGTCTGGGAGCTGTTGCCGGCCGTTACGGTCCCCTTGGCGTCGAAGACCGTTTTCAACTTGGCGAGCACCTCGAGTGAGGTGTCGGCCCGGGGACCCTCATCCTGGCGCAGAGTCTTCTTCGAATACCGTACCTCATGGGATGTCAGATCCGGCGTGCGGTCCGTGACTTCAATTGGTGAGATCTCGGACGCGAAGGCCCCCGATGCGATCGCGGCCACCGCACGCTTGTGCGACTCCAACGCAAAGGCGTCCTGGTCCTCACGCGAGACCTTCCATTGTTGCGCCACCTTCTCGGCCGTGATGCCCATGCCATAGGCGATGGCGTAGTTCTCGTCCTTGGCGAAGATCTCAGGATTCAATGCCACCTTGTTGCCCATCATCGGCACCATGGACATCGACTCGCTGCCGCCGGCAATGACGACGTCCGCCTCTCCCACGCGAATACGGTCGGCGGCAATCTGCACGGCATTCAAGCCCGAGGAGCAGTAGCGGTTCACGGTGACGCCTGGAACCGTGTCAGGCAACCCGGCAAGCAACGCCCCGATGCGCGCCATGTTCAGGCCCTGCTCCGCTTCGGGGAAAGCGCAGCCCACGACGACATCCGTGATCCCTTTGGACTCGATCGCGGGCACCTGGGCGAGAGCGCTCCTGATGACATGAGCGAGCATGTCGTCCGGGCGGACGTGGCGCATCATGCCGCGGGGGGCCTTGCCGACCGGCGTACGGGTGGCGGCGACGATGTAGGCTTCTCGAATCTGACTGGACATGATCTTCCGTCTCCGCAGGTCAATTACGCAGCGGCTTGCCGGTGGCGAGCGTGTGGGCGATGCGTTCCTGTGTCTTGGGGTTCTTCAGGAGCGCCAGGAAGTGCCGCAGCTCGAGGGCGAGGAGCCAATCCTCGTTGACCTCGGTACCGGGCTCGACATCCCCTCCGGTCATGACTTCGGCGATCCGCGAGCCGATCTCGAAGTCGTACTCGCTGATGAAATGTCCTTCCAGCATGTTCACGAGCTGTCCCTTGATCGAGGCGGCACCCGTGCGGCCGGCCACCGGGAAGCGGCCGCCGGCAAGAGGCGGACGGTAGCCGGCCTCACTCAGCGCGAGCGCCTGCTGCTTGGCCACGTAGAGAAGCTCGGCCGGATTGAGCAGCACCACATCGCTGGCGCGCAGATAGTTCAGCTCCTGCGCCTCGATGCCGCTGCCGGCCACTTTGGCCGTGGCGAGCATCAGGTAGTAGTCCTTGAGGGATGCGAACAGATCGCCCTTGCTCTCGCGCGCCGCCCGCAGCGCGAACTCCTTGCAGCCGCCGCCCGCCGGCAGCAGTCCTACGCCCGCCTCCACCAGGCCCACGTAGGATTCGAGTGCGGCAACCACCTTGTCGCAGTGCATGACGAACTCGCAGCCGCCGCCGAACACGTACCCCTGGGTAGCGGCCACGGTTGGAATGCCGCTGTAGCGCAGCCGCATCGAGGTCTTCTGAAAAAGCGAGATGACCTCCTCGAGGCGCTTCCAATCCCCGGCTGCCAGCGCCGGACGCAGGGACTCGAGATTGGCGCCCACGGAAAACGGTGCCTCCGTCTGCCAGATGACGAGTCCCTTGAAGCGCTGCTCCGCGATGTCGATGGCGCGATTCAAGCCCTCGAGGACCTCGGGGCTCACCGAATGCGCTTTGCTCTTGAAGGAGACGACGAGCACGCCGTCGCCGCTGGTGAACGCGCGCACCCCCGCATTCTCGTAAACGGTCTCCCCGGGCGCCGGCTTGCTTTCACCGAGCACCGTCTCGGGCCACAGCTGACGCTGGTAGACGTCGAGGGTCGACCGACCCACCAGAGTGTTGCTGGCGGCGTCGTAAGAGCCTGCCGGGAAGTGCACACCCTTGCGTTCCGGCTCTCGCGCCCAAGCGGGTAACGGTGCCTTGGCGAGGGCCTTGCCCGCGGCGATATCTTCCTCGACCCAACCCGCCACCTGCCGCCAACCGGCCGCCTGCCAGGTCTCGAACGGGCCGAACTTCCAGCCAAACCCCCAGCGCATCGCCAGATCCACGTCGCGGGCAGAGTGTGCGATGTCCTTCAAGTGATAGGCGATGTAGTGAAAGTTGTCGCGGAAGCACGCCCAGAGGAACTGCGCCTGGACGTGCTCGCTTGCGCGCAGCCGCTTGAGCTTCTGCGCCGGATTATCGAGCTTCAGGATCTCGACGACGCTTGCATCGGCCCCGGTGCCCGCCTCCACGTACCCGCCGCTCACGGGGTCCAGCACCGCCTTGCCCTTCTTCTGATAGATGCCGCTCTGGGTCTTGGCGCCGAGCGCTCCGGCCGCGATGAGGCTCGCGAGCCAGGACGGCGACTGGTACAAGCCATGCCAGGGATCCTCCGGGAGAGTGTCCTGCATGGTCTTCACTACGTGGGCAAACGTGTCGAGACCCACGACGTCCGCGGTGCGGAAGGTCGCCGACTTCGGCCGCCCGAGGCGCGGTCCCGTCAGGTCGTCCACCACGTCGAAGCGGATGCCGAACTTTGCGGCGTTGGCGATCGTCGCCAGCATCGAGAACACCCCGACGCGGTTGGCGACGAAGTTCGGCGTGTCCTTGGCGCGAATCACTCCCTTGCCGACGGTGGTGACGAGGAAGCGCTCCAGATCATCGAGCACGCCCGGGAGCGAGTCCTTGCAGGGAATGATCTCCACCAGGTGCATGTAGCGCGGCGGATTGAAGAAGTGCACGCCGCAAAAACGCGGCCGCAGCTCGCGGGCGAGCGCGTCGGCGAGCGCATTGATCGACAAGCCCGAGGTGTTGGAAACGAAGATCGCGTGCGGCGCCAGATGGGGCGCGATCTTGCGATACAGGTCCTGCTTCCAGTCCATGCGTTCCGCGATCGCCTCGATCACGAGGTCGCACTCGCCAAGGAGCTGCAGGTGCTCGTCGTAGTTGGCGGCCTGCAGGAAGGCCGCCGTCTCGCGACCGGCGAGCGGGGACGGCTGCAGCTTCTTGAGTCCTTCGATCGCCTTCCTGACGATGCCGCTCTTATCGCCCTCCTTCGCCGGCAGGTCGAACAGGAGCGTCGGCACCCGGGCGTCGATCAGATGCGCCGCGATCTGCGCGCCCATCACTCCGGCGCCGAGCACGGCCGCTTTGCGCACGATGAACTTTGTATCCGACATGATCTCTCCGCAGAAGCCCGGTCTTTCGGGTAACGGCATGCTACTCGCCGGTAATGATACCTAGAACCGACGGGCCGAGCCCGAAGGTCGTCGAGCCGCAGCTCGCGTGGTTCCGCCAGACGCCTGCACGGCGTGATAATGAACCTGCGACATCATGCGGAGGCTCGCCATGGTCGTATTCCGTCGAACGGGCTTTGTCCTGGGGCTGTCTTTGGCCGCCGCGGCGCTGGCTCTCGGCGCCACGCCGCAATCAGCGGGCGCGGGAGCTGAGCCGTTCCTCGGCCCGGTACCCACCCCGGCGTGCCAGCCAGGAGATCGGACCGAGCAAGGCGTGGATGGCCAGCTCACGGCGGCCGAGCGCGCCAGCGGCGCATCGACCAAGCCCTTCAACTGCAATCTCGCGATCGTGGGCGAATATGCCGGACAGGGGGCCGGCCATCAGCTCATGTGGTACGGCCATTGCGCCTACGTCCCAACGGAAGGCTTCGATGCCGGCCAGAAGGGAGTACCGCCGCTGCTGCACCCCGGCATCCAGGTGCTCGATGTGTCGAGCCAGAGCGATCCCAAGTACGTCACCAACCTGGACGACCCGGCCTCGCTCTACGACTGGGAGGATGGCTCGGTGAGCCCGGCGCGGGCCCTGTTGGGGACCGCGGAGAGCTGGATGGGTTCAGGACCGCAGCCGGCTGTCGCCTTCTACGATCTGACGGATTGCGCGCATCCTCGGCTTCTCTCCAGCGTGCAGCTGCCGGATGCGAACCTTCTGGCCCATGCTGGCAACTTCGCGTATGACGGCAAAACGTATTGGGTGACGGCGCTGGCGGATGCCCACGTGACCGCCATCGATGTCACGGACCCGACCCAGCCGAAGGAGATCGTCGCCTGGCACTTTCCCAACGACGAGGCGGGCGGCGTCGGGGCTCATCAGGCGTGCCACCGGATCTCCCTCAACCAGTTCACCGTCGATGGACATCCGCCCGACACACTCCTTTTTTGCGGCGTCGTCGGTCAGATGGTCCGCCCCGGTGTCTTCAGCTCGGGCAACGGTCTGGTCATCTACGATGTCAGCGACGTACAGAACCGCCGACCGAATCCCGTCATCAAAGTCATCAGCTCTTTGTACTGGACCAACGGCGACATCGCGATCCAGCCTGACTTGGCTTTCATCCATGGCAGGCCGTTCCTCGGCGTCGGTGACGAGTTCGGCGCGGGCGGTGGCGACTATCCCAAGGCCGCGATCCGGGCCTGCGGCGCCGGGCTCCCTCCCTACGGCATGGAGCGACTGGTCGATATCAGCAATCTGGCGCAGCCGAAGCTCGTATCCCAGCTCATGCTCGGCGTCGATGATCCGAAGAATTGCGCACGGACCGAGAACGACATCACCGCGACGATGGGCGGCTATGGCTACAGCGACCACGACTGCACCTTCGACAATCCACGGGATGCCAGGCTCCTCGCCTGCTCCGGCCACCAGGCCGGGATCCGTGTCTTCGACATTCATGATCCGCGCCGGCCGCGGGAGATCGCCTACTTTGTGGGCCCTGCCCCGCCGGACCCGAATGAGTTCGACCCTGGCTCGCTCCTGAACCCCATGCAGCGCTTCAAACCTCCGATCAACTTCTCCTGGTCGAAGAATCACAGTCGCTTCGTGTGGCAGAACGGCCAGCTCTATCTCTGGGTCGTCTCCAGCCACGGCGGCTTCTACTCGCTGCGGTTCGAGAATCAGGCGCAGATCGCAAAATTGAAGCCGGTGCCGACGCCGGATAACGAGGACTACCAGGACTGAGCGCGACCTGACCGCCACCGTGTCAGATTTCGAACTCGACGCCGATCTCCATGATCTGCGATGCCGGGATCTTGAAATACGCTCCCGGACGCTGGGCGTTGCGGTGCATCCAGGTATAGACGGACTCGCGCCAGCGGGCCATCTGCGGCAGCCGTCCGAGCGCATTGATGGTCTCGTGCCCGGTAAAGTAGATGACCGACTCCAGGCGGCAGGGCTCGATCCGGCCGAGCGATACCGCCTCACTCAGCCCCAGAGGCACATTCGGTTGCTCCATGAAGCCGTAGCGCAGCTCGACTCGAGCAACGCCGGTGCAGACTGGTGTGACTTCGGCGCGCTCGGTGGCAGGCACGCGTGGTATCTCGGCGACCGAGACAGACACCAGGAGCAGATGCTCATGCATTACGTGGTTGTACTTGAGGTTCTGCGTGAGCGCCAACGGCACGCCTTGTGTCAGGCGGCCGAGCACGACGGCGGTTCCCTTGAGCCGATGAGGCGGGTCCCGCTGAATGGCCTCGGCGAACTCGTGCAGACTCCGTCGTAGCCGGCGGCGAACGCCTTCCATGATCTGCTCGCCTTTGCGCCAGGTCAGCATCAGAAACGAGATCACGCAGGCGGTCAGCAGTGGAAACCAGCCGCCCTGGATCAGCTTGGTCGAGGTGGACGCGACGAACAGCAGATCGATCAGGAGCAGGCTGCCGTTGACCAGTGCCACTGCCCAGACGCTGTAGTTCCATTGCAGTGCCACGAATGTGGCCATCAGCGTCGTGATCGCCATCAGCAGGGATACCGCAATACCGTATGCGCCAGCCAAGGCGTCGGAGGAACCGAAGCCGATGACCGCCGTGAGAGTCAGCGCCGCCAACGACCAGTTGACGAACGGCAGGTAGATCTGGCCGATTTCGCGGCCGGCCGTGTGCACCACGGTCATGCGCGGCAGGAAGCCGAGTTGCATCGCCTGATGCGTAAGTGAAAAGGCGCCGGAAATGACCGCCTGTGATGCAATGACGGTCGCAGCCGCCGCCAGCGCTACGAGGGCAATGTGCGCCCACGCCGGCGCAAGCTCATAGAAGGGACTCGCGAGTGCCGCCGGGTGCGCGAGCAGCAGCGCGCCCTGGCCGAAGTAGTTGAGCGTGAGCGCCGGAAGCGCCACCGCGAACCAGGCGACACGGATCGGAAGCGGTCCGAAATGGCCCATGTCGGCGTAAAAGGCCTCACCGCCGGTCACGGCAAGAAATGCGCTGCCAATGACGGCAAACACCATTGGGCCGGCGTGGAACAGATAGGAGATTGCCGGCAGCGGACTGAGCGCCGCCAGTATGGCCGGCGTCCTGGCGATGCCGGCGAGACCCAGAAGCGCGATCACGGCGAACCAGAGCAGCATCACCGGACCAAACAGTCCGCCGATGAACGAGGTGCCCTTGCGCTGAATGACGAACAACCCGATGAGAATCACCACCGTCAGCGGCACCACGATGTGGCCGGTCTGTGGCGCATACACCTTGATGCCTTCGATCGCACTCAGCACGGAGATCGCGGGCGTGATGGCGCCATCGCCATAGAGGAGAGTAGCGCCGATGAGACCGACAACCACCATTGCGGCGCGCAGGCGGCTCTCGCGTGTCCGGCTCGGGCTCACCAGCGCGAGCAGCGCCAGGATGCCACCCTCGCCGTGGTTGTCCGCACGCATGATGAGGATGGCGTATTTGATCGAGATCACCACGATCAACGACCAGAAGATCAACGAGACCACGCCGAGCACCGCCTCCGGCGTGACTGCTCCGCTCGGGCTGGCGGCTTTTGCCGCGACGGTGAGGGTGTAGAGAGGACTGGTCCCGATGTCGCCAAAGACCACGCCCATGCAGAATAGTGACGCGGCTTTCCATGGGCGGTGCTGTCGCGCTGGGGGCGCGCGATCACCGGCGGTGACGGTGCTCAAGGGGCGTTCAGTTCAACGGTGACGAAAGATGAATAGTACAGTCGCCTGAGCGGGACGCGAAGTGGCGCCTGAGGTTTGATTATTATCTTATATGTATCAGCATATTACAATTATTATCTAGAACTTACATAAGGGGATTGCCCGAGCTAACTTCGGGACGAAGGATCGTCCTTCAAGCGGCGCGGGGTGCCCAGCGTGTCCGATGACGGGCTGGCGTAACCTTGCTGGATTTTGGTGCGCAGATCGACCGTGACGCCAAAGAACGCCGCCGATCCCTTCATTGCCGGATTCATGCCGAGATCGCTCGCCGCCGCGAGAATCTCCTCGTCCGTCGCCTCGGTCAGCTCCTGCTCCAGGGCGTCGAGAAGGCCGTCGAGACGCTCCTCGAGCTGTTCTGCCTTGCTATTCATGACCGCCCCACCTCAGTCCCTCCCTGAGGAGGGTGCGCCGCATGCGTTTGCGTGTCGAATCGTAATCGGTCCTGGTCATATCGTACTTCGCGCGGATCTGGTCAGGCGATGAGCCTTCGAACAAACCCTCTATGATCTGCAGCGCCCGCGGATCATCGGTGAACAGCCGGTAGATCTCGGTGAGCAGCTCCATGGCCATCAGGCTGCGCTCGAGTTCCGGAGCGCGATCCCTCTCCCCGCTCGCGAGGTCGCCACTCGGGTCGAGCTCGGCGAGCATTTGGGGCACGTGAGCAGCGTGTCGGCGCGCGCGCCGGCAGTGCTCCGCGCGGATGCTTCGTATCACGCCTGCCAGGAACGGCACCATGGGCAGCCCTTCAGGGCACTTCCGCGAGCCGTCGAGCACGCGCGCGAAGGCCTCCTGGAGCAGATCGGCCCAGCTGACCTCGGGAGGCAGGCCGCGGCCGTAGAGGCGCGCCACAGACTTCAGCCGCAGCAGATCCATCGCCGTCACCAGGTTGAGCGCAAGGGCCTGCGCTGCCGGCGTCTTCGGCACATCGTGGGGTACCACCATCACGTCTTTGATATGGCAGCGACTGCGCATTCGCCAATATATGCGCCGCCGGGACCCGGGCGCGGACAGCCGGGGAAAAAAATCCGCAGGCGTCCGTGCCGACTCCAGCGGAGCGTCATACCCTAGGGACATGCGCACCCGAATCAAAATCTGCTGTATGGCTTCCCGCGAGGAGGTGCAGCTCGCCGTTCGGGCGGGGGTGGATGCGGTGGGATTCGTGGGGCCGATGCCATCCGGTTCGCACTCCATCGATGACCGCACCATCGCAGAGCTCGCGGCGCTCGTGCCCCCGCCGATCGCCACGTTCCTCCTGACCGCCGAAGTGACTGCGGCTGGGATCGCTCGACACGTCGAGCGTACACGCGCTGCGACCGTGCAAATCGTGTCGCAGATCTCCAGCTCAGAGGCCGCCGAGCTTGCTCGGCTGCTGCCAGCTACACGACGTGTGCACGTGGTCCATGTGGAGAATGAGGGGGTGTTCGAGCTGATCGGACGCTACGCGCCTTACGTTCACGCGTATCTCCTCGACTCCGGGCGGCCCAACCTGGCCGTACCGGAGCTTGGCGGCACCGGCCGCACTCACGACTGGCAGATCAGCGCGGAATTCGTGCGCCGCAGCCCCTTGCCGGTGTTCCTGGCGGGCGGGCTATCGCCGGCAAACGTACGCGAGGCGATTCGGCGAGTCAGCCCTTTTGGAGTGGACCTGTGCTCCGGAGTCCGCACCGCAGGACGACTGGATGCCAACAAGCTCGAGGCATTCGTCGCGGCCGTGCGCCAGGCCGATCTCGAGGGTCAGGGCAGCGCACTGAAGTAGCCGGGCGAGCCGGCTAGTGTTGCGGGCTCTCGAGAAGGCCTATGCTCGGGTACTCGACTTCACTCGAGGAGGCAGGCATGACCCGGCATCAGAAGACTGTTACACGACTGACGATAGCTCTGCTTTGCGGATGCACAGTCGCCATGCCCGCATTCGCCCAGGAGGCGAAGCCTGCGGCGACACCGCCGGGCATCTGGAAATCGGCCGTCCCTCCGGTGACGATGAAGGGTATGTTCGACGACCATGATCCGATCGGGCTCGTTGCGGGCAAGCTGATTCCCGCTGACTGTTCGTTCAACTGGACCGACCCGGATACTCACAAGCTATATTGCTTCACCTCGGCGACTTCGCTGGTGTACTTCCTCGATTCGCCACAGACTTATCTGGCGGCGGCGGAAAAGAACTGGCGAGTCTTGAAAGGCAAGCCCGGCAAAACGGAGTGAGACGTCAGCCACGCGACCTACAGGGCGTTGCGGACGAACTCGCCGGCCTTCATCACGACCGGGATGCGCGCCGGATCGCGAAACAGGCCGAGGTCCTCGAGCGGGTTGGAATCGAGCAGCAGCAGGTCGGCGAATGCCGCCGGGGCGATCCGGCCGAGCTCGCCGCTCTTCTGCAGGATCTCCGCGTTGACGGAGGTCGCCGCGCGCAGCACCTCGATGGGCTTCTCGACGCGTCCCCGCAGCTCGAGCTCGCCGCCCTGGAGCGGGTGGAAGGCATGACCGCCGAGATCGGTACCGAGTCCCAGCTTCACACCGTTGCGGCGGCAGACTTCGATCGCGCGGTAGGCCTCATCGCCGATGCTCTTCACCTTTTCGACCGACTCGCGCGGAATCTTCGCCGCTTCGGCATGCTTCTGCAGCATGTCGATGACTGAAAGCGTTGGGACCACGAACGCCTGTCGCGCGGCGATCAAGCGTGCCGTCTCATCTTTGTGGATCAGCGTACCGTGCTCCACCGTCCTGACTCCGCACTCCACGCAACGTGCCGCGCCCTCGTCCGTGTGGCAGTGCGCCATGACATACGTGCGGCGGGTAGAGGTCTCATAAACGGCCGCGCGGATCTCTTCGGCGGTGAATTGCGGCATCCACAGCGGGTCGGTCGGCGAGAGCACGCCGCCGGAGACGAAGATCTTGATCTGATGGGCGCCCCTGCGCAGCTCTTCGCGCACTGCCCGCCGCATCTCCTCGACTCCGTCCACCACATGAGTAAGAGCGCCGGTATAGCCACCGCAGCCGCACGGCTGGATCTCTTCCGCGCGCCGCACATCGCCGTGTCCTCCCGTCTGGGACAGCGCCTTGCCGGCGAAGAAGAAGCGCGGTCCGCGGATCAGACCCTGCTCGATCGCGAGCGCAAGTCCGATGTCGCCCCCGCCTGCATCCCGGACCGAGGTGAAGCCCCGCTGCAGGGCGCCCTCGAGGATGCGTGCGGCATGACTCGCGAGCAGCGCGGGCGGCATGCGATCGATGGCGTTGAAGTCGAAACTCGGCGTATAGGCATGGAAATGCGCATCGATGAGTCCCGGCATGAGGACGCGGCCGCCGCACTCCACGACGCGAGCGTCCCGGAGATTGGGGCGGCTCCTCGCTACTTCACGGATGGTGCCACCCTCGATGACGACATGACATCCCTCCTGCAGCTCCTCGGAGACCCCGTCGAAGACGCGGGCATCGGTAAAGACGGTGATCATGTCATTGCCCCCTCGATCTGAGCTCTTCGACCTCGGCCCGCAGCGTCGCGACATCCGCCTCGAGTCGCGCCACGCGGCTCTGGAGAGTCTCACCCTCGGGTGCCGAAGATTCGCCCGGCGTCGTCGCCTCGTCCGGCGCAGCTCGAGGAACCGGCTCGCTGCCGAAGAGGTGCATGTAGCGTGACTCACGCCGTCCTGGCTCGCGCGGCAGCCGCGCGACGAGCGGTCCGGACTCGCGCTCCAGCAGTGCCTGCAGCACCGCCTCGATCTCCGAGACGTCACCGAACCGCGCCATGCGACTGGCGCGCGACCGCAGCTCGCCGGGCGTCTGCGGGCCGCGCAGCAGCAGCTCGCACACCACTGCCAGCTCCTGGGCGGAGAACTTCAGGGTGCCGTACTCGGTGTTGCAGAAGAGGTGCTGGTACTTCGGCACCCGGCTGCCGAAGCCGGAGCGCTCGAGCAGTAAATGCTTGCGCGAGAGGGCATCGAGCGTGCGCTGCACCGTCGGCTCGTCCAGGCTCATCACGGGCTCGCGATTGCTCTTCTGGTTGCAGGCGCTCACCAGCGAATTGAGCGACAGCGGGTACTGATCGGGCGTCGTCACCTGCTTCTCGATCAGGCAACCGATCACGCGCGCTTCCAGAGACTCGAGCTCGACACGCATCCGACAGACCCCCTCCGCTTTGCGGGAGCCGTCAGCGTACGCTATATCGGGGCCGGTGCCGAGTCAGGGTGTTTCTTGCGTGCGAGCGTCCAGGCTGCGGCGCCGAAAACGAGCAGGTTGGCGGCGATTACCGGCTTGGCAGCGATCAGAATGCCGTACGCGATCCACAAGGTGGCGCCGAGCATCTGGCACGCACGCAGCGCGGCGGGCTTCGCGAAGAAATACGACGCGACGAAGACCAGCGTCGCGATCCATCCGAGCGATTCGGTCAGAGGCAGGCTCATCGAAGTCATCCCACCGCCGCAGGCGATGCGGGCGGCGCCTCGTGGAGCAGCACCCGATCGGTGCGCGCCCGCTCCCAGTCATCGAGCACCAGCCCCACGGACTCGAGGAACTGCCGGATCTCGGGTACGCGCATGCCGAGCACCTGATCGAGCACCGGCACGAGAATGCTGCAGGCGTTGTCGCTGAGCACGGTGGACTTGGCGATGCGCGCCAGCTGTCGGTTCTCCGACACGGCGATAGTGAAGCCGTCTCCGTGGTTGACGTGCAGCATGACGTGTATGTCCGAGCTTCCGTCGCCGACGTAAATAACACGGTCGGAGACGATCCCGAGCCACTGGCTGAGCTCGTCGATCACGGCGACCTTGCCGTAACCGGCGGCGACGCGTTTGATCGCACGCACCTCTCCCGACTGCGGGTCGTAGTCGAGCTCCGTGCCGTAGATGTTCTCCGGCGGGACGATGCCGTCGAGGGCGGAGACGACCACTTCCCTGGGCGCCGCCGACACGACGAAGAACGAGAACCGGCAGCCGTTGAGCCCGGCGCGCAGTGTTTGCACCAGCGTGGGCAGCGCGGCTTTGAGCCGCACGCGCCGGCCGGCCTCCGCCAGATGCTCGCGGCGCACGCCGCGAAAGTCAGGATCGTGGCGAATGAGGTAGGCGAGCTCCCCACCCTGTTGTACGAGATTGCTGCGCGCCAGGCCGGCGACTTTTTGCTCGAAGTCCTTGACGCCGAGCAGGTCCGCGAGCACGTGGCCGGAATCGTGAAAGCTCAGTGTCTGGTCGAAGTCCGACGCCAGCAGGTAGTGGCGGGTCAGGGTGCGCATCTCATCTCCTCAAGTAAATCCATCATCCCCCCGCTGCCAGCACCTTAACAGACCTTGGCGCGCAATCAAGGGAACGCATCACGCCGAGGCGTGAGTTTCTGTTGCGCACCGTAACCGTGCAGTAACTGCGCGGTCAGACGACAGCCACATTCTGACATTCAGCGTACGTTCACACGAGCGCACGGCGGATCTGTCGCGGCGGGAAATGCAGGATTTCCTGCCGCGAATCGCCGCCGGTGGCCTGCCGAATACGTGCTTGAGGCGCGCTGCGGCGGTTTGATGTAGATTTGTAACCGGCGGGTCACCGCGGTGAGCCGCCACAGCGAAAGGTGCATGGGTGAATAGACACGATCGGGCCTCAGGGCCGGGCATCTTCGGACGCCGCCAGTCGGCGCTCGATGCCGAGGTGCTGCTTACCGCGGCGCTCGAGCGCGCCCAGCGGCAGGCATTCGACGACTCCTCGTTCGTCCTGCCGCTGCGGCGCCTGATAGCTTCCTGCAACGCGGAGAGCGACCTCAATGGTCTCGGGCGCAACGCGGTGAAGTACGAGATCCGCCGCAGCCTGCACAACCTCCTGGAGTTCGAGCGACGCGAGCGCCAGGATCCGGCGCTGCTCGCGCGGCCCATCGAACGGCCGATCTTCATCACCGGCATGCCGCGCAGCGGCTCGACCTTCCTGCACCGCCTGCTGGTACGTGACACCGCCGTGGCGGCCCCCCTCTCCTGGCGCCTGGTCCACCCCCACCCCGCCATGTCAGGCCGTTTGGGGGAAGCCATCGACAGGGCAAAGGTGCAGGCCCAGTTCTATCTGATGCGCTTCCTCGCTCCCGAGCTCAACTCCCTCCACGAGGTGGCGGCGGGCGAGCCTGAGGAATGCACGGACATCACCGCGCAGGTATTCCAGAGCCTGCGTTACGACAGCGTCTACCGCGTGCCGAGCTATCAGAGCTGGCTGCAGCATCATGGGCACGTGGAGGCGTACCGGTTCCACAGGCGTTTCCTGCAGCATCTGGATGCCCAGGCGCCGGGGCGGCGGTGGATCCTCAAGTCCCCCGATCATGTGTTTGCACTGGATGACATCCGCGCCGTGTATCCGGATGCGCAGTGGGTGTTCATCCATCGCGATCCGGTCGCCGTGCTGGCCTCCGTCGCGCGCCTGACCCAGGTACTGCGGCGTCCATTCGCGCGTAGCGTCGACCTCGCAGAGATCGGGCAACAGGTGTGTGCGTCCTGGCTCGACGGCGCGCAGCGGATGATGCGCGCGGCCGCGTCCTCGAATTTCATTCTGCAGTTGCACTACCGCGAGATCATCGCGGATCCACCAAAGGCGGCGGCCCGCCTCTTCCAGCATGGAGGCCACGCTTCCAGCAGCGATGCCGCGCAGCGCATGCGCAAGTGGCTCGGCAACCGCACCAACCGCCGACACCGGCAGCGACAACGGCGTTACGATTTGACGAGCTTCGGTCTCGACGCCGAGGCGCTGCGCGAGCAGTTCAAACCCTACACTGATACGTTCGGCATCGAGCTCGAATGGCCGCCCAAAGCGCGACCGGCCCGCGGCGCGCGGAACTGACGCGGTGAACTGGCGCTCGGCCGTCGGCCTGACTCTCGGCGCGGCGGTCCTGGCCGCTACCCTGATCTACGCCGGTGCGGGCGCAGTGATGCGCACGCTCGAAGGCCTGCGCCTCGCCGGGCTGCTCATCATCGTGCTCGCGCACCTTCCGATCATTGCCTTCATGGGCGTCGCCTGGCGGCTGGCGACAGGCAGCGCCCCGCCGGGCTCGCCGCAGCGATTCGTGTGGGCCCGGGCCGTGCGCGATGCAGCCGCCGAGACGCTGCCTTTCTCGCAGATCGGCGGCTTCGTGCTCGGGGTGCGCGCGCTGCGCCTCAGCGGACCGCCGGCGCTGCGGGGGATACTCTCGATGAGCGTCGACCTCGTCGTCGAGCTCGCGGCGAAGCTGCCCTACGCCCTGGCGGGAGTGCTGGCGCTGCTGGCGCTCGCGCCGGGATCGGGTCTCATGCGGCGGCTCGGGATCGGACTGGCGCTGACCGTGCTTGCTGTAGCCGTACCAGTGCTGTGGCGCAGGCGGCTCGGGGATGCGTTTCAGCACGCGATCCGCAAAGTCTCACAGCGATGGCCCGTGCTGGCGTCGCTTCGCCGCCTGCATGCGCACGGCGATATCAACACCGTGCTCGATGACATCCTCAGCCGCCGCGCGCGGCTGGGAGCGGCATTCGTGCTGCACATGCTGTGTTGGTTCCTTGGCGCGGCGGAGCTGTGGCTGGTCTTCGAGCTGCTCGGCAAGCCGGTGACCGCGGCTCACGCCTTGGTTGTCGACAGCATCGTGGCGGGCCTGAGGACGTTCGTTTTCATGGTGCCGGCGGCCGCCGGCGTGCAGGAAGCGAGCTACGTACTCGCCTGCGCGGTGTTCGGCATGGCTCCCGCCACGGCGGTCGCGGCATCGCTCGCCCGCCGGGCGCGCGATCTGACACTGGGCGCGGCAGTGCTCGCCGTAGCGGTTGGCACGGACCGCGCCTTCATTCGCGACCGGAGAGAGACCTCCGTCGGGTCGTGATCTGCCGCCAGAGCACGGGCCGCGCTCGTTCCAGATGAAACTCGCCGTGCGCCACGGAGCGCTCATGTTGAGCCATTGCGATCACCTCTGTGCTCCAGGGTTTTCAGATAGTCATCGAGCCGATCCAGGCGGCCCTCCCATTCCCGGCGTCGGGCCGTGATCCACTGCTCTGCCCAGCTCATGGCCTGCGGGTCGAGCGCGCAGGTGCGGGTCCGGCCGACCTTCTGGGTACGGATCAGTCCCGCCGCCTCGAGCACACCCAGGTGCTGCATGGCGGCCGGCAACGACATCGGCAGCGGTTTGGCCAGCTCGCTCACCGGTGCCGGTCCGCGGCCCAGCCGCTCGAGGATGGCGCGGCGGGCCGGGTCGGCCAGGGCGTGGAACAGGCGGTCGAGCTCTTGGGAGCGGTTGAGCATTCTGCTGAGTGTAGGGCGTCCTAACAGTAAACCTTACTATATTGGAGTACAATCCTCACCATGTCGGATCTGATCGCCGCCTGCGCCTACTTCCTGTTGATCCACTTTGGAGTCTCCGGGACGCGGCTGCGCGATGCGCTCACCGGGAAACTCGGCGAAAGGCCGTATCGCGGGCTCTTCTCGCTCGCCTCCCTGATCGGCATCGGCTGGGTAATCTACGCGTACCGGCGCGCCCCGCTCATCCCCACGTGGGGACTGCTCCTGGAATTTCGCACCGCGGCCTACGTGTTGGTCTTCATCGCGTTTCTCTTCGCCGTGATCGGGATCATGACGCCGAGTCCGACCAGGGTCGGAATGGAGTCGCGGCTCGACCCCGAGGCGGCCCGCGGCATGGTGCGCATCACGCGCCACCCCTTTCTCTGGGGAGTGGCCCTCTGGGCGGCCACCCACCTCATCGTCAATGGCGAGCTGGCGTCGCTGATTCTCTTCGGCACGTTTCTCGTGCTGGCGCTCGGCGGCACGGCCGCGATCGATGCCAAGCGCCGGCGCCAGTCGCCGCAGCAGTGGCAGCGATTCGCCCAGGCGACATCGAGCGTTCCCTTCGCCGCCATCGCGCGCGGCAGCAACCGCCTGGCACCCGCTCTCGCTGAGATCGGACTGTGGCGGCTCCTCGTGGCAGTCGCGCTCTATGCAGTGGCGTTCTACCTCCACGGGCGCGTGGGGCCGCCGCTCCTCTGAACCGCCGCCCGAGAATCGCAATTTTTCCCATGCGGCTCGCCGCTTTGCGGACTAAGGTCGCGACATGACCTCGAACACTAGCTATCCGCTCGAGGGTGGCTGCGATTGCAAGCGCATCCGCTACCGCATGCAGACGGCCCCCCTCGTCGTGCACTGCTGCCACTGCCGCTGGTGTCAGCGGGAAACGGGGACGGCGTTCGCCTTGAACGCAATGATCGAGGCAGAGCGCGTCATCGACCTGGACGGGGAGCCCGAGCTCATCGACACGCCTTCCCTGAGCGGCCGCGGGCAGAAAATTGCGCGCTGTCCGGACTGTCGCATCGCCGTCTGGAGCAACTACTCCGGCGCCGGTCCAATCCTGCGTTTCGTGCGCGTGGGCACGCTGGATACGCCGCATGTCCTGCAGCCTCACGTTCACATCTTCACCAGCTCGAAGGTGCCCTGGGTGGTGCTGCCGCAGGACGTCCCGGCGGTACCCGAGTACTACGAGATCGAGCACGTCTGGTCCCCCGAGAGCCTGGCGCGTCGCGAGGCATTTCTGCCGCAGCTGCGGGCCTACCGGGCGTCCCGAGGCATCTGATCCGCACATAGGTATGGCGTTTGCTCCGTGGGCGGAGCCATGGCCATACGAATCGCACAGGTCTATCCGCACGCGGACATTCCGGTGCCCCATACGCGGCTCTACGATGCGCTCGCGATAGTGAACTACGAGATCGGGCGCCGTCTGGCGCGCCGTCACGAGGTCGTCACCTACCCGAAGTGGGTGTCGGGCCAGAGCGAGGTCGAGCGTCACGAGGGTGTCACCTACCGGCGCATCCCGGAAGGCATCGACCGCGTGCTGAACGGCCTGAAGGTTCTCGATTCGGTGCGGCTCCTCAGCCGCCGCCGGCCCTTCAGGCTGAGTCCCTTCTACTACGCCCACTACGCCCGCGAGGTCGCCCGTGATATAGCCGGGCGCCACTGCGATCTCGTGCACCTGCATACGATCTCCAACTTCATCGGGCCAATCCGCCGCGCCAATCCCCGGGCGCGCATCGTCCTGCACATGCACGACCACTCGCTGGCCGATTTCGATCCCGCGGTGATCGCGCCGCGGCTCGAGGAGGTGGCGCTGATCCTCGGCTGCAGCCGGTTCGTCGCGGACGAGATCCGGCGCCTCTATCCGGCCGCGGCCGCGCGCTGTCACGAACTCTACAATGGAGTCGACGAGCGCTTCCTCGAGGTCACCGCGCAGCCGGACGCCTCGCAGAACGTGCTCTTCGTCGGGCGGCTCTGCCCGGAGAAAGGCGTGCACGTGCTGCTCGCCGCCATGAGCCAGGTGCTGCAGGCGCACCCGCGCGCCAGTCTCGGCCTGGTGGGACCGTTGGATGTGGCGCCGAAGGACTTCGTGGATCCGCATCGCCGCGATCCCCTCTTCGACGGCCTGCTGCAGTACTACGGCCGCCCGAACGACTATTACGATCTCGTCTGCCGCCAGGTGAGCGGTCTCGACGGGCATGCGCTGCTGCACGGCCGCGTGGCCAATGAGGACATCTGCTCCCACTACTCACGTGCCGGCATCTTCGTCTTCCCTTCCATCTGGCACGAGCCATTCGGTATTCCGGTGATCGAAGCGATGGCCGCGGGCCTGCCGGTAGTCGCCACGCGGGCAGGCGCCCTACCAGAGGTAGTAGTGGACGGTGAGACCGGAATACTCGTCGAGCGCGGTGACAGCGATGGCCTGGCCGCCGCAATCAACAGACTGCTAGCCGACCCGCACCTGCGCCAGCGAATGGGCAACGCCGGCCGCGAGCGCGTGAAGCGGCTCTTCACTTGGGAGCGCAGCGTCACCCGACTGCAGGAGCTGTACGACGGCATCCTCGAGGATACGGCAGCCGCGGCCGCCGCCGCGGCACAACACGCCGCACAAAGCGCCTGAGACCAGAGCGAAGCCATTCGCTTCCAACATTAGTGTTGGCGGGCTCTTCCCTCGGAACCCGATGAGCGCATAATTGGTCTCACACCACATTAGAGCAGGAGCGACGGCCATGGAGCATCGGTGGGGTGAACGCTTCGCAGTGAGTATGACCGTGGAGCTGTCCAGCGGCTCCGCGCCTCCCGTCACGGGGAGCCTGGAGAATGTAAGTGCGAGCGGGGCTTTCGTGCGCATGGTCGAGCGTGGCCCGCCACGCGGGCCGGTCGTGGTCAGCCTGCGCTGGCAAGGCTCCGGTCGCACGCGCCCGGTGCGGCTTGCGGCCTATGTGGTGCGTGAGACCGAAGGCGGTGTTGGAATCGAATGGTGCGAGTTCGCACCGCGCGCCGTCCGCGAGATCCTGCTCCACGGCGCCGACCGGGCGGTGGTGCGCAAAGCGCGCGCCGCGCGCCGCCCACTTCAGGAATCCGACACCGTGATGCCACCACGCGCGCAGCCGCCCGCCGCCGCGCCGTCCGCCATCCGCACGCGCACCCAATAAATCGCCGCCTCGTGCCGCCGCCGCCGCATCGCGGCGGCCAGCCGCTGTCGCCGGCGCGCGACGCACTTTGGCGCGCAAAGATTAAACTTTGTAAGCCAAAGTAGTTGTAATTTTTCTGTAACAAGCGGTCACTATTCTGCGACCCCCATTGACGCCCCAGTCGCGGCGCGTCGGCTTGTGTGATCAAAAACAACGATTGGAGATCAGCCCATGCACATTAGGGTTAGGAGCCGCTTTTGCCTTCGTCCCGTCGACATCGCCGTATGCTCGGCGTTGCTGCTCGTCACGTGCGCGGCGCGAGCGCAGAACGCGACGCTGTCCACGGTGGTGGTTTCCGGAGCCACGATACAGGAGCAATCCGCGACTACCCAGGCGCCGACGCTGACGCCGCTCGATGTGAGCCAGCCGACTTCCGCGATCAGCCAGTATTTCATCCAGAACAATATGCCCGCGACCAGCAACTACTCGGACATCATCGCGATCTCGCCGAGCGTGCAGTCGATCCAGCCGAACGGGCCCGGCCTGATGGAGAACCAGTCGCTGAGCATTCGCGGCTTCCAGGACGGCTTCTTCAACGTGACCTTCGACGGCATTCCTTGGAACGATTCGAATGATTTCACGCACCATTCGACCTCGTATTTCATGGACAACGATCTCGGAGGCGTTGCGGTCGACCGCGGGCCGGGCACGGCCGCGACGATCGGCAACGCGACCTTCGGCGGCACCATCTCGAACGTCTCGAAGGCGCCACTCCAGGATATGACGCTGACGCCGTCCCTCACCTACGGCAGCTTCGGCACTTCCGTCGTCGGCGCCGAGTTCGATACCGGCACGATCTCCAAGTGGGGCGGAGCCGCCGGCTACATCGACGCGGAAAGCCTGTCGAGCGACGGTGAGCTGAGCAACTCGGGCCTCGACCGCAAGAATCTCTTCGCCAAATTCGAGGCGCCTCTCGATGGCATCGGCGTGCTCACCTTCGTGGCGATGTACAACCAGCTCCACCAGAACGTCGGCGTGGGCGCCACGGCCGCCGAGATCGCGCAGAACGGGCCGACGTACATGCTGTCCTCCAATCCGGACAGCCAGGACTATTTCGGCTACAACTTCGACAGCATCCACACGGACTTCGAGTACATCGGACTCGACTCGCAGCTCGGCGGCGGCTGGACTCTCAATAACAAGGTCTATACATACGGCTACTACCATATGGGGCACGCCGGAGAAGATCCGAACGGGCCCACCCCGAATGGGACGCCTTACGGCGTGGACGACGTTCCCGGAACACTGTTGACCAACAACTATCGCTCCTGGGGCGATACGCTCAATCTGCAGGACGACTTTTCGTTCGGGGACCTGAAGACGGGCGGCTGGATCGACCGGCAGTCCAACCTGCGCGGTCTCGCCAATACCGACGAGACGCTGAACGATGCGTTCGTCGAGTCCGTGCCGGGCTCAGTCGTCTCGGCGTACTACGGCGGTCGGCTCTTGAACCAGGAGCTGGTGACGCTGCAGGGATACGTGCAGTTCGACTGGAAGCCGGTTTTGGGTCTCACCCTGTCACCGGGTGTGCGCTACGTTTCCTTCGATCGCGAAGTCGACTCGATCGTCAACGTCAAGACCGGCAATCCGCAGCACTACGACAACACCTTCGACTCGACGCTGCCGTCGTTGCTGGCGCACTACATGATCACCAGCAATTGGTCGGCCTATGCGCAGGCGGCCAAGGGATTTCTCGCGCCCAATGAGAATTACTTCAACTATGCGGCCCCGGGGTCGACGGACTTGAGTCCGCAGCAGACCTGGAACTATCAGGCCGGGTCGAGCTGGCAGAACAGCCGGCTGTCTCTCTCGGGTGACGTGTACCTCATCAGGTTCAACAACGAAATCAGCTCGGAGACGGTCGCCGGCCAGACGGTGTTCTACAATCTCGGGGGCACGACATACAAGGGAGTCGAGGCCGAGAGCACGTACTACGTCGGAAGCGGCTTCAGCGTCTACGCCAATGGCTCGGTGAACAGCGCCAAGGACGAGGCCACCGGCGACTGGGTGCCGTTCGCGCCCAACTTCACCGCGGCACTCGGCGCCATCTACAACCTGCACGGCTGGTACGGCTCGCTGATCGACAAATGGGTCGGCAGGACCTACGACAACTCCGGGCAGACGACCCCGATCGGCTCGTACGCCATCCTGAACGGCGCGCTCGGCTACAAGTTCGTGAGCGCGCAAGGCTGGCTCCACGACGCGTCGGTCAAGCTCGACTTCGATAATCTGCTCAACAACACCAATATCGATATGTTCGCGGGTACCACCGCCGGAAGCACGGTGCAGTATCCGGGCGGCGTGCCCCTGTACTGGACGATTCCCGGGCGCAGTGTCTTTGCTACCCTGACTGTGCCCATCACCTGAGAGGAGGTCGACAGGGAGCCCGAGCTGTGGCACCGTCCCGCTGCGCATGGACTCCTTTTCCCCATGACCGCCGCCCAATGGGGTGGCGCCAGCGCCATCTTTCTCGCTTCCGCGGTGGAGTGGGTGGAGGCGTTCACCATAGTGCTGGCGGTCGCCCTCACCATCGGGTGGCGCCGCGCCGCGGGCGCTGCGGCGGCGGGACTGGCAGTGGTCGCGCTGCTCATTGCAGTGACGGGAGCGGGCATCGAGGCGGCCCGGGCCGATATCGGGCTGATCAGGGCCGCCATCGGCATTTTCCTGCTGCTGTTCGGTTTGCGTTGGTACGTCAAGGCCATCCGCCGCTACTCCGGCCGCACGGCGCTGCACGATGAGGCGCAGGAGTTCGCCGCGACCCGCGAGCAACTGCAGCAGGCAGAGGGACGCGCCGCCTGGGTAGTGGCCTTCAAGGGTGTGCTGCTGGAGGGTCTCGAGGTTTGGCTCCTCGTCGTCGCTCTCGGTCACACGCTTTCGTATGCCACTGCCGCCGGCAGCGCGGCGGCTTCTCTCGCGGTCGTCATGGTGGCGGGACTCGCGCTGCGAGCGCCTCTGACCCGCGTACCGGAGAACACCCTCAAGTACCTGGTGGCGTGCGCAATCCTCTCCTTTGGCACCTTCTGGGCAATCGGCGGACTCGCGGGCGAGCAGGCGGTGTGGCCGCTCGGTGATGTCACCCTCCTCCTGCTCTTCGCGATCTACGCCGTGGCCGGAAGGATCATCGCGTCGCGCTCGCGCGCGCCGGGCTCGGCGGCCGCGGGCGCGCGGGCATGAAGAAGCTCCTGCAGCTCATCTTCGGCGATCTGCGCAACGTAGCCTCGGTGGCCGTCGCACTCCTGGTGGCTTTGGGGGTCGCGCGGCTCGCACCGGCGGCCGCGGGCGCGGCTCTCGTCCTACTCCTCATCGCAGCGGCGGCCTTGCAGGCCATTTAGGCCGAACAAAGGTACGATTCGCCGGTCGAACATTCAGCGAGCCGAAAGTCGAATACTCACAGGTGACCGCATCGTGGACTACCAGACCGCCGAGAATCAGGCTGTTCAGCTGCAGCAGCAGGCTGACCAGGTGGGACAGGCCATCAAGGCCCTGGCCGAGAAGCTGCAAGCGAAGATCAGCGACCCGACTCTCGCCCGTGAGCTGATGCTCGATCTGCGGGAGACCGCCCTCGGGATCCAGCGCCAAAACCAGTCGGCGCTGATGCTCATCCAGCAGATGGCGGAGTACATCCATTCCCTGGAGACGCACGTCGACTCGCTGCCGCAGCAGACCTACCAGACACGCGGCTGGGCTGCGCAGCCCTACTACGGCACCAGCGGCGGATTCATGAGCAACGTCGTGTCGGGCCTCGGCATGGGAGCAGGCTTCGGCCTCGCCAGCGACCTCGTGAGCAGCATTTTCAGGGGTTGGTAGACCCATTAGAAATAGTATTTGATCTGGCCCTGCACCTCGCGGCCGAAGATCGGCCGCGCCATCTCGAATCCGGTGGAGATTCCGGAGCTGAGGCTGCGCGAGTTGCCTTCCGTCAGCCCGAGCGCATCGGTGAGGTTGGTGCCCTGCAGCCGCACCTCCAGGTGCTCGCCGTAGTCACCGACGACGCCGGCATCGAGAGTCGTGTACGGCGGCAGGATCTGCGTGTTCCCGGGATCCGAATAGCGCAGGTCGATGTAGCTCACCGCCGCGAATACGCGGAGCTTGCCCCAGGCGGTCGGCACTTCGTATGCCGGCGTGAGCCGCACCTGCAGCCGCGGCTGGCGCTGCACGATGTTGCCGTCGTTGTCGTATGCCTCTGCGCCACCACCCGCGAAGGAGCTGAAGTGGGTGTAGACGGAGTGCTGCCAGTCCCCGGTGAAACCGAGGCTCAGCCGCTCGAACGGAAACCAGTCCGCCTGGAAGTCGGTGCCCCAGGATGCGGCGCCATAGGTGGCGAACACCTGGGTTCCGTTGCCGAGGAATGCCTGGAATGGCACTCCGAAGAAGAGTCGGTGAAAGACATCGACCGAGGCGTATAGCGAGCTCGTCTGTGCCTTGTAGCCGACCTGATAATTCTCGATCTGCTGGGAGTTCGCCATGTCGTCGCGCACATCGTCGAAACTCGGGAAGTGCACCCCCTCATTGAGGCGGCCGTAGACGCTCATGTGCGAGTCGATCTCGTAGTTGACTCCCGTGCTCCAGGCGCCGAGCGTGTGGTCGTAATTGGACGGCAGCCACTGGCCAGTGAGCACGTTCGTGTCGTTGTTGTAGAGCGTCAACGGGTCGTCATCGAGGTCCGCATACGTGGTTCCCTCGACCGCGCCTTCGATCCTCTCGTTCTCGGTCCGGTACTCCGCATCGAGCAGCCAGGGCCCGAGGCGCCATTGATCGGAGACGAAGGCTGCCGCATTGCGGCCGTCGTAATGATCGGCGAGCGCCGTCGTCGCACCGGTCAGGATGCCATTCTGCGTCACGTCCGCCAGCGGGCCGGCGGCGCCCGCGGCCGTGAGGAGTGACAGGTTGATGAGCTGCGCATTCGGCGTCGCCGTCATCAGCTCGTTATTGCCGAGGTACCAGCTGTCATTGGTGGAGTAATCGGCGAAATAACCGCCCACGGTCGCGGTGTTGCCCGCAAACAGCGACCGGCTGAAGCGCAGGTCGTCGGTGACCGCCTGGATCTTCTTGTCGACGATCCAGAAGCCGACGGAAACGACGTCGGTCTCGGGGCTGACCGCGCCGCCCCCTGCCACGTAGGTGGGCCTCCCGGTCACGAACGGCGAGCCCCCGGTCGCGGTCATCACCGCTGCCTCACTGTTGACGCCGGTAATCTCGCTGGCAAGCAGGCTCGCCATCGTCTCCGGGGCAAAGTTGTTGAACAGCGCATTGGTGGGCATGTGGCCGGCGGTGAACCCCAGCTTGTCGCTGACCGACCAGCCCCCCAGCTCGAGATTGAGGTCGGCCCCCAGCAGCCGCAGGTCGGAGCCTCTGCCGTTGCCGAGGTCGGCGCTCACCGTGCCCGGGGTACACCCCGGAGTGCCGCACGGGAACTCCTCCACCGTGATGTCACGGGTCGCATTGCCCGCAAAGGTGCCGGTGTTGGGATTGAAGCCTGGGAATGCGGAGATGCTTCTGCCGTCCGCGCTGACCGCAACCGGAAGGTCGGTGATGAAGAGATTCTTGTCGCGCAGCCGGCGCGCCCAGATGAGCAGATTGCCGTTCGAGAAGGTGTGATAGATCGTCGCCGTGAGCTGCCCGCCGGCATCGGCCGGAAATTGCGGATTCCTGATTCCGTCGGAGACGCGGTAGAAGCCGCCTATGCTCACGAACCAGTCGCGCGCGACCGGGCCGCCGTAGAAGCCGTCGAGCCGATACAGGCCTTCGTCGCCGACGGTCAGCCCGAGCTCGCCATGGGGCGTGTCGGTGCCGTGCCTCAGGATGAAGTTGGCCGTGGCCCCGATCTGGCCGTTGGAATACACCACCGAGGGACCGCCCTGCACGACCTCGGTCCGTTCAATGGTGTCGTCGAGGCGAAACATCGAGGAGTTGTCCATGAAGGAAAGCGTCGCCATCGGGTAGACCGGCGAGCCTTCGATCTGGTAAGTGACGTAGGGTGCATCGGCGCCGCCGGGGAAGCCCGCGACCTCGATGTTGGAGCCGGTCTCACCGCCGCTCGACTCGGCCCACAGGCCGGGCACGATCTTGAGCAGGTCCGCGGCGCTCGAGGGCTGTGCCAGCTGGATCTGCTGCAGGCTCGCCTCGCTCACCGGGAAGCTGGCATCGAGGAGCTTGACGCCGCTCACCTCCGCGGTCCCGGTCACCACCACTTCCCGCAGACTGTTGTAGCTGGGTATCGAGCGCGCGTCAGCCGGCGCCGCCGGGCCCCTGCTGCTGCCGCCGAATGCCCGGGCTGCTTGTGTCAGCAGCCCGGCGAGCCGATGCAACACGCCCGGCTTGCCGGTAGCAGTCGAGCCCGGAGTCGCGCCGGCCGCGAGGCCTCCAGCGGGCGGTGCGAGAGGACTGCCGGCCGCGGTCTCACCGCCGGGGGACTCGACGATCGCGATGGCGGAGGGACTCACCTGACGGAAGCCGAGCCCGGTCCCCCCGAGAAGCTGGCCGAGCGCAGCAGTGACTGCGAGCTGGCCTCGCACACCGCCCGTGCGCGCTTGCGCGACCAGTGTGGATGAGAAGAGAAGCGTCACGTTCGCCTGGCGCGCGAAATCGTTCAGCGCCGCGCCGAGCGGCTCTGCCGGAATGTCGAAATGGCGCGGGAACTCAGCGGCCCGGGCCGGGAATGTGGCGATTCCCAGCACCAGCGCGCCGAGCAGGAGGACAGCCGCGGGCCAGCCGCGAGGGACCGAGCTCAGGTTGCCCATGACAGGGCGACAAAAATACGCCACTCGGCCGCGTCATGGGAGCCCCTTTTATGTGCCTGTCGCGCGGGTGCAACGGCGGAGGCCGGGGCCCGGGGGTGCGGGAGCCCTGCGCTCAGCGGGGCTCGATGTAGAAGACCCCTCGCTTCGGCTCGCTCACGCGCACCGGCAGCGCCGCTTGCAGCGCCCGAAAGAAGCCGGGCACATCGTTCGTCCTGAAGCGTCCGCTGATCCGCAGGGAAGCGACCTGGGGTTCCGCCAGCACGACTTGTACGCGAGTGTAGCGTCCGACCTCCGCGAGAGCCTGGGACAGCGGCGCGCCCTCGAAGACCACCGCGCCGTCGCGCCAGGCTAGATCATCGGCGATCTGCCGCGGGCTCACGGACGTGACCGCAAGATGCGGGCCGGTGATCAGCAGCTGCTCACCGGCACTCAGCGCCCTCACCCAGTCGGCATTCGCGCCGGCGGCGCCGCTTCCGGGACGGGACGGTCCGGAGGCGGCCGCGAGTCCTCGCACTTCCACCTCTCCCTGGTCCACGAGGACATCGATATTCTGGTCCGACTCCAGCCGCACCTCAAATTGCGTACCGACGTCGCTGATGACCGCGTCCCCCGCGTGCACGAAGAGCGGCCGCGAGGCGTCATGCACGACGTCGAAGTGCGCCTCGCCTCTACGCAAATAGATATCGCGGCGCTGCGCTGTCAGCTTCACCGCGAGCAGCGTGTTGGTGTTGAGTGTGAGCCGGGAGCCATCCGCCAGCGTTACGTGGCGCTGCTGACCGACGGCGGTCGACATGACCTGCAGCCCGGGCCGGCGGGCGGTCAGGATCACCGCCCCGATCCCCAGGACGAGCATGGCTGCGGCCGCCGCCTGCCAGTACCACTTCGAGTTTCGCCGCTGCGGGCGCGCGAACAGGGCGAACCGCCCCGCGTCGAGTTTGCGCTCCGACAGGCGATCGAGGGCGGTCCAGGTGCGGCTCAGCTCCTCGAACGTGCGGCGATGGCGGACGTCCTCGCGCAACCAGGCCTCGAGCCGGTCCCGCTCGGGGGCACCCAGCTCGCCGGAATCGGCGCGCCAGGTCCAAACCGCCGCCTCGTTGTCGATTTGTGTCTGTGTCTTCAGTCTGACGACATGGCTCATCTCGATTCTCCTTCCTTGACCCGCCGCCGCGGCAATGGCTCACCGCCGGCGACTTCCAACCCCTCCAGCAGCCCGAGGCTGCGCAGCCGGTCCCGGCAGCGCAACAGCCCCTTGGCCACGTGCTTCTCGATGGTGCTGTGCGAGAGTCCGAGCACCTGGGCAATCTCCGCGTGTGACAGCTGATACACCTTGCGCAGCACGAACACCCGCCGGCAAAGAGGCGGCAGACTGTCCACCACGTCACAGAACGATTCGAAGCGGCGGCGCAGGTCGACCTGCTCGTCCGGTTCTGCCTCTTGAGAAGAGACGTTCAGCGGCTCGAAATCCGCTACGTCATCGGTCGCGTGGGAGAGCTTTTGGCGGGCCCGGTCGACCGCGAGATTGCGTGCGATGCTAAAGAGCAACGCCCGCGGCGAGTCCACCCGCGCAGGCGACATGGCGCATACGCGCACGTACGCCTCCTGCACCAGATCCTCGACGTCCTCCGCGCCCGCGGTGAACCTTCGCAGGTATTTTTGCAGTGCGGCCCGATGGCAGAGTATCTGCTCCAACAGCCGTTTACGATGCTCGTCGGCCACCGTTTTACGCCCCCCCTTCCGGGCGTGACGCGGTTATACCCGTAGTGTACGCGCAACGCCAGCCGGCCGCCCCGGTGCCCGCTCAGTCTCAGGTCCACCCGCCGCCGCTGTCGTCGCCACCGCCACCGCTATCGCTGTCACCGCCGCCGCCGTCCCAGGAGCCGGGGTCATCGAGGCCGAAGTCGTTGCCGCCCATGTCGGCGTTGGGATCGGGGGCGGGCGCGGATTCCGCCGGGGGCACGAAACCGCCGCTGCCCGGGCTGGAGCCGCCTCCCAGCAAGTGATCCACCAGTTCCTCGCCAGCCGCGACGCCGGCGCCGAGCGCGAGCCCGGAAGCGACGCTGCCCATGATCCCGGAGCCACCGCTCGGCATGTAGCCGGCCGGGCCGTAGCCCATCGGCGGCATTCCCGGCGGCGCGCCCGGGTACTGCCCCGGATACTGTGGGTATCCCATGGCTGCCGCGCGCCGTCGCAGCAACAGCCAGAGCACCACCGCGCCGGCAACGAGGATCATGAAGAGTCCAAGGTGCGAGCGCCCGGCGCGCACCGTCCGCGGCGCCAGCATGGTGAGGGGCGCCGGCGCCGCCTCTCCGAGCTGCGCTTGCAGCTCCTGCACCGAGCGGGCGTTGGCGAACGGGAGTCCGGGCTCGAGCGACTCGGCCGTCTGCAGCTCCTGGCGCGCGAGCCCGTAGTTGCCGGCGCGGGCGTCGATTTCCGCGGCGACGTAGTGCGCCTGGCCGCTCTTGGGCTGATCGCGCAGCACCTGCGCGATCATCTGCTGCGCTGCAGCGAGGTTACCGCCGCGGGCCGCCTGGTAGACCTGCGCCGGGCTGGGATCGGACGCGAGCGCCGGCAGGGCGCAGGCCACGACGAGCAGGGCGGCAAGTGCCGGGGTGAATTTCTTCAGCATGTCCATTGATGCTCTCCATTCCAGGACCCGCGGGGTCCGGGCGATTGGGCATCCGGCGTGAGCCGGGGGTTCCGGCCTCAATCCCTGGGGGCGCGGTGCACGGCCGCAAGGCCGCTCACCCCCATTATCTCTCCGGGCCGGCTCCGATCGCCAGCGGCACGCTCTTGGTCGCGGCGCTCCTGATCGACCAGGCGTAGCCCATCTGCTGTCGCAACGGCGGGAGCTCGGACTGATGGCTTCGCGGCAGGTACAGCCGTACCGTCGTCCCCTTCCCCGGCTCGCTTGCGATCCGCACCTGGCCGCCGGCCTGCTGCGCGAAGCCGGCAACCTGCGACAGCCCGAGGCCGGTGCCGTGGCCCAGCTCCTTGGTGGTGAAGAAAGGCTCGCACGCCCGCGCCGCGACCTCGGGCGCCATGCCGGTCCCGGTATCGGACACGGAGATCATCACGTATTGCTCATCGAGCATGGAGCTCGCCGTCTCGATGGTGAGCAGGCCTGCCTGCGGCATCGCGTCCCGTGCATTGATCGCCAGATTGAGCAGCGCGGTTTCGAGCTGGCCGGCATCGGCGGCCACACTCCCGATCGCACGGTCGAGCACGGTCTCTATGGTGATCCGGTCGCTGAGCGAATGGCGCAGCAGCTCCGCCATTTGCGCCACCAGCTCGTTGGGATCGAACGGCCGCACCTCGGGGGGCCGGCGCCGCGCGAACGCCAGCAGCTGCCGGGTGAGCGCCGTCGCGCGCTCGCTGCTGTGGCGGATCATCTCCAGGTAGCGGTGCGCCTCGGGCTGCGGCTGCTGGAGCTGCAGGATCTCGAGGGCGTTGCGGATCACGTGCAGCAGATTGTTGAAATCGTGTGCCACTTCACCGGCAAGCAGGCCGAGGGCTTCCATCTTCTGCGAGTGTGCCCGAGCGGCCGCCTCTTCCGGGCTGCAGGGGCGCGGGGCGACGACGGCCGGGCGCGCAGCCGCGACCTGCCGCGCGCGCTCACGCTCACGCAGCGCCGCGACGCCGATCAGCACAGTGCCGATGAGGCAAGCCGCCCCGCCCGCGGCGAGCGCGGCGGCAGCGCCGGCGGCGACGTGGAATTGGCGGCCGAGCGCGAGCCACAGCCCCGCGCCCTCCAGCGCCAACGAGGCGGGCAGCACCAACACCATTCCAACATATAACCCGAGACCGGGCTTGCGCGTTCCTGTGCTCATCGTCATCGACTCCTCCAGACATGAGCCCGAGATTGCCCGCCGGCGGGACCGAATCGCCCACGGGTGACATATCTCAACTCAAATGTGACCTGAGTCGCAAGCTGTCGGCCTTTGGAGTCGTGTCCGTGGCGCAACATGCCAGCGGCGGCGCGCCCGGCTCCTGCGCCGGATCACTTGCGCAGGATGCGTATCTCTTTGAGCGGCGAGCGGGAGAAAATGCGCTCCAGGAGCTGCCGTTGGGTGAGAGGCGCCGGTGCGGCATTGCCGGTGGGCGGCGTGGGACAGGTGGCAGGTTGTGGATTGGCCAGGTATGCCAGCGCGGTCGCGAGCCGGCTTTCACTCGGATCGCCGAGGGCGTGCCCGAAATCATCCGCGACCGAGCAGCCTGGTACCGTTACCCCGACAGCCGGCGTGGTGTTCGCCGGCGAGAAGCCGTCGCCGTAGCCGCCGAAACCCTTGGCGTTGACGCCCTGGAACTGGATCGAGAAATACGTCGTGCCGCAGTTGTCCTGCGGATAGAAGCCATAGGGCTTGCCGCAGGTGGTGGCGCCGATCTGATAGACGGTGAAACCGACGCCCTGCAGACTGTTGATGATGGATTCGCTGGCCGAGCACGTGTCCTGGCCGGTAATCACCGCCACCCGCGTCATGTTGAGTGTCGGCAGCGGCTGGCCGGCGGTGGTGGAGAAGCCCTGTGTGGTCGTATGGAAGAGCGTCGGGGTGAGGGGCTCATCCGTCACCGGGTTCGTGGTCGGATACTGATTGTTGAACTGCTGCAGCTCGAAGGTCTCGCCGGCCGTCTGGCTGGGACCCGCGATCATGTAGGCGAGCTCGCTCGCAATATCGAGATAGCCGCCGCCGTCGTAGCGCAGATCCAGGACCACGTCGGTCACGCCCTTGGACTTCAGGTCATTGATCGCGCTGATCAGCTCCGATTCCGCCGTGGCGATCTGGTCGTTGTAGAGGATGTAACCGACCGTGCCGCCGCTGGGACCGGTGACGGTGGTCTCCACGAGAACCGGGGTCGAGGTGATATTGGCGGCCTGCAGCTGCACGGTGCGCGGGGTACTCGAGCCGGGATCGAGGACCTCGAAGGTATGAGTTTCCCCCACCGTGGACGGCGCGAGGCCCGCATTGATGGTGTTGACGCTGGCCTGATCGTCGGAATTGACTACGTCGACACCATCGACCTGCAGCACGGTGTCGCCGCGCACAAAATTCGCGGCGACGGTCTGTGACGGCAAACTGGCTGTCGGTTCCAGGTAGGCGATGATGACGCTACGCGGCGGCGTGGCTGCGACTATCTCGAAATCAACTCCGTAGCCGACCTCCTCGCCCGACTGCGACAGGGATTCCCATACCGAGGTCGGGTAGGTGAAGTGGAACCGATCCACCGGAGCGCCGGAAGACGTGGTCTCCATCGTCTTCATGAGCTGGAAGTAATCCGGTGTCGTGTAGAGGGCCGGATTCTCGTCCTGCACCTCGTCGTACCAGAGGTAGAGCTCGTGGGTCCATGAGCGCAGCCAGTTGTTCTCGTCCGTGGTCGTGCCCTGGCGGTCGGGATAGGGCTGGTCGGTATAAGGATCGGTACCCGAGCGTGGCGCAGCGCAAAGCGCCGCGAAATCCGAGGCCGCCTCGAAGACGCCGGGAGTCCATGTGGAACTGTCTCCCGTGAGACCGTCCCCCGAGGTGGCCGTGTTCGCGCCACCGCCACCGCCGCCGCCACCACAGCCGCAGAGGGCTGCCAGCGCCGCCAGCAGCAGCGCCCAGCGCGCGATGCGCGCCGCCAAGGATCGTCCCACCCCCAACACCGCCGACCTCCCGGAGTAACGCGGCGCCGTGGAAGGCCAACTGGCCCGCCGCGGCGCCGCCCACTTGTAACGGTCCGGGCACTATAGCCGAATGACCGTGCTGCGCAACTCCTCTCAGTCAGCCGGTTCCGTATTCGTGAAGTACATCAACACATACGCCTTGTATGTACCGTCGGTCTGCGGGGTACCGTAGACCTTCACCTGCGTGCCGGCTGCGAGCGCGCTGGTCAGCGTGCTCAGACCGCTGGAGGTCGTGATATCGATCGGGCTGATCGACACGATGCCGTTCGAGCGGTCCACCTGGTAGACCAGTGTGGCGGAGCCGGAGGCCGTACTGAGATCTACCGTCCCGGGTGTCGTGCCGCCGCTCAGGGTCATCGTGAAGGAGTTGTTGGCCAGGCCCGTCACCACCGTGCCGCGCGGCAGCGGCGTCGGCTCCAGAATGGCCCAGGGCACCGCCCAACCGGAGGGGTTGGCGGCATCGCCCCAGATCGCATCCGACAGGCCCCAGGCGAAGAAATTGTCGCCGGCGAACGTGAAGCCGCCGGCGGCGCCGCCACCCGCGGCGCTGGAGAAGTCCGATATCGCGGTGCTGCCGTCATCGAGCAGCGTCGGATAGGCGAAGTTCCACCACTTGAAGCCGTCGATGGTATTGCCGCTGGAGTCCTTGCCGTTGGCGCTGGAGCTCGAGATGTAGTCGAGGTTCACGCTGTAGTCGTCCGTGGCGGTCAGGTAGTCGTGCGTATAGGTGAAATCGGATCCGTCAGGCAGCGCGTTCGAGATCTGTCCCGAGTAGGCCGCCGTCTCGATGTCGACCGTCTGGGCGACGAGTGGGCTCCCGAGCGGATCGACCACGCTCACCTGCACCTTGAAGCCGCGTACGAAATCGTTGTTCGCGAGGAACGCGGGACCGGTCCCGATCGGCGTCGCGTCGGCCGGCGGATTCGCGGGCTGACGGAAGTAGAACTGAGTCGAGGAGCTCACCGTGATCGGCACCGGGACACCGGCCGCGTTGTCCACGACGATGGTGTCAGTGGAAGGATCGACGTGCAACACGTGCCCTTCGGGGCTCAACCACAGCTTGTTGAAGTCCGTGCTCGCCCAGACGCGCACCGCGACGAGCGATCCATCCTCCTGATATCGCGCGGTGAATCGGACATACTCGCCGTTGAGGGTCGATGCCACCGACGAGAAGCTGGTGATCGTCTGGCTGGTGCCGGCATCGACGTTATAGAAGATCGTGCCGTTGGTCGCGTCCGCATCGATCGTCAGCGACTGTCCCGCGGAGACGGGCGTCTCCGGATCGGCCACCGGCAGGGCCGGCATCTCCTTGGTGATGGTCATCGAGCTGCCATCGGAGGCAACCGCGGTCACATCACCGTACATCTCCCTGAGCACCAGGTGGGCGATGTCGCTGATCGGGTGCCGGCGCACCGGCCCCACGAAGTTGACGGCCCACTGGGTGGCGGTGGCGTCCGGAGGATTGTGCGCCACGATGAAGGCGGGATGAGACAGATCGAACTCCAGGTCGAGTGCGTTCGAGCCGCTCGCCGTGACGACCAGGGGCTGGTCGAAGTTGACGTTGACCGGCACCGAGAGGCTGCCGGAAGTGCCCTGGGCGCCCACGATCTGAATGTCCGCGGATGGGATCGCCGCCCCGGCCGTGCCCGCGAATCCGGCCTCCGGCTGCGCGGCGACGACCAGCTGCACGTCGCCCTGATTGGCGCTCACCGTCACGATCGCGCCGGTGTAGGTTCCGTCGGGCACCGATACGTTACCCAACACCTCGCCGATCTGGTCGAGCTGCTCCAGGTTGACCATGGGAGGGGTGGCGGGAGCCGTATACACCGTCACGGCGCTGCCGCCGCCCTGCGGCAGCAGCGCGATGCCCAGGATCTTGACACCAACAGTGGCCCAGTCATCGGAAGTTGCATCGCTGATGATCATGGCCATCTGACTGGTCTGCGGCGGCGGACTGGTGCCGACGCTCGAGCTGGGATCGGAAGAGCCGCCGCCGCCGCAGGCGGCCAGGCTGGCGATGAGAGTGGCGCTGACGAAAGCGCGCAACAACTTGACGTTCATGTTAGGAGACCTCGCCTGTCGGGTTGTGGCGACGCGTAAGGCAGCCGCCATTGTGGCAACAGAGCGCGCGAATCTGTTACAGGTTGACGAGGTTTTTTCGGGCTGCCGCGATCATTCTGCGCGTGTCAACGCCGTGCGGCGCCACGCGTTTACGGGCTATTTAACGTATATCGCCGCCAGCGCCGGACAGGCGGCGACGGCCGCAGTCAGACGGCTCGCGCGGCCAGCATCGACAGCACGTATTGTTTCCCGTTACGGCAGGCGTCTGCCACCGATTGGCCGCTCGCCAGTCCCGCCGCGATCGCCGAGGCCAGTGCGCATCCCGTGCCGCGGCAGCGGGCGTCCAGGCGCGGTGACGACAGCCACTGCGGCGCACCCTGCGCAGTGACGAGCAGATCCACCGCCTCGGCACCCTCGCCGTGTCCGCCTTTGAGCAGCACCGCGCGCGCTCCCAGCGCGAGGAGCGAGCGGGCCTGCTCGAGCAACGCCTCACGGCTCGTTGCGGGCGCCGTGCCGCACAGACTCGCGGCTTCCGGGATATTTGGAGTCAGGATGGTCGCGAGCGGAAACAGCCGCGCGCGCATTTCCGCTTGCCCCGGCGCGTCGAGCAACACTCCGCCGGATGAGGAAAGCAGCACCGGGTCGAGAACGACCGGAACCGCCCCGTCGCGCGGCAGGCAGTCCGCCACGGCGCTCACGGTTGCAGCGGTGCCCAGCATGCCGATCTTGATGGCGCCGAGGTCGCTCGAGTCGAGCGCCGCCCGGATCTGGGTTCGCACGATCTCGGGCGGTACGTGGTGCACACTGACCACGTGACCGTGCGTTTGAGCGGTCACTGCGGTGATGGCGCAGAGCGCTTCGATGCCGAGGTCCGCGAGGACAGTGAGATCGCGCACAATGCCGGCGCCGCCGCTCGAGTCAGATCCCGCGATCACGAGGACGGCGGGCCGGCTCAAGCGCTCACTCTCCGAGCGCGATCAGCGCGAGATCGGCGCGTCCGCCGTTGCGCAGAGCCTGCGCGGCGCGCCAGGCACGAATACCGGAGCGACAGCAGAGAACCACACGCGCTGCGGACGTGTCGGGGAGCCCCGCTCTCTCGACCTCCTCGACACCGAGCCGCAATGCGCCAGGGAAAGGTGACACCGGCGCCTCGGTGAGGCTGCGCAGGTCCACCACGAGATCCGCCTCGCGGACCTCCTCGGGCGCGATGAAGCGCAGCGCGGGCGCCGCCGGCTCGTGGGCGGAAGCAAAGGAGAAACCGCTGAACCGCAGGGTGCGGAAGTCGACGCTCACCAACTGACCGAGCACTGTCGGGGTGAGCTCGAGAAGAATCGCGAGCGTCAGGTGCGCCTGCAGGGTCCCCATTACTCCGACCGCGGTACCGAGAACGCCCGACTGGGCGCAGGAGCCGGCCTGGCGCGGCATCTCGGGGAAGACCGCCCTGTAGCTGGGCGCGCCGCCGCAGAACGCGCCCACGTATCCGGAGAGTCCCAACACCGAGGCGCTGACGAGTGGCTTGCGCTGACGGAGACACTCGTCGCTGAGGATGTACGTCAGCGCGAGACTATCGGCGGCGTCGACGATGACGTCGGCTCGCGAGACCCATTCCGCGGCATTGGCCGGGGTCAACCGCTCGACCACATGCTCGACCCGCACCTCAGGGTTCAGCTGCCGCATGGCGGCGGCCGCCGCGCGCGCCTTCGGCTCGCCGAGATCGCTCATGCGGTAGACCGGTTGGCGGTGGAGGTTGGATTCGTCCACGCGATCGTGGTCGACGATGAGGAGCTGCCCAACGCCTGCCGCGCACAGGTACTGCAGCACTGCGCAGCCGAGCCCGCCGGCGCCAGCGACCAGGACGGTGGCCGCGGCGAGACGCTCCTGCCCTTGCGGGCCGACCTCCGGCAGGACCATCTGGCGAGCGTAGCGGTCGCTCATGCGAGGGCGCCCTCGTGGACCCAATTTCTCATGCGCTCCTCAGGGAGCGGATTGCGCACGATATCCGTCACCACGGCCGCGGAGTCGGCTCCCGCCGCCAGCACGCCTGGCAGGCGCTCGAGGGTGATGCCGCCGATGGCGACGAGCGGGATCGCCCCGATCCGGCGCTTCCATTCGCCTATGCGCTCCAGTCCCTGCGGCGCAAACGCCATGACCTTGAGCAGTGTTGGATAGATGGGCCCGAGCGCGATGTAGTCCGGCGCGAGACCGAGGGCGCGCGCGAGCTCAGCGTCGTCGTGCGTGCTGATGCCGATCCGGACCTTCGCGCGGCGCAATGCCGGCACGTCCGCGGTGTCGAGATCGCCCTGACCCAGGTGAACGAAGTCGCAGCCCTCCTCCAGGGCGAGCTGCCAGTGATCGTTGACGACGAGCTGCGCGCCGGTGCGCTGGCACAGATCCCTGGACTCGCGGATCTCGGCTCTCAGCTCCTCCACGGACCCATCTTTGATCCGAAGCTGCACCAGGCCCACACCCGCCGGGAGCAGGCGGCGGATCCACGCTGCGCTGTCCACGATCGGGTAGACAGGCGCCAGATTCATCGCAGCAAGGCCTTGCCAATGACCGGGGTGGAGGGTACTGCGAGGTCGCGCGGCTCCATGGGTCCGGCTTCATACGCCGCCCTGCCTGCCACCACCGCCTGCGCGAATGCGCCGGCCATGCCGACGGGATCGCGCGCCTGCGAGACGGCTGTGTTGATGAGCACCGCGTCGAAGCCGAGCTCCAACGCCTGAGAGGCGTGCGATGGGACGCCGATCCCGGCGTCGACCACCATTGGCACTTCGGGAAGTCGGGCCCGCAGCGATTTCAGGCCGAAGAGATTGTTGAGGCCGCGACCCGAGCCGATGGGTGAGCCCCAGGGCATGAGCACGCGGCAGCCGGCCTCGAGCAGCCGCTCCGCCACGATGAGGTCCTCGGTGGTATAGGGGAAGACCTCGAAGCCTTCTTTGCAGAGGATGCGCGCCGCCTCCACCAGGCCGAAGACATCCGGCTGCAGCGTCTCGTCCTCTCCGATGACCTCGAGCTTCACCCAGGAAGTGCCGAAGACTTCCCGAGCCATTTGCGCCGTGGTCACGGCTTCCTTCACGGAGTGACAGCCCGCGGTGTTGGGAAGCACGCGGACGCCAAGGTCGCGGACGATGGACCAGAACCCCTGCCCGGCGCGCTCGCCGCCAGACTCGCGCCGCAGAGATACCGTGACGATCTGTGCCCCGCTCGCCTTGACTGCCTCCGTCAGGATCGACGGTGACGGGTAGCGCGCGGTACCGAGCAGCAATCGTGAGGTGAGCTCCGCGTCGTAGAGTCGCAACATGGCCGCTTACGCTCCTAACCGCCCTGCATGGGCGCCAGCACTTCGATCCGGTCACCGTCGGTGAGGCGAGCGGCCGTGCGCTCGGCCACCGCCACGAACTCGCCGTTGACCGCCGTCGCGATCACGGCGCCGCCGTAGCCCAGCTCTTCGAGTGCGCCCGAGAGATCCGCCGCGCGGACCTCACGCGAGGCGCCGTTGACGAGAATCTGCATGCATCACCTCGAGAGAATTTGCGGCTGCCAGCACGCACTCCGCCGCCTGGCGCGCGAGCGCCGGGGCAAGGAGAAAGCCGTGCCGGAAGAGACCGTTCACATAGACGGCGCCGCCGATCAGTTGGACCCGCGGCAGATTGTCGGGAAAGGCGGGCCGTACGCCGGTGCCGATTTCGACGATCTCGGCCTCGCCGAACGCCGGGTGCAGGGCGTAAGCCGCGCCGAGCAGCTCCAGCATGGAGCGCGCCGTGATGCGCGTCGGCTGGTCGCTCTCGATCATGGTCGCGCCGATCATGTAATGACCATCGCCCCGCGGCACGATGTACACGGGCACGCGCGGATGCAGCACCCGCACCGGCCGCGACAAGCTGACCTCCGGCAGCCTGACCACCAACATCTCGCCTTTGACGCCACGAAGGTCTGTCAGGACATCGCGCGCCGCGAGGCCCCGGCAGTCGATGACGGTGCCGCCCGACGCCTGAGCCGCGAGCGTCTTTTCCTGACACGCTGCCGTGTCGGCTCCGAACCGGATCGGAGCGCCGAGCGTTGCGAGTCGCGCGGCCAGGGCAGCGAGCGCCGCGCGCGGATCGAGATGACCTTCCTCCGGGAAGTAGAGCGCCTGGCTGAAGCGGCCCGCGAGATCGGGCTCCAGCGCCGCGATGCCTTCGCTGTCGAGCCACTGATAGCGCTCCGTGCGCCGGGCGAACTGGCGCAGCTCCCCGGCGTCGCGCCCATGGGCCACGACGAGGCTGCCGCGAAGGACGGTGCCCGGGAATTTCGCGGCCCACCAGGCGAGGCTCTCCGTGCCGAGCGTCGCCACCAGCGGCTCCGCGCTCTCCCGCTCGCACCACGGCGCGAGCATGCCGCCCGCATACCAGGAGCAGCATCCGGTGCCCAGGTGCTCGCCCCTTTCCAACACCTCCACCGTCACGCCGCGCTCGGCGAGCTCCACTGCGCAGGCGAGCCCCGCGACGCCGGCACCGAGGACGACAGCGCGCACGCTCAGCTCTGCGACTCGCCGGCGGTCACGTAGATCTCGCTGCCCGCGGCGCGGAATTTCTCCGCCATCTCCTGCATGCCCTGTTGCTTCGCCTCGGCGCGCACCTCGTGCGAGATGCGCATGGAGCAGAACTTCGGGCCGCACATGGAGCAGAAATGCGCCACCTTGTGGGCCTCCTTCGGCATCGTCTGGTCGTGGAAGGCGCAGGCGGTGTCGGGATCGAGCGAAAGGTTGAACTGATCGCCCCAGCGGAAATCGAACCGCGCCCGCGACAGCGCGTTATCGCGCTCCTGGGCGCCGGGATGACCCTTGGCGAGATCGGCGGCATGCGCGGCAATCTTGTAGGTAATGACACCCACCTTGACGTCGTTGCGGTCTGGAAGTCCCAGATGCTCCTTTGGCGTGACGTAGCAGAGCATCGCCGTCCCATACCAGCCGATCATTGCCGCCCCGATGGCGGAAGTGATGTGATCGTAGCCCGGTGCGATGTCCGTGGTGAGAGGGCCCAGGGTGTAGAACGGCGCCTCGCCGCAGGTGGCGAGCTGCTTGTCCATGTTCTCCTTGATCTTGTGCATGGGCACGTGGCCGGGTCCCTCGATCATCACCTGGCAGTCGCGCTTCCAGGCGATGCGGGTGAGCTCACCCAGGGTCTCGAGCTCCGCGAACTGGGCGGCATCGTTGGCGTCGGCGATCGAGCCCGGACGCAGGCCGTCCCCCAGCGAGAAGCTGACGTCATACGCGCGGCAGATCTCGCAAATCTCCTCGAAGTGCTCGTAGAGGAAGCTCTCGCGATGATGCGCGAGGCACCACTTCGCCATGATGGAGCCGCCGCGGGAGACGATACCGGTGACGCGATTGACGGTGAGCGGCACGTAGTGCAGCCGCACGCCTGCATGTATCGTGAAGTAGTCGACGCCCTGCTCCGCCTGCTCGACCAGCGTGTCGCGAAATACGTCCCACGTGAGGTCCTCGGCGACGCCGCCCACCTTCTCCAGTGCCTGATAGATGGGCACGGTGCCGATCGGCACCGGCGAATTGCGGATGATCCACTCCCGGATGGTGTGGATGTTGCGTCCAGTGGAGAGGTCCATCACCGTGTCCGCGCCCCAGCGGATCGCCCAGACCATCTTGTTCACTTCTTCGGCGGTCGAGGACGTGACGGCGGAGTTGCCGATGTTGGCGTTGATCTTCACCAGGAAGTTGCGGCCGATGATCATCGGCTCCGACTCCGGGTGATTGATGTTGGCCGGGATGATGGCGCGGCCGGCGGCGACCTCGGCGCGCACGAATTCCGGGGTGACGAAGTCCGGGATCGCCGCGCCCCAGGACTGGCCGTCGCGCGCGCCGGCGGCGCGTTGGCGCTCGCGGCCGAGATTCTCGCGGATCGCGACGAATTCCATTTCCGGCGTGACGATGCCCGCCCGAGCGTAGGCGATCTGAGTGACGGCGGCAGCGCCTCGTGCCTGCAGCGGCTGGCGCCTCAGGGGGAATGTCGGCGCCGCGGCGGCGCCGATTTCCGTGAAGCCGTTGTCCTCCGGCTGCACGGGTCGACCCTCGCCCGTCACCACATCGCCGCGCGCCAGGATCCACTCTTCCCGCGGGCGGGAGAGCCCGCGCTCGATATCGATGCGCACGGCCGGATCGGTGTAGGGGCCCGAGGCGTCGTAGACGATGAGCGGCGGCTCGCCCGCCGATGGATGCAGCGCTATCTCCCTCATGGGAACGCGCAGCTGCGGATGGATGTGGCCGGCCGCGAACACCTTACGGGACGCGGGCAGCGAGTCTGAAACGACAGTCAGCGGAACGGCACTCATCGTGGATGCTCCTCGAGCGGTTGGGATCCGCGGAAGATCCAGCGAGGCTGTCGTGAGAAAGTGGAAGGCGGACCGAGAACTTTCCTACGCCAGCATGAACTGGATCAGGTTCGGAGGGTCGCCACGCTGCGCCGTGCCGGCGCCATTGGCCTCTCAGCCCCTTGTCGGGGCTCCCCTAGTCTTCTGCTGCCGGGAACACTAGTCCACGGGTGCGCGGGGGTCAAGGCACGCCTTGGGGTCACCTTGAACGCAAGCGGATCGGTAAGAACTGCAATCTGGAGGGCAATCTTTGCAACAGATTGCAAAAAGAAGGAGAGGCCGGCAGCGCGATGGCCGCCGGCAATCGATGCCCTAAAGGGCGCTCGTCAGGACCTGTTATCCCGGTGCGAGTCGCCTCCGCCTCCGTGGCTAGCCTGGCCGCCCTTGCGTCCGGCTTCTGCCGCTAGCTCCGGATTCTGCGAGAAGCTGCGCTTCTCATCCGGCACGCTCTGTCCGCCCTTGCGGCCCGCCGTGGCGGCGAGCTCGCGATTCTGCGAGAAGCTGCGCTTCGCGCCGGGCACGCTTTGCCCGCCTTTACGGCCTGCCTCGGCGGCAAGTCGGCGATTTTGCGAGAAACTACGCTTCTCGTCGGGCACAGCCTTACCGCCCATGCTGGCGATCTGCTTCTGCCGCTCCGCATTCATCGAGGCAAATCCCCGATTCGAAGTACGGCCCTCCGAGAGGCGTCCATCGTGACCTGATACCTGAGCCATCACTTATCTCCTCCACAAGCTGGGTTTACTGGGACTCGCTGGCAACCACAGCGGCAGCAATCGATGTGCGGCCCAAGGACTTCGTCGAGAACATCCGGGCCAGCGAGCAACCAGAACAAAGCAAGAGGCATGCCGGCCGCACACTCACCTTCAGTTAGTGGCGCGCCCGGGCGCTAAGGTTCCTACAACTTCGTTGGTACCGTCAGGGGCTCTTTGGGGAGGGATCAGAGTGGACGGTAGCGAGCTGGCGATCGATGCGGGAGATCTCCTGTTGCAGGATCGCCTTGACATCGGCCGGCGGATTGAGGCCGAGAAGCCGAGTGAAACGCGTGCGGGCGAGCGGCAGGTCGCCTCGGCGCAACGCCGCGGCTGCTCCAAAAAAGAGCGCCTGCGGCGAGGTGGGATCGATAACGAGCGCCCGCTCGATGAGCGCGCCGCCCTGGCCGGTCAGCTCGGAGTCATTGATCAGCACCAGGGCGTTCGCTTCCCCGATGAGCGCCTCGGCGCTGCGGCCATCCGCGACACGATCGGCGCGATCGAAGGCGCGCACCGCGAGCGGATACTCCTCGAGCTGCACGTAGGAGCGTCCGAGCAGCATCCAGCCGGCGAGATCGTCGGGATGGTCATTGAGCTGGTGCACCAGGCGCTCGACCATCCCCTCCGGCGAGGCGACGCCCGGGGATTTCCGCCACGACCAGTTGCTCCAGGTGCCGTAGAGCGCCGCCGAGCCAATAGCCAACACGCCCGCCACCGCGATGGCAGTCCAGGGCGCCCTGGCGGCCTTCGTGGGCACGGGTTTCAGCAGCGGCACGGCGATGAGCGCCACACAGATCGCCGCGAGGACCACGGCAAGCCCAATGAAAACGATCATCGGCTACGCATCCGTCAGGTCGTTGTCTTCCAGGTCGGCGGCGGCGATCGCGGCGCGCTGGCGGATGACTCTCAGCGCCACGACCACTCCAACGAGGAGCAGCACGCCCGGGGTGAGCCACAGCCATGCGGTCTTGGCGACGAAGGGCGGCTTGAAGAGGATGAAGTAGCCGTAGCGTGACACCATGAAGTCGCGAATCTCTTGGTCCGTCTTGCCGGCGAGCAGCATGTCCCGGATCTGCCGGCGCATGTCGGCCGCCAGGTCGACCGGCGAGTCGGCGAGCGACTCGTCCTGACACTGCATGCAGCGGAATCCCTGGATGAGCGCGAGATACCGCGCCTCGAGCTGCGGGGTCGGCATCTGCTCGGGCGCGATGGCGTACGCGGTGGAGGATCCGAGGACGAGCACTGCCACGAGGGCGATGACGAAGCTCCAGACGGCGCGGGCTGACATCACGAGCTCGAGGCGGTGCCCGGTGCCTGGGCCGTCGGCAGCCGCGGCAGGATCTGCTGCTCCCAGGCATCCGGGGTGATCGGGCCGATGTACTTGTAGACCACGATGCCCTGTGGGTTCACCAGGAAGGTCTCCGGCGCGCCGTACACCCCCCACATGATCGCCTCACTTCCGTCCTGGTCCACCGCGATGGTCTGGTAGGGGTTGCCGGCATCCTTCAGAAACGAGAGCGCGTCTCCCCGGTCGTCCTTCCAGTCGAGCCCGACCAGGGGAATGATCCCCGACTGTTTGATCTTGAGGAGCATCTCGTGCTCGGCGCGGCAGGACACGCACCAGGTGCCCCAGACGTTGAAGAGATACCAGTGACCATGCAGCTGGTCGGAGCTGACTCTCCGGCTGGGATCGGTGAGGCTCGGCAGCGAGAACTCGGGGGCCTGCTTGCCGATGAGCGGCGAGGGAATGAGGTCTTTGTCGGGCGACTGCTTGATGCCGATCGCCAGCACCACGACGAGCAGCGCAAAGACCGCCAGCGGAACGATGAAGCGCAAGCGGCCCTTCATGCTTCGCTCCGCGTGATCGCGGCGACGGGCGAGATCGCCGGCTCTTCGACCCGCGCCAGGCGATAGCGGCGATCCGAGATGGCGAGCATTCCGCCCGTCGCCATGATGAAGGCCGCCAGCCAGATGAAGCTCACGAGCGGCCGGACCTGCAGGCGCAGGCTCCAGTGGCCTTCACCCAGGTCCTGTCCCAGCGCGACCAGGATATTGCTCGTGTAGTACATCTTTATGGAGGATGCCGTGGTGACGGTGTGCTGCACCCAGTACTGGCGCTTCTCCGGGTGCATCACCGCGACGGGCGAGCCGTGCCGGGTGACGATGACGGTGCCGCCGACACCACTGTAGTTCGGTCCCTCGATGGGCTGGACGCCCTCGAATTCGAACTGATAGGCGCCGAGCTGCGCCGTGGTGCCCGGCGCGAGCGCCACGTCCCGCTCCGCGGTGAACCCTTCCACCGCAGTGATGGAGATGACGAAGATGCCGAGCCCGATGTGCGCGAGGGTCATGCCCAGTACCGCGCGCGGGATGGTGATGTGGCGGCGCAGGCGGTCGATGGGATCGATCAGCGAGGAGAGGATGATCCATGCACCGAGCGTGACTCCCACCGGGGCGAGCACCCGACCACCGGTGAAGAGCCCGAAGACCACGGCGCAGCCGAGCACCGCGGCGGCGATCAGAGTCAGCACTAGGGGACGAGCCCGCTCGCTCAGCTTGCCGCGCTTCCAGCGGGCGTGGATGCCGATCGAGAGCAGCGCCAGCAGCGGCAGCATCGAGAGGAGGAACGTCGGGTTGAAATACGGCGGCCCGACGGAGAGCTTGCCGAGACCGAGCGCCGACGAGATGAGGGGCGCCATGGTCCCGGCGAACACCGTCGCGCAGGCGGTGACCAGCAGGATGTTGTTGAAAAGAAGGAACGACTCGCGCGCGGTGAGCTCGAAGCCGGCCTCCGACTTGAGAAGCGGCGCCCGCCAGGCGTAGAGGGCCAGCGCACCGCCGATCATCACGATGAGAAACGCGAGGATGAACATGCCGCGCGTCGGGCTGGCGGCGAACGAATGCACGGAGACCAGCACGCCGGAGCGCACGAGGAAGGTGCCCACGAGGCTGAGCGAGAAGGCGAGCACCGCGAGCAGCAGCGTCCAGCTCTTGAACAGCCCGCGCTTTTCGGTCACGGCAAGCGAGTGGATGAGCGCGGTTGCCATGAGCCACGGCATGAAGGACGCGTTCTCCACGGGATCCCAGAACCAGAAGCCGCCCCACCCCAGCGTGTAGTACGCCCACCAACTCCCGAGCGCGATGCCGCAGGAGAGAAACGCCCACGCGGCCACGGTCCAGGGCCGCGTCCAGCGCGCCCAGTCTCTGTCGAGCCGCCCTTCGAGCATGGCGGCGCCCGCGAAGGCAAAGGCGACCGCGAGACCGACGTACCCCGTGTAGAGAATCGGCGGATGGCCGGCGAGCCCCGGGTCCTGGAGGATGGGATTCAGGCTCTCACCGTCCGGCCAGGGCGGATCCAGCCGCAGGAACGGGTTGGAGGTGGCCAGGGTATAGAGAAGGAAGCCGAAGCTGATGAGGCCGAGCACCCCGAGCACTCTGGAAGCGAAAGCCTTCGGCAGCCGCTGGGTGCCGATTGCGGCCGCCACCGACCAACAGGCGAGCAGGAAGATCCAGAGGATGAGCGAGCCGGCATGCGAGCCCCATACCGCCGCCACCCGATAGAAGAGCGGCAGCGCGGAGTTGGAATTCTCCGCGACGTATTGGACGGAGAAGTCGTTGGCCACGAACGAGGCGACGAGGCAACCCATGGAGGCGGCGACCATGACGCACTGGCCGGAGACTGCCGGCGTCACGGCGGCTATCCAACGCTCACGTTTGAGCGCGGGACCCACGATGCCGAAGAACGCTTGCAGTGCCGCAAGCAGCATCGCGAGGATGAGGGTGAACTGGCCCAGCTCCGGAATCATTTATTGCTGCTCCGCGGCGGCCGTCTGCTGCAGCGCCGCGTCGCGCGGCTGACCATGGCGGGTGGCGAGCTTCGGTGCCCCGATGCCGGGCGGCCGGTAATACTGATCGTGTTTGGCGAGCACCTCGTCGGCCTGGAAGGTACCGTCAGGGCGCATCTCTCCGAGCGCGATCACCCCGGCGCCCTCGCGGAAGAGATCGGGCAGGACCTTGTCATAGACGACGGGTATCTGATGCTTGAAGTCGGTCACGATGAAGTGCACCTCCATGCTGCCGGGCACTCTCGAGACGCTGCCTTTCACGACCATGCCGCCCAGGCGGAACTGCTCGCCCGGCTTGGTGCTGCCCTGTGCGACCTGGCTGGGAACGAAGTAGAAGGTGACATTCTGGCGGAAAGCGCTGAGCGCCAACGCGCCCGCCACGCTCACTCCAGCCAGGATGCCGAGCACCAGCACCAACCGGCGCCGTCTTGGGGTCATTTGTCAGTGCCTCCGATTGCGAGTCGATGCAGCGCTTCCTTGCGCGAGCGCTTCAGGAGCCGGAGCGCCCACACGATGTTGAGGGCGATCACCGCGAGCGTAACCGCATACGCCGGCCAGACAAACGGCGCATAGCCGCCCATGTCGAGAAAGGCCATCACGACTGCAGCGCCTCGCGTATCCAGGTGGCCGTGCGCTCGCGGCTCAATACCTCGCCGCGCAGTCTGACGAGCAACAGCGCCCCGAAGAACAGTGTGAATCCGAGCAGCATCATGAGGAGCGGAACGAGCATCGATAGCGGCATGGTGGGCTTGCCCAACGTCATCACGGAGGGCGCCTGGTGCAGAGAGTTCCACCAAATGACCGAATAGTGAATTATCGGAACGTTTACCACACCCACGATCGCGAGCACCGCGCTCACCCTGTCCGCCCGCTGCACGTCATCGAACGCCGACCGCAGGCCCATGTAGCCAAGATACAGGAAGAGCAGGACCAGCTCCGAAGTCAGGCGCGGATCCCACTGCCAGTAGGTGCCCCACATGGGCGCGCCCCAGAGCGATCCGGTGACCAGAGCCGCGAAGGTGAACGAAGCCCCGATTGGCGCGCAGCTCGCGGCCACCGCATGCGCCACCTTCATGCGCCAGATGAGCCCGATTGCCGCGGCTACGGCCATGGTCGTATAGACCATCAGGGACATCCAAGCGCTCGGCGCATGTACATAGATGATGCGGTACCCGTCGCCCTGCTGATAGTCCGCCGGTGCCAGCACCAGCCCACCAATGAGGCCAGCCACAATGAGTGCGGCCGCCGGCCACGCCAGCCACGGCGTCAGTCGCCCCGCCACGCGGTACACGTGTGGCGGTGAGGCGAGTCGGTGAAACCACGTCCAAGTCATCGTTTTATCCTAAAGCGCTGGATCCGGGCATCCTGCCCGGCCCAGCGCGCCGCGAACAAAAAGCGTGGTTTTTGCTCGCGGCTCCGCCACCTGCGGCGGCGGGGCACATCCCTGTGCCTGGGGTATGCGTTCGCACCATTTCATGATTTCGGTGTCGACGTGAGTCGATGGTCAACTTGATAGCCTCACTCAAGATTTATGCGCACGGCTGCTGCAGCGGCCAGCGGCGCCAGCGTCAGTCCCAGCACAGCCAGCGCGCCGAGCAGCTGCAGCGGTACCCCATAGGCCGCGCCATCGATCGCCAGTTCCGTGGCGCGGGCCCCGAAGATCAGCACCGGGATCTCGAGCGGCAGCGTGAGGAGCGACAGCAGCGCCCCCGAACGGCGGATGCCCAGCGTCAGACCCGCGCCGATCGAGCCGATCAGACTGAGCGCCACGGTCCCCACTGCCACCGCGGCGACGATACCCGGCACCGCCGCGGCCGGCGCACCCAGCGCCATCCCCGCGAGCGGCGCCATCAGGGCGAGCGGCAGCCCGGTGAGCAGCCAGTGCGTCGCCGTCTTTGCCGCAAGCAGCCAGGTGAGCGAGCGCCCCGAGAGCGCGTACTGCTCGAGCGTCCCATCCTGTGCGTCATCGCGGAAGAGCAGCTCGAGCGCGAGTAATGAGGATAGCAGGGCCGCCGCCCACACCACACCCGCCGCCATCGGCTTCAGGCGTGGGAGCTCCGGGCTGACCCCGAGAGGGAACAGTGTGGTGACGATGGCGAAGAACGCGAGCGGCTGCACGAGCTGACTGCGCTTGCGAAAGGCCAGCTTGAGATCGCGGGCGACCATCAGGCGCGCGGCCGCCAGAGCCGGCACGGCGTCGCGGCTCTCGGACCTTTCCCACTTGCCGTGCGTCGCGCCTTCCTCGCGTTCGCGAAGATGCGTCGCCGGATCCCCTATGGCTCGCAAGTTAGCCAAGGGTCAGTTCCATCCGCTGTAGGTCGTCGGCGGACACCGTGAGCTCGTGATGGACCGCCGCGAGCGCGAGACCTCCAGCCTGCAGATGCTCATCGATCAGCGCGCCGACGAGCCCCTGCCCCTCGGCGTCGAGATTCGTCGTCGGCTCATCCAGCAACCAAAGTGGCACGCGCATCAGTGTGAGTCCCGCGAGAGCCGCCCTGCGTTTCTGTCCCGCGGAGAGAGTTCGTACCGGCCGATCCGCCCAGTGCTCACCACCGACGCGCTCCAGCGCGCGATCGAGCTCCTCCCGCTCGAGTCGGCGTCGGACCCCGACCCAGTAGTGGAGGTTCTCGCGCGCGGTCAGCTCCGCTTTGAGCGGTGGCTCGTGCCCCAGGTAGGCGAGCTGCGCGTGGAAGGCATGAATGTCCTTGCGGATGTTTTCCCCGCACCAGGTGATTTCCCCTCCCTCCGGGTACGCAAGGCCGCAGGCCGTCCGCAGGAGCGTCGTCTTGCCCGCACCGTTCGCCCCGGTGAGCTGCAAGCACTGCCCTGCCCTGACCTGAAACCCCACCCCGCGCAGGACATGATGGTCCCCGCGCCAGAGGTGCACGTTCTCCCCTTCGAGACGGTAGTCGGACATGCCCAATTGTCGCCGATAAGCGTCGCCAATTCAGGAGCTTATCACCCCCTGCCCCCCGCACCCGCCGGCCCCATCGCAACTTGGGTAGAATCCGCCCGCACCCCTTGCCCGGGTGGCGAAATCGGTAGACGCAAGGGACTTAAAGAGATTTGAGCACCCGGCGCGGAAACGCCCGGCGTGAATGGGGTCAAATTCGGTGGAACAGCAGCACGTCAGGGTGGCTGCAATACCGAGCTAAGCCGCGAGTCGCTCGCGGAAAGTGTAGAGACTTGACGGCCCCCACCTAAACCGCGTGCCGCGCGGCAGGGTGAAGGTAAAGTCCAGACCACAAATGCGCGCAGCCGCGGCGATCATCGATCGTCGGAGCGCGCAGCAGCGAAAGCTGTAGTGGTAAGAAAATCCCTCGGGGGCAACCCCATGCCGGTTCGAGTCCGGCCCCGGGCACCAGGTGGCTTCAACCTCCACCTTCCCTGCCCGTCCTCCAACATCCCAACATTGCGCGGAAACACTGGAAATCGTAGTGTTTCCGATCGACACCCGCCGACGCCCGTCTACCGCCATCCAGGGGCATGATAACACGCCTGAGGTGCGAAAAGTGGGGTAAGTCAGGTCGGTGTGAGTCCCGGTTACCCCAAAAAGGGCTGGTGGAGCGGCGCCAATGTTGTCGGATGCGAAGATTCGAAGCCTCAAGCCGAAGGAGAAGGCATACAAGGTCTATGACGATCGCGGGCTGTATATGGTGGTCAACCCGAACGGGTCGCGGTGGTGGCGGTTCAAGTACAAATATGACGGGAGGGAGCGCGGGATCTCGCTCGGCGTGTACCCGGATGTGACGCTGCAGTACGCGCGGGAGCAGCTGCAGGAGGCGCGGCAGCTCCTGGCTCGGGGGATCGACCCGAGCGCGCAGCGGCGGACGGTCAAGATCGCCAGGGCGGACACCTTCAAGGTGATTGCCGAGGAATGGCTGGAGATGCAGGCCGAGAGGCTGGCGCCGATCACGATGACCAAGGCGCGGTGGATTCTGGGCTCGTTCGTCTACCCTCGCCTGGGGTCGCGGCCGATCGCCGAGATCACGGCGCCTGAGGTGCTGGCCGTGCTGCGGCCGATCGAGAGCCGTGGGATGAACGAGACCGCGCATCGAGCCTTGCAGCGCTGCGGGCAGATTTTCCGGTACGCCATCGCGACGGGTCGAGCGACGCGGGACATCACGTCCGACCTGCGGGGCGCCTTGGCGCCGGTCGTGGTGGAGAACCGCGCGGCGATCACGGAGCCGGCGAAGATCGGCGCCCTACTCCGCGCCATCGACGACTACATAGGACATCCGACGACGCTGATCGCCCTGAAGTTGTCCCCTCTCGTCTTTCTACGTCCCAGCGAGCTTCGGGCGGCGGAATGGAGCGAGATCGACCTGCAAACGGCGGAATGGCGCGTCCCGGCAGCGCGGATGAAGATGC
>CAWEXF010000018.1:0-217605 GCA_963812925.1 uncultured Pseudomonadota bacterium | reverse complement strand
TGGGCCGTGTAGGGATCGAACCTACGACCAAGAGATTAAGAGTCTCCTGCTCTACCAGCTGAGCTAACGGCCCATTCAAAATTGGTGGGGTGGACGACGGGACTCGAACCCGCGACAACCGGGATCACAACCCGGGACTCTACCAGCTGAGCTACGTCCACCGTTGTCGCCTCCATCCATCCCCCGTCCCCTGCCGATTCCTTCGGCGGCTTGGCGTGCCCGGCAGGACTCGAACCTGCGACCACCGGCTTAGAAGGCCGGTGCTCTATCCAACTGAGCTACGGGCACGCGGACTGCATCGCCCACTCGCCCGCACGCGCACCATCCTCGTCTCGTCGCCAGGCATCATGCCGTGCCGCTCGGCCTCGTGCCACCTGCCCGGCATCGCTGCCGCCAGACCCGTCGCACGGGGGCGCGAATCATACGGAACCGGCCGTGGAAGCGTCAATTTAGGTTTATCCTAAATGGCTCCATGCCATCAAATCCCCGCCAATCCTCCCCCGCCCCGGCCGCCGCCCCCGTGAGCGGCGCCACCCATGCCGCCGGCGAGGCGCGCGAGGTGGAGTGGCAGCTCACGGCCCCCGATCTGGGGGTGGTCCGGCGCTGGCTCGACCAGCATCCCCGCCTGGATCGCCTCAGCATCGGGCCCCTGCCCGCGCAGCAGCTTCACGATACCTACCTCGACACCGAGGACTGGCGGCTTTTCCGGGCCGGATTCGCTCTGCGGGTGCGTCAAAGGGCGGGGCACCTCGAGGCGACCTTGAAAGGGCTGCACTCGGCGCGCGATGACGTCGCCGACCGGCGGGAGATCACCGAGCGCCTGTCACAGGGCGGAACCAAAGCCCTCGCTCAAGCCGTCGGTCCCGTCGGTACTCGCGTCCGCGACGTCGCGGGGGTGAAGCCGCTGCGCTCCTTGTTCGAGGTCCGAACCTCGCGACAGCGATTTGCGGTCCGAAACGGCAACCCGGATGCGGCCGTGGGTGAGATCGCCCTCGATGAGGCGCGCTTCTCGCGCGGTGGCGGCCACCGCCCCCCGATGCTGCTGACGCGGGTGGAGCTGGAGGCGATCGGCCACGATTCAGCCCCGCTCGAACGGCTCGCGAAACGACTGCGCGCCGAATGCGGACTGTCCCCCGCGACGGAAAACAAGTTCGCCGTCGGGCTGCGCTCGGCCTCTCTCGGGCCCCCGCGGGGAGCCGGGCCGGACCGGAACCCGGAGCCGGCGCCGGCCGTCATGGATGCCTGGACCCGGGCCAGCGACTTCGCCGCCGCAGCGCTTCGCAGGCTGCACCAGGAGTGGCAGGCCAACGAGCCTCCGGCCCGGCTCGGCGAGGGCCCGGAGCCGCTGCACAGGCTGCGGGTGACCGCGCGGCGCATGGACACGATCCTCACTCTCTTTCGCGCCTACCTGCCCGCCGGCGTGAGGAACAGCCGACAGACGCTCAAGGGTCTGCTGGATGCGCTCGGCCTCGTCCGCGACGCGGATATTCGTCTCGAAGCGGTGAGGTCGTTTCGCAGCAGCCTCCCTGAAAGCGATCGCGGTGGGCTCGACCCGCTGCTGCAATACCTGCAATCGGAGAGAGCCCGGGCGAGATCCACCATGCTGCGTGCTTTGGATGCGAAACGCGCACGGGATTGGCTCGACACGCTCCCCTATCAGCTTGCGAGGACGCCGCCCGCGACGTCATCCGCGTCCACGCGCTATGCGGCCGCACTAACCGTCGTCCCTGACCTCATCCGCAAGCGCTACCGCAAATTGCGCAAATTCGCCCGGCGGCTGACTGCCGAATCCTCGATGACGGAATTCCACGAGGTCCGGGTACGGGCCAAGAAGCTGCGCTACGCCCTCGAGGTCATCGCGCCGACTTACGCAAAGCGCGCGAACAAGATGCTCGCGGCACTGCACAAGCTGCAAAGCAAGCTCGGTACGCAACACGATGCGGACGTCATCTCACACTACCTGACGCAACTCGCGGGTCACGCGCCGGCGAATTTCACCGCAGCGACGCTTTTCATGATGGGCAGAATGGCGGAGAAGCACGCGCGCGCCGCGATCGGCATGGGGAAGAAGGTCGCCGGACCCTGGCGCCGAGTGCGCGGCAAGCGTTGGAAGGCTCTGCGCACGCGCATGGAGAAGCGGCGGAAGGACGCACCCGCAAGCCCCAGTACCGATGACGTCGTCAGTTACGGCGCACGCAGCAACGGCCGACTTGCCAGCACCTCGGGCAGATGGCGGCCTGCGGAAGTGATCCTGCATTGACCATGGAGCTGCTGATCCTCCGGCACGCCATCGCCTTCCCGCGGAACGCGAAACGCTGGCCGAACGATGCCGAGCGCACGCTGACCATGGAAGGAGTGCAGCGGGCCCGGCGCGCCGCCGCGGGCCTGAAGCGCATGGCACAGCGACCGGCCCTGGTCCTCACCAGTCCCCTGGTTCGGGCCCGCGATACCGCGGCGATTTTTGCGCGAGCCGCGCGCTGGCCCGATGCGGTGGAGTGCACTGCGCTGTCACCGGGAGGATCCCCGGAAGACGTGCTCGAGGCACTGCGCCGCCAGGGCGCCAAGGCGGAGTGCGTCGCAGTCGTCGGCCATCAGCCACACCTTGGCCGGTTGCTCGCGCTATCTTTGCGGGGCGACAGCCGCGGTGAGGCGTTCGAGCTGAAGAAGAGCGCGGTGGCGTGCGTACATTTCGAAGGCCCGCCCAGCGCCCATCAGGGCGTGCTCATGGCGCTGTATCCGCCCCGGGCTCTGCGCGGGATTTAGTGCGCACCCGCCGCCGCTTCCTTGCTGGCGGCACCTGCCTTCGACGGACGCGCCAGCCACACCAGCCCCGCCAACACGACGAAGAGAAATCCCGACACGTAGAAGATGTCGTTGGCGGAGAGCATGTATGACTGCACGTCGACCAGGTTGTTGAGCAGCGCGTAGCCCTGCCCGCTCGTCAGGCCGCCGGCGTGCAGGTGCGCCATCGCCTGAGTCATCGCGGCATTCGAGCCGGTCAACTGCTCCACCAACTGCTCGTGGTGCAGCGTCGCGCGCCGGTCCCACAGGGTCGTGGTGATGGAGGTCGCGAACGATCCCGCGGTGATGCGCGCAAAGTTCATGAGGCCCGAGGCCGCGGGAATGCGCTCCGGTGGCAGGCCGGAGAAGCCGAGCGTGAGCAGCGGGACGAAGAACGTCGCCAGTGCCGCGCCCTGGATGACAGTCGGCACCAGCAGGGTGCGAATGTCCGCGTCCGTGTCAAACCACGAGCGCATGAACATCACCCCACCGAAGATCAGGAACGAGGTCGTGACGATCCAGCGCGGATCGACGCGGGAGAGGTTCCGGCCCACCAGCGGCATGAGCGCAATCGCCAGCACTCCCACCGGGGCAAGCACGACGCCCGCGAGAGTGGCGGTGTAGCCCATGTACTGTTGCAGCCAGAGCGGCAGCAGCACTACGTTGCCGAAATACAGCCCGTAACCCACGAGCATCGAGACCGTGCTCACGGAGAAGTTGCGTCCGCGGAAGAGGCTCAGGTCGACGATCGGATGCTTGTCGGTCAGCTCCCACACGAGGAAGACCATGAATCCGACCACCGCAGCGACAGCCAGCGTCACGATGAGCGGTGAGTTGAACCAGTCGAGATCCTTGCCCTTGTCGAGCATGATCTGCATCGAGGCGACCCAGAGGACGAGCAGGCCCAGTCCCACCTTATCGATCGGCAGGCGCGCAGTCGCAGTCTCGCGGCGCCGGTAGATCCGCCAGGTCACGAGGACCGCGGCAATGCCGATCGGGATGTTGATGTAGAAGATCCACGGCCAGGAGTAGTTGTCGGTGATCCAGCCGCCGAGTACGGGCCCGACCACCGGCGCCACCAGCGTGGTCATCGACCATACGGTGAGCGCGGCGCCCGCCTTGGCTTTCGGATAGCTGGCGAGCAGGAGGGATTGCGACAGCGGGATCATGGGCCCGGCCACCAGCCCCTGCAGGGCCCGGAATGCGACCAACATGCCGATCGAGGGCGCGAGCCCGCAGAGGAACGAAGCCACCACGAACAGCAGCGTCGAGACGGTGAAGAGGCGCACCTGCCCGATCCGTCGCGTGAGCCAGCCGGTCAGCGGCATGGAGATGGCATTCGCGACCGCGAATGAAGTGATCACCCAGGTCCCCTGATCCGGCGATACTCCGAGATCACCCGCGATAGACGGGATCGCCACGTTGGCGATCGACGTGTCGAGCACGTTCATGAACGTCGCCAGCGAGAGCGCGACCGTGCCGAGGGCGAGCGCGGTGCCCTTGAGGGACTCGAGCTGTGGTGCGGCGACGGGCGCCGGAGCCGGCGCCGCGGGTCTCAGCTGCGGCAGCGGCTCCTGTCTTTCCTTAACGACTGCGTTCATGTTGGGCCAAGCTCGCCGCGCTATTCGCTGAGCGCGACCGGCAGGTTGGACGGCGCAACAGGGTCGGCAATGACCCCGGACCGGCCGCCGAGCCGAGCCGCGAGCCGGTGCGAGGCGCTCGGACGCGCAGCAGCCGGATCGTTCGCGGCAATGATGTGCCGCACCATCGCGTCGGCCTGCGCCGAGACGGACTGGAACACGTCAGTCGAGTAGTCAGGGTCGTTGGCGGCAGCTTCAGGCAGTCGCTGGCCGCTGTCATCGTGCACGTTGACGTATGCCTTCATGGACAGGCCGATCTGCAACGGATGCTGCGCGAGCTCCTGCGGATCCAGCGCAACGCGCACCGGCACGCGCTGCACGATCTTGATCCAGTTGCCGGTGGCGTTCTGGGCCGGCAGCAGTGAGAAGGCAGAGCCCGTTCCCGCGCCGAAACCGACGACATGGCCGTGGAATACCACACGCGTGCCGTAGAGATCGGATGTCAGCGTGACCGGCTGCCCTACGCGCATGGTGCCGAGCTGCGACTCCTTGAAATTGGCGTCGACCCAAACCTCATTGAGTGGCACTACCGACATCAGCGGCGTGCCAGTGCTGACACGCTCGCCGAGCTGCACGTCGCGCCGGGCGACGAAGCCGGACACGGGCGCAGGTATGACGGTGCGCGCATAAGTGAGATATGCCGCATGCAGACCGGCTGCCGCATTGCGGACAGCAGGGTTGCTCTCGATGGTCGTACCGTCGACCCATGCCCGATTGGCGGCCAGCTGTTGCTGAGCAGCCGCCAAGGCCGCCTGCGCCGCATTCACCGCGTCGCTGGCATGCTGCAACTCCTCTGTCGAGATCGCACCGCTGCGCGACAGCCGCGCCCGGCGGGCGTAGTCGCTCTGCGCCTTGGTGAGATCCGAGCGCTTGAGCTGCACGTTCGCCTGCAGCGCCGAACTGGTCGAGAAGAGGTTGCGCACCTGACGGACGGTGCGGGCGAGCTGCGCCTGCGACTGCTGCAGTGCCACCGTGGCATCCGCCTGATCGAGGCGCACCAGCGGCTGGCCGGCCTTCACGAACTGGGTGTTGTCCGCGCCGATCCCCACGACAGTGCCGGAGATCTGCGGCGTGATCTGCACCACGTTGCCGCTGACGTAGGCGTCATCCGTATACACGGAGTAACGCAGGTCGCGATCCCAGTAGACACCCCAGGCGGTGCCGATGACCAGGAAGGCCCCGAGAATCAGGGTGAGCCAACGCGCCCTTGGGCTCATCCCGGGTGCAGGCTTTGCAGTTTCGTTGCGCGTCGTCATGTCTCTGATCTCCCACTCACCTGCCCCGGCTGAAAATGCCTAGGCAGACTTCTATCGGAAAAAAACCGGTCGCCCTCCTTAGGCAGCGTTCTCCAGCATCCGCCCGAGCAGGCTCTCGAGCTGGCGCGCGTCCGCGCGGCTGAACCCGCGCAGGAAGCGGTTCTGGATCGACATCGAGAGCTCGCGCAGCCGCGGATAGACGGCGCGTCCCTGCTCGGTCATTTCGAGGTACACCAGCCTGCGGTCCTGCGGGCAGCGCGCCCGGCGGATGAGGCCTTTGCTCTCGAGACGGTCGATCATGCGGGTCATGGCTCCAGCGTCGTACGACATCTCCTTGCAGAGGTCGGAAGCGGACTTCTTGCGCTCCGCCGTTGCAAGCCGCGATATCACGACGAACTGCGCGGCCGTGACGCCGATATCGGCGACCTGCCGGCATCCGGTCAGCTCCCGGTCCAGCGCGGCCAGCATCTCCGTCCGCGCCTGTCCCACGAGATAAGCCACACTCCTGTTCGGCTCGTAGTTGTCGCTGTCGTATATGTTCACCAAGACCGCTCTCCGTGAAAATCTCCCGCTAAGGGAGATCGGGACCCCCCCAAAGGGGGATGGCCGCAATATACCTGCCTAGGCTGTATTTGTCAAGGCGTTCGTTGCTTCGGCAGACTATAGCGCGGCACGCTGCGGCGCCGTTTGCGGATCAGGATCTCGGGGCGGGACGTGAGGGATCGGGCGGCTCAGGGGGAGCTCGGACCAGGCCCGACCGCGCCGAACCGCTCAGAACGTTACCGCCCCCTCGACGAACCATCCCGTGGCGGGGCATGAGTATCTTCCTCATAGCCTATGGCGTAGGTCATCAGACCCGGTCGCACGCTCGCAGACGCGATGGATAAGTCTGTTCGCACTGGCACGCGCCCAGTAATACTACGGAATTCTGCGATCAGGGAGGCGGAGCCTGTGATTTCGCTGGAGTAGCAGGAGCGCAATTGATACAGCCGGGACCCTGGGGCAGCGGAGACGACGGTGGCGGCGGCGGCGGCGCCGCCGGCCGTGACGCCTGGCAGCCTGAAACGCCTAAATCTTGAATGTTCAGCTGATATTCCGTGGGTCCCTCCTCCACGGCGTTCAGTAGCGCCCAGCTCATCTCTCGATCAGGTCTCGCGACAAGCATTCGCGTCAGCACTTCTCGTGCAGTCTCATCATCTGCTCCAATGTTGTATTGAAAGCCCGGTGCCGCACCACTGACCGGATAAGGGCCTATAATAGTTCCACCGTTGATATTGTAATTCACGCTCACGTGAGCCGCGGCTGAAACCGCGCCCACTATTGTGGCAAGAAGTTGGTCTTCTGATCGCGCGACCGATGGAAAAGAAATGCGCGCGTCGAGCGGAGACACTTGCTCTGACCAACTCCCTCTTCTATCCCGCGCTTCGGTGGGAATGACATGAAATATAGCGCCCGACTTGCTTTCTTCCATGCGAAAGCGGCCTCCGCGTGAAACAGGTAATTGCAAGAGCTGCTGAAGGATCGAGGTCAGCTCGCTTGGAGAAATGCACGGAGATGCCGGAAGTTGCATCAAGAATCCGCTTCCCCGAGGAAGCATTAGCCGGGGTACGCTAGGGCCTGCCTGTCGATGATCCCTCCGAACCGCGGCCGTTTCGTCGATAACGTCATCGGAATACACGTACTCTGGATCTTCGTAAGTAATGATGTACCCGTAGCGTTGCTCAAGGGCGTACACCGCGTCGGAAACAGGTCGACCGCCGTACACATCGAGGGTTACCGAGCTACCATTGGGCGTCAGAGTAGTATGGTCATTAGAAAGATCATCCTGGGCAAAGGATGTTGTGATTACGAAAGTGAGAAGAAATGCTACACACGCACGCCATAATGCTGACATGAGATGTCCCTTTAAATAGGAGGCGTGTGGGTAAGCAACCAGGTCCGTAATACCTGCCAAGTATTCCGGGTAGTCGCGTATTGTGACTGCGTCTCGCCCCAAGTTATCGACTGACTGACGTTCGCGGCGCGAGTAGATGTAATAGTAGAGGTTCCGATATTGATGTCCATCGCATTTTGCGTATATCCAACGGGACCTGAGGCGGTACTTATCGTCATCACCTGAGTGGTAGTAAAATCACACGGTGCGCGCTGCCAATAGCGATAGTAATTGATTAGTACCGCGCCCGTACCTACATTGTCTTTATATTGGTTGTTATTCGTAACATCCATTACAAATGGATCCGTTGCCGTCGGAACGAAGGAGCCCCAGGCACTCCTCAAAAAGTGACAAGTATCCCCTGTACTATTCGGAAACGTTTCGTGGATCGTGCGACCGGCAAAATTGTAAGCGGGACCCCCTCCGCTTGCCGGCGTTATCGTTTCTTGGAATACACCGTCCGTGGCCGCATTATTTACTGGATTTTGCGGCACCTGCGGGGGCGGCGGAACCCAATTATGGGTTGCGACTGAGCTTTCCGTCGGCGTAATGGCGTGCGCCGTCCATGTGGCAACGCCTGCGCCATTTACGTTATTCGTCCAAGTGATGTCAGCCCGGTCACATCCGGGTTGCTCTATTGTCCCATAGATTGTTATTTGACTCGCGCAGCCTGCAGGCGGTGATCCTATGGAGACAGCGCCCTGGAGCGCGAATGAGCCGTCCCCCTTGTAAGACCCTGTGAACACGTACGATACGGTCTGCGTACACGATCCCCCACTAGGAGCAATATTCACGGCCGCAGTGGAAATAGCGCCAGTTGCTGTTTGCAACATATCGAACGCCAGGTTGCCCCAGGACCAGTCGTTGGTCGCATTCGCGCATACTTCCTGCGCGATGACGGATGGCACATCTACTAACAACAGCAACAGTACGACCGACCCGCCCCGTAGCCAGCGCCCAAAGGTCGTATTCATTTGCCACCCGCCACTAGAGAATCACAAAATCAGGGCTTGAATACGTTGGCGCGGCCGTGCCACAAGAGGATATTTGCGACCACGCAAACTCGATTGTAAGCGACGGCGAGGTTCTTGCCGTCGTAAGAAGCGCCATAGCTCTCCCAGTCGCGGTCGCGTCCCAACTTGTGTTTACCTCACACCAGTTCGGGCACGTTTCATTTGTTGTAAAATAGACAGTGTCACCCGCAACAATGACGCTCGTGACGGTCTCATTGCAGTATACTTCCGCATGCGCAAGCGGCGCCGATAAGACCGCAACGCAAGTTATTAGTCCGAGGACCTTTGAGAGCCGCATAGCCAACGCCTCCATTTGTCGAGCTGCCCGGCGGGCAGCCTCTTATTGATCAGGTAATGGGCATATAGGTCCGATGCGCGTCGGACGCCTCGCGAAACTCTACGACGCGCATGGACCCAGGCCGGTCGGCATAACTGAGGCGAGAGAGTTGGCGAGGTCTTGGCCAATTTAAACAGTCTCGACCGAGACTCTTCACGACCTGACGGGTGGCCCCGCAGACTGCCGTCGAAATCCACTCCCGCTCCCTCACCGCGTCGCAGTCCGCCGATTATTCTTTCAAACGCTCGACTTCCACAACTCTGACTTTAAGTCAGATGTTGCTTAACCGGATCGTATTGCCCCCCCGGAAATTTGTCAAGACAATTTCTAGCGCGGTGCGCGTACCGGTTTTATTGCTGTTGGGGCGTTCCACCGGCGAAATATAACTAATAGGAACTGACAGCAAATTCCGCAATTCTTTGAATACACTGGCGCGACGAGCGGCCAGAGCGACCCCGGATTTCGGGGCCAAGTCTATCCCGCAGCCGTGACCCAACAGGAGGCATAAATACAAAAGTAGATCTGATTACGATCAGACTGTTACGTTGTCTTCCTACAGCCCGCGCGGCCGTCTTCGTCGGAATAGAAGTCGAGCGCCTCGCGGAGGTGGTCGCCGCAGCAGTTCTCCGGCGGGATGGCACCCGCCTGCCGGTGCTCGCCCAATACCTCGAGCGCCGATCGCAGTGTGCATTGGCTGCCCGCACTGCTGCAGGCCAGTGCAGGGGCCCACTGGCAACTGACCGCCGTTACGCCAATCGTCGGAAGCGCGGCCGAGCAGGTCGAGCGCGCGACGCACGGCATCGGCCGCGGCATCCCGCCGATGGAAAGGACGCGCCTCGGGGGCGCGAATCGGTTCGCTTGATAGCACAGGATCTCCGATGGGAATCGGAGCTTGCCGGCGGACCCCAAAAGGCAGCCCCGGAAGGGTGCTGCTGCTACGCCTGCTGGTACCCCGGAAGAAATCGCCCGGAACTCGCTAAGCGCAAGTCATTGATTTAGATGGTCGGGGCAGCCGGACTCGAACCGGCGACCCTCTGCTCCCAAAGCAGATGCGCTACCAAACTGCGCCATGCCCCGGCCGGAAAAAGCATCATATGCGAGAATGCCGCCCCCTCAAAGGGCTGGAAAGACACTCGCGATGACGGCGCAACTGATCGACGGCCGCAAGCTGGCGGCTGAGGTCAAAAACCAGGTCCGAGGCAAGATCGAGACGACACTCGCGCGCGGCGGCCGGCGACCTGCCCTCGCCGTGGTCAAGGTGGGCAACGATCCCGCTTCCGAGGTCTACGTGCGCAACAAGCGCAAGGCCTGCGAGGAGGTCGGCATTCGCTCCGTTGCGGACGACCTGCCGGAGTCGACGTCGGAGATCGACTTGCTCTCCCTCATCGACGAGCTGAATCAGGACCCAGACATCGACGGCATCCTTGTGCAGCTACCGCTGCCCGTGCAGATCCAGCAGACGGCGGTTATCGAGCGGATCAATCCGACCAAGGATGTCGACGGCTTCCATCCCTACAACGTAGGACGCCTCGCACAACGCATTCCAGTGATGAGGCCTTGCACGCCATATGGCGTGATCAAGCTGCTCGAAAACATCGGCGCTCCATTCAAGGGACAGCACGCCGTCGTCGTCGGCGCTTCCAACATCGTTGGCAGGCCGATGTCGCTGGAGCTGCTGCTCATGGGCGCTACGACGACGGTCTGTCACCGCTTCACGGCCGGCCTCGATAATTACGTGCGCCAGGCCGACATCCTGGTCGTGGCGGCGGGCAAGCCCGGCCTCGTTCCCGGCGAATGGATCAAGCCGGGCGCCATCGTGATCGATGTCGGCATGAATCGGCTCGACAACGGCCACCTGGTGGGCGATGTGCAGTTCGATGCCGCCCGGGAGCGGGCCGGCTGGATCACACCGGTGCCGGGCGGTGTCGGGCCGATGACCGTCGCAATGCTGATGCACAACACGCTGGAAGCCTTCCATCGCCGGCACGAGCGGCCGAGCTGAGCCGCTCGCGGCGGCAAGGAGGCGGCAAGGTCTTGCCGCTGCAAGGTCTCGCGTCACGGCGTTACAAATTGCTGTGGCGGGACGACGCCGGCTCGCTGACACTCCGCAGTGGCGCAGAAAACCGGAAATCCGGCACCTGCGTCGCCGACATCCCCCACGTGAGGAGAGCACATGATCAGCGGAATCAGCGGGAACGGTTACCCGCTTTACGGCAGCAGCGGCACGGCAGCCGCGAGCAACGCCTCGAATGCCTATAACGGCGGGAGCGCGTTTACCTTGAGCCCGTCCACTACGTCGAGCGCTTCAGGCACCTCGACCACTGCGGGCGGTTCGAGCATACCGAACGCACTGACTGCGGCATTGAGTGCCTCGGCAGCGACATCGTCCAGCGCCACTGCCGCGACCAGCGCCAGCGCCAAGACGGCGGCGGCAGGCCATGCCCACCACGGGCACCACGGTCATAAAGGTGGCGGCGGCTCGAGCTCGCTGGCCTCGATCTTCGAGCAGACTCAGTCGAGCAACGGCATCTCCGGCACTCCCGGCACGTCTACGCTGAACACTTACGCGTAGAGGCACAGGGCGGCGGGCGCCGTCTACGCCCGCCGCCACTCCGTCCGGCCGTCCGGCTTGTCCTCGAGGATCACGCCGGACCTGGCGAGCTCGTCACGAATGCGGTCCGCCTCCGCCCAACTCTTCGCCTTGCGCGCGCCGAGGCGGGCTTGGATGCGCTCCGCGATCTCGGCATCCGTCAGGGCGACGCTTGCCGTGGCTTTCGCGTCGCCTTGCGACACGAGCTTCGTGCCCAGCGAGAACCACTCCTTGGGCGTCACCGTGATGCCGAGGACACCGGCCAGGGAGCGCAGCTCCGCCCCTAGAGCGGCCGCACGCGCGTTGTCGCCGGCATCCTTGGCGGTGTTGATCTCGCGGGTCAGCGCCTGCAGAACCGCGATCGCTTCCGGCGTATTGAAGTCATCGTCCATCGCCTCCTGAAGGCGCGCTGCGTATTCGGATCCCGCCGCCACACCCGGCGGCGACTCCGGCAGATCGCGCAGCGCCGTCATGATGCGTCCGAGCGCCGCGTCCGCCTGCTCGAGCAGCTCGAGCGAGTAGTTGATGGGTCCGCGGTAGTGGCTCGCGAGCACGAAGTAGCGCAACACCGCCGGATGGCGCACCGCCTTCGCGAGCGCCTCGCGCACCGTGAAGAAATTGCCGAGGGACTTCGACATCTTCTCGTTGTCGATGTTGACGAAGCCGTTGTGCATCCAGACCTCGGCGAAGCGGTCGCCGGTGGCCGCGCAGGTCTGGGCGATCTCGTTCTCGTGGTGCGGGAACTTGAGGTCCAGACCGCCGCCGTGAATGTCGAAATGCGAGCCGAGGAGTGCCAACGACATGGCGGAGCACTCGATGTGCCACCCGGGACGCCCTTTGCCCCAGGGTGAGTCCCACGCCGGCTCGCCTGGCTTGGCGTGCTTCCACAGCACGAAGTCGAGCGGGTCGCGCTTGGACTCGTCGATCTCGACACGCGCCCCGGCGCGCAGATCCGCCAGCCGCTTGCCGGAGAGCCGACCGTAGCCGTCGAACTTCGCGACGGCATACATGACGTCGCTGTTCGGCGCGACGTAAGCATAACCCCCTGCGACCAGCGTCTCGATCATGCTGATGATGTCCGGGAGGTACTGGGTAGCGCGCGGCTCGAAGTCCGGACGCACGACGCCGAGCGCATCGCAGTCCTCGTTCATCGCGGTGATGAATCTCTCCGTTAGAGCGCCTATCGGCTCACCGTTCTCGGCGGCGCGCTTGATGATCCGGTCATCGATGTCCGTGATGTTGCGCACATGTGTGACGCGAAGCCCGCGGTATCGCAGGTACCTCTTTACGACATCGAACACGATCATCATGCGTGCATGCCCGATGTGCATGAAGTCGTACACGGTCAGGCCGCAGACATACATCCGGACCTCTCCAGGCGTGATGGGTGTGAGCGGCTGCTTCTCTCCGGTGAGCGAGTTATGGATGCGGATCATGTCGTCTGCGTCGTGAGGGGAAGACTGGCAGTTGTCAGGCGAAGCGCGCCAGGCGGGCCTGCGCCGCGCCCGCGGGCATGGCCTTGAGAAGCGGCGCCAGCTCCGGGCCGTGGCCGCGGCCGGTGAGCGCGAAGCGCAGCGGCATGTAGAGCTCCGCGCCCTTCCGGCCGGTCGCCGCCCGGACAGCCGCGGCGATCGCCGGCAGGTCATTGCCGCTCTGCGCGGCGGCCTGCGCCGCGGCCGCGAAGTAGCCCTCGCCCGCCTTGGCTATGATCTGCTCGCCCTCGGCCTCGAGCGCCGGCGGCGGACCGAAGACGATCCGCGCCCACGGCTGCGCATCCTGCGGCAACACCACGTTGGGCAGAATCGCGGCGACGAAGGCGCGCGCCGCGGAGTCGTCGAGCCCGGGCGGCAGCGCCGGTGCGAGCCAGGCCCGCGCCTCATCGGCGGGCAGGTGGTGCGCGGCCTCCTTCTGCCATACCAGCAGCTGCTGCGCATCGAAATGTGCCGGCGCCCGCCCGAGGTGAGCAGGATCGAACGCGCGGGCCATGGCCTCCAGGTCGAGCATGCCGTGCTCGCCGCTCGAGTGGCCGAGACGGAAGAGATGGTTGACCAGAGCCTCCGCACGATAGCCGCCATCGCGATACTCGCGGACACTCGTCGCGCCGTGCCGCTTGGAGAGCGGCGTCCCGTCCGGACCCAGGATCAGCGACACGTGTCCGTAGCTCGGGGCCTGCAGCCCGAGCGTTTCGAGAATGAGCAGCTGGCGCGGTGTGTTGGCCAGATGATCCTCGCCGCGGAGGACATGGCTAACGCCCATGCTGGCGTCATCGACGGCATTGGAGAAAAAGAAGGCCGCCGTGCCGTCAGCGCGCCGCACGATGAAGTCGCCGATGTCGTCCGAAAGAAAGCTCTGCGGACCATGTACCAGGTCGGCGAACTCGATGCGCCGGCCGGCGGGGACGCGAAATCGCAGGGTGGCGGCCAGGCCCTGCGCCCGCTTGGCGCTGCGCTGCTCGGGAGACAGGTCGCGACAGGTGCCGGAGTAGCGCGGCGGCCTGCCGGAGCCGAGCTGGGCGCGGCGCGAGAGCTCCAGCTCCAATGGCGTGCAGAAGCATGGATAGGCGACCTCCTGCCGCTCCAGGGCCGCGAAGAACCGCGCATAGAGCGCACCGCGCCGGGACTGGCGGTAGGGTCCGCGGTCATCCTCCCGGTCCGGTCCCGCGTCCCAGTGCAGGCCGAGCCAGCGCAGGTCCTCGAGCACCATCGCCAGGTGCGACTCCTGGCTGCGCTGCGCGTCCGTATCCTCTATGCGCAGCAGGAAGCGCCCGCCGGCACTCCGCGCCAGCAGGAAGTTAAATAGCGCCGTGCGCGCGTTGCCGAGGTGCAATTCGCCTGTCGGGCTCGGCGCGAAGCGCGTCACCGCGCCGCGGTAGAACCCTGCGGTAGCTGTACTGTCCATTACGGTCATGCGGCAATGGTACGGGGTTTGCCGCGGCAGTGACATCGCCCCGCCCGCGGGGCTCCGGCGCTGCTAAGATTCCCGCCTCGAAGACCCATGCGACGGAGAACAGATGCGCGCCCGGCACCGGACCCTGACATTGAGATTCGCCCTCACCCTGGCGGCCGCCTGCGTGGGCCTCATCCTCGTGCAGGCCACGGCACGCGCGGACGACACGAACCCCTCCGATCCGGAGGTGCGCGTCACGACGAATATGGGCTCCTTCGTGGTGGAGCTGTATCCGGACCGGGCACCCCTGACGGTGGCCGATTTCCTGCGCTACGTGCGCGAGGGCTTTTACACCAACACCCTGTTCCACCGGGTAGTGGCCAACTTCGTCATCCAGGGCGGTGGCCATGATGCGAACCCGCCCTACGATCTGAAGCCTACTTATCAGTCGGTCGACAATGAGTCGGGCAACGGCTTGCAGAACAAGCGCGGCGCCGTGGGCCTGGCGCGCGCCGCCGGCCCACACACCGGCAATGCGCAGTTCTACGTCAACCTCGTCGACAACCCGGAGCTCGACCCCCTGCCGACCCGCTGGGGCTACACGGTCTTCGGCGAGGTGGTGGAGGGAATGGACGTCGTCGACCGCATCGGTGTCGTCCCGACAGGTGCCTTCGGTCCCTTCAAGGCGGATTCCCCGGTGAAACCGGTGATCATCCAGAGCGTGACGCTCATCACGCCGCCGGGCCTCACGGCTCCGCCAGCGGGCACGCCGCCCTCGGGCACGCCGCCCTCGGGCACTACGCCGTCGGGAACAACGCCGCCGGCGCAGCCGGGAAATTCCGGATCGGCTTCACCGGCCCCGTCGGGCACCAAGCCCCCCAACGCCCCGCCGGCAACGCCCGCGAGCCCGCCGCCAAAGTCGAAGTCGGGCGAGGCCGATCAGCCCGACGGCGGGTGACGTCGGTGTCGGACCCCGCGGCACAGCGGGCTCCGAGCTCGACTCCCGCTCGATATCTGTTCGTCTCCGACGTGCATCTCGATGCCGCGGCGCCGGCGGCGCAGCTGCAATTTCTCGACTTCCTGCGCTCGCAGGTCGCCGGCCCCGCGACTGCTCGCGCGCTCTACATCCTGGGCGATCTGTTCGAGAGTTGGGTGGGGGACGATGATGCCGGGGGTGAACGAGCCGCGGTGCTGGCCGCGTTGCGGGCGCTGACGGCGAGCGGCGTTGCCTGCTTCCTGTTGCATGGCAACCGCGATTTTCTCATCGGCGAGGAGTTCTGCCGCCGGACCGGCTGTCAGCTATTGCCCGATCCCGTGGTTGCCGACATCGACGGCGAGAGGGTGCTGCTGACACACGGCGATGCGCTCTGCACCGATGACCATTCCTATCAGGAGCTGCGCAGCATCGTCAGGACACCCGCCTGGCAACGCCGCTTTCTCAGCCTGCCGCTGCCGGACCGGCAAATGTTGGCCAACGAGGCCCGCGCGGGCAGCCGCGCCCATACCGCGCGCACCATTCCCAAGATCATGGATGTCAACGCGGCAGCAGTGGCTGCAGCCTTCGAGGCCGCGCGAGTCAGAAGGATGATTCACGGCCACACGCATAGACCCGCAGTGCACGATGCGCTGGTCGGGGGTCAACCCGTCCAGCGCATCGTGTTGGGTGCGTGGTATGAGCAGGGTAGCTATCTGGCGTACGAGAACGGACGCTACGAACTGCGGTCGCTACCCCGCTGAGCGCTTACTGCGAGCCACCTCCAGGAGGCGGCGGTGGCGGTGGACCCATCCCGTGGTCAGGGCCATGGTGCCAGCCCATCGGGCCGCCTTTGCCCATCGGGCCATGCATGCCCATCCGGCCCCGCATCATGAAACCATGATGCCGATGCGGCATGAGCAGCTTGAGCTTCTTCATCTGGCTGGGACTCAACACCTGACCCAGCTTCGCCTCCGCCTGGGTACGTGCGGCTTTGCGAGCCTCCATCGCCTGTTTCATGGCCTGCCGCATCTGGTCGCGCGTGGCCGAGAAGATGACCTGCACCTGCTGCTTCTGCGCCGGTGTCATGTCGAGCAGCACCGCCAGCCGATCCATCCGCTTCTGCTCCATCTGCGCCCGCTTGGCTTGCCATTGCTGCTGCCATTGCTGGCGCTTCGCCTGCCAGTCGGCGTGCGACGGGGAAGGAGGCGCTTGGGCAAACGCCGTCCCGGCAGCGCAAAGCACTGCGGCCAGGACGACGATATTACGTCTCATCATCGATCGTACCCCTTTATGGGCTTCACTGACGGGCACTGTAGCGGCGCGCCGACGGCGACGCCGTAAACAATCTTTAAACCGCCTGAGGAAACGTCAAGTCGGGTCAGGGAGGGGTCAGCGGCGGCGCGGCAGGGTAAGCCGGGCCTCCAGCCCCCCCTCGGATCGATTCCTGAGGACCACGGAGCCGCCATGCGCCTGGGCCACATCGCGGGCAATGCTGAGCCCCAGGCCGCTGCCCCCGGTATCGCGATTGCGTGAGGACTCCAGGCGATAGAAGGGCTCGAACACCTTCTCCAGCTCCTCGGCGGGGATTCCCGAGCCATCGTCACAGATGCTGATCTCGAGCTGTAGGCCGTCCCGCACCACCATGCGGGCACGGCTGCCGAATTTGACGGCGTTGGCCACGAGGTTGGTGATGCAGCGCTTCAACGCCTGCGGCTTGCCCGGCAGCGGCCCGAAGGCGCGGCCTTCCAACGTCACATCCTTGCCCATTTCCGCGAACTCCCCGCGCACGGTCTCGAGCAGCAGGTTGACATCGACCGGCTCCAGCGGCTCGTCGTCATTGAGGTTGCGAAAGAGCGCGAGCGCGCCGTGCACCATGTTCTCCATCTCATCCAGCTCCTTGCCGAAGCGCGCCTGCAGCGCCGGGTCGTCGATCTGGGTCTCGACCTGCAGCCGCAATCGCGTCAGGGGTGTCTTGAGGTCATGAGACATGGCGGCGAGAACGCGGGTGCGGCTGTCGAGATATCGGTGCAGCCGGTCCTGCATGGTGTTGAAGGCTCGCGCCGCGTGGCGCAGCTCCTTGGCACCCTCTTCCGCGAGCTTCGGCTGCAGGATGCTGCGCCCGAGGTTGTCTGCCGCCAGCGCAAGCCGCGACAAGGGCAGCGTGATGCCTCGGGCTACGACATAGAGCGCAATGACGAGCAACGCCACCAGCAGAATCAGATTGAGCATGAGGCTCGGCGGCAACGGTGTCCCGGGAGAGACGCGCGTCACCCGATAGACCAGCGTCGAGCTGTCAGGCAGGCGCACCGTCACGTCGTACGACTCCGTAGGCCGCTGCGTGGTCGGACCGAAGAATGGCGACGGAACGGAGATGACACCTGCCGCCGATGCGACGGCCGGCTGTACCGCAACACCGTACCCGTTACCGAGGTCTTGATGCAGCTGCTGCTTCAGAGCCCCCTGCATATCCGAAGCGAACGGCAGCTGGATGAAGATCCGCGGCCAGAACGAGCGCTGCGCGGGCTGGCGCCGATCGCGCGCCATCAGACGCCGGTCGGGCGGCGGCGGCATGGCACCGGCCGGTCCGGGAGCATGAGGGGGAGCCCCGGGCGGCCCACCGTGCGACAACGCTCCCGGATCAGGCGGCAGCAGCAGCGGACCGCCCCACGGGCGATCCCGGGAAGCGCGGTCGCCCTGCCTCAGCCGCGCGACTCTTCCGGCCTGTTCCTTGAGCATCGCGACCGTCGCGGCGCGCTGCTCGGTTGGAAGTTGCTCGAGGAGCACCGTGATCTCGGTGATCCGCCGCGACCACTCCCGCACGCTGCTGTCGGCGACGAAGTGCTCACGATCGAGCGCGAAGAGGTAGAGGCTCGCTGCCTGGGCCAGCACGACCGCGATCACCAGCGCCGCAATCAGGCGGCCGAACAGCGATTGCGGCCAGAATGACAGGCGCACGGCGCAATCCCGGGCCGGCTCAGGTGCTCTCGACCGGCACGCCGATCACATAACCCTCGCCGTATATGGTCTTGATGATCTGTGGCGCTCGTGCATCATCCCCCAGGATCTGCCGCAGCCGGCTGACGCGCACATCGATGCTGCGATCGAAAGGGTCCGCCTCGCGGCCGCGCAGCAGTTCCGTGAGCTGCGCCCGTGACAGCACTCGGTTGCCGGCGGAAAGCAACACGGCTAGCAGACGGTATTCCGCACCGCTGAGGGAAACGTCCTTACCGGCCTCATCCGTCAGCGTGCGTCGGGTCGTGTCGAGCCGCCAACCGCCGAACGTGAACCCACGGACCAACTGCGGGTTCGGATCGCGAGGCGCATGGGCGGCACGGCGCAGCACCGCCCGAATCCGCACCAGGAGCTCCCGGGGATTGAATGGCTTCGGCAGATAATCGTCGGCGCCGATCTCGAGCCCGACGATGCGATCGACGTCCTCCCCGCGCGCGGTCAGCATGATGACCGGTATCTGCGAGTGGGTGCGCAGCTCCCGGCAGAGGGTGAGGCCATCCTCACCCGGGAGCATCAGATCGAGCACGATCAGGTCGACTGCCGCGCGATCGAGGACGCGCCGCATCTCGCGGCCGTCGGGCACGGCCGTGGTGCGGAACTCGTTCTTCTCGAGATATTGACTCAACAGCGAGCGGATCTCGCGGTCGTCATCGACGATCAGGAGGTGGGGTCGGTCAGCCATGGCAACTAGAAGATAATCGTGCTGCGGGCGGCGGGTGTAAAGAACTGTTATTGCGCCGGCGGCGGCCCCGAATGGAGGCGCAGCTGCCCGTCAGGCGCCGTGGCGAGCCGCGCTTCGTGCTCGGCCAGCTCCCGCAGCCTTTGCCGCCACTCCGGCGCCGCTTCCTGCGCCAGCTCGACATACTGCTCGAAGTGCCGCGCCTCGGAGTGGGCGAGCTGCGCGTAGAACCCGCTGACCTCCGCCGGCAGCCGCGGCGCGAGCAGCCGAAAGCGCTCGCAGGAGCGTGCCTCGATCAGCGCGCCCATGAGGAGGAGGTCGAGCTTGCGTCCCGGGTCGTGGGTGCGCAGCGCCGTGCGCAGCCCCGAGGCATAGCGCCCGGGCCGCTGCCGCTCGAAAGGCACCTCCAGCGTGATCATCAGCTTCTGGACCTGCTCGAAGTGCCGCAGTTCCTCGCGTGCGAGGCGCGACAGGGTGCTCGCCAGGCGCCGGTCCTCCGGATAGGTGAACATCAGCGCGAGGGCCGTCGAGGCGGCCTTTTTCTCGCATTGGGCATGGTCGTTGAGGAGCGCCCGCCAGTGACCGGCCGCAGCCTGTACCCAGGCGACGGGGGTCGGCGCCAGCAGTATCTCCGTCTCGCCGTCGCTCATTGGGTCAGGGCCGGCTGGAGAAACCGCGCGAGCTGCCGCTCGAGCGCTTCGGCGGCCGCGAGCGCGCTCGGGAAACGCTCCTCCGGGCGCTTCGCGAGCAGCCGCTCCAGCAGGGGCTGCAGGCCATCGAGACCCGCAGCGAGCTGGGGCACCGGCTCCTTCCGATGTTTGTATATCAGCCCCATCGGGCTCTCGGCGCGATACGGCTTGCCGCCGGTCAGCATCTCGTAAAGGATGATGCCGAGGCTGTAGAGGTCGCTGCGCGGATCCGTGGGCTCGCCGTGTCCCTGCTCCGGGCTCATGTAATGCGGTGTGCCGAAGATCAGGCCGCGCTCCGTGAGATCCAGCCTCTGGGCCGCATCCTTCGAGAGTCCGAAGTCGATCAGGGCAATGCCGTCGTCGTCCCGCAACATGACGTTGCCGGGCTTCAGATCGCGATGCACCACACCGTCGGCGTGCAGCGCGGCGAGCGCCTGCGCGATCGCCGCGGCGACACGCACCGCCCAACGCGGCGCAACTGGCGACTTCATACGCCGGCGCAGGTCGCCGCGCGCGAAGTACTCCATCACCAGCCAGGCGTGATGGTCGCTGACACCGAGATCGAACAACCTCACGATGCCGGGGTGCGTAATGCGCTGCGCGATCTCGTATTCCTGCAGGAACCTGAGAAATGCGTCCGACGCCTCGTCGTGCTGCGGCTCGTCACGCACCACCTTGAGCGCGACCAGCGAGCCGGTCGCGATTCGCTCGGCGAGAAAGATGTCGGCCCGCGCGCCCGAGGCAACCTGGCGCACGCGCCGGTAGCCGCGGACGAAGGCGCCGCCGAAGCATTGCGACTCCGGCACGGCGCGCGGGTCGTGGGGGTTGCTCGGGGGCGTTTGTGGGGGCATTGGCACTTATATATCACGTCCCGACACGGGGCAGCTTCAACCCAATCACCAGATCCGCAACGTTGGTTCCGGTAGGTTCCGTGCTGACCAGCGCGCCCACGGCGGCCAGCGCCGTACCGGAATCGGCTCGCCCCAGGCAGTCGTCGACATCGAACCCGGCCAGCGCCAGCTGTCCACACGTGTCGGCGTCCACCAGCCCTCCCGCCGCATCGGTCGGCCCATCCGTCCCGTCGGTGCCCGCGGCAAGCAGCGCCAGATCCGGGTAATCCGCGAGCAGCTTGCAGGCCGCGAGCGCGAGATGCTGATTGCGCCCTCCACGGCCCGGCTGCGGCGGCAGACGCACGGTCGACTCGCCACCCCAGATCCGGACTTGCGTGTTGCCGATGAGGAGCTCATGGGCGAAGCGCGCGGCGAGGCGTGTCGCCTCGCCCGCAAATCGTGGTCGCACACACTGTGTCGTGAGCCCGCGCTGCAACGCAGCAGCGGCAACACCGTCCATGGCCTCATCGACCGAGGCGATGACCCGCCGCTCGATGCGGTCCAGGCCGGCCGCGGCCGGGCCCAGGAGGCCGGAGCCGATGACCGCGGGGTTGTCGTCCGGTACGTCTGATATGAAAAGCGCCAGCGCCTCACGACCGGCGAGCTGCGCCGCGAGTCGCCCGCCTTTGATCCGCGACAGACGCGCGCGCCGGGTGTTGAGCTCGGCGATGGCAACACCCTCGGCGAGTCCGCGGGCCGAGACTTGCTCGAGCTCTACCAGCGAGACGCCGGGCTCGAGCACTTCCACCAGGCTCGATGCTCCCCCCGAAATCAGAAAGAGGGGCGCCACCGCCGCCGGCAATTCGGCCACCCAGTCGAGAAGCCGCCGCCCGGCGGCGAGCGAGCGCTCGTCAGGTATCGGATGAGCGCTTTCGCGAATCTCGATGCCGGGCAGCGCCAGCAGCTCGGGAGCGAGATGTCCGCTTTTCGTGACGACCAACACCCGCTCGAGGCAGGGACCCAAGGCATCGGCGGCGCCGAGCGCCATGGCAGTGGCGGCCTTGCCGACCGCCGCGGCCCAGACCGGCGCGCCGCGCGGAACCGGCGGCCGCGCCAGCAGCGCCTCGCGCACGCAGCGTCGCCCCGCGACTCTATCGAGCCCGGCCTGAAGCAGTTCGAGCAGGAGCTGATGCCGCGTGACCCACGCGGAGGTCATGTCAGCTTCAATAACCGCGGATGACCTTGAAGGGGCGCCGATCTTCGCGCAGCTTCTTCGCCTCGTCGGAGCGCTCGAGCTGCAGCCGCTCCAGGTACTCCGGCGTGATATCGCCCGTGACGTACTCCCCGGAGAAGCACGACGTGTCGAATTCCTCGATGCGCGCGTCCTCGTGCCGGCACGCGGCGATCAGGTCCTCGAGGTCCTGATAGATCAACCAGTCGGCGCCGATGAGCCGTGCCACCTCATCCAACCGCCGTCCGCTCGCGACGAGCTCCCGGGCCGCCGGCATGTCGATGCCGTAGACGTTGGGGAAGCGCACCGGCGGCGCGGCGGAGGCGAAGTACACCTTGCGCGCACCAGCCTCGCGCGCCAGCTCGATGATCTGGGCGGAAGTGGTGCCACGCACGATGGAATCATCCACCAGCAGCACGTTCTTGCCGCGGAACTCGAGGTCGATGGCGTTCAGCTTCCGGCGCACGGATTTCTGCCGCTCCTCCTGGCCGGGCATGATGAAAGTGCGGCCGATGTAGCGGTTCTTGATGAAGCCTTCGCGGTACTTCAGACCGAGTCGCTGCGCCAGCTGCTGGGCGCTCGTGCGGCTCGTGTCCGGGATCGGGATGACGACGTCGATGTCATGGTTACCGCGCTCGCGCAGGATCTTTTCCGCGAGGCGATCGCCCATGCGCATGCGGGCGCGATAGACGGAGATATTGTCGATCTTCGAGTCCGGCCGGGCGAAGTAGACGTACTCGAAGATACAAGGGGTGTGGCGCACGCTCGCCACGCACTGGTGCGAATGGAGCCGGCCGCTCTCGTCGATGAACACGGCCTCGCCGGGGGCGATGTCGCGCACCAGGCGGAACGAGAGCATGTCGAGCGCCACGCTCTCCGAGGCGAGCATCCACTCCGGCCCCTTCGGCGTGTCGCGCTGCCCGAGCACGAGCGGGCGAATGCCGTTGGGATCGCGGAAGCCCAGGATGCCGTGCCCGACGATCATCGCCACCGCGGCGTAGCCGCCGCGGCAGCGGCGATAGACGGCATTGAGCGCCGCAAACACATCGGCCGGAGTGATGCGTGGAGTGCCGACGCGCTGCAGCTCCGAGGCGAAGACGTTCAGCAGCACCTCGGAATCGGAGGTCGTATTGAGATGGCGGCGGTCTTCCCGGATCAACACCTCGGCGAGCTCCGTCGCGTTGGTCAGATTTCCGTTGTGGCCGAGGCAGATCCCGTAAGGCGAATTGACGTAGAACGGCTGCGCCTCCGAGGCGCTGTCGCAGCCGGCGGTGGGATAGCGGACATGGCCGATGCCGGCGTTGCCTTTGAGCTCGAGCATGTGGTGCTGCTGGAACACATCGCGTACCAGGCCGCTGCCCTTGCGGACGTAAAGCTCGCCATCACCGTAGGTGGCGATGCCGGCGGCGTCCTGACCGCGATGCTGCAGCACTGTCAGCGCGTCATAGATGCGCTGATTGACTGCGCTCGTTCCGACGACACCGACGATTCCGCACATGGTCCTACCTCTAAGAATACGCGCCGACCAGCACGCGCAGGCCGTTGGCCACCGAGTGACCATAGGGCAGCAGCATCGAATGCCGCCACCACATCTCGCCATCGAGCTTGAGCAGTTGCCCGAGGATGACGAACACCCCGATCAGTACCAGTCCGCGCGCGGCACCGAAGAGAAATCCCAGGAAGCGGTCGACGCCGCTGAATATCGAGAGCCGCACGTAGTGCGCCATGATGGCACCGAGTCCCGCGCCCAGCAGCAGGATCAGCGCGACGATGATGACGCGCGCGGCCCAGGGCCGGACGTAGCTGGCGGCGAGGAGGCCGCCGAGATGCGGCTCGATCATGTCGGAGAAGTGCCAGGCGACGAAGAGCGCCACGAGCCACGCCGCCAGCGCGATTGCCTCGCGCAGAAAGCCGCGGATGGCACCCACGATGGCCGACAGCACGACGGCGGCAATCACCACATAATCGGCTATGTTCATGGATGTTGGCGAGGAAGCCCCTGCAAGAGCGGCTGGCGCAGGTGCGCGGGTCCCGGGAAACGCGGCGGATTGTACAAGACCGTCCGGACCATCGCTCGGAAACGCGTCACCGTACTGGAAGGAGCTCGCCCCGATGCCCGAGCGCTCGCAGGCGGGTCGCGAGATGGACGGCCCCGGCGTGATCACGCGCCGGGCCGGCGCGTACCCGCCAGAGGACGCGGGATCCGGCCCGCGCAGGGGATACCGACATGCGGAAGCCCCTGCTCTGGAGCGAACGCGCCAGGCGCTCGGCATTCTGACGACTGGCAAAGCTGCCAAGCTGCACCACCCATCCTGCAGATGAGGCCGATGAGCGGTCCTCTTCCACCACCGGATGTGCGGGCGATTTCGTGCCTTGCAAGCCGCCCTGCGGGGCGGCGGGCGCGGGGCTTGGCGTCGAGCTTTCCGCGGGCCCTGCCTGCTGGCTTGCGGTGGGCGGCGTCGGCGGCGCCTGCGGCAACACCTCGGGTGGGCTCGCCAAGACCGGCGGCGGGGCGCCGAGCGTCATGGTATAGGAGCGAAGCGGCGCTTCCCCCTGCGCGGCGCTCCCGGCGCCAACGGCAGCCGCGGTTGCCGCAGTCGCGGCCGCGGCCGGCGCCGGCCTCATTCGGATCGGACCGGTGAGCAGCTCCGGAACCAACAGCACGATCAGCGCCACGAGAATGATGGCGCCCGTCAGTCGCTCTTTCACCGCGTGGAGTATACCCCAAGCCACTCGAGCGCCGGTCCCACAGTGTGCACCGAGCCGCAGACGACGACGCGATCCCCCGCCCGCGCGGCTGCGCGCGCCGCCTCACAGCCCGCGTGCACCGAGTCGGCCAGGATCGGCTGCTGCACGACCGGCTCGAGGCGCCGTGCCAGCTCCGCCGCGGAGATGCCGCGCGGACCCTCCAGGCCGCAGAGGAACCAACGATCCAACGCCGGCTGCAGCGCCCGTGCGATCGCCGGTGCATCCTTGTCGCCCAGAATGCCCACTACCGCAAGCGTCCGTCCCCGACACGGCCGCTCCTTCAGCTGCGCAGCCAACACCTCGGCGGCAGGCTCGTTGTGCGCAATGTCCAGGATCCACTCGACCGGCCCGGGCACGATCTGAAACCGGCCCGCCAGCCGTACGCGTCGCAGTGCCGCGGCGACGGTCCGCGCATCGAGCGCCGCTACGACCTGTGCTGCCGCGGCGGAGCCGGCGTCGAGGGCGAGCGCTTCCAGCGCAGCCAGCGCCGTGGCCGCATTGCGGTACTGAATCGAGCCTGCGAGCGCCGAAGGCGGCAGATCGGCGAGGCTGAGACGGGCGCCGCGATAACCCCAGCGCGGCGGCTCGCCCGAGTCCGGCTGCACCTGCCAGCTGAAATCTCTCGCCGCCACGATCGGCTTCGCGCCGAGGCGCGCGATCGCGGCGTACACGCTCGCCGGCATGCGCGCCGTACCGAGCACAGCCGGGCGCGAGGCACGGAAGATTCCGGCCTTCTCCGCGCCGATCTCCTCCAGAGTCTCCCCCAGCCAATCGCGATGATCGAAGCCGATCGAGCAGACCACCGACACGTCCGCGTCGACGAGATTGGTGGCATCGAGGCGTCCACCGAGCCCTACCTCGAGCAGCGCCAGCTCGACGCCGCGCGCCGCGAACAGTTGCAGCGCCGCCAGCGTGTTGTATTCGAAGAAAGTCAGGGTGGTGGCGCCGCGCGCCGCCTCGATACGCTCGAAGGCCGCGACGATCGCCGCATCCTCCACTTCCACGCCGTCGATGCGGATGCGCTCGTTGTAGCGCAGGAAGTGCGGCGAGGTGAAGAGTCCGACCGAGCGGCCGGCCGCGAGCCACAGCGCTTCGAGATGCGCCACGGTCGACCCTTTGCCGTTGGTGCCGCCGACCGTGATGACCGCGGACTTCGGCCGATCGATCCCGAGCCGCCGGGCCACCTCGCCGACTCGCGCGAGCCCGAGGTCGATCGACTTCGGATGCGCTGCTTCCTGCAGCGCCAGCCACTCGGCGAGCGATCGGGCCACTGGCCGGCGCCGACCTAGGCGGCGGCCGCCGCCGGTTGCTTCATCAGCATGCGCAGCAGCGAGGCGATCCGCTCCCGCATGTCACGGCGATCGACGATCATGTCGAGCGCACCGTGATCGAGCAGGAACTCGCTGCGCTGAAAGCCCTCGGGCAGTGTCTCGCGCACCGTCTGTTGGATCACACGCGGCCCGGCGAAGCCGATGAGCGCACGCGGCTCCGCGAGATTCAGGTCGCCCAGCATGGCGAGACTCGCCGACACGCCGCCGGTGGTCGGGTCGGTCATCACCGAGATGAAAGGCAGATGCGCCTGCGCGAGCCGCGACAGCGCGGCGGCGGTCTTGGCCATCTGCAGCAGCGAGTAGAGCGCTTCCTGCATACGAGCGCCACCGCTGGCGGTGAAGCAGACGAGAGGCTTGCGGTGCTCGATGCAGTGGTCGGCGCCGCGCTTGAAGCGCTCCCCCACCACCGAGCCCATTGAGCCGCCGAGAAACTGGAACTCGAAGGCGCAGGCCACGACCGGCAGCTTCTCGAGCGCGCCGGCGAGCACGATGAGCGCGTCGGTCTCCCCGGTCGCCTTCTGCGCCTGGGCGAGGCGATCCTTGTAGCGCTTGCTGTCGCGGAACTTGAGCGGATCCTCCGGCGTGATCCTGGCACCGATCTCTTCGGTCGATTCCGGATCGAGGAAGCGCTCCAGGCGCTCACGGCCGCTGATTCGCATGTGATGGCTACACTTCGGGCAGACGTACAGATTGCGGTCGAGCTCCGCCCGATACAGGACGGCATCGCAGACCGGACACTTGATCCACAGACCCTCCGGCACCGACCGCGTCCGGCGCTCGGTCTTGATGCGCGAGGGCATGATCTTCTCGAACCAGGACATTAGGGCCGCCTAGAGTGGAAAGCCAGCTCCGATAATAGCCTCTTCCGGGCCTGCAGCCTCGCCGGGCAGGGCGAAGGCCGCCGGATAGCGCACGCGCCACAGGTAGAGCCCGTGCGCGGGCGCCGTGGCGGCGCTCAGCCGACGGTCGCGTCCGGCGAGCACTTCCGCGGCCCAGGAAGCGGGGGCATCGCCCTTGCCGATGCGAATCAGGAGCCCGGCGATGTTGCGCACCATGTGGTGCAGGAAGGCGTTGGCGGTGGCCTCGATCGCGAGCCAGTCGCCGCGCCGCGTGACGCTCAGCCGCTCCATGCGGCGCACGGGGGACTTCGCCTGGCATTCCGCGGCGCGGAAGGCGCTGAAGTCATGCTCGCCCTCGAGCGCCGCGGCCGCCTGCGCCATCTGCTGCGCATCGAGCGGGCGGTGGACCCATGTTGCCCGATGCGCCAGCAGCCCCGAGCGGGAGGCGCGATTGAAGATCAGGTAGCGATATGTGCGCGCCTCCGCGGAATAGCGCGCATGAAAGTGTGCGGGCACGGGGCGGACCCAGGAGATGCTGATGTCGCGCGGCAGCTCGGAATTGGCGCCGAGCATCCAGGCCCGCATGCTGCGCGTGACGGCGGTGTCGAAGTGCGCCACCTGGCCGCGGGCATGAACTCCTGCGTCGGTTCTCCCGGCGCAGACGAGGCTCACGGCTTCGGCGGCTACCTTGCCGAGAGCCATCTCCGCGAGCACCTGCACGGTGTCCGCCGAGCGCTGGCTCTGCCAGCCCGCGTAGCGCGTTCCCTCATATTCGAGCCCGACCGCGATCCGAATCGTCAACCCGGCAAGGACTCCATCAGGCGCTCGGCCTCCTGGCGCTGTGCCACAGAGCCCTCGTGCATGACTTCCTCGAGGATGTTGCGTGCTCCTTCGGGATCTCCCATGTCCATATAGGCACGCGCGAGATCGAGCTTGGTGCCCACCTCGCTCATGGTGACGGGCTCGAGGTCCGGCAGTGCCAGATCCTCCGCCGACAGCTTCTGGGTGGCCGTGAAGGCAGTATCCGGCACCGTCGCCGTGCCCACATCCAGGTCGAGACCCGAGCCGTTGGCGCGATCGGGCTCCGCATCCGCATCGCTCAACTCATAGTCGACAGCGGGCGAATCCTTGAGCGCAGCCAGCCGCGAGGTCGCCGCCGTATCGTGACCGTTCGTACGGCCGTCGCCATCGGTCAGCACGGCCTCGAGCTCGCTCTCGTCGATCTGCCAGGCGTTGGTGGTGCCGGTCGGCTCCGGAACCTCCTCGGTGGCGCCCTGATTGGCCTGCTCCATGATGCGCCGCGAGTGCTCGTCGAGTCCCGCGACCAGCGTCGGCGCCTCGGGCGATGCTTCGGTCGGCTCGCCGGCAGGCTCGGGTGCGTCGAACGCACCGAGATCGAGCCCCAGGTCATCGATGGCGAGCTCCGCGGTCTGATCGGCACCGCTTTGCTTCATCGCCGTCTCGACCTTCTGCCGGATCGTCGGCTGCTCCTGCGTGTGCAGCGCCGGCTGCTCGATGGTCGGACCGTCGAGCTCCGTACCGAACATGCCCGGCAACTCGTCCCCGCCGGGCAGGGTCGCTGTCATCTCGCGCGTCGTGCCGGTGGCGGCATCAGCGAACGGCGCATCGAGCAGCGCCATGTTCCGATCGGTGGCGGTACCCGGCTGCTCGACCGTCGCCACGTTCTCGCCCTCGCCCTCACCCAACGCCGACCCGATGTCGAGGTCGAGCCCTTGGGCGTGCGAACCGGTGGAGGCAATGTCGAAGTCGAGGCCAGCGCTTTGGTCGCCCGCGAGGTCGAGATCGACCCCCGCCGACGCCGCGCCGCTAACAGCGGCGCCGGCCGCGAACAGCGGATCCTCCGGCGCGAGCTGCTTGCCCATGATCACGATCTTTTCCCACTCGCCCGGCGCCGCCTCGGCGCGGGTGGCGGCCAGCTCGCGCGCGGTCTGCAGGAACTGCTCTTTGTTGCCCCAGACGAAGAAGACTTCGAGGAGCTTCAGCTTCAGATCCCGCCGCTCGGGCTCGCGTCCGATGGCGATGCGGATGAGGTCGGCGGCCTGATCGTACAGGCCGTAGGCCATGTGGAAATCGGCCTCGGCCAGCGGGTCGCCCTGATCCAGGTTGACCGCCGTCTCGCTGCTGATCGTGTCCGCGGTAGTGGTGACATGCTTGGCGGCGACGGGCGCGGCGGCGGCGATTTTCGGCCGCTCGTGCGTACCGCTTTCCTCGACTACGAATGCATCGTCGTCGTGCGCCCCAGGTGCCGGACGGATGGAAGCGGTGTCTCCGGCTGACGGCTCCAGCCTTGTATACGGGGACGATGATCCTCCCGCGGCGGCAAGACGACCCAGCGAATCATCGAGTGCCGATTCGCGACGCGAGCGCACGATCCGCGCGGCCACGGCGCCGAGCAATGCGACCGCGGCCAGGACGACGACCCACCAGTAACGGGCGAGCGTGTCGAACAGTGAGCCACCCGAGCTCGTCTTGAATGAGGATGACTTCGCCGGCGCCGGGTGCACAACGTGCGGCACGGGGGTCGGCGCAGCCTGCTGTGGCGGCGGATTCGCCACAACCGGCGGCGGAGGTGGCGGCGCTTGCTCAGGCGTCGGCGCGGAGCTTGGCGGCGCGGCAGCTGCCGTCGGCTGATTGGGATTGGCTGCCGCCGGCGTGCTCGCTGCCGGCGGGGCCGCGGCGGGCACCGTCTGCGGCGCCTGCTTGGCGGCCAGCTGAGCCTGCATTTGCGCAAGCTGCGCATCCTTCAGCTGCAGCTGGCGATGGTCGTCAGCGACTTGGGATCTGCAGAGACTGAACCTGTGCCTGCAACTCCTTGACGTCACCGGAGGAAGTGCCCTCGGCCGAGGTCGATCCGCCGGCACCGGCGCCACCCGCGGGAGCGACCAGTCGCAGTCTTCCCGGGCCGCTCTCGGCGTTCCCGGCTTGCTGCGAGCTGCTGCGCCACGCGGCGTACTGCCGGTGAATCTCCGCCGTAGCGGCGGCGGCCGAGATGGCCGCGACCGCATCGTTGTCGGGGATGCGTAGCACCGCGCCTGAGCGCAGCAGATTCATGTTGCGCGCGAAAGCGGCGGGGTTCTGCTGGTAGATGGCCACCATCCAGGCGCGCGTGGGACCGGAGTCGACTCCGGCGCCGCTCAAGTGGTTGGCGATGCCGGAGAGAGTCTGACCGCGGCGTACGACGAGCGAATGAGGCTGGTCACCGGAGTCGGTCGCGGCAGTGGAAGACGCAGCGCCATTGGCAGCCGCAGTCTCGTCAGAGCCTGGCGTCGGCGTGGCGGGCGTCGCCGCCGGAGCCGGTGCGGCCGGCGCCTGCGAGCGCGCAATTTCCCCCTCACGGGGTGCGGTTGCGGTGGCGGCGGGCGCGACCTGCTGGCTGGCAGCCTGCGACTGATTGGGCACGTACACCGGCGGATCGAGCAGCACGGTGTACTCGCGAATCAGATGACCGCGATCCCAGTTGGCCTCGACCAGCAGCGTGAGCACCGGATCGGTGACCGGCTGGTCCGAGGACAGCTCGATGACTTCCCTGCCGTCGGCCGAGTGCACTGCTTTGACGTGCACACCGCTCAGGAACTGCGGCCAGGTCAGGCCGTAGCGCGCAAAGGTGTCCTGCGACGCGAGCTGAACCTGCAGGTTCTGCAGCGCATCCGGCGTAACGTCGAGCAGCTCGATCTGGGCCTTCAGAGGCTGATCGAGAGGTGAAAGGAGACGGATGTCCCCGAGGCCGAGAGCGAACGCCGCTGAAGGAACTACCAGCAGCAACGCCACCGCCCGGCTTGAGCGTTTGGCGACCATTTAGGACACCCCGGAAGGCATCAGTGAGTTGAATACATTGCTAAAACAAAGGGATGGCTGCATCTTGGCAGTCTCATCCGACCGGGGTGGCAATATAACTTAATTGGGCGGAAAGCCAAAGCGACCGCAGCACGGTATGACGGAACAGGCAACCACGACCCATAAGTTAAGTCCCCTTTCGGTTGCGCCGATATTTACGTATCTGCAGGACATAAACTGTGTCGGCGATCACCGTCGGGTGATGTCCGGTGTCTCAGACCGGACATCTGCGTTCTGCGCGCGGTTTCGCAGGTAATGGTCCATCAGCACGATCGCGAGCATCGCCTCGGCGATGGGCGTGGCCCGAAGGCCCACGCAGGGATCGTGGCGGCCGGTGGTGACGATCTCCACCGGCTGGCCTGCCGTATCGACCGTTCTGCCCGGCACCTGGATGCTCGAGGTCGGCTTCAGGGTGAGATGGGCCACGATATCCTGGCCGGAAGAGATTCCGCCGAGAATGCCGCCGGCGTGATTGCTGGCGAATCCCTGCGGCGTGAGCTCATCGCGATGCTCGCTGCCGCGCTGCCGGACCGCGGCGGTGCCGGCGCCGATCTCCACCGCCTTGACGGCATTGATGCCCATGAGGGCCCTGGCGATATCGGCATCCAGCCGCTCGAACACCGGCTCGCCGAGCCCCGGCGGCACGCCCGTCGCGATCACCGTGACGCGCGCCCCGATCGAGTCGCCTTCGGAGCGCAGCTTCCAGATGAGCGCCTCGAGCTCCGCCACCCGCGCCGGGTCGGGACAGAAGAAGGGGTTCTGGTAGGCGAACGCCGGATCGCGCGCCTCGAGCGTGAGCGCACCGACCTGACTCAGATAGCCGTAGATCCTGGCGCCGAGCCGGGTCGCGAGGTATTTGCGCGCGATCGCGCCCGCCGCCACCCGCATCACCGTCTCGCGCGCGGATGAGCGCCCGCCGCCGCGATAGTCGCGCAGGCCGTACTTCTGCTGATAGGTGTAATCGGCGTGGCCCGGCCGGAAGCGGTCCTTGATCTTCTCGTAGTCGCGCGAGCGCGCGTCGGTGTTCTCGATGAGAAGCCCGATCGGCGTGCCGGTGGTGCGCCCCTCGAACACGCCGGAGAGGATGCGCACCTGGTCGCCCTCGCGGCGCTGGCTGACGAACTTCGAGGTGCCGGTGCGGCGGCGATCGACGTCCTGTTGGATGTCCTCCTCCGACAGAGCGAGTCCCGGCGGACAGCCATCGACGATGCAGCCGAGCGCCGGGCCGTGACTCTCGCCGAAGGTCGTCACCGTGAACAGCCTGCCGATCGTGTTGCCTGACATGTGTCGGCATTACCTGCCGCAGAGTTGCTCGGCGGTGAGCAGAAAGACACCGCCGCCGCCGCGCTCGAATTCCAGCCAGATGAACGGCAGCCGCCGGAATGCGCGGCGCACGGCCGCCTCGGTGTTGCCAACCTCGACGATGAGCAGCCCCTCGGGTAGCAGATGCGCGCCCGACTCGCGCAGGATCACCCGCACCGAATCGAGGCCGTCGCGCCCCGCCGCGAGCGCGAGCGGCGGCTCGTGGCGATACTCGGGCGGGAGTCCTGACATCTCCCGCCGCCCCACGTAGGGCGGATTGCTGACGATGATATCGTAGCGCTCGCCCGCGAGGGCGCTGAAATGATCGGATCGAACGAGGCGCACGCGCCGCCCGAGGCGGTGGCGGCGGACATTGATGGCGGCAACCTCGAGCGCCTCCGGCGAGATATCCGCCGCGTCGACGCGCGCGCGCGGCAGGGCCTTGGCGCAGGCGATCGCGATGCAGCCCGAGCCGGTGCCGACATCGAGGATCCGGCGCACCCGGCGAGGATCGATCCAGGGGGCGAAGCGCCGCTCGATGAGCTCCGCGATCGGCGAGCGCGGGATGAGCACGCGCCGATCGACGTGAAAGCGCAATCCGGCGAACCAGGTCTCGCCGGTGAGATACACGGCCGGAATCCGCTCCTCGATGCGCCGCGTGAGCAGCTCGTCCACGCGCTCGATGTCGCGGCTGCCGACGCGCCCTGCATAGATCGCGCGCTCGCCGGAGTGCGGCAGCTGCAGGGCGTGCAGCACCAGGGCCGCGGAGTCGTCCCACGCATTGTCGGTGCCGTGCCCGAAGAAGACGCCCGCGCGGCGCAGTCGCCGCGCGCCGCGCGCGATGAGCGCCCGCACGGTAGGCTTGCTCTTCGCGTTGCCCGTGCCCGCCGGGGCCGGGATTTCGCGGTGTGGGATAATCGCCGCATGACTGCTCGACTCTTCTGGATCCTCGTGGGCTTGGGCGCCCTCTGCGCCGCGCTCGGCGGATTTCTGCTGGCCGGTGAAATTGACAGCTCCCGGCCGGTGCTGGCAAGTGGCACGTGGTTGCCGGAGGCGAAGCCGATCGCCGACTTTCACCTGATCGACAGTCAGGGACGGGCCTTCAGCCGTACGTCCCTCCTCGGTCACCCGACGCTGATGTACTTCGGTTTCACCCATTGCCCCGACGAGTGTCCGGACACGCTCGCCGCGCTCGCGCGAGTCAGGAAGCAGGCGCAGCTGCCGGGTCTGCAGGTGCTCTTCGTCACGATGGATCCGCAGCGCGATACTCCGGCGGTGCTCGCCGGTTATCTGCGGCATTTCGACCCGAGCTTTCTTGGCCTCACCGGCGACCCCGCCGAGATCCGCCGCATCGCCGCCAGTCTCGGGATCGGCATCACCCGCATCAACCTGCCGGGGGGCGGCTACGACTTCGATCACACGATGGCGATCCTGTTGTTCGACTCCGGCGCCCGGGAAGTCGGAGTGTTCACGCCGCCCTTCGACGCGCGGCAACTCGCGCAATCCCTGCGTGGCGTAGCGCCGGAACTGCGCGCCGCGGCCTGACCAGCATGGATGCCGCAAGAAAGCCCGGGACGGATTCGCCGACGCTGCGAGCGCGCCTCTTCGTCGCAATGCAGTATCTGCTGCCGCAGCACTTCCTGTCGCGGCAGGTCCATCGGCTGGCCCGCTGCCGCATCAAGCCGGTCAAGAACGCGCTCATCGGCGCCTTCGTGCGGCACTTTCGGCCCGACATGAGCGAGGCCGCGGACCCCGAGCCGCACGACTATCCGAGCTTCAACGCCTTCTTCACGCGCAGCCTCCGGCCTGGATCGCGTCCCTGCGATCCGGATCCGCGCGCGCTCGTGTCCCCCGTCGACGGCACCGTGAGTCAGATCGGCCGGCTCGACGGCCTGCGCATGCTGCAGGCGAAAGGCCACGACTATTCCCTCGAGGCGCTGCTCGGCGGCGCCTCCGCGTGGGTGCAGCGCTTCGCCGGCGGCTCGTTCGCGACACTCTATCTCGCCCCTTTCAACTATCACCGCATCCACATGCCGGCGGCCGCCGCCGTGCGCGCCGCGTGGTTCATTCCCGGAAGGCTCTTCAGCGTCAACACGGCCACCGCGGCCGCCGTGCCCGGGCTCTTCGCGCGCAACGAGCGGGTCGTCTGCGCGTTCGAGGAGGGGAGCCTCGCATTTGCGCTGGCGCTCGTCGGCGCGCTCTTCGTCGGCAGCATCGCGACCGTCTGGCACGGCGACGTGACGCCCTGCAGTCCTCGCCGGGCGAAGGAGCTGCCGCTCGACACCGGGCGTGCGCCGCTGCGGCTCGAGCGGGGGGCGGAGCTGGGACGATTCAACATGGGATCGACGGTCATCCTGCTGCTGCCGCCGGGCGCGGCCGAGTGGCTGCCCGGTCTGCAGCCGGGCTCGCCGGTGCGCGTCGGTCAAACCATCGCGCGCCTTTGCCCGCCATGAACGCACCGCCGCGCGATGAGAGCGATTGGCGCCCCACCGCCTCGCGCGAGATGTTGCAGCTGCGCGCCGCGCTGCTGGCGCGCGCCCGCGGCTTCTTCGCTGCCCGCGGCGTGCTCGAGGTGGACACGCCGATCGTGGTCAACGCCCCCGTGACCGACGTGCACATCCACTCCGCGCAGGTGATGCTCGAGCCGGCTGATCCCCGGGATACGACGCGCCGGCCCTACTTTCTCCATACCTCGCCGGAGTACGCGATGAAGCGTCTGCTCGCCGCGGGGGCGGGCGATATCTATCAGATCTGTCACGTGGTGCGCGCGCTCGAGCGCGGCCGGCTCCACAACGCCGAATTCACGCTGATCGAATGGTATCGCCTGGGTTTCTCGCTCGATGCGCTGATGAGCGAGGTCGAGGCGTTGGTGCGCGAGCTCCTCGGTCGCTCGCGCGCCTATCCCGCGGCCGAGCGGGTGAGCTATCGCGAGGCGTTTCTGCATGCGCTGGCGCTCGATCCCTTCACGGCGCCGCTGGCGCAGCTCGCGGAGCACGCGCGGCGGGCGGGCTTCGAGGGCGCGGCGACGGACCGGGACGAGCTGCTCGAGCTCTTGATGGGCACCGTCGTCGGACCGCAGCTCGGCCAGGGCGGCTTGACCTTCGTGCACGCCTATCCCGCGAGCCAGGCGGCGCTTGCCCGGCTCGATCCCACTGACCCGCGCGCCGCGCAGCGCTTCGAGCTCTACTGCGACGGCATCGAGCTCGCCAACGGCTTTCATGAGCTCGCTTCCGCGCGCGAGCAGCGCGAGCGCTTCGAGCACGATATCGCGGAGCGGCGCCGGCTCGGCCGGGCCGTCGCCGCCCTGGACGAGCGTCTGCTCGCGGCGCTGGAAGCCGGCCTCCCGGACTGCTGCGGTGTCGCGCTCGGCTTCGATCGCACCCTGATGCTCGCGGCGGGCGCGGAGCGCATCGATGCGGTCCTTCCCTTTCCGATCGAGCGGGCCTGAATGACACCCTGGCAGCAATCCCATGACCACCTATCACAGCGAGCCATACGACTTCACCGACAAGCGCGCCGGCTACGAGCAACTGGCGACGCAGCTCCACGGGCTCCTCGACGGCGAGACCGATCCGATCGCCAACGCCGCCAACACCGTCGCGCTCATATTCGATGCGCTGCCGGAGGTGAGCTGGGCGGCTTCTACTTCCTGCGCGGGACGAGCTGATCGTCGGACCTTTCCAGGGGAAGCCGGCCTGCGTGCGTATCGCCCTCGGCCGTGGTGTCTGCGGAACGGCCGCCGCGAGACGCGAGACGATCATCGTCCCGGACGTCAACGCCTTCCCCGGGCACATCGCGTGCGACGCGGCATCGCAGTCGGAAGTGGTGGTGCCGCTCATCGCGGCCGACCGGCTGGTGGGAGTTCTCGACCTCGACAGCCCACGGCTCTCGCGCTTCGATGAAGTCGACGCGAGCGGCCTGGAGCGGCTCGCCGAGCTATTCGTGCACGGCAGCCGGCTGGAAGAGCTGCGGTAGCGTTACTGCTTGGCGCGCGAGATGTACTCGCCGGTGCGGGTGTCGACGCGGATGACTTCGCCCTCGTTGATGAACAGCGGCACCCGCACCACGGCGCCGGTCTCGAGCTTGGCCGGCTTCTGACCGCCGGTGGCGGTGTCGCCGCGCAGGCCCGGATCGGTCTCGACGATCTTCAGCTCGATGTGCGCGGGCACATTGACCTGCAGCGGCTCGTTGTTCCACAGGGTGACGATGCACACCATCCCGTCCTTGAGCCACTGCGCGTTGTCGCCGACGGCGGCCTTGCCGGCCGTGTACTGCTCGAAATTGTCCGGCATCATGAAGTGCCAGAAATCGCCGTCCTGGTACAGGTACTGCATGTCCGTATCGACCACGTCGGCCGCCTCCACCGACTCGCCGGACTTGAAGGTGCGCTCGATGGTGCGCCCGGTCTTGAGATTGCGCACCTTGACGCGATTGAAGGCCTGGCCCTTGCCGGGCTTGACCATCTCGTTCTCGACGATCGAGTACGGTTCGCCGTCGAGCAGGATTTTCATGCCCGACTTGAACTCGCTGGTGGTGTAGCTGGCCATTTCTTTCTCGCGGCTGGGGCCGCAGAATGGCGCCGCCGTTCGCGTCGACAGCTTCAAAGGGTCGCGTATGATAACGGCATCACCTCACCGCGCCAGCCGGGTCTCGGACCTGGCAGCAGGAGCTGGCCGAGGCCATCACCGACCCGGAGGAGCTGCTGCGGCGCTGGACCTCGATCCCGGGGCCTCCTGGGCGCGCAGCGCGGCCGGCCGGCACTTCCGCCTGCGGGTGCCCCGAAGCTTCGTCGCCGGATGCGCCGCGGCGACCCCGACGACCCGCTGCTGCGGCAGGTGCTGCCGGCGGCCGCCGAGCTGCCGAGCGGCCGACTTCGTCGATGATCCGCTCGGCGAGCGCCGCGCTCTGCGCGCCCGCGGCCTGCTGCAGAAATACCGCGGCCGGGCGCTGCTCATCACCACTCGGCCTGCGCCGTGCACTGCCGTTACTGCTTCCGGCGCGAATTCCCGTATGCGGAGCAGATCGGGGAGGCGCCACGCTGGAGCGAGGCGCTGGACGAGATCGCGCGCGACTCCTCGATCGAGGAGATCATCCTGAGCGGCGGTGATCCGCTGTCGTTGAGCAATGCCCGGCTCGAGAGCCTCACCGGCGCCTGGCGGCCATCCCGCACGTGCGCCGCATTCGCGTGCACACCCGCCAGCCGATCGTGCTGCCCTCGCGGGTCGACGCGGGACTCCTGCAGTGGCTGCGGCACGGCCGTGTTGCCAACCGTGATCGTGCTGCACGGCAATCATGCCAACGAGATCGATGCCGAGCTTGTCGCCGCCTGCGGCAGCTGCGTGCCGCCGGGGTCACGCTGCTGAACCAGTCGGTGCTGCTGGCCGGCGTCAACGATCGACGTCGACGTGCTCTCGGAGCTGTCACAGCGCCTGTTCGATGCCGGCGTGCTGCCCTACTACCTGCACGCCCTCGATCGGGTGCGCGGCGCGGCGCATTTCGAGGTGCCCGAAGAGCGCGCGCAGGCCCTCGTCGGCGACTGGCCGCGCGGCTGCCCGGGTACCTGGTGCCGCGGCTGGTGCGCGAGGTGCCGGGCGCGCCCGCCAAGGTCACGCTCGGCCCCATTTTTGAGACACGCGACAACCGGGCGCCGTTGCCGCCCCGGTGCTAGAATTTTCGACGGCTTCGCCGGCCCCTGACCCGCCGCATCAACGGAGAGCGCTTTGACCGAGCAGAACCCAGTTCCGCTCATCGTACTGTCTCCCACGCGTGATCCGGTCGAGGCCATCAACAGCATGCTGCGGCGCGCCGGCCATCCGGTGCACTGCACCTGGATCCCGGCGCTGCGGGACCTGCCCGATGCCCTGCCGCAGCTCAATCCGGAGCTGCTCATATTCGTGCCGGCACCGGAGGATGACCTCAAGAGCGTCCCCGAATACGCGACCAGGCGGCGCCTCGTGCCGGTCATGCTGCGTGACAAGCGGTGGACGAGGCGGTCATCGCCGAGGCCATGACGGCGGGCGCGCGCGATGTGGTGTCGCTGGCCAGCCCCGGCGTCTGCAGGCCGTGATGGTGCGCGAGCTGCGCGCCTTCCGCCTGGAGCGCGCGCTCAACTCCACGCTGCGAATCCGCGCACGACGCGCGCAGCCAGCTCGAGACCGTGCTGCAGCGCTCGAACGATGCGATCGTGCAGGTCCAGGAAGGCATCGTCGTCGACGCCAATCCCGCGTGGCTCGAGCTGTTCGGGGTCAAGGACTCGCTGGTCGGTCAGCCGGTGATGGACCTGTTCGACGAGGCCACGCAGCCGGCGCTGAAGGGCGCGCTGGCCGCCTGCCTGCAGGGCCGTTGGAACGATCTCGCGCTCAAGGCCACCGCCCTGCTCCCGGACGGCAAGACGATGGCCGTGGAGATCGTGCTGGCGCTGGGTCAGCACGACGGCGAGCCGAGCGTGCGGCTGATCGTGCCGGCCAAAGCGCGCGACGAGCAGAATCTCGTCGAGGAGCTGAGCCACGCGGTGCACTCGGACCACACGACCGGCTTCCTGCATCGGCGCGAGCTGATGGACGCGCTGCATGAGCGCCTCGCCGGCCCCGAGCCCCGGCGGCATGCGCTATCTGGCGTTGGTGAAGCTCGACAAGTTCGCGACGGTGGAGCGCGACGTCGGCGCCTCGGCCAGCGAGGATGTGCTGATGGGAATCGCGACGCTCCTGAAGGAGACGCTGCTATCCCAACGAGATCGTCGGCCGCTTCGGCGGGATGAGATTGCTCGCGCTGCTCGAGCGCGGCAACGAGAACGACATCGAGGCGTGGGGCAAGCAACTCCTGGCGCGCGTGCAGAAGCACGTCATGCGTGTCAACGACAAGACCGTCACGGTCACCTGCACGGTGGGTCTGTCCATCGTGCCGCCCAGCGCAGCCCAAGCTCGACGCCATCGTGGCCGATGCCATGGAGGCCTGCGCCAAGGGCGTCAAGCAGCGGTGGCAACCAGGTCGCGACGTCCGGACGAGGCCGACAACGACAACCGCGTCCAGGCGTACGACCAGGTCTGGGTCAAGCACATCAAGGCGGCGCTGATGGAGAACCGCTTCCGCCTGGTGCAGCAGCCGGTCGCGAGCCTGCAGGGCGACGACCCGCAGATGTTCGACGTGGTGATGCGCATGCTCGACACGCAGGGCAAGGAAGTGCTGCCCTCGGAGTTCATGCCGGCGGCGGAGCGCAACGACCTGCTGAAGAACATCGACCGCTGGGTGGTCGGCGCCTCGCTCTCCTTCGCCGCGCAGCGGAGGCCGCGGTGCCTGTTCGTGCGGCTCTCGAAGGATACGGCGAGAGATGCGACCTTCATCGAATGGTTGGACGGACACATCCGCTCGACGCGCGCGGAGCCGCAGCGGGTGTGCTTCCAGGTGACCGAGGAAGTGGCGGCGAGCTTCCCGCAGGTTCGGGCGCTGGCCGGCGGCCTGCGCCAGCGCGGATTCCGCTTCGCGCTCGAGAGCTTCGGCTCCGGGCGCGATCCGCAGAGCCTCATCGCGTCGGTGCCGCTCGATTTCGTGAAGATCGACGGCGCGCTGATCCAGAGCCTGGCGCGCGACTCGCAGCTGCAGCAGCGCGTGCGCGCTGCTGGTCGACTCGGCCAAGAAGCGCAACATTCAGACCATCGCCGAGCGGGTCGAGGACGCCAACACCATGGCCGTGCTGTGGCAGCTCGGGCGTGCAGTACATCCAGGGCTACTTCGTGCACGCGCCCGAAGAAGTCGTCATGGGTTGATTGCGCCCTAGGCAGGCGGTGGCGGGATGATCGCCTCGAGCCGGTCAATCTTTCGTGGCCACCCGCGCCGTAAAACGCTGCCGCGCTGTGCGCGTTGACCCCGGTATTCCTTGAGTTCACACCACTCCAGGGTCTTCTGCTGCTCGCCCGCCCACAACCGCAGGGCGCGCCCTTGGGCGGCACCACCGTGATGCCGGCGAGGAACTCCGCGCGCGCGGCCGCCTTCCGGCCCGCTTATGTCGTACAGCTTGTTGCCCTTGCCCCTGGGCATTTCCGGCACGTCCCCGACCGGAAAGACCAGGAGCTTGCCTTCGTTGCTCACGGCCGCCACCAGCGCTGTCCGCGGCCGGTACCAGGGCCGGCGGCAAGCACGAGCGCGCCTTCGGGCACATTGAGGACGGTCTTGCCGGCGCGGCGGTCCGTGACCAGATCCTTGAAGCGCGCCGTGAAGCCGTAGCCGGCATCACTGGCGAGCAGCCACAGGTCCTCCGCCTCGCCCATCATGACACCGGCGAAGCGCGCCCCGTCCGGCGGATTCAGCCGACCGGACAGCGGCTCGCCCTGACCGCGCGCCGAGGGCAGCGAATGCGCCGGCAGCGTGTAGGTGCGGCCGGTGCTGTCGATGAAGACGGCGTTTTGCAGACTGCGTCCACGCGCTGCGCTGGGAAGGCATCGCCGCCTTGTAGGACAGGGTCAGCGGATCGATGTCGTGGCCCTTCGCCGAGCGCGCGAAGCCGCCGGTGGACAGCACCACCGTCACCGGCTCGTTGGCGATCAGCGTGGTCTCATCGATGGCCTGCGCCGCCTCGCGCTCCACGATCTTCGTGCGCCGCTCATCGCCGTGCTTGTCCGCATCGGCGCGGATTTCGCTGGCGACCAGCCGGCGCAGCTTGGCCTTGCTGGCCAGCAGCGCTTCGATCTCGGCGCGCTCCTGCGCCAGCGACTTCTGCTCGTCGCGGATCTTCATCTCCTCGAGCTTCGCCAGGTGGCGCAGGCGGGTGTTGAGGATCTCCTCGGTCTGCTCCTCGGACAGCTTGAAGCGCTTCATCAGCACCGGCTTCGGCTCATCCTCGCGGCGGATGATGCGGATCACCTCGTCGAGATTCAGGAAGGCGATCAGCAGGCCATCGAGGATGTGCAGCCGGCGCTTGACCTTGTCGAGCCGGAACTGCAGGCGCCGGGTGACCGTCGTCGTGCGGAACTCCAGCCAGCCGGTCAGCACCTCGCGCAGATCCCATGACCCGCGGCCGGCCATCCAGGCCGATGATGTTCAGATTGACGCGATAGCTGCGCTCCAGATCCGTGGTGGCGAACAGGTGCTGCATCACCTCATCGAGATCGATGCGGTTGGAGCGCGGCACGATCACCAGGCGCGTCGCATTCTCATGGTCGGATTCATCGCGCAGGTCCTCGACCATCGGCAGCTTCTTCGCGCGCATCTGCTCGGCGATCTGCTCGATGACCTTGGTGGGCGAGACCTGCCAGGGGAAGGCATTGACGACGATATTGCCGTCCTCGATCACATAGGTGGCGCGCGCCTTGAAGCTGCCGCACGCCCGTTCTCGTAGAACTCCTTCAGGTCCGCCCGGGGCGAAATGATTTCCGCGCCGGTCGGCAGATCCGGCCCCTTGATGAATTTCATCAGCTGCGCGGTGCTGGCCTCGGGCTCCTCCAGCAGATGGATGCAGGCATTGGCGACTTCCCGCAGGTTGTGCGGTGGAATGTCGGTGGCCATGCCGACCGCGATGCCGGTCGTGCCATTCAACAGCAGGTTGGGCAGGCGCGCCGGCAGCATCGAGGGTTCCTCGCGCGAGCCGTCATAGTTCGGCACCCAGTCGACGGTGCCGTCGGACAGCTCGGCGAGCAGCACCTCGGCGTAGCGGGTGAGCTTGGCCTCGGTGTAGCGCATGGCCGCGAAGGACTTCGGATCATCCTGCGAGCCCCAGTTGCCCTGGCCGTCCACGATCGGATAGCGGTAGGAGAAGGGCTGCGCCATGAGCACCATGGCCTCGTAGCAGGCGCTGTCGCCGTGCGGATGGAACTTGCCGAGCACGTCGCCGACGGTCAGGGCCGCTTTCTTGTGCTTGTTGGCCGCGGCGAGGCCGAGTTCGCCCATGGCGTAGATGATGCGGCGCTGCACCGGCTTCAGCCCATCGCCGAGCGCGGGCAGCGCGCGATCCAGGATCACGTACATCGAGTAGTCGAGGTACGCCTTCTCGGTGAAGGTGCGCAGCGGTTGGCGCTCGACGCCTTCGAAGTTCAGTTCCTGGTCCTGCATGGTCGTCGGAATGATCTACTACGTTAAGAGGTCGCGTCCGGAGCCTCGCTCGAAAAACAATTTTCCCGGGACCGCCGTGAATACGTCCCTGTAGGCTGCCGGAAAAAACATCCTGTTTTTCAGGCTCCCGGGAAAATTTTTTTCGACCGAGGCTCCTCTGCGGCGGGGTGCTGCTCCGTTTAAACCTGCACGTTCGCCAGAGCTGTACGTTGGGCTAGACCTGTACCTCGGCCAGATTGCCGTTGGTTTCCAGCCAGTCACGGCGGTCGCTCGCACGTTTTTTGGCGAGCAGCATGTCCATGAGCTGATCGGTGTTGTCGCTCGCCGTCCACGGTCAGCTGTACCAGGCGGCGGGTGCGCGGGTCGATCGTCGTCTCGCGCAGCTGCGTGGGATTCATCTCGCCCAGGCCCTTGAAGCGGTGACGGTGGGCTTGGTGCGCGCGTTTTCCTTGTGCGATTCGCTGCAGATCACCTGGTCGCGCTCGGCATCGTCCAGGGCGTAGTAGATTGCTTGCCCGCATCGATGCGATACAGGGGGGGCATGGCGACGTAGCACGTGGCCGTCGGTGACCAGCGGCGGAAGTGACGCAGGAACAGAGCGCACAGAAGGTCGCTATGTGCAGACCGTCGGAGTCGGCGTCGGCGAGGATGCAGACCTTGTGGTAGCGCAGCTGGGTCAGGTCCTGGCGAGCCCGGGTCGACCCCCAGCGCAACGGCGATGTTGTGCACTTCCTCGGAGGAGCCGATCTCGCCGGGCTCGAGCTCCCAGGTGTTCAGGATTTTGCCGCGCAGCGGCATGATGGCCTGGAAGTCCTTGTCGCGTGCTTGCTTGGCGGAGCCGCCGGCGGAGTCGCCTTCCACCAGGAAGAGCTCGGAGCGGCGCGGGTCCTGGCTGGCGCAGTCGGCCAGCTTGCCGGGGAGCGCGGGGCCGCCGGCGATGCGCTTGCGCACGACGCGCTGCGCGGCTTTGGCGCGCTCCTGGGCGTTGGCGATGGCGAACTGGGCGATGCGCTCGCCGGCGTCGGGATGGCGGTTGAGCCAGAGCGCCACGGAGTCGCGCGCGAAGCCTTCGACCAGGCCAGCGGCATCACGCGAGGCCAGTCGCTCCTTCATCTGGCCGGCGAACTGCGGCTCGTGGATCTTGACGGAGAGGACGTAGCTCGCTTTGTCCCAGATGTCCTCGGGGGTGAGCTTGACGCCGCGGGGCACCAGGTTGCGGAACTCGCAGAACTCGCGCACGGCCTGCGCCACGCCCGACCGCAGTCCGTTGACGTGGGTGCCGCCCTCGGTCGTCGGGATCAGGTTGACGTAGCTCTCGCCGATCGCGGTCTCCGCGGCCGGCGCCCACACCAGCGCGAAGTTCACCGCATCGCTCTCCTCCTCGCGCTGGCCGGTGATCGGCTCGTTGGGCAGGCGCTCGTTGTCGGCCAGCTCCTCGAGGAGGTAGGCGCCGAGATCACCGGTGTAGAACCACTCGTCCTTCTCGCCGGTGGCCTCGTTGGTGAAGGTGATGCGCAGGCCGGGGCAGAGCACGGCCTTGGCCTTCAGGGTGTGCTTGAGCTGGGGGACGGAGAACTTGTCGGAGTCGAAGAACTTGGGGTCGGGCCAGAAGCGCACCGTAGTGCCGGTATTGCGCTGGCCGACGGTGCCCACGACTTCGAGCTTGGAGTGGACCTTGCCGTCCCTGAAGCTGATGTTGTATTCCTTGCCGCCGCGCTTGATCCAGCACTCCAGGTTCTTCGAGAGCGCATTGACCACGGAGACGCCGACGCCGTGCAGGCCGCCGGAGAACTTGTAGGTCTTGTCGGAGAATTTGCCGCCGGCGTGCAGCCGGGTGAGGATGAGCTCGACGCCGCTTACTTTCTCCTTGGGATGGATGTCGACGGGCATGCCGCGGCCGTCGTCGGCGACCTGCAGGGAGTTGTCCTTGAAGAGGGTGACGTCGATCTGCTTGCAGTAGCCGGCAATCGCCTCGTCGACGCTGTTATCGACGACCTCGTGGGCCATGTGGTTGGGCCGGGAGGTATGCGTGTACATCCCGGGGCGGCGGCGCACGGGCTCTAGGCCGCTCAGGACTTCGATGTCGGAGGCGGTGTAGGACTGATTCATCGTCCGCGGATCTTACTTCAAGTCGTGAACTAGCGCGGCTCTCACGGGCTCGGGAGCGGGGTCCACAGAATGGCGGTAGTGGTCGTGATCGACGCCGGCAGCAAGCGCCGCTCCGCTTTCGAGAGCGGAGATCATGGGCGGGGTGAGCTCGAAGCGAAGGAAATGCACCGCTGAGGTCTTCTCGGCGTTCTCCCGCTCGAGGTCTTCGTCGGCGATCGCATATACGCGGTCGTGGCCGCGCACCTGCACCCAGCACCGGTCTTCGAGGCCGATGAGCTGCGCGAGCTGGCGCTGGCGCTCGTCGACGTCGGGAAACTCGATGAGGAGAGTCGCCTTCCAGTTGCTGCCGTCGGGAATCAGCGGGTTGTAGGCGTCGAGCTCCTCGCGGATGCCCTCGGGCTCGAAGATGCGCTCGGCGCGCAGCATTTCCTGGACTTGATACTGCATGGTCAGCCGGTCTTCGAAGGACCAGGTGACGTTGGGGCCGACAGCGAGCTTGCGATTGCGCTTGTGCTCGAGCACGCGGGCGCGGAACGCGGGACGCTCGCGGGCGTAACGCTCGAGGCCCATGAGATCTTCGCCGGTGAGCTTGTCCATCGCGCGCTCCTATATCCCGTAAGCCAGTCGCAGGAGGCTGAGCGGGTGCTCCGGCTCCCGTCCACCCTCGAGGCCGCTCTGGATCTGCTCGCCCGCCATGGGGCAGTCGCTGGCGTAATGCTCGGCGGCGGCGGACTGGACACGCTGGATCACGGGCCGGCCGATCTTCATGGAGGCGGCGCGGAATTCCTTTTTCACGCCGTAGGTGCCGTTGTGCCCGGAGCAGCGCTCGATCGGCTCGACGGTGGTGTCGGGGATGAGCCGCAGCACATCGCGGGTCTTCAGACCGATGTTCTGCACACGCAGGTGGCAGGCGACGTGGTAGCTCACCTTGCCGAGCGAGCGCTTGAAGTCCGTGCGCAGGAGACCCGCGCGATGGCGGTGCATGAGGTACTCGAAGGGATCGAAGATGCGCTTGGCCACACGCTTCACGGCGGCGTCATCGGGAAACATCAGCGGAAGCTCCTGCTTGAACATCAGCACGCAGGAGGGGATCGGAGCGACGATGTCCAGCCCGGAGTCGATCGCGGCCAGGAGCTGCGGGATGTTGTGCTCCTTGTGCTCGGCGACCGTCTCGAGGTCCCCGAGCTCGAGACGCGGCATGCCACAGCAGCGCTCCTGAGCTACGAGCGTCACCGGGATGTCGTTGTGCTCGAAGACGGCGACCAGATCCTCGTTGATCCGCGGCTCGTTGCGATTGCCGTAGCAGGTGGTGAAGAGCGCCACTTTGCCCGTCGTCTCCGGAGTCGGGACCGCCTTGGCGCCGGTGCTCCCGCCCAAACGGCGCAGCCGCTTGCGCGCCGTACGGGAGTGGTACTCCGGAATGGGCGCGGTCCGGTCGACGCCGAGCGTTTTCTCGAGCACCGCGCGGCCGAGGCTCGAGCGGTTGACGGCGTTGACGATCTCCGCGACCACGGGAATGCCTGCGATCTTTCCGACAGTGTCCGTTGCGGAGAGCGCCCGATTGCGGAAGCCGACGCCCTCCTTGCGGTCGTGCACTGCCTTCGCACGCAGCATCAAATGCGGGAAGTCGACATTCCAGGGATGCGGCGGCACATACGGGCACTTCGTCATGAAGCACATGTCGCACAGGTAGCAGTGGTCTACGACCTGCCAGAAAACCTTCTTGTCGACCGCGTGCACCTCACCCTCAGAGGAGGCGTCCACGGCATCGAACAATGTTGGGAAGGCGTTGCAGAGACTGAAGCAGCGGCGGCAGCCGTGGCAGATGTCGAATACGCGCTCCAGCTCTTTGGTGAGCGCGGCCTCATCGTAGAAAGCGGGGTTCCGCCAGTCGAGCGGATGGCGGGTGGGGGCCTCGAGGCTGCCCTCGCGGCTGGCACCCGGTTGCCGCGATCCCGCACCGCCAAATGAAGTGGGTGTAGAGCTCATAGGCAAAAGGCCGTCAGCGCGGTGTTACGCCAGGCACACGGATGTGCCCCGCCGCCGCAGGTGGCGGAGCCTCGGGCAAAAACCGCGTTTTTTGCCTGAGGCGCGCTGGGCCGGGCAGGGAGCCCGGATCCAGCGCCGACAAAAATCTGGCGGAGCCCCGGGCAAAAACCACGCTTAGCCGCTTCGGCGCTGCCCGAGGCGCGCTGGTCCGGGCAGGAGCCCGGATCCAGCGCGTCAACCAAATCGCTTCAAACTAAATCGCGTCAAGGGCCTTTTGGAAGCGATTGGCGTGCGAGCGCTCGGCCTTGGCCAGGGTCTCGAACCAGTCGGCGATCTCGGCGAAGCCTTCGTCGCGAGCCGACTTCGCCATTCCCGGGTACATGTCCGTATATTCGTGGGTCTCGCCCGCGATCGCGGCCTTCAGGTTGAGCTTGGTGTCGCCGATCGGCAGCCCGGTGGCCGGGTCGCCCACCGCCTCGAGATACTCGAGGTGGCCGTGCGCGTGACCAGTCTCGCCCTCGGCTGTCGAGCGGAAGACGGCCGATACGTCATTGAATCCCTCGACGTCCGCCTTGGCTGCGAAGTACAGGTACCGGCGGTTCGCCTGGGACTCGCCCGCGAACGCGTCTTTCAGGTTCTTCTCGGTCTTGCTGCCTTTGAGATTCATGCCGCTCTCCTGTCTTAGACTGGGTCTAACGTGGGCTGCGACTGTAAGCCCCAGGTCTCGGCGCGTCAATCACATTGACCGGCGCCGCCACGCCTGTATAACGTTGCCCGGTTTATGCCCGAGAGCAAAACACCGGATTTCGAGCAGGCGCTGGCGGAGCTCGAAGCGCTGGTTGCCCGCCTGGAGCGGGGCGACCTGCCGCTCGATGAGGCCTTGAAGACCTTCGAGCGGGGTGTGGAGCTCACGCGACACTGCCAGGGCTCGCTCAAGGCGGCGCAGCAGCGGGTCGAGATACTACTAAAGCGTAATGGCCAAGTTGAACCCGAGCCATTCAATATGGCCGAATCTCAGGATGGGGCCCCCATGGGCCAAAAATGATGCTGAAAGCTCTGTTGTGGTTCTGCAACAATAGACGACTGGGAGTGCTGCCGCACGCCAGTGTAGACTGCAAAAGATGACTTCCCCGCCGAACGCTTATCCGCTGCTCGACGCGATCGCGTCACCCGCTGATCTTCGCCAGGTGCCTGTGGCGAAATTGCCGGAGGTGGCGCAGGAGCTGCGCCAGTTCCTGATTCACACCGTCAGTACCCGTGGCGGCCACTTCGCTGCCGGCCTGGGCGCGGTGGAGCTTGCCGTCGCGCTGCATTATGTCTTCGACACGCCACATGACCGGCTGGTCTGGGACGTGGGACATCAGGCGTATCCGCACAAAGTGCTGACGGGGCGGCGCAACCTGCTGCACACGATCAAGCAGCCGGGCGGCCTCGCGCCTTTCCCGACACGGTCGGAGAGCCCTTACGACACGTTTGGCGTCGGCCATTCCAGCACCTCGATCAGCGCGGCGCTGGGCATGGCGGTCGCGGCTGGACGCCTCGGCGAATCGCGGCGCGTGGTAGCCATCATCGGTGATGGCGCGATGACCGCGGGCATGGCGTTCGAGGCGCTGAATCACGCGGGCTCGCTACCGACGGATCTGCTGGTCATTCTCAACGACAACGACATGTCGATCTCGGAGAACGTCGGCGCGCTCTCCAACTACTTCGCCGCCGCCCTTTCCGGGCGCGTCTACCGACACCTGCGCGAAGGCGGCAAGAAGGTGTTGAAGCCCATCCCGCCGATCTGGGAGCTCGCGCGCCGCTCGGAGGAGCATCTGAAGGGCATGGTCCTCCCCGGGACGCTGTTCGAGGAGCTCGGCTTCAACTACATCGGTCCCATGGACGGCCACGACGTACGCGCGCTGGTCAGCACGCTGCGCAACGTCAAGAAGCTCGGCGGCCCGCAGTTCCTGCACGTGGTCACCCGTAAGGGCAAGGGCTATGCGCCGGCAGAGGCCGACCCGATCAAGTGGCACGGGCCGGGCCCCTTCGATCCGGTGAGCGGCACCATCTTCAAGGAAGCCTCCTCCGGGCCTTCCTATTCGCAGATCTTCGGCAAGTGGCTCTGCGACATGGCGGAGCAGGATCCACGCATCACCGGCATCACGCCCGCGATGCGCGAGGGCTCGGGCCTGGTGGAGTTCTCCAAGCGCTTCCCCGATCGCTATTTCGACGTGGCCATCGCGGAGCAGCACGCCGTCACGTTCGCCGCCGGACTCGCCACCGAGGGTCTGAAACCCGTCGTGGCCATCTATTCCACGTTCCTGCAGCGCGCCTACGACCAGCTCATTCACGACGTCGCCCTGCAGAACCTTCCCGTTCTGTTCGCTCTCGACCGCGCCGGACTCGTCGGCAGTGACGGCGCCACGCACCAGGGCAGCTACGACCTCTCCTACCTGCGCTGCATTCCCAACCTCGTCATCATGGCCCCGAGCGACGAGAACGAATGCCGGCAGATGCTCTACACCGGCACCACCCTCTCCTGCCCGAGTGTCGTGCGCTATCCGCGCGGCACCGGCCCCGGCGTGGCGCTCGAGAAGGCCTTCACCGCCCTCCCGGTCGGCCGCGCGCTGCTGAAGCGCGAAGGTCGCTGCGGGCTCGCGTTGCTCGCCTTCGGCCCCATGTTGGAACCCGCGACGCGCATCGCCGAGCGGCTCGATGCCACCCTGGTGAACATGCGGTTCGTGAAGCCGCTCGATGAAGCGCTCGTTCTGGAGCTGGCCGGCAGGCACCGCGCCTTCATCACCCTGGAGGAGAACGCCGTGCAGGGCGGCGCCGGCTCCGCCATCGCCGAGCTCCTCGCGGCCGAGGGCCTCTCCCTGCCGCTGCTGCAGATCGGCATCCCCGACCGGTTCATCGAGCACGGCTCACGCGACTCCTGCCTGGCCGCGGCCGGCCTTGATGCCCAGAGCCTTGCCGCCACCGTCGAGCGCTGGTGGTCCCTGCAGCCCCACGATCGCATTCGCTCGGTTGGCAGCGCCTGAGGGTTGAAAAGCAACCTTCCGCCCGGATTTAGGCACATACCTCGACAGATATAGGTGCGGTGTGCACCGATCCGGTAGGCTTTACCCATGACCCCTCCTCCCGCCAGCGCCAAGTCGCCCCGGCCCTTTCTGGCCGAAGTCGAGGACGTGCAGGGCCGGGCCGACACCCGTCGGCTGCCCATCAACCGCGTCGGCATCAAGGACATCCGCCATCCCGTGCGGGTGAAGGACCGCTCCGCCGGCGAGCAGCACACCATCGCCACGTTCAACATGTACGTCAGCCTGCCGCACAACTTCAAAGGCACGCACATGTCGCGCTTCGTCGAGATCCTGCACGGTGAGCGCGAGATTTCCGTCGAGTCCTTCCGCGGCATGCTCGCCACCATGACCCAGCGTCTCGAGGCCGACGTCGGCCATATCGAGATGACCTTCCCCTTCTTCGTGATGAAGCGCGCGCCAGTCTCGGGCGTGGAGAGCCTGATGGATTACCACGCGAGCCTCATCGGCGAGCGTCGCGGTGATCACACCGAGATGTGGGTGAAGGTGATCGTGCCCGTGACCAGTCTCTGCCCCTGCTCCAAGCGCATCTCAGACTACGGCGCGCACAATCAGCGCTCGCACGTGACCATCTCCGCGCGCCTGCGCCACCACATGTGGATCGAGGAGCTCATCGAGATCGCTGAGAGCGAGGCCTCCTGCGAGCTCTACGGCATCCTGAAGCGTCCCGACGAGAAGTTCGTGACCGAGCGTGCTTACGACAACCCGAAGTTCGTCGAAGACATGGTGCGTGACGTCGCTACCCGCCTCAACGCCGATGATCGGATCGCCGCGTACGTCGTGGAGTCGGAGAATTTCGAGTCCATTCACAATCACTCCGCTTACGCGCTCATCGAGCGCGACAAAGACGCCGCAGCCACTTGAGCGCTGGCAAGCGGCAGGCTGACCTCGGCGCGTAGCCCGGGGTCGTTGCTCTCCAGTGTGAGACGTGCCCGATGCAGGCGCGCGATCGCCGAGACCAGCGACAGCCCGAGCCCGCTGCCCTCGAGTCCGGAACGCGTCCCCACACGCGCGAACGGCTGCCCGGCCCGCAGTCGGTCCTCCGCCGGCATGCCCGGGCCGTTGTCGCTGATGATGAGATCCGCGCGCTCGGCAAGCCGCTTCACTGCTACATCGATCCGGCCGCCCGAGGGCACGTACTTGAGCGCGTTCTCCAGCAGATTGGTGATGAGCTGCGCGAGCAACTGCCGGTTGCCTTCGACAACTACTCCATGATCCGCATGCGCGGCCAGCGTCAGGCCGCTCTCGCGCGCCACCGGCTCGAACAGCTCCGCCATCTCTTCGGCCAGCTCACCGACGTCCACCGGCGCAGGCGATGCGAGCGGCGCTCCTGACTCGGCGAGCGCGATCTGCAGCAGCGTAGCCAGAGTGCGTTGCAGTCGGTCGACTTCCCGCAGCGACGACTCCACCGGCTCCCGGATACCTGACTCGAGCGCCGGCAGCCGCAGCACCGCATCCATGCGTGTGCGCAGGCGATGCAGGGGTGCACGCAGATCGTGCGCAACGCTGTCAAAGGTCGCACGCAGCGTGCGCGTTTGCTCCTCCAGCCGATCGAGCACCCGATTCACCGAGGCCGCGAGGGCATCGAACTCGTCGCTGGTGCCGACCACGGGAAGCCGGTGCCCCTGCTCGCCCGACATGATCCGCACGCAGGTATCGGTGACGTCACTGACACGGCGTGCGAGGCGGAAGCTGAACGAAAAGCCGGCAATCCCGGCCGCCAGGATCGATAGGCCGATGCCCCAGAGCGTGGCGATCTGAAAGGTCCGCACGTACCTGCGGTCCTGCGACATGTCGGTGCCGACGAGCAGCCAGTCGCCGTTCGGGAGCTTGCGCACGGACGCCCGCACGGGGTGAACGGAGCGCTGTCCGGGCTCGATGGACTCGATGCGAAACTCCGGCCAGGGGTCGGCCGGCGCGCCGTCGAACGGCCAGTTGGTGACGTTGCCGGCGAGGCGATTGAACTTGGGGTCCGCGAGCATGTAGACCGCACCGATCCGCCCCCAGCTGTCGATGCGCAGATTGATCTCGTCGGTGACTCCGGGAATGCCGCTGCGTGTGTACTGGTTCTCGAGGCTCTTGAGCTCGGTGCCGATGATCAGGTCGACGTCGCTGGTAATGATGCTTTGGGTCAGCAGGTATGCGCTGCCGAGCGTGACGCACACGGCCAGCGTGACCAGGAAGGTGTAGCCCATCGACATCCGGAAGGCGGATGTGTTGAAAAGCCCCCAGCGGCGCCCCTCCTTCACTCGTCTTCCTCCCTGCAGGACGTATCCCGAGCCGCGCACGGTGTGGATGAGAGCCCGCTCCGCGCCGCGATCGATCGCCTGGCGCAGGCGGCTGATGTGCACGTCGACGAGATTGCTCTGCGGATCGAAGTGCAGGTCCCAGACGCCCTCGAGCAGCATCGTCCGAGTGACCACCTGCCCTTCCCGCCGCATGAGGAACTCGAGCAGCTTCTGCTCGCGCGCGGTGAGCTCGATCTCGCGGCCGGCCCGCGCGACCTTGCGGGCGAGCAGGTCGAATTCCAGGTCCGCTACCCGCAGCACCGTCGCTTCGGAAGCGCTCGCATGCCGGCGCAGCAGCGCCTCGATGCGCGCCAGCAGCTCCGCGAAGGCAAACGGCTTGGTGAGGTAGTCGTCGCCGCCCGCCTTGAGGCCGCGGATGCGATCGTCGACCGTACCGAGAGCGCTCAGGACCAGTACCGGCGTCGCGAGCCGCGCCCGCCGCAACTGTTGAATGATCGCCAGCCCATCGATGTGAGGCAGCATCCGGTCGGTGACGATCAGATCGAGCTTGCCCGCGAGTGCGCGGGAGAGCCCGTCACGCCCGTCGGCGGCGTGATCGACCGTGTAGCCGCTCTCGCGCAGTCCCTTGACGAGGACCCGCGCGGCCTCGGTATCGTCCTCGATGAGCAGGATGTGCACGGGCCGGAATGTACAGCAGAATGGTTTGAAGCGCTGGATCCGGGCTCCTGCCCGGCCCAGCGCGCCGCGATCAAAAAGCGTGGTTTTTGCTCGCGGCCCCGCCACCTTCGGCGGCGGGGCACATCCCTGTTCCTGGATTCAGACGGGTTCAGCCGGCGATGGAATGCGCCGGCTGCTGCTCTACACCCTGCAGCCGCCCAATGAGGGACCGCAGGAACACACGATTGAACCGTAGCTGACACGACGCCGACACCTGCTCGAGCAGGGTCGAGCTCACCTTGAGCACCGTCACCGCGCTCGCGGCGCGGATGGTGGCCGTTCGCTTGGCGCCCGGCACGTAGCTCGCCTCGCCGAAGCAGTCGCCGTTGTCGAGGGCGCCGATGCGCCGTCCGTGCCGCTCGACCGCGCAGCCGCCGGACACCAGGATGTAGAAGCGGTCATCCATCTCACCCTCCTTGACGATCTCCTCGCCCTGCGAGTAGTCCTGCCAGCTGCTCGCGCGCAGCACCTCCCAGATCTCCGCATGGGAGAACTCGTGGAAGAACTTCAGGCGCCGCAGGACACCAAACTGCTCCTGCCGGTCGATGCGCGCGTTGGCCTCGCGCAACCGCTGGTGGACACGGGTGAGCTCGGCGGCGAAGTCGAGCCCGCTCTTCTGTCGCTTCGCAGGCTCCTTCTGCAACGCGGTCGCCACGACGTTCTCCAGCTCCTCGGGCACGTCCTTGCGCAGCGTGTGGATCGGTGGCGGCGTGGCATAAACGATCTGGTGCAACAGCTTCTGCAGGTTGCCGGCGCGGAACGGGCGCGAGCCCGTCAGCAGCTCGTACATCACCGCGCCGAGCGAGTAGAGATCGGACCGATTGGTGAGCTCGAGGCTCTGCACCTGCTCCGGCGACATGTACGAGGGGCTGCCCGCGATACCCTCGATGCGCGAGATCTCCGAGTCCGACACCAGCGCAATGCCGAAGTCGATGATGCGCACGTCGCTGTCCTGCGTGAGCATGATGTTGGAGGGCTTGATGTCGCGGTGGATGACGCCGCGCGAGTGCGCGTAGTGCAGCGCCTTCGCGCACTTGAAGACGATCTCCACCGTGTCGTCGATTCTGAGGAGGTTGTCCGGGCGGCAGTAGGCCGCCAGCGTCCGTGCGCCGTGCACGTGCTCCATCACGATGTAGCAGTGGCCGTTCTCCTCGCCCGCGTCATAGATGGGCAGGATGTGCGGATGTTGCAGCATCCCGACCAGGTGCGCCTCGGACAGAAACATCTTGCGCGCCGTGTGTGCGCGCTCTTCGTCCGCGCCCGGGTCCATGTTGTAGACCTTGATCGCGACGTCGCGCCCGTAGTAGGCATCGTGCGACAGATACACCACACCGGTGCTGCCGCGACCCACCTCCTTGATGACCATGTACTTGCCAATCCTCTCCGGGATGCCGCGCGGTGCGGCCCTGGGCGAAGCAGTAGGTCCTTTGGCGGGTACGGACATGGAGTAGCAGCGGCTCGTGGAACGTCCGAGAGGATACGGACAGAGGCCGCGCGTGACTGTGATGATTGGCGCAAATCGCTCCCGGCGATTTGCGCGGCCAACCATCTGACGGGATTCATCCCGCGGCCCAGGGAACGGCCCTGGGCCGCTTACTCAGTTGCTTTCGAACTGGTTATGTGAAGTCACGTCAGTTATGTGAAGTCAGCTGAAATGATCGTAGCCGGAATGCGACAGGCTCATCACGGTGCCATCGCGGACAACGTCCGCGCCTGGGGCCTCGCGCAACGTGCCGATGCGCGTATAGCCCCAGCGCTCCGGCGGTAACTCCGCCAGCAGTCTTGCGACGTGAGCGGGCCGCACGCTGAAGCACAATTCGTAATCATCGCCGCCGGTCAGTGCGAGCTCGCGCGCACGCTCCTCGCCCACCGCGCGCAGCAGCGCCTCCGAGACCGGCACTTCGGAATGGGAGATCTCGACGCCGCAGCCGCTGGCGCGCGCCAGCTTGCCCGCATCGCCCAGCAAGCCGTCGGACACATCTATGCAGGCGCTGACGTAGCGACGCAGACGTTCCCCAAGGGCGAGCCGCGGAGCCGGGTAGAGAAATCGCTCGCGCAGATACGCCGCCACCTCACCGACGGCAGTGAGTCTGCCCTGCTCGATCGGCGAGGCCCGCGGCTGCATCGCCAGGTGTTCCCGACACGAAGACCGCATCCCCGGGTCGGCCTCCCGACCGGAGCAGCGCGGATGAGCGCTGCACGTGCCCGAGGACCGTGACGGTGACGCATAGCGGCCCGGACGTCGTGTCGCCACCGACGAGTGCGACCTCATGAGCGCGCGCCAGTGCGGCCATGCCCGCCGCAAACTCCGACAGCCAGGACTCGTCGGCCTGCGGCAGAGTCAGCGCAAGGAGAGCCCAGGCCGGGCGGGCGCCCATGGCAGCCAGATCGCTCAGGTTGACGGCCAGCGCGCGGTGGCCGACGGAGGCCGGCGGCGAGCCGTGCGGAAAATGTACGCCATCGACCAGGCTGTCCACGGCGGCGACCAGCTCCGCGCCAGCGGGGCACTCGAGAATCGCCGCGTCATCTCCAACACCCACGCGGACATCGGCGCGCTTCGCCCCGCAGCCGCGGAAGTACCGCTCGATGAGGTCGAATTCGGACAGAGACACGCGATCAATGCTCGTCGGGACGCAGAGCGCGCGCCGCCCGATCCAACACCGCGTTGACGTACTTGTGGCCGTCGGTGGCGCCGAAGCGCTTGGCCAAGGCTCACCGCCTCGCTGATGGCGACACGGTACGGCACGTCCTGGCGGTGACGAAGCTCATAGATGCCGATGAGGAGGACGGCGTGCTCTATCGGATCGAGGAGCGCGGGACCCCGGTCCGCCCACGAGGACAGATCCGCGTCCAGCGCTTCGCGGTCGCGCCAGACGCCCTCGACGAGCTCGCGGAAGTACTCGCCATCCGCACGCGGCATATCCTCCGCGTCGCGGAACTCCTGCACCAGGTCCTGCCAGGGGCAATCGTTGAGCTGCCAGCGATACAGCGCCTGCATCGCGAGCTTGCGCGCGACCGAGCGCTGGCTGGAGAGCGTGCGGCTGGAGGGCTCGGACGGCATCGTGAGGTCGTCGCGCATCCAATGTCAGGACGAGAGGCGCGCCATGAGGCTCGCCATCTCCAAGGCGGCCGCCATGGCTCGCCACCCTCGTCGCCGGTGGTCGTAGCTGCGCGCTCGAGCGCCTGGTCCACCGTCTCGACGGTGGGACACCCGAAGATGACGGGCACGCCGGTCTCCAGGCTCGCGAGCTGCAGCCCCGCGCGCACTCACCCGAGATGTACTCGAAGTGCGGCGTATCCCCGCGAATGACACAGCCAAGCGCCACTACCGCGTCATAGCGTCCTGACACAGCGAGCTTGCGCGCTACGACCGGGAGCTCGAACGCCCCGGGCACCCGCGCGATCAGCAGGTCCTCGGCGGGGCCGCCGTGCTCGAGCCAGGCCGCGGTAGCGCCCTTGAGGAGACTCGCGACAATGAAATCGTTGAACCTCGCCGCGACGATGGCCACCCTGCGGCCGCGGGCGACGATCTCGCCCTCGAGAACGCGCGGTGCGGTCAAACGTCCTCTCCGACGTAACTCTCAATCTCCAGACCAAACCCTGAGATGCCGTGTATTTGCTTCGGCGCCGACAGCACCCGCATCCGGCGCACCCCGAGATCCTTCACGATCTGCGCGCCCACACCAAAGGTCCGCAGCACTTCGCCATCTCGCCGCGGAGCGGGTGCGCCGGCGCCGCATCCGGCTGACCCTCCCCATTGCCCGGCGCCGCCAACGTTCGCACCGACTCCAGCAGGTCGTCGGGCGATGACGATCCCGCAGGATCACGATGACGCCGCTGCCGGCGCGCGCTATCCGCTCCATGGCCGCCCGCAGCGTCCAGGCCACGGGTTCCGCCCGGATGCCAAGCAGGTCGCGCAGCGGATCCACCACATGCACCCGGACGAGCGGCGACTCGTCACCGCGAAGCTTGCCGCGAGTCAGCGCGAGATGTACTTCCTGGCTGACGCGGTCCTCGTAGGCGTAAAGCGTGAACTCGCCGAGCTCAGTCTGCACGGGCTGCGCCTTCACCCGCTCGACCGAGCGCTCGTTGCGCAGCCGGTAGCGGATGAGGTCGGCGATCGTGCCGACCTTGAGCCCATGGTGCCTCGCGAAAGACTCGAGCTCCGGCCGCCGCGCCATCGTGCCGTCCTCGTTATCACCTCACCGAGGACGCCCACCGGCTGCAGGCCAGCCATCCGGCAGAGGTCCACGGCGGCCTCCGTGTGTCCGGTCCTCACGGAACCCCGCCCCGACGCGAGCGCAGCGGAAAGATATGACCGGGCCGCGCGAAGTCGACCGGCGTCGAGCGGGCGTCCGCCAACGCGTGGATGGTCGCCACCCGGTCGCTCGAAGAAACGCCGGTCGTCATCCCGGCGTGCACGTCCACGGACACCGTGAAGGCGGTGCGATGCGACTCGCTGTTGCTCGCGACCATCTGCGGCAGGTCGAGGCGCGTCAGCCGGTCCTCTTGCATAGGCACGCAGATGATGCCGCTCGTGTGGCGGATCATGAAGCCACGGCCTCCGGCGTCGCCAGCTCCGCCGCCATGATGAGATCGCCCTCATTCTCGCGGTCCTCGTCGTCCATGATCAGGACCATGCGCCCGGCCTTGAGGTCGGCGACGATCTCCTCGACGGAATTCAGGCCGGGGAGCCGGCTGGTGGGGCCGGTTTGCCGGAAAGGGGCAGGACTTTGGACATGGGATCGCCTCGAAGTAAGTGCCTCAAGTATACCTGCCGCGGTTTATCGGCAGTTGCGCCGGCCTCTGCCGGCCACCTCCTAGTTACCCCTACCCCCGTCCGAGCAGCGGCAATACGGCCGCTTCCAGCGCCTGCTCGGAGACGCCGGAAGGCCCCTCGGCCTGCAACTGCGCGCGAATCACCCCGTGGGCATCGATCACGTATGTGATCGGGACCGCGATCGGATCCCCGAAGCCATTGATCTTGGCGGCGCTCGCGAGCGCCGCCGGATAGCTGAACTGCCGCATGACCTGCTGCACCTGCGCAGCGTCCGACGCCTCATCGATGCTGAGGCCCAGGAGAACGAGCCCGTGCGAATGATAGCGACGGTAGAACGCATTGAGGGTCGGCATCTCGACGCGACAGGGCGAGCACCAGGTCGCCCATACGTTCACCAGCACCACCTTGCCGCGGAGCTTCGCAAGGTCGAACTGATGGCCGTCGAGCTGCGGCACGACGAGCTGCGGGGCCGGCTGGCCGACCGCGGGCGGCGCAGCCAGCGCGAGCGGCGCGGCTGCGAGCAAGCCGGCGGTCAATAACAGGCGCCACAAAGGGAATTTCACGAATGTCCGTGACGGCGGCTTCGGCATTTCGGGCTCCAACGATGCGATCAACGCAATGGTGCCATAGGGTAATGCCCCAGCGGGACGGTCTGCCTCATGCTGGGTGCCGCCGGTCGAACTGTCGGCATGCGCATCCGCGCCGCCGGCTATCGTCGGCCTCGCCATAATTGATGGCAGACCGGGTGTCGGGATCAGGTGGTGACCATGAGCACACTGAGCGACCGTTGTGACGATTTCTGCCGCCGATTCGGACTGCGAGTGCCGATTTTGCTCGCCCCGATGGCAGGCGTATGCCCACCGTCTTTGAGCATCGCCGTCGGGCAAGCCGGCGGAATGGGTGCGTGCGGCGCTCTGCTCTTCGGCCCGCAGGAAATGGGCGAGTGGGCCGAAACGGTGCGGGCGCTTCGGCGGCTCCGTTCCAGATCAACCTCTGGGTACCCGAGCCCGCCGGCCCGCAGCTCCGAGCACGAGGCGCGAGTGCGTCAGTTTCTCGGCCAGTGGGGACCGCCGGTTCCCGAAAGCGCGGCCGATGAAATCCCCCGCGACTTCCCGGCCCAAAGCGAAGCGCTGCTGTCGGTTAGGCCTGCCGTCGCCTCCTCCATCATGGGCGTGTTCCCCTCCGATCTCGTGACAGCCCTCAAAACTGCTGGAATCGCCTGGTATGCCGTCGCCACCACCGTCAAAGAGGCCATCCTGGCGGAAGCAGCCGGAGCGGATGTCATCGTCGCGCAGGGGATGGAGGCTGGAGGTCACCGCGGATGCTTCGATAACGCGGCAGCAGAACGGCAGCAAGTGGGACTGTTCGCGCTCCTGCCGCAAGTGGTGGATGCGGTGCGTCTGCCGGTTGTGGCCACGGGTGGAATCGCCGATGCGCGCGGCATCGCCGCGGCATTGACGCTCGGGGCCAGCGCCGTACAGATTGGCACGGGATTTTTACGCTGCCCGGAAGCCCAACTTCCGAGCGCATCGTCTGAAGCTCTCGCAGATCTACGACCAGAAGGCACGACGCTTACCCGAGCCTTCAGTGGACGTGCAGGCCGCGCCATTGCGACTCAGTACGTCGTTGAAGCCGCTGCATCTGATGCGCCAGAGCCTGCCCCCTATCCAGTCCAGCGCGGTTTGACTGGTCCCATGCGGCGGGAGGCCGCGCAGCGCAACACTTTGCGCAATATGCAAGCGTGGGCTGGTCAGGCCGCGAGGCTGGCTCGCAGCGAGCCCGCCGCGCACACCGTTCAGCGACTGTGCAGAAATGCCCTTGAGCTGTTGGAATGATCCAACAGCCGCTCGAAATAGAGAGCTACGTGTGATCGGCCGCTACAATGCGACCTCGGCGCCAAACGCCGTCGCTACGGTTGGTACCACGCGTCGATTCAGTACCAAACAGTCATACCACCGGTTTGACCGTCCGTTACAACGTTAGCCTCGAGAACCCAGCTGTGACACACTTCACTTGTCGTAGGCCGCCACCCGCGTAGTGCTATACTGCGTCATCAGAGTCTCGGTCACGGGTGACAGACTCACTTGTGGTAAGCCGATGGGACCCTTCAAATTCGACCCTGAGAAAGCAACCGAAGCGCTGCTTTACGTGGCGCGACGGGTTCGCGATCAGGACCTATACGCCACGCTGAAGGTGCTGTACCTAGCAGATAAGCATCATCTTCACCGCTACGGTCGGTTCATCTTTGGAGATGCGCACCACGCTCTACCGCATGGCCCCGTTCCACAAGGGGCCTATGACATCCTGAAAATGGCTGCGCGGCGACAGCGGAAACCGGTACGAGCCCGCACCAGGAGCCCTGCGCGTCGACGGTAACACTGTGGTGGCACTGCGTGAGGCTGAGATCGACGTATTCAGCGTGAGCGACCTGGAATGCTTGGACCAAGCAATCGAGGAGTTCGGAAGGCTCACATTCTCGGAGCTGAAGAAAAGGACGCACGATGCGGCTTACAGGGCGACGCCACGTTGTGGCGAGATCGCCGTCGAGGCGATTGCCGCGTTGTCCGACGATCCGGTTCCGCTGATTCAGCATCTGGCCGATCCACACCCCGGCGAGTGAAGCGTTGGCTCGCGCATGGCGCTTCGGACGGGGGACGTCGTACATGTGTACGTTCAGAGCCTGCGCAACCCCAAGTACAAGTATTGCGTGCTCGCGTGCATCGAGCCCAAGCCCCTCCTGTTCCTTATCAATTCCGAAGTAACAGAGTACAAGAAGAACGACCGGACTTGATGGCCGGTCAATTGGAAATCGACGCCGCAAGTCATGCGTTCCTGAGGTATGACTCGTGGCTCGATTGCACCGAGCTCCATGGTTATCCGCTTGATCAACTCGAGGCCGAGCACAGCAAGGACCAGAAAATCGCCGTTGGGCGACTCTCTGAGGTTCTACGGACGAGGGTGATCGAGGTTGTTACGCGTTCCATCACCCTGCCCAAGCGCGACATCACCAGGATCCTGGCCGCGCTTGCTCTCCCCGGAACCTAAGGCCTGAGGTCACCGTACAGGTTTCAGCGGCTCCGCCTCGGACAGAAGCCGCTCGACATATCGGGCGATCTGGTCGATCTCGAGGTTGACGCGCGTTCCGACACGTAGCGCGCCGAGGGTCGTCACGGCTTGTGTATGGGGAATGAGGTTGATGCCGAACGTGGCGCCTTGCACCTCGTTCACTGTGAGACTCACGCCATCGATTGCAACGGAGCCCTTGCGGGCGATATAGCGGGCAAGGGCAGACGGAACGGAAACCTCGATTCTCGTCGAGCGCGCATCGCCGCTCATCGCCGTGATCTCAGCGACACCGTCGACATGGCCGGAGACCAGATGCCCGCCGAGGGGATCGCCCGCGCGGAGGGAGGGCTCCAGGTTGACCGGGGAGCCGGCGCGGAGATCCCCGAGTGTTGTCAACGAGAGGGTCTCGCGAGATACGTCGGCTGCGAACGTCCGATCGCGTAGCTCGACTGCCGTCAGACAACATCCCTGGACACAAATGCTGTCACCTACATGGATCCCCGATGGATCGAGTCGATCGAAAGCGATCACGACGCGCGTGTCACCACCACGCGCCTCGCGGCTGACTACCCTGCCGACGTCCAGAACGATACCTGTGAACAAGCGCTACCCTCCTGCTTTTGTGCCGCGGGCGGCAGAGTCGCCGGCCCTGCGCAGCCGAATTCGCAGATCCTCTCCGATCTGCCGCGTCTCGACGATGGCGAGCCGTCGCGCATCCTTCAGCTTTTGCACATCTGCGATGTCGGCGAGCGGACGCGCGTTCGAACCAAGTAGCTTGGGCGCCATGTATAGAACGAGTCCATCGGCCAGCGATTCGTCCAACAGCCTGCCGGCGAGCCGGGCCCCAGCCTCGACCCACAGCTCGTTGATCTCGCGCTGGCCGAGCCGGTCCAGCACGTCGGGCAGGCTCAAGCGGGTCGTGCCGGCCGCGGCACCAGCCTCGGAGACGGGCACTTCCTCGACTGCGGCACCACGCTCCACCAGCCGAGAGCGCCGATTCTGCCGCTCGACTTCATTCTCGCCCTGATTCGCCGCCGTCATGATGAGGGTGCTTCCTCCGGTCGCCAGCATCTTCGCGCCGGGCGGTGTCGGCAACTGAGCATCGAGTATGACCCGCAAGGGCTGCAGCCGCGGGCGTCCCGAAGGCAGATCCGGCAGGCGCACGTCGAGCCGCGGATCATCCGCGAGCACAGTGCCGATACCCGTCAGAATCGCAGAGCTGCGGGCACGCCAGTGCTGCACATCCTCACGCGCAGCCGGACCGGTGATCCACTGGCTGGCGCCATTGCCCAGCGCCGTGCGACCATCGAGGCTCATTGCGAGCTTCACCCTCACCCATGGCCGCCCGACGCACATGCGCTTCAGGAAGCCGGGATTGAGCTCGGCGGCTTCCGCTGCCATGAGGTCCGACTCAACGATCACTCCCGCTTGCCGCAGCGCCTCCGCGCCTCGACCGCTCACTCGAGGGTTGGGATCTTCCAACGCAAAGACGACGCGCGCCAACCGCGCGGCAATCAGTGCGTCGACGCAGGGAGGCGTACGCCCGTGATGGCTACACGGCTCCAATGTGACATAGGCAGTTGCGCCAGCCGCTCTGGGGCCGGCCACACCTAACGCATTTATCTCGGCGTGGGGCTCACCCGCGCGCTCATGCCATCCCTCACCGACGATTTCCTCACCTTGTGCGATGACGCAGCCGACCCGTGGATTCGGCTGAGTCGTCTCGAGACCGCGCTCGGCGAGCTCGAGCGCGCGAGCCATCGCTCTGCGATCAAAGTCGGTGAACACGAGTCGATCGCCTCACTTGTTTCCGTCTCCGGCAGCGGGCTCTTCCGCTGAGGGGGACTCCGGCGGCAACAGCGACAGCTGATCGCGATCCTGCGCCGGCTGTCGCCTGGTGGCGCGCTTCGGCTGCGGGGCAGGTTGATTGACGTCGCGCTGGTCGCGAAGCTTGCGGATTTCCTCGTGGAAGGCTTCGACATCCTCGAAGTGCCGATAGACGGAAGCGAAGCGAACGTACGCGACCTCATCCAACTGCCGCAGCTCGTCCATGACAAGCTCGCCGATCGCGCGCGACTGCACCTCACGGTCACCGAGGTTACGCACCTTGTGCGTGATGCGACTCAACGCCTCGTCCAACTGCTCACGCGGTACCGGCCGCTTCTCGAGCGCTTTCTCCATGCCCGAGCGCAGCTTCGCTTCATCGAACGCCTCGCGGCTGCGGTCGCCCTTCACCACCATGGGCATGACGAGTTCGGCAGTCTCGAACGTGGTGAAGCGCTCACCGCACGAGAGGCACTCCCGGCGGCGGCGAATCTGGCGCCCTTCCCCCGCGAGGCGGGAGTCGGTCACCTTAGTCTCTACATGGCCGCAAAAGGGGCAATACATGCGGCGGGTGCGACTCTAACGCGTTACGCGCCGTACACCGGAAAGCGGCGGCAGAGCTCGATCACCTGCGGCCGGACTTTCTCGATGGCAGCCTCTGAGCCTTCAGCGTCGACAATCGTCGTGATGAAGTCAGCCACCTGCTCGATCTCACGCTCCTTGAAGCCGCGTGTCGTCGAAGCCGGCGAGCCGAGACGCAGTCCGCTCGTCACCATTGGCGGCCGCGGATCGTTCGGAACGGCGTTCTTGTTCACCGTGATGTTGGCTTTGCCGAGCGCCGCATCGGCATCTTTACCGGTGATATTGCGATCCGCGAGGCTCAGTAGGAACAGGTGATTGTCCGTACCGCCGGAGACGATCTGGAAGCCGTTCTTCGCCAGGCGCGCCGCCAGTGCGCGCGAGTTCGCCAACACCTGTCGTTGGTAGTCCCTTGAATTCCGGTTGCAGCGCTTCCAGAAAAGCCACCGCTTTCGCGGCGATGACGTGCATCAGCGGGCCGCCCTGCGTGCCCGGAAACACGATCGATTGCAGCTTCTTCGTGATCTCGTCGTTCTTCTTCGCGAGGATGAGCCCACCACGAGGGCCCCGCAGCGTCTTATGCGTAGTGGTAGTCACCACATCGGCATGCGGCAGCGGATTCGGATAAAACCCGGTCGCGACGAGACCCGCAACGTGCGCCATGTCGACCACGAAATAAGCGCCGACGCTCTTGGCGATCACCGCAAAGCGCGCCCAATCGATCACGCGCGAGTAGGCGGAGAAGCCCGCGATGATCATCTTCGGGCGATGCTCCTCCGCCAGGCGTCGCACCTGCTCATAGTCGATCTCGCCCGTGTCGGGGCGAATGCCGTATTGAGTGGCGCGGAAGAACTTTCCCGAGAAATTGACCTTCGCCCCGTGGGTGAGGTGGCCGCCGTGATCGAGGCTCATCCCCATGATGGGATCGCCCGGCTGCACCAGCGCCAGATAGGCGCCGGCGTTCGCCTGCGAGCCGGAATGCGGCTGCACGTTGGCGTAAGCCGCGCCGAAGAGTTTCTTCGCCCGATCGATGGCGAGCTGCTCGGCGATGTCGACGTACTCGCAGCCGCCGTAGTAGCGCTTGCCCGGATAGCCCTCGGCGTACTTGTTCGTGAGCACGGAGCCCTGCGCCTCGAGCACCCGCGGGCTGACGTAGTTTTCCGAGGCGATGAGCTCGACGTGATCCTCCTGGCGGCGGCGCTCGCCCTCGAGCGCGTGGTAGAGCTCGGGGTCGAAACTGCGGATATCCAGGCTCTTGGCGAACATTCGGGGCCCCGTCGAGGAAAGGGGAAAGGAGCCCGGGATTGTACCGGAAGACCTCTGCAATAACTGGCCAGGAGGCGACCGCAGGCTGCCGAACGGCGACTCGGTCGACCCCGAGCTATGAACCGATATGACACAGCGACTCAGGCACAGGGAAGTGCCCGGCCGCCGCAGGTGGCCGAGTCTCGGGCAAAAACCACGCTTAGCCGCTTCGGCGCTGCCCGAGACGGCGCTGGGCCGGGCAGGGTGCGACGCATGCGTCGCACGGGTGACCATGGATGGTCACCCCGGGCTTGCGCGGAGCAGGGACTGCGCAGCGCAATGCCCGGATCCAGCGCTTCAAATGAGGCTTTCTACCACCGCATTCCAGGCACTGGCGAGATTGGCGCGGTTGTAGCCCCCGCCACCGAGCGCCAGCAGCCGCCCGTGACCGAGCCTCTCCGCGAAGTCGGCGAGCTCGCTCGCCGCGCGCGCGTGAGCGCGTGGTGTCAGGCGCATATGCGTCAGTGGATCTCCCTCGATGCTGTCGGCGCCGCATTGCAGAATGAGGAACTCAGGCTCGAAGCGCTCCAGATGCGCCATGACTCGCGGCCACACCTCGGAGAACAGCGAGTCGTTCGCACCCGGAGGCAGCGGCAGATTCAGCTTGGTGCCCTGGGCGGCCCCGCGACCCGTCTCCTCCTCGCCGCCGGTTCCGGGGTACAGATAGCGACCATCCTCGTGCACGTCGGCAAAGATCACCGCGGGGTCGCTCTCAAAGGCGTAGAAGACGCCGTCGCCGTGATGCGCATCGATGTCGACATATGCGACGCGTCCAAGCCCGAACCGGCTGCGCAGCAGCTCGATCGCGACGCCGCAGTCGTTGAATACGCAAAAGCCCGCGGCGTGGTCACGCGCCGCGTGATGGAGTCCTGCGATCGGTACGAATGCACGGCGGAAATCGCCCGCCATGATGCCTTGAGTCGCCGTCAGGGTCGCACCCACCACACAGGACGCGGCTTCGTACACACCCCGAAAGGCAGGCGTATCGCCTGCATCGAGATAGCCTTGCCCGCTCGCGGAGCGCTCGCGCACGAATTCGAGATAGCTCGCGGTATGAAACGCGCGCAGCTCCTCATCGGTGGCAGTGCGCGGCTCGAGCACGCGCACCTTGCGATCGAGCGCCCGCGCCCCGAACTCACGCAGGAATGCCGCGTGACGGTCGGGCCCGAATGGGTGGCCATCACCGAAGCCGTAGCGCGCGAGGCGCTCGCTGGCGATCACGACGACATTGTCGCTCATGGGTGAGTCTCTGAGGGGTAGCCTAGGCTAACACAGCCCGGACAGATCCCACCTGCCCAAGAGGCGCCAAGTCGATGATAATACTCGCTCGCTGCCTCACTCGAAGCTCGACAGGAAATGGCTCAATACATCTTTACCATGCAAGGGGTTGGCAAGGTCGTCCCCCCGAAGCGCGTAATTCTGCGCGATATCAGCCTCTCTTTCTTTCCCGGCGCCAAGATCGGCGTGCTCGGCCTGAATGGCTCGGGCAAGTCCACGCTCCTCAAGATCATGGCCGGCATCGACAAGGAGATCGACGGCGAGGCACGCCCACAGAGCGGCATCCGCGTCGGCTATCTGCCGCAGGAGCCGCAGCTCGACCCATTGAGTGACGTGCGCAGCACCGTCGAGGAAGGCGTCGGCCAGACCTTCAAGCTGGTCGAAGAATTCAACCGCATCAGCGACCGCTTCGCGGAACCCATGGAGGATGAGGAGATGAATGCTCTCCTCGAGCGGCAGGCGAAGCTGCAGGATGCCATCGATACCGCCGGCGGCTGGGAGCTGGAGCGCAAGCTCGAGATCGCGGCGGATGCGCTGCGCCTGCCCCCTTGGGAGTCGAAGATCGACACCCTGTCGGGCGGCGAGAAGCGCCGCGTGGCGCTGTGCCGGTTGCTGCTCTCCGCTCCCGACATGCTGCTGCTCGACGAGCCCACCAACCACCTCGACGCCGAATCGATCGCCTGGCTGGAGCGCTACCTGGAAGAGTATCCGAGCACGGTCGTCGCGGTGACGCACGACCGCTACTTCCTCGACAACGTGGCGGAGTGGATTCTCGAGCTCGATCGCGGCCACGGCATCCCCTGGCATGGCAACTACTCCTCGTGGCTCGAACAGAAGGAAGCGCGGCTGAAGCTCGAGGAGCGCGAGCGCGAGGCGCTGCGCAAGGCGCTCGAGCACGAGCTCGAGTGGGTGCGCCAGAATCCGAAGGCCCGCCAGGCGAAGAGCAAGGCCCGCCTGCAGCGCTACGAGGAGCTCGCCTCGCGCGAGTTCCAGGAGCGCAACGAGACCAACGAGATCTACATCCCTCCCGGGGAGCGCCTCGGCGAGCTCGTGATCGAGGTCAAAGGGCTGCGCAAGGGTTACGGCGAGCGTCTCCTCATAGACGGCCTGTCCTTCTCATTACCGCGCGGCGGCATCGTCGGCATCATCGGCCCCAACGGCGCCGGCAAGACCACCTTGTTTCGGATGTTGACCGGCGGCGAGCAGCCGGATGGCGGCGAGATCCGCGTCGGACCGACTGTCAAGCTGGCCTATGTCGATCAGTCGCGCCATACGCTCGATGACAAGAAGACGGTCTGGCAGGAGATCTCCGGCGGCCTCGACATTCTCAAGGTCGGCAACTACGAGACCCCTTCGCGCAGCTACGTCGGGCGGTTCAACTTCAAAGGCTCGCAACAGCAGCAGACGATCGGCGAGCTGTCGGGCGGCGAGCGCAACCGCGTGCATCTCGCCAAGGTGTTGAAATCGGCGGCAACGTGCTGCTGCTCGACGAGCCGACCAACGACCTCGACATCGAGACGCTGCGCGCGCTCGAGGAGGCGCTGCTGGGTTTCCCCGGCTGCGCCGTCGTGATCTCCCACGACCGCTGGTTCCTCGATCGCATCGCGACCCACATCCTCGCCTTCGAGGGCGACTCGCAGGTCGTCTGGTTCGAGGGTAACTACCAGGAGTACGTCGAGGACTTCAAGCGCCGCAAGGGTGAGGCAGCCGCGCAACCGCATCGCATCCGTTACAAGCCTCTCACTCGGTGAGACACTCGCCAGTGCCGGCGGAGCACGCGAGCGAGAAGCGTGGCCTGCTCCCCTGGGTGGGGCCGCTCGCCGCCCTGCTGGTGTTCGGCGCGGTCGCCTATGTGCTGCACGGCGAGCTCGCGCGCCTGCACTTCGACCGGGTGTTCGCGCATCTGGAGTCCATACCGCGCCGACACGTGCTCGCGGCGCTCGGCACTACCGCGATCAGCTACTGGGTGCTGAGCGGCTATGACGTGCTGGCGCTGCGCTATCTGCGCAAGCGGCTGCGTTACGGCCAGATTCTCTTCACTTCCTTCATCGCCTGCTCCTTTGGCCACACGCTCGGCTTCGCGGCCTTCACCGGCGGGGCGATTCGCTTCCGCCTCTATGCGAGCGCGGGCGTCACCGCGGTGGAGGTGGCGACCATCGCCGCATTCGCCAGCCTCTCCATCGGCATCGGCCTCGCCACCCTCGCGGGCATCTCCCTTTTCCTGTCACCGGCGCAGAGCACTGCCGTCCTGCACCTCGGCCAGAGTCTGACGTTCCTCGTCGGCGCGCTGCTCCTCGCCGCGGTGGCTTCCTACGCACTCTGGTCGGCGCTGTCGCGCGGCGTCCTCGAGATACGCGGCTGGGCGCTGCGCGCGCCCGGCCCGACGATCGGCCTGCCGCAAGTGGCGCTCAGCGTGATCGACCTGAGCATCGCTGGCTCGGTGCTCTGGTGGCTGCTGCCGGCGAGCGCGCACATCGGCTTCATCCCTTTCATCGGCGCCTATGCCATCGCGGTCATCGCCGGAATCGTGAGCCACGTGCCGGGCGGGATCGGCGTCTTCGAGACGGTGATGCTGCTCATCCTGCGCGGCGTTCCCCCCGAGTCGCTCCTCGGCTCGCTCCTCGCCTACCGTGCGATCTACTTTTTCGTGCCGCTCCTCTTCGGCGCAATCCTCTTCGCCTACAAGGAGCTGAGCGCCACTCGCGCGCATCTCGCGCGTGCGCGGGAGCGCGCCGCGATGTACGTCGCGCCGGTCGCCCCGCAGATCGCCGGCGCCCTCACCTTCCTGGCCGGCACCGTATTGCTCGTCTCGGGAGCGACGCCCGCAATCAACTCGCGCCTGGCGCTCCTGCACCGCTTCATCCCGCTCGCGGTGCTGGAAATCTCGAATCTGGCGGCGAGCGTCATCGGGCTGGGGCTGCTCGTGCTGGCGCGGGCGCTGTTCCGCCGCGTCAGAGCCGCCTATTCCATATCCGTCGCGCTGTTGGCCTGCGGCATCGCCGCCTCCCTCCTCAAGGGTCTTCGCTACGAGGAAGCGATCGTGCTCGCCCTGGTGCTGGCCGTGTTGGCTCTCGGGAAGCGCGCTTTCTACCGCCCGACATCCATCCTCGACGAGCGTTTCAGCCCGGCGTGGGTCGCGAGCATCGCGGGGGTCATCATCCTCGTCGATCTGGATCGGCATTCTGGTGTACCGCTACGTGCCTTACTCCGAGCGTCTGTGGTGGACGTTCGCGCTGCACGCCAACGCGCCGCGGATGCTGCGCGCCTCCCTCGCGGTCGTCGTGCTCGGGACGGCATATGTCATGCTGAACCTGCTGCGACCGGCGCGCCCCGAGCCGGCCGTGGCGAGCACCGAGGATCTCAACCGCGCGCGGGCCATCATCAACCGCTCGGACAACTGTCTGGCGAACGCGGCGTTGATCGGGGACAAGCGGCTGCTCTTCAACGACTCCGCGGACGCCTTCCTCATGTATCAGGTCTCCGGCCGCAGTTGGATCGCGCTCGGCGACCCGGTCGGCTCGCGCGGCGGCGTGGAAGATCTGGTCTGGCGCTTCCGTGAGCTCGCCGCCCGCCACGCCGGCCAAGCGGTCTTCTACCAGACGAGCGCCGAGCGACTCTCCTTGTATGCGGACCTCGGCCTCGCGCCGCTCAAGGTTGGCGAGGAAGCGCGGGTCCGGCTCACGGACTTCTCGCTCGACGAGCCCGCCCGCGCCGCTCTCCGACACTCCCACCGGGACGCGCTTCGGGACGGACTCACCTTCGAGATGATCCCCGCCGGCGACGGCGAGGCGCTGATGCCGGAGCTGCAACGTATCTCGGATGCCTGGCTCGCCAGCAAGGCGACCGGCGAGAAGCGCTTCTCGGTCGGCTATTTCTCGCCGCAGTACCTGCGCCGGTTTCCGCTCGCCGTGGTGCGCGAGGGCGGCGCGCCGGCCGGCTTCGCCAACCTCTGGACCACCGACACGCGCGCCGAGCTCGCGGTCGACCTCATGCGTTTCAGCCCGGCAGCGCCGCCGGCGACCATGGATTTCCTCTTCATCGAGCTCATGGCCTGGGGCCGCGATCAGGGCTATCGCTGGCTCAACCTCGGCATGGCGCCGCTCTCGGGTCTCGACCGACATCCGCTCGCGCCCGCCTGGCACCGCGTCGGCAATTTCGTGTTCCGCCACGGCGAGCATTTCTACAACTTCGAGGGGCTGCGGCGTTACAAGGCCAAGTTCGATCCGCACTGGGAGCCCAAGTATCTCGTCGCCCGCGGCGGCATCGCCCTGCCGCGCGTGCTGATGGACGTCTCCGTATTGATTGCCGGCGGCATAAAGGAGATTTTCACGGCCTGATACGACATAACGCGGCGCCCCGCGAAATGCGGATTGGGCTGTCGCCGATGGGCTACAATCGCGACACCGGGCGAGCAAAGAAGACGCCGGAGAACCGCCGCCGCCGGGGCGAGTCTCGTGGAAGCCCGCCGTTCGCGTACCATGTCCATTCACATCGACGCATCGAGCCGTCTCGTCAACAGCCAGGAGAAGAGCCTGGCGGTGACATGTCCGCATTGCCAGGTCGTCGCCCACCTGACGGTGAGCGCGGTGCCCCGGTTCGAGGAGCTGCAGGCCTCTCGCCCCGCTCAGGTAGGCATCGTCTACAGCTGCGACGCCTGCCACTCCCCGGTTTTCCTGCGCTTCGCCGTTCGCATGTACGCCGCCAGCCGCATCGAGCTGTCGCCGCAGTTCATCGAGGTGGAGCGCGCCCGCGAGAAATTCTCCTTCACGTATCTTCCCGAGGAAGTGGAGCTGCTCTTCAAGGAAGCGCTGACCTGCTTCTCCAGCGGCGCCTTCAACGCCTTCGCCTCGATGTGCCGCCGCACGGTGCAGGCGGTGTTCGCCGACCTCGGCGAGGCGGGCAAGCTGCGCCTGTTCGACGAGCTCAACGAAGTGCGGGAGCTTGCGGCACTGTCCACGGAGACCTTCGGCAAGCTCAAGAGCATCCTCTTCGGCACCGCCACCGACCCCCGTCCCAACATCCCGCTGCTCGATGGCTATGAGGCCGGCATCGCCCTCGAGGTGATGAAGGACCTCCTCTACGAGGCCTACGTCCGCAAGGGCAAGCTGCAGCAGGCCATGTTGGTACGCCGCTTCTTCCTCGACGAGACGCAGACGAACATCACTCCGCTTAGCAATGCGGGTTGATTTTTGATATTTTGACATAATGGAGTCGCCTAAAGCGCCCAGCGTTCCAGCCGATAACCCGGGCATGTTCGACGGGGCCGACACAGTAGTGCTGTACGAGGAGCTCGCCTTCCAGGACGTGCTCCCGGTCCTGTGGCGCGTCTCCCCGGGCCTGCTCGAGCCCGATATCGCTGCCGGCCTCGCGGAGCGCAATCTGCAGGTGCTGCAGGCCTGGGATGCGATGGAAGAGCACGGACCGGTCGAGAAGCCCGACGAGAACAATCCCTACGCCGCCGACATCCTGCGTCTCGAGCGCAAGATGAATCTGCTCCTCGACCTGGTCGGCCAGATCCTGGCCGCCAATCGCCCCCGGCCGTCACCCGCCTCCGTGCGCTTCAACGCGCTCGGCGCGGTCTGGCGCGGCACGGCTCCGCTGCCGGAAGCCGGCGCGCAGGGCGTTCTCGAAGTTTATCTGCACGACTGCCTCGCGCAGCCCCTGCGTCTTCCCGGCCGCGTGACCAACGTCACGCCGGACGGCAACGTCAAGGCACGATTCATCCCCCTCGGCGAGGCCGTTGCCGACGTCATCGAGAAGATGGCGTTCCGCCGCCATCGCCGCCAGATCGCCGGGACGCGCACCAGCGTCCGGCTCACCCGCCCGAATATCGAGCGCTGACCGTACACCCGCCCATCACCTTGTGACAGCGGTCACGGAGCGCGACCGAAGCTGTCTCCACATACGAGCAACCGGAAGCGCATCACAGCTCCCGCCCGCGCGCGTGCGCACCATGGCGGCGCATGGGGTTCGCGCAACAAGAACTTGAGATGTGTACGTGGGAGTCTAAATGGCGGCAGCGCAAAGTTTCTCGGCCCTCGCACCGGGCAAAGACGAGAGCGCTCCGTCCGAGATAACCTCGACTGCGGCCGCCGCGGCGCGGCTACCGACCGGAAACTCCGCCCCGATCCGTGAGGTCATCGCCCTCATCCGGCAGGTGGCCGCTCACGACTCCACCGTGCTCATCCTCGGCGAGTCCGGTACCGGCAAGGAAGTCACCGCGCACGCCATCCACGACCTGAGCCCGCGGCGCAACCGCCCGTTCGTCGCGGTGAACTGCGGCGCGATCCCGGCCGAGCTCCTCGAGTCCGAGCTCTTCGGCCACGAGAAGGGCTCCTTCACCGGCGCGATCGCGGCCCGCAAGGGCCGCTTCGAGATCGCCGAAGGCGGCACGCTGTTTCTCGATGAAATCGGCGACATGAGCCCCTCGATGCAGGTAAAGCTGCTGCGCGTGCTGCAGGAGCGTGTATTCGAGCGTGTCGGCAACCACGTGTCGATCCGATGCAACGTCCGCATCATCGCGGCGACGCATCGCAACCTGGAGGAATCGATAGGCCGCGGTACCTTCCGCGAGGACCTCTATCATCGCCTCAACGTATTTCCCATCGACATGCCGCCGCTGCGCAAGCGCATCGAGGATCTGCCGCTGATCGTGCAGAACTTCGTGGCGCTGAACGTGTTGGACGGACGGCCGGCAGTGCACTTCGCACGCCGTACTCTCGCTGCTCTGGCACTCTATCCGTGGACGGGCAATGTCCGCGAGCTCGGCAACCTCATCGAGCGGCTATCGATCACCGCCGGCGGGCGCATCGTGCAGATCGAGGACCTGCCGCCGAAGTACCGGCCGGTGGCGGGCTGGGTATGGGAAGAGCAACAGCCGGTCATCGCCGACGACGAAAGCGTTCTCGGTGAAGAGGAGACGCTCGAGCTGCTCCAAACCGGCAGCGGCGACGCCGTCGCGGCAAGCCCGCCACAGACTCGCCGTGCCCGATACGCTGACCTCGCTGCCTGAAGCCGGCATCGATCTGCGGGCACACCTGCTCGCGATCGAGCGCGCCCTGGTCCAACAGGCGCTCGACCGCGCCAACGGCACCGTCGCGCACGCCGCGCGCCTCCTCAACCTGCGCCGCACGACTCTCGTCGAGAAGTTGCGCAAGCTCGGCATCGAGGCGGCGACGGAAGTTTGACGCACGGGCGGCGGATTCCTGCCGCCAACGTGACAGCGTTCACGCTTTTCCGCCGGTTTGCGCCCGGCACGGCTTTTGCACCCTCCCTCGCGACGAAGCGGCCCCATGAATGGGAGGTTGGATGTCCGAGACTGATGAAACTCCGTTGGCGAGCCCCGCCGGCGTCGGGTCCGGCGCGCGGCGCACCGAATCCGATCCGGTCGCATGCGCTCCGAGCTCTCGGCGCCTGGTCGATCTCGCGCGCCGCGTCGCTCTCAGCGACTGCACGGTTCTCGTAGTCGGCGAGTCCGGCACCGGCAAGGAAGTCCTGGCGCGTTACATCCATCGCCGCTCGCCCCGCGGCGGCCGGCCGTTCGTCGCGGTCAACTGCGCCGCCATTCCCGAGAACATGTTGGAAGCGATGCTGTTCGGCTACGAGCGCGGCAGCTTCACCGGCGCGCATGCAGCGCATCCGGGCAAATTCGAGCAGGCCCAGGGCGGAACACTGCTGCTCGATGAGGTGACCGAGATGCCTCTCGGCCTGCAGGCCAAGCTGCTGCGCGTGCTGCAGGAGCGCGAGGTCGAGCGCCTCGGCGGCCGCATGCCGGTCAGCCTCGACGTGCGCGTCATCGCCACCACCAATCGGCGGCTGCGCGAGGACGTCGCCGCCGGCCGCTTCCGCGAGGACCTCTATTACCGTCTCAACGTATTTCCGCTCGCCATCGCGCCGCTGCGGCTGCGCCGGGACGATGTTCTGCCGCTTGCCATGCAGCTGCTGACGGCGCGCTGCCGTCCGGGCGAGCCCATTCCGGCGCTGAGCGCCGAGGGCGCCCATCTGCTGCTCACCTATGGCTGGCCGGGCAACGTGCGCGAGCTGGACAACCTGCTGCAACGTGCGCTCATCCTGGTCAACGGCCCGGTGATCCGGCCCGAGCACATTCAGTTCGAGCTCGCGAACGAGCTGTCTCAGCCGGGCGCGGGTGCGGCAGCCGCGGCCGCCGCCGATGCGAGCCGCTCGCTTGCCGGCTCGCTGGTGCAGGCCGAGCGCGATCTCATCCTGGATGCGCTGCGCAACAATCAGGGCAGCCGCCGCGAGGCGGCCGAGCGCCTCGGCATCAGCCCGCGCACCCTGCGCTACAAGCTCGCCCGCCTGCGCGAAGCGGGCATCGACGTACCAGCCGCCTGACGGGGTCCACCATGAGCCAGATGGAAATCGACCGGGTTCTCGCCCAGATCCGCTCTCTCTCGACTCAGATGCAACCCAACGCGGCGCAGAAGCCGGCCGCGCCGGCGAGCGGGCCGAGCGATTTCGCGGCCCTGCTCCGCCAGGGCATCGACCAGGTGAACCAGAGCGAGCAAACCGCATCGCAGCTCGCCGATGCGTACACGCGCGGCACCCCCGGCGTCGAATTGCCGCAGGTGATGGTGCAGATGCAGAAGGCGAGCGTGTCCCTGCGGGCTCTGACCGAGGTGCGCGACCGCCTCGTCAGCGCCTACACCGACATCATGAACATGCAGATGTAACGGCACGGATGTAACTACCGACCATGGCTGCCGACTCCGCCACTGTCTCCGCCGGCCTGGCCAACAGCCCGGCCAACGTTGCCGCCAACCTGGCGGCGCTGCCCGCGTCCTTGCGGCCGCTGCTGCTGCTGATCGGCATCGCCGCCGCCGTCGCGGCCGGTGTCTGGATCGTGCTCTGGTCCCGCGGACCGACCTACAGCCTCCTCTATGCCAACATCTCGCCGCAGGATGAGGCGCAGATCGCGCAGGCCCTGGAGGCGGCGCAGATCCCCTACAAGCTCGACCCCACCAGCAGCGGCATCGAGGTTCCGGCCGAGCGCCTGAGCGAGGCGCGCCTGAAGCTCGCCGGCCAGGGGCTCACGGACAACGACAGCTTCGCCGCCCTGGAGAAGAGCTCCGGTTTCGGCGTCAGCCAGTTCATGGAGGACGTGCGCTACCAGCACGCGCTGGAGATGGAGCTGGCCCGCACGATCGCCAGCCTGCAGCCCGTCGCCGGCGCGCGGGTCAACCTCGCCGAGCCGCGCGAGTCCGTCTTCGTCAGCGACAGCCGTACGGCGAGCGCCTCGGTGTTCGTGGAGTTGAAGCAGGGAGCGACGCTCGACTCCGAGCAGGTGCAGGGCATCATCAACCTCGTGGCCTCGAGCGTGCCCAATCTCTCTCCCGGTGCGGTCACCGTGGTCGACCAGCAGGGGCGGCTCCTGTCCGCGCCCAATGGGCACGACCCCTATGCCATGGACGAGCGCGAATATGACATCGTCCATCGCATGGAGACCGATTACGCGCGACGCATCGAGGCGCTGCTCACGCCCCTCGTGGGGCCCGGCCTGGTGCATGCGCAGGTCGTCGCCGACCTCAACCTCGGAGTCAGCGAGCAGGCCAAGGAGCAATACACTCCCAACAGCCAGATCGTCCGCAGCGAGCAGCTGTCGGAGCAGAGCGGCGGCAGCGCGGCGAGCGGCGGCGTGCCGGGCTCGCTGTCCAATGAGCCGCCTACGCCCGGCGTAGCGGTACCGCAGTCGGGGGCCGCTGCGAACCAGAACGGCGCCCCCGCCTCGGGCACGGCGGCGCAGGCCACACCCGCCGCGGGCACCGATGCACAAAATGCCGCGCCGAGCGGCAACGCCCAAACCGGCGGCGCGGGCACACCCGCGACGCCATCGGGCCAACCCGGGCTCGAGGCCGTGGGTGGCACGTTCGGAATGCCGGGCGACAAGACCATTTCGCGCGATGTGACGCGTAACTACGAGATCGATCGCACCCTGAACTACACCAGCCAGCCGGCGGGCACCGTTCGCCGGCTGACCGTCGCGGTGCTGATCGGCGATCGCACCGTGACAGCGAATGGCAAGACAAAGAAAGTGCCGCTCAGCGCCGACGACCTGGCTCGCGTCACTCAGCTCGTCAAGGACGCTGTGGGTTTCGATGCATCGCGAGGTGACAGCGTCAGCGTAGTCAACGAGTCACTGGATACCGACAGCAGCGCGGCCACCACTCCCGACGGCACTTTCCAGGCGCCGCCGCTCTGGCAGACACCGATCTTCTGGAGCCTGCTGCGGATCGGGGCCGGACTCGTCGTCGTGCTCGTGCTCGTGCTGACCGTGCTGCGGCCGCTCGTGAAGACTCTCATCACTCCCATGCGCTTCGCGCCGGGCGGCGGAGCCCTGCCGGCCGCGGGGGCGCCTGCGGGAACCGCTGCGCTGCCCGCCAGCCAGAGGGAGCCCGCCGTGAACGCCCTCACCCACGAGCAGCAACTGAGCCAGGCGCGCTCGATGGTGAGCCAGGATCCGAAGCGAGTCGCGCAGGTCGTGCGCGGCTGGGTGGGGTCCGATGAGTGAGCGCCCCGACCGGCGCGAGGCCCGCAGCGGCACGGAACGCGCCGCCATCCTGCTGCTGACTCTCGGCGAGACCGAGGCCGCGCAGGTGCTCAAGCACATGGGCGCGAAGGAGGTGCAGCGCATCGGGGTCGCAATGGCGAAGCTCGCCAACGTCTCGCGCGAGGAGGTGCACACAGTCATCTCGGACTTCTCGCAGAACGTGGAGACCCAGACCTCGGTCGGCGTCGGCGCCGACGAGTTCCTGCGCAAGGTGCTGATCGATGCCCTGGGGCAGGAAAAAGCCGCGGGCATCATCGACCGGATCAACATCGGCCGCTCCACCAAGGGCCTGGACGCGCTGAAATGGATGGATGCGCGCGAGGTGTCCGAGCTCATCCGGCTCGAGCATCCGCAGATCATCGCCATCGTGCTCGCCTATCTGGATGCCGATCAGGCGGCCGAGATACTGAGCTCTCTGCCCGCGACCGTACGGCCGGATGTGGTGGCGCGCATCGCTACGCTCGACGGTGTGCAGGCGAGCGCGCTCACCGAGCTCGACGACATCATAGAGAAGCAGTTCGCCGGCAAGACGGGCGGCAAGAGCTCGGTGCTGGGCGGCGCCAAGGCGGCCGCCGAGATCATCAACTTCCTCGAGCCGAGCCAGGAGAGCGCGCTCATGGAGCAGATCGAGAAGAGCGACGAGGCGCTGGCGGCGCGCATTCTCGATCTCGTGTTCGTGTTCGACAACCTGGTCGACCTCGATGACCGCGGCATGCAGGAGCTGCTGCGGCAGGTGCCGGCGGAGAAGCTGTTGCTCGCCATGAAGGGGGCCGAGGACACCCTGAAGGAGAAGATCTTCAAGAACATGTCGCAGCGCGCCGCCGAAATGCTGCGCGATGACCTGGAGGCGAAAGGGCCGGTGCGCCTCTCCGAGGTCGAGGCGGCGCAGAAGGAGATCCTGCAGATCGCCCGCAAGCTCGCCGAGGCGGGCACGATTGCTCTCGCCGGCAAGGGCGAGGAATATGTCTGACGCACGCCGCAGCCCGGCGGCGCAGGCACCGATCGAGCGCTGGCGGCTGCCCGAGGTCGAAGGGCCCATCATCGGCGGCGCGCGCGAGGACCGGCGCGCGGCAGCAGCGGAAGAGTCGGCGAAAAACGCGCTCAAGGAGGCGGAGGCGCGTGCTTACGAGGCCGGCATGGCGCGCGCACGCGCCGAGATGGCCGCGAAACTCGCGGCTGCTCGACGAGCGCATCAAGCGCCTCGATGCGGCGCTGCAACTGCTCGCCCGGCCGTTCCAACAGCTCGATGCCGATATCGAAAACGAGCTCGCCCAGCTGGCGCTGAGCGTAGGCAAGCAGCTCGCCCGGCGCGAGCTGCATATCGAGCCCACGCAGGTGATCGCCATCCTGCGGGAGTCGCTGGCGCTGCTTCCGATCGCGGCACGCGAAGTGCGCGTCCACCTGCATCCGGAGGATGCCGCGACGGTGCGCGAGCATCTCACCGCTCCTGCCGCCGATCGCGCCTGGACGATCGTCGAGGATCCAACGCTGTCGCGCGGCGGCTGTGTCATTCACAGCCAGTCCTCGCGCATCGACGCGCGGCTGGAAGCACGCATCGCCGCCGTTGCCGCGAGCGCGCTCGGTGACGAGCGCATCACCCGGGAGGAGCCATGAGCGCATCCCCTGATCTCGCGCGGGCTGCAATCTGGCGCGAGGACCTGCGGCGCCGGGTCCGCGCCGTGCAGGAGACCGAGCCCCCGGCTGTCGAAGGCTCCCTCACCCGCATGGTTGGACTGACGCTCGAGGCCGCCGGCTGTCAGGCGTCCGTGGGCGATTACTGCGATGTCATTGCCGGCGACGGCTCGCGGACTGCCACGGAAGTGGTCGGCTTTGCCGGCGACCGGCTGTACCTCATGCCCTCGGGTGATGCGCATGGCCTCGGACCCAACGCGCGTGTCATTCCCCGGCAACGCGCCGGCACCGTGCGCGTGGGGCCCGAGCTCCTCGGGCGCATCGTGGACGGCGCCGCGCAGCCGCTCGACGGACTCGGCCCACTGTCCTGCAGCGCGTCCGCGCGGCTGACGGGCCGCCCCATCAACCCGCTGTCGCGACACCCCATCAGCGAGCCGCTCGACGTCGGTATCCGCTCCATCAACTCCCTCCTGACGATCGGCCGCGGGCAGCGCGTCGGGCTCTTCGCCGGCAGCGGCGTCGGCAAGAGCGTGCTCCTCGGGATGATGGCCCGTTACACCAGCGCGCAAGTGATCGTCGTCGGGCTGATCGGCGAGCGCGGCCGCGAAGTGAAGGAATTCGTCGAGCGCATCCTCGGACCCAAGGATCGCTCCCGCGCCGTGGTCGTCGCCACGCCGGCGGATCATCCGCCGCTCATGCGTCTGCACGGCGCGTGGCTCGCCACCGCCATCGCGGAATACTTCCGCGATCAAGGCGCGAGCGTACTGTTGCTGATGGACTCCCTGACGCGCTTCGCCCAGGCACAGCGCGAGATCGCGCTTGCCATCGGCGAGGCGCCGGCCACCAAAGGCTATCCGCCGTCGGTGTTTGCGCGCCTGCCGCAGCTCGTCGAGCGGGCAGGCAACGGTGCCACCGGCTCCGGATCCATCACCGCCTTCTACACCGTTCTCACCGAGGGCGACGACCAGAACGATCCGATCGCCGATGCCGCGCGGGCGATCCTCGACGGCCACATCGTGCTCTCGCGCCGGTTCGCCGAGAGCGGCCACTATCCGGCGATCGACGTCGAGGCCTCGATCAGCCGCGCGATGCACGAGATCGCCGCCGCGCCGCATGTCGCGGCGGCGAGACAGTTCCGCCAGGTGCTCTCGACCTATCAGCAGCACCGCGACCTCATCGCCATCGGGGCCTACCAGCGCGGCAGCGATCCGCGCGTGGATCAGGCGCTCGCGCTCTGGCCGCGCATGCAACGCTTCCTGCAGCAGGACATGCGCGAGCGGGTCGACCTGCCGGCGAGCCTCGCGGCCCTCACTGAAACTCTCTCCGAGCCAAGTACTAAATGAAAAAGACTGAGCGGATCGGCCTGGTGCGGCGCGTCGTCGACGACATCGAGCGTCGCAAGGCGGAAGCGCTGGCGGCCTGCGAGAAGAGCGTGCGCGCGGCGCAGGCGAAGCTCGACGAGCTCGAGGCCTATCGCGGGTCCTACGTGCGGGAGTTCACGCGCCGCGCCGAATCCGGCATGAGCGGCGCCGGCGCGCGCGAGTACCAGGTGTTCCTGAGCCGCCTCGATGAGGCCCTGCGGCAACAGGCGCAGATCCTGGCGCAGGCCCGGCTGCAGCGCAGCGCGGAGCTGGAGAGTTGGCGCAACGCGGCGCGGCGAGCGACGGCGGTCGGCAACCTCGCCAGCCATTGGCAGGCGGAGGAGAGGCTCGCGGCGGATAAGATCGAGCAGAAAGAGACCGACGAGCACTCCCAACAACTCTGGTCCCGCAGGACCAGCGCCCGTGGCATCTGATCGCATGCTTACGCTACCTTCGATGCCGGCGCCCGCCGGACAGGCTTCCTCTGCGCCGGCATCCAGCGGCGCGTCAAACTCTGCGAGCTCGCCCGCAGCGGCCCCCCCGACCCGGCCTCCGGCTCCGGGACGCCGGCTTCCGGCTCCGCGGGAGCAAACTCCTCCGCATCGCGGAGTGCGCAGCCTGCGGCCGACGGATCTTCCGCGTCAGGCTCAGGCACGACCAACTCAACCTCCTCTCGGTCCAAAGCTCCAGGCAAGAGTGGCGGCACCACCTCCGGCTCCGGCCGGCGGACCGCGCCCTCTGCGAAGCAAGCATCCGGCGCGGCCAGCGCCTCCAAAACCAGCACCACTCAAGCCGCGGCAGGGACCACGGCGGCAGCAGCCGAAACCAACGACTTCTCTGCAGCGCTCGCCCAGTCACTCGCCGCGACACCAGCGGATGGCGCCGCGGCGACCGACGCTCCTGCCGCTAAATCCCCAGCGTCCGACGCGGGTGGGCCCAGCCAGCCCGCGGCCAAGCAGTCCGCCGCCGACCAGGTGGCGAGCGCACTGGCCTTCCTCGAGCAAGCGCTCGCCGGCGCGCTGGCTGCGGCGATGCCCGCGCCTGCCGCCGTCCCGGGCGCACCGGCCTCGCCCACGAGCAGCGCCTCTTCGTCGTCGGCCGATGGCAGCGCGATCGGCGACGGCCAGAGCAGCGCGGCGGCGCTCAGCACCTTGCTCACACAGAATCTCATTTCCGATTCCGGAACCGGCAATTCCAATCCTGCGTCGTCGTCAGGTGGCGCGTCGACTCCCGCCGCCCCACCTGCGACGGCGACCGCCGCTGCCGCAGCGTTCACGGCCGCCGTGCAATTGCCGACGGCTTCACATATCGGATCGCAGCAAGCGGCGATCGACTCCTCGAGCATGTCACTTGCCTCCCAGGTCGGTACCAGCGCCTGGAGCGATGAGCTCGGCACCAAACTCACCTGGATGGCGCAGCAGGGGATCCAGTCCGCTTCCCTGCAGCTCTCGCCGGAGCACCTCGGCCCCTTGCAGGTCAACATCTCAGTGCATGACGGGCAGGCAAGCGTATGGTTCGGCGCAGCTCAGGCCGACACGCGCGCGGCGCTGGAACAATCGTTGCCGCAGCTCCGTCAGCTCTTCGCCAACCAGGGACTCACTCTGGCCGATGCCGGCGTCTCGCGGGAGTCGCCCCGCGGCCAGGACCGACAGAGCTCCGCCCGGGCGGGATCGCCGGCAGCGGCGATTGCGGCCGCCAACGAGAGCTCCGACGGCCACACCGCCGCCACGGGCGGCTTGGGTCTGCTCGATACCTACGTCTGAGCACAGTCAATAAACCGTCGCCTCCCTCCGACTGCGACGCGCCTCACACTCCCGGTCCGGTCACCAAACTCTTATTCGTCAGGCACTTAGGTGTGTTTCAACGCCCGTGGCATGGGCGTTGCACCTGCAGGACCCAAGCAACAGGCGCTTGGCGCCGCACCAGCCGCAGGAGACGACAGAGCGATGTCCGATGTACCCGTCCTCGCACCGGCGCAAGGGGCCGCCGGCGCTGAAGCCTCCGCAGCAGGAAAGCGCCGCCCTCCAAAGATGATGATCATCATAGGGGCCGCGGTGCTCGTCATCGGGGTCGCCGGCGCGCTGGTCCTGACACACGCCTTCGGCCACTCGGCGAAAGCGTCGCAGGCCGCCGCGGACAAGAAGCCGGTCGGCCCGCCGCTCTACCTGCCGCTCGATCCTCCCTTCGTAGTCAACTTCCAGGCCGACCAGCTGGTGCGCTTCCTGCAGATCTCGGTCGAGGTGATGTCGCGCGATCAGAAGACCCTGGATCTGTTGAAGAACAACGATCCGGTGGTGCGCAACGATCTCCTCATCCTCCTGGGCAACCAGAAGTACACCGAGCTCTCGACGCCCGCGGGCAAGGAGCAGTTGCGCGCCGACGCGCTCGCCGCCATCCGCAAGGACATCGTGCAGGCGGGCGGCGACCCGAAGCTGGTCGAGGCCGTGTACTTCACGAGCTTCGTGATGCAGTAACGGCCGCGGATCACCCATGAGCCAAGAGAAGATTCTCGATCAGGCCGAGATCGACGCGCTGATCCACGGCGTGGACACGGGCGCGGTGAGCACCGAGGCACCGCCGGTGCCGGGCGAGGTGCGCGCCTACGATTTCAACAACCAGATGCGCATCGTGCGCGGGCGCATGCCCACGCTGGAGATGATCAACGATCGCTTCGCCCGGCTGAATCGCGTCAGCCTCTACAATCTGCTGCGCCGCTCGCCGGAGATCTCGGTCGGCGCCGTCGAGATCAAGAAATTCAGCGAGTACGTGCATACCCTGCACGTGCCGACCAGCCTCAATCTCGTCAAGATCAATCCTTTGCGCGGCACGGCGCTGGTCGTGCTCGATCCCAAGCTCGTGTTCGCGGTGGTCGACAACTTCTTCGGCGGCACCGGCCGCCACGCCAAGATCGAGGGCCGCGAGTTCACGGCCACCGAGCAGCGCATCATTCACATCGTGCTGCGCAGCGTGTTCGCCGACCTGCGCGAGGCCTGGTCGCACGTCGCCGCCATCGAGCTGGAGTACCTGAACTCCGAGATCAACCCGAACTTCGCCAACATCGTGTCGCCATCGGAGATCGTGGTCGTCACCAGCTTCCATATGGAGCTGGACGGCGCGGGCGGAAACCTGCACATCACGATGCCCTACTCGATGATCGAGCCGCTGCGCGAGGTACTCGACGCCGGCATCGCGAGCGATCGTGTCGAGAAGGACGAGCGCTGGTTGAGTTGCCTGCGCGAAGAGATGGAGGATGCGGAAATCGAGCTCACCACCATCCTCGGACGCTCCTCGCTCACCCTGGCCGAGCTCCTCAACATGAAGGCCGGTGACGTGCTGCCCTGCGACTTCGGCGGCAAGGTGACGCTCGTCGCCGAGGACGTGCCGGTATTTCGCGGTGGCCTGGGCAGCTCGCGCGGCCGCCAGGCGGTCAAGGTCCAGGAACGAATCCGCCGTGGCGGCAAGCCCAGAGCCGAATCCCCGGCCGCCGGGAAATGAACCAGGCAAGCAACGAGAGCAATTGAGGTCCCCCATGTCCGCAAATCCTGCCGAGGCACGCCCCGCCGAGCTCGAAGAGCTCACCGAAGACGGTGCGCCGGGAGCCAACGGCGACGTCAACCTCGAGGTCATCCTCGACGTCCCGGTAACACTCTCCATGGAAGTGGGACGCACACGCATCCCCATCCGCAACCTGCTGCAGCTCAATCAGGGCTCCGTGGTCGAGCTGGAGCGCGCAGCCGGCGAGCCGCTGGATGTCTTCGTCAACGGAACCTTGGTCGCTCACGGCGAGGTAGTCGTCGTCAACGAGCGCTTCGGCATCCGCTTGACCGACGTGATCAGCCCCGCCGAGCGCCTGCGCAAGCTCAGATGAACCACCTCTTTGCCGCACCGCACGCCGCCAACACCGTGGCGCCCGTCGGCGCGGGCGGACTCGCGTCCGTCACCTTCGCCCTGCTGGCCGTGCTCGCCGCAATATTCGCGGTCGCGTGGCTGGCCCGTCGCATGCGCGGCTTCGGCAGTCGCGTGGGCAACGCCATCGACGTCCTGGCCGACATCCCCCTGGGCCCCAAAGAGCGCGCCGTCCTCCTGAAAGTAGGCACCGAGCAAGTCCTGGTGGGCGTCTCCCCCGGCCGCGTGAGCCCGCTGCACGTCCTCCGCGACCCCATAGAAGTCCCGAAAGCCACGACCGCCATCGCTCCCGCAGCATCATTCGGCGCCCTGCTCAAACGGAGTCTGGGAAAGTGAAGATGCTGCGCAAGTTACTGCCCTTTGCGCTGGTCCTGTTGCCGGTCGTCGCCGGCGCCGCGGCCGCCCCCACCCCCGGCATTCCCGCCTTCGCGGTCCAAACAGCCGCGGGCGGCGGCCAAACCTACACCCTGACGCTGCAGGTGCTGGCGCTCCTGACCGCGCTCTCCCTGCTGCCGGCGATCCTCCTCATGATGACGGCCTTCACCCGCATCATGATCGTCCTCAGCATCCTGCGCCAGGCCCTGGGCGCCGGCCAGACTCCCCCCAACCAGGTCCTGCTGGGCCTGGCTCTCTTCCTGACTTTCTTCGTGATGACTCCCGTCATCAACCGCATCAACGAAGTCGCCTACCAGCCCTATTCCGCGGGCACCATCGACGCCGCCACCGCTCTCTCACGAGCAGAAGTGCCGCTGAAGGAATTCATGCTGCGCCAGACGCGCGAGAACGACATCGCCACCTTCGTGCACATCGCCGGCGGCAAAGGCTACGCAACACCGCTCGACGTGCCGTTCAGCGTGCTCGTGCCGTCCTTCGTCACCAGCGAGCTGAAGACCGCCTTCATCATCGGATTCCTGCTCTACATCCCGTTCGTGATCATCGATCTGGTGACCGCCAGCGTGCTCATGTCCATGGGCATGATGATGGTCTCGCCCGTGCTCATCTCGCTGCCCTTCAAGCTGATGCTGTTCGTGCTGGTCGACGGCTGGACACTCGTCATGGGCACCCTCGCCCAGAGTTTCTATCACTGAGCGCGCGCCCACCATGACACCTGACACCATCATGGCCATCGGCAGCCGGGCCCTCGAAATGACCCTCGCCCTGGCCGCGCCCCTCCTGCTGGCGGCGCTCATCACCGGCGTCCTGGTCGGCGCGTTTCAAGCCGCGACCTCGATCAATGAAATGACGTTGTCATTCATCCCGAAGCTGATCGCGATCTCCGTGACCATCGCCATCGTCGGCCCATGGATGCTGAAGACGCTCGTCGGCTACACGCGCGAGCTCATCACGAGCATCCCGGGACTCATCAATTGAGGCCGCGCCCGACGCCATGATCACCATAACCGCACAACAACTGGATGGCTGGCTCCTCGAGCTCTTCTGGCCGTTCGTGCGCATCGGCTCCTGCTTCATGGTGGCGCCGGCATTCGGCTCCTCCTCGGTGCCGGCGCGCGTGCGGGTCGTGCTGGCCGGCGCCGTGACGTTTCTCGTCGCGCCACTCGTGACGATTCCCGACGTGACACCGCTCTCCGCGCCGGGCGTCGTGATCACGATCCAGCAGGTCATCATCGGCGCTGCGCTCGGCTTCTCGCTGAATATCCTCTTCGACGCCGTGTCTCTGGGCGGCGAGATGCTCGGCAACAGCATGGGCCTCTCCCTTGCCTTCAACCTCGATCCGCAGAGCGGCGCGAGCACGCCGACGGTCAGCCAGCTCTACTCCATACTCGTGACGCTCATCTTCCTGGTGCTGGACGGGCATCTCGCGCTGATCCGCATGCTGGTCGATGGATTTCATACCCTGCCGATCGGCACGACCGGTCTCGGCGCCAACGGTATCTGGTCCGTGGTCAACTGGGGCTCGGAGCTCTTCTCCGGCGCCCTCGCCGTGGCACTGCCGGGCGTCACGGCGCTCCTGGTCACCAACCTCGCTTTCGGGGTGGTGAGCCGCGCCGCGCCGACGCTCAGCATCTTCTCCGTGGGACTGCCGCTCTCGCTCGTCCTCGGACTGGTCGTGATCCTCGTCAGCCTGCCCGTCCTCGAGTCGAGCTTCATCCGCCTGCTCGCCGTGGCGCTCGATTTCACGCGCCGCCTGAGCGGAGCCTGACGCATGGCCGAGAACGATCAAGAACGGACAGAACGACCGACAGGGAAGCGGATCGAGGAGGCCCGGCAGGAAGGCCGGGTGCCGCGGTCCGCGGAGGCCAATGCGGCGGCGGTGCTGCTGGTCGCGGCGGGAAGCCTGCATTTCCTCGGCGGCTCGCTCGGCGGCACACTGTTCGACATCGTCAAGTCCGGCCTCAGCGTCGCACCGGCCGTGGCGGTCGACCCGGGGCTGGCGCTCGCCACGGCCAGTACCGAGCTGGCGCGTGCGCTCATGGCCTGCGCGCCGCTCTTCGGCCTGACGCTGCTCGCCGCGCTGCTGGCGCCCTTCGCCGTCGGCGGCTGGAATCTCAGCCTCGAGGCGCTGGTGCCCGACTTCACGCGTCTCGACCCGATCCAGGGCTTCGGCCGCTTCTTCTCCGCCAGAGGCGCCGTCGAGCTCGGCAAGGCTTTCGCGAAATTCCTGGTCGTCGCCGCCGTCGCGGTGGCGGTACTGCACAAACAATCCGCGCAGATTCTCGCGCTCGGGGCGGTGCCGCTGCGCGCGGGCATCGCGCAGGCCGCGAGTCTCGCCTCCAACGCCCTGCTCGCCGTCTCCGGCGGACTCGTCCTCATCGCGGCGGTCGATGTGCCCTGGCAGCTCTACCAGTACACAGAGAACCTCAAGATGAGCCGCGACGAGATCCGCCAGGAAATGAAGCAGACCGAGGGTGCGCCCGAGGTGAGGATGCGCATCCGCCGGGCGCAGCGCGAGATCGCCAAGCGCCGGATGATGCACGACGTGCCCAAGGCGGATGTCGTCGTGGTCAACCCGACGCACTTCGCCGTGGCGCTGCGCTACGACGAGAAACGCATGCGGGCCCCCCTGGTCGTGGCGAAGGGCGCCGATCTGGTCGCCGCCCGCATCCGCGAGATCGCGACCGAGCACTCCGTACCCATCTTCGAGGCGCCGCCCCTGGCCCGCGCCCTGTTCCAGAGTGTCGAGATCGGCAGCGAGATCCCAACGACGCTGTACGTGTCTGTCGCGCAGGTTCTGACCTACATCTATCAGCTCAGGACGGCGCGGACTTCGGGGGCGCGGCCGCCGGAGCCGCCCGCGATCGACCCCGGCATTGACGCCACACGGCATTGATCATGAGCACAGCCGCCACGACAACCAGCCCCAACATGCCGACCTTGCGTGACCTGTTGCGCGCCGGGATCGGCGTGCCGGTGGGCGTCCTCGGCGTGCTCGCGATGGTGATCCTGCCGCTGCCCCCGATGGCGCTGGATGTGCTCTTCACGTTCAACATCGCGCTCTCGATCGTCATCGTGATGGCCGTGTTCTACGTCGCACGACCTATCGAGTTCGGCGTCTTCCCGACGGTCCTGCTGCTCGCGACTCTGCTGCGCCTGGCGCTAAACGTCGCCTCGACCCGAGTCGTGCTGCTCCACGGTTACAGCGGTCCGCAGGCGGCGGGCCACGTCATCCAATCGTTCGGTGAGTTCGTGGTGGGCGGCAATTTCGCCGTCGGCGTGGTGGTGTTCATCATCCTCACGATCATCAACTTCGTGGTGGTCACCAAGGGTTCCGGGCGCATCTCAGAGGTCAGCGCCCGTTTCACCTTGGATGCCATGCCGGGCAAGCAGATGGCGATCGATGCCGATCTCAACGCCGGCCTCATCACGCAGGACGAGGCGCGCACCCGCCGACTCGAGGTCCGCGCCGAGGCAGACTTCTACGGCGCCATGGACGGCTCGAGCAAATTCATCCGCGGCGACGCCATCGCCGGGATCCTGATCCTACTCATCAACATCATCGGCGGCCTCGCGATCGGCACGATCGGCCATGGAATGGCGGTGGCGGACGCGGCCCATACCTACACGCTCCTCACCATCGGCGACGGTCTCGTGGCGCAGATTCCGGCGCTCCTGCTCTCGACCGCCGTGGCCCTCATCGTGACCCGCATGTCGCGCTCGCAGGACATGGGCGGAGAGCTGCGCCGCCAACTCTTCGGCAACCCCAGGGCGCTCGGGGTCGCGGCGGGCCTGCTCGGCGTCATGGGTCTCATCCCGGGAATGCCCAATGTGGCGTTTCTACTCGTCGCCACGCTCTGCGGCTCGACGGCCTACATCATCAAGAGGAGGCGCACGTCGACCGCCGTGGCCACGACCGCGCCCAAACCCGTGGCACCGGCGCCGGAAAGCAAAGAGCTCACGTGGGAGGATGTCCGCCCCGTCGATCTCGTCGGTCTCGAGGTCGGCTATCGCCTGGTCTCGCTCGTCGACAAGCGCCAGAGCGGCGACCTGCTCGGCCGGGTGCGCGGCGTGCGCCGCAAGCTGTCGCAGGAGCTCGGCTTCCTGATCCCGGCAGTACACATCCGCGACAACCTCGACCTCGCGCCCAACGTCTACCGTATCAACCTGAGCGGCGTGCCGGTCGGCGAGAGCGTCATCTACGCCGACAAAGAGCTCGCCATCAACGCGGGGCGCGTCTTTGGTCCGCTGCAGGGCATCGCGACCCGCGATCCGGCCTTCGGCATGGAGGCGGTTTGGATCGATGCGGCGAGCCGCGATCACGCCCAGGCCCTCGGCTACACGGTGGTCGACCCGAGCACCGTCATCGCCACCCATCTTTCCTTCGTCATCCAGTCGCACGCCAACGAGATCCTCGGGCACGAGGAGGTGCAGCAGCTGCTCAACGGCCTGGCGAAGAGCGCGCCGAAGCTGGTGGAGGATCTGGTGCCGCGCGTGCTGCCCCTGTCGACGGTCGTGCGCGTCCTCCAGAGCCTGCTCGCCGAGCGCATTCCCATCCGCAACATCCGCACCATCATCGAGACACTGTCGGAGCATGCGCCGCGCTCTCAGGACGCCGCGGTGCTGTTGTCCCACGTCCGCGTGGCCCTCGGTCGCCAGATCGTGCAGGACATCGCCGGCATTGTCGCGGAGCTGCCCGTCATCACGTTCGAGCCGGATCTGGAGCGGCTGCTCACCGGCTCGCTCGCCGCCAGCTCCACGAGCCCCGGTCTCGAGCCTGGACTCGCGGAGCGGCTGCAACAGCGCGTCGGCGAGGCATCGCGGCGCCAGGAGGCTGCGGGCGAAGCGCCGGTGCTGCTCGTGCCGCCGCCGCTGCGAGCGCAGCTCTCGCGTTTCCTGCGGGCGGCGCTGCCAGGCCTCCACGTGCTCGCCTGGAATGAGATTCCCGACAACCGCAAGGTCCGCGTCGTCACCGCGGTCGGCAGGTAAACATGAAGATCGTAAGACATACGGCACCCGACATGCGCCAGGCCCTGCGCGCCATCCGCGAGCAGTTGGGCGAGGACGCCGTCATCCTGTCGTCGCGCCGTCTGCCCAAGGGGGTCGAAGTCACGGCAGCAGTTGATTTCGACGCCAGCAAGATCGACAGCAGGATGGACAAGTCAGCGCTGCTGGCCGCCGCTGCCGCGGCCGAGAGCGCCCCGCCCGCGAGCCCCCCGGCGGCAGCCTCGCCGCCCGTGGCCGCCCCGACGTTTGCGCCGGCGGCCGCTGCGCCGCCCGCGCCTTTCGTGCCTTTGCTCGACGCACAGTCAGAAGCCCCTGACGCTCCCGCGCACATCATGGGCAAGGAGTTGCAGACTCTGCGGCGCATGCTCGAGACCCAACTGGCGCAGCTCGCCTGGAACGATCGCACGCGCCGTGCGCCCGTACACACCGAGCTGCTGCGCGAGCTGACCGAGATCGGCATCGCGCAGGACCTCGCCGACCATCTGGTCGGCCAGCTCGATCAGAACGTGGATCTCACCCAGGGCCGCCGCTTCGCGCTCGCGGGCCTGTCGCAGTACCTGCTGGTGACGGGTGATCGCTGGTTGGAAACGGGCGGCCGCGTCGCCTTCGTGGGCGCCACCGGTGTCGGCAAGACGACCATTCTCGCCAAGATCGCGGTCCGTTGGATACTGCGACACGGCGTCAATGACCTCGCACTGGTCGCGTGCGACAACGTCCGCATCGGCGCGCAAGACCAGATGCAGGCGCTCGGTCAGCTGCTCGGCGTGCCAGTGCACGTACCGGAGCGCTTCGAGGCCCTGCCCGATCTGCTGACGCGGCTCGAGCGCCACCGCCTGGTTTTGATCGACACTCCCGGCTCGAGCCTGCGCGATCCGCAGCTCGAGCCGCGTCTCGCGACGCTCGCCAACTGCAATTCGAAGCTGGAAACGGCGCTGGTGCTCGCGGCTTGCACTCAGGCGGGCGTGGTCGAGGAAACGGTGCACCGCTTCCGGCCCGCCAACCCGGCCTCGTGCCTGCTCACCAAGCTGGATGAGGCGGCAAGCCTCGGCGGTGCGCTCTCTGTGCTCATCCGCGCACGGCTGCCGCTCTCCTACACCAGCGACGGCCAACGCGTGCCCGAGGACCTGCGGCCGGCCAGGTCGCTGGAGCTCGTGTCCCACGCCGTGCGGCTCGCCAAGGCATCCGGCGCGGCCGCCGACGAGGATCTGCTGCGACGAAGATTTGGAAGACTCTCAAATGCGACGACCTGAGCTCAGTCTCATCAACAACTCCAAGCTCGAGTCCCTCGGGCAGCCCGTGCGCGTCATCGCCGTCACCGGGGGCAAGGGGGGCGTCGGCAAGACGAGCGTCTCGGTCAATCTTGCCATGGCGCTCGCCAACGCCGGCCGGCGTGTGGTGCTGCTCGATGGCGATCTGGGACTCGCCAACGCCGACGTCTTCCTCGGGCTGTCGCCGCGGTACACGCTCGCTCACGTGATCTCCGGGGAGCGCACGCTGGACGAGGTGATCGTGCAGGCGCCCCAGGGATTTCAGGTCGTGCCGGCGGCGTCCGGCGCGGCAGACCTCGCCAGCATGGGCACCGCCGAGCACCTGGGTCTGGTGCGCGCCTTCAGCGCGCTCGCGGCCCGCCTGGACGTGCTCATCGTGGACACGGCGGCCGGAATCGCTCCAGGGGTACTGCAGTTCTCACAAGCGTCGCAACAAGTCCTCGTGGTGATCTGCGACGAGCCGGCCTCGCTAACCGACGCTTATGCGCTCGTCAAGGTCCTGAGTCGCAATCATGGCGTCACGCGTTTCCGGGTGCTCGCCAACCGGATGCGCGCGCCGGGCGCGGGCGCCGAGCTCTTCCGCCGCTTCGAGCGCGTCACGGCGCGCTTCCTCGATGTTGTGCTCGAATTCGCAGGCGAGATCCCCGAGGACGAGTACCTGCGGCGCTCGGTACGGGAGCAGCGTCCGGTCCTCGAGGGCTATCCGTCGAGTCCGGCGGCGCGGGCGTTCAAGAAACTGGCGACCGTGGCCGATACATGGCCGGTGCCCCCGGGTCCGCGCGGGAACATCGAGTTTTTCGTGGAGAGGCTGGTGCGACGGAACGCGGTGCGGCTGGAAGTGGTGCCATGAACGCGGCGAGCGCATACGGTACCCGCCGCGCGCCGCACGAGGCGAGCGAGCTGGTGACACGGCACGCGGAGCTGGTCAAGCGGATCGCCTACCACCTGGTCGGCCGGTTGCCGCCCTCCGTGGAGGTGGACGATCTGATGCAGGCGGGCATGTTGGGACTGCTGGAGGCGGCGTCGAACTACGCGCCCAATCGCGGCGCGAGCTTCGAGACGTATGCCGGCATCCGCATCCGCGGCGCCATGATCGATGCGCTGCGCAAGCTCGACTGGGCGCCACGCTCGGTGCATCGCAAGGCACGCGCGGTGGCGGCAGTCGTGCAGGAGATCGAGCGCCGCACCGGGCGCGACGCCCGCGATACGGAGATCGCCGAGCGCCTCGGGGTGCCGCTCGAGGAGTATCACTCCATCGTGCAGGATGCGGCGAGCTGTCGCCTGGCGGCGCTCGACGACACGACGGCGGCGACGGCCGAGGGCGCGGCCGACCCGTTCCGGGAGACCGCGGAGGAAGGATTTCGGGAAGCGTTGGCGCAGGCGATCGACGGCTTGCCGGAGCGCGAGAAGCTCGTGATGTCGCTCTACTACAGCGAAGGACTCAACCTCAAGGAGATCGGCGCGGTGCTCAAGGTGACCGAATCGCGCGCCTGCCAGCTCCACGGGCAGGCGCTCGTGCGGCTCAAGGCGCGGCTGGCGGATTGGCGTGACGCCGCCGCCGGCACGGGTGGAACGACAGGAGGCAGGCAGTGAGCAAAGATCTGAAATTCCTGGTGGTCGACGACTTCTCGACCATGCGACGCATCATCAAGAACCTGCTGCACGATCTCGGCTATCCCAACGTCGCCGAGGCCGATGACGGCAAGACGGCACTGCCCATGCTGCAGGCCGGCGGCATCGACTTCCTCATCACCGACTGGAACATGCCCGGCATGCCCGGTCTCGAGCTCATCAAGGCCGTACGCGCCGACGCCAAGCTCGCCAAGATGCCCGTCCTCATGCTGACCGCGGAAGCCAAGCGCGAGCAGATCATCGAGGCGGCGCAGGCGGGCGTGAACGGCTACGTCATCAAACCTTTCACCGCCGAGACTCTCAAAGAGAAACTCGACAAGATTCTCGGCGCAGGAAAGTGAGAACAACATGTCGAACTTCCAAGTACTGAAGCTGGAATACGGTGCCTGCGTGGAGGCCCTGTCAGAGGCGCTGCACGCGGGCGACGAGACGGCATTCTTCGCCGCCGTCGATCACATCGTGCGCATGCGCGAGCCGGCGACGCTCACCGAGATCCGTCGCCTGACCGGCGGCCTGCAGCAGGCGCTCGAGCGCTTCAGCATCGAGTCACGCCTGGCGGATATCGCGGAGAACGAGATTCCCGACGCGAGATCCCGACTGACGCACGTCATCAAGATGACCGACGAGGCCGCGCACCGTACGCTCGATCTGGTCGAACAATCGGGGCCGCTCGCCGAGCGCACCCAGCGCGAGGCCAGCTCGCTCATCGTCTCACTGCGGACCTACCGCGACCGCCCGTCCGGCAGCGGTTTCGAGGGCGCCGTCCGCTCGATAGACGCTTTCCTGCCGGTGGTGCGCGCGGTGGAAGCCTTTCTGCCCGTGGTGCGCACCGACTCGGAGCAGATCCGCAAGAATCTCGCCGACGTCCTGCTCGCGCAGGGTTACCAGGACCTGACGGGTCAGATCATTCGCAGCGTCATCAAGCTGGTCCAGGAGCTGGAGGAAGCACTGGCGAGTCTCACCGAGCTCTCGGGCGACCTGGTCGAGCACACCACGCTCGGCGATAGCCCGGACAAGGGCCACGGACCGGTCGTGCCCGGCGTCTCCAAAGGCGACATCGCCTCAGGCCAGACGGACGTGGATGAGCTGCTGTCCGGCCTTGGCATGTAAGGGGCGCCGATGGACATCCTGAGCATCGTCGGACTGGTGCTCGCCGCCAATGCTGTGCTCCTCGGCGCCGTGTTGCGCGGCGCGGGGCTCATGGCGCTCGTCTCCACCGAGGCCTTCATGGTGGTGGGCGTCGGCACGATCGCGGCCACCTGCGTCCAGACGCCGCTCCCGGTGATGAAGCACGCGCTCAAGATCTTCCCGTGGATCATCAAGCCGCCGCCGCGCGACGGCAAGGAGATCATCACCAAGATCGTCGACTGGAGCAACACCGCGCGCAAGCAGGGCCTGCTCGGGCTGGAGCCACTGATCGCGCGCGAGACCGACCCGTTCGTGCAGAAAGCGCTGCAGCTCGTGGTCGATGGCAGCGAGCCGGAGGCGATCAGCAACGCCATGTACGTGGAGCTGAGCGTGCGCGAGCACGCCGACGTCACGGCGGCAAAGATGTTCGAGGGCGCCGGCATCTACTCGCCGACTCTCGGCATCATCGGCGCGGTGCTCGGCCTCATGGCCGTGCTGCAGAATCTCACCGACCCGGCCAAGCTCGGCGCCGGAATCGCCTCGGCGTTCGTGGCCACGATCTACGGCATCAGCCTCGCCAACCTCTTCTTCCTGCCGGTCGCCAACAAGCTCAAGGGCATCATTCACCGCCAGACACAGTTTCGCGAGATGATCATCGACGGCATGATGTGCATCGCGCAGGGCGAGAACCCGCGGGCGATCGAGGCCAAGCTGCAGGGATACCTGCATTAGGATCCTGTCATGTCCCGCAGAAAGAAACGCCATGAGGAAGAGCACGAGAACCACGAGCGCTGGGCGATCCCCTACGGCGACCTGCTGACGCTGCTGCTCGCCTTCTTCGTGGTGATGTACTCGATCTCGTCGGTGAACGCGGGCAAGTACCGCGTCCTCTCCGACTCCCTCTATGCGGCTTTTCGCGGCGAGCCGCGCACGCTCGAGCCGGTCCAGGTTGGCCACAAACGCCAGGGCTCCGGCGCCGACATTCGCGTCAGCATCGTGCAGCAGGCCATGCTCAAGGGCCAGCCGCGGGCGCTCCTCGCTCCGGTGCCGCTCGCCATGTCCGCTCCGATCCCGAACTCGCTCGATCGCAACAACGTGCCGCCGACCGGCGACGACAACGGCGTCAAGGTGGCTTCCGGCCCGGCGCAGGACGCCGAGCACGCCGCGCAGTCCCAGGCCGCGGCAATCATGCTCACGAAGGTGGCCGATGATGTCGCCAAGGCGATGGGCGGCCTGGTGAAGAAGAACCTGGTGGTGGTGCGACGCAAGCGGTCGTGGATCGAAGTCGAGATCCGCACCGACATTCTCTTCCCGAGCGGCAGTGCGCGGCTTGCGCCGAGCGCCGTCGACATCATCCAGAAACTCGCGGACGTGCTGGCTCGCTTCCCCAACCCGGTCCGGGTCGAGGGATTCACCGATAACGTGCCGATCCGGACGTCGCTGTTTTATTCCAACTGGGAGCTCTCGGCCGCACGCGCCGGTAGCGTCGTGCACGTTCTTTCGGATCGCGGCGTTGCCAGCGACCGGCTGGCGGTCGTCGGCTTTGGCGAGCAACACCCGGTAGCCAGCAATCTGTCTGCGCAAGGACGCAACGCCAACCGTCGCGTGACAGTCGTCATACTCTCCACGGAGCCCGGAAGCTCGTCCGATCCCAACTGGCTGCCCAACGCCAATTCCGTCGCATCCAATGGCACGGTTCCTGCACGTTAAGTCCTGACACGCACCGCTTCGCGCCGGAATTCCGACACAGCGGAAGTGTCATGTGACTTGCATCACAGGAGCCGTCGCGCATGAACCTGCCCGCCACCGATTTCCTGCTCATCGCGGGACGCGCGGTGTTTCTCGTCTTCTCATTCGTGGTCGCCGCCATCAGTTTCACCGCCTGGCGCCGCGCCACGCGCCGGCAGACCGCCGAGGTCCTCTCCCAGACACAGATCGTGCTGCAACGGCTCGCGGAGCTCGAGGTACGGGTGGATGCGACGCGAGCCATCGTTACGACGCTCAACGAGCGCCTGGAACGCCCGGCGGGGCCGGTCCCCGCCGCCCACTCGCCTTCACCCGGCTACCAGATCGCGATTCGCCTGGCGCGCGGCGGCGCGAGCCGTGAGGAGCTCATGTCGGGCTGTGGATTGACGCTCGCGGAGGCCGAGCTCGTCAAACGGCTGCACGGACCGCACGCTGCGGAACTGCGTCAAGTTTCATAGGGATCAACTCAAGAGCCGTGTCACAAGGGCCGATACCGGCGCTGTACCGGTAGTCACGCCCTCAATCCGCGCGTCAACCAGATTATGACAACCCGCAAGCAGCAGACGCCGGTCAAGAAGCGCGCGCGTTCCCGGCCGGCGAAGCGCGGCGCGACAGCGCGGCGTACGAAACCCGCCGCCAGGCGCATCCCGGCGGACGGATCGCTGCGCCTGGCCGCCGAGTGCACGGTTGCCGAGGCCGACGCGCTCAAAGCGGAGCTGGTGCGCCGGCTGCAGGAGCCGGAGCCGGTCACCCTCGACGTCAACGCTCTGCAACGCATCGACACCGCGGGATTGCAGCTCCTGGCCGCTTTCGTCCGCGATCGCCGCACGGCTGGCCGCGCCGTCGCGTGGCGCGGCCGGGCGCCCGCCCTGGAGACGGCGGCCGGCCTCTTGGGTCTGCGCGACATGCTCGAGCTTCCGGCAGGGGCCGCCTGATGACCGTCGATCTGACACAGTTTCATGCGGCCTTCTTCGAAGAGAGCTTCGAGGCGCTCGATGCCATGGAGGCGGCGCTGCTGAAGCTCGATGTCGGCTCGCCCGAGCCGGAGCTGATCAACACCATCTTCCGCGTCGCGCATTCCATCAAGGGTGGCAGCGCGACATTCGGCTTCTCCGAGATCGCCTCCTTCACCCACAGTCTCGAGACGCTGCTCGATGAGCTGCGCAGCGGCGCGATGCGGGTGACCGTCGCGGTATCGGACCTGCTGCTGAAGTCGGTGGACGTCCTGCGCGCCATGCTGCGCGCGGTGCAGGCGAAGCAGCCGATCGACGCGCAGCGGGTATCCGACCTGCAGTTCGATCTGGAAGTCGCGATTGCCAAGAAGGAGCAGCCCGCCGCGGTGGCGGCAGCGGCTGCTGCCGTGCCCGCTCCCGCCTCGCCGTGGCGAATTCGCTTCCATCCCTACCGCGAGCTGCTGGCGCGCGGCAATGATCCGCTGCGCATGTTGCGCGAGCTGGCCTCGCTCGGTCAGCTCGAGGTGCGGGTCGATGCGCAAATGCTGCCGCCGTTGGCGGACGTCAATCCCCAGGACTGTTACCTTGCGTGGTCGCTCGAGCTTGCCGGTGAAGTGCCGGAGGAAGCGATCAGACAGGTGTTCGAGTGGGCCGAAGGGGATTGCGACCTGACGGTCGAGCGGTTGCCGGGTGAGACGCAGACAACGACACCGGCAGTGACCCCGGCGTCACCGCCAGAGACACCCGCGCCGACGCCGATGCAGACCACACACCAGGCTGCAGCGGCGCCGTCGCCTTCCCGCACCGATGCTCCCGCGAAGCAGGAAGCGTCGATGAGCGGACTCGGTGACTCGGGCTCGATACGCGTAAGCGTCGAGAAGATCGACGAGCTCATGAACACCGTCGGCGAGCTCGTGATCACCCAGGCGATGCTGAGCCAGCTCGGCTCGCATTTCGACGGGCCGGACGCGGAGAAGCTGCGCGGCGGGCTCGCCCAGCTCGAGCGCAACATGCGCGAGCTGCAGGAGAGCGTCATGCGCGTGCGCATGTTGCCGATCAGCTTCGTCTTCAGCCGCTTCCCGCGGATGGTACGCGACCTCGCCCAGCGCCTCGGCAAGCAGATCGAGCTCAAGCTCACCGGCGAGCAGACCGAGCTCGACAAGACCGTGCTCGAGAAGATCGGCGATCCGCTGGTGCATCTCGTGCGCAACAGCATCGATCACGGCATCGAGTCGCCGGAAGCGCGGACCGCGGCCGGCAAGTCCGCCGAGGGCACGGTGCATCTCGATGCCTGTCACCGCGGCGGCAACATCGCCGTCGAGGTGAGCGACGACGGTGGTGGGCTCGACAAGGAGCGCATTCTCGCCAAGGCTCGTGCGCGCGGGCTCGTCGGTGCCAGCGATTCGCTGACGGATACCGAGATCCACGAGCTGATATTCGTACCCGGCTTCTCCACCGCGGAGAAGACCACCGACGTGTCCGGACGCGGGGTGGGGATGGACGTCGTCCGCCGCAACGTGAAAGAGCTCGGCGGCAAGATCGACGTGAGGAGCGACCCGGGGCGCGGCTCGCGATTCACGATCACGCTGCCCCTGACGCTCGCCATCGTGGACGGCCAGTCCGTCGCGGTGGGCACCGAGACCTACATCGTGCCGCTCATTTCCATCGTGGAATCGATGCAGCTCAAGTCGAGCGGCGTCACCCGTCTCTCGGGCCACAGCGAAGTGCTCTCGTTCCGCGGCGATTATCTGCCCATCATTCGGCTGCACGAGCTCTTCGGTGTCGAGCCGCGCTCGCACGCGCTGCACGAAGGGCTGGTCGTCGTCGCCGAAGGCGACGGGCGGCGCGTGGGCCTGTTCGTCGACGACCTGCTGGGACAGCAACAGGTGGTCATCAAGTCTCTGGAAGCCAACTACGGGCACATCGAGGGCGTGTCGGGCGCGACGATCCTCGGCGACGGCTCGGTGGCGCTCATTCTCGATGTGCCGGGGCTCATCCGCGCCGCATCCATGCGGGTGGCGGCATGAGTCTCACGGCGGTGAAGGCGAGGCATCACAATCATGTCCACTAATGGATCTCACCAGGTCCTGACCTTCGTGCTCGGCAACGAGACCTATGGGGTCGACATCCTGCGCGTGCAGGAGATCCGCGGCTGGTCCGCGGTGACCAAGATCCCCCATGCCCCGGCGCACGTCCTCGGCGTGCTGAACCTGCGCGGCTCGATCGTCCCCATCGTCGATCTGCGGATGCGCTTCGCGCTCGAGCGCGCCGAGTACACCACGGTGACGGTGATCATCGTGATGTCGGTCAACACCCCGGCGGGGCGGCGTGATTTCGGGGTCGTCGTCGACGGCGTCTCGGACGTGGTCGATGTCAACTCCGCCGAAGTGAAACCGGCGCCCGAGCTCGGCTCGCGCTCCGCCACCGAGTACATCCGCGGGCTGGTATCGGTCGCCGAGCGCATGGTGGTGCTGCTCGACATCGATCGCCTCATCGGCCGCGACCTCGCCATTTCCGCCGGCGCGGACGGCGACGAGACGCTGGCCGCGACCGCCGCCTGATCGGAGAAAGAATTCAAATGAGTGTCAGCAGAAACATCGTCGAGGAGACCCGTGAGGTCATCAACGCCGCATCGCAGGGCGACCTCACCCGCCGCCTCGATGCGCGCCTCGACAGCCCCGAGCTGCGCGCCATGGCCGAGGGCATCAATACGCTCCTCGAGAGCATGGGCGGCCTCGTCCGCGGCGTCAGATCCACCGCCACCGAGGTGAACCGCTCCGCGGAGGAGATCTCCGCGGGCAACGGCAACCTCTCGCGGCGCACCGAGGAGCAGTCCGCGTCGCTCGAGGAAACCGCCTCCTCGATGGAGGAGATGACGACCACGGTCAAGCAGAACGCCGACAACGCGGCCCAGGCGAGCCAGCTTGCCCTCGCCGCCCGCGACCAGGCCGAGCGCGGCGGCGTGGTGGTGAATCAGGCGGTGGCGGCCATGGCCGACATCAAGCAGTCCTCGAAGAAGATCGCCGACATCATCGGTGTCATCGACGAGATCGCCTTCCAGACCAACCTGCTCGCGCTCAATGCCGCCGTCGAGGCGGCTCGGGCCGGCGAGCAGGGCCGCGGCTTCGCGGTCGTCGCGAGCGAGGTCCGCAGTCTCGCCGGCCGCTCCGCGACCGCCGCCAAGGAAATCAAGGGGCTCATCCAGGATTCGGTGCGCAAGGTCGAGGACGGCTCGGCGCGCGTCACCCAGTCCGGGCATACGCTCGAGGAAATCGTCGCTTCGGTGAAAAAGGTCTCCGACATCGTCGCCGAGATCGCCGCCGCCTCGCGCGAGCAGTCGGCCGGCATCGAGCAGGTCAATCGTGCCGTCGTGCAGATGGACGCCCTCACTCAGCAGAACGCCGCATTGGTGGAGGAAGCGACGGCGGCGGCAGAGGACATGGCGGGCCGGGCTCGCGAGCTCAGCGAGAACGTGGGGCGCTATCGGGTCGGACATGACATGGCGTACACGCTGCGCGCCCCGAGAGCCTCACCCATGGGAGCTGTGCGCACAGCGCGCAGCGCCTGAGTCCCCCTCATGAACAAACTGGCGCTCAAACGTCTGAATCTCTGGCAGAAGCTGGGAGCCCTGGTGCTGGCGCAGCTCGTGCCGGCGGTCCTGGTCGGGTTCTTCTATTTCACCACCATGGACGGGGACCTGAGCCAGGTACGCGGCGAGCTAGCAGGGAGTCCGCTTCCTGCAGGCCGTAGACGCCCTGCGCTCGAGTCTGCTGACTCACGGCGCCCGCGCGTTCGTCTTCGCAAGCGGAGACACGGCCCGCCGCGCCGCCGTACTGTCCGAGCAGCGGCAAGTCGACACGGCAATGACCCGCCTCGAAGGGGTCAGCGGCCGGCTGGGCGAGCTCTACGGTGTCAGCGAGGATGTCGCCAACCTGCACTCGCAGTGGAGCGCGGCAGCCGCGGCGGCTCTTACCCAGTCCTCCTCCCAGGTCGCCGCCGCGAACGACGCGTTGAACGACCGTTTGAATCAGCTCGGCGCCGCCGTCGCGACCGGCTCGAGGGTCGCCTCGGACTCCGATCAGACGACCCGCACCCTGCTCCAGATCGGCGCCGAATACGCGCCCACCGCGCTTGCTCAGGCCGACGGCATGCGTCGCTTCGCGGTCGACGCCGCCGCCAAGAGCTATCTCGGTGGCGACGATCAGATGGGTATCGCGATCTACCGCAGCCGCGTGCTGTCGCAATTCGACCAGATCCGCGCCGGGCTGGCGAAGCTGCCGCCGCAAGTGGCCGCCCCGCTGCAGAGCGACCTCGACACGGCAGTGCTGCTCTTTGGGAATTTCGACGGCGTGGTCGACTCGCAGGTCGTCAAGGCCTCCAGTCTCAAGACCAGCGGCGGAACGATCTACGACGCCGGCATACCGGCGAGTCACGCGTTGCAGAAGCTCGCGGCCGATAGCCTGGACGTCGCCACATCGACCCTCGGTGCGCGTGCGTCCTCCATCGCCATATACCGCGATGTCACCGCCCTCTTCGCCGTCCTCGCGTTGGGTGCGGCGCTGGCGGTCGCCAGGCTCGTGAGGCTCTCGCTCTCGCGGCCGCTGACGCGCGCCATCGGTGTCTTCGAGCACATCGCGCAAGGCCGCTACGACAACCAGATCGACACCCGCCGCGAGGACGAGGCCGGCCAGGTGCTGCGGGCACTCGCCCTGATGCAGGACAAGCTGCGCGGCCAGATCGAGAACGAGCGCGCCGTCGCGGCCGAGAACTCGCGCGTGCGACATGCGCTCGACAAGGCCTCGACCTGCGTGGTGCTGGCCGACGCCGAGCATCGGATCATCTATCTCAACGACGCCGCCCAGGCGACCTTCGAGCGCCACGCCGCGCAGATCCGCAGCTCGCTGCCGGTCTTTGACGCGGCGAGGCTGCACGGCGCCAGCCTCGAGACGCTGTCGGCCGATGCGGCCGGCGAGCGCCGCGTTCTCGCTGCGCTCAGCGGCGCGCGGGTGGAGGAACGCGCGCTGGGCGGGCTCACCTTCCGCACCGTCACCAACCCCGTGATCGGCGAGCGCGGCGAGCGGCTGGGCACGGTCATGGAATGGACCCAGCGCACCCAGGAGGTGCGCGTGGAGGAGGAGCTGCAGGGCGTGCTCGCCGCCGTCAACGGCGGCGATCTCAGCCGGCGCATCGACCTTGGCGACAAATCCGGCTTCTTCGAGGGATTGGGCGCCGGCGTCAATCGCCTGGCGGAGAGCCTGGTCGAGATCGTCTCGCGGGTGAAGAGCGCGGGCCGCGAGATTGCCATGGGCGCCGAAGAGATCACCGCGGGCAACTCCAACCTGTCGCTGCGCACCGAGGAACAGGCGTCCTCGCTCGAGGAAACCGCCTCTTCCATGGAGGAGATGACCACGACCGTCAAGCAGAACGCCGACAACGCGGCGCAGGCGAATCAGCTCGCCCTCGCGGCGCGGGATCAGGCCGAGCAGGGCGGCGCCGTAGTGGGCAAAGCCGTGGACGCGATGTCCGGAATCAACGACTCGGCGAAGAAGATCGCCGACATCATCGGCGTCATCGACGAGATTGCCTTCCAGACCAACCTGCTGGCGCTCAACGCCGCGGTCGAGGCCGCGCGCGCCGGCGAGCAGGGCCGCGGCTTCGCCGTGGTCGCGAGCGAAGTGCGCAGCCTCGCCGGACGCTCGGCGACCGCCGCCAAGGAAATCAAGAGCCTGATCGAGGACAGTGTCAGGAAGGTGGAGGACGGCTCGAGTCTGGTGACCCAATCCGGCCGCACGCTCGGCGAGATCGTCACCTCGGTGAAGAAGGTCTCCGACATCGTCGCCGAGATCGCCGCCGCCTCGCGCGAGCAGTCCTCGGGAATCGAGCAGGTCAACCGCGCGGTGGTGCAGATGGACGAGCTCACCCAGCAGAACGCCGCGCTCGTCGAGGAGGCGACGGCCGCGTCGCAATCGATGGCCGGACTGGTGCGCGACCTCAACGACATGCTCGGCCGCTACGACACCGGCACGGAGAGCGCCGCCGCCGCCGCGCCGCAGCAGTCCGCGGTGCCGCCGCTGCCGGGCGCCAGGAACAACCCCCAGGCCGCGCAGCGAAAAGCGCGGCCGGAAACCCGCCGCGCCGCCGGCGGCGAATGGATCGAGGTTTAGAGGTGACTATGCAACTCCTCAACCGTTTGAAGCTCTGGCAGAAGCTGGCGCTGCTCGTCTGCGCGATGGCGGTGCCGACCGCGCTGCTCGGAGTCTTCTACCTGAGCGCCGCCAACAGCGAGGTGGCGCAGGCCCGCAACGAGCTCGCGGGCGCGGACTACGCTCACCAGGTCGGCGCGGTGCTGGCGGAAGTGGCCAATCACCGCAGCCTCCTCTTCGCCGTGCTCACCGGCGACGCCTCACGCCGCGACGAGCTCGCGGCGTCCGAGGCCGTGATCGACAAGCAGATGGCCGATGTCGACGACAGCGATGCAGAGGTCGGGATACGGCTCGGCGTCGCGGCCGATTGGCGGGGCATCAAGACCGACTGGCGGCAGTTGAAGTCCGACGAGAGCCAGGCTGTCGGCCGACGATGCGGTGGCGCGGCACGATGCGCTCATCGCCAGGATCGTGAAGCTTAGCGACCTGGTGATAGGCCGCTCGGCGCTCAACGTCGATCCTTCGCCGCCGACCGCCGCGCTCATTCAGATCGCCGCCCGCGACGTGCCGGGGGCGCTCATCGCCTCGGGCAACGTCCAATGGTATGCCACGCGCGCGAGCATCAAGGGCTATCTCGGCGGCGACGACCAGATGGCGCTCAGCCTCTATCACGACGAGGTGGTGGCTGACTTCGCGGCCGCGACGCGTGACCTCAACGGCGCGCCGGCGACGGCGCGGGCGAAGATCGCCCCCGCCCTCGCGGCGGCGCAGGGCGCGTTCGACAGCTCCTACGGCGTCGTCCAGGCGCAGATCATCAACGCCCAGAAGATGACCATCACGACCGCGGAGCTCTTCGCCGACTCGCGCGCCATCAGCTCGAGTCTGCAGAGCCTCTCGGACCTCGGCTATTCCACCATGGCCGCCGCGGTGAAGCAGCGCCTGTCGCAAGTGACGACCTGGCGCAACGTCACGGCCGGAGTCGGCGCCATCGCCCTCGGCGTGGCGCTCGCCCTCTCCTGGCTCATAACCCGCGCGCTCGCCGCACCGCTGGCGCAGGCGATCGACGTGTTCGGCTGCATTGCGGCCGGTAAGTACGACAACACGATCGACCTCACCGGCTCGGACGAGGCCGGGCACGTGCTGCGCTCGCTGGACGACATGCAGCAGAAACTGCGCACCCAGATCGAGAACGAGCGGCTGGTGGCCGCCGAGAACGCCCGCGTCCGCCAGGCGCTCGACAAGGTGTCGACCTCCGTGGTGCTCGCCGACGGGCAGCAGCGGATCATCTATCTCAATGACACCGCGAGCGCCGCCTTCGCGCGCATGCAGCACGAAATCCGCCGCAGCCTGCCCGCCTTCGACGTGCCGCGGCTGCGCGGCGCGAGCCTCGAGACGCTGTCGGCCGATGCGGCCGGCGAGCGTCGCGAGCTCGACACTCTCGCCGGCTCACGCGTCGCCGAGCGGCAGCTCGGTGCCTGCACCTTCCGCACGGTCACCAACCCGGTGCTCGACGAGCGCGGCGCCCGCATCGGCACGGTGATGGAATGGACCGATCGCACCCAGGAGGTCGCCGTCGAGAAGGAGATGCAGGGGATGCTGTCGGCGGTCGTCGCCGGCGACCTCGGCAGTCGCATCGAGCTCGGGGGCAAGACCGGCTTCTTCGAGGCCATGAGCCGCGGTGTCAACCAGCTCGCCGACAACATGGCCGAGCTGGTCTCGAGGGTGAAACGCGTCGCAGCCGATGTGCACCGTGGCGCCGACGAGATCTCCGCCGGCAATTCCAACCTGTCGCAACGCACGGAAGAGCAGTCCTCCTCGCTCGAGGAGACCGCCTCCTCGATGGAGGAGATGACCACCACGGTCAAGCAGAACGCCGACAACGCGGCCCAGGCCAACCAGCTCGCCCTCGCGGCGCGCGATCAGGCCGAGAAGGGCGGCACGGTGGTGAGCCAGGCGGTCTCGGCCATGGCCGGCATCAACGAGGCGTCGAAGAAGATCGCGGACATCATCGGCGTCATCGACGACATCGCCTTCCAGACCAACCTGCTGGCGCTGAACGCGGCGGTCGAGGCGGCCCGCGCCGGCGAGCAGGGCCGCGGCTTCGCGGTGGTGGCGAGCGAGGTGCGCAGCCTCGCCGGGCGCTCCGCCACGGCGGCCAAGGAGATCAAGGAGCTGATCCAGGACTCGGTGCGCAAGGTCGAGGACGGCTCGGTGCTGGTCACCCAGTCCGGCCAGACGCTCGAGAAGATCGTCGCCTCGGTGAAGAAGGTCTCCGACATCGTCGCCGAGATCGCCGCCGCCTCGCGCGAGCAATCATCCGGAATCGAGCAGGTCAACCGCGCCGTCATGCAGATGGACGAGCTCACGCAGCAGAACGCGGCGCTGGTCGAGGAGGCTACCGCGGCCTCCCAGGCAATGGTGGAGCAGGTGCGCGGACTCAACGAGATGCTGGCGCGCTTCCAGGTTGGGGTCGCGGAGCTCGCCGCGCCGGCGTTCGCGCCGACGAGTCAGGTATCCCGGGCGGCCGAAGCCGCCGCCCGTTCCCGCATGGAGCGGCGCGCGGACCAACAGACCGTGGGCGGCGCGCGGCGGCGCGGCCAAGGCCGTCCAGCGGAAACCAACAGTGGAGCCCGCGCGCACGGCCGTTGTCGCCCGCGGTAACGGCAACGTCGGCACCGGCGATGGCGGTGATTCCGAGTGGCAGGAGTTCTAGATCATGTCGACACCAAACCCAACTCCCGGAGCGCCGTAATGGCCCGCATACTCGCAGTAGATGACTCGGCGGCGATGCGCCAGATGGTGGGCATCACCCTCACGGGCGCCGGCCACGACGTGCAGCAGGCGGCCGACGGCGCCGAGGCGCTCGAGATCGCGGAGCGGCAGAAATTCGATCTCGTGATCACCGACGTCAACATGCCGAAGATGGACGGCATCACGCTGGTGCGCGAGCTGCGCAGCCGCGCGAACTACCGTTACATACCGCTGCTGGTGCTCACCACGGAGGCGACGCTCGAGCGCAAGCAGCAGGGCAAGGCCGCCGGCGCGACCGGCTGGCTGGTCAAGCCCTTCAACCCGGAGCGGCTGCTCGCGACCATCGCCAAGGTGCTCGGCTGATTCTCCGATTCATCATGTCGACAATGAGGAACATACCCATGAAGTCCCCGCAGCGAATCCTGGCCCTGGCCGCCCTGTCGGCCGCCTGCGTCGTGAGCCTCCAGGCCCACGCCGACCAATGCAGGCTGCCCCCGGCGCCGAGCAAGATTCCCGACGGCAGCACGGCCAGCCAACAGGAAATGGTCACGGCCATGGAGACCATCAAGCAGTACAACAGCGACGTGCAGACGTATCTCAAGTGTCTCGACTTCGAGGCTCGTCAGAATCAGTTGAGCCCCGGCGACCAGACCAGCCTGCACAACGCGGCCGTCGAGCAGCTCACCCGATGTCGCCGACCAGTTCAACGAGCAGGTCAAAACCTTCAAATCGAAACACGGCTGAGGCGCAATGTCACTGCCGGCACGGGGCTCGCGTGCCTGGAGCCCCGTTAACTCCGCGTACGACCTGGCGTGCGCGGCGGCTACCGCCGCGTCGCTGATCGAGCTCGCGCTCGGTGAGTCGCAGCGGCCCGTGGGGGAGCTCGGCGAGGCGCTGTCGCGCGTCAGCGCGGCGGTGTCCGCCGGCACTCCGCCGGCGGCGGTCGACCTCGACGCCTGCGTCGAATGCCTCCAGTTTCACGACCGGCTGGTGCAGCAGCTGTCGCAGGTGCGCGATCTGCTGGCCGCGGTGGCCGCCGCCGGCTCCGGCGAAACGGCTCCGGGCAGCCGCCAGAGCTGGCCGGTGCTGATGGAGAATCTGCGCGCCCGCTTCACCTCCGAGTCGCACCGCATTCTCTTCAACCTGCTCATGCCGGATGCGGACGGCCACAGTCACGTTCCCTCCCTCCACGCCAGCGAGGGCAGTGTGGAGCTGTTTTGACCACGCCCGCCCAGACAGGCCCGGCGCGGGACACGGGCGCCACCACGAGTCTTCGGCTGCGGGAGTTCGCCTTCGGTGAGGAGGACTTCCAGGCGCTGCGAGCGCTCGTCAAGTCGCTCACCGGCATCCATCTCTCGGAGCAGAAGCGCGAGCTGGTTTATGGCCGGCTGACGCGGCGCCTGCGCGCGCTGCAGTTGCGTACCTTCGCCGAGTATCGCGAGCAGCTGAATGGCAACGTGCAGGAGCTCGCCGAGCTCTGCAACGCCATCACGACCAATCTCACCTCGTTCTTTCGCGAGCCGCATCACTTCCAGTATCTGCGCGAGCACGTCCTGGCGCCGCGCCTCGCGGATCCGCGCGGCAGCCGGCGGCTGCGTATCTGGTCGGCCGGTTGCTCCACGGGCGAGGAGCCCTACTCCATCGCCATGACGATGCTCGAGGCATTGCCCGACCTCGACGGCTGGGACGTGCGGATCCTCGCCACGGACCTCGACTCGGAGGTCCTCGAGCGGGCCCGCCGCGGCATCTATCCCCCCGAGCGGACGGCCACGCGTCTCGCCCGAGCGCCTGCAGCGCTTCTTCATCGAGCGGCAGGAGGCGGGCGGGAGCTGCCGGCAGGTCGCGCCCGAAGTCGCGGCGCTGGTCACTTTCAAACAGCTCAATCTCATCCACGCGCTGCCGATGCGAGGACCGCTGGATGCGATCTTCTGCCGCAACGTGGTGATCTACTTCGACAAGGAAACCCAGCGGGAGCTGTTCACGCGCATCGCGCGGCTGCAACGCCCCGGCGACCTGCTCTTCCTCGGCCATTCCGAGAGCCTCTTCAAGGTCTGCGACAGCTATGCCCTCATCGGAAAAACCATTCACCGGCGCGCCTGACGCCGAGCCGGGCACGGCTGGCGCTGCAGTCGGCGACGGCGAGCTGCCGCCGGTGCTGCGCGGCTTCGAGCATTTCCAACGCTTCTGGGATCGCGAGAACGCCTGCTGGATGGTCAAGATCCTCCCGGGCGAGTACTACGTGAGCCGCAGCGACGAGGCGATCTCTACCGTGCTCGGCTCCTGCGTGTCCGCTTGTGTGCGCGATCCGGCACGCGGCCTCGGCGGCATGAATCACTTCATGTTGCCGGAGGACGCCGCGTTCGGCCCCAACGACTGGCTCGATCCGGCGGTCGGCCTCGCCACCCGCTATGGCTCCTACGCCATGGAAAGCCTGATCAACGACCTCCTCAAGCTCGGCGCGGCGCGCGAGCGCCTCGAGATCAAGCTCTTCGGCGGCGGCCGCATCCTCGCCGCCATGACGGACGTCGGCGGACGCAACGTCGACTTCATCCGCAATTACATGTCCCTCGAGGGCTATCGGGTCGCGGCCGAAGACCTCGGCGGTACCCAGCCGCGCAAGGTCGTCTACTTCCCCGCGAGCGGCCGCGCGCGGCTGCGCAAGCTGCGTCCGGTGGAGAACCGGATCATCAGTCATCACGAGCAGCTCTATCTCGCCAGCCTCGGCAGGCAGGCCGCCGGCGGCGACGTCGAGCTGTTCGATCAAGAGCCACGGGCATGATTCCCACGGCGCAATCCAAGGCCGTGTCGCCAAGCGGCCGATCCGCGTGCTCATCGTGGACGACTCCGCGCTGGTGCGCAGTCTCCTCACCGACATCCTCAATGCGGCCGCGGGCATCGAGGTCGTCGGCGTCGCGGCCGATGCGCATGTCGCGCGCGAGAAGATCAAGCAACTCAACCCCGACGTGCTGACGCTGGACGTCGAGATGCCGAAGATGGACGGCATCACCTTTCTGCGCAACCTGATGCGGCTGCGGCCCATGCCGGTGGTGATGGTCTCCTCGCTCACCGAGCGCGGTGCCGATGTGACGCTCGATGCGCTGGCGCTCGGCGCGGTCGACTACCTCTCCAAGCCCAGGATCGATCTCGCCGCGACGCTGAAGGACTACGCCGACGAGCTCATCGAGAAGATCCGGATCGCCGCCCGCGCCAGCGTGCGGGCGCTCGATCCGAGGCAACCCCGTGCGCCGGGCGCGGTCGGGCCGGCCCACAGCGCCGATGCCGTGCTGCCGAAGGCACCGTCGCGCGCGCGGCCGCTGCGCACGACGGACCGTGTCATTGCGATCGGGGCCTCGACCGGCGGCACTGAGGCGATCAAGGAAGTGCTCATGCGGCTGCCACCGGACTCGCCCGGCGTCGTCATCGCGCAGCACATCCCCAAGGCATTCAGCACACCGTTCGCGCGGCGCATGAACGATTGTTGCCCGGTGTCGGTCTGCGAGGCACAGGACGGGCAGCAGGTGCTTGCGGGTCATGCCTACATCGCCCCGGGCGATCGCCATCTGATGGTGGTGCGCGATGGCACCCGCTATGTCTGCCGTCTGGATGACGGCGTGCCGGTGAACCGGCACAAGCCCTCGGTCGATGTGTTGTTCCGCTCAGTCGCGCAGAACGCCGGCCGCAACGCCATCGGTGTGCTCCTCACCGGGATGGGCAAGGACGGCTCGCGCGGCCTCAAGGAGATGCTGGACAGCGGCAGCCGCACGATCGCCCAGGATGAGGCGAGCAGCGTCGTCTGGGGCATGCCCGGTGAGGCCGTCGCGCTCGGAGCGGCTGAGCATATCGTCGCCCTGGAGAGCGTGGCGGCCAAGCTGCTCGCGCTGGCGGACGCGATGGACATCACACGGGAGATCAAGGCGCTCGGCGGCACGGACGATCCGTGAACCAATATGTCGACGCAGGTCTCAATTGCCGGCACGATCCGCCGATACCACAGGAAGAGGGCGATGCGATGACGAGCTCCGCTGCAGAGAATTCCCAAGGCGTCGGTGATCCGGAGGCCTTCGCCTTCGTGCAGGCGCTGGCGGCGGAGCTGTCCAAGGGCAAGGTCGACCTGCCCAGCTTCCCGGACATCGCCCTGCGCGTGCGCCGGGTGCTGGCTGACGAGGAAGTCTCCCAGGAGAAGGTGGTGCGTGTGGTGGGCTCGGAGCCCGCGCTCGCCGCCCGCCTCATGCAGATCGCCAACTCCGCGGCCATCAATTTCACCGGCAAGCCGATCACCGAGCTGCGTACCGCCATCGCGCGCATGGGCTTCAACATGGTGCGCAGCGCCGCCATCGCGTTCGCGATGTCGCAGCTGAAGAAGGTGGACTCGCTGAAGGGGCTCGAGCAGCCGCTAGATGAGCTCTGGCAGCGCAGTGCCGCGGTCTCGGCCATGTCGCACGCCGTCGCGCGCCGCTTCACCCGCGTCAATCCCGACACCGCCATGCTCGCAGGGCTGCTGCACGGCATAGGCAGGCTCTACATTCTCACGCGCTCCAGCAGACACCCCGCGCTCTTTGCGAACCAGGCCGCGTACAACGCCATCGTGCGCGACTGGCACGCACCGGTGGCCAAGGCACTGCTCGAGAATTGGGACATGGCCGAGGAGATCATTGCGGCCGTGAGCGAATACGAGGACTTCTCCCGCGAGCACGACGGCCCCCCGGACCTCACCGATGTGTTGACCGTCGGCTACCTGCTTGCGGCCTACAAGGAGCACCCCGACAGCCTGGAGCTCAACATGCACGATGTCGCCGCCTGCAAGAGGATGCACATCGACCGCGCAAGCTACGAGAAGCTGATCGACGAGTCGGAGAGCGAGATCGAGGCCCTCCGTCAGGCGCTCGGCGTCTGACCGGCCCCGACCGCACAACCATCATGCAGGCCCAGCGTACTCCCCCGGCTCCCGGCGCTCACGCCGGGCATGACGGCGCCGAGCAGGACGTCGCGTTCACCTTCGTGCAGGCTCTCGCCGCGGAACTGTCCGGCGGCAAGGTAGAGCTGCCCGGATTCCCGCACATCGTCATGCGTGTGCAGCGAGTGCTGAGTGACGAGAAAACGGACGCCACCAAAATCGTGCGCGTCATCGGCAGCGACCCTGTGCTCGCCACCCAGCTGATTCGCATGGCCAACTCCGCGGCCCTGAACCCGGGAGGGACTCCCGTCACTGACCTGCGCGCGGCAGTGACGCGTGTAGGCGTCGACACGGTGCGCACTGCGACCATTGCCTTCGCCATCCAGCAGCTGCGCGAGGCACCGGCGCTGCGCGGCCTGGAGATGCAGCTCGGCGTACTGTGGCGCCGCAGCGTGCAGGTGGCCGCCCTCTGCTGTGTCGTGGCCCGCCGCCTGACCAACGTCAATCCGGACACGGCCCTGCTCGCGGGTCTGCTGCAGGGTATCGGCCGCCTCTACATCCTGACACGGGCCAGCCGCCATCGCTCCCTCTTCTGCGACGCGGCCGCCTACCAGGCGATCGAGCAGGACTGGCATCTCAGCATCGCCGCGGCGCTGCTCGAGAACTGGGGCATCGCGGATGAGATCGTGCAGGCGGTGCACGAGTCCGAGAGCGTCGAGCGGGACGCGCGCGGCACGCCTGCCCTGACTGATGTGCTGGTAGTCGGGACTTTGCTGGCGGACCTCAACGGCGACGCGGCCGCCCTCGCCGCTCAGGTGGAGTGCGCGAAGCCCCTACAGCGCCTGCGCCTCGATCAACAGGCGTGCGAGCGGTTTCTCACGGAATCCGCGCAGGAAGTCGAAACGCTCAGGGAAGCGCTGGGCTAACCGGCGGCACGCATCCCAGGCACAGGATGCGCCTAAACTATGCCGCGCCGAGCACTCGGCCGGGACGGCCGCCGGGCTTGCCATAGCCGCGCGGACCGTAGGTATCGAACCGGGTAGGCCGGCCGGTCAGCGCCCCGAGCATGCCTTCGACGCGCTTCAGCTTCGCCCCGACGACGATGCCGTTGCGATCGTTGAGATCGCGGCAGCGCACGGCGCCCTCGGCACATTCGCGCAGACGCGGCAGCAGCGTTCCCTGGCTGTCGCACCACGCCATCAAGCCTTCCAGGCCGGCGCGATCCGCGGAGAAGCCGTGCAGCGCGCATAGGGAGCGGCGCTGCTCCTCGATTCGGGCGAGCGCGCCCACCCGCTCCTGTCGGGCGCGGGTCGTCGCCTCCAGGGCCTGGATGTCGGAGGACTCGAGAATGACGGACTCGCGCCGCAGTAGCTCCTCGAGCTCGGCGAGCAGCGCGGTCTCCTCACGCAATAACGTCGTCAGGTGCTCGCGGCAGACGCCCGGATCCACGCGTTAGCCTCCGGGAAGCTCGCCGAGCGACTGCTCGAGCTGGATGAGTTGGTCGGCGACGAGCTGCGGCTGAACCGTATAAGTACCCTGCTCGATGGCCGTCTGGAGCTGCGATACGCGCGCGTCGTCCACCGCTGGTAGGCTGCGCAGCGTCTGCTCGAGAGAGGCCAGCTGGCTGGCGGAGTCCGTGATATGCACGTCGCTCGTGCCCGAGGGCGAGCCGTCGGGCGCGGACGAACCGCCACCCGTCGTCGCGTCACGGGTGTTCGCGGCCGGGCGGCCCGCATCGAGCGCGGAAGCCCCTAGGCTTCCACTCAAACCGCTGATTTTAGTAGGCATATAGGAACTCCACGAGGTCCTTCAGCCGTGTATCGGCCGCAGGCTGGATTACTTTAGGGCGTGACATTGACGACACGATCGCCCACGACAAACCCTTGAACCACCCTGGAAGAGGTGGCGTTCTGCACCCGGATCAGGGCCCCCTGGCGCCCGTTCTGCAGGGCAAGCCCCGCGGCGCGGACCTCGATGCCGTCGACGGCGGCGACCATCGTCACCTGCTCCCCCTGGCGCACCATGTAGTCCGGCAGCAGGTCGTCTGCTGTCAGGACGGCTCCCATGGGCAGGGAGTGGCGCAGCGTAGCGTGACCGAGCTGCGCGGGATCAGTCAGGTACCCGACCGGCATGCCACTCACCAGGCGAACCTCGGGTGCGACATCCCCGGTGGTGAGCCGGGTACCCTGGACTTCAGGCGTGCGCAGTGCCCAGACACGAATCCGCGATTGCACCGTCACCGGCACGTAGATCGTCCAATCTCCTCCCCGGTGACAGCCGACGGCAACCGACACTTGCGACTGCATGCGCATGCCGGCGAGAAGTGAAGCCTCGAGCCGTCCGCCGCAGCGCGCGAGGCGCAGCCGCGGATCGAGCCGGGCAGCCGTTATCACGATGCCGCTCTGCCCGGGCGGCATCTGCGAGCGCACGAAGGCCTGCGCCGCGCTGCTGATGGACTCGAGCGGCTGGGTCGCGGTCCCCGCGGCCGCAGCCGCCGCGAGACACAGGCCGCCACACAACAAGGCGCCCGCGGCGCGGCGCGCACGACGGTGACGGAATTTCGACGCGAGCTCGTTCATGCGCGGATAGGCTTGCAAGCCCCGCGCCAGCCGGCGCCGGGCCACCCGGGACTCAAGTAGTAATTCGCCGTGCCGATGACATGCACGCCCGCACATCCCTCTTTTCTCGTTGCGGGCGCGGCCTGCCTGTCCACGCGATGCCGTGGGCGGCGAGCCGTTGCCGCGCGAGTGTGAACCAACTCACACTCCAGCGCCGGCCCGTGCCGGTCGCGGGGCCCCAGAAGCCACGCCACACGATTGGCATGCGTCTTGCTCGTTGTCCGGCAGGCTTTCTGACCGCCGGAATTCCGACATGTCGTTCAACCTCGATTCCTATCTCGGCATCCAACCCGATGCCCTCGAGGTTTACTCGCAGCGCGCCGACGTGCTGGCGGCCAATATCGCCAACGCCGACACTCCGGGTTATCTCGCCAAGGACATCGACTTCCGCGCGGCGCTCTCGGCCGCCGGCCAGGGACAGGGCGCCGCCGGCGCCGCCGGCGGCGAGCTGCAACCGCAGACCACCAGCCCGGACGATCTCAGCGCGAGCTCGCCGCAAAACGGCCTGTCGACCGAGCAATACCTGAAGTACCGCGTGCCGCTCGCCCCGTCTCTCGACGGCAATACCGTCGACTCGCAGATGGAAGAGAGCGCCTTCGCCGAGAACAACGTGCGCTACGAAGCCGCCCTCACCTTCATCGAGGGCAAATTCAGCGATTTGAACACCGTGATCAGCGACTAGCAGGTCCCCTCATGGCACTCTCCAACATATTCGATATCGCCGGCTCCGGCATGTCAGCCGAGTCGGTCCGCCTCAACACCGTGGCGAGTAACCTGGCGAACGCCGACAGCGTCAGCAGCAGCCCGCAGAGCGCGTACAAGGCGCGTTACCCGGTCTTTCAGGCGGTGCAGGACTCCCTGGCCGGCACCGGCCCCACCGGGGCCGCCGACGCCTCCGTCAAGGTGGACGGCATCGTCCAGAGCACCACCGCGGGCACCGCGAGCTACGACCCGGGCAATCCGCTCGCCGATGCGAACGGTTACGTCTATTCCTCGAACGTCAACGTCGTGGAACAGATGGCCGACATGATCTCGGCGTCCCGCTCGTACCAGAACGACGCGGACGTGCTCAACACCTCCAAGCAGCTGATGCTGGATACCCTCAAGCTCGGGCAGAGCTGAGTCACCGTAACAGCGAGGATAAACATCCATGTCCGTCGATTCAATAGGCGCCTACGCCGCCCAGACCGCGACCGACGCGGCCGATACCTCCTCGAGCATGGCGAGCTCCGAGGCCTCGGGAATCGCCACCCCGCAGCTCACCCAGAGCGACTTCCTGTCGCTCCTGGTCGCGCAGATGCAGGATCAGGACCCGACGCAGCCCAGCGACCCGACCGCGTTCGTCAACCAGCTTGCCAGCTTCAGCGAGGTGAGCGGGATGGACAGTATGCAGACCTCGATGAACAACCTCTCGAGCTCCATGCTCGCCTCACAGGTCGCGAGCGGCACCAGCCTCATCGGCCAGCAGGTGATCGCCTCGACCAACACCGCCGGCCTCACGACCGGCGGCACCGTCACCGGCGCGCTGGCCGTTCCCGCGACCGCCACCAGCGTGCAGGTGCAGGTCACCGATTCGAACGGCAACGCCATATCGACCTTCTCCGTGACCCCGCCATCGGGCGGCGGCGACACCACTTTCCAGTGGAACGGGCTCGAAAGCTCCGGCGCCGCCGCGCCCACTGGCGTCTATACGTTCAACGTCACCGCCGCCGGCGGCGGCAATTCGACGACGCTCACGCCGATGTTCGCCAGTACGGTGCAAAGCATATCGGTGAACCCGAGTACCCAGGCCCTCTCGATCAATACCAGCGCCGGCTCGATACCCCTGAGCTCGGTCGTCCAGGTCCAGTAAGGAGACCGCATCCATGTCTTTCGACATTGCCCTGTCCGGCGTCGACGCCGCCAATACCGACCTCAACGTCATCTCGAACAACATTGCGAACGTTGATACCACCGGATTCAAGGAATCCGACACGGAGTTCGCTGACGTCTATGCCCAGACGCAGCAGGGGGTGGCATCGACGGCCACCGGCAACGGCGTCGCGGTCGCCGACGTCGCGCAGCAGTTTGCCCAGGGAAACATCACGACGACGTCGAACAACCTCGACCTCGCCCTGAGCGGCAACGGGTTTTTCATCCTGAGCAACAACGGCTCGATCTCCTACACCCGCAACGGCGCCTTCCAGGTCAACGCGACCGGTGACCTGGTCGACAGCTCGGGCGACCTGGTCCAGGGTTACGCGCCGCTGTCGACCGGCGGTTTCAACACCGGCCAGCTCTCGAACATGCAGCTCACCACCGCCGAAAGCCAGCCGCAGGCGACCACGACCGCCACGGTCAATCTCAACCTGCCGTCGAATGCCACGGCACCTGCCGACACGACCTTCAGTCCGTCGGACGCCAATAGCTATACCGACAGCACGTCGCTCACCGTCTACGATTCCCTGGGCGCGGCGCATACCGCGCAGCTCTACTTCATCAAGGGACCGACCACCGGGCCCGCCAATACGTGGAGCGCCCAGCTGTACGTGGACGGCACGGCCGTGGGCGCGGCACAGCCTCTGACCTTCTCGAATGCCGGAACGCTGACCGCGCCGACCAGCGGCCAGCTCGACTTCGACGGCTACACGCCGGCCACCGGGGCCGCCGCGATGAACATGACGTTCAACTTCAGCGGCTCGACTCAGTACGGCGACAGCTTCGGTGTCAACTCCCTGTCGCAGAACGGTTATACGACGGGCAGCCTGACCGGCATCAACATCAGCTCGACCGGCGTCGTGCAGGCGAACTTCACCAACGGCCAGTCGACCACCCTCGGCCAGCTCGCGCTGGCGAACTTCGCCGATCCGCAGGGCCTGCAGCAGGTCGGCAACACGCAATGGACGCAGAGCTACGCCTCCGGTGCGCCCGTGCAGGGCGTCGCTGGCGGCAGCGGCTTCGGCACCATCCAGTCCGGCGCCCTCGAGGACTCGAACGTCGACATCACCTCGCAGCTGGTCGACATGATCACCGCCCAGCGGGCCTTCCAGGCGAATTCGCAGATGATCTCGACCGAGGACCAGCTGACGCAGACCATCATCAACATCCCCAGCCAGGGCTAAAGGTTAGTCCCGAGGCATCATGGACAAGTCCCTCTACGTTGCGATGACCGGCGCCAAGGAGATACTGCAGGCGCAGGCCGTCAACAACTACAACCTGGCGAACGCCAATACCACCGGCTTCAAGGCCGACCTGACGGCTTTCCAGAGCCAGGCGGTCGCCGGCACCGGCTATGCCTCGCGCGTGTACGCCACGGATGCCTCCAGCGGGTGGGACAGCAGCGAGGGCTCGATCGCCACCACCGGTCGGCCGCTCGATGTCGCCATCCAGGGGCAGGGATTCATCGCGGTGCAGGGACCCGACGGCCAGGAGGCCTACACGCGCAACGGCGACCTGCACCTGACTGCCGATGGGGTGCTGGAGACGAGCTCGGGACAGCCGGTTCTGGGGGACAACGGCCCGATCACCCTGCCGCCGAGCACCTCGATCCAGATCGCCGACGACGGCACCGTGTCAGTCGTGCCGCAAGGGTCGACGCCGGGGACGATCGCCAACGTGGGACGCATCAAGCTGGTCAATCCGCCGGCGGACAGCCTGGTGCGCGAATCCGGCGGGCTCTTCCAGCTCGCCGCCGGCGGCACGGCTCCGGCCGATGCCTCGGTCAAGATCGCCGCCGGCGCAATCGAGTCGAGCAACGTCGACCTCGCCAGCGCGATGGTGAACATGATCGACCTGGCCCGCAGCTTCGATCTGCAGGTCAAGGCGATGCAGACCGCGGACACCAACGCGCAGTCCTCGTCGCAACTCCTCCAGTCCACCTGAATAGGAGACCAGATCCGTGGATGCAGCACTTTGGGCAGCGAAAACCGGCCTCGACGCGCAGCAGACGGAGATGTCCGTCATCTCGAACAACCTCGCCAACGTCAATACGACGGGCTACAAGGAGGACCGCGCGGTATTCGAGGACCTGCTCTACCAGAATCAGACTCAGGTGGGCGCGGATACCTCGCAGACCACGCAGTCACCGTCCGGAATGAACATCGGTACCGGCGTGGAAGTGGTCGCCACCGAGAAGGAGTACGGCCAGGGAACACCGACGCAGACCGGCAACCCGCTCGACGTCGCCATCTCGGGGCAGGGATTCTTCCAGGTCCAGATGCCCGACGGCACCCTCGCCTACACTCGCGACGGCACGTTCCAGACCAACGCCCAGGGCCAGCTCGTCACCTCGACCGGCTATGTCGTGCAGCCCGGAATCACCATTCCCCAGGGCGCGCAGAGCGTCACGATCGGCACCGACGGCACGGTCACCGTGCTGCTGCCGGGGCAGTCCAGCCCCACTCAGGTGGGACAGCTGCAGCTCGCGAACTTCATCAACCCTCCGGGCCTGCAGCCCGTCGGCCAGAACCTGCTGGTGCAGTCGGCCTCCAGCGGCTCGCCGCAGACCGGAACGCCCGGCGTGAACGGTCTCGGAACCGTCACTCAGGGCGATCTCGAAAGCTCCAACGTCGATGTCGTCGAGGAGCTCGTCAACATGATTCAGACCCAGCGCGCCTACGAGATGAACTCCAAGGCGATCTCCACCGTGGACCAGATGCTGCAGTATGCAACCGAGAACATGTAAGCCTGCCGCGCGGACGCTGCTGCGGGCACTACCGCCCCTGGGGCTCTGCCTGCTCGCCGCCTGCGCCAGTCACAGCCGGCGCGCCGACAAGGCTTTCGATGACTTTCCGATGCCGCCGACGCCGCCATCGGACGGCGCCATCTTCCACTCCGGCTACAATGGCGGCCTGTACGAGAACCCGACGGCCCGCAACGTCGGCGACGTGGTGACCGTGGTGCTCGAGGAGACCACCACCGCGGCGAAGAGCTCTCAAACCGACACGTCCAAGACCACCAAGGACTCGCTCGCCGCGCCCACGGTACTCGGCCTGCCGGTGAGCATTCACGGCACTGCGCTTCTCAGCGGCAGCCTCAACAATGCCAACTCGTTCAGCGGCGCCGGCGACAGCAAGCAAAGCGACAGCCTGGCCGGCAACATCTCGGTGACGGTGATCAAACGCCTGTCGAACGGCAACCTGGTGATCCAGGGGCAGCGGGAGATCGATCTCAACCAGGGGAGCGAGTTCATCCGCCTGGAGGGAATCATCCGCCCGATCGATGTAGCCTCGGACAACACCATACCGTCCACCGAAGTCGCCGATGCACGCATCGCCTACGGGCAGCACGGTGCGCTGAACGATGCCAACGCCCCGGGATTGCTGTCGCGCTTCTTCAACTTCTCGTGGCTGCCCTTCTAACGGAGTAATCGTGAGTCTCGTAGACGACAACCGCCTGCCACGCCGCCGACACACATTCTGGCCTTGCCTCGCGCTCGCACTGGCGTGCCTGCTCGGGGCGGCGGGCGGCGCCCGCGCCGAGCGGGTCGAGGACCTGGCCAGCGTGGCCGGCGTGCGCAGCAACCAGCTCATCGGCTACGGCCTGGTCGTCGGACTCGACGGCACGGGCGACCAGACCACGCAGACGCCGTTCACGATCCAGAGCATCGAGAACATGCTGGCGCAGTTCGGCGTGGTCGTGCCTTCGAACACCAACCCGATGCTGCAGAACGTCGCGGCCGTGACCGTGCACGCCAGTCTGCCGCCGTTCGCCAAGCCCGGCCAGACGATCGACGTCACCGTCGATTCGATCGGCAACGCCAAGAGCCTGCGGGGCGGCAGTCTCGTCATGACGCCATTGCGCGGCGCCGATGGCCAGGTATACGCGATGGCGCAGGGCAGCGTGCTGGTCAGCGGCTTCGGCGTCGAGGGCAAGGACGGCTCGAGTATCACCGTGAACATTCCGAGCAGCGCACGGGTTCCGAACGGCGCCACGGTGGAGCGGTCGGTGCCCAACAGCTTCGATACGACTCCCTACGTAACGTTGAACCTCGACACCCCTGACTTCACGACTGCGACGCGACTGACAGACGCCATCAACAAGCTGCTCGGCACCGGAACCGCCGAGGCGATGGATGCGGTTTCCGTACGCGTGCGGGCGCCCATCGACTCCAGTCAGCGGATCGCGTACGTCTCGACATTGGAAGGCATCGAAATCGACCCGGCGACGCCGCCCGCGCGCGTGATCATCAACTCCCGAACGGGGACCGTGGTGATCAGCTCGGAGGTGCATGTGATGGCGGCGGCCGTCGCCAGCGGCTCGCTTACAGTCACCATCACGGAGCGGTCGGATGTCAGTCAACCGAACGCGCTCAGCAATGGCACGACCACCGTCACGCCGCGCAGCAGCCTCGATGTGAAGCAGGAGAAGGCGCACATGTTCGAGTTCCCGGCCGGCGTCAATCTCGGCGAGATCGTGCGCGCCGTGAACTCCGTGGGCGCCGCGCCCGGCGATCTGGTGGCGATTCTCGAGGCCCTGAAAGAGGCAGGGGCGTTACGCGCCCAACTGATCGTCATTTGACCCTGCCCATCGTCGACGCCAGCTCGCTCGCCGATACAGGCAACCTGACGGCGCTGCAACAGGCGGCCGCGGCACACAGTCCGCAGGCGCTCAAGGAGGCGGCGCAGCAGTTCGAGAGCCTGTTCACCGGCATGGTACTGAAGAGCATGCGCGAGGCGAACTTCGGCGACTCGCTGTTCGGCTCCGACCAGGAGGACATGTATCAGGACATGTACGACGATCAGATCGCCTCCGAGATCAGCAAGGGCCGCGGACTCGGCCTCGCGGACAGGCTGGTGCAGCAGCTGCGGCGCAGCGGACTGCCCGGCACCACCCAGGGAAGCTCGGGCACATCGGGCACATCGGGCACATCGGGCACATCGGGCTCGTCGGGCACATCAGCTGCCGGCGGTACCTCATCCGCCGCGGCCGCAACCACATCGAGCTCGACTGCCAGCTCCTGCCCGGGCACCGCGCAGCAGCTGCAGTTCGCCCAGTCGCTCTGGCCCGAGGCGCAGCAGGCCGCCAAGCAGCTCGGCGTCAGTCCCGTGAGCCTGGTCGCCCAGGCGGCTCTGGAGACCGACTGGGGGCGGAGCATGCCGCGCACGGCCGGCGGCTCGAGCAGCAACAACCTTTTCGGCATCAAGGCCGGGGCGGCGTGGAGCGGCAGCAGCGTCCAGAGCGCCACCCAGGAATATGACAGCGGCACGGCCACCGCGGTCAAAGCGCAGTTCCGCTCGTATTCCTCGCCGAGCCAGTGCTTCCAGGATTATGTCTCCCTGCTGCAGAGCAACCCCCGCTATGCGGGCGCTCTCGGCACCGGCACCAATACGCAGGCGTTCGCGACGGCGCTGCAGAGTGGCGGCTACGCGACGGATCCGGCCTACGCCAGCAAGCTCGGGGCGGTGGCCAATACCCTCACCCGCAGCCTCACGCAAGCCCTTCAGGGCTCCCTCAAGTCGGCGGCCTCGCTGCCGACAACCTCCGGCAGCAATACGCTCTAAAGGTGACGGATGGCCGACCTGCTTTCCACCAGCGTCTCAGGGCTTCTCGCGTTCGAGCAGGCGCTGGACGTCACGAGCAACAACATCTCGAATGCCGAAACGCCCGGCTATGACGTCGAGACGGCGAACTTCCAGGAGGAGCCTGGCCAGCAGACGGGATCCGGCTACATCGGCAGCGGCGTCGACGTATCGAGCGTCACGCGCGCCTACGACGCCTTTCTTGCCGCGCAGGTCAACTCCACGCAGTCGAGCTATTCGAGCTCGAACACCCTGTCCACTCAGGCGACCCAGGTCGACAACATGCTGAGCGACACGAGCACGGGGCTCACCGCCACGCTGCAGAGCTTCGTGAACGCGTTGCAGACGGCCGCCAGCACCCCGACTTCGACCGCCGCGCGCCAGGCTCTCCTGAGCAGCGGCCAGGCGCTCGCGCAGCAGATCCAGACGTACGGCTCGCAGCTCTCCCAATACGGCAGCCAACTCGAGTCGCAGCTGAGCGGCGATGTCACCCAGGTCAATACCCTCTCGAGCCAGATCGCGCAGCTCAACCAGCAGATCGCCGCCGGCTCGTCCAACGGACAGACGCCAAACCAGCTGATGGACCAGCGCGACCAGCTCATCAACCAGCTCAGCCAGTTGGTCTCGGTGCAGACGGCCTCCCAAGGCAACAACGAGGTGAATGTCTACATCGGTAGCGGCCAGGCGCTGGTCACAGGAGGGACCGCGCAGACGCTGACGACGATCCCGGGCGCCTACGATCCCTCGCAACTCGACATCGGCGTCACGAGTGGCGGCAGCAGCGGCACCACCGCCGACATCACCTCGGAGATCAGCGGCGGCGAGCTCGGTGGCCTGTTGAGCGCCCGCAGCCAGGTGCTCGATCCAGCCATAAACGCCATCGGGCAGATCGCCGTCGGGGTCGCCACGGTCGTCAACCAGCAGCAGCAGTCCGGTATGGACGCGACGGGCGCTCAGGGCCAGGCGATGTTCTCAGTCGGCGGCGTGGGGGTTCTCCCCGATAGCAACAACGCCGGCAATGCCAGCCTCACCGTCACCCGCGGCAGTCTGAGCGCTCTGACGGCGGACGACTACGAGCTCAAGTACACCGGAGGCACAACCCCCTGGCAGCTCACCGACGAGACCACGGGTCAGTCGGTCGCCCTGACGGGAAGTGGCACGAGCACAAGCCCGCTCACGGGGGCCGGTCTTTCCATCGTGGTCGGCGGCACGGCGCAGGCCGGCGACAGCTTCCTCATTCAGCCCAGCGCCGGCGCGGCAGCCGGCTTCTCCATGGTGCTGACCAGTCCGTCGCAGGTCGCCGCGGCATCTTTGGTACAGGCCGCCGCGGGCTCGGCGAACACAGGGACGGGTGCCGTGAGCTCCGGAGGGGTTACTGACCCGAGCACCTGGACGTCGGGCACCTACACGGTGACCTTCTCGGCCGGCAACGCGTACACGGTTACCAACAGCTCCGGGACCAGCGTTGCCACCGGCACCTACACGAGCGGCGACCCGATCGACTTCAACGGCATCCAGCTCACACTGACCGGCTCGCCGGCCAGCGGTGACACCTTCACCGTGAGTCCGAATAGTACGTCGAACACTGGCGACAACAGCAATCTGTACGCCATGATCAACACTCTATCGGCCTCGACGCTGGACGGCGGCACCACTTCAGTCAACGATGCAGCCAACAACATCGTCAGCCAGATTGGCACGGTGACGCAGCAGGCGCAGAACAACGCCACGACTCAGCAGACCGCGAACCAGAGCGCCACCACCAATCTCAACAATGTGAGCGGCGTGAATCTGGACACGCAGGCGGCGGCGATGCTGCAGTACCAGCAGGCCTATCAGGCCATGGCGGAAGTGATCCAGGTATCCGGGCAGCTCTTCAATTCCCTCATCAGCGCAGTCAGCGCCAACGGCGCCGGGTAATCACCGTGAGTCTCACGAGCATATCGACCCTGACTTTCCAGAGCAACGCCGTCGACTCGATCGAGGCGCTGGAAAACTCCATCTCCACGACCCAGAACGAGCTGTCCACCGGCGTGAGCCTGCAGAACGCCGCCGACAACCCGGCCGCGATGGTGGAGGTCAATCAGCTCAATACGCAGCTGTCCGCCTCGCAGCAGTACTCGACCAACGGCAACCTGGTGAGCACCAATCTGAAGCTCGAGGAACAGGCGCTCACCAACGCCACCAACGTGCTGCAGAGCGTGCAGAGCCTGGCGGACGAGGCGAACAATTCCTCGCTGTCGAGCTCGCAGCTGCAGGACATCGGCACCCAGCTCAGCCAGCAGCTGCAGCAGCTCGTGTCGATCGCCAACAGCACGGATGGCAACGGCAACTACCTCTTCTCCGGCTACGCCAGCACCACCCAGCCCTTCGCCCAGGACGGCAACAGCGTGACATATTCCGGGGCCGAGGAGACGACCCAGGTGCAGATCGGCGCCGATCAGTCCGTCTCCACCGGCGATACCGGCAGCTCGGTCTTCATGAACGTTCCGGCCGGCAACGGCACCTTCACGACCGCAGCCGCGGCCGCGAACACCGGCACCGCCTCGATCGGGCCGGGCACCGTGACGGACCCCTCGGAGTGGCAGGCCGCATCCGGCACGTACACGATCAGCTTCACCAGTCCGACCGCGTACCAGATCACGAACAGCGCGGGCACGGTACTGAGCACGGGCACCTACGACAGCACGACCGGCGGCACGATCTCACTCAACGGCATCCAGGTAGCCATCAACGGCGACGCGGCCACCGGCGATCAGTTCACGGTGGCCCCCGCGGGCAGCTCGAGCGCCTTCGCCACCATCCAGGGCCTGATCACCACCCTCAATTCGACGGGCCTCAACTCCGGCCAGATGGCCACCCAGATCTCCCAGGCCATCGAGCAGCTCAGCTCGACGGTCAATAACCTGAACGACGTGCAGGCCTCGGTCGGCGCCCGCATCAATGCCGTGACCACCGCGCAATCGACCGAGACGAGCGAGCAGACCGATTACCAGACTCAGATCTCGAACCTGTCGGAGACCGACTACGCGGCCGCGACGACCCAGTTGAGCAGCCAGGAGGTCGCGCTGCAGGCGGCGGAGGAGTCCTATGCCTCCCTGGCCAAACTGTCGCTGTTCAACTACATCTCCGGCTGAGAGGCATGCCTGTGATGCGCTGCGCACTTCCCCCAGTCCGTCTCCGGACCGTTCAAGTTCCGCCCCGGCGCACCGATAAGGTACCTGACCGGAGGCACCCCAGGGGCTGCCCACCGGGGCAGTGCGACGGACGGGTGTCCGGCGCCTGAGAGAAACTTTCAGGAGTCCTCATACCATGTCACTCGTCCTTAACACGAATATTGATTCGCTCATCGCTCAGAACGCGCTGACGACATCGGGCAATCAGTTACAGACCTCACTGCAGCAGCTCTCCACGGGCCTGCGCATCAATACCGCGGCGGATGACGCCGCCGGCTACGCGATCGTGCAGGGCATGACCTCGCAGATCGATGGCCTCAACCAGGCGTCGCAGAACGCGAACGACGGCGTGTCGCTCGCCCAGACCGCTTCCGGCGCGCTGCAGGAGGTCACGAACGACCTGCAGTCGATGCGCGACCTCGCGGTCGAGTCGCTCAACGCCTCGAACAGCTCCGCTGACCGCAGCGACCTCAATGCGCAGTTCACGCAGCTGACGAACGACATCAACAGCGTCGCCTCGCAGACTCAGTTCAACGGTGTGAACCTGCTCGACGGCAGCTTCCAGGGCGCGACCTTCCAGGTCGGTGCCAATGCCGGCCAGTCGATCACCATCGGCGCGATCTCGAGTGCGAGCGCGAGCTCGATCGGCACCTACTATAACGGCGCCACCAGCGTTGCCGGGTCGGTGAAGACCGCGGCTGGCGCGACGGTCGCGACCACCGCGGGCACCGCGGGCACGTACAGTGCCGCCAACCTCGCCGCCTCGACCGATCTTGGGACGGCGGTGGCGGGCTCCTCTGTGACGCTGAACGTGGACGTAGACGGCACGACGTATACCACTGCCGCGGTTACCCTGAGCGGCACGCAGAGCACGGACCTGAAGAGCATTGCCGCGGCCGTCAACCAGGCGCTGAGCTCTGCCGGCGGCATCGTGGCCACGGTCAACAGCGCTGGCACCGGCATTCAGCTGAGCGGTACGGAAGCTGCGGGCGCAGGTGACGTCGTGAACTTCTCGGTGGCCAGCGCGACGGACGCTTCCGGTAACGCAATTGCCGCGGGCACAATCACGGCGAACACCGCTGCGATTACCACGGACCTCGGCCTCGATAGCTCCGATACCGTAGGCGCATATACGCCGACCGGCGGCGCGCAGACGACGACCTCGGACGCCCAGTACCTGAGCAGCCTCAACGTGACGACCGTAGACAATTCGAACCTCACGTTGATCTCGATCGACAATGCGCTGCAGCAGCTTGCGACGAGCAGCGCGGATCTCGGCGCGTACCAGAACCGGTTCCAGGCCGCCATCACGGGCCTGAGCACCGACTCGACGAACCTGAGCTCCGCGGAAAGCTCGATCGAAGACACGGACTACGCTGCGGCGACCTCGAACCTGTCGAAGGCTCAGATCCTGCAGCAGGCGGGTACGGCGATGGTGGCCCAGGCCAATACCATCCCGCAGAACATCCTCACGCTGCTGCAGAAGCTGTCGTAAGGGGAGAGCCGCTGATCACAGGAGTCTTCAGCCACTAGCAATCCCGAGGGTGGGCGCCGCAAGGCCCCACCCTCGTTTTGCTTCAGCGAGAAAGCGATTGCGATGACCACCACTTCCAGCGTCTCCGGCAGCGGCCAGCCGATCGTCTCCGTAGCCAGCAGCAACAGCGCTGGCGCGGCGGGCGGATCGGTGATCAACGTCAGCGAGCTCGTCTCGGAGCTCGTCTCGTCCACGCAGGCGCCGCAGGAAGCCATCATCTCCAATCAGACGCAGTCGGTCACGGCGCAGATCTCGGCCGTGGGCAGCCTGCAGAGCGCGCTCTCCACATTTCAGTCTTCACTCAGCGCGCTCGACACCCCGGAATCATTCGGCAGCGAAAGTGCCACCAGCAGCAATACCGCTGCGTTCACGGCAACTGCCGGGTCCGCTGCGGTGCTCGGCACCTACTCGGTGAGCGTGACCCAGCTTGCCCAGGCGCAGCAGCTCGTCTCCAGCGCCTTTGCCGGCGGCGCCTCCGCCGCCACGGGTACGGGAACACTACAGCTTTCGCTCGGGGGCACGAGCTTCGCCGTCACGGTCAACAGCAGCAACGACACGGTCGCCGGAATCGCCGCCGCAATCAACTCAGCGACCGGGAACCCTGGAATCGAAGCCAGCGTGGTCACGGGCACCGACGGCGCGCACCTGGTGCTGACCTCGTCCCTGACGGGGGCGTCCAACACCATCCAGGTCAGCGAAACCGACGGTGGCACCGCACTGTCTGACCTGACCTATGGCACCGGCAACACGGGCAACTACACCGAGCCGGCCGGCGGCACGCCGCAGGACGCCGAATTCAGCATAGCCGGCGTGGCATACACCAGCGCCAGCAACACCGTGACGGATGCGCTGAGCGGCGTCACTCTGAATCTCACCGGCACAACGACCACGACGACCTCGGGCACGACCACGGACACTCCGGCCACCCTGACGGTGGCCACGAATACCTCTAACATCGTAACCAACATCCAGGCGTTCGTCTCGGCCTACAACACGATGCAGAGCTCGCTTGCCTCGCTCGGCAGCTACGACTCCACGACGGGTCAGGCCGGCGCGATGATGGGCAACCCCCTCCTGCTCGGCATCCAGAACGAGCTCAATTCGGCGCTCTACAGCATCGTCGATACGGGTTCGTCGACCTATAATTCCCTGGCGAGCATCGGCATCACTACCAACAGCGACGGCTCGCTCAGCCTGAACCAGACCGCCCTCTCGACAGCACTCTCCTCCGACTACAGCGCCGTGAGCCAGCTGTTCAGCGGCACGACGGGCGTCGCCACATCGCTCAACAGCCAGATCACGTCCGACCTGGGCGCCGGCGGCCCGATCTCCACGACCAGCCAGACGCTGGTGCAGCAGGAGAACTCGCTGACCGAGCAGAGCGACCAGCTGCAGCAGCAGATGAATGCGCTGTCGGCCAGCCTGACGCAGCAGTACTCGTCGCTCAACACGCTGCTGTCCTCGTTGCAGACGACCTCCTCATACCTCACCCAGGCCTTCGACAGCCTGCCGCAGGTGCAGGGCACGCAGAGCGCCTGAGGGCCGCGCCCTCAAGTTCGCCGGCGGCGAGCCGTTATCTGCGATATCGGCAACCGACGGAATTCAGCTCGTGAACCCCTACTCGCCGCAGTCGAAACTCGCCGCCTACCGCAGCGTCAGTGCCCATGGCGCCGTCGCCGACTCCCACCCGCACGCACTGGTTCTCACGCTGTTCGATGCGGCGCTCGAGAGGATGAACGCAGCCCGCGCCTGCATAGAGCGGCGCGAGACGCGGCGCATGGCAGGCCTGCTGCACGCGGCCGTGATCCTGATCGCCGAGCTGCGCGGCAGCCTCGACCTGCAGAAGGGCGGCCCGTTGGCGCAGAACCTGAGCAACCTGTACGAGTACATGAGCCGCCGGCTGATGCACGCCAATCTGAATAGCGATGCCGATGCGGTCACGGAAGTGATCACGCTCCTCGCCGAGATCCGCGGCGCCTGGGCTGCGATCGGTCCGGAAGTGAGAGGTCAGTCGCAGCCGGGCATGACGTCGGCCGCGTGAGCCGTCTCCCTACGCCCTCTTGGGCGAAGGGAGAAATGCGACATATTTCGCTGCGGCACTGAACTTATCCTGCCAAGGTGGCGTCCATGAGCAGACGCCAGTCGCCCGCCAGGTCAGGGCCACAATCCGCAGTACGGACACGCGCCGGAGCCCCGCCACCGGAGGCGATCCAGAAGGCATGGGAAAGCTTCAGTCGGGGCGAGCGCGACCAGGCGGAGTCGCTCTGTCGGTCCATTCTCGAGAGCCAGGCGGATCACGCCGGCGCGTTGGTCCTGCTCGGGATCATTTTTGCCCAGACACGACGCAGCGAGCAGGCGGCGCAGCTGCTCGGGTTGGCCGCCGTGCGGTTGCCGAACGACCCCTCGGTGCACAACAACTACGGGAATGTGCTCCGGGATCTCGGCCGGCACGTGAGTGCCCTCACCTCCTACGAGCGTGCGCTCGCCATCAAACCGGACTACGTGGACGCCCATTACAACAGGGCAGTCGTCCTGCAGGATCTACGGCGCTTCGAAGACGCGATCGCAGGTTACGATCAGACCCTGGCATTCAAGCCCGCGCACGCGAGCGCGCACAACAACCGCGGCGCCGCCCTGCAGGAGCTGGGGCGCTGCGAAGCGGCGCTGGCGAGCTACGATCAGGCAATCGTACTGAAGCCCGATTACGCGGCCGCGCATAACAATCGCGGCACCGCCCTGGCGAAGCTGCAGCGCTTCGAGCAGGCGCTGGCGAGCTACGAGCGCGCGCTCACGATGCAACCGAATTTCGCCGATGCGCACAACAATCGCGGGGCGGCGCTGCGCGAGCTCAATCGCCTGGAGGAGGCAGCCGCCAGCTTCGAGCGGGCCGTCGCAGCGCGGCCCGACCATGCCGAGGCGCACAACAATCGCGGCGTCGCACTGCGGGAGCTGGACCGCCCCGAGGAGGCGCTCGCCAGTTACGAGCGCGCGATTGCGATCAAGCCGGACTATGCCGAGGCACACAACAACCGCGGCGTCGCGCTGCGCGACCTGAGGCGACTCACGGAGGCGCTCGCGAGCTTCGCACGTGCGCTCGAGCTGAAATCGGAATATCCGCAGGCGCTCCTGAACCAGGGCGGAACGCTGCACGAGCTGCGCCGCTTCCACGAGGCGTTGGCGAGTCACGAGCGCGTACTCGCGCTGAATTCGGATTATGCGGACGCCTACCGCAATCAGGCACTCACGCTGCACGAGCTTGGCCGGCCGGACGAGGCCTTGGCGAGCTATGAGCGTGCGCTGGCGCTCACTCCAGCGGCGAAATTCCTGCCCGGCATCTGCCAGCACGCGCGCATGCGCATCTGCGATTGGACGAGCTTCGACACCGAGCTCGCAGCGCTCACCGTCGCCATAGAGGCTGGCCGAACGGCCATGACTCCCTTTCCGGCGCTCGCCTTGTTCGATTCTCCCCGCCTGCAGCGCAAGGTCGCAGCGTGCTGGGCGCGCGAGGAATGCCAGCCCAAACGCAAGCTGCCGCCGCTGCGCAGCCATCCTGCACACGGCAAAGTCCGTGTGGGTTATTTCTCCGCCGACTTTCGCAATCACGCGGTCTCTGCCCTCGCCGCGGAGCTGTTCGAGCTGCATGATCGCTCGCGCTTCGAGCTGACCGCCTTCTCCTTGGGCCCGGATGTCCGCGACGAGCTGCGGGCACGGCTCGAGCCGGCGTTCGACCGCTTCATTCCCCTCGCCGACCGATCGGACGAGCAGATTGCCGCCCTGGCGCGCAGCCTCGAGATCGACATCGCCGTCGATCTTGGCGGCTACACCCAACACGCGCGGCCACGCATATTTGCGCTCCGTGCCGCGCCGACCCAGGTGAGCTATCTCGGCTTTCTCGGCACCATGGGGGCGGACTTCATGGATTACCTCCTCGCCGATGAGAGCCTGGTGCCGCGCGAGCAACGGCGCCATTACGCGGAGAGAATCGCCTATCTGCCGAGTTATCAGGCCAACGACACCAAAAGACCCATCGCGGACCGGGTGTTCACGCGCGCGGAGCTGGGACTTCCGGGAAGCGGCTGCGTGTTCTGCTGCTTCAACGCGAGCTACAAGATCACTCCGGAGACTTTCGTCAGCTGGATGCGGATCCTCGCGGCAGCGCCCGGCAGCACGCTGCTGCTGCTCGCCGACAGCGCGGCGGCGCGCCTCAATCTACGGCGGGAGGCGGTCACCGCCGGGGTGGATCCGGCGAGACTCGTGTTCGCCGGCAGAGTCCCTTACGGCGATTATCTCGCCCGCTACCGCGCCGCGGATCTGTTCCTCGATACCCTGCCCTACAACGCCGGCACGACGGCCAGCGACGCTCTATGGGCGGGATTGCCCGTCCTCACCTGCGCCAGCGATTCGTTCGCGGCACGGATGGGAGCGAGCCTGCTCACGGCAGTCGGCTTGCCGGAGCTCATTGCCTACGACCGACCGACCTATGAACGGTTGGCGATCGAACTCGCCCGGGAGCCCGGCCGCCTCGCCGGGATCCGCGGCAAGCTGACCGCGACGCGCGGCAGTACAGCCCTTTTCGACACGCCGCGGCTCGCCCGCAGTCTCGAGGCGCTTTACCTGCGGATGTATGAGCGGCAGCGGCTGGGCCTCCTGCCCGAGCACCTGCTCCTCGAGCCGCCCCCGTGACCGACACCCGTATACATCAGATCCATTATTCCGAGCAGACGCGCGCCGAGCTCGACCCCGGATTCCTGCCCCTCGACAACAGTGCGAACGAGCGGCCGGACTGGCGTGAATACTGGCCGATCCGCCGCTTCCTGCTCGACCGGGACCTCGAGCCGGATTGTTATTACGGCTTCCTGTCGCCGAAGTTCAAACAGAAGACCACGTTGACCGCTACCGCCGTGCACGATTTCGTGCGCCCGCGCTCTGGCGCCGCCGACGTGATCTCCTTCTCGCCGTTCTTCGATCAGATGGCCTTTCCGCTCAACATCCTGGAGCTCGCGGCCTCCAATCACGACTGCCGCGACACCTTCACTCAGTGTGCCCAGTTGGTTGCGCCGGGGTTCGACATCGAGCGCAGTGTCATGAGCTCGCTCGATACCGTGTACTGCAATTTTTTCGTGGCCAAGCCGCGCTTCTGGCGCGAATGGCTCGCCAAGTGCGAGCTCATATTCGAGTTGGCTGAGCAGGGGGTGACGCCGCTCGGCCAGGCGCTGAGCCGTGTCGTCACCTACGGAACGGCCACCGCGCCCGCAAAGGTTTTCGTCATCGAAAGGGTGGCATCGCTGCTGCTGTGGTCGCAGAAGCAGTGGACGGTGGAATGCTTCAATCCCATCGTGCTGCCGCAGGCATCCGCAAAGCTCCTGCAGGTGGCGGGCGGCCCGGACCTGATGGTGCTCGATGCGCTGAAGGTCGCCTATACTAAGAGCGGCACCGAGCATTACCTGGCACTGTATCGGCATTTCCGCGACCAGATCGTCCAACGCGCGAACCGCGCGCCCGGCACGAACACGGCGCAGAGCGCGGGACCCCCACAGGCCGCGGCATCCTCGGGGCCGGTGACGACAGCACCCCGTGGAGCTTCCCGGTACGACCGCGAGATCAAGGTCGACAGCAACGATCCGCTGGCGCGCTTTGCCCGGCGCCTCCCGCCTGGGGCGACAGTCCTCGATCTGGGCTGTGGGCCCGGCGTTCTCGGCCGCCTCACGGCAAGCCTCGAGAAGACCTGCACTTTCGATGCCGTGGAGGGCGATCCGGAAGCCGTCGCCATGGCCCGAGGGTTCTATCGGCACATCCTCGCGGCCGACCTGCAGAACGCGGACCTGGCTGCATTGCTGCCGGAACGCAAATACGACTTCATCGTGCTCGCCGACGTGATCGAGCACCTCGAGGCGCCCGGACGGCTGCTGCGCCGCCTGCCGGCCTTGCTCACGCCGCAGGGGCGCCTGCTGATCTCCCTGCCACATGTCGGCTATGCCGCGCTGGTTGCCGAGCTTCTGGCCGGCCAGTTCACGTATCGCCCGCACGGACTGATCGACCGCACTCATCTGCGGTTCTTCACCCGCGCCTCCGCCGCCCGTCTCCTCGCCCTCAACGGGTTCGCCGTCGCCGCGACTGATGACATCGTCAAGCCCGCGGTGACGTCGGAGTTCGGCGCGGCCAATCTCGATGCGCTCGACCCCGCGGTGCGTAGAGCGCTTCTCACCCGCCCCGACGCGCTCCTCTATCAGATGTTGATCGAAGCGACGCCCGCGGGCCAGCCTGCCACCGAAGGAGACCTGTCGCAGGCCTTGATTCAACGCAACGTGGACGCGTAACCGAGGTATCCGCAATGGCTGATGATGTCCGGGCGATCGCTTTCTATCTGCCCCAGTACTACCCGACTGCCGAGAACGATGCCTGGTGGGGCAAAGGCTTCACGGAGTGGACCAAGGTCGTCGAAGGCCGGCCGCTCTTTCATGGTCACTACCAGCCGCAACTGCCCGCGGATCTCGGCTTTTACGATCTGCGCGTTCCCGAAGCGCGGCAGGCCCAGGCGCAGCTCGCACGGCAGTACGGCATTCACGGCTTCTGCTACTACCACTATTGGCTCGATGGCAGGCGTCTCCTCGACCGGCCTTTTGCCGAGGTCCTCGCCTCCGGCAAACCGGACTTTCCGTTCTGCCTCTGCTGGGCCAACCACAACTGGACGCGGCGCTGGGACGGACTCAACAGCGAAGTGCTGATAGCGCAGAACCACACGCTCGCAGGCGACCGGGCCATGATCCGCGAGCTCATGCCGGCATTTCGCGATCCGCGCTACATTCGTGTTCGGGGAAGGCCGCTGTTTCTGGTCTACCGTGCCAGCGAGTTGTCCGATCCGCGGGCCGTCGCGCTGGCGTGGCGCGAAGAGGCCGTGGCGGCGGGCTTGCCTGGCTTGTATCTGGTTCGAGCCGAAGTCCACGACGACGCCCACACACAGCAGGACCCCGCGCAGATCGGCTTCGATGCCGCCTATGAATTCCCGCCGCACGGCATCCGTGTTGCAAAGCCGAGCAGCGCCACTCCCGGCCTGGATCCGGCGTTCAGCGGCCTGGCGTACGAATACGCGGAAGTCGCGCGCGATTTCGCCACCCGACCCACCCCAAACTATCGCCGCTTTCACGCCGTCATGCCCTCCTGGGACAACACGGCTCGTGTCGGACGGCGCGCCCACATGGCCGTCAATTCGAGCCCGGAGGCCTACCGGAGCTGGCTGGAGATCGTCTGCGAACCGCACGCGCCGGGAGCAGGAGGGAGACGAGCGGCTGGTGTTCATCAACGGTTGGAACGAATGGGCCGAAGGGTGCCACCTCGAGCCCGACCGACGCCATGGCCTCGCGTGGCTCGAGGCCACTCGCGCGGCCCTGAGTGGCACTTCGCCCGAGGTGAGCCTACGACAAGTCGGAAGAGAGTCATGTTCCGCTCTATGGCCGGATCGAGCGACTGGCCGAGGAGCTCGGCCTCGATGGCGCGAGCCCCGAGCTCGTGCTGCGGGAGGCATCGGCTCTCGCACGGCGCTGGAGCGCCGATGTCGCCAGGCGCGATGATGTCATCGTCGCGCTCAATGAAAAGCTCGCGCATCTCACGGCATCTCTGGCGCAGCAGCAACGCGGCAACTCCGATCGCGAGGGCTCCGCAGCGGCACCCGGGGAACGGCTGGTATCGTGAAGGTCCGTGTCGTCTGTGCCACTCGGGCCGAGAGGGACGCCTTTTTTGCCTCGACCGCGCTCGGCAGGTCTCTCTCCGTGCATCGACCGGCGGCGGTTGAGCTGCGCGTATTTGCACGCAACACCGCGGGGCTTCCGTCCGTATACAACGCCGCCATCGACGAATCGGCCGCGGACCCGGCGATACTGCTCTTCATTCACGATGACGTGCATCTGTGCGATTTTCACTGGACCGACACTCTCAACACAGCCCTCGAGCAGTTCGCCATCGTCGGCGTCGCGGGCAATCGTCGCCGGGTAGCCCGCCAGCCGGCGTGGTGCTTCCTCGACGAGCGATTCACGCCCGATCGACGGGAGAATCTGAGCGGCGATCATCGGCCATGGACGCGGTTTTCCGGCCGAGCGGATCGAGGTATTCGGACCGAGTCGGCAGCAGGTGAGCCTGCTGGACGGCGTGCTCCTCGCCGTCAAGAGCGAGACCCTGCACGCCAAGGCGCTCCGCTTCGACGAGCATTTCGATTTCCATTTCTACGATCTCGACTTCTGCCGCCAGGCCGAGCGCGCCGGCACTTTCCATGGGAACCTGCCCGCTCTCCCTGGTACACGAGAGCAAGGGCAGCTTCGGTGGTGAAGAGTGGCGGCGCGGCTACGAGCGTTATCTGACGAAGTGGGGAGAGTGAGCGTGACCGTACAGGTAGTGCCGCGGTCGCCCCGTCGTTGAGCAGATCCAGGTATTCCTTCGTTCATTGCCCACCGCTCCGTTTGTCATCATCAAGGAGCAGCCTTGGGTATCAACTACAGGTGAAGCGTCCTACCTGCTGACTGGCGGAACACTTACCTCAGGTCGCCGTGAGCCGGCACCAGGAACCTTGGCGTATGGTCACTGAGTTGCCCGTGACTGCGGCACCCCACACGAAACTGATATTGCCCGTGGTGCTCGTAACAACATCAGCGCTGACGAGTATGGAGGCATTGGCGGAGTTCGCTGCAGTCGTGCTGAAGGAGTTGATTGCGATATTGAGATTTTGCGGTGATCCAGATGTCGGGATGACAGTCCAGCCCGACGCTCCTGTCGTCAGCGTACCAGCGGCGTATACCTCGAGCACGAAGCCCGTGGAGGCGTTGCCTGTGGCATTGATATAGCACTCTAAGGCGTAAGAGCCCGCAGGCTGATTCGAGAATACAAGATAAGTATCACCACTTCCTCCGGTACTGCGCGTCTCGTCGGAGGCAACAACAGTCATCGTGCCACCCTGGGAAATTGTCTGGCAGGAGAAGGCATGCGTGGTCGTCGAATAGTTGAGCGCATCACCGGACGCAGCGCAGTTCGGCACCGCGACGGCCGCCGGATCTATGCCGCTCCCCTGCCCTTGCAGGAGCGTGTCGGCCCCGAGAGTGACCGAATCGAGCGTAGCCGTGCCTTCGCCGATCAGAACTCCGTTGGCGGCGCGGTTACGAGCGCTACTTGGAGAAGTGGGGAGCTTGACCATGGAAGCCGCAGCGGAGAGACCATCCGGCCGCGCCACCGTCCTGTTCGTCTTCGGCATGGGTCGCTCGGGCAGCTCGGCGCTCGCCAGAGTGCTTGCGCTTTGCGGCGGCACCCTGCCGGCCGCGCTCATAGGAGCCACTGAGGCGAATCCACTCGGGCACTGGGAACCCCGAGACGCTCTCGAGATCAACGAGGCGTTCCTATCTCGACATGGTGCCACGTGGCACGACCCCACGCTGCATCTCCAGGGAGACCTCGCATTCAGCAGCGAGCTCAGAGCTGTCTACCTGTCGCAGATTCAGGCTTTTCTTCGCTCGCAGCCGCAAACGCCGCTTCTCATCGTCAAAGAGCCGAGGATCACGGCGCTGTCGGCATTCTGGTTCGAGGCTGCATCTCAGCTCGGATTCTCCATCCGCGTCGTGATCCCGGTACGTCATCCAGAGGAGGTCATCGCCTCGCTCGCGACCCGTGACCGGGCATCACCCGAGCTGTCCAGCGCCTTGTGGATGAAGTACAACTTGCTGGCCGAGCGCGAGTCGCGCGGTCTACCGCGCGTCTTCGTCGAGTACGGGAATCTTCTGCGCGACTGGCGCACCGAGATCTCGCGGATCGCCGCCGGGTTGTCGGTCGATCTGTCCGTCCGGGACGAAAGCGCGATCGATGAGTTTCTCAGGCAGGACCTGCGGCGTCACCGGCACGGCGGTCAGATCTCCGAGGTGTTCGGCCTCCCGTGGGTTTCGCGGACATACGCCGCGCTCGCCGCGGCATCCCGGGATGAGCCTTGCGACACTAACGCGCTCGACGAGATTTTCGGCTGCTATCGCGCGTGCGAGCGGGCATTTCGCGGGGCCCTCGACGAATTCCGCACCCGGTTCGGCCCGGCGGGAATGCCGCGCGATGGCGCCGGGCAACCAGTCGTCGACGAGCTTGCGATCGGAGCCGATCCCGCGCCGGTCATGCGCAATCCAAACATCTCCAGGCTGATCTACGCAGTTGCCGGCCGCGGCTCACAGGCGTTGAGATCCTGCTGCGGCAGCCTCTGGTACCTCGAGCGCAATCCCGACGTCGTCGCCGCGCGACTCGACCCTTACGAGCACTGGCTGGCTTACGGTGCCAACGAGGGAAGGCTGCCTTGTGACGATCCGCTGTCGCTCCTCGAGACGCTCATGAAGGAGCGCACGAGTCAGCCGGCAGCGCCGGACGTGCTCAGGTAACCCATCAGCCGTGACCACCCGCCCGCCGTCGCCTGCCGCCGTCGAAGAGGCGTGGCGGATCTACGCGAGCGGCGAGCGTGGCGAGGCCGAGTCGCTGTGCCGCGCGGCCCTCGAGCGGGAGCCCGGGCATGCCGCAGTGCTCACTTTGCTCGGTATTATCCTGGCGCAGTCGAATCGCATTCAGGAGGCCGCAACGCTGTTCGAGCGAGCCGTCGCGCGCAGACCGGACGACCCTGCGGCGCATATCAACTACGGCACTTCGCTCCGAGATCTTGGCCGACATGTCGGCGCGCTGCGATCGTACGAGCGGGCGCTCGCCATTCAGCCGGAGCACGTCGAAGGACTCTACAACCGCAGCGTCACCCTTCAGGCTCTCAGGCGGTACGGCGAGGCCCTGGAGTGCTACGACCACACTCTCGCCCTCGAGCCGCGGCACGCGGCTGCATGGAATGGGCGCGGTGAGACTCTGCGCGCACTCGGACGTCTCGAGGAGGCGCTCGCGAGCTACGCGCACGCCCTTTCCGCGCGACCGGGCCACGCCGAAGCGCACAACAATAGCGGCATCGCTCTGCAGGAGCTCGGGCGCTTCGACGAGGCGCTGGCGAGCTTCGAGCAGGGGCTCGCCCTGCGCCCTGACAGCGCCGAGGTACTCAACAACCGCGGCGCCGCGCTGCACGAGCTCGAGCGGTTCGAGGAGGCCTTGAGGAGCTACCAGCGCGCGCTGGCCTCGAGACCGGACTATGCGCAAGCGCTCAACAATCTCGGCGTCACCCTGCACGAGCTCGAGCGCTACGAAGATGCCCTTTCGAGCTATGAGGGCGCGATCGCGCTGCTGCCTGAACTCGCCGACGCACACGACAACCGCGGCGTCACCCTGCGTGCCCTCGGACGCTTGGAGGAGGCGTCGGCGAGCCATCGGCGTGCGCTCGAGATCGAGCCGCGCCACGTGAAGGCTCACGTGAATCAGGGCGCAGCGCTCTGGGAGCTGGGACGCCACCGGGAGGCGCTCGCCTGCTACGAGCGGGCACTGGCGCTCGAGCCGCTGGCCAAGACCTATCGTAACGAGGCCGCTGCGCTGGAGGAGCTCGGGGAGCTCGAAGACGCGGTAGCAAGCTACGACCGCGCGCTGGCCCTCGACCCGAATGCCAGCTTCCTGCTCGGCGATTGTCGCCACGCTCGCATGCAGATTTGCGACTGGGCAGGCCTCGATGGCGACCGGGCGCGAATCGCCGCCGATCTCGAGCAGGGCCGCGCAGTGGTGCGCCCCTTCGCGGCGTTGTCACTTCTCGACCGTCCCGAGCTGCAACGCAAAGCTGCCGAGATCTGGACTCGCAAGGAGTGCGCGCCACGCCGGCCGGCGCCCCCCATCGGGCCCTACCCGCGCCACGATAAGATCCGCATCGGCTATTTCTCGGCCGACTTCCGCGCTCATGCGCTCACGGCGCTCACGGCCGAGCTGTTCGAGACCCATGATCGCTCGCGCTTCGATCTGACCGCCTTCTCCCTTCGCCCTGACGTCCGGGATACGGCGCGGGCGCGACTCGAGCCGGCGTTCGACCGCTTCCTACCGCTGGCCGGTGAATCGGACAGCGAGGTGGCGACGCTCGCGAGACGCCTCGAGATCGACATCGCGGTAGACCTTGGCGGATATACGCGTGGTGCGCGGCCGCGGATCTTTGCGCTGCGCGCAGCGCCCATCCAGGTGAGCTATCTCGGCTTTCTCGGCACGATGGGCGCGAGCTTCAGCGACTATCTCATCGCCGACGCCGTCATCGTTCCGCCGCCGAGCCAACGACATTACGCGGAGCAGATCGCCTATCTGCCGAGCTATCAGCCCAACGATTCCAGGCGTGTCATCGCGCAGCGGACTCCCGCGCGCGCCGAGCTCGGGTTGCCACCCTCCGGATTCGTCTTCTGCTGTTTCAACGCGCACTACAAGATCAACCCCGAGACACTCACGAGCTGGGCGCTGATCCTCGCCGCAGTGCCCGGCAGCGTGCTCTTTCTTCTGGGTGACAATGCCGCCGCGGAGAAGAATCTACGCCGCGGCGCCGCCGATCGTGGTATCGATTGCCAGCGCCTGGTCTTCGGTCGCAGGCTCCCGTTCGACCAATATCTGGCTCGCTATCGCGCCGCCGATCTGTTCCTCGACACGCTGCCATACAACGCCGGCGCCACGGCAAGCGATGCGCTCTGGGCGGGATTGCCGGTGCTCACCTGCTGCGGTGAGACGTTTGCGTCGCGGGTGGCTGCGAGCCTGCTCACGGCGGCGGGACTCCCCGAGCTCATCGCCTCGGACCGCAGAACCTACGAGGAGGTCGCCATCAGCATTGCAGCCGATGCGCCGCGCCTGGCCACGATCCGGAACCGGCTCACCGCGGCACGGCGAACGGCAGCGTTGTTCGACACGCCCGTATTCACGAGAAGTCTCGAGTCGCTCTACCGCAGGATGTACGAGCGCTGCAGCTCGGGGCTGCCGCCGCAGCACCTGCAGTGACGCCGTGCTGCGGTCCGACGCGCTACCGCGAGAATGAGACGAACGCCAGGCAGTCAGTCTCGAGGGATCGCGCTGCCACCGTCACGGTGCTGGCGCCGTTTCGCACGAGAGCATCCGTGATGGGCTCGTGCCAGGCGATGATGTCGCTCCGGATTGCCGGCCTCGGATCGAACATGTAGCCGGAAACCAGGCCGCCCCTGACGGCCGCGGTCACGATGTTCCGCAACAGCGCGTCGAACTGCTCGCGCCGGTGCTGGTGGATCAGCACTTCCATGCAGAGAACGACGTCGGCGCGCAATCCTTCCGGGTTGGCGCAATGGACGAAGTCGAGGTACTCGAAGCGGCGCTGGGGAAACAGCCGGCGATTGCGCGCTATGACGACTTCGGAGACATCCAGTCCGACATAGCCCGGCAGATCCGACACCTGCCGCAGCACCTCATGATCCCCGCACCCCACATCCAGCACCGTAGCCGGCGCCGCCTTTTGCAGGAACTCCTCGATGACCTTCTTCTTGTGCAGCAGATTCGCGCCGCGCGAGCCGATGCCTGAACCCAGGGTGGGATCGTCGGCATAGCGACGATTCCAGAACTCGCGATTGTCGAACAGTTGGTCGTTCTTCATCATTGACCGATCGGCTGCTATCGCACCCACGCCGGATTCAGGAATTTGTCGAGATGATCCCGTGTCGACGGCAGTGCGGCGATCACCGCGACCGCTTCGGCGATCCGCTCATTCAACCGCGACAGGCTGGCCCTGACGCCCTCGGCCATTCCGTTCACCACCATAGTGCGATCGGCATTGAAGAGTTTGGGAAATTGCGGGATGTGCCCGGTGGTCAGATGCAGGGCATAGCAAGTCGAGATCTCGCTCAGCAGGTGCAGCACGGTGTTCACGTGCGGGCACAAATGCTCTACGTCCTCGCCCAACTCCTCCATCGCCAGAGCGAAGCCCACCTGATCGACGTGCACCGCCCAACTCTCCAGCAGGTGACGGTTCCGCACCAGCCAGGCGGCCCATCTGCGCCATGCCTCGGCCAGCTCCCGGGCCCGGCCTCTGGGCGCCGCGACGATGCCAGCGGATATGTTGTTGATGTGCGTTTCGCGAACTCCCTCGGTGCCCGTGAACAGGGCCATGCCGGGACGGTAGGGCCGGTCGAGGCCACAGGCTGAGAGGATCGACCGGAAGATCCGCGGCGGCGGGGAGGCGTGATTGTTTGGTGCCGCGCGGACGCGCCCACTCGTCAACAGGTGGCTGGGATCGCAGACCCAATAGAGATCGGCGTCGCAGACGACAGTGAAGTCCGCGTCGTGATTGGCGAGAAACGGCGCGATCTTGTTCGAATGAGGAGATCCTTCGACGACTGCAGTCGCCGGACGTACCTCGATCTTCTGGCTCCGTACCCAGTCGAGCAGATCGTGAGGGACATTACCCACGACATAGACAAAAGGCTTGAAGTGATCCGGAAGGTTGCGCGTCGCGCACAGCGCCCAGAGAACGCACTCCACGTAGAAGCGCGGATGCGCGTCCACCACGCAGCATAAGGCAAGGGTAGGTTTGCGCATTGGGGTCATCGGCAGCTCGGCAATTTTCCGCAGCCCGCACCCCGCAATCCACGCTGCCCGTCACAGAGTTTGACAGAATCCGGCTACCCAGCACCTGTGACCTGAGTCGCGGAGTCAATTTCCGCCGGCTGCGGCCGATAAGGAGGCCGCAAGGCTATGGTCAGCCGGGTGCGAACATGAAGATTGTCCCTGCCGCCGAGTGCATTTTTCACGTGAAGGAACTGATTTCGACTGATTTATGCCGGACGATCATCGAAAACTACCATCGGGACCCGCGTAAACACCCGGGCTACACCGTGGGTGAGCAGGGCGAGACGAAGCTGCAGGACGAGATCAAAGTCAGCACGGATCTGGAAATCACCAAGGGAGGCGACTGGACGGCCCCATTCGACGCGCTGAATCAGGCCGTCGACGCCGGCGTCACGAGCGTGGCGGCGCAGATCCCATTGCTGCCGGCGTGGCCACTGTGGTGGACGGGCTACAAGATTCAGCACTACAGGAAGAACGAGGGCCACTTCAAATGGCACTTCGATGCCCTCGGACCCGGCACCTGGCACCGTCAGATCGCCATGATCATCTATCTGAACTCTGTCGCGGAAGGCGGCGAGACTTGCTTCCATCGGCAGAGCCTGCGGGTCAAGCCCGTGGCCGGCGACGGACTGTTCTTTCCGACGTTCTGGACACATGCGCACTGCGGCGAGGTTCCGCGGTCCGAAGACAAGTACATCATTTCGTCATTCGTCAGTTTCGTCATTCCCCCCGCCGAGCAGAAGCCGGCGTAGCGCGTGGACCGGTTGCGCGATCGCACCGCTCAATCCGAGCCGGACATCGTCTCTCCCTCGTAGATCTGCGCCAAGGGCAGCGTTAGCCCAATCGAGCGTAGCTCGACAGCCGACTCGAGAGTATCGAGGACGACCGGCTCCCAGCTCTCCTCGCGCCGAAACACGGTGACCTCGACCGCGTCCTGCGCGACGATGACATACTCCTGCAGTACCGTGATCTCGCGATAGGCGATACGCTTCTCTTGCCGGTCGACACCAGCGGTGGATGTCGAAAGGACCTCGACGATCAGCTTGGGATTCGCGACGTATCGATCCTCATTTGCATCGCGGTCACACACCACCATTACGTCCGGATAGTAGACGTGCGCGTCGCGGTTGACTTGCAGCCTCACCTTCACGTCTGACATGTAGGCGTCGCATGGACCGCCTCTCAGTTGGGTCGCGAAGGCCTGGTAGAAACGCCCGGCGATGCGGTTGTGTCGCTTTGTCACGCCACTCATCGCAAAGATCTCGCCGGCGATGTACTCGTGACGAATGCGCGACTGCTCCTCGAATTGCAGATATTCCTCGAGTGTCATCGGGAAGGACATCCCACCGGCGTAGGCAGCCGCCGGCTCGGCGATACGACGGGGGGTCCGCATGAGAGATGACAGCCACTCCGCCAATCTCTCGCACTCAGCGGGCGGCAGCTCGAGGATGGATTTCTCGATTTCAGGCAGGGTAGTCACGATGATGGCTCCTCCAGAGCGCATTGCTACCTCGTCATTCTACCGGCGGAAGGGTTGGATACCAACCTCAGTGGCTATTTTTATAGAAACGCCAAGAAATTGAACGACGTCGTTTCTGACGTCCGAATCGGACGTCAACCAACAAACCGCCGCGCATTGCGAAACAACCTCATCCAACCGCTGTATTCACCCGCAGCGCGCGGGCGCCAGGAATTCTGTATGTAGCGGAAGGATCGCTCCGGGTGCGGCATCGTGATGGTCACGCGGCCGTCGAGATTACTGAGAGCGGCGATGCCGAGCGGCGAGCCGCTGGGATTGTGGGGATAGCGCTGGGCCACGCTGCGGTCGTGATTGACATAGCGGAAGCCGACCCAGCCCCCTTGCAGACACTCCTCGGCCGCCGTGCGGGACTCGAACTCCGCGTGCCCCTCCCCGTGTGCGACCGCGATCGGCAGGAACGAGCCCTCCATGCCTGCGAGCAGCACCGACGGGGAGCGCAGCACCTCGACGAGCGAGAAGCGGGCCTCGTATTGCTCGCTGCGGTTGCGGACGAAGCGCGGCCAGTGCGCGGTGCCGGGGATGATGCTCTTGAGAGCGGCAAACATCTGACAGCCGTTGCACACGCCGAGAGCGAAGGTTTGCGGCCGCTCGAAGAAGCGCTGGAATTCCTCGCGCAGGGCCGGATTGAACAGGATCGACTTGGCCCAGCCCTCGCCCGCCCCGAGCACATCGCCGTAGGAAAAGCCGCCGCAGGCGACGATGCCGGCGAAGTCCGCCAGCCGATGCCGGCCGGCGACGATGTCCGTCATGTGAACGTCGTAGGGCGCGAATCCCGCCTGATCGAACACCGCCGCGGTCTCGGTGTGACTGTTGACGCCCTGCTCTCTCAGTATGGCCAGTTTGGGCCGCGAGCCGCGCCCGATGTAGGGCGCGGCAATATCCTCTGCCGGATCGAAGCTCAGTGCGACCTCGAGCCCGGGATCCGCCGGTGCGATCTGCGCCGCGTACTCCTCGTCGGCGCACTGCGGATCGTCGCGCAACCGCCGCATCCGCCACGAGGTCTCCGACCAGGCGCTGCGCAGATCCACCCAGGACTCATCGAGCACCCGGTCGCTGCCGACGTGGATGCGAACCCGCAGCTCCTGCAGCGGCACGCCCACCCGTTTGGCCAGCCCGGCGAGTCCATGCCGCGACAGGATCTCCTGCAGCCGGCTCTCGTCGGCGGCGGTGACCTGCAGGACCACACCCAACTCCTCCGCGAAAAGCTGCGCCGCTGGTGAGCCGCTGCTCTCCGGCAGCCGGATGTCGAGGCCGCAGTGGCCCGCGAACGCCATTTCCAACAGCGTGGCGAGCAGCCCGCCGTCGGAGCGATCGTGATAGGCAAGCAGGAGCCCGGCCTGCCTCAGCTCCGCCAGCGCCGCGGCGAGGCGCACCAGCCGTTGGCTGTCGTCGAGGTCGGGAGGCTCGGCGCCGAGCTCGCCGTAGACCTGCGCCAGCGCCGAACCTCCCAGGCGATTGCGACCCGCGCCGAGGTCGATGAGCCACAGCGCCGTCGGACTCTCTGTCGTCGACAGCGCCGGCGTCAGAGTGCGCCGGGCATCATCGACGGGCGCGAAAGCCGACACGATGAGCGACACTGGCGCAACCACGCTGCGGTGCACGCCGCCGTCCTGCCAGCTGGTACGCATCGACAGCGAATCCTTGCCCACCGGGATGGCTATGCCGAGCGCGGGGCAGAGCTCCTTGCCAACGGCCTGCACCGTCGCATAGAGGGCCGCGTCTTCCCCCACCTCGCCACATGCGGCCATCCAGTTGGCGGATAGGCGGATGCGGCTCAGCGACGGCACGTCCGCCGCCAGGATGTTGGTGATGGCCTCGGCAACCGCGAGCCGTCCCGAGGCAGGCGCATCGAGTACCGCCACCGGGGTGCGCTCCCCCATCGACATCGCCTCGCCCGCATGGCCGCGATAGTCTGCCACCGTCACCGCCACGTCGCTGACCGGCACCTGCCACGGGCCGACGAGCGGATCGCGGCTCACCATGCCGCCCACGGTCCGGTCACCTATCGTGATGAGGAATGTTTTGTCGGCCACGGCGGGCAGCCGCAGCACGCGATATACAGCCTCGTGCAGCTCGATGCGGTTGAGATCGAGCGGCCGCGGCTCCATCGCCGCGCTGCGCACGTCGCGAACCATCCGCGGCGTCTTGCCGAGCAGGACTTCGAGCGGCATGTCCACGGGATCACCGCCGAGGAGCGGATCGGCAACGATCAGCCGGCCCGTGCCGTCGATTTCGCCGATGACCGCGTAAGGACAACGCTCCCGCTCCGCAATGGCCGCGAAGGTTGCAAGCGACTGCGGCGCCACGACGACGACGTAGCGCTCCTGCGCTTCGTTGCACCAGAGCTCGAGCGGCGACATGCCCGGCTCAGCGCTCGGGATCGCACGCAGATCGACCCGGGCGCCTCGGTGGCTGTGCGCCACCGCTTCCGGCACGGCGTTGGAAAGTCCACCCGCACCAACATCGTGGATGAGCAGGATCGGGTTGGCCCCGCCCAACTCCCAGCAGCCGTCGATGGTCTCCTGCGCCCGGCGTTGGATCTCGGCATTGCCACGCTGGACGGAGGCGAAATCGAGGTCGGCGCTGGAAGCACCGCTACCCACCGAAGAGGCTGCGCCTCCGCCCAGGCCGATCAGCATCGCGGGGCCGCCCAGCACGATGAGCTTCGCGCCCACCGGCACTTCGGCTTTCTCGACGTGCGCGCGCCGGATGTTGCCGAGGCCGCCGGCGATCATGATCGGCTTGTGATAGCCGCGCACCCTGCCCGGCGGATCGGGCGGCACGGCGAGCTCGAAGGTGCGGAAGTAGCCGCAGATCGCCGGCCGGCCGAATTCATTGTTGAAGGAGGCGGCGCCGATCGGCCCGTCGATCATGATGTCGAGCGCGGAGGCGATTCGGGACGGGATCGCGGGCAGCCGCTCCCAAGGTCGCTCGTAGCCCGGGATGCGCAGATTCGAGACCGAGAAGCCGGTGAGGCCCGCCTTCGGCCGCGCGCCGCGCCCGGTCGCGCCCTCATCGCGGATCTCACCGCCGGAGCCGGTCGCCGCCCCGGGAAAGGGCGAAATGGCCGTAGGATGGTTGTGGGTCTCGACCTTCATCAGGACATCGATCGGCTCGCGGCTCTCGCCATAGGCGCCGCTGCGCGGGTCGGGGAAATAGCGCATGCCCACCGCACCCTCCATGACCGCGGCGTTGTCGCGATAGGCCGAGAGAACCCCCTGCGGACTGCGCGCATGGGTATGACGGATCATCTCGAACAGCGATTCCTGCCGCGCCTGACCGTCGATGATCCAGCGCGCGTTGAAGATCTTGTGCCGGCAGTGCTCGGAGTTGGCCTGCGCGAACATCATCAGCTCGGCGTCGGTCGGGTCCCGGCCGATCTGCCGAAAGCTCGCGAGCAGGTAGTCGATCTCGTCAGCCGAAAGCGCCAGGCCCATCGCGCGATTCGCTTCCTCCAACGCTGCGCGGCCCCCGGCGAGCGCGATCCGCCGCGACGGCCGGGGTGCCGCGTGGCCAAACAGCCTGCCGGCTGCCGCGGCATCGAGCAACGCCATCTCCGTCATGCGGTCGAGGAGCGCGGGAGCGAGCTGTGACAGCCGCTGCGGCCCGAGGGGTTGTCGGGCTGCGATTCGATATTCGATCCCACGCTCGATCCGCTCCACCGCCGTGAGTCCGCAGACATGCGCGATGTCCGTCGCCTTGCTGGACCAGGGAGAGATCGTTCCTTCGCGCGGAACCACGAGCAGCCGCTCGCCCGTATCGCTCTGGGACGCGGCGGCCGCACGCGGCCCGTATGTCAGAAGCTGCTGCAGGATTCGCAGCTCGCCATCGGTGAGCGGACGCGCCAGGGACGCGAAATGCACGAAATGCGAGACCAGACCGGTCACCGCCGGCTCCATGGCGGCGATGCGGGTGAGGGGCTTCTCGATCCGGAAGGCGGAAAGCGCCGGGGCGCCGGGGAGAATGAGCAGCCGCCCGCTCATCTATTTCTTGTCTCCCGGAGGCGGTGAATACATCGCCATCGGGAATTGCGACACGTTGGCCCCGGTCTCGAGCGCGGTGATCTTGCTCACCCCCTGCTTCTTGACCTCGTCGATCCGCAGCACCGAGTGCAGTGGCAGGAAAGTGCGCTTGACGCCGGTGAATTCGCTCTTGACGCGCTCCTCGGAGGGGTCCAGGACCACGGAAGAACGCTCCCCGAAAACCAGCTCCTCGACCTCGATGAACCCGAACAGATCCCCATGGCCGACCTTACGGGCGTAGACCTCGTAAACCTTGCCCTGATTCACGAACATAATGCGGAAAATGTGACTGGCTGCCATGGCTCGGTTGAGGCCCGCTGCTAGTTTGGGGGCGCCATTATATTGCCGGGCGTGCCGGGGAAGCTGCCGCGCCCGCGCAATGGGCTCAGATTTTCGCGGCAAAGGCCACTTGACTTCGGGGCACCATGACGCTTCGCCTGCGCGTCGTCAGCGATCACCGGCGGCAGCTCGCCGAGCGACATACCATCATTTTCGGCATGAGCGGCGGCTCGATCGGGCGCTCGAGCGACAACGATTGGGTGCTGCCCGACCCGCTGCGCTACGTGTCGGCGCACCACGCCCGCATTCATTTTCGCGACGGACACTTCTACGTCGAAGACCTGAGCACCAACGGCGTGTTCGTCAATGACCAGTCGGAGGCCATCGCGAAGCTCGGCTCGAGCGGCTATCGGCTGAAGAACGGCGATGTCCTGCGCGTCGGCGACTACCAGATCGTCGTCGCCCTGGATACCGAGACGGTCCCTGAGATACCCGAGCTCGACTCCGCCGCGGCTGCCGCCGTGCCCACCAGCATTCACGCGCTGCACCCGATCGGGCGCGCAGCGCAGACCGACATCGGCGCCATGCTCGATCTCGAGGAGCTCCTGGTCAGCGACAACGCGGGCTCGGGCAGCTTCCAGCCGGTGAACGCCTACGGCCAGGCCATCCCTGGCGCACGCGCGGCCGCGAGCGTCGCCATGAAGCCAGAGCCCGTCTCGGAGCCCAGCGACGATTCCCTCGCCCGCCGCATCGCGCGGCTCGCCAGGGCGGCTGGCCGGGACGCGCGGGGGACCAGCGCGCCGGCACTCTACGACGTGCACTCGGGACTGCAGGCATTCTGCCGGGGCGCGGGCATCGACCCCGAGAAGCTGCCAGTTGATGCCCAAACCCGCATGCTGCACCTCACGGGACAGCTCCTGCGGGAGGCGCTGGTGGGCCTCAAGGACCTCGAGCGCTCCCGCGGCGAGCTTCGCGACCGCTTCCGCATCGAGCTGCCGCCGCCGGAGCCGGACGATCCTCGGCCCTCGCTGGTGCGCCTCACGGTCGATGAACTGCTGCTCGACATTCTGGTGCAGCACGAAAGCCGCAGCATCGATGCCGTGCAGTGGCTGCGGGAAGCGGTGGGCGAAGCCAAGTCCCACGAGCAGGCGGCGACGCAGGCCATGCGCGCGGCGTTCGTCGAGTTCCTCGACAGGCTCGATCCGGCGGAGCTCGAAGCGCGCTTCGAGCGCACCGCTCGCCGCGGCAAGGCCAAGTCGGCCGACAAAGCTCAGTACTGGGAGCTGTTCACGACCTTCTACCGCAATCTCATCGAGATGCCGGCGGACCACCTGCCGCATACCTTCGTCGAAGCGTTCGCCGCGGCATATCGAGAAGCCATCAAAAAGAAGCCCTAGCGGCGGCCTGCATCCATTCCGGCGCGGCAGCGCATCTCTCCTCATGAGCCTCAATCACTTATGCTGGAGAAAGAATGCACATCGATTCCCTTGTCGAGGCGACCGTCGCCGCGGCGTTCTGGATCTTCGTGACGGTGTCCGCCTACGCGGGCATCAAATACGATTTCCGCAAGCGCCAGCTCGCCATGGAGTCGCTGCGGGCCGCCATCGAGCGCGGCCAGGCACTCGAGCCCGCCGTGGTGGAGCAGATCCTCGGCCGACACTCCGGATCGGGGGCCGATGACGCCCAGGAGCTCGCGCCCTACCTGCAGATCGGCGGCATCATCACCATCGCCAGCGGCATCGGCGTGTTCATCGCGGCCTTCTTCGTCGGCCTGCAGTTCCCGATCGCGAAGCTGCCCATGCTCGGCGCCGCCGCGCTGGCGGTCTGCGTAGGGGCGGGATTGCTGGTCGCCGCCCGGGCGCTCGGCCGCGACAGCCGTCGCCGGGGGTCGTCGGATAGCGTGGCGTGAGTGGTGAACTGTCGCGCGCAGCACTCGGCGCGGCAGCGGAGACGATCCTGGCAGGCCTCGCCATCACCGGCGATGACTCGGCATACGGTGAGCTCGTGCGCCGCCGTCAGTCGTGGATCCGGGAACTGCTGCGTCGTCTGTGCAGGGATCCCGCGCTCGCTGACGATCTGGCGCAACAGGCGTTTCTGCAGGCCTGGCGCCGGGTCCGCACACTGCAGTCCCCTGCTGCCTTTGGCGGCTGGCTGCGGAAGATCGCAGTCAACACGTGGCTGCAGCACATCCGCGCGCGTGGCGAGCACACAGTGCGTCCGGCGCTCGAGGAGCCGTCCGAGCGTGATGCCCCGTCACACGAGCCCACGGTTGCCGAGCGAATCGACCTCGATCGTGCCCTGTCGCAACTGCCACCGGACGTTCGGATCTGCATCGTGCTCGCATACGGAGAGCGCATGAGCCATCGCGAGATCGTCGCAGCCACGGGCCTGCCGCTCGGCACCGTCAAATCGCACATCGTCCGCGGAGCGGCCCGGTTGCGCGACCTGTTGGGCGCCTATGAGGCAACATCATGAGCGAATTCGACGATACGCTGACGCAGCTCTTCGCCGCAGCCCGGGAACCCCTGCCGGCCGAAGACTTCCTCCAGGGCGTGGCGACTCGCATGAGTCGTGCCCGTCGCCGGCGCGCAATCGGGCGGACGGCCCTCGCCCTGGCGGCCGGGGGAGTTGCCGCCGCGGTGACGCCCTTTGTCGCGGCAGGCTCGCTCGCAGTCGCGAGTCATCTCACCGAGTGGCTGCCGGCGCTCGCAAATGCGCTGGCCTCCCCCATCGTCTGGCTCGGCTCGGTGGCGGTCGCCGCCTGGGGCCTGCGCCGCGCAAGACGCATGTCCTGAGCGCTAGAACGGGTACCCGATGCCGGAGAATACGGCCGCTCCCTCGCTACCGTATCCGACGTCGACATAACCCACTACGAACGGCGGTGCGACGCCGCGGAACCCGACTCCGGCAATCTTGTGCAGATCGGAAACCGGCAACGTGCCGGACTGTGAGAACACACGGCCGACATCGACGAACGGCGCCACTTGCAACTCGAGGCGAGTGGCGGCGATGGCGATCGAGCCGATTCTCTGGCGCAGCTCGACCGTCGCCGAGAACGCATTGCGATCGTAGAAGCGCCCGGCACCGTAGCCGCGGAGCGGCTGGGTGCCGCCGATCAGACTGTCGCTGCCGCCGAGCGTGCTCAGCGCCCAGAACGGAGCGTTTTGCGCCTGCGGCATGTACCGCAGGGCCGTGTGCACCGCCAGGATGCTGTGTTCCGCGACCGGCCAGAACACCCGGCCGTCTATTCCGGCCTCGCTGTAGAGCGAGTCATTGAGAATGCCGGCGCGGCTCGCCATCCCCCCATACACGACCCACTCCATGCCACGCGTCGGCACGGTGACATCGTCGCGGGTGTCGTAGACGATCGCGAAGCGGTGCAGCAGCTCCTTGGTGGTGTGCAGGCCGGGGACATTCGGAAACAGCGTATAGATCGATGGAATCATGGGAAGAGTCCCCGGCAGCACGTCGAAGGCGCGCACGCGCAACGTGTACTGCAGCTGCCAGGCGTGGGTCAGATTGAACCCGACGAGCGCCTGCGCGAGCTCCTCCTCCTCGGTGAAGTTGGTCTGGTTGCTCTCGAGGGAATGGTTGCCGATGCCGTAAAATCGCGGCGTACCGTCGCGGTCGTAGACCAGGCTGAGATTGACCGACCAGCGCCGATCGCGCAGCCTTCCTTTCTGATACTCGCCGTCGATGCCGCGCTCCACACGCTGCTTGACGCCGCCGATGACCGACCATTGCTCGTCCGTGCTGGGATAGTTGTAGATCCGGCCGTGCACGCCATACCCGAAGTAGGGGTTATGTATGATGTCCGGCGCGATGATCTGGCTGATGTCGTGATTCGCATCCGTTTTCAGCCACGTCGGAATGACCCCGACGGTGGTGCCATTGTCGGGGTCGGCGGCGACTTCAGGGATGGGAATGAATGGGGCGGTGGCCGGATTGAACCAGCGGGAGAGGCCGGCGCTCGCCGCCGCCGATTTCCGCTTTGGCTTCGGTTTCGGAACCGACTGCGGAGCCTTCGCCGGCGGTACCGGCAGCTGATGCGGCGGCACCGCCGGCACCTGTGCCGGGGCCCCGCGGCTCAACGCGAGCGCGAGCAGCGCCGCCAGCGCGTGCGCGACGAGCCCGGTCCGGTGCCGGGCATCCCTCACCGCAGCAGTTCGCGGCAGCAGGCCAACAGCCTGTCGATGTCGGCCGCGGACAGGTCGCCCATAGTCGATATGCGGAACAATCTTGCCGCGAGGTTGCCCTGGCCGGCATAGATCACGAAGCCCTGCGCCTTCAGCCCATCGTGCAGCCTGGCGTAGGACGTGCTCGCGGGCATCTGATATGAGCGCAGGACCACGGAAGACTCCTCGGGCGGCAGCACGGTAGTGACACCGAGCGTAGCAAGGCCCGTGCGCACCAGCTCGGCAAGCGCGGCATACCGCTGGTGCCGCGCCGGCCAGCCGCCCTCCTCCGCGTGCTCCCGCAGCGCCTCGACCAGCGCATAGTGGGCCTGCACGGCAGGCGTGAAGGGCGTATCGCGCCGATCCTGTGCGGCCGCGGCCCGCGCCAGATCGAGATAATACGTGCGGCCGGCAGCCCGCTCGAGCGCGCGGCGGCGCACGATCGCGAATGCAACTCCCGGGACACCGTGCAGGCATTTGTTGGCGGTCGCCGCCACCGCCGCGAGGCTTTCGTCCGCGAACTCGAGCGCCTCGGCGCCGAAGCTGCTGACGCCATCCAGCAGCAACTTCATGCCATGTTGCCGGCATAGGTCCCCGAGCGCGCGCAGATCGTTGAGCCGTCCGGTCGTCGTCTCGTGATGTACCGCGGCGAGGTGCGTAAAGCGCGCGCCACCATCGCGAGGCCCGTTCGCGACGCGTTTGGCGATCCCGGCCAGATCGAGCGGCCGCATCCAGTCGCCTGTCATCCGCTCGTGCGCAATGCGGTAGCGCGCGCAGATCTGCGCGATCCGCTCCCCGTAAACACCGTTCTCGGCGACCAGCACGCGGCCGTCCTGCGGCACGAGGGTGGACATCATGCCCTCCACCGCCCCGGTGCCGGAGGCTGTGATCAGCACGGCGCACCATTCCGCCGGATCGAGCCCGTACACCGCGAGCAGTCGCTGCCGCGCCTCATCCTGGAGGTCGAAAAACTCGCTCTCGCGATGGCACAGGTCGGGCGCAAGCATGCTGCGGCGCACGCGCTCGCTCAGCGTCACCGGCCCTGGATTGAGCAGGCGCATCAGCGCGCTCCGTAGTGTTGCAACAAGCGCTGCTTCACGTCGACGGGGCTCATCGAGGGCCGCGGCAGGGCTTGGGAGGTTCCAGGGCGGATGAGCAGACGGGCGAAGCTCGGACCCGAGGCCGGCGGCGCCTGCAGCCAGTCGGCAATACGGGCTGCGTCGTCGGTCTCGAGCGCGGCCGCATAGCCGCACGCGGCGGCAATCTCCGCAAACGACACCGACGGTGAGACGGTTGCCTGGCCACCGGTCGAATCATGCACGCCGTTGTCGAGCAGCAGATGGCGCAGGTTCGGCGGACCGTAGGCGCCAACCGTGGCGAACGCGCCGAGGCGCATCAGCGCCGCGCCATCGCCATCGAGCGCCACCACGGTCAGATCCGGACGGGCGAGCGCGAGACCCAGCGCGAGAGGCGCGACGCATCCCATCGATCCGACCATGTAGAGTTGATTTGGCCGATCGGCGAGCGCGTACAGCTCCCGCCCGCAGAAGCCGGTCGCGGCAAGCACGACGGTGGTGGCGAGCGGCGTATGGGCGACGACCGCCTCGAGAGCCGCGCGCCGCGACGGCCGCGCATGGGCTGCATGGCGCAGCGGCTCCAACACCGCGCGCGCCGGCGCGGCGCGACGGGCGGGCCGTGTCTCTGCCTCGAGCGCATGCGGCGCGACGCCGCCCTTGGGCATCACCAGCGCGTAAGGCCGCCCGCTCTCGTCGAAGTGGGCCCGCGCACGATCCAGGGCGGCGCCAAGCGCGGGCCGCTCCGCCGGAAACAGCTCCCAGGGAATCTCCATGGTGGTGAGCATCGCGGGCGTGATCGGCCCCATCAATGCGTGCTGCGGCTCATCGGCGACGCCCGGCTGACCGCGCCAGGTGACTATCAGCAGTTGCGGCAGACGGAACGTCCAGGTGAGTGATGTCAGCGGACTCACCGCATTGCCGAGGCCCGAGTTCTGCATCATCGCGACGCCGCAAGCCGCGCCGCCGTTCCCGAGCGTGGCTCCCGCGATCAGCGCGACCGCATCGCCCTCGTTCGCCATGGAGAGATAGCGCAGTGACGGATCCTGTACGACATAGTTGATGAAGGGCGTGAGGTACGAGCACGGCACCCCGGCGTACCAGCCGAAACCGCGCTCACGGGCCGCCTCGATGAAATCACGCGCCTCGATCATGGGCCCGGCGGCGCCGTCGGATCCGTCTCATCGGAGTCGCCGAAGCGCCGCTGCGCATGCGCGAAATCCGCCGCGCGCCGAAAGTCCTCGAGATCGTTGACTCCGCGCCAGTGGCCGTGCACGTACTGCACCTCGATGGCGGCTCCCTGCGCGATCAGCGCATTCAGCAGATGCGGCACATCGAGGCTGTCGAAGTCGGGGCGCTGACGCAGCTCGCGCAGGACTTCCTTGAGTCGCGCCAGACCCGCACGGCTCACCTTCAACATGCCGATCCAACGGCCGTGCGCGGCCCCTACGGAGACACCGGATTGGCCGTCGGGCGCGCCGGCTGCAGCAGTCGCGACATTCGCGGCGCTGAAGACACCGTTGAGCAGGACCGGCGTGCCGAACAGTCCGCGGTCGTCGCGCCGCGAGCAGTAGGCAAAATCACGTACGGTCCGATTGCTCTCACCCGTCGGTGAGGAATCCACCACCACGGCGAGGTCCGCCTCGCTCTCGACGAGGTCGCGCAGCACATAGCTGCGAAAGAGCAGATCGCCGTAGGAAATCACCGTATCCGACTCGACCGCGTCGATGGCGCAGGCGAGCGAAGCAAGCTCGCCGGTCTGGGCGAATCGATCGTTGACGACGAGCCTGACGCCCGCCGTGTCGATCGCATCCGCGCGGTAGCCGCCGACGACGGTGATGTCGTTGACGCTCTCTTTCTTGAAGGCATCGACGAGCCAGCGCAGAAGCGGTTTGCCGGCGATCGGCAGCATCACCTTCGGACGATCCACCGTCACCGCCTCGAGGCCCTTGCCCCGGCTGGCCGCAAGCACGACCGCGCCGCGGGAAGAGCGCGCCGCCGACAGATAGAGGCGCTCGGCGGCCGAATACTCGTCCGCGTCCTGCAGACGGAAGATCTCCTCCACCGAGGCGATCCGATCCTCCACGTTCACCAGCGTCTCGCTCTCGAAGATCTCCCTGGCCGTGCTCTGCATCGCCGCGGTGGCGGAGCGCAGTACATGGTTCGCCCAGATGACGACGCTGATGCCCGCCTTGCGGAAGACGTCAGTCGGCGTGCTGTAGTAGCGCGTCGGGACGATCACGAGCGGCGCGCGGCCGGCCCACTCCCGCGCGAAGGCGAGGATCTCGTCGGGTTTCGACAGCTTGCTGTGAATGAGAATCGCATCCGCGCCGGCGCGGCGGTAGGCCTCGGCGCGGCGCAGCGCCTCGTCCATCCCCCAGCCGGCGATCAGCGCCTCGACCCGGGCGACGATCGAGAAGTCCGGATCGAGCTGCGCGCTCTTGCCGGCGGCGATCTTGCCGCAGAACTCGTCGATGTCGGCGAGCGGCTGGCGATCGCCGTTGAGGAAGCTGTTGGTCTTCGGAAACTGCTTGTCCTCGATGCAGACGCCGGCGATGCCGCGCTGCTCGAGCTTGCGCACCAGGCGGCGCACGTTGTTGAAATTGCCGTAGCCGGTATCGCCGTCGAGCAAGATCGGCAGATTGCTGGCGTCGGCCATGAACTCCAGCATGTCGACGACCTGCGTCCAGCTCGCCTCGTTGTTGTCGCGCACACCGAACTGCGCCGAAATCGACAGCCCCGATGCCCAGATGCCGTGGAACCCGGCCTCGCGAACTATGCGTGCCGACAGGCCGTTGTGCGCCTCCATGAGGAATTCCAGGCGATCGCTCGACAGCATGCGTCGCAGCGCCGCGCTGCGGCTGTGGGGCGCCTCGAATCGGCCCTGGGGATCAGCGCTCATGAACGCACCTCGAGCTGTGGCAGCACTTCGTCCGTGGCGCGCGCCACATCCGCCGGGAAGTCGATTTCGATCCAGGGTGCGCCTGTCACATCACATACCTCAAAACGCTGGCTGCGCTCGCGCAGCAGATCCCGCACTGCCTCCTCGTGCGGCAGGTGCGCGCGCGAGCTGGCAACGTGGTCTGCCACGATCGCCGCCAGCCGCCGCGAGGCCGCCTCATCGAAGCGGAAGAACCCGATCGACTCGCCTATGGTGTCGTACTCCAGCCCTGGCTCGAGCTTCTTGCGCAGCTCGATGGGCACCCCCGCGACCACACACACCTTCACGGGCTCCTCGCCGGCCTCGAACTCACGGTCGATCAATAGCCGGTTGACGGGGCCCGGGCCCGCAGTGAGCGCCGCCATGATGCGCTCGTGATAGAGCACGTCAGCGTCCATGAGCAGGACGTCGCCGCCACGCGTGATCGGCTCGGCAGCGGTGTGGACCGTGAGCATGCTGCCGAGCTCGTAGCGGGGGTTCAATACGATCTCGACCTGCGAGCGGCGGCCGAGGCGCGTCAGCTCCGCCTCGATGATCTCGTGGCGAAAGCCCAGGGCGAGGACGATCTCCCGCACGCCGGCGGCCTCGAGCAGCTGCAGATGGCGCTCGAGGAGGCTGCGGCCGCCGAAGGTCAGCAGACACTTGGGCAATTGCCGGTCGGTCGTCTGCTGCAGTCGCGAGCCGCGTCCGGCCGCCAGGATGATGGCGCGCATGTCCCCCCCTTGGTAGCGATATATCTACGGGGATATTACAAAAAAGCGCGGCCCGAGTCCGTGCCGGCAGCGACGCTTTGCGCGCGGCGCCATGCCCGCTCGCAATAATGCAGGTAAATCAGCCCCGGGACGCCCAGGAGGATTTCCCGCGCGCGCTTCGCGAAGGAAAGCGCCAGCGCGGCACTGGGTTCGAGGCCCGCAAAGGGCGCGAGCAGCAGGTACCCTCCTTCCTGCACTCCGAGGGCGCCAGGTATGGCGAATGCCGCGCCGCGGATCGCCTGCCCGAGGCTCTCGAGCAGCAGCGCGTCACGCCAGCCCACGGGCGAGCCCAGCAGCCGCAGCGCGAGATAGACCTCGCCGGTGCCGACCAGCCAGCCCGCGAAACTCAGCGCGAAGCTCGCCGCCGCGCCCTTGCCGCGACTGTAGGTGTCCCCCACGGCGAGATCGATGGAGTCCGCTTTGCTGATCAGGCCGGACCAGTCGTGCCGGCGCGTCAGCCGCGCGAACCGGCGCACCGCGCCGCCGAAGAGGCCGCGTCGCTGAACCAGATAGAACGAGACCAGGATGACGGCCAGCACGGCGCTCGCGGTGAGCGTCGCGACGATTACCGCTCGGTGCTCATGCCGCGCGCTGGCCGTCTCGAGACCGGCCGGCAGCGCAAGCAGCGCGACGCCCATCAGACCAAACGCAAATTGCGCGAGCGCCTGCAGCGTAGTGGAAACGGTGACGGCCGCCGCCGCGCTCTGAGTTGCCATGCCCCGGCGCGACAGATGACGAGTCATGACGACCGGGCCTGCCACTTGGCCGAGCGGCATGAGACTGTTGGCCGACTCGCCCACCCAGCGCGCCAGCAGCGACTCGCGCCGCGCGGCCCGGACCGCGCCCGGATCGAACAGCACCTGGAGGGCGGCCGCATCCAGCCACAGCGGCAGCAGATGAAACAGCGCGAGCAGCAGCAGCCCCCACCCCGCCGTCGCCAGCGTCGCGAACACGGGCGTGAGCCCCTGCGACACGAGGAGCCCCACGAGCAGCAGCAGCCCCGCGGAGAAGAGCCAGACCGCCGGTTTTCTCACGTCGATCCCGGCCCGGACGCCGGGCCAGGATGCCGCGCGCGGCGCGCGAAGACCTGCCGGAAGCCGAAGTATCCGAACGCATCCTTCATGTTCGAAATCAATCGCAAGCTGCGACTGATCCGCACATCGGTCACATACTCGAACGTGAGCGAGACCCGGATCTCGCCCGCGCGCAATGGCGTGATCCGGTGTCGCAACGCATCGCCGTCGAAGAACACGAGGCCGCCGGGCGGGATTTGAATCGAGCCCGGCACGACGGCGACACCTTTCTGGCGCGTGTGCAACTCGTAGTCGAGGCGGCAGGACGATTGGTCGATGACGCCGAAGAGCACCGTATAGCGGCGGCCGCGATAGTACGAAGTATCGTAGTGCCAGCCGATGTGATCGCCCGCGCGAGTGTAGAAATACAGCGCGTAGGCATGCGGATCGTCCGGCGGCGAGGGCAGCAGGCGCTCCCCCGCAATGCCCTCGAGGACGTCGGTCAGCGCACGCGAGCGATAGAGCTCCGCAATGAAGGGCGCACGCTCATCGATGACGCGCCGGCCGACGCTGCCTCCCTGTTTGTGGCCGGGCAGATAATTGCGATTGACCGATTCCTGCAGGGTGGCGACGGCCGATGCGAGGCGCTCCGTGGACTCCCGCGGCAGGAATTCAGGCACGAAAAGGAACGAGCCCTGCTCGACGAACGCGCGTCGCAGCGGCTCGAGCGTAACGCCGCCCGCAAGCCCGGTCAGACCAGTCCCGTGCCCGACGGGCCCGCCGTCATCGGCTTCAATTGGCGCGCCCGGCGATAGTCGATCACGACCCAAACGGCGAACAGCGGGGCGCCGATCGATGCCGCGATCAGAAAGGGCATGATCACGTTGCACAGCGTCACCACCGGCAGCAAATAGAGGACGTCCTCGGTCTCGAAGCCACCGAGCGAGGCCTGGCGGGTCGCGGCTTTGCCGGCCATCTCCTCGACACGCATGCGCAGGTAGAAGATCAGCGCGACCGCGGCGCCTGCGACCGCGCCGAGCACGGGCGGGGGTACTCCCAGCGGATTGTCGGTGCTCAGCCCGACGCCGACTCCCATCGCGACGAAAAGGAGAATAGTGACGGCGGCATCGCTTGCGAGATCGTAAACGTGACCGACGCGACTCGTCTTCCCGCTGAGCCGCGCGAGCTCGCCGTCCGTGTGATCCAGGAAATTTGACAGAATCACCAGCAGAGCGGCGGTGTTGCACCACCCGTACGAGCCGCGCGTGAACGCCACCGCGCCTGCGAGGCCGATCGCGAGGCGGACAGTCGTCAGATGATTGGGCGTGACGCGGGTCCCGGCGAGCGGCCTCACCAGCCAACGGGCGAGGCGCGCATCCCAAGGGCGCGGCGCGCACGACACGGGTGCCAGGATGTTGTCAGACATATAGTGGCGGTTGCGGGCCCCCTGCCGATACTGCCGAGCATTGTACCCACAATCGAGGCTTCGTCGAGCCGCATTGCGCCTGATCGCCGCCGGCTGCGCCTCACGCCAGGAAAGCGGCCGCATCCACCATGAAATGCGCGATCATGTTCACCCAGATGTTGCGGCGCCAGAGATAAAGCACGGTCAGCGCCGCCCCGGCGGAGCCGGCGATGAAGATGTGGTGCCAGCCCCAGAAGCTGCTGTGATCGAGCGTGAATACGGCGCAGGTCACCACACCCGCGAGCGCTCGGCTGCCGCTCAGCTCCTCGAGACGCTCCATCGGGTAGCCGCGGAAGAGGATCTCCTCCGACACCGCCGCCCGCACGACGATGAGCACATTGAGCCAGTAAGGCAGCGCGAGTATCGACGCCTCCTGACTGCCCTCGCTCCAGTGCAGGGCCGGAAACACCACCAGCGAAATGAGCGCGAGGAGCGCCAGGATCAGGATGCCCGCGAGGATCGCGATGATCCAGTCCTTGCCGCCGAGCGCGCGGCATCCGATCGAGGACAGGCGGCGGCGCTCCACCCGCACGACATAGAGCAGTATCCCTATCACCCACGCCCAGACGATGAGCTCGTAGACCAGTCGATTCGCCAGCCCGGCGTCCTCATGAACCCACGAGCCGACGGGCAGACTGAAGAACCCCAGCGCCAGCACCACACCGACGACAGAGCTGCGCCAGGCGCGCCGTGGGGCGATCGCGGGGATTTCAACTGACATCCCGGCCGCCTCCGCCGGCGCGCGCCCGGCGCACGACGCGAATGAATTCATCGAGCGCTTCGCCGGTGCGCCTGCGATCGCCGGTGCTCATCAACTCCAGGAACAGGCCGTCGAACACCGCGACCAACAGAGTTGCCATCGCGGCGCTGCGCTCCGCGGCGGGCAGCGCCGTGTGCACCAGCTCGATCCAGTCGCGGGAATTGCGCTCGAGATAGCGCGCATAGCTCTCGGGGTTCTGCACCGCCAGGATCTGCAGCTCATAGAGCAATCTCAGGCCGGCGAAATTCCGCTTCGAGGTCGCCCATTTCCAGAATGTCTTGAGCGGCGGCTCGCCGTCCGCCGCCGCGCGCGCCGCCAGCAGTTCCGAGAACGAATTGCGCAAACCGCTCTGCAGGGCTTCGAGCACCTCGGCGAGCAGGCGCTCCTTGGAGCCGAAGTGATAAATCAGCAGCCGCGCGCTGGTGCCGGCGGCCTTGGCCAGTGGCCGCAGCGACAGGTCCGCGAGCCCGTGCCGCAGCAGGTAGGCGACCGTCGCAGCCACCAGCTCTTGCTTGCGCGCCATCATGTAACGAACGTTACATGTAGCGGTTGTTTCAGTCAAGCCACCTTCAGGCCCGGAATGTCGTCCACAGCAGCGTCGCTGCAATGCTCCACATGACGAACGCGATCAGCGCATCGAGGAACCTCCAGGCGATGGGCCGGGCGAAGACGGGGGCGAGGAGACGCGAGCCGAATCCCAGACCGGTGAACCAGCCGCAGCTCGCGGTCCACACTCCAGCGAGAAATGCCGGCCGCAGCGGCGCGGGCTGCTGCACCCCGACGGAGCCTATGAGCATCACGGTGTCGAGATATACGTGCGGATTGAGCAGGGAGACGGCGAGCGTCTGCAGCAGCACACGGCGCGCCGACTGTGCACCGCCGGCCGCGGCCGCCGACAGGGACTGCCGCGAGCAGGCGCGGCGTGCCGCACCGAACCCGTACCAGCTCAGGAAGCAGGCGCCAGCCACTGCCAGCAGCTCGAGGGCCAGAGGATTGCGGCCGAGCGACGCCGACAGGCCGCCGACCCCGACCGTCGTCAGTGCCACATCTATCAGGATGCAAAGGACGACGACCAGAGCCACGTGCGCACGCAGCAAACCCTGACGCAGGACGAAGGCGTTCTGCGCCCCGATCGCGATGATCAGGGAGCCGCCGAGAACCAGCCCGGTCAGATATGCGCTCGGTGTAGCGATGCCCGTCATGCACCGAGTATCGTCGCCGGCCGCCGCGCCGCCTACTTAGAAGTCCTAATGTCGATGAAGCAGAGCTAAGCTGGCTTTGAGGCCAGCTGAAAGCGCTCGAACGAATGCAGCGCCGACTCGATCGTGGCGCGGAGCGCCCGCGGCGGCCGCCGCAGCATCCAGGTCCATTTCTGCACCCGCAGCTGTTGCGCAGACCGGTCCGTCTTCAGGTCGAGGGCGGCGACGATCCGATCGCCCGCCAGCACCGGGCAGGCGAAATAACCGAACACGCGCTGCCGCGGCGGCAGATAAGCCTCGAAGCGGTGCTCGTAGTCGAAGAAGAGGTGCAGCCGCTTGCGCTGGCAGACCAGCGGATCGAACGGCGACAGGATGTGGACCCGGGCCGGACTGGTCTCGAGCTTCAGATCGAGCGTTTCCGGTTGCGCCCAGTGCTGGCACGCGCCGGCGCCCTCGAAGTCGACAGGGACGAGCTGCCGGCGACGCACCTTCGTCTCGATGAGACGCCGGATCGCCAGCCTGCCGGCGACGCCGCCGTAGCAGACGGAGTCGACACTGATCAGTCCCTGCGATCGCAAGGCCCGCGCCAGCACATAGTTGAGTGTTTCCCGCTGCGTGGCGGCGCGGGGCAGCCGCTCCCAGCCGAAATGCCGGGCTGTCAGGTCGTAAGACTTCAACATGCCGGTCCGCTGGCTGACGGTGACGAGCCCACGGAAGAAGGCGAGCTGCAGAGCGCGTTTGGAAGGCTTGCGGCTCGCCCACGGGTGGTCCTTCTCAACGAGCACGTCATCGTCGATGTCGCGGATCGTGAGCGTGCCGCCGTTGCGAACGCGCGCCAGTACTTTGCGAAGGTCGCCTGTAGTCACCGATTCGAACCAGCGGCCATGCGCCCGCGGGCCATTGCGCATGTCGCGCACGTAGTACCTGAAGTCCTCGAGCGGCAGATACGCGAGCGCATGGGTCCAGTACTCGAAAATGCAGCGCTGCATTGCCTGGGCCCGATCGAGGTGCTCGCGCCGATAATCGGGAATTCTCGTGTACAGGATGTGGTGATGGGATCTCTCGATGACATGGATGGTGTCGATCTGCACGTAGCCGAGGTGCCGCACGGCGGCGGGAGTCGCCGCCGGGCCGCCACCGAAGGGAGCGTCGGCATCCAGTCGCTGGGCATGCAGCCAGATGGCCTTGGCGACGTCGCGGCTGATCCTGGCGGACGGCTCATTCATGACGAGACGACGATCTAATGATCGAGCAGCGCGCGCTCGTTCGGCGCGAGCGACGGTGTCGGATAGTACGGTGGGGTATCGCGGCCATCCTTGTCCATCGGCGGGATGCCGCTCGTGTTGACATACCAGTGCAGCAGTCTCACCTGCAGAGCCGCCTGCACCGCAGCGGCGGACGAATCGCCGAACAGGTTCTGCCGCATGTCCGGGTCGCTCCCACAGTCATAGAGCTCCGACTGCCCGTTCGGCCGCACCATCAGCTTGTGCGTTGCGGAGCGTACGGCGGCTGCGCGTGTGATGGTCTCGGGGTGCTCGTTCTGCAGCCGCGTCTTCGGCCCGTAGAGACCGGCTATCAAGGGCTCGAATGCCTGCGGCTCGTAGGTGTTGTAGCCTGCCTCGGTGAACGCGGCTCGCTGCGGGTCGCCGGCCTCGCCCATCACCTGCGGCAGCAGGCTGCGCGAGAAATGGGTGTGCGACGCGCTGGCACCCGCCAGGTCGAGACACGTCTGCACGATGTCGAACGCCTCGACCATCTCCCGGGAAACGACACCCGGCGCGCCGCCGGGGATCCTGGCGATCATCGGCACATGCGTCAGGCAATCCTCGAGCCCGCTCGGCCATTTCTCCACCAGGCCGTAGTCTCCAGCGTAGTCGCCGTGATCCGAGAACGCGATCAGCGCCGTATCCTTGTCCCGGCCGGTGCGGTACATCGCCTCCATCAGCTCCCCGAGCAACCAGTCCGAATAGCTCACCTGGCCGTAATAGACCGCCCGCACCCGGCGCAAACCCGCATCCGACAGGCGATCGAGACCATATGCCTCCCGGATGGCGTGGTGATAGTTGGGACGCCTCTCGCCGCCCGGAGGAATGAGCGGCGGCAGAGCAGCCGCACGATACATGCGATAGAAATCCGCCGGCGCCGAATACGGCGGGTGCGGATTGAACAGCGCAAGAAAGATGCACACCGGACGCTCGGTCTCGCGACGAGCGAGGATATCGATCGCCGCCTGCACCAGCGAGTAATCGTTGGTCGAGCGTCGGTCGCCCTCCGGCGGCAACAGCATGGAGGCGATTCCCGGAGTCAACTCGACGGGCTCGGCGTCGCCACTGGTCGGCGCAACGGCCCCCGCCTTCCACATTGTCACGCTGGAGTAGAACGTGGCTTCGGCAAAGACGTCGTTCTTGCCCAGCCAGATGACGTCGTAGCCGGCTTGCTTCAAATAGCGGAAGAGATTGGGCTCGTCCGGGCGCAGGAAGTAGTAGAGGCTCCGGTGGCCACGGACACTGGTCGGCCAACCCGTGAGAAAGCTGCATCGCGACGCACCACAGACCGGATACTGGACGTGGCAGTTCTCGAACCGTGTCCCTTCCGCGGCCAGGCGATCGAAATTCGGCGTCCTGTTGACCAGGTTGCCGTAGCAGGACAACGCGTCGGCCCGCATCTCGTCAGGAACGTAAAGGATGATATTCGGCCTTTTACCCGCTACCGACGCCGCGGGCGCAGCCGTACCCGCCGCCGAAATTTGCGTCAGGGAAGCCCCTACCGCACCAGCGCCCGCCATTACGAGCAAATCCCGACGATTGATTCCCGAACCGCTCATCGAACCTCCAACTTAGAGGAAGGGTCTCGCACCTATTGTAGACAGGTCGGCGCCGACGCAGCGGCGCGGGATGCCGTCGATGGAGTCGCGGTCCCCGCCAACCTCACTGCGATCATCCAGTGAAACGTACCGCCGGGCTGGAGAGCGATCGTGCCATCACCCGTCACCAGTGAATCCTGCTTGCCAACCCAGGGCTCGGTAGCGAAGTAGCCGTGCGCGGGGTCACCCCAGAGATTGAACAGAACGGGAGTGCCGCGCGGCCGCCGGTCTTCGGAGTGCGCCACGATGATCCCAAAGCCGGAGCGATCCTCCAACCGCACCCACTCCTCCCCGGCGGCATAACCGGAGAGCGATAGCGGAGTCAGGGGCTTGAACGAGGAGAGGAGTCGTGGCCTCGCGTAGCCGACGGTGACGATCTGCCCCGTCGGTCTTCCTGATTCATCGGTGATCACCTGCTCCGTGGCCGGGGTACTGATCACCGTCTGCAGCGGATCATCGCCAGGCAGCAGCGGAATCCGGAAGGTGATGTGATTGCCGATCGAGAACGGCATCGCCTCGGCATTGGCTCGATGCGCATGCACCGCCTGACGAATGTAGAGCGCTTTGCGCCACAGCCTGTATTCGGTCGTGAGCGTGAAGCCGAAGGGGTACATGCCTCGGGTCCGGTCAGTGTCGCTCAGCCCAAGTATCAGGAAGGCGGAGCCGGCGCAGCGGCCGCGCCGGAGGATGCGCCAGGCTTGATCGCGCGCGAACCCGTGAAGCGGCATCGCAAGGACGCGGCCGTGCAGGATCCACCCCAGGTCCTCGCCCTGGCCGCCACCGGAGGGATACGGGAAGTTTCGGCCGACCGCAGGCCACAGGATGGGCGCCTTACCCGTCCATCCGCGGGTAGGTTGGTAGTTCATGCCGCGGTAGAGGAGCTCCGACCAGCGGCCGTTATGTCGCATCTCGAGTCCGGCGAGATCGGCGCCGTGCGCCGGGGCGATATAGGCCTGCAGCTCACCGCCTGGAACGCTCAGGCGCACGAGCCGTGTTCCCTCCGACTGCGCGGCGCCAAGGCTCGCGCCCGCCAATGCCAGCGCGAAGCAGCTGCAGGCGAGGCCTGCGCCGCGACGCAGGATTTTGCTAAAATAGCGAAAAACAATAAACACGCCGAAATGGCTCCTCCGGATCCACATTCTCCTTCATCCGTCACGGCTGCGCAGGCCGAGGCGCTGGCGCAGGTGGCCGCCATCGTCGAGAACTCGGATGATGCCATCATTGGTAAGACGCTGGATGGAGTCATCCGGTCATGGAACAGGGGCGCGGAGCGCCTGTTCGGTTACGCCGCCGCCGAGGTGATCGGCAAGCCCATCACGATCATCGTCCCGCCGGAGCTGCTCGATGACGAGCAGCGGATTCTCGCGATCCTGCGCCGCGGCGAGCGCATCGAGCACTATGAGACCACGCGGCTCACCAAAGACCGTCGCCGCGTCCACATCTCACTTACCGTATCTCCGGTGCGGGATGAGTCGGGAACGATCATCGGCGCATCGAAGATCGCGCGCGACGTTACGGATCGCAAGCGCGCCGAGACGCTGCTGCGCGAGGCGCACGCCGACCTTCAGTCGCGCATTGCGGAGCTCGCTCGCTTCAACGCGGCCGCGGTCGACAGAGAGAGTCGCATCCTCGCACTCAAGCGCGAGGTGAACGAGCTGCGGGCGCGGTTGGGAGAAGCCGGGCCATACTCCTTCGACGGTGCCGAGAAGGAAAATCGGCCCCCCGCGCTGGCCTACTCGCGCGACCCCGCGCCCGGCGAGTCCAACAGACCGACCGAGGGCATCGCCGCGCTCGAGTCGATCCTCATCACCGAGCAGCTGCAACGGCGCACCAGCCGCCCAGCCGATCGTGAAGCCGAGAGCCGCGCTCTGGGTGCACTCGCGCAGGCGCTCGCAGATGCGCCCGATACGATCCTGCAGTTTCTGGCAGAGACGGCCGTTGAGCTCCTCGGTACCGGCTCGGCCGGTCTCAGCCTGCTCGCGAAGGACAATCAGCGATTCTGCTGGGCGGCCGTCGCCGGTGAGTGGTCGGCGCACCTCGGCGTTGGCGCCCCGCGCGATTTCGGGCCGTCGGGTGAGGTGCTCGATCGCGACATGCCGCTTCTATTCACCCATTGGGAGCGCCGCTATCAGTATCTGGCAGCGGTGACGCCGCCCGCCGAAGAAGGTCTCTTCGTGCCGTTCCAGGTGGACGGCAAAGCGGTCGGCACCATCTGGGCGGTGGTGCACGATGGCGAGCGCAAGTTCGATGCGGAGGATCTGCGGCTATTGCAGAGCCTGGCGCGATTCGCCGCCGCCGCCTATCAGACCGTCAACATGCTCGGCGCGGTCGGCGAGCGCAGAGCGGCACTGTCGCTGCTGGAGGATGCGGATCAGGCCCGAGCGCTCACTGAGGATTCGCTCGCCAGGCTGCGCGAGAGCGAAGAGCAACTGCGCCGCAGTGAGGAGGCGCTGCGCGACGCCGATGAGCGCAAGGATGAGTTTCTGGCGCTGCTCGCCCATGAGCTGCGCAACCCGCTCGCGCCGATCCGGTATGCGCTTGCGGCCAACCGCAAGACCGATCGGACGGCGGCGCAGAGAAAGTGGGCGGACGAGATCATGGAGAGGCAGGTCGCGCACATGAGCCGACTGCTCGACGATCTGCTCGATGTCTCGCGAATCACCCGCGGGACTCTCGAGCTCAAGAGGGCTCCCGCCGAGCTCACCTCGGTGCTGAGCGCGGCAATCGAGACGGCCCGGCCCATGCTCGATGCCAAGCATCACAGCTTGTCGCTCGATTTTCCGAACGAGGCGATGCGGCTGGAGGCGGATGCGGTGCGCCTGGCGCAGGTGTTCTCGAATCTGCTGATCAACGCGGCAAAATACACCGATCCGCACGGCAAGATTCATCTGAGCGCGCGGCGCGAGGACGCTGAGATCGTCATATCGGTGCGGGACAACGGCATCGGCATAGCGCCCGAGATGGGGCCCAGGCTCTTCACGATGTTTGCTCAGGCCGAGGGCGTCCGTGACAGAACGGAGGGCGGCCTTGGTGTTGGTTTGGCGCTGGTCCGGGGTATAGTGGCGCTGCACGGCGGCAGCGTGCGCGCCCACAGTGAAGGACTGGGGCACGGTAGCGAATTCGCCGTGAGGCTCCCCGTGAGCGAGCTGGCCGTGGACCTTCCCCAACCCGGCACCGTGGCAGACGCTGCCGCGGATATCGGCCTCCGGATCCTGGTCGCCGATGACAACCAGGATGCCGCCAATACCTGCGCGGCGCTGCTCGAGCTCTCCGGACACCACGTGCAGACCGCCTACTGCGGCCGCCAGGCCCTGGAGCTGGCCGAGAGCTTTCGACCGCACGCGATGCTTCTCGACATCGGGCTTCCCGACTTGAGCGGCTACGCCCTCGCGAAACACATTCGCGACTCGAGCTGGGGCCGGCGGACACTGCTCGTCGCCGTGACCGGATGGGGGCAGAACGAGGACCGCCGCCGCGCCTACGAAGCGGGGTTCGATCATCACCTCGCCAAGCCGGTGGCACCCGAGGCCATCGAGTCGATTCTGCGCTGCCTGGGGCCGGGAGAACCGTGAATGACCGGCGGGCGGATGGCTGCTTGACATTTCATGTATATGCATGTACTGTCGCTGCCATGAAGCTGCTGTCACTCCCCTGCTACTGCGCGAGCTTGCGACAAACCGCCCGCGCGATCACAGTGCTCTACGAGGAAGCGCTCGCCGGCACCGGACTGCATGCCACGCAGTACACGGCTCTGCAAGTGCTGGAGTCGGCTCCCAATCTCACGACGACCGAGCTGGCGGAGGCCATCGGGATCGATCAGACCACCGCCACGCGGACGCTGGCGCTGATCAAGAAGGGCGGCATGGCCGCGGACACCGTGGGTGATGACCGGCGGCAGCGCCGCTGGTCCCTGACGCCCAAGGGGCGGGAGCAGTTGCGGAAGCTCCGGCCGCGCTGGGAGGCGGCCCAGCAGGCTTTCGAGAAGCGCGTCGGGCGCGAGGCAGCCACGGCCCTCAAGCAGGCGTCGTATCTGGCCGCAAGCAAGCTCGGGGCGAGTTGATTTTTTGGCCACATTACATGCATATACATACACAACCAACCTTACCTGAGGAGATCGCCATCATGTCACGACAGATCACCAACACATTGGGCCGCTCGCTGGCAATTGCGTCCGCCGCGTTGCTCATTCATATCGGAAGCGCGGCAGCCGCGGCGCCACGGAACGACTTTCAGAGTCAGGTGAGCGCGGTGCTCGCCGGGACCGGCACAGCACACGCCACGTTGCGAGCGGATGCGGCGCGCGACGAGGCGACCGGCACGAAGATCGATGCGCAGCAGTTCGCCCGCCAGCTCCTGCTGGGCTGGAGCGCATCGCATCCTGCTCGCGCGGACTCGGCCGCGCCGGCCGGGGACACCAGTGCCGCCGCGGTCGGCGACCAGGACTCATCGGCTCACGGAGACCTGCAGAGCACCGTCCAGCACTTCCTTCGGGGAGAATAGGACCACGATGCGAAAGTAGCGGTACCCTCTCCGGCGGTCTGTAGCGGTGCTAATGTTGCTATAGCCCGGCTAAAGCGCCAGGAGGGGGGTACCGTGCTCGATGAAGCATTGCTCGCGGCCGTCGCCGCAGTCGCCCGCGAAGGCAGCTTTGAGCGCGCGGCCCGCGTGTTGCACGTCACCCCCTCCGCCGTCTCGCAACGCGTCAAGCTCCTCGAAGAGCGCCTCGGGGCGGTGCTGATCGTACGCGGACAACCCTGTACGGCCACGGAGATAGGCGCGCGCATCTGCCGCCACGCGGAGCTCGTTTCGGTTCTGGTATCGCAGCTGCGGCGCGAGCTGCCGATGCTGCCCAAGGACTCTCCCGACGCGCCCCACGCGAGTCTGCGCATTGCCGTCAACGCCGACAGCCTGAGCACGTGGTTCATCAGGGCGATGGCGGAATTTGGCCGCGAGGACGCCGCGCTGCTCAACCTGACCCTCGCCGATGAGGATCACACCGCGGAGTGGCTTCGCCGCGGATATGTCCTGGGGGCGGTCACTTCGGTGGGCACCGCCATTCAGGGCTGCCGCATCCGGCGACTGGGCTCGCTGCGATATGTCGCCACCGCCAGCCCGGGCTTCGTGCGCCGTTGGTTCGATGCGGGTATCTCGGCCGACGCCCTGGCGCGCGCGCCCAGCCTCCTCTTCGACAACAACGACAGGCTGCAGGAGGTCTGGGCTCGCCGCGTCGTGCGCCGCGATGTGGCGCTACCGGTGCACCGCATCCCCTCCACCCAGGCGTTCGTCGATGCCGCGCTCGCCGGAGTCGGCTGGGGAATGAATCCCCTCTCCATGGTCCGCGCGCAGCTCACAGCCGGAACCCTGCTCGAGCTGGTGCCGGATACCCCGGTCGACGTGCCGCTCTACTGGCAGGCAACACGCCTCAAAGTACCCGTCCTGGAGAGGCTGACGCAAAGCGTCGTGCGCGCCGCGGCCGCGGCGTTGGCCTGAAGCGGCCGGCTACGCTTCGCAGACCGGCCGGGCGGTTGTCCTCGCCTTCTGACGGCCGCGCGTGTTGGTCAGGACCACTCCCCCTACCACGATGGCGGCACCGATCAGGGTCACACTGGCCGGCCGCTCGCCCAGCCACACCCAACTGATCAACAGCGCGATCGGGGTCGAGGCGTAGATGAAGCTCGACACCTTGCTGACGCTGGCCCGCTGCAGCGCCATGTTCCAGGTGAGGTAACCGAGAAATGTCGGCGCCAGCCCCAGCCAGACCAGTGCGGCGATACGCGAGTGCGGTGCAGTGAGAAGCGCATGCGGCAGGCCGAGGGCGAACGGCAACGTTGCGAGGACGCCGCCGAAAAAAGTGACGGTCGTGACCGCCTCCGTGCCGTATCGCGCCGAAAACGGCTTTTGCAGAGTGAAATAGACCGCCGCCCCCAGTACGCTGATCAGTACCAGCGCCGCCTTCGGCTGGAAGCTGACATTCTTGCCGCTGGTCAGCACGACCAGCAGGACGCCGGCCAGCGCTATGGCCAGACCGGAGATGGCGCGTGCGGACAACCTCTCGCGCAGCCACAGAGCCGAGGTTGCGGAGGTTGCCGCCGGCGCCAGGGCAATGATGATGGCCGCGGTGCCGCTGGCAATCCGCGTCTCCGCGTAATTGAGGCAGAGGTGATACACGGCGAGCCCGGCGACGCCCAGCCCGAGCAACGGCGGCCAGGCAGGCAGCGGTGGCAGCGGCAGCCGCCGTATCCGCAACCACAGCATCAGGCAGATCGCCCCCAGCAGCAGGCGGGCAAATGCCACTTCCCCTGGCGTGAACCCGCCCAGCCCGTATGCAATCGCTGCATAGGCGGAAGACCAGGTAAGCATCGCAACCGTGACGTAAAAGAACGCTCGAGCATCAAGCTGGCCGGAGGTTTCCATGGGGACTTCTTGTGGCTTCGGTGTGGGGGCGTCTCGATTTGATCGTAGGCGGCGGTCCTCGCCGGTTCGCGCCGTTTCCGGACGTGAGGGCCAGGACCGTGGATCGGCATATTAGAAGGCAATACCCTGGATTTGAATGGTTAATAGGCTTATATTGTCCCTATAGCTCCATCGATGAGAGGCCTATATGGCAGCTTCTGCCTTCGAATCGAAACCTGCGCTCGACGCCAGGGACTGGCAGCTTCTCGAGCTGCTGCAGAAGGATGCGCGCGCGGGCTACGCCGAGCTCGGCCGCCAGGTAGGGTTGTCGGCTCCAGCGGCCGCGGAGCGAGTGAAGCGCTTGGAAGATGCGGGCGTGATCCGTGGCTATCGCGCCGAGGTCGATCCGCAGAGCCTGGGCTACGTCATCGAGGCGGTGATCCGCCTGCGTTGCGACGGCAACGTCTGCGCCAGCCTCGGCCCGGCTCTGGCCGAAATCCCGGAGATTCTCGACTACCGCCGACTCGCCGGGGAGGATTCCGGCTCACTGCGCGTGATCGCGATGTCGGTGGGCCACCTGGAGGCTATCCTGGACCGCATCGTGCGTTTTCACACCAGCATCAGCACCACCACCTTGGTAGTGCTGCAGACTCCCTACAGGAACCGGCCGCTGTCGCGGCAGGCGTGGCTGAACGGCAGCGCCCCCTGAAGTCGCGGCTCAGGTCTTCAGGCGATAGCCCGTCCGGAAGATCCACGCGACGATGACCAGAGCGATCGCCAGAAAGACCGCGGTCATCCCGAGGCTGACGGCCACATTGACGTCGGCGAGACCGTAGAAACTCCATCGAAAGCCGCTGATCAGGTATACGACGGGATTCGCCAGCGCCACCGTGCGCCAGGCGCGCGGCAGCATGTCGATGGAGTAGAAGCTGCCGCCGAGAAAAGTCAGCGGAGTGACGATGAGCAGCGGCACGATCTGCAGCTTCTCGAACCCGTCCGCCCATATGCCGATGATGAAGCCGAACAAACTGAACGTCACCGCAGTGAGCACGAGAAACGCCACCATCCACAATGGATGCTCGACATGCAGCGGCACGAACAGCCCCGCGGTGGCGAGAATGATGATGCCGAGGATGAGTGACTTGGTCGCTGCCGCGCCTGCGTATCCCAGCACGATCTCCATCGGCGATACGGGCGCCGAAAGGATCTCATAGATGGTGCCGGTGAACCGCGGGAAGTAGATGCCGAACGAGGCGTTGGAGATGCTCTGGCCGAGAAGTGACAGCATCACCAGCCCCGGCACGATGAACGAGCCGTAGCTGACACCTCCCACGCTCTGGATTCGCGAGCCGAGGGCGGCGCCGAAGACCACGAAGTAGAGTGAGGTGGAGATCACCGGCGACACGATGGTCTGCGTCACGGTTCGCCGGGCGCGGGCCATCTCGAACCTGTAGATCGCGCTCACCGCCTCGATGTTCATTTTTTCTCCCTCACCAGGCTCACGAAAATGTCCTCCAGCGAGCTTTCCGCGGTCGCGAGATCGGTGAACCCGATTCCCGCCTCCCGCACCCGCTCGAGGAACTGGCCCACGCCGTCGCCGGCGTGCTTGGAATCATAGAGGCAGGTGAGCTCGCGCCCATCGCTCGAGAGCTCGAGCCGCCACGCCGCGAGCGCCTCCGGTACCTGAGCGAGGGGACGGCTCAGGCGCAGCGTCAGACGCCTGGTGCCGAACTCGTGCAACAGGTCGACCTTGTTTCTCACCAGGACGAGCTCGCCCTTGTTGATCACTCCGACACGATCGGCCATCTCCTCGGCTTCCTCGATGTAGTGCGTCGTCAGGATGACCGTCGCCCCCTCGCCGCGCAGGCGGCTGACGAGCTGCCACATGTCGTGCCGCAGATCGACGTCGACACCCGCGGTGGGCTCGTCCAGGAACAGGATCCGCGGCTCGTGCGCAAGCGCCTTGGCGATGAGCAGGCGGCGCTTCATGCCCCCGGAGAGGGTCATGACTCGGCTGTCCTTCTTGTCCCACAGCGACAGCGCCCGGAGCACACTCTCGATGTGAGCCGGGTTGGCACGCAGTCCGAACAAGCCACGAGTGAACGACACGGTATTCCATACCGACTCGAAAGCGTCAGTGGTGAGCTCCTGCGGTACCAGGCCAATCAGCGATCGGGCCGCGCGCCAGTCACGGACTATCTCATGGCCATCGACGAGCACGCGGCCCGTGGTCGCCCGCACGATGCCGCAGACGATGCTGATGAGCGTGGTCTTGCCCGCCCCATTCGGCCCGAGCAGGGCGAAGATCTCGCCGCGGCGGATGGTGAGATCGACTCCCTTGAGCGCAACGAAACCCGAGGCGTACTGCTTCGACAGGCCGGATATGTCGATGATGCTATCCATGGGCGTCAGGATAGCCCACCCCACGGCGATCAGGCTGGTTACGCCCCCGTCACTGGCCCTGCTGCATGGCGAGCAGGATTGCCCCGGCCGTGCCTGCGGAGTCGCCCAGCCCCGGCGCCGTGATGTAGCGCTCGAATCCGCCCGCCCGCGCCTCGATGGGCAGGTAACCCCCGAGCCAGCGGCTCGCCGACTGCCTGATGTAGGGAAGCAGTCGGCCACCCGACACCACACCGCCGCCGAAAACGATGCGCTCACAGGAGACCATCAGCGCTACGGTTGCGGCAAGTTGTCCGAGATAATCTCCCAGGACCTCGCGAGCGGGATGCGGCTCGGGCAGACACTCGGCACGCGTATTCCAGCGAGCCACTACGGCCGGCCCGCTGGCCAGACCTTCCAGGCAATCGCCATGGAAGGGACAGACTCCAGCGAAGTCGGCGTCCCGCGGATCGCGCTTGACACGGATATGGCCCATCTCGGGATGAAGCAGACCCTTGAGGGTGCGATCAGCCACGAAGATTCCGCCGCCGATTCCCGTGCCCACCGTCACGTACACCAGCGAACCCAGCCCCGCGCCCGCACCGAGTCGCGCCTCCGCGAGCGCGGCCGCGCTGACATCAGTATCGACGGCGATGGGGCAGCCGAAGCGCTCGAGTGGAGCCACAAGACTGATATCCGACCAGCCGGCCTTCGGCGTCGCCAGAATCCGCCCCCAGGTCGGCGAGCGCGTGTCGAGATCGACCGGCCCGAAAGCGGCAATGCCGATGCCGGCAAGCGTGCCGTACTTGCGGGTGATCCCTGCGAAGAATTCCACGACGGCCGCGAGAGTGGCCGCCGAAGTCGTCGTCGGAATTACAGCGCGACAGTCCTCCGGAATGTCGACAGGACCGTAGCCGGCCGCGCATACGAACTTGGTGCCACCGGCTTCCACCGCACCGAACAGAGACTTCGCTCTCACGCTCGGCAGCATACACCCCGGCTGCGAGCCGCTCGGCGGCTGGCTAGTCGGCGGCCGCGGTGCCCGGGCCGATGAGACCGATCTGGTGCTCGCTCATGCCGCGTATGAAGTCCGGCAGCGGGATGAAGCCCACGGTATCGAGGTATTTGCCGGCATTGCCGCCGTCGAGTGAGATCGTCCACAGGAGAAAGCCGCGCAACGCTGCCGCCGTGGCGCCATCCGCCTGACGCCTGGAGACCACCACGTACTCGTAGTTGATCAGAGGATACGACTGCGCGCCGGGAGCGAACACCAGGCTGAGCCGCTCATCGGGCGGCGTGCGCGCATCGAGCATCGAGGCTGCAGCGCTCACCGTCTCCGGCGTCGGCAGCAGGAAGCGGCCGCTCTGGTTCTCGAGCCGCGCGGTGCCCAGGCCCGCATGCGCAATCGAATCGCGGAAGCTGATGCCGACGTACGCGATCGAGTACGGCGTATCGGCGAGCATCTGTACCATCTGCGCGTTGCCCTGGGCGGTCCGCTCGCCGGCTACGCTGGGCCACTGTACGCTCGTCCCGTAACCGACCTGGTCCTCCCATTCCTGGTTCGCGAAGTCGAGGAACTGAGTGAAGATGAAGGAGTCGCCGGAGGCATCGGCGCGGCGGATCGGCACGATACTCTGGTGCGGCAGCGTTACCCCGCGATTCAGGGCCGCGATCGCCGGTGCATCCCACTCGGTGATATGTCCGAAGTAGATGCCGGCGAGCGTCGCGCCATCGAGCTTCAACGTAGCGCCGTTCAGTCCGGGAATGTTGTAATTCACGGTCTGCGCGGAGATCGCGAGCGGAATGTTGACGAGCTGCGGATTCTGCTCCGCCTGCTGATCGGACATGTAAGCGTCCGAGCTGCCGATCTGCGCCGACCCGTCCATGGCCCCCGCGATGCCGGCGCCCGATCCGGTAGCTCCCGTGCTGATCGAGACAGCGGGAGCAACATGCGCGTAATCGGCCACCCACTGCTGAAAGAGCGGGTAGAGCAGCGTCGAGCCTGTCTCGTGCAGCTGCGCGCCGGCGGCTTGGACAGAACTCACCGGCAGCGCGAGCCAGATGGCGCCGGCCGACAGCAACGCGGTGCGGACTGAGGACGGCCTCATGTCCTGGCTCCGCTCGGCGCCGCCTGCGAGGCGGCCGGCTCCTTGCCGATGTTATCCAGGTTCACACCGGTGGTCTCGATGCGCCAGTGCCAGGTCACCCAAGCGCCCAGCAGCGAGGCGACGACCAGCCCATAGAGCAGCGCGCGCGTGCCGATATCGACCAGCAGGATGGGAAACAGGAACGCCGTCGCCACCGCGCCGATCTTCGCGAACGCCGCGGCGAACCCCGCCCCCATGCCCCGCACTTCGGTCGGAAACACTTCGCCCGCCAGGAGGTAGGTCTGAGCGTTGGGGCCGAGGTTGGTCATGAAGTTGAACAGCATGAAGCCCGTGAAGATCAGCACGATCTGGGACTCGCCGCTGACGGCCGCCGAGAAGGAGGCCAGCAGCAGTCCGACGGCACAGCCGATGAAGCCGAAGATCTGCAGCTTGATGCGCCCGACCCGGTCGGCAAACACCACGGCAAACGCAATGCCCACCAGCAGCAGGACGTCGATCAGCGCTGCCCCTTTGGAGGCAATGATGTCGCCGGTAATGAGATCGCTAAGACTACGGACGTGGTCCGGACCACCGCCGATCGCCGCGGCCAGGATCACAGGCGTAAAGATGCCTATGCCGTAGGTACTGAGATCCTGGATGAACCAGGGGAGCGAGGCGAAGATGGTCGCGCGGCGATTACGCCGGTTGAACAGGGCCCAGAACGATCGATCGGAGTGCAAGTCGCCGTGTGCGCTCGTAGCGTTCCGCGCCAGCTGGATGTTGGTCGGATATTGCGGTACCCGACGCAGCAGCCGGGTGACCGACTTCTCAGCTTGTTCGTGGTCGCCCCGCACCGCGAGCCAATTTGCGCTCTCCACGACGAAGAAACGGGCGATGGTGATCGCCAGTGCAGGAAGCATGGCGGTCGCGTACATCCAGCGCCAGGCGGACAGCACCGGATGGATGATCAGCACGACGCTCCCGACGCCTGTGCCGGCCAGTGCGCCGAGCGCCTGAAATCCGAAAGCGCCGAGCACCAGTTTCCCGCGGTTGGCGCTCGGAATGTTCTCGGAGATCACCATATGGGCGGTGGGGTAGTCGCAACCGAGCGCCAGTCCCAGCCCAAAGAGGCAGACGGCCAGCGCGACAAAGCTGGTCGAGACGATCAGCAGCGCCAGGAACGCCACGAAGATGATCATCTCGGCGACGAACATGCGCTTGCGGCCGAAATAGTCGGAAAGGCCGCCGAGGAGCACCGCGCCAAAGAGGATGCCGGCGAGACTCGCGGCGCTGATGATGCCTTTCTGCGCCGACGCGATCCCGAATTCCCGCGCAATCAGGGGCAGCGCGACGCCGGTCATGAAGACCACGAATCCCTCGAAGAACTTCCCGGCGGCGGCCAGCGACCAGATACGCCACTGCATCCCGGTCATCGGCGCGGCTTTCAGGTGCGTGCCGTCCGACCATGTCGGCAGCTCGTCAAGGTAGTCTTGTACGGATTTTGTTCCGGTAACGCTCACGTAACCGCTCCCCCCGCCCCGCGGTAGCGCCCGCCAAGCGGAGCGCTGAGCGGCACGGCTCGTTGCTGATAATCCGGAAAAATCTACTCGGGATATGTGACGGAATTGTTGCAGCGGCAGCCGGCTAGGCGGCTGGGTAGCTCAGGCCCGGCTCGCCGGCGGGGAACAGGCTCGCGGCGATCCCGCGGCGCGCAAGCGCTTCCAGCAGCAGCTCCGGAGGCTCATCCCGGCGCTCGTCGGTGAGCCGGAAGACGCCCCAGTGGATCCCGACCGCACGAGCCGCCTCGAGGTCCTCCAGGATCTGCACGGCCTCATTGGGATCCGTGTGCTGCGCGCTCATGAACCACCGCGGCGCGTAGGCGCCAATCGGGATCAGCGCCAGGTCGGGCCGGCCGATCCGCTGCCGGGTCTCCCGAAAGATGCGCCCGTCCCCGTAACCGGTGTCGCCCGTGAAATGGACCCGACCGCCGACGGTGCTCAGCATGAATCCGCACCAGAGGGCCATACGGCGGTCGCGTCCCGTCCGCGCCGACCAATGGTAGGCCGGGACGATCGTCACCTCTCCGCCCTTGCCAATTTCGATGCGGTCCCACCAGTCGCCAACCGCCACGCGGGCGCCGGGTATGGCGCGCCGCAGGATCGCGTCGTTACCAAGGGGTGTAACAATGAGCGGACGATGCTGCGTGTCGAGGCGACGCAGGGTCGCCACGTCCATATGGTCGTAATGATTGTGGCTGAGCAACACGGCATCGATAGGCGGCAGCGCGTCGAACGCGATTCCGGGCGCCCAGACGCGCCGCGGGCCGGCGAAGGTCAGCGGGCTAGCCCTTTCCGACCAGACGGGGTCGGTCAGGACGTTGAGACCTCCCGCTTGGATGAGCACGCTCGCGTGTCCGACGACCGTCGCTCGCAACCCCACCACGCGCGCGTCCGGTACGGCCTGTCGCGGCGCGACCGAGCTCGGCCATGCTGCCGGTTTCCCCAGCAACTTCCAGCGCAGCAGGTCGCGCAAATCGCGATCGGTTGCCGCGTGACCGGGGTTGAAAAAACGTAAACCGTCGAAGTGATCGCTCGGCGGCCCGGAATAGTACCGATTCACCCTAGGTGCCACGGCCTCGTGAGTACCAGGAATGCGCGGCGAAGTCCAACGTGCCGCTTGCAGGTCGGAACAGCACGCCGCAGACGGAGTTTCTACCAGCATGCCGAATCTCAAACTGTCGCAGACTGAGGTACTTGGCTCGACCGTGGTCTTCCGCGAGGCAGATCAGCCGGGCGCGCCGCTCGCCCTCTTTCTTCATGGCAATCCGACGTCATCCTTCCTCTGGCGCAATGTGATCCCGCATGTCGTCCCCGTGGCTCATTGCATCGCGCCCGACCTCATCGGCTTCGGCTACTCCGGAAAACCTGACATCGCGTATCGATTCGAGGATCACGTCCGCTACCTCGATGCTTTCCTGGACGCGGCCGCAATCAACTCCACCTACATCGTCGGCCAGGATTGGGGAGCGACACTCGGGTTTCATCTGGCAGCCCGGCGCTCCCAACTCGTGCGCGGCCTCGCGTTCATGGAGTTCGTCCGCCCGGCGCGCGATTGGGAGGACTTCCACAGCGTCGCCGCCGCGCGCGAGCTGTTTCAAAAGTTCAGAACACCGGGTCTGGGGGAACAGCTGATCCTGCACGACAATGCCTTCGTGGAGGGTCTCGCGCGGACGGTCGTCAGAAAGTTGACCGACGAGGAGATGGCCGCATACCGCGCGCCCTTTCCCACGCCGCAGTCTCGCCTCCCCGTTTGGCGGCTTCCCAACGAGATTCCGATCGCAGGGCAGCCCGCCGATGTCCACGCGACCCTCGAGCGGGCGCTGCAGGCGCTGCGTGCTTCCGTCTACCCGAAGCTGTTTTTCACCGCCGAGCCCGGCTCGACCGTGGCGCCGCCATATGCCGCCGAGTTGGCGGCATCTCTACAGAACTGCAGGCTGGTGCAGCTCGGCGCCGGTATACACAACCTGCAGGAGGATCACCCCGAGGCCATCGGCCGATCCGTCGCCGACTGGATTCGGGAAACGCCGCGCTGAGCTCCCGTTCTCCGGCTCAGGGGTCCCAAGGACTTCGCGAGGCTGTGCAACACCTCCCGCAGCCAAACGGAGCCGGGGTCCGCGTGGCTCGTTACAGGGTGCAGCTGATATTCATCGAACGTCCCAACGTCCAACGGGACGGCCGCGACTTCGAGCTCGTTAGCCTCGGCATGCGCCTGCACGAGACGTTCCGGGATGACGGCTATGAGGTCCGACTCGGCGACTACCTGTAGAGCTTGCAGATAATGCGGAACGGTCAGCACTACGTTTCTGCTTCGACCTTCCGTGCGCAGCCACTCATCCACCGGATCTGCCGCGAACTCCGGGCCGGCCACCGCAACGTGTCCGGCCTTCAGGAACACTTCTGGACTGATGCTGCGCTTGAGCAACGGATGACCGCGCCGCACGGCCAGGGCGTCCCGGTCGGTAAACAAGCGCTGTTGATAGAAGCCATTGAACCTGTCGGGAACACACGAGACAGCGAGATCGACGGTAATCGCGAGTTGCGCCGGATCGAGTGAGCTGATGCCGCTGGTATGGACACGAACGGACACGCCAGGGGCCTTTGCCTGGAGTTCCCTGACGAGGGGTGGAAGCAGCAGATCGGCGGCATAATCGCTCAGGAACAAGCGAAATGTCCGCGTACTGCTCGCCGGATTGAAGTGCGGCGTCACCAGCAGGTCACGAGCCCGTGCCAATACTTCCCTCACCGGATGGCGCAGCGCCTCTCCTCGGGTGGTCAGACGCATGCGCGCACCGACTCGCACCAGCAACGGGTCACCCAACAGCAGGCGCAGTCGGTTGAGCGCATGGCTCATCGCCGGCTGCGACAGCGCGACGCGCTGCGCGGCACGCCCGACGCTCGCTTCCTCGAGAAGAGCCTCGAGGGCAATGAGGAGATTCAAATCGAGCTTTGCAATATTCACCATATGAATATCGATCATTCAGTCATTCGATTTGAAGAATATATCGCCACGGAGATACCGTAAAGGCATCGCATGTGGAGAACACGCTATGCCCGAAGACGTCGCTCTTCAGCTGTCGAATCCCCCGACCCTCGCCACGCCCGCAGGATATTCGCACCTCGCGACCGTGGGCCCGGGGCGGCTGGTATTCGTCTCAGGTCAGGTCGCGCTCGATGACAAGGGGAACCTGGTGGGCAAGGACGACTTCCGGGCACAGGCACGTCAGGTATTCGAAAACCTGCGGGCGGCGCTGGAGGCTGCAGGCGCCAGCTTCCGCGATGTCATCAAATTGAACACCTACGTGGTCGACATTGCCGGCCTGGCGCACTTCCGCGCCGTCCGTGACGAATACGTCAACACCGCCAATCCACCCGCAAGCACGGCCATTCAGGTACAGCGGCTGTTCAGGCCTGAATTCCTGTTGGAAGTGGAAGCAATCGCCGCCGTCAAGGTCCGGTGACGGCACTGACTGGCACTTGCCCGGACACGCTTGCGAACGTGAAGGCTGTCCCGATGCGGTTGATCGCGATGCTGACACTGATCGTGGCAGCCACGACGAATGTGACAGCGGCTCACGCGCAGGCATCCAGCAGTGCCGTTGCCGCGTCCGTCTCCAGCGACCGTTCTCTCCAATCCAATGCGGCGCTGCCGGACTCTCTGCGTCAAGCGGCTGCTTACCGGTTGTGGCGTGGCCGCGCACCCGGTGCAACGAGCGATTCCGCCGCCGAGACCCCTACGCTCACCTGGTTCGATCCGTCGGTCGGCTCGAATGGGACTGCCGTCATCATCGTGCCCGGCGGTGGCTATGTTGACCTGGCGGGCGTGCTCGAGGGCACTGAGCCCGCGGCATGGTTCACGATGCAGGGTGTAACGGTATTCGTGCTCCAATATCGAGTCGGGCGTGATTCCCTGCTTCCGACTCCGCTGCTCGACGGCGCTCGCGCGGTGCGCTTCGTACGGCTTCATGCGGCGGACTTCCATGTCGATCCCAACCGCATCGGCATGCTGGGTTTCTCGGCAGGCGGGCATCTGGCCGCAATGACGGCGTTACGGGCAACACCCGGCAACGCCAACTCGAGCGACCCGGTCGAGCGTGTAAGCAGCCGGCCGGACTTCACCATCCTTGCGTACCCCTGGCTCGAGGCCACACAACCAGGTAGCAACGGTCATTCGCCGTATTGCGATCTGGTGATTCAGGAAGCGCATGTCCCTTGCCACCCGCAAACTTACATCCGGCTCACGCCACGCTTGTACGCAACCTCGAATGCGCCGCCGACCTTCTTTTATCTGACGACCGATGACGATCAAGTGCCGCCCGAAGGAAGCCTGAGTCTCTACGAAGAGCTGTCGAAGCGACACGTGCCCGTCGAAATGCACATCTTTGCGCACGGTCGGCACGCATCGGTGTTTGGCGGCACCGACCCATCGCTCTCGTTGTGGCCACAGCTCCTGCAGGAGTGGATGCGTCGCCTCGGCCTCCTGCCGTCACCCTAGAGGCCTCAGCGCCTCCCATCCGCCAGTATATCCGGTGTATGCAAGTGCTCCGGGCGGAAGCCCAATGCGAGTATGCGCGCAGGAATGCGCTGTAGCACCGGCACTGCGTTGAGCAACTCGAATACGAACGGCGGCTTTGGCTTGCGGACGCCCTGCAGCGCCGGACCGATGAGACGGTTCTGCATCAAAAGCTGCATCCGCTGCGTCATCCGTGCCGGCCAGATCCGTCGACGCTGTATTGCCTCCAGGTCCGAGGATTTTACCTGTCCCGTCCGTAACGGAGCCGCCAGACGATTGGCCGCAGCCACCGCATCCTGAACCGCAATATTGATTCCGACTCCACCTACCGGTGACATCGCGTGAGCCGCGTCACCGATGAGGAGCAGCCCCGGCCGCCACCACTGTCGCAGCAGATCGACCACCACGGTCAGGAGCTTCACATCATCAAAGCTCTTGAGCTCGGTCATGCGATCCGCCAGGAAAGGTGAGAGCGCGCGTACCCGGCTCCGAAACGGCTCGATGCCCTCGCTTTTCACGCGATCGAACCCACCCTTGGGAATGAGGTAAGCGCACTGCCAATACTCACCGCGGTCCAGCATGACGAGCATGGCGCCAGCGTCGATGCGTCCGAACGTCTCCGCTGGGTCGCTTTGCTTTCGCGAGACCCGAAACCAGAGTGCGTCCATCGGAGCGCCGAAGTCATCGCTCTTCATTCCCGCCTTCAGGCGCAGCGTCGAATGCCGGCCGTCGCACGCCACAACCAAGTCGGCTTTGACGCTCAGCTCACCCTGTGGAGTTTTCGCTCGGACGCCGACGATGCGCCCCTCCTCTTCGACGAGGTCCGTCGCTTCCGCCTGCATGCGCAGGTCGAACGTCTCGTACCGTCCGCCCTGCTTCGCGAGGAAGCTGAGGAAGTCCCACTGCGGCATGAGCGCGATGTACTTGCAGCGGGTCGGCAGATGCGTGAGGTCGACCATCTGTATATGCTTACCGCCAATGTCGACACTGAAGCGCTCGACCTTGCGGTGCGGTAGAGTAAGGAACTCGTCGATCAGCCCGAGCTCATACATCAGCTCCAGCGTCGAGGGGTGGACCGTGTCACCACGGAAGTCGCGCAGGAAGTCGGCGTGTTTTTCCAACACCGCGACACTGACACCTGCTCGCGCGAGCAGGAACCCAAGCATCATTCCGGCCGGCCCGCCGCCGACGACGCAACACTGCTTGACGATGGACGCGCTGCTCATGTGCACTGGACTTCGGCTGAAGATTCTGGGTCAATTCGGCATTGTCGGGCAAGCCGCTCTGCGACGCGAACCAAAAGTCCAGCAATGATCGTTCCACCAATCGCAATGGCGGCCGCTTTGGGCGGCGCTGCCCTCCATGCCGCCTGGAACGTCGGCATCAGAGGTGGATCCAACCGTCGCGCATCCACCGCATTGCTTGCCCTCGCTTCCGGGCTGATCGGTGCGGTAACCCTTCCATTCCTACCCGCGCCGGCTGCTGCCGCTTGGCCCCATCTTGCCGTCTCCGGCGTCCTGCACGTCGTCTACTTCAACCTCGTGGCGGAAGCTTATTCGCTCGGCGCAGTGAGTCTGACCTATCCCGTGATGCGCGGTGTCGCGCCGGCCCTGACCGCCACGATCGCCGCGCTGGGATTTGGCGAGCACCTCGGGGTCGAGGGTTGGGGCGGCCTGTTTCTGATCTCGTGCGGCGCGGCCCTGCAGGCTCGGCGCGACGGCACACCCGGCGAGACCCGCGCCCTGCTGTTCGCGCTGGCAAATTCGGTCGTCATCGCGCTCTATACGGTCAATGACGGGCTCGGTGCCCGGCTCTCCCAGTCACCGATCGCGTATGCCCTGTGGACATTCGTGCTCCCAGCCATCCCGGCAGCCTTACTGCTGCTCCGCGGCCGAATCTCCCGCCTTTTCATGGGCGATACCCTCCCGTCGGCGCTCCGCCGGGGTATGGGCGGCGCGCTCTGCTCGATCGTCGCGTACGCTCTGGCGCTCTGGGCCATGACCCGGGCGCCCATCGGCGCCATCGCGGCGCTGCGCGAGACGGCGATGCTGTTCGGCGTCCTCTTTGCCTGGTGGTTCCTGGCAGAACGCCCAAGCGGGCGCCGCATGGCCGCCCTGGGCATGATTGCAATCGGCGCGGTGATTCTGGATCTGGGGTGAAGAGCGGGGGTTAGTACCACGGATCGATCGTATGTTCGATGCCGCACCGACCCGGCCGCGGTTTTCGAGCACCTTGCAAAGCCGGGCTAAATGGGCGCTCCCAGGCGCAGCTCGCCTGATTGCTGGAGACCGTGATGTCGCCGTCAAGTCTCGTCGATCAGCTCCGTGCCGCCTTTGCGAAGCCATCGCTGGGTTGCGCAGTATGGCAGCTGACAAACACACTGACGCCGTTCGCCTGCTTGTGGCTGCTGATGGCTTGGAGCCTACACTCGGGCTGGAGTTATGGCTGGACGCTGCTGCTGGCACTGCCGACCGCCGGCCTGTACGTGCGCCTGTTCATCATCCAGCACGATTGCGGACACGGCTCGTATTTCGGCAGCCGCCGGGCCAACCAGTGGGTGGGTGCCTGCCTCGGCCTCATCACGCTGTTTCCGTTCGGTTACTGGAAGAAAACCCACGCCGTGCACCACGGCACGTCGGGAAACCTGGACCGGCGTGAATTTGGCAACGTCCGAACGCTGACGACGACGGAATACCGGGCACGTTCCGCCTGGGGACGCCTTCGCTATCGCGTATATCGCAGCATGCCGGTCATGCTCGGGATCGGGCCGATCTACCAGTTCGTGATCAAGCATCGGGCCCCTTTCGACCTGCCGCTCTCCTGGAGGCGAGAGTGGGCCAGCGTACTGCTGAATGATCTGATGCTCGTGATCATTGCGGCCACAGGTGTGCTCCTGCTCGGCTGGCGGACGGTGTTGCTGACTCAACTGCCGACGGTGCTGATCGCGGGCGCGCTGGGCGTATGGCTTTTCTACGTGCAACACACGTTCGAGCATTCGTATTGGTCGCGGCAAGCAAACTGGGACCCGATCCGAGCCGCGCTCGCCGGAAGCTCGTATTACGACTTGCCTCGAGTCGCGCACTGGTTTACCGGCAACATCGGCTACCACCACATCCATCACCTCGCGCCGCGTATTCCGAACTATCGCCTGCGCGCCGCTTTCCAGTCCATCGCGCAGCTGCAGTCCGTGCCCAGGCTTACGCTTCGGACCAGTCTCCAATGCGCGCGCATGAAGCTCTGGGATGAAGTCCTCGGCCGCATGACCAGGTTTCCCTAAGTTCGCTGGCGCACAGACACTTATGCCGATCGCGATACGCTGGAAAAGATGAATACCGGCCCCACATCCAACCGAAGTGTGGCGACACGCCTCACGAGGCTCCGCCGGGTCAACGCGCGACTCGCGTGGACGATACGGCGCCTGACGCGAGACGTGTCGCAGGCCCGCCACCTCGCAACTCACGATTCCTTGACGGGGTTGCCAAACCGGAGATTGCTCCTGGATCGCCTCGGTCAGGCATTGGCCTACGCCACACGATACCGCCAACGAGTGGTGTTGCTGGTGATCGATCTGGACGGATTCAAGCTGGTCAACGACATTCACGGCCACGGTGTTGGCGACGAGCTGCTGCGGCAAGTCGCCGGGCGGCTGCAGAACTGTGTTCGCCTTTGCGACACAGTCTGCCGGTATGGCGGTGATGAGTTCGTGGTCATGCTGCCGCAAATCGGCGCGGCCGAGGATGCCGAGGTGGTCTCCGGGAAAATCAGGGCTCGCCTCGCCGCACCGTACGTGTTCGGCGACGAGCCAATCCGGGTCACGGTGAGCATCGGCGTAGCCGTGTACCTGGAGGATGGCCAGACCTCGAGGGAATTGCTCGATCGGGCGGACGCAGCGATGTATGCCGAGAAGATCCGGCACAAGCCCAATGCGACCGATAACTCGCAATCTTCCCTGAGCCTCGTGCACCGTGATCGCGTGGGAAGCGTTCATCGCGTCGTCGGGGAGCGCTAGCTCCCAGGCCGATTTGCCGCGCGTTCTGGTCATCGACCATGACGTCGAGGCGGCCAGCGCAGTCGCCTCGTTGGTCGAGACTTCCGGTCACGGTGAGGCTCGAGTCGCCCACTCAGGCCAGGCGGCTCTCGCCATTGCAGCAACCTTCCTACCCACGGTTGTTCTGCTGAAACTCGATCTGCCAGATATGAGCGGCTACGACGTGGCCCGGCAACTCTCGCAATATCCGCGGCTGCAGAATCCGCGACTCATTGCGTTGACCGGAAGCAGCGAACACCCTGGCCGCGATCGAGCCCGCGAAGCAGGGTTCGAGCGCTACCTCATCGCGCCACCGGGCGCCGCGGATCTCGAGGAGTTGTTCGCCTGACGCTTCAGGGGATTGCCGCGTCGAGTCAGTCCCGGTCGCCTGCGGGACAGCAATCGCGGCAACATGCGCTGGAAATGTGCGTATTGGCGCCTGTCACCGGTCGCCGGTGCAGGCGCCATCATGCTCGTTTAAACCTTCACCGCAGGCCCACCCGTTGCCGGTATAGTCGAGATAGGCGCCCGTAGGCACTACCAGCCGTATACAGGATGCGCCTTGTTGCCTAAATCCGCGCTCGCATCGCCAATCGTCGCCATTGGCATCCAGGTAGCCATTCGCCGGCACTGCGACCGGCACGCATGAATCGACGCTCTTTATGAACCCTCGGTCACACGCCCACTCATCCCGATCGCCCACCAGGAAACCGTGGGCAGGCGCTCGCACCGCGGTACATGTCTTCCCTTCCTGCCGATAGCCGGGATCGCACTCCCAGCCGCGACCGAAGGACACCTCCGAGTAGTACGCGTTCGCCGGCACGACGACACGTGTGCAACGGCCACTGACTTCGCGATAGCGGCGATCGCATTCCCATCCAGCGCCGTAAGCCTCGTCGTCATCCGCATGAGCGTTGGCCGGCACCCTGACGGATTTGCACTGCAGGTGTTGATCGTCCTTGAGGTATCCGCGATTACAGTCCCAATCGCTGCCGAAAAAATCCAGATAGGCATTCGCCGGCACGTTGATCGGCACGCAGGCTTGTTCGACTTGGCGAAAACCTCGCGAGCATTCCCAGCCACTGTAGAGGCTCGCATGAGCGTTGCGCGGCGGCATAGGCTCACCGGCTTGGGATGGGATGCCGGCAGACGCCGCGAGCAGAGACACCCCGAAAAGCAGGGATGCCAACATGGTGAGCGGCAGTCTTGATTCGATACGCATGAAATTCTCCTCGAGGCGAGGCCCGACCCGTCCTGCGTCTGCGCCGCTCGAACGCTTCAGCGCTGCAGGTGCAGGCCTCCGAAGTACCACAATACGAGGAGTGCGATCAGCACCAGGCCAAGAACCCCGCCGAGCCCCGAACCACCGTAACGACTGTAGCCGTAATAACCACCGCCGCCGAACAACAAAACGAGCACGATGACGAGCAGGATTATTTCCATGTTGATAGCCTTCTTGCACTTCCTTCATTACCGGGCCCGGAGGCCCACAACCGACTGCCGCCGAGCTACTCTCGCAAGCGCAGGTACGGTCGCTCAACTTGCGCCCCATCAGCCGCGGCGTCGGTGCGCTGGCGCACGGAAGCGCCGGACTCGATAACGTACTCCCTCACCAGCGGTAGCTGAAGTTGGCGAATCCGAAGAAGTGGATGACCCAGATACCGTAGATGGCGCAGAGCCCAAGGAGCGCCTCACCGGTGCGGACCAGCCATCCGCCGGGGCCGCGCAGCACGCGCCTGACGGCTTCCGCCACAACGGCGAGAGCGCCGAGCAAGGCAAGCAACGCCACTATGTAGGCGATGGTCAGCACGCTGTTGATGCTCCCGGTATCACTCAGCGAGCCGAAAACGGCGACCCACGAGCACACCATGGCCAGCATCAGCACAGTGCCGACGCGGGACGCGAGCCGAAAGCGCCTCTCCTGCAAAGTGACGCGGAGCGGCGTCTTGAAGCGGCGCCGGACGATCCCACCGCCGATCCATATCGCCACCGTCACGACCAGCACGGTGAGGCACAGCGTCCCCATCCAGGTGAGCTCACCGCTCTGTCCGAGTCCGTGGACCTTCTGGAAAATCATCACCGGAAGAAAGTCGTCGCAGATCCAGTAGGCGACGTGGCCGTCGGAATCGGTCACGAACTCGAGATGCGTCTGTCCGTCAACCTCACGGTAGGTCAGCGGGCCGACCTCCCGCCAGCGCTTCGGTACGCCGGCGAGATTCTTCAGCAGCGACACCTCGATCTCGCCGCTCGGCAGTGCGGTGACGTGCACTTGCGACAGGCCGTTCAGGATCCCGAATACGCCCTCGTTGCGGCGGGAAAACATATACCAGCCCACCACTCGCGCCGCATCCACCTGCGGATGCGGCAGCGTCGCCTCCGCCGGCGGCGTGTAGGGATAGTACCGGTCGAGGAACGCACGGAAGACCGCGGTGCGCACGTTCTGCGCCGCGGCATGCCTGCCGCCACTGTTGAGCGCGATGAAGAATCCCACATCCTTGTCGAGCAGCAGGTGCATGTCGCTGTGGAAAGCGGTGAGATCACCGGCATGTCCGATGATGCGCAGCCCGTTGCGGTTCTCCTGATAGAAGCCGAGATCGAATCCGTTCATCCCCGGCGCCATCCGCGACTGAGGTGTGTGCATCAGTTGGGTCGTTGCGGGGCTCATGATCGGGGCGCCGCTGTAGCTGCCGCCCTCGAGCTGCGCGATCATGAAATGCGCCATGTCGACCGCGGTGGAGCGGAGGCCGCCGGCAGGCGCCAGCTCGTTGTACTCGATGGGAAATGGCTTGTCGTCCGAGGCCTTGGTGTAGCCCTGGGACAGGTCCTTCGCCAGCGCGGGGGGCAGCGGCTGATCGAACGTCGAGTGCGTCATGCCGAGCGGCTGCAAGATATGACGCGCGATGTACTCTGGGTAGGGCTCGCCGGAGACCCGCTGTACGATGTAGCCGGCGAGCATTGCGCCGTAATTCGAATACGCGACGATCTTGCCGGGCGGAAAGATCTCCGCCGGCAGATGCTTGAGCAGATATTGCCGGTAGGGCACCAAGTCGCTCGGCGATTTGACCATGCCGCCGGCCAAGTTGTCCTCGAAGCCCGGCGTATGGGTCATCAGGTTGCGCAGGGTGATGGGGCCGAACTTCTCGGGAATCCTGAAATCCAGATAGTCGTTGACATCGCGATCCAGATCGAGCTTCCCGGCCTGCACGAGCTGCATCACCGCCGTCCAGGTGAACGTCTTCGAGATCGAGGCCGGCAGGAACACGGTCCGGTCAGCTACGACCGGCCTGCGTGTCCTCATGTCGGCGAAGCCATAGCCCTTGGCGAAGATGATTTGTCCGTTCGCGACTACCGAGACGGTGGCTCCGGCGATATCGCCGCTGCGAATGGCGTAGGGGACGAATCCATCCAGGAACTCGGACAGGTCGGTTGGCGTCAAGGCAGCGGGGGCCGGGGTGGCGGCCGGCGGTGCACCGGGACTACCCTGAGCCGAAGCGCTGCCCGCCAGGACCAAGAGAGCCACTGTCAGAATTGCGGCGCCCGCACGGCCGCGCAGCCGAGACGACACTGTTGACTCCGTCAGTATTGGTAGCTGAAGTTGGCGAGTCCGAAGAAGAGGATGAACCAGATACCGTAGAGGGCGCAGAGCCCGAGGAGCGCCTCGCCGCTGCGAACCATCCACCCGCCCGGACCGCGCAGCGCGCGCCTGAGGGCCGCCACCAGGACGGCAACAGCGCCTACCAAGCCGAGCAAGCTGACTATGTACACGATGGTGAGCAGACCGTTCATGCTCCCCTTGATGTCATTCACCACGGCGAAAAGGTATTGCCATGCACACACTATGGCCAGCATCAGCACGGCGCCGATGCGGGACGCGAGCCGCAGGCGCTTGTCATGCAGAGTGACAAGGAGCGGCGCCTTGAAGCGGCGCCGGACGATCGCACCACCGATCCAGATCACCACCGTCAGGACGAGGACGGCGAGGCACACTCCGCCCATCCAGTTGATCTCATCACTCTGCTCGAGTCCGTGGACCTTCTGATAGACAGCTACCGGGATCAAGTGGTCGGAGATCCAGTAGGCGACGTGGCCATCGGAGTCGGTCACGAACTTCAGATGCTCCTGTCCGCCGACCTCACGGTAGCTCAGCGGCCCGACTTCCCGCCAATGCTCCGGGGCGCCGGCGAGATTCTTGAGCAACGGCGACATCTGGATCTCGCCGCTCGGCAGAGCGATCACGCGCACTTGCGCCAGGCCCTCCACGACCCGGATTCCGCTGCTCTGCCATTGGATGGAAGGTATGTACCAGCCCGCCACCCGTGCCGCATCCGCCTGCGGATGCGGCAGCGTCGGCTCCAGCGGCGGCGTATACGGATAGTACCGGTCCAGGAACGCGTGGAAGAGCGCCTCGCGCACCGTTATCGCGGCGAAATCCTTGCCCTCGGTGTTGAACGACATGAAGAGTCCCACATCCTTGTCGAGGAGCAGATGCAGGTCGCTGTGGAAATCCAGGAGATCACCGCCATGTCCGATGATACGCAGCCCGTTGCGATTCTCCTGATAGAAGCCCAGATCGAACCCATTCATCCCCGGCGCCATTCGCGACTGCGGGGTATGCATCAGTTGGGTAGTTGCGGGACTCATGATCGAGGCGCCGTCGTAGCTGCCGCCCTTGAGCTGCGCGATCATGAAATGCGCCATATCGACAGCCGTGGAGCAGAGCGCGCCAGCAGGCGCGATGTTGCTGTACACGAAGGGCACAGACTTGTCATCCGAGGCCTTCAGGTAGCCCCGCGACAGGTCCTTCGCCAGCGCAGGGGGTGGCGGCTGATCGAACGTCGAGTGCGTCATGCCGAGCGGCTGGAGGATATGACGCGCGATGTACTCTGGGTAGGACTCGCCGGAGACCCGCTGTACGATGTAGCCGGCAAGCGTCGCGCCGTAATTCGAGTACGCGACGATCTTGCCGGGCGGGAAGATCTGTGGCGGCACATGCTTAGCGAGATACTCCCGGTAGGGCAGGATGTCGCTTGACGATTTGGCATCGCCTTCGGCGAACGTCTCCTCGAAGCCCGCCGTATGGGTCATCAGGTTACGCAGGGTGATGGGGCCGAACTTCTCAGGAACCCTGAAATCCAGGTAGTCATTGACGTCGCGATCGAGATCGAGCTTCCCGGCCTGCACGAGCTGCATCACCGCCGTCCAGGTGAAGAGCTTCGAGATCGAGGCCACCCGGAACAGGGTACGGCCAGGTAAGACCGGCCTGCGTGTCCTCATGTCGGCGACGCCGTACCCCTTGGCGAAGATGATTTGTCCGTTCGCCACCACCGAGACGGTGGCTCCGGCTATATTGGCGCTGTGAATGGCGTAAGGAACGAATCCATCCATGAACACGGCCAGGTCGCTTGCCGTCAAGGCCGGGGCAGCCGGGGCGGCGGCCGGCGCTGTACCAGAGCTCCCTTGCGCCGCAGCGCCGCCAGCCAGGAGCAACAGAGCCACGGTCAGTATCGCGCTGCCGGCACGCCCGCGCCAGCGCGAGCCGTCGCGCTTTGAATTACGCATCATCCACTCCAGTTCATAGGCTGTTGGTGTTTCGCCGGCCGCGGCGCATTCCGTTGCGGACCTCGCCGTCAGAAACGCAGATCGATCGTGGCACCGATCGTGCGCGGCTGCTGCAGCTCGAGATCGCCGCCGTTGTTCGGCGCGCCTACGTTGCCGTAGGAGGTGAGTCCGCGCGAGTCGGCGAGATTCTTGCAGTACAGCTCGAACGACCAGCGCCCGTTGTCGAGGCCGGCACGCAGATTGATCGTGTTGTAGCCGCCCAGCTCAGCACGAGGCTCCGCGATCTCAACGCCGACAGTTCCGAAGTCGTTGATCCGCGATCCAATATAGCTCCAGGTCGCTCCGGTGAACGCACTGTAGTCGGCGAAGGCTCTCCATGTGTAGTTGGCATCGAGCGAGTTGCTCCATTTCGGGACGTACGGCAGCTCATCGCCGGTGAAGCCGCCTGTCTCCGGTGCGTCCGCCGTCAGGTAGGCGTCGACGTAGGCGCCGGTGAGCGTCAAGTTGAGGCCGTTCAGGGGTGTGAGTCCAAGGCTCCACTCGAGGCCTCTGCTCGTCGCGCTGCCGCCGTTGCCGGTGAAGTCAAAAGCGCCGATCGCCTGGCTCAGCTGCACGTCCTTCCAGTTGATCAGGAAGGCCGCTACATCGACCGACAGCCGGTTGTCGAGCAGGCTGGACTTGACTCCGATCTCATAGTTGATGGTCGAATCTGACTTGTAAGTGAGTTGAAAGCCTGCGGGGGCCCCCGGCGGCTCCGCGTTCGGCCCGCCCGGACGATAGCCAGTCGCTACGCGCACATAGGTCATGGTGTCCTGGCTCAGATGCCAGCGCGGTGCCACGGAGTAGAGGAAATCGGTGCCCGTCGAGGCTCCCACCTCCGTCTTGGGAGTAGGAAACAGCAGCCCGCTGTCGGCGGTGTTCACGGACTGCTTGTTCTCCGACCAGCGGCCGCCGAGCGCCACATCGAATGCCGGGCTGAAGTGGTAGGTGATCTGCCCGTACGCGGCCCACTCGCGATAGATCGCGTTGGTAGCCAAATCATAGAACGCAGGTAGTCCAGTGGACGCCAGCGTCGGCAGGATGAGTATGGGAAGGCTCTCCGGGAGCGCCGAGGATTCACGCGTGAAGAAGCCGCCGACCTGCCACTCGAGCGCCCCTCCCGTTGGGGAAGCAAGCCGCACTTCCTGGGTGTACTTCCTGACGTTGGCGTCACTGGAATCACCGACACCAAGCTTCGTTCCGGGAGGCAACGTGCCGGGAGGCAAAAAAAGCTCCGTGTAGAGATCCGCGAGCTCACCAAAGGTGAGCGGGCTGGGGGGATTGAGCGGCTCCGAGGTGCCATCAACGAACAGATTCTGGTCGATCTTCTGGTATCCCGTGACTGAAGTCAGGGTGCTCCAGCCGAGGTTCCAATTGATCGTGCCGCTGTAGATGTCGTATTTGGTCGTGGTGGGCTGGTTGAGGAAGGTCTGCTGGTCGTAATAGCCATCAACCGGCTGCAGCTGGTTCGCGGGAGGGGCGAGCAGATTGCCGGCGGCACCGATCGCGTCCACCACGGGTATGCCATCGCTGTGCAGCGTCTGCCCGAAGGCCGTCAACCGGATCGAGAAATTGTCGTTCGGTTGGAGCAGCAACGACGCCCGCCCGCCCTCGCGGTAGCCGCGATTGACATCGCTCTCGCCGAGCTGCGTATTGTCGATATAGCCGGGCAGGTGGGTAAAGTAGCCATCGAGGCGGAATGCGGCGATGCCGCCGACCGGAAGATTGAGCATGGCCTTGTAGGAGGGGCCAGTCTGGCCGTGCGCGACATCCTCTTCGTCAAGCTCGAACGCGCTCGCGAATCGATTGAGCTCGGGCGGGTTGGTCACGTATTTGAACAGGCCGCCTTCGCTGCTGGCTCCGTACAAGGTGCCCTGCGGCCCGCGCAACACTTCGACGCGCTGCAGGTCCCAGGTATCGAAATTGCCCGTCAGGAACTCGCCGAGGGCGAAAGTGGTACTCGAGCCGAACGGGACGTCGTCGAGGTAGGTGGCCACCGTCGAGCCGTTGCCATCCACGCTCTCACCGCGGATGGTCAAGCGATCGAAACCGGGGAAGGACTCCTCGACGGAGAGGCCGGGAACCTTGGACTCGAAGTCCGCAAAGCCGAGGAGCCGTTGCGTTTGGATGTCACCGCCCGTGATCGCAGTAACCCCCATGGGGACGTCGTGCACCTTCTCCGCACGCTTCTGCGCCGTGACGACTACTTCCTGCAGCGTAGCCACCTCCGTCTGGTTCCGAGTGGACGCCTCCGTCTGGTTCTGACTGGCTGCATCTTCACTTCTCGGTGAGCTATCTTCTGTTGTTGGTGAAGGGAGCTTTCCCGAAGCCGGCGCCGCGGGTAGTTTGCGATCCGTGACGATCACCGTAGCGCTGTTCAGGAGCTCGGACCTCAGCCCCGTGCCTTTGAGGAGCCGCTGTATGGCTTCCCGCGCAGTCAAATCGGCCTTCAGCGCGGGTGCGCGCAGACCGGCGACGAGTTTTGGATTGAACAGAACATCGGTTTTGGTTTCGCTGCCGATCGCTCGCAGAGAATCGGCCAGCGATTGGCTGGGAAGGTCGAAATGCGCCGTGGCCGTGGCTTGGGCGTACGCCAGTTGGCACACGCACCCCAAAGCGATGAGACCGGACCGCACGAGCCTGCGACTGGCAAGATCAAGCATTGCAGATACCCCTCCGGCAATCCTTCGCGCCACCTGGTTCGTTTATCTCTTCGTTATTGAGACACGCGAAGAGGTACAAACCCTCACCGGAGGAACGGATACAACATGGAGCTGCAAGGCGCTTGACGAGGACCGAAAACGGGACCAATCTCAATTTGACACCGGACTTTGGCTCTGGGACGGCACTAACTCGGGGGGCGCCTCACATGGAGAGAAAAAAGCCCTAGACACGCGACGACCATGAAAACCTCAACACCGCGACGTTTCCGATGCCGGGCAGCTGCTGCGCCTCGGTAGTACTATGGCCAAGCTTCCACTTTTCTTCTACCGCTTGCGTAAGGTGCTGCTGCGTAGGGGCCGCACGAAAGAGGAAGCGGATGACCTCATCCAGGAGGCATTCCTCAGAATGCAGGAGTACTGCAAACGCGGCGGGCAGGTTCGCCAGCCGGAAGGCTTTCTCATGCGCACCGTCCTGCGGCTTGCCTCGAACGCCCGCCGCGACGCGCACCGGGAGCTCTATAGTGACCAGCAGGTCGAGGATCTGGTACTCCTCATGGACACCTCGCCGACTCCTGATGAGGTTTTGGCGGGCGATCAGTGTCTAGAGAGGATGAGGGATGCCCTGGATTCGGTCAGCCGCCGGACCCGCGACATCTTCTTCATGCAGCGACTGGACGGGCTCAGCTATGCGCAGATCGCGCGGCAGACGGGCCTGAGCATCAGCGCAGTCGAGAAGCATATGGCAAGCGCGCTCGCCATATTAGCGGATGCAAGCCAATGGGAATGAAGGCACATGATTGGCCATCGGCGGCCGCTCGGGCCGACGCGGCCGTTTGGGTAGCGCGGCTTCACGGACCGAACCGGACGAAGGAGGTCGAGGCAGGCCTGCGCCGTTGGTTGGCCGACGATCCCCAGCATCCGGCAGCTTTCGAGATGATGACCGAGACCTGGGAGAAGTCCGCCCGCCTGCGGCGCCGTCCGATCGAGAAGGTTGCCAGTTGGGAGGCCGTGGGCTTTCGGCTGCGATTCTCGTACGCCGCGTCCGCAATCGTATCTACCGCCGTCGTGGCGGTCATTGGAACCCTGTTCTACTTGCACACTGACGTCATAGCGACCGGTATCGGAGAGTTCCGTACCCTGACCTTGCAGGATGGGACGCGCGTCTTCATGGATTCGAGCACTCGCTTGAGTGTCCACTACGAAAAAGCGCAACGACAAGTGCGGCTGGAGAGCGGCGAGGCATTCTTCGAAGTAACGAAAAACCCGCGCAGGCCTTTCATCGTCCGGGCGAGCGGTCATCTGATCCGCGACCTGGGCACGGAATTCGACGTCCGCAGCGACGCCCAGGGGCTCACCGTGACCCTGGTCGAAGGGAAAGTCACCGTGAGTCCCATATCGGCCGGGCCCGACGGAGGTGCGTTGCGTGACGCGTCCGGCAACCCCTCCCTGCCGACACTTCTGCCACCCGCGCAGCCGCGGGCATTTGCTCTCTCAGCCGGAGAGCGGCTGACTTTCACTTCGACTGGAGTCTCGAGGATCGACCACCCCGCTCTCGCCATTGTCACGGCCTGGCAGCGCGGCCAAGTTGTGCTCGATAACACCTCACTGGCGGATGCAGTATCGGAAATGAACCGCTACAGCCACCAGAAGATCGTGATCCAGGGCGCGGCGGCCAACGGTATCCGCGTAAGCGGCGTATTTCAGGCCGGCGACTCGCAGAACTTTGCCGCAGCCGTCGCCAGGACTTACCACATGACAGCCAGTCAGCACGGTGAGGCCATCATTCTGGCACCCTCTGATTAGAAACCTGACATTTGATCCCGCTGATGGGTGAGGGTTCGCCCCCTTTCGCGTGTCTCAATAACGAGGAGACACCCGAAGATGCGGCATGCCAACGGCGGTTACGAGAGCGCATATCCCCGTCCGACCACAGCGTGGTGGAGTGTCGCTCTCCTCACCCTCGGAGCCGTCCTCTCCTACAGCGACCGGCAGATCCTCACGATTCTGGTCGATCCGGTCCGCGCGAGTCTCCATCTGACCGATACGCAGCTCAGCGTGCTGCAGGGCGCGGCGTTCGCAGTCATCTATTCGTGTGTCGGGCTGCCACTCGGACGGATCGCCGACCTCGTGCCGCGCAAAGCGCTGCTGATGCTGGCCATCGGTCTTTGGAGCGCCGGCACCGCGGCCTGCGGCCTGGTGCATTCCTTCGGCGCCCTCCTGTGCGCCCGGTTCGTGGTTGGAATCGGCGAGGCGGCGCTTGCGCCTGCCGGCAACTCGCTGATCGGCGACTACTTTCCGCCCGATCGCCGCGGCATGGCCATGGGGGTATTCATCACCGGAATCGTTCTCGGCGTGGGAGCGGCCATCGCCATCGGCGGCGGCTTGCTGCAACTCGCCGAGGGGACCTCTCTGCGGGTACTCCCGGTGATCGGCGCTCTGGCGCCGTGGCGGATCGTGCTGCTCCTCGCGGGAATCGCCGGCCTCGTGATGTGCGCCGTCATGGCCACCGTGCACGAGCCGGCTGGCCGCAGCTTTTCACCGGGCCGCGTGCGTGCGCGGCTCTTGGAGCTCGGTGAGATAGGACGCGCTTTCCGTAGTCACGCCGGTGTCCTGGCGCCGCTCTATGGGGCGCTGGCCTTCTGGTGCATCGTCGACAACGCTTTGCTCTCCTGGATTCCCGCCCTCCTGATGCGGCGCTTTGCGTGGTCGCCGGGGGAAGTCGGCGCTCGCCTCGGAGCGATCGTCATCGTGACCGGGCTCATCGGCACGCCCGCGGGCGGCCTCATCTGCGATCGAGTGACGGCGCGCTGGGGAATGCGTGCCCGATTTCCGCTGCTCCTGATCGTGGCTGTGGGCGGGATTCTCGGCATCCCGGTCGGGTTGCTCGGCATGCCGGCCGAGGCGCTGGCGAGCGCCGCCTGTTGGGTATTCCTCTCCTCCGCGATGGGCACAATCGCCGTCGTGACCATACTCGACATTCTGCCGCAGGAAAGCCGCGGCTTCGGTACCTCCACCATAGCCTTCAACAACATCATGGTCGGTATGGGCCTCGGCCCGACGCTCGTTGCGCTCCTGACCGACAAGGTCTTCCACGCCTCTCAGGCTGTCGGGTACGCGATGAGCTGCATCATTGCGCCGTCCGTCCTCATGGCAATCCTTCTCTACGCCGTGGCGATGGTGCGCGCAAGCCAGGCGAGCGCTCCTTCGCAAAGTCTTTCATGATCAGCTCGCAACCTGACATTCTCGTCATCGGGGGCGGCATCGCCGGCGCGTCGGCGGCAGCCGAGCTCGCAGGCACGCACCGGGTAACGCTGCTCGAGCGTGAGGATTCGCTTGGGCTTCACTCCACCGGCCGATCCGCCGCAATGTTCTCCGAGACCTACGGCAATCGAGCGATCCGCGCCCTGACGCGGGCGAGCCGTGACTTCTTCCACCATCCGCCGGCAGGGTTCAGCTCCTATCCCCTGCTTAAGCGCCGCAGTTGCCTGTACGTGGCGTCTGTAAGTCAGGCGTCCGCACTGGAAGACTTTCTCGCGAAGGAGGATGTCGCGCTCTGTGTTCGGCGGGTCCGTCCGGAGGAGGCGTTGGCCCTCTCCCCGCTGCTGCGGCCGGAAACGGCGGCGGCCGGAGGCGCCTACGAGCGAGACGCCGCCGACATCGACGTGGACGCCCTTCATCGAGGTTATCTCAGGCTGCTGCGCCAACGAGGGGGCATGATACTCACCGGCGCGCAGGTCACAGCGCTCGTGCGTAGCGGCAGGAAGTGGCACGTAGAAAGCGCGGCGGGAGCCTTCCAGGCGCCGATAGTCATCAATGCCGCTGGCGCCTGGGCCGATCGGATCGCCATGCTCGCCGGCATCGCGCCCATGCGGATTCAACCCTGCCGCCGTACCGCCGTGCTGGTCGAGCTTGCGGGCAGTGAGGCTTCCGGCGAGTGGCCGCTGACCGTCGACATCGAAGAGGCCTACTACTTCAAGCCTGACGCCGGGCTCCTCTTCATCTCACCTGCGGATGAGACTCCGGTCGAGCCCTGCGATGTACAACCCGAGGAGCTCGACGTTGCGACCGTCATCGATCGCGTGGAAAGGGCAACACTCATGACCATCAAGAGGGTGCGCCGCAGTTGGGCGGGACTGCGCTCGTTCGCGCCCGACCGCTCGCCGGTCATTGGATTCGATCAAGCCGCACCGGGGTTCTTCTGGCTCGCCGGCCAAGGCGGATACGGCATCCAGACCGCGCCCGCGGCGGCGAGACTGGCTGCCGCGCTGGTACGCGACGAGACGCTGTCACAATCCCTCGTCGGCCTGGATCCGGCCTTGGTTGCACCCGGGCGTATTGCCCGCAACTAGAAAATTTGGAGAAAACCATGCGTCTCTTTACGGCAGGACTCAGTACCGAGAGTAATACCTTTGCGCCGTGGCCCACCGGCAAGCGGGGATTTTCGGAGATCGGGCCTTTCCGCGGCGATGCCACCACGCGCGGGCGGGAGGATGAGACGGGGCTGATCGCCGGAGTCTGGAAAGAGCTGGCGAGCCGGGACGGACACGAGTTCGTGGAAGGCTTCTTCGCCCACGCGCAGCCTTCCGGGCCGACCTTGCAATCGGTCTACGAGGAATACCGCGACGAGATGCTGGCGGAGCTGCGCGCAAAGATGCCGTTCGACGTGGTGCTCTTCTTCCTTCATGGCGCCATGGTTTCCACCGGCTGTGACGATTGCGAGGGGGACATCCTGGAGCGGGCTCGCGCCATTCTCGGGCCGACCGCGAAGATTGGCGCGCTACTCGATCCGCACTGTCATCTGACGCCGCAGATGATCGCGGCTGCCGATGCGATCGTACTCATCAAGGAATATCCGCATGTCGACTACCTGGATCGTGGCCGCGAGCTGTATGAAATTTGCGTGCGCGCGGCCTTGAAGCAGTGCCGGCCGGTGATGCATCTTTTCGACTGCCGCATGGTGGGCTTCTATCCGACGACGACCGAGCCGATGGCGGGACTCGTCACACGCATGAAGGAGGCCGAGAAACGGCCCGGCGTCCTGTCGGTCGGCTTCGGACACGGCTTTGCGTGGGGAGATACGCCGGAGACCGGCTCCAAGATGTTGGTCGTCGCGGATGGCGATCGACGCCTGGCCGAATCGGTCGCGACGGAGATCGGCCATGCGATTTACGATCTGCGCGGGGCACTTCTGCCCCGGTATCCGGATATCGCCGCGGCGCTCGATCGGGCCCGCAAGCATGACGGTGTCGTCGTGCTTGCGGATACCGCAGACAATTCCGGTGGTGGTGCCCCGAGCGACAACGTTTCTCTACTCAGGGCCATGCTGCAGACCGGCATGGAGAAGGCGGCTTACGGAGGTATCTGGGATCCGGTGACCGTGCAGGTTTGCGCCGAAGCCGGCGTCGGGGCAACGTTGCCGCTTCGCATAGGCGGCAAGTGTGGCCCGGCCTCGGGCGATCCGATGGATGTCGTTGCGACCGTCAAGGCGTTCGTGCCCGGCCACAGCCAGCAGGATCTGGGTCCAGGGCGCTGCCCCATGGGGGACTCCGTTTGGTTGCAGATCGGCGGCATCGATGTCGTGGTCATGAGCGTCCGCAGTCAGATCTTCTCGCCGGATGCATTCACCGGTCTTGGCATCGATCTCGCCTCGAAGCGGATCATCGTGGTGAAGTCGAGCTGGCACTTCCAGGCGAATTTCGCGCCCATCGCGGACGAGCTGATCCCCGTCGCAACTCCCGGGGCTCTGCATAAGGATTTCGGTGCGATCGCTTACCGCAAGAAGCGCGATCAGGCGTTCTTCCCGCGCGTCGCCGATCCGCTCGGGCGCGGCTAAGGTGGCGTCAATCCAGTCGAATCTCATCTCCAGAATCCAGTCGTCAACCAACGCGCGTCTCATTGGCTGGCAATTTGCCGCCGATGGACAATGGGATGTCGCCGAGCGCAGCTTTTTCGAACATACCGCACGACAGACACTCTCCCGCATTGGGCATTGGCTCGCGATGCAAACGAGCGAGAACATCGCATTTGAAGCATTGTTGGAGTCTGAGAAAAATGAGCGTTTTTTCTTTGGCGTCCGGATTGCTCACCTCACGAGACAAGAAAAAGCCGAAGTTATTGCAAGAGTGCTTGCAATAGGCAGCAAGGGCGACGGCATTGATACCAGTATTCAAAATATACGCTCCGTGCTCGGCGAGCCGAAACTTGCCGCTACAAGCCCGGACTATTTGGAGTTGGGGGTTTTTGATTTATGGAACAGGGTCAAATCCGTGGTGGTTTGGAAAAAAGGCGAAGTGCTTGGGGAGAACTCAGCACTCGTCATGCCGGAAGAACTGCCTCATAAAACGCAAAAGCCAGATGTAGGTTTTGCTCCTCTGCACGAACCCCAAACAAAACCGTTGATGTTAGAAGCCGCATGGAAAAGGCAGCTTGATATCGGCAATAGCCATCAATGCTGGCTGGGCCTACCGGTTGGCGATAATGACGTCATTAGAGGTGACTATCGCCTGTCTGAAAGTAGATATTTGTCGGCAGTTTCGACTTTCGTCGACCGCGGCCCGGCATGACCACACGCGTGTGCGTAGCCGGTGTAACCGGCCACATCGGCAAGCCGCTCGCAATCGCCGTGTCCAAAGCTGATGACCTGTGCCTCGTCGGCGCGATTTCCCGCAGCGGGAAGGGCCGCCGGGCAGCTGAGCTCACAGGCGATGGCGCAATCGATGTTCCGATCAGCGGCTCCGTTGCGGATGCCCTGAAGACACCGACCGACGTCTACGTTGACTACACGAGCGCGGAGGTGGTCAAGGCCAATGTACTCGCTGCAATCGAGCGCGGCGTTCACATCGTCATCGGTACCTCCGGCCTGACCGATGACGATTACGCGGCGATCGATACCGCCGCTCGGGCGCGCAAAGTCGGCGTGCTCGCAGCCGGCAACTTTTCCATCACCGCGGTGCTGCTGCAGCGCTTTGCCTGCGAGGCCGCAAAGTACATATCTCAATGGGAGATCATCGACTACGCCTACGATCGCAAGCGCGACAGCCCGAGCGGTACAGCACGCGAGCTGTCGTTCCGGATGGGCCAGCTGCGACGCCCGGAGTACACGCACCCCGTCGAGAAGACCGTAGGGTCGAAAGAGGCCCGTGGCGCGGGCGTGAACGGCATACAGATGCACTCCGTTCGCCTGCCAGGCTACTACTCCAGCATCGAGGCGATTTTCGGCGCCAAGTATGAGCGGCTCAGCATCCGCCAGGACGCGGCCGAGGGACACGAACCTTACATCCAGGGCACACTTCTCGCGATTCGCAAGGTGCGCGACTACCTGGGGCTGGTCCGAGGGCTCGACCGGGTGATGCATCCATAGCAGTGTGGACGACCGTCTGTTCGCTGCCGCACGGACCTGGCCGCGGTTTTCGAGCATCTTGAAAAGCGAGGCTAAATGCGCGCCCAGGCGCAGCTCAGCTCCCCCGTATTGCCGGAGACCGTCATGTCGGCGTCAACCAGGAGATCCTCATGGCGGTCGAGCAGGCCCGAGTTCACATCGTACCCAAACTTTGGGGCAGCACCGATCTGAGGCCCTGGCACGCCTATCACGACGCCAGGGCTGCAGTAGGCGAAATCTGGTTCGAGCGCGCCGATCCCGAAGCGCCCGCCCCTACCCTGCTCCTCAAGCTGATCTTCACGAACGAGCCGCTCTCGATTCAGGTCCATCCGGGTGATGCGCTTGCACGCGCGATCGGTCTGGCACACGGCAAGTGTGAGGCCTGGTATGTCCTCTCAGCCGCCGCGGACGCCAGCATAGCCGTCGGATTGAAGCAACGACTGAGCCCCGCGCAGTTGCGGGCGAGTATTCACGACGGCTCGATCGCCGAGCAAGTGCAATGGCGCCTGGTGCGCGCGGGCGACAGCACTTTCGTCCCGGCGGGCACCATCCATGCCATCGGCGCGGGACTCGTCATCGCCGAGATTCAGCAGAGAAGCGATACGACATTTCGGCTCTTCGACTACGGCAGGAATCGTGAGCTACACGTGGACATCGCCATCGCGGCCGCGAGCACCGACCAGCGCGAGCACCCCGCCCTGGCGCGCAGGTTGACCAGCGCAAGAACCCTGCTCGTGGGCGGCCCGCGATTCGTGCTCGAGCGTCTTGCACTTCCGCCTGGCGGCGTCAGAGACCTGAATGCGACCGTGGAAACCTGGCTCTTCACGCTTGCGGGCGGCGGGCGGGTCGGCTCGATCGACGTCGGAGTGGGAATCGCAGTGTTTCTGGAGGCAGACCAAGCGCGCATCGAAGCGGCATCCGACGGCCTCGAGGGACTTGTTGCCTACGTAGGCTCCAATCCCGCGCCGGACCTCCTCCGCCGTCTGAATGGCACACACGTACGCGATCCGGCGCCTGCTCTCGAACCAGCGCATTTGCGGCCGGAAGCGAAGTCCGTCATTCGAACCCCTCCTGCCAAGGCGGCACCGTGAGTCCGCCCGGGCGATTCGCGTTCGTCGGGAATTCGCTGCCGCGACGCTGCGGTATCGCGACCTTCACGACAGATCTGCACCAGGCCATCGAGAGGTTACCGCCGTACGAGCCATGCGGGATCGTCGCAATGAACGACCATGGCCGCACCTATGACTACCCACCCGCCGTGAGTCTGCAGATCGATGATCGCAGGCTGGGCGATTATGAGCGTGCGGCCGATGTCCTGAACCGGGCGCGGTGCGAAGTCGTTTCGCTGCAGCACGAGTTCGGCATCTTCGGCGGCGAGGCCGGTGGCCACATCATGGCGCTTGCCGCTCGGCTCGCCATGCCGCTCGTGACCACTCTCCACACCGTGCTCGCACAGCCGACGCCGGCGCAACGACGCGCCCTCGGCGACATCGTCGATGCTTCCTCCCGCGTCGTCGTGATGGCCGAAAAGGGCAGGGAATTGCTGCGCACCGTCTATCAGGTGGCGGCCGCGAAGATCGAGGTCATTCCGCACGGAACTCCCGATTGCCCGTTCGTCGAGCCCGATGAGGCGAAGCGCGCCCTCGGCTTTGACGGGCGTCCGGTCATTCTGACTTTCGGGCTGCTCTCTCCCAGCAAGGGAATCGAAGTGATGATCGACGCCATGCCCGAGGTCCTCGAGAGCAGCCCGGCGGCGGTCTACGTCGTGCTCGGAGCGACGCATCCGAATCTCATCCGTGACCAAGGCGAGACCTATCGCAGCGGCCTGATGGCGCGTGTACGCGCGCTTGGAATCGAAGACCATGTCGTCTTTCTCGACCGGTTCGTCGATCAGCGCGACGCTGCTGCGTTTCATCTCGATGTGCGATGTCTACGCGACTCCTTATCTCAACGAGGCGCAGCTGACATCCGGCACCCTGGCCTACAGCTTCGGGCTGGGCAAGGCGGTTATCTCGACACCCTATTGGCACGCACGCGAGCTGTTGGGAGACGGGCGCGGCGTGCTCGTCCCATTTGGCGACGTCGCAGCGCTCGGCCGCGAGACTGCGGGATTGTTGCACGACGAGCCCAGGCGATTCGCGATGCGCGAGCGCGCCTATGCGGAAAGCAGGCCGATGACATGGCCGAGAATCGCCGAACGCTACCGCACTCTCTTCGAAAGCATGGCGAGGGGCGGTCACCTTCGGCTCGCGCCGCGACACGGCGAGGACATCAGCGGCGCTCAGCGCGGCCATGAGTGCCGCCCGGACCACACCCATCGGCCATTTTCTGTCTCTGTGCGACGATACCGGCCTGCTGCAGCATGCGGTGCATTCCGTTGCGAATCGCTCGCATGGCTATTGCACCGACGACAATGCCCGGGCGCTGCTGCTCGCCTGCGCGCTCGGCCGGGCGGGAGAGCCGCCCCTACCCGAAACCGCGACCTGCCGCTTTGCGGCATTCCTGCAGCACGCATGGAATCCCGACACCAAGCGCTTTCGCAACTTCATGAGCTTCGATCGACGCTGGGATTCAGACCCGGGGTCGGAGGACAGTCACGGGCGTGCGCTCTGGGCGCTGGGCGAGTGCGCGCGCAGCGATCACGATCACTCGCGTCGGCGTTGGGCCGCATCGCTGTTCGCAGAAGCGCTGCCGAGCGTTGAGAGCTTTCTCTCACCGCGCGCGTGGAGTTTCACGCTGCTCGGCCTGGACGGGTACTGCGCTGCCGTCGCGGAACATGTCGGCGCCCGGCGCCTGCGGGAGCTCCTCGCCAACAGGCTCCTCGCCATCATGGCGGCGGTGGCGACCCCCAACTGGGAGTGGTTCGAGAATGGGCTGGCCTACGACAATGCGCGCTTACCCCAGGCCCTGATCGTGACCGGCAGCTCCATCGGGACGCCACGCCACGTCGGCGCCGGCCTGCGGTCTCTGCAGTGGCTCATGAGTCTGCAGACGGCGCCGGGCGGCTACTTCAGGCCCGTCGGGTCCAGCAGCTTCGGCGCCGAGCGCACCCATCCCCAGCCCTTCGATCAGCAACCCTTGGAAGCCGCCGCTGCGATCTCGGCGTGTCTCGCCGCGTGGCATGCCGACGGTGATGACAGCTGGAGGACTCACGCGGAAGGGGCGTCGGCATGGTTCCTCGGCAGTAACGATCTGTCATTGCCGCTGGTCGACGTCGAGACCGGCAGTTGCTGCGACGGCCTGCATCCGGATCGCCCCAACGAGAACCGCGGGGGCGAATCCGCAGTGTCCTATCTCCTCAGTCTCACCGACATGCATCAATTCGGCCAGAGGCGGCGCGAGGCTCTGCCACGCCAGCTTCAGACGGCCGCCGGCATCTGACGGACTCACATGACATTCGAGCGAAACGGAGATGTCTTGTCACCTGCGCCGCTACTCAAACATCAGACCCTCTGTCTGCGCCCAGATCCAGCGAGAGTGGTCATGCGCCACTACAGGCCGAGCGTCGAGCCGCGGGATCTCAACCCGCCTGACACGAGGCGGGTGACGCACATTGTCGACCGGATCCTGACGCTCGATCCGCAGGCCGCGCGTCGACAGTTGGCGGACGTGCTCGAGAACTTCGAGGGGCGCCACCGCCGGCTCCTGGCGGCCTTCGAGACGCGCGCCGACGCCGTGGAGGTCGTTCACTCCATGCATTCGCCTCTGACGCAGGTACAACGCCAACTCATCGGCGCCTACTTCCTGCACGAGTATTCCTTCGAAGCCGCCGCCCTGTTCAATCCCAGCATGGTCGCGCATCCGGATCAGTCCGCGTCGCAGAGCGGCCAGCGCCGTGTCATCGTGAGCCTGCGTGCTGTCGGGGAAGGCCACGTGTCCTCGTTGACATTCCGATCGGGAAGCGTCGCGACCGACGGCACCGTGACCATGGATCCCGCCGCTCGGCTTGCGTCCATCCCACACCTGCAGCGGCGCATTGCCTCGACGCCCCGGGATACCATCGAAGTGATGTTCGAGCCCGAGGGCGACATCAGCGAACGCGTGATCTTTCCTGTCACGGAAGCGCAATCGAACGGTATCGAGGACGCCCGCTTCGTCGAGTTCGAGGACGGTGGCCGCAGGACCTTCTACGCGACCTACACCGCCTACAGCGGCAGGTCGATCAGGTCGGAGCTGCTCGAAACCACCGACTTCCAGCGCTTCACGATGACACCCCTGACAGGTACGGCTGCGCGCAACAAGGGCATGGCTCTCTTCCCGAGAAGGATCAATGGCCACTACGCCATGATCGGGCGGCAGGACAACGAGAACCTCTACCTCATACGCTCCGACGACCTCTACTCATGGGACGAAGGCGTGGCGCTGCTCGAGCCTCGATTCCCCTGGGAGTTCGTACAGATCGGCAACTGCGGGTCTCCCATCGACCTCGAGGAGGGCTGGCTGCTGCTGACCCATGGCGTCGGACCGATGAGAAGGTATTGCATTGGCGCCGCTCTCCTCGACAAGCAGGACCCCTCCAAGGTTCTCGCCCGCTTGCCGGAGCCGCTGCTGCGCCCCGGGCGATCCACGCGCGAGGGCTACGTCCCGAACGTGGTGTATACCTGCGGCGCCATGCGCCTCAACGACCTCATCATCCTGCCTTACGCGGTCTGCGACACGTTCTCAAACTTCGCCACGATCGAGATTTCCGCGCTCTTGCGCGCGATGGTGCCGTGAGCATCCTCCCCGTCGCAAGCGCGGTCGCCCTGGCGGTCGCGGGGCCGGCACGCCACGGAGCTCACCGAAATACCCTATGGTAGGCGGAGCCTGTCTCAGTCACCCGCGGGACAACAATCGCGGCAGCAAGCGCTGGAAGTGTGGGTATTGGCGCCTGATGAACCGATAGCACTCACAGGAGGTCTTCTCCAAGCCTCGCGCGTCGAGAACCGCGATGCGGCCGCGCTCATACTTGATCAGGCCTTGGGCCTGAAGTTTGCCAGCCGCCCCGGTAATGCCGGCCCGACGCACTCCCAGCAGGCCTGCAAGCGCTGCCTGCACCATCGAGAACTCTTGCGAACCGGCGTAGTGATTCAGGATCAGCAGCAGGCGCGCCAGGCGCTGCTCTATGTCGTGGTGCTGGCTGCATGCGACCGACTGGCTGATCACGGCGAGAAACGTCAGCGCGTATCCCAGAAGCAACTGCTGCAGCGGGCTCCCGAAGCGCGTCTCCGCGCGCAGATGATCCGCGCTCATCCGCATGGCGCCGCCCGAAAGTTGCACGACTGCCTTGTCTGGAGTGATGACGCCGCCCAGGAAGACATTGACCCCCACGAGTCCTTCACGCCCGATGATGCCGACTTCCACGGTTCGGCCATCCGCCATGGTGTCGATCATCGCCACGACGGCATCCTCGGGAAAATATACGGCCGCGATTTCCTGATCCGCGTGATAGAGCGTCCGACCGCACGTCAATGTCACGTGCTCGAGCTTGGGTAAAACGTGCTCGTAGTCGGCGGCGAGGAGCCCGGCAAGGACGCTGTTCCTCATTGGAATGCCAGCCGATCCGCCCCGTCGTGCGCTACGCGCAAGCGTGCGACTCACGGCCGTCGCCTTACCGCAGCTTCGAGAAGCGCCTCACTGACGGACTGAACGGGTTTCATGAATTCTCCGATGAACGAGCCGCGGCGCCCGAGGGGGCAACATTCGTGCCGCCGAGGGTAGGCGGCTGTCGCCACGACATCTGTGCGACAGCGAACGGATGAGGCCGGCTCGCGGCCGGCAGCAGTCGAAGGCAACGGCAGCACCTGCGCGGACGGTTATCCGCAGGGGCCGAAAGAGTTACCTGCCGCTCGTCCATCGGGCACGCGGGAGTTCGTTGCGCTGCGCCGGAGGAGCTGAGTGAATTCGCGCGCGCTCACAGGTCGGCCGAAGTAGTAGCCTTGACCCTCGGGGCAGCCTCGCTTGCGCAGAAACGCGAGCTGCTCCCGCGTTTCCACGCCTTCCGCAACCACCCGGATCTGCAGTCCTTTGCCCATGCCGATCACGGCGTCGACGATGCTGGCATCATCGGCATCCGTCGGAAGATTGCGCACGAACGACTGATCGATCTTCAGCGTGTCGATCGGAAAGCGCTTCAAGTGACTCAAGCTCGAATAGCCCGTGCCGAAGTCATCGAGCGCGATCCGCACGCCGAGATCACTCAGGGACTGAAGCACCGCCGCGGTCGAATTCGAATCGCGCATCAGGAAGGTCTCGGTCAGCTCGAGCTCCAGATCCCGCGGCAGGAGACCATGCTCCTCGAGAATGCCGCCGACACTTTCCACGAAGGCCTTGTCGCGCAATTCCACCGTGGAGATGTTGATCGCGACGCGCATCGGCGGCAGGCCCGCGGCTCGCCACGCCCGTGATTGGCGGCAGGCTTCGTGCAGGACCCACCGGCCGATCGCCGTGATGAACCCGGATTCTTCGGCAATCGGCACGAATTGTGCCGGAGACACGAGCCCGCGCTGCGGGTGACGCCAGCGGATGAGAGCCTCGACGCCGATGAGCTGCCCCGAGTCCAGGCTCACTATCGGCTGATAGTGCAACACGAATTCGTGACGCTCGATGGCGCGGTGCAGTCCGCTTTCGAGGGATTGCCGGTCGGCCGTGTACCCGTTCATGTCCGGCTCGAAGAACCGATAAGTGTTGCGCCCACTGTCCTTGGCGCGGTACATCGCAAGATCCGCATGTTTCAGCAATGTCTTGGCCTCCGTGCCGTCATTGGGGTAGGTGACGATTCCAATGCTTGCGGCGAGATGCAGATCCTGCCGGTCGATGCGATGCGGCGTGCTCAGGGCGAGGAGTATTTTCTCGGCGGTGACGGCCGCATCCGCCGGCCGAGTCACTTCGGGGAGCAGGATGATGAATTCATCGCCTCCCTGCCGGCTGACGGTGTCGGAGCTGCGTACGCAGGTGAGCAACCGCTCCGCCACGGACTGCAGCAAGCGATCGCCGATGGCGTGACCGAGGGAATCGTTGATGCTCTTGAAGCGATCCAGATCCAAGAATAGCAGCGCCAGCCTTTGTTCTTTACGGTGAGCCAGCGCCAGCGCCTGGGTCAGCCGGTCGTTCAACAGGACTCTATTGGGTAAATCGGTGAGGCTGTCGTGCTGCGCCAGATGGGCCATCTTGAGCGACAACGCCCGCGCCATGCTCACGTCACGAAACACCATGACGGCACCCGTCACGTGTCCCCGGCGGTCGTGGATGGGTGCGGCGGAGTCTTCGATGGCGGCTTCCGTGCCATCGCGCCGGATCAGCACGCAGTTCGACGTTAGGGCTACGGTTTTGTTTTCCAGGATGGCTAACGTCATGGGATTCTGCGCGGTCTCCCGGGTGGTGGCGTCGGCGATTCGGAAGACGTCCTCGAGCGGACGGCCTACCGCCTCCTCCAGCGACCAACCGGTTATATTTTGAGCAGCGGCATTGAGATAGGTCACACGCCCGCCGACGTCGGTGCTGATCACGGCATCCCCGATGGAGTTGAGAGTGACCTGTGCGCGCTCCTGCTCCTCGAACAGCGTTTCCGCGTTGGCGGCACGCTCGACCACGCCGCGCAGCATCTTTGCCAATAGGTAGCCGTCCAGGCCCGCTTTCAGAAGATAGTCCTGTGCACCCCGCTGAACTGCGAGCTTCGCGACATCCTCGTCCTGCTTCGCGCTGAGGACCAGGATCGGAATCTGCGGCACCAGGCGAAAGATGCGGTCGAAGGTCTCGATTCCGCGGCTGTCGGGCAGGAATAGGTCTACGAGCACCGCCGCTATAGCCACTGGTTGTCCTCCCGGATTGTCTTCCTCGGCGAGGCGCTTCAGGCCCTGGGAGCAGAGCATCACCCATTCGACCTGGAAGGCGCCATCGCTCGAGCGGATGAGCGCCTCTCGAACTGACTGGACGTCCGGGCAATCGTCCTGGATTAGAAGTACGGTTCTCGACACGACACGCGAGCGGCAAAGTGTTCTGAGAATGCATTCGAGCCGAGTCACCCCGAAGCCGTCTGTGCGACAACGTACATGGCTCTTCATGACCACGAGGTTGCCCCTGGAACGGCCCTACGTTCGCCGCCGCACCGATCGCACTGGCTATTGCGGCTAAGGTCGTCAGGTCGCGACGGCGATCGGAGATTCTCATGTCAATCATCGGCTGGATCATTCTCGGACTCATTGCGGGCTTCATCGCCAGCAAGATCGTCAACCGGACCGGAGAAGATGTCATTGTGGATATTCTTCTGGGCATCGGCGGCGCCGTCGTCGGTGGTTGGTTGTTCCACGGCTTCGGGATGCAGGGCGTGAACGGAGTCAATCTCTACAGCTTCGTTGTCGCCACGATCGGGGCGATCGTGGTCCTCGTCGTGTATCACGCGCTGATCCGCGCCTCCCGTTTTCGGCGCATCTGATCCATTACGGTGCATGCCATCCGACTGCGCGCGCAACCGTCAGCAGGTCAGCCGCCGTTGACGCCCGCTATGTCCGTTACCGCACAGAAGCGGGCCGTCGTTCGGTGCAGCTTGGCTGTTACAGGGCACGCGCGGTCCCCCTCTGAACGCGGAGGTCTTATGCGCGATCGAGTCAGCCAGCTACTGATGAGGTGGCCGAGCACTCAGGAAGCCGGCACGCCGCTCGCCTTCATCGGAGCGCACTACAAGGTCGATGCCGAGATCCTCATGGACGGCGCGAGCCATAGCTTAGCCGTTGCTACGGCCAACCATCGCAGGGTCGAGTTTCTGGCCGTGCTCGCCCACGAGCTGCGCAACCCCCTCGCCTCGATCCACTATGCAGCCTGCCTCCTGGACGGCTCGGCGGGAGAATCCCTCCTTGCGCGGCAGCGGGCGCGATCGCTGATCGAGCGCCAAGTGCAGCGCATGACGCAGCTCGTGGACGACCTGCTGGACGTCTCGCGGGTCACCCTCGGCCGCTTGCAGCTGCAACGCGAGCGGATCGATCTACGCCTCGTCGTCGGCCGCGCCATCGAGACACTCGAGCCGGCTATCCAGGAGCGGCATCACCGCCTGACCGCCGCTTTGCCCGACGCTCCAGTATGGTTGCAAGGCGACCCCGGCCGCCTGGAGCAGGTGTTCGTGAACTTGCTCGCCAACGCTGCCAAGTACACCCACACCGGCGGTGAGCTGGCCGTGCGCATGCACTCGCACGACGGTCAGGCCATCGTTCGCGTCAGCGACTCCGGAATCGGCATCGTCGCCGAGGCTCTCCCACACATATTCGACCTGTTCAAGCAGGCGGAAGCAACCGGCCCGCGAACCGGCGGGCTCGGCATCGGCCTCGCATTGGCGCGTGATCTCGTCCAATCACACGGCGGCACCGTCATGGCCGAGAGCGCTGGCCTGGGACAGGGAAGCGAATTTACCGTCTGTCTACCCGTGGAAAGTTGATTCGAGCAACGCCGCCGGTGTGTCCATGGCAAGATCAAAGTCGTCAGGGACTGAGGCTGACAGCGCCTCTAGCGCCGCGGTGCGCAAATTCCCCTTACTCGGGCGCACCGACTGCAATGTCGGCCGCGGCCCGACCGGTCTCGAACTCGGACGGATCGGGCAACTGGGGCAGCAGGCGATCGGTCTCCCTCTTGACCACGGCATAGCATTCGCAACACAGCTGTTCCAACAGGGGCCGGTCCAGCACCGTGATCCGCCCACGGGCGTAGCGGATGATCCCGAGCTTCTGCAGCTTGCCGGCTGCTTCGGTGACACCTTCACGGCGCACCCCGAGCATGTTCGCAATGAGCTCCTGGGTCATGGTCAATTGGTTGGAAGGCAGCCGGTCCAGAGACAGCAGCAGCCAGCGGCACAGCTGCTGGTCGACCGAGTGATGCCGGTTGCATACGGCGGTCTGGGCCATCTGCGTCAGCAGCGCTTGCGTGTAGCGCAGTAGCAGAAGTTGCATCGCCCCGTTACGGTGGAACTCCTCCTTGAGCCGTTGTCCGACCAGCCGGTACGCGGACCCCGCACTCTGGACGATCGCTCGGCTCGGGGTCGTTTCACCCCCCATGAACAGTGCCACCCCGATCAGACCCTCATTGCCCACCACCGAGATTTCCGCCGAAGCGCCGTCAGCCATGACGTACAGCAGCGATATGATGGAGTCAGTCGGAAAGTAAACGTGGCGCAGGACATCCCCGGACTCGTACAAGACCTTGCCGAGCGCCATCGGGACCCGCTGCAGATGCGGATAGATCCGCTCGCGCTCGAGTGGTGGCAGCGCAGCCAGCAGGAGATTTTGCGTCGGAAGGTGGATGATGGGCATAAGGGTAGAGTTCGTCGTCGATGAGGCGAGTCTTCACCACCATCCATCGGCTTCGCCATGGCGAAGTCGCTACCCCACCGCATCGATATTAGCAGGTACGCCCTGCGTACGGTAGCGGACACAAATGCCACCGCGTGCACCTACGGAGTGCGCAAATGGTGGCGCCAGGAAGCTACGAGGGCCACCGCACCGACGGGCGGCGGCGGACCCGTCATTCTGCGCACTTCTCGACCGTGTCCTTTGTCCCACTGGCTTGAAGCAGCGGCGGACAAGCTCCGAGAGCCGTGTGGTGATTGAAATGACGCTCGCGACTGCAACTTCTGCCCTCGAATCACGCTTTGACCCCTTTCTCTATGCGGCGATTCGAGAAGATCCGGACGGCGGCCCCCTCACGGTGCTGTCGGTCCTTGCACGCCTGGACATCGACCCCTGGGAGGAGGCCGCCAAGCTCGCTCGGCTGCCGGGCGAGGCCGCCGCTCGCGCCTTGGCCGGAGTGATTTCGGCCTTACCCAAGGGCTCTGCGACGCCTCAGGACAGCGGCACGATTGCTGCGCGCCTGATCACTCTCTTGCCGCGCCGGTCGGAACCCGAGATCGCAGCGCAAAGGGCCCCATCTGGCGGATCGAAGGTGACTTGGATCCCGGACCGGGCAACGAACGTCGCGCAGGCGGTCCTGTGTCTGATTATTCTCGCTCTGCTACTCGTCGGCCAGTCGGTTGTGGTGAGCCATCTGGCGTCCCTGCCCGTCAAGAAACCGCTTGCGGCACCTGCCAGGGTAGTTCCGACATCGGCAGCGCGGACGGATTTTGCCCAGCACTAACATCGTGTTTACAGGCCGCATTCAATAAGGGAAGCCTTCCATGAATCTTCATCTCACAATTGGGCCACTCGTGTCGCTGATTGCAGGCATCCTGATCCTGGTGGTCCCGCGCCTGTTGAACTACATCGTCGCAATCTATCTGATCATCATCGGACTGCTGGGATTGCTTGGCAGCGGTACTCTTCATCTGCATTAGTGCGGGCGACTGTCAGCCGTGCCCAGCTGATGCTTCTTTCATGGCGTCACGAAACGTATCCGGGGCAGGCCCCGCGGCCTGCCGCCGTTGCCCCTCGAGCACCGCTACGCCCTGCGCAGCAGGTAGACGATGAGCGCGATGATGAGGATGGTTCCGAGTATGCCGGTGCCGATGTACATGTGAATCTCCGTTGGTTGGTTCAAGTCCCCATTGAAGCACGCAGTAGCTCGGCGAGTCGGGACGCTGCCACACATAGCTCGGGTGCGATCGATATCCCGCGACCGGCGGCGAGACGCTCGCCGCTCGCGCAGCTGCTGGAGATCAGGATGTCATTGTCTTCTTGGGTCGTTCTCGGACTCATTGGCGGCTTCATTGTCCGCAGGATCGTCATCGAGCGAGGGCATCATCATCGACTTCATCTCGCGAGCCGCCTGCCGATGAGTCGCAACTCCCGGCGGTGCTTGGCGTCCGTCCGCGGATAGGTCAGCTTGAGTTCCTCCAAGCTATCGAGCACGATTCTGGACACGATCAGCCGGGCGTTATCTTTGTCGTCTGCAGGGACGACATACCAGGGCGCCTGAGCCGTGCTGGTGGCGCTCAGACACTCCTCGTACGCCTTCATGTAGTGCTTCCAGTAGCCCCTCTCCTTGATGTCCGCAAGACTGAGCTTCCAGTTCTTGTCCGGCGCGTCGATACGCGCCAGAAAGCGCTTGCGCTGCTCTTCCTTCGAAAGATGCAGGAAGACTTTGATGACCCCGGTACCGTTGACGTACAGATGTCGCTCGAGGTCCACGATCGAGCGGTACCGATCATGCCAAAGCTTCTTGCCGTGACCTCTGGCATCCGATAGCGCTTCGGCGCGCAGAATATCGCGATGCACCCGCACTACCAGGACTTCCTCGTAATAGGATCGATTGAAGATGCCGATCCGGCCACGCTCCGGCAGAGCGCACGTGGTTCGCCAGAGAAAGTCGTGGGCCAATTCGGTAGCGCTGGGAGCTTTGAAGCTGAAAACCTGGCAGCCCTGCGGGTTGACCCCTGACATCACGTGCTTGATGGCGCCGTCCTTCCCCGCCGCGTCCATTCCCTGGAATATGACCAACAGGGCATGGCTGCTGGCGGCATAGAGGAGCTGTTGCATCGAGCTCAGCTTGGCCACGTGCTCGTCCAGAAGCTCGGCGTATTGCCGCTTCGATTCGCACACCGGGTCGATTCTCGTCGGCCATTTCTTGAGATTGACGTCGGCGCCTTCGCGCACGAGAAAATGCTCGATATTGATCGACATGCTGCACCCCGCCGTCGCTGTTACTTACATCGGTCGCATCGATTCATTTGGCCACGCGCTCCTTGCGGATCTGGGCCTCCGCAGTCTCCCAGTCCTGAACCGCTCGACCATCCTGGCGGCCTCGCTGTTCGTACAACTCATAGGCGCGCATTGCAATCTGCGGCTTCAAATCCGTCGCTATCCGCCGGGTGCCCTCGAGAGGCGCCTTCCTGACAGCTTGGGGCTTTAGCCGGGTGGCAGACTCGGCGCTGTCGCTGGGCGGGTCAAGAATCCGATACGCCAGCAGCTTCACGGGATCAGTCACGAAGAACCAGACGAGGGCATAGCCCCAGACGCATGCGGCCCAGCTCCAGCCGATGGGCGTCATGAGAAATCCATACACCGCGATGAGTGTCGCGATGAGCTGCGTGCCGAGCACCGCCATCCACAGCGCGGGCGCGGGCCGAACGGACCAGAACGGACCGCGCGTGCGGGTCTGGAAGATCGTCAAATGTCCCGCCACGGACAGCATCAGATACGCCAGCGTCTGGCGATGCGGCCCATCCAGATGAAAAGCGCGGTCGCCAAGGTAAAACAGGCCGAACGATGCGATCGGGCCGACGATGCCCAGTACCGTGGCAATCCCCAGCACCAGGCGCATGTTCCAGGCCTCGGGCTGCTTCTGGTAACGGACATTGTCGTAGGCAATGGAGAGGATGGCGCCGTCATTGAGCAGCGCCAGGATGACGATCATCACCGCCGTCAGTGGGTAGAAGTTGAAGATCAGGATCGCGAGCGTGATGAACAGCAGCACCCGCAACGTCTCGGCGATCCGGTAGATCGCATAGCTCTGCATCCGCTGGAAGATATTGCGGCTTTCCTTGATCGCATCGATGATCACCGACAGACCCGGTGTCGTCAGCACAATTGAAGCCGCCGCGCGCGCCGCATCAGTCGCACCGCAGACGGCGATGCCGCAGTCGGCTTGCTTGAGCGCGGGAGCATCGTTCACCCCGTCTCCCGTCATGCCGACGATATGCCCACGCCTCTGCAGCACGTCCACGATGTGGAACTTGTGCTCGGGAAACACCTGGGCGAAACCGTCGGCCTGCTCTATCGAGTCGGCAACCGCCGAGGTTTCATCACGTCGGACCTCGCCCAGGCCGCCGGCGTCGAGAATGTTCACGCCCATGCCCAGCCTGCCGGCGGTTTCCCTGGCGATGGCGAGGGCATCGCCCGTGACCATCTTGATTTTGACACCCAGTGCCCGCGCGGTCGCTATGGTGCCCTTGGCGTCATCGCGGGGCGGATCGAACAGCGGCAGCACGCCGAGGAACTGCCACGGCCCTTCACCCTCGGTCCTTGCCACACCGAGCGAGCGAAAGCCGCGCGCAGCGAAATCATTGACCGCCGTCTCGACGGCCGTCCGCACCTGTCCCGCGTTGGTAGCCAGCGCCACGATCACCTGTGGCGCGCCCTTGATCACCTTGAACGTGCCGCCATCTCTGGTTTTGACGGTGGCCTCGGTGCACTTGTGTACCGGATCGAACGGCTGGAAATGAACCCGCTCATAATCCTTGAGCGAGTTTTTGTCCGGCACGCCGTCCAGAATGGCGAGATCAATGGTGTCATTGTTGTCCGCCCGGGACGCGAGCGCGGCATAGCGGATGACCTGTTCTGGCGAAATGCCGTCGATCCCGAACGGATCGCCCAGCGTCAGCTTGTTCTGCGTCAGCGTGCCGGTCTTGTCCGCACAAAGCACGTCGACGCCCGCCAGCTCCTCTATGGCCACCAACTTGCTGACAATTGCCTTCTTCCGGGCAAGACGGCGCGCACCGGTCGCCATGGTCACCGAGAGCACCGCCGGCATCGCCACGGGAATTGCCGCCACGATGAGCACCAGCGCGAACTGCAGCGTGGTCAGGAGTGGATCGCCACGGAAGGTCGCCACCGCGACGATCGCCCCGACCAGCACCGCCGCCAGGATGATCAGGTAATTGCCGATCTTCAATAACGCCCGTTGGAAGTGGCTGACGGTGTGTGCCTCCTGCACCAGCTTCGCCGTGCGGCCGAAATAGGTGCGGGAGCCGGTGGCATACACCAATGCGCCCATTTCCCCGCGGCGCACGATCGAACCGGAAAACACCGCCTCGCCGCAAGCGCGCGTGGCAGGCAGGGATTCTCCCGTCAGCGCGGACTGGTCGACCTCCAGCGAATCGCCATCCAACAGGCGCGCATCCGCCGGCACGATGTCACCCAAGCGCACCCGGATCACGTCGCCCGGCACCAGCTCGCGCGCCGGCGGAATAATCCATTTTCCATCCCGCCGCACCCGCGCGTTGATCGCAAGTTTTGCCTTCAAGGCGGCGACGGCGTTGCCAGCCTGACGCTCTTCCCAGAAGCCCACCACCGCATTGGCTATGAGCAGGAAGATGATGATGCCGAAATCGGGCCAGTGACCCACTACCCCCGACAGAATGACCGCCGTTTCGATCATCCAGGGAATGGGACCCCAGAAATAGGACAGGAATTTCAGTAGCGGATTAGGCTTGATCTCCTCGATCTCGTTGGGCCCGTATTCGGTCAGCCGTTTTGCGGCTTCCGCCTGAGTGAGACCGTTCGGCGACGAACCTAATCTCTTCTCCACCTCCGGCATGGGCAGCGTTTTGAGCTCGTCCTCCCGATCGGGCTTTGCAGGGCGTGCTTTGGGCGCGGCGGTTTGGGTTGTCATGCTGGCTGCCGTTGCAGGCTATGCCGCAGGTCGTGCGAGTAGCGGCGCCGGCATGCTCCTTCGGGACAGGTTCCACTTCCAGCCGCAGATCTCAGGCAAGTCTTGACCGTGCTGGTCGATGTACTGCTTGTGCTCGATCAGCTTGTCTCGCATCCGCTGCTTCAGATACGCGCCCTTGGTACCCAGCTGCGGCAGCCGATCGATGACGTCGATCACCAGGTGGAAGCGGTCCAGGTCATTCTGCACCCGCATGTCGAAGGCGGTCGTGATCGTGCCCTCCTCCTTGTAGCCGCGCACGTGCAGGTTCTGGTTGGTGCGGCGATAAGTCAGGCGATGCACCAGCCAGGGATAGCCGTGAAAGCCGAAGACGATGTGCTTGTCGCGAGTAAAGAGCGAGTCGTAATCCCAGTCGTTGAGCCCGTGCGGATGCTCGGAGCTCGATTGCAGCTTCATCAGGTCCACCACATTTACAACCCGGATCTTCAGGTCCGGGAGGTGCTCGCGCAGGATGGACACCGCGGCCAGGATCTCCAGCGTCGGCGTATCGCCGCAGCAGGCCATGATCACATCCGGCTCGCTGCCCTGGTCGTTGCTCGCCCACTGCCAGATGCCGATGCCTTCCGTGCAGTGCACGACCGCCGCCTCCATGGTGAGCCACTGCGGCAGCGCGTGCTTCCCTGCCACCACCACGTTCACGTAGTGCCGGCTGCGCAGACAGTGATCGAATACCGACAGCAGACAGTTGGCGTCCGGCGGTAGATAGACGCGCGCGACATCGGCCTTCTTGTTGATGACGTGGTCGAGGAAGCCCGGATCCTGGTGCGTGAAGCCGTTGTGATCCTGCTGCCAGACGTGAGAGGCCAACAGAAAGTTGAGCGAGGCGATCCTGCGCCGCCAGGGCAGCTCCGCGGTGACCTTCAGCCACTTGGCATGCTGGCTGACCATCGAATCGACGATGCGGATGAAGGCCTCGTAACTGTTGAAGAGCCCATGCCGCCCGGTGAGCAGGTACCCTTCCAGCCAGCCCTCGCACTGGTGCTCGCTGAGCATGGAATCCAGCACGCGGCCGCCGGGGGCGAGAAACTCATCGCTTTCGATCTCACGGGCGTCCCACTGACGGTTCGTGACTTCAAACACGGCGCCCAGCAGATTCGAGAGAGTCTCATCGGGCCCGAAGATGCGGAAGTTACGCTGATCAACATTGAGCTTGACCACGTCTCGCAGGAACCGGCCGAGCACGAATGTATCCTGCGCGTCTACGGCGCCCGGCGAGGGCACCGTCACGGCGTGGGTGCGAAAGTCCGGCATGCGCAGGTCGCGCAGCAGAGCGCCACCATTGGCGTGGGGATTTGCGCCCATGCGCCGCTCGCCCGCAGGCGCCAGCTCGGCGAGTTCCGGCCGCAACCGGCCCTGCTGATCAAACAGCTCCTCGGGTTTGTAGGTCTTCATCCAGCTCTCGAGCTGTTGCACATGCCCCGGATGCTCCGAATCCACCAGCAGCGGCACCTGGTGCGCTCGGAAGGTGCCCTCCACCGGCAGCCCATCGACGACTTTCGGCCCTGTCCAGCCCTTCGGCGAGCGCAGCACGATCATGGGCCAGCGCGCTCGAGGCACGCCGGTCCGGCTGCGAGCTTGGGCTTGGATGCTCCGAATGTCCTCGATGGCCTTGTCCAGGGTGCCGGCCATCAATTGGTGCATCGTCCGTGGGTCATCACCCTCGACGAAATGAGGCGTCCACCCGCAGCCGCGGATGAAGTGCTCCAGCTCCTCGTGCTCGATGCGGGCCAGCACGGTGGGATTGCTGATCTTGTAGCCGTTGAGGTGCAGGATCGGCAGCACGGCGCCGTCGGTCAGCGGATTGAGCATCTTGGTGGACTGCCATGCGGTCGCCAAAGGTCCCGTTTCCGCCTCCCCGTCGCCCACGACGCAAGCCACGATCAGATCGGGATTGTCGAACACCGCTCCGAAGGCGTGGCTGAGCGAATAGCCGAGCTCCCCGCCCTCGTGAATCGATCCCGGCGTGGTCGGCGCCACGTGACTCGAGATGCCGCCAGGAAACGAGAATTGCTTGAAGAGCTTCTTCAGCCCGGCCTCGTCCAACGTGACGTCCGGATACACCTCGCTCCAGGTTCCCTCGAGATACACATTGCCCACGATCGCTGGGCCGCCATGACCGGGACCGGCGATATAGAACATGTTCAGGTCGTACTTCTTGATGACCCTGTTCAGATGCACGTAAATGAAGTTCTGACCGGGTGTCGTACCCCAGTGCCCGACCACGAGCGGCTTGACGTGCGAGAGCTTGAGCGGCTCCTTGAGCAGTGGATTGTCATATAGATAGATCTGACCGACCGACAGGTAGTTGGCGGCGCGCCAGTAGGCGTCCATCCTCTGCAGCAGTTCGGAAGGGAGCGTGTCAACTGTCATGGGGAAGTCTCCGGGTGTTCCAGCGCCTGTAGTCGCCAAGCGGCGCCGATGGCGTGGTGCACCGCCGACGTGCGCGGTCAGAAACGTCTCGGCGACCCCGCTGCCGCAGGGTCAGGCTGCGATAATGAGTGCGCTGGCATTTGTACGACGCTGATGCCCATTCGTCCGTGCGTCAGCGTACGGATGCACTGTCCTACGAAGCTGAGCCGCTTTGGTTGCCACGCCATAAAGGGCGGTGAGTTCCGCATAAGGAGACGCACTGACCACGCAGGATGAGGATCGAGCGGACTACTTGGGCGGTCGCGCCGCCCGCCGATTCGCGGGCACAGCTCAACGGCGCCTCGTCACGGGCTTCGTCGTGTCGGCTGCCTCAAACAATCGCCGAAACCTGTGTTCCAACAGTTCGACGGCCTTCCCCAAGGCGCCAAGTTGCCCAGCCCGGACTATCGCGATGGACGGGTGCAGGCCAAACGATGGAGGACGCAGTACTTTCACGGTGTTGATGGAATGATTCCTAACAATGAAGCGAGCAGGCAACAACCCGACACCATAACCGGACTGAACGAACGCCAGCTGCAAATGCATGTTGTGGACTTCAGCCGCAATCGTTGGCGTGAAGCCGGCACGCTCCATCCGCTCGATGAGGCTTGCCCGAAGGGGGCACCCGGGCGGATTGAGCACCCAGGGTGCTCTGCCCAAACTTTTCCAATCACCGTCAACCTTGCCTGCGGCGCTTTGAACGATCTCCATGCGGTCGCTGGCGATGAATTGCGTCAGAAGAGGCGGAGGCGCGGTTTTACCTTCTGGCAAAAGCACGACAGCAGCGTCGAGTTCACCCGCGAGCAGCCGGTGAAATAATTCACCGGTGAGTTCGCTCAACAGCCGCAGTCGGACCTTGGGGTATTTTTCAGCCAGCGCCAGAATAGGGTCGATAAGCGTCCTCTCGGCCAGGGGATGCGAGAGCCCGATGCGCAAGAGGCCGTGAGGTTCAGCGTCGCTCGAGGTAAGAGATTTCAGCGCCTCCGTCCGCTGCAGCAGATCTCGCGCTTGTTCGAGCACCCTGGAGCCAAGCGAGTTCAGACGCGGAGGTTTTACCGAGCGGTCGAGCAACTCGGCACCCAATGCAGCCTCCAGCCTTTGCACTTGCCGGGTAACAGCAGAGGGTGTCCGGTATAGACGCTCGGCTGCACCGGCGATGGAGCCGGCACGGGCAAACTCTACGAGGGCGCGTAAATCATCAAGCAAGGGGGTCTCCTAAGGTGTTCTCCCGACGAATAACGGAATCGTGCTCCACTGGCACTATAATCGTGAAAATAATGAATTTGTGTAATTTTCTGTCTCGCATCAGAGTAAGGCGAGACTTCCGCTGCGATGGAGAAGAAGGCGTTGCCGCCAAATCGAGCCGCCACCAGCAGTCGGGCGACAAGCGCCTACCGGGAATGGATTGAATAGAAATATCCCCACTAGACCGTGTTCGGACTCGACGGCCTCAACGACGCCGTAGCCCCTACCGCTGCCAAGCCAGGAGCGGTTTGGGTTTGGAGACCATATGCGCGTAGCGTCTGCTCGGAGTGGGAAATGTTCTCTAGTAGTCGCGGCCATTTTCGCGACTCTCCAGATGACCGCGGCGCGGGCCCAGCACGCGTCCGATAATCCCATAAATTCGGCCGACGACGCCTTCGGACTTACTCTCGGGCTGGAGTCGGTTGGCATATACAGCCCGGGATCGGTTCGCGGGTTCAGCCCGATAACCGCCGGCAATGTGCGGATCGACGGGATGTATTTCGACCTGCAAGGGGCTCCCTCCGATCGTGTCGTCGAGGGCTCGACCATTCACGTCGGTGTCAGCGAGATCGGCTATCCGTTTCCTGCGCCGACAGGCATCGTGGATTACAACCTGCGCAACGTGGGAGGCGATACCCCCACCGCGACCATCATCGCAAATGTCGGTCCCGACGACGCATGGGGCATCAGCATCGATGGGAGCGTTCCCCTGATCGGCAAGACGCTCGTGTTGCCGATCGGTGTAAGCACTCAAGTCAGCACGCAGTCATCCTATGGAGCCTCCTTTCCCGGATTGACGTCACGGATCACGAGCGCAGGTGCAACACCTCAGTGGACACCGAATTCGAAAGTGACGGTGCGCGCGCTGGTTGATTGGCAGCAGACCAGCGACGCCAAAACACTTCCGGAATTTTTCACGGCTGGTGACTTCCCTCCTCCCCCAATCGCGAAAGGTTACGTGGCGCAGAATTGGGCCAAAGGCCAAAACGTGACGATGAATCTGGGCGGCCTCGTCGCCGCCCGGCTGAGCGATGCGTGGTCGCTGAGAGCCGGAGTTTTTCGATCGACAAATGACAGCCCCGTAAGTTTTGCGGATCTCTACACCGACGTCGAGCCGAGCGGCCAGGCGGAGCATCTGGTTGTCGGCTTTCCGGATCAAAGGACAGCTTCCACCTCGGGAGAAATGCGCCTGACTGGCACTTTCATGACGGGCGATTGGCGCCAGCAGGTGATCCTCATGACTCGCGGCCGCGACACCACGGCGAACTACGGCGGCGAGGATGTCGTCGATGTTGGTCCAGCCACCATCGGCACGATAGTCCAGGTGCCGGAACCGGATTTTACGTATTCGGCGCGCGCGATCGACCACGCCGAACTGTGGAGCATCGGGGCTGCGTACCGCGTCGATTGGAAGAGTCTCGGCGTGCTCGAGATGGGCATCCAAAAGGAAGACTACCGCGAGACGGACGTCTCTCCCGGGACAGCGGAATCGCGGGTCTCGGCGCGTCCTTTTCGTGCCTACGCCAACTCAGCTTTCGCAGTCACTCCGCAATTGACGGTTTACGCCGGGTACACGCAGGGACTCGAGAATTCCGGGGTTGCGCCGAACTACGCGCGCAATAGCGGAACCGTGCTGCCGGCATCCCTGACCTGGCAGGTCGATTCGGGCGCGCGTTATGCCGTGACACCCAAGTTGAAGATCATTGCCGGTGTGTTCGAGCTTCAGGAGCCGTATTTCGATCTGGACACGAACAACATCGATCGAGAACTCGGAGTACAACAGGCGAGGGGCATCGAGCTCTCGGTTGCAGGCGAGGTGACCGAAAACTTCCACGTCAACGTCGGCATTCTCGACGGCAGAGTCGGAATCACCGGGCCGAATCTGGCCGCCGAAGGCGTGGGGTCAGTCGCCGTCGGTCAACCTCGGATCATGTACCTGGCCACGGCCAATTACGACTTGCCGTGGTGGAAGGCCGCGTCGCTGGACGTGTCGGCGGGGCATGTTGGCACCGCCCCCGAAAGCGTCGACAACGCCGTTTACACGCCGGCCTTCACGTCCCTGAGTATCGGAGGCCGATACAAGTTCACGGCCTTCGGCGAAAACAGCACTCTTCGCCTGCAGGTCCAGAACGTTTTGGATTCCAAGGTATGGTCGGAACTCTCCACGCCAGGGTTCTTCCTAGCGCCCGGACCGCGCACAGTTTTCGCCTACCTGACGACAGACCTTCAGTGAATGCAGGACCGCGAAATCAATTTTCGCGGAAGGAGGTGATGGCGGAGAGGGCTCGGAGGATCAATA